>NZ_CP152413.1:6930000-8130000 GCF_038967635.1 Bradyrhizobium sp. B124 | reverse complement strand
GGTCAGCTTCCGGGTGGCCGATACGTTGCCGGAAATCCTGCGCGCTGCCCGGCTCGAATCCAAACGCGCCAAGACGACAGCTCAGGTACCATTTCAAAGGCGATGGAGCTGCTCGGCGCCGCGCTGCGCGACCGCTTCATGGTATCCTATATGGACAACCGGACCGTGCCCGGTCCGGACTGCTGGCCGCAATGGCGGACGAGATTCCTAATTGGTCGTCGTTCTGATCCTTGCGAGATACACCTATGGGTCAGTCGCTAGCAGGACGGAATTTGCGCGAACTTCTGTCATCCCGGCACCGCCATCGCGCAAACCGCGATGGACGACTATCTCGCTGAAGTGGTCGCGCAGGCCGCCTGATCAGCGGCGCTCGTCCGCGCCGCGGCTCTCAATTGACCGCCTGGGCGCCTGTTAGTTGGCCTTTCTTGGCGCCGGACACCGGCTCCCGATACGATCGCAATCACCCGTTCAGAAGCAGGAGCACACTCAGGAGATCATCCGCTCGTCACCATGCCGGGAGCGCGTCGTGTGGGAGGCGCGCGCCATCGAAGCATATGCCCCGTCAACCCGGCAGTAACGTGGTGCCAGCGAAATTGCTTGCGGGCGGCCAGTGAGAGATGAGGGCCATGATCGCAAGGCTAAGCCAAATGAGTGTTGTTCCAGACAGTGACAGGCACGGTGCCGACTGGCATGTTGGATTTACAACAACTCAGATATTGCGAGCTAGCATCCTAGCATGCATCTTTTTTGCATTGAGCTAGTGTGGCACAGCCGTTGCAAAGTCTTCACTCAATAGGTGGATTCGTCCCTGCCCGGCGGACCGAATGGTTCTGCGGGATCATGAGCTGCTGCAGTCATATTCGCACGCGATGACGCAGATGACCTTCGAATGAGGCTTGCCACCACCGACGTAACGAAGAGATACAGACCCATCAGGGTTTGAAGAAGCCGAAGAAGGAAGCCAAGGCGCGGGCTGCGCATCAACTACGTCAGCGAGGCGTCTATCTTGTCGCAGGCCAACGAGCAACCCCAACGAGAGGACCATGCGACAAGCTCATCCAATGAGGGACCACGCTCTCCATGCACCCCGTCTCACGGGCGATCTCAATCTGGCCGAACGCTAATGCGTCAGTTCGCTTTAACTGAGACAACAATAGAAACGTTAAGCGCGTGACGAAACTGGCGCATCTGAAGGAATTAAGAGAACTGATGCAGTTGCTTTGGCATTTGTTCGAAGCAGTGCACCAGCTTCCCAGAGGGCCAGAGCATTCAGCAGCCGTTCAGAACATTAAACGCTTTGAGCGCCGGCTGGTCGTGTTGGTTCAAGAATCTGAAAGAGCTCGGGCTGCTGACCGCGAAGTCGTCGGTCCTGCCGGCTCGCACAATAATAGACCCCGTGGCCCAGTCCTACGGCAATCAACGAGACGCCGGATAGGCAGCCGTTAGAAGCGCGTATTCTTGAGCAGTACATCACCTTCCACGTCGCGGGGATAATGGGCTGCCACTTCGAATGACGGTAATAGGTCGAGAATGGCCTGCAGGGACAGCTGCCCTTCGTAGAGCTCGCGGTCGCTATATTCCGTGTAGATGAAGCGCGTGTTGCCCACGGTCTGCGTGCCGCCGGCGATGACATCGGCCTCCGCTCCTTGGACATCCATCCAGATGAAATCGACGGTATTCAGATTGGCCTCGCTGCACCAATCGTCCAGCCGTCGGGTTTCTACCGAGAACGGGCGATCGAACCGAACCCAATCATACTCGGTAAGATGATTTTTCGGGCGGCGTATCGAGCCGGAGAGGTCCCATTCCTTCGCATCACCATCTGCATTGCTTGGATGGAAGTCAATCATCCCGTTTCGATCACTGATCGCGATTTCGAGCAGCTTCACCCTATCGAGGGACGGACCCAGCTTTTTCTTGAAGCGGGCGATCGCTCGAGGGTCTGGCTCAAAGCAGTAGAGCTGAGCTTGTGGGCACAGGGTGAGAAACTGTTGCGTATCGGTTCCGTCATTGCAGCCGATATCCAAGATGACCGGATTCGGCTTCTGAAGAAGTGAGACGATGTGCTGATGTACTTCTACAGATGACACAGGTTCTTGTTCCTTGGGCGCGGCGATCGGTTGAATCTCTTTCTCGAACCCGCAATCACACGCCGGACGCTCCGGCACAATTTATATCAACGTATATAATCCATATGCCGGCCCAGCCCCTTTTATCCGTGATGGCCATCTGGACGGCGTGACACAAATGGGAGCCTGTCGGAGCGGGAGCCGCAGCAATTGCCCTGCAACGACCGTTCTATCTAGGAAGCGGGTACATCGGGACGTGCACGAGAATCGAATAGCGAATGCCGGTGTGCTGTCCCGACGGTCGAACGATCGGCTTCGCCGCACTTTGTCCGTTGGCCGCCTTGATGGAGCGATCGAGGACAGAGTAATCGCTCCCGCGCCAAAATGACCAATTACCTCGATCACAGTTGCGACCAGCCAAATTTCATCCTGCCAGCTGACCGTTGCCCTTCCAAATCTGCGCAGTCGCGATCTTTCAGAATCGCAGTCATAGATTGTTCGGCCTAGAGCGGAACGAGTTCACGCGGAACGTTCGTGATGGCGAACTCCAGATCGGCCGATCTCCGCTCAAGGATGACCACCGAAATCCTCGCACGGATACGCGCCCCCCAAAAAGCGGGTCAACCGGCAACAGCGAGCTTTCAATGTTGCTGGTGCACGTATTCCGACTACTAGCATCGAATTTGTCAGGTTCGAGACAGTATCGATGTCTCGAACGCACGCACATACCACGAAGGATTCGCAAATCTGTATTGTGCACGAGGCACGGCACTTGCTTTTGTTCAGGGCATTGTCACCCGACTTTCGGGGCGATGATGTGGTGACGTTTCACGTACGACGTCGTTTTGCTTTTGAGAGAAGCAAAGACCTTGGCAGTTTTTTGGGTAGTGACATCTGGGCCACTGGCGAGGGGAGCGATTAGTCGTCGGCGATCGCCTCGTCACCATCGGCGGTGGACTTCTTAGCTATGCCAGGACATAGGCCGATTCCACGATCCCAATGTTTGCCGCACCTGTATCTCGCGGGATTGAAGTTGCTCGCCGCCGCGTCCATGTTGGTGGCCAGCATACCTGGAGCGCCGGCCACCGACTCGAATGACCGTGGTTCGACAAGTTCTCGAGCAAAGTTCCTTGCGCTATACATTTTGGATTTCAAGCACTCGCAACGACGTCTTGTGCTGACCAACCCCGTCGTCGACCTTTTCTGTATCGATCGGCCCAATGCTCCGCTGGCTACCGCCAGCTTTCCAGCACTCTCGTGTCTTCGTCATTGGCCGGAGTCTCTGAGCAGCAATGAGCAACCAAGCTGCACTCGTCACATTCTAAAACACTGCGCGCAAGATCAAGTTGCCGAATTTGCTGGAACGGGAGTTTTCGGGCAGCAGCGTCCGAAACTCTTTGCGGATGGGCTAGGAAATTTTGACCTGATAGCCACTCCCGCTTCCGTCGGAAACCATACATTTACATCCTCGAACGGGACCAAAATCACCTACACCCTGATCATGGCCTTTAATGCCAGCCGCAATGCCTTTGGACCTCAGGTGTATATGGACGCAGACAATAAAGCTGCGGCGTGCGCGATCTCGCCCTCCGACACGGAAACAATCGACGGATTCCGGAATTCGCTGGCTGACGCTTTCGTCCAAGAGGCTGCCGATCCCGGCACAGGACTTCCTCGCATAAACGTCGAACGATCCATTGCGGATGACTGGGCCGCCAAGGCTACGAATGGTATCATGAGCCGTTGTCTGCTGGCGAACAATGATGGTGGCGCTCCAATAATGATAGCCGCTCATGGATCGGGTCTTGACCTTTATTGAGTTCAGCCTGCCTTGGAACCACCGTTTCCAGAGGAGCTTCTGCAACCGAAGACATGGGTGATGCTTGCTATTGGGCGATGCAAGTTCTGGCGTCCAAAGTGAAACAGCATCGATCCCGTCGCAGGCG
The DNA here is from genome assembly GCF_038967635.1 of Bradyrhizobium sp. B124. NCBI lineage: Bacteria > Pseudomonadati > Pseudomonadota > Alphaproteobacteria > Hyphomicrobiales > Nitrobacteraceae > Bradyrhizobium > Bradyrhizobium sp. B124. Next base: position 8,125,985 of record NZ_CP152413.1, on the reverse strand, counting down.
CAGCACCGGCAGTTGAAGGCCACTGATTGCTTTCTCGGCCGCTAAGAACGCGCCCATCTAATTGGCCTTTTTCACAGAAGTAAAGCCGGCCAGAAGACGGACGGAAATTCAGGAAGGTTCGCTGAGGGCGAACACGTGCTCAACGAGCGCGAGATCGTCCGGCCCGACCTAGCGGCATGCTGAAGTAGCTTCTGGTATGGCAGACGCGGCGCGACTGCCTTAGCCGGTTGCTTTCACGAGGCGGGTCACTCGCAAAGCAACGCGCATTGTATCCATCTCGCTTACGGGCGTTAACGCCGGCCGAGAGTGCGGTGTGGCAGCGGTGATTTCGCGGACTGGAGCTTCGAGAATCGTCACCATTGACAATTCATGTTGTTGTCGCGGCGATCGGCGTCCGATCTGAGACGTCAATGTCGCAGACCCTACGGTACGACGGCAGGGTTCGCCGACGTCACCAGAGATGCAATGGCACGTCAATTGCTTCAGATGCGAGGCATTTCGTTGTGTCGATGACGGATCGCAGCCCCCTTAACGGTTCAGATGGGACCTCGTCCGATTGATTCAAATTAGTGCTATGATGGGGCTGTCGCGTGGGTCGTACGACGCGCTCGTTAGCTGGGATTGTTGCGGTGCTTCTCCCGGTCGGCAGGTATGCCTTGCTGAGCTCGTGGAGTGCATATGCGCGATCGCTCGCCGCCGAGGCTTAATGCTTATCATCGCGGGTGTTATTGCGACCGCTTGCGGCGTTATTGCCCCCGCGGCCGCATGGGCGCAAGGTTTCATCTACAATCAACATCAACCGCGAGCTACCCGGCCAAACGTGATCGACGACAACCACATACTCGTTCAGGCGATCGAGGTCGATTACGACTACAACAACCAGCATATCTCGGCCGTCGGCAACGTGCAGATGTTCTATAACGGCACCAGCGTGGAGGCCGACAAGGTCATCTACGACCAGAAGACCAAGCGTCTTCATGCCGAAGGCAACGTCCGCATGACCGATGCGGAAGGCAGGATCACCTACGCCAACATCATGGATCTCAGCGACGACTACCGTGACGGTTTCGTCGATTCACTGCGCGTCGATACTGAAGACCAGACCCGGATGGCAGCGACCCGCGCCGATCGCTCCAGTGGCAATTACACGGTGTTCGACAACGGCGTTTATACCGCCTGCGCGCCCTGTAAGGATGATCCGAAGAAGCCGCCGCTCTGGCAGGTCAAGGGCGCGCGCATCATCCATAATCAGACCGAGAAGATGCTGTATTTCGAGAACGCCCAGCTCGAATTCTTCGGCGTTCCGATGGCGTATCTGCCCTACTTCTCGACGCCCGATCCGACCGTGAAGCGCAAGAGCGGCTTCCTGATGCCGGGCTTCACCAGCTACACGGCGTTCGGCTACGGCGTCGAAATCCCGTATTATTGGGCGATCGCGCCCGACATGGACGCGACCTTCAGTCCGCGCATCACCTCGAAGCAGGGTGTGCTGCTGCAGACCGAATTCCGCCAGCGCTTCGCGGACGGCTCCTATCAGATCCGGCTTTACGGCATCGACCAGATCGATCAGGACGCCTTCAAGGGCCAGCCTGGTGACCGCCAGTTCCGCTGGGGCGTCGACACCAAGGGCCAGTTCGCGCTGAACGACAAATGGGTCTGGGGCTGGGACGGCGTCGTGCTGTTCGACTACTTCTTCATGTCCGACTACCGGCTCGCCCAGTACAAGGATCCGTTCGGTTCGTTCCTGTCGCTGCCGACCGAAGCGATCTCGCAGCTCTATCTGACCGGTGTCGGCAATCGCAGCTTCTTTGACGCGCGCGCGATCTACTACCTCAGCTACTCGGGCAACCAGAACCAGGTCCCGGTGGTCGCGCCCGTGATCGACTACAACAACGTGATCAACAACAACGTCCTGGGCGGCGAGTTCAGCTACAAGATGAACTTCGTCAACCTGACCCGCGAAACCGCGGTGTTCGATCCGATCACGACGACCGCCAACACCAACAGCCTGTGCACGACCGCCTCCGCCGATCCGATGGCGCGGTTGCCGTCGCAGTGCCTGCTGCGCGGCATGCCAGGCACCTACACAAGGCTGACGGCCGAGGCGCAGTGGCGCAAGTCCTACACCGACCCGCTCGGCCAGATCTGGACGCCGTTCGCCAGTGTCCGCGCCGATGCGATCAACGCCGACATCTCGAATCAGCCGGGCGTTTCCAACTTCCTGCCGGTCGGCGATACCCAGACGGTCCGCTTCATGCCGACCGTCGGCCTCGAATACCGCTACCCCTTCATCAACGTGCAGCCGTGGGGCACGACCACCGTCGAGCCGATTGCGCAGGTCATCATCCGGCCGGACGAACCCAAGGCCGGCAAGCTTCCTAACGAGGACGCACAAAGCTTTGTGTTCGACACCAGCAACCTGTTCGCGGTCGACAAGTTCTCCGGCTACGACCGTGTCGAGGGCGGCAGCCGCGCCAATGTCGGCGTGCAGGCCACCACGCAGTTCGATCGCGGTGGCAGTGTCAAGACGATGTTCGGACAGTCCTACCAGATGTTCGGGCTGAATTCGTATTCGGTCGCCGATATGACCAACACCGGCATCGATTCCGGCCTGCAGAACCCGCGCTCGGATTATGTCGCGAGCGTCGCCTATTCGCCCAACCGTACCTACACCTTCAGCGTCCGCTCGCGGATGGACGAAGCGACCTGGAACATCAACCGGTTCGAGGCCCAGGCCAGCGCGAACTTCGAGCGCTGGTCTGCAAGCGTGATGTATGGCGAATATGCCGCACAGCCGGAACTCGGTTATCTGGCCCGCCGCGAGGGTATCATGACCTCCGGTTCGCTGAAGGTCGCCACGAATTGGGTGGTGACGGGTTCGGCGCGTTGGGATCTCCAAACCAACAAGGTCAATCAATATGTTCTCGGCGGCGGCTATGTCGACGATTGCTTCGTGCTGGCGGCGAACTTCGTAAGTTCCTACAACTACTCCGTTGGTTCGGCACCGCCCGTGCTGAACAAGACCTACCTGCTCACTATCGGTCTACGAACGATCGGGGCAAATTCGGTCAGTTTTTGAGCGATGTGTCACTCCTGGAGAGGGACAATGCACATTATGGCTCTCTTAGAGCAGGCAGCTTCCTACACGGAAACATAGCCTGACTTTTCAGGATGGTTGGCGTACTTGTTGTGCAGCGTTAGGGTCACATTCATCGAGCGCAGCTCTTTATGGATCCTTGTGCATTGCACGCTTCGCCGGCGTCAGCTGCTAAATGCAGCCATCAGACGAAACAATCATGTGCTGCCCGGGCTGTCGTCAAAATCGGTGCTTCGATAGGTGTAATGGCCGCCAGCGCAATGTTGAGTAACCCTGGGCTCGATGTGTTTTGACGAAACGCAATGTCATTTTCGCAACAGCTTGGCGGGCTGTGTACATGATGGCGTTTGCTTCCGGACGAACACATGCGGAGGCCATGCGTGTGATTCAGCAGAATTGCAGGTAGGGATCGCCCCCTCATCTTTGGCCTGTCTCTTGCTATAACTGGGTTGTTCACAATCTGCCCATCGTCAACTCGTTCAAATGCTCAGGAGGCCTGCATGAATTTCCGTCCGCTTCACGACCGCGTCGTGGTCAAGCGCATCGACGCTGAAGAGAAAAGCGCTGGCGGCATCATCATTCCCGACACCGCCAAGGAAAAGCCCTCGCAGGGCGAAGTCATCGCAGTTGGCCCGGGCGGCCGTGACGAGACCGGCAAGCTGATTCCGATCGACGTCCAGGTCGACGACCGCGTGCTGTTCGGCAAGTGGTCGGGTACCGAGGTCAAGATCGACGGCCAGGAGCTGTTGATCATGAAGGAGAGCGACATCATGGGCGTTCTCACCGACGTGTTTTCCAAGAAGAAAGCCGCCTAATCCAGCGCTCGCACCGCTCACCCTGACGAGCGCCCGCCGGGCGCGCTGAAGGATGAGAAGATAAAAGGACTGAGGGAATTCATTATGTCAGCCAAAGAAGTCAAGTTCGGCGTAGACGCGCGCGACCGCATGCTGCGCGGTGTCGACATCCTCGCCAACGCCGTGCAGGTCACGCTGGGTCCGAAGGGCCGCAACGTGGTGCTCGAGAAGTCGTTCGGCGCTCCGCGGATCACCAAGGACGGCGTCGCCGTCGCCAAGGAGGTCGAGCTGGAGGAGAAGTTCGAGAACATGGGCGCGCAGATGGTGCGCGAGGTCGCTGCCAAGGCGGCGGACGCCGCCGGCGACGGCACCACCACCGCGACCGTGCTCGCGGCTGCCATCGTGCGCGAAGGCGCCAAGTCGGTCGCCGCTGGCATGAACCCGATGGACCTGAAGCGCGGTATCGACCTCGCGGTCGACGCCGTCGTTGCGGACCTCCAGAAGAACTCGAAGAAGGTCACCTCGAACGACGAGATCGCCCAGGTCGGCACCATCTCGGCCAATGGCGATGCCGAGATCGGCAAGTTCCTCGCCGACGCCATGAAGAAGGTCGGCAACGAGGGCGTGATCACGGTCGAGGAAGCCAAGTCGCTCGAGACCGAGCTCGACGTCGTCGAGGGCATGCAGTTCGATCGCGGCTACATCTCGCCCTACTTCGTCACCAACGCCGACAAGATGCGCGTTGAGATGGACGACGCCTACATCCTCATCAACGAGAAGAAGCTCTCCTCGCTGAACGAGCTGCTGCCGCTGCTCGAGGCCGTGGTGCAGACCGGCAAGCCGCTGGTCATCGTCGCCGAGGACGTCGAAGGCGAAGCCCTCGCCACCCTCGTCGTCAACCGCCTGCGTGGCGGCCTGAAGGTCGCGGCCGTCAAGGCTCCGGGCTTCGGCGATCGCCGCAAGGCCATGCTGCAGGACATCGCGATCCTGACCGGCGGCCAGGCCATCTCGGAAGACCTCGGCATCAAGCTCGAGAACGTCACGCTGCAGATGCTCGGTCGCGCCAAGAAGGTGATGATCGACAAGGAGAACACCACGATCGTCAACGGCGCCGGCAAGAAGGCCGACATCGACGCTCGCGTTGCCCAGATCAAGGCGCAGATCGAGGAAACCACCTCGGACTACGACCGTGAGAAGCTGCAGGAGCGTCTCGCCAAGCTCGCAGGCGGCGTCGCGGTGATCCGCGTCGGCGGCGCGACCGAAGTCGAGGTGAAGGAGCGCAAGGATCGCGTTGATGACGCGATGCATGCGACCCGCGCGGCTGTCGAGGAAGGTATCCTGCCGGGCGGCGGCGTCGCCCTGCTCCGTGCTTCCGAGCAGCTCAAGGGCCTGCGCACCAAGAACGACGACCAGAAGACCGGCGTCGAGATCGTGCGCAAGGCGCTGTCCTGGCCGGCCCGCCAGATCGCGATCAACGCCGGTGAGGACGGTTCGGTCATCGTCGGCAAGGTCCTCGAGAACGATCAGTACGCTTACGGCTTCGATGCGCAGACTGGCGAGTACAGCAATCTTGTCTCCAAGGGCATCATCGATCCGACCAAGGTCGTGCGTATCGCGGTCCAGAACGCCTCCTCGGTAGCGGCACTGCTGATCACCACGGAAGCGATGGTTGCCGAGCTGCCGAAGAAGAACCCCGGCGGCCCCGCAATGCCTCCGGGTGGCGGCATGGGCGGCATGGACTTCTGATCAAGCCCTTCAAAGCATCGATGACATGCACGACCCTGGCAGCAATGCCAGGGTCTTTGGAATTCGGGCGGGGTTGCAACGATCCGCAGGCTGACGAGATTGGGCGAATGCGGAATCAAGACTTGGCGACCTCAGAGGTCGATCTGCAGGCCGCCGGTCCGCCCCAGGTGGTCGCAGCACACGTTGACTTCCTGGCGTTGCGGCCCCATCCAGTCTCGCCGCAAACCGGCAAGCTTTCGGCTCGGATCCAGCAAATCATCGGCATTTCCCCGCCACCGGCGAGTGCGGCTGGAGGCAGACGAAAGCGAACGACCGCAAGAAGTTGCGAGCCGGGGCTTCGGCAACCGAAAGCGTATGAGGCTTATAGTCAGACGCCGCTTTGCAGGCGCCATTGAGCATCCCACTTTATCCATCGACGTTGCACACGGGCACCTCATCTATTTTGCTCCGTAGCTAGGCCGCGAAGCGCCTGCAAAAGCGGAAGTGCTTTCGTTTCGGTGAACTCCTCTCAAGCGAGCATCGTCTCACTCCGCCTGGGGGCATGACGGACCGCTCGCCAGGCTCTCCTTGGGAGAATCACAACTCAATGACTGGTGGTCACCGACCAAACCAGGGTTTCCTCCGAGAGGCCATATCGACAAGACGCATCTCGATGTGAGCTCGCGCAGCGCTCTGCGACGAACCCGATCTTGGGCAACCTCCTTCCACTGCGCTCGCATCCATGCATACCAATGTCTATTCGAGCTAGCCACGGGGATGATTGGCACGAAGCGCAGGTGCAATCATTATGGTCTCATGGACATGTACACTCGAGTTGACTCCCTATTCGAGGAGGCGCAGGAACGCACAGCTGAAGGCGGTGCACCTGGCCTATATTCCAGTTTAATCGATGACCTCAGTCAGTTGAATTTCGCAGATGCAGATGAACGTCGAGCGTTCCCTCCGACCCTACACAGCATATTGGCAAGGCATGGACTCTTCGGGCTCACTGCACCCGCCGAGCACGGCGGATTAGCTCTTTCCTTGCAAGAGGCAATCGACCTCATCTCGGCCACTGCATCCTTCGATATCTCGGCTGCCTCTACCCTCGTTATCCATAACTTCCTGGCCTTGCCCTGCATCGAAGCGGCACCGCACATCCCTGAACAGAAGCATGTCATGTGGGGTGCCACACGCGGCGACCTTTGCGCTTTCGCTTTGACGGAGCCTGGAGCTGGCTCTGCCCCGCGGCACATAGAGGCTTCGGCTTTCATAGACGAAGATAGAGTTCGCATCTCTGGCCGCAAGATTTGGATTGGCCTCGCTGACTGGGCTCGCTGGATCGTTTGCTTTGCGCGAGCCTCTGGTCCCGGACATGCGAAAGGTCGGCTTGTCGGTGTGCTCGTTGATAGGCAGGCTCCGGGCCTAAAGGTCACGCACGAGCATCGCACACTCGGTCTGCGTGGCATCATTCAAAATACCCTCGAGTTCCAGAATGTCGAGGTGCCGAGCGCTTACGTGCTCTCTCGCGATCAAGACGGCTGGGGGGCAGCGGCATCCAGCATGAACCGCGGGCGTATCGGCGTGGCTGCTATGGGTCTTGGAGCCCTTGAGCGCGCGATCCAGGTCGCAGCCTCATATGCAAGCCATCGTCGACTGGGTAAGCTGCGCATGATTGAGAACAGCTATATCGAGCAGTTATTTGGGCAGCTGGTGCTCCGGCGGGAAGTAGTGAAGGCAATGCTGGGGGCGTCCTGCCGACTTGTCTCAGCGCAGGGCGGCCCCAACGTCCACCTTGCGTCGGCAACGAAGGTTTTGTCGTCGGAGTGGTGCGGCCTCGTCGCTGATCAATGCGTCCAGCTGTTAGGTGGCCGTGGTTACGATGAGGGAACGCCTGTAGCTAAAATCTATCGAGACGCTCGCATTCTCCGCATCTTCGAAGGTCCAACCGAGACGCTCCTATCACATCTCGGCCGCTGCCTTCTCTCTAGAGCCACACGTGACGAAATAGCCGATCTTTTTCTTTCTCTTGATGCGGCGCCAGTCCATGCTGCTGCGATTGAGGAACTCGCTGGGCTCAATGAGACAGACGGTGCCGTGCTCATTTACGCGGGTTGGCTCACCACACTGGGACTGGCACAAGCCGTCATGTCTGCTGGTTGCTTCTCCGCGTCAGATTGTGCCAATGCCGCGGCTGACCTGGTCAGTTCCGAATTAGCAACTCTCCGTACTCGAGCGCCGGCACGGCTGTCTTTCGAAGGCCGCATTCGCGCTAGTCGAACTCTGAATACCTTCCTTCAAGACGCAGCTTCTTCCATCCGCTCACCTGTCCTCACAAACGATTATCTCAAGTTGGTGCAGTACGTCTGACATCCTAGCTAGTAAGGTGAGCGAGGGCCGGTACGCGGCCGGCATTGCAAGCGCGCCGATTGGCGCTCGGCCGTCAGCGAACGCTTGCCAAGCCAACAAATCGGCGATCGGGCGGGCTCAAGGCGGACGCGTATCGCGCGAGCCTTGAGCCAGCTCGATCACAGGCCAGCTTGACCTACCGCTCCTCCGTGGAGCGCGCGGACACGCGTGGAAAGCAAGGAGCGCGCGACATGTGCGCCGACTGATCCTACCGCGCTGGCCGAAGGCGCCGTGCAGCTCGCCGATCAAGCTTCCTGGGCGCGGGTGGCATTATCCTGATCACTGTATTTCAGAATTACTCCTTTTGAAATGGAGGAAGTGACAGACATCATAGCACTCAGCATTGCTTAAGCGGAAGCCACAGGCCGATATGCGCCTCTCCAGAAAGAACGGATCGAAGGCGAACGCCTGGAACCCGTTGGAGCAGTCTAAGCGGACATAGTCATCCGTACGCACCACACCCTGCACGGAGATGCCACAAAGATCATAGTATTCGAGGCGCGCAACCGTTGCGGTCTCGCTCGTTGAAAAGAGCGACAAAGCAAGATCGAAGGGCGCCTGGCAGACCAGTGTGAGAAATTCCATTGGCGCATCCATCGTACCGAGAAAATTGAACGGCAATATGCTAAGCACCCGTCCGCCATATCGGATCATTATCTCATTGATCAGCCGGGTTCTTTTGAAGAATTTGTTAGCCTCACATCGGATAACCGCTCCGCGCCCATTTTTTAACCGCCGTGCACGAGGTGGATTTATATCGATGCCAAGGTAATCATTGTAATCGCCTTTGACGCCGATCAGGCGATAGCCGTTACAACCTACCTCAATGATCAACTCGTATCGGCTCGCGCGCAGGAGATCGCGATAGAAGCGTCTCTCATAATCATGGAACCGACGCACCTTAGCGGTGAAGTGGTTCGGACACATGAGACGCATGCCTGCGTCGCCGCGATAGATCGCTCGATTGACTTGCTCCGATTGGCGGGCAGAGGAGTTCACCGTTGCCTCACATCATTTCGCTGAAACATAAAGCCTGCGGCACCGCCGCCCAATTGCTGTGGTCAACTCATCGCTGAGCATTTTCGCGGCTGACGCCATATCTCCGACGGTTTGCTCGGGGCAGATCAGGTCGACCAAAGTGCCCGGCGTCGTCCAACTCTCGGGCAGATCTGTCACGTCAACAGTCATAAGATCCATCGAAACGAAGCCGACGATTGGCACACGCGTCCCACATATAAAGGCATACCCTCGTTTGTCCAAAACGCGCGGGAACCCATCTCCGTAACCGATGGAGGTCGTAGCGACCCGCATCCCCCTCTCCGCGCGGTAGGACCCGTGATAACCGATCGCTTCCCCACGCTTTACCTTACGGCATTGAATGATTTGCGTCCGCAGGCCCACGACTTGCGACGGCTTGAAGCAGGGAACATCGGACGTCGAAAGGCCGAAAATCCCTCCACCGCACCTTATGAGGTCAAAATGAAATTCACGTCCGGCGAGCAGTCCCGCCGAGTTCGACAGCGAAAGGATAGCCTTCGGGAACAAATGGGTGAGTTTGCGGAAACGCATCAACTGTTGAAGACTGATCTCGTTTCGCCACTCGGCGCAGGCGAGCTGACTCATGAACAGCGCTACGGGCAATTCCGACAGCCCCGTTTCAGTCTCGGCGATTGTCTGCAACTCATCAATGGGAAAACCCAGTCGAGACAGGCCGGTGTCGACATGGATACCCGCTGGCAACGCGCTTTTGCGAAGGCGGCAATGCCGAAGCCAGGCCTCCAGTTGCTCCCTGCTGTTGAGAATCGGCAACAAACCATGCTGCTCGGCCAACCGCTCCATACCTGACATAACGCCGTGGAGCATGTAGATCTTTGCAGAGGACGGCAGCACATCGCGCAGGGTAATGGCTTCCTCCATATCGGCCACAAAAAAATGCGTACAGCCAAGGTGAGCAAGGAAGGGCGCTATACGCGCCGCGCCAAGGCCGTAGGCGTCGGCCTTGACAACTGCGCCGCAGGCGCTGTTTGGCGCAAGCGCCTGACACTTCCGATAATTGGACTGAATGGCGCTGAGATCAACAATCATGGTCGATCTCGAGCGATCGCGACAACCGGCATCTGCGAATTTGCGAGAGAGGTTGACTTCGCCTGGCATGACCCGCTCGTGGCAACTACGGCGCATACAGGGAACGTATTGCCTCTTCCGCACAGGCCGGCCCAAAGCGAAACCCGTTACCTGCTCCACCACCAATCACGTACAGACCGGCGACATTGCTAGCTGGCCGGGAGAACGGGACACCATCGTCAGAATAGCAATCGCAGAACACACGTGCAGAGGCCACCGCGGGCACGTCTGAGGAGAACCATTTTGCCAACATTGCGGTGGCGCGCGCGAGATCATCCGGACTGACATGCAGCCCATCGGTGCCGGGCTTCACATCCCATTCCTGCGAGGTAAAGCTGAACAACCAGTATCCCTCCGCGATCATGGGAATGAGGAAAGCGTAGTCATCGAGCAAGCCGATCATTGGACACGTCGGGGTGGGGCGCGCCGCCAAGTGAAGCGCGACCACCTTTTTAACTCGCAAACGCGGCTCCTCTGCGAGAAGCTCACGCAGGGGTGAATCGGGTAGCCACGGCCCAATTGCCAGGATGGCCCGCCTCGCCGCGATTTCGCCGCCATCAGAGGTTCGGAGAAGAAGATTGCTTCGTCCCTGCCGTATTCTTTCAATAGATGTCTTTTCGCATATCGAAACACCGACGGCTTTGAGCCTTTGGGCCAGATCCTGAACAATGGAATTCACCGGACTGTAAGAACCCCGATCCAGTGCCACAGCCATACCGCCGGGGATCACAAAACGAGGCAGCGAGGAAAGCCTCTCGGTCAGTGCAAAAGAAGTTGACGGGGTCGCACCGCCCACGCCACTCAGTCGGGCGAGTTCGTCGGGAGCGCGTGTCAACCAGTACACGTCACAGTCTCGGCCGTTGCGCCAAAGCCCATGGGGATAGATACCTCGCCAGAACTTTGAACCAGGATTGACGAGGCTTCTTTCCTTTTCATTACGACAGATACTGACTTGGATTCCGGGAGCAAACCCACTGGCACCTGCCCCAACGGTATCTCGTTCGAAGATGACGATTCTTTCCCGCGGACTATTGCGCGCTGCGATGAAGGCAGCACTCAGGCCCATGACGCCGGCGCCAATGACGGCAAGATCACATATCTCGTCGGTCATCGGGCATCCTTCCAGGAGATGGACAAGGCGCTCAAAACGTCACTGCCACGATTTTCCAAATGATGGGTTCGATCTGGCTGCAGAAACACCAGGTCTCCTGCCGTGACCACCAACTCACCATCGTCAGTTATCACCCGACCGTGGCCGCTCGTGACGCGCCAGATCTCGTGTGACGGATGGGAATGAGGCGTCGACACCGCAAACGGATCCAGCCGGAATTCGATGAGTTCGACCGGACAAGCGGTCTCGGGATCAGCTATTTCTTCGACGCGCTGAACCAATACACCGGGGCTATAGACCGTCATGTCGCCAAGGGTCATCAACTGCGCATTCTTCATAGTGTACTCCGAATGAACATAGCGTGGTGGCGGCATGCTGCCGCGTTTTTCAACAAGAGCCCTCGAAGCCAACGCTACTCCACTTGACGATGCCCGTTGCAGGTCGACAATCGTAGACGACGTGGCCGATGATAGAATTGAGGATCGTTGAAGCGCGCCAAGGAACCAAGCTCAGATTTGTATCAGCGATGCCATGTTGAAACCGCGCGCCATTCTGGACGTACAAGCGACATTCTTCGGGGCCATCAAAACGAGCCGAAAAGTCCGGCTCGACCACGATCTCCTGGGAGCCGCCGGGGGCACTCACGACCGTGAGCCGGCTTGCGATCGGCTCCAGGAACGCAGGGATTTCGGTGCGGTAGCCCGTGGCTAAGACCACAATATCAGCGACATGCTCTGAACAATCGCCTGTCGTCCGCTGTCGCAAGCCCAAGCGAAACGGAGATAGGCCGCGCAAGTCTTCAGCGCTGGTGTCGACGCGTATTTCTACGTGTGTCGGGTAAGCCCGCTTATGAACCTCGCGGTCGTACAGCGCGTTGTAGATAGCGCGAAGCGTCGAACTGTTGACGCCATCGCTGGCCAATGACTGTCGCTCCAGAATTTGAGTTCGCGTGGAGTCACTTTGCCCAAAGAACCAACCGCCATATTGCGGAAAGAACCATTCATTGACGAAAGGGCTGTCTTCGAGCGCGAATATGTTTGCGCGGCGCGTCACCCATGTCAGAGCCTCCAGCGCGCCGCATGTACCACTCAGGAGATGAAGAAATATTTCGGCACCGCTTTGCCCGCCGCCGACGACCACAACGCGCTTGCGCGACAATTCGCGGCGCTGGAGAAGAAGGGTACTCGCGTGAAACACCTCATTTGGTGGTGCATTGCGGCCCCAATCAGGGATCGACGGCACTCTTCCCACGCCAAGCACAGCTGTTGATGTCTGATATCTGCGGCGACCGGTTATGACCTCAAAGGAGTTACCGCGGAGTTCGAGAGCAATAACATGTTCGCCAAATCGAATGTTCGTCAGCTTTTTTGCTGCCCACCGCAAATAATCTTCGAACTCACTCCGGCTAACACGGTCGAGTCCACGGACAATGGCTTGATAAAGTCGTCTTTGATTATGCAAATAGGCGAGGAAGCTGTATGCGCTCGTTGGATCCGCCGGTGTGACCAGGTCCTTTAATGGGCTGGTCTGCATAACGGCGCCTCCTATGAGCAGGCCCGGATGCCACTGAAGTGTCTCTGACCTTTCCAGGATGTGCACAGACACTTCCGGGATCGGTGCCGCGAGCGCTGCCAAGCTTAGATTCGCCGGCCCGGCACCGATTGCGATTACGTCACAGCTATCGCTGTCCTTCAGCATCCCATCATCCCTAAACGGAGCCACTCAATGCTTCCCGCTGGTTGAGAACACTTGAATTGTAAGAAGTACGCCATTAGCGACGATAAGCATGATCGTGCTCATCAGCAATTGATCGAAGCTGCCGACTTTCACGATCTGCGCAGCGATGTATGGAAATCCGAATAGGCCGATGAAGTAGGAGAGCGTGAAGACCTGAGAAGCAATGGCCAACGATGTCCCATCGATACCTGCAATTTGGACAACCATACTGTTCAATGTCGAATAGCTGAGACCATATCCCAGCGCGAACATCGTTGTGCCGAGGATATAGGTTGCCGTACTACCTGCATTCACGAAAAGGATGACCAGTCCCGCGATAGTGCACACGATGAGAAACGCCGCCACGCGCTCTAGGCGGCACTTTCCGATTACCGGCGCCACTGCAAACCGCAAGAAGACGGCCGTCAGCGTGAAGACCAGAAAGAATGTATCGGCAGATTGCGCTCGCGACGCAGCGTAAAGCCCTTGAAACGTTGAAAGGCCTGCGAACACGCAGGCTCCGACACCGATCATGATTATCGGATAGCGCGTGTTCGATCTAAGGGTTGCCAGCACGCCTTCGAAGGTAAGTCGCACGGTCGACATTCTGATCCGAGGAGCTTGCGCCAGTGCCCCACCGGCGAACTCCAAAAGCGTCGTACCAACGAGGCATGCCACCGCAAATGAAACGTAAACTGCAATGTAGGATCCAGCCACTTCCGCAATGGTGCGTGCGAGGGGGGCAGCAAGCCCGATGCCCAGCATTTGAGATCCGGAAAGCAAGGTAAGATACTTGAGACGGGCGTCAGCTCGCACGTGACACAAGACTTGAAGAGGCGCCAGTATGTAAAACACTGACCATCCACCCCCGAGAAAAAGCCCGCCGATGTAAGCGAAGAGCGTCAGACTTGATGCCGATGCGAAACAAATCATCGCCATCGCCATCATCGCCGCGGCAAGGGTGATCGTTCGCATCATGCCCAGTACATCGGCAAGGCGGCCAGCTACGAGCGAACAGAGTATTGTCGCGATGGTCCCGGTCGAAATGACGGCGCCGGCGGTCGTGGCACTTTGTCCAATGGAGCGCAGAGCGTCCACGAGAAAGAAACTTGAGCCATAGGATGCCGCTAAGCTGATGCTACCAAGCATGAAGGGGATTGAGACTTCCAACGAGACCGCATTGGGCAATTCTTCGACCGTAACGATGTTCGTGGCCGGTGTCATGCTGCGATCTTCCCGGGAAGGCATCGATCAATATCTGCGGCCGCCAACCTGCTTCCGTTGAGTTTCGGCACAGTTCCGCTTCGCTGGGTTGAAGGCCTCGAAGCACATGCGGCAAGGGGATGCCCGCTATGACCGAGCCAATGCCATACGGCTTGCGTTATCTTTGGCATCAGTGGCCAGGCCAGTATGCTAAACCCCATCAACCATGTGTAGGCCGTCTGAGGGTCCGGCGCGGCACCGACACAATCGACCCATTCGACAACCGACCTCGACGCTTGGGATACTCGCAGATGGTCGAGCGAAAGGGCGGCACATTGCTTCTCATAGAGCCGATCCAGCGTGATCATCATCGCAGCATCTACGTAGCACGCGGTGAGAGCCGGCATCCCGCTTATGGACTCCGTGCAACGGTCGATGGCTGCAGATATCTTATCGAAAATTGCGTTGTAGCGAACGGCCAACTGCTCTGACACCAAATCGGTCTCGGTCTCTTCCGGACAGATTTCCGATAGGTACACTCTAAGAACATCGACAGATATTTTTGGAATTCGGGCGATTTCACCCGCCCAAATCACGTGACCGCGACTGGTGGAGAACTTCGATCCGTTCAGCCGAAGAAAATGATTAAAGAAAATTCGATCAAATGGGCGGAACGAGTCCTGCCCCAATGCACATCCTGTAACTCCGACAAGCATCGGAATTGTGTTATCGATACCTGTAGCGCTAATGAGGAACGCATCGGAATCGCGCGAAAAAGGACTGGGCTTACCGGAGCCCTCTGTGTCTTTATGTCCGCAATAGAGAGAATGAGCGTAGAGTAACGAGGAATAGCTAAACAATATCTGCTGTGTATTGAAGTACCGAGAATTCCAAGCCAATCCGTACAGTCCCGGTACGGTCACCCGCATTTGCTGTCCTTTGCGTGCGACATACCGCTTGCCTATGTCCAGGAAGCTAGCTTCGATGGCCGTGTCCTCCCACGCCCGTCGGAGTCGGTCGTTTCCCGAAACTAAAAGAAAGGCAGAAATGTCGTCCGTCCATTCCACGATCCGCCCTCGCCTCGATACTGGACTCAACGCTTCCTCGGGCTCGAAATGATGGCCACAGTGTTCACAGAAGAAGCTACCCGCAGATGCTTCACAAACCGGACAGGTTGCACCAAACCAGCCTCCAATGCAGAAGCGCTCTTCTCGTGGCACGGCCGTGGAAACCGCATCATCCACTGGTAAGCGTGCTGCACGGAAATGTAGCGCGCCGGCTGCAAGTAAGGCGCCCATGAGCGCGTTGCTGACATTCGAAAATCGTTGCAGATTCCCGCCATACGCCGGATCATCGAAATGATCGAAAACGAGACCTAGTGAGGCAAGATCTTCCACAATTTTGATATGGAAGCCATGTGCTAGGTCTGATGGGTCGACTTTCTCACGAGCCGCTCGGACCAGGACATGGTTCTCGAAGCCGTCCGTCGTCAGCCCAGAGCGGACATGATGCCCTGCCCTCTTCAAGTGCTTCTGTAGGACATCCATTCTGAGGTATGGCCCGGCAGCGTGCCCGAGATGTGCTCTGCCATTGGCCGTCAAGTTGACGGGCGAGATGTACACATCGACAGGATGCGTGTTCGCTACATTTATCCGCGAGATGGTTGGGCTTCTTCTCATATCTGCACAACGACTCCCTTGAACAGAGCAATACCGAAACAGATGCCCAGCACTTTCCTTGGAAAACACCAAAAGCTCGGGCAGCTGACGGAGTTATGGACGCAATCGGGTCGCGGATTTCAAACCGGACTCCACAATCCGTCGAAAGCCTTTAGCAGCCTGTTTGAGGTTTTCGAGCAGTCTCTCCTCTTCTGAATTCTTGACGAATTGCTCTACCTCAGCGCGCGACACGGCTAATCTCCGCCCTCTGCCCAATGAGACCAACTATCTGTCCCCTTGGAAGCGATCGATGATGACGCCGTCAACAAAGCAAGCGGCGCGCCAGACTGAGGCTCTTAATTTTACCCTTCCTCTGAACCTGCGGATCGTCGGCTTTTCGACATTGGTCACGTACCTAACAAGCGGCTCAGTAAAGGCGGATGAGAGTTCGTTGCTTCCAGAACGAACCGATCGGCAGCAATGCCGGACGCTGATGGTTCAGTATGCCGGACCAACCGGCTTCGACATCGCCGCGAGGCGGCTCGAAATCGGCAAGTTGTGGCAGCTCGATGCCTTTGAGCGGGCATTTCTCCCGCAGCAGCGCGGCAATCTGTTGCGGCTCAGGCGAGATCAGCATTTCGACAGAGGGTGACGACATCATAGCGGTCGCACGGCGGGGTAGGCTCGGCCAGCGTCCCGGATTCTTCAGCGAAGGCCTCGATGTAGTCGTAAGCCAGCACTTCGATCCCCTCTTCCCGGCGCGTCAGAATCGGATGAACGATCTCTACGCTCTCTGGCGGCACGACGTGTCCGCCGGCGGCGTGGCCGAGCTTGATGCGCCGCAAAAGCCGGATCGGCGAAGCCGGCGCTTTGTAGTTGATCGCCCCTAGCACGAGAGATTGCGGCAAGGGTTGCGGTAAGGTATCGAATTCCTGCTGGTCGACCCGGATTTCGATTCCGGTCTCCTCGTAAACCCGGCGCCGACTTTGGCGAAGACCGGCTTCGGAAGCCTTCGTCGAGCTGCGCCTCATTGCGCACCGTCAAGTCGAGGTCTTCCAAGAACCGGCAGGTCTCGAGGAAGCACTTCTTGAGACTAGTTTCGCCGTCGAATATCCAGCTTTCGGCGAGCTACTCATCGGCATAACTGCCTACGAGCATCCAGCCAAGGACACGATCCTTCGATGACATGCGGCTGTCTGCGTGGCGAGGTCGTGGATTTTGCGCTTGTCAATCAACCTGGGTCTCGGGCCCCAAGCTGGTGGAATGAGGCGTCGTCATCTTGAGATGGTTCGCTTGCATTCCAGGACGGGATCGAGCTTGGCATTGCCTGCTGTCAGCCGCTGGCTGCTATTATCCGCCGACCGACTCCGTTCGTCAGTTTGATTAGCACGTATGGATCGACCACTAGCTCGATTATCCACGGCGGTGCGCCTGCC
This sequence comes from Bradyrhizobium sp. B124, assembly GCF_038967635.1. Classification (NCBI taxonomy): domain Bacteria; kingdom Pseudomonadati; phylum Pseudomonadota; class Alphaproteobacteria; order Hyphomicrobiales; family Nitrobacteraceae; genus Bradyrhizobium; species Bradyrhizobium sp. B124. Next base: position 8,108,712 of record NZ_CP152413.1, on the reverse strand, counting down.
TCTTCAGCGTACGTTACCTCAGAGCGAGTGCCAACCGCTTGCGCCCTGCTGCGAATGATATTGCGGCAAGCTGACGACGAACTGACGAACAAATAAGCCTGGAGATGCTGTCGCACCCGCGCTGGCCGTTTGGCGAGTTGCGGGTGGCCGGCCATCGACCTCGGTGAGATGCTGTTGTTGCGCCCAAACCCATGTTTAGCGCGGTTCCGCAAACACTGGTTTGAACGCCGCCAAGAACCAATTCCAATCCTATCGTTCCGTCCACATTGGAGTCGGTCGCACCGGTGCATATGAGACATCTCTTGAACCGGCTCAATGCACTGTCACCGCCTCCGGGTCAGCAGCAGTGATTTCCCGCTTCTGAACCCTTGAACGTTGTCAACAGATGGAAGCACATGTCCGCTGGTGGCGCTGCCTTCCGGCGGCGCCGCACCGATGTTTCTGCACCGGCTCGGCCTCATCTTCCGCGCGGATGTCGTTGACCCAACTCGTCATGCTGTCGCGCCCATCCGTGCAAACAACATTGCCGCTTCGGATGGTCCTAGCCCAACGATGCCTACAAAGCTCGGCGGGGGCATTGGAATGTCCCGGTAAGTGGGTCTCCACAGGTGCAGGCAATACCGGCTGTTGTTAACATACTGCGAATGTGGCGGATGCAGTTGCATTACACAATCCTCCTCATCCCAGAACAGGTTTTTGACAAAGCACATTTCTTCCCAGTTCGGACAACGCCGCGGCGTCGAGACAGCTACATGCTCCCAGCCAGGACGGACTAATCCACTGATCTTCAGCTTACACCCGCAAGGTCCCTGCACAAAGAACAGGCCGCAAGGGCCTGATCCCGGAATGCTGGCGAACTGGCCGTATTGTACGCGGCCGGCCTCCAGCTTTTCTATGATATGCGCTCGCACGCCCCCTCCTTTGCCTCGCGGACCGCTTTGAAGTCGACGTAGATGACGTTGTCTCGCCACTCGTTAACCGGCGTCAGCTCGGTCCTCAGCGCAGCGTTCCCATACCACTCTTCAGCGAACCATCTGCTGAGAAAACCGCAGATGTCCATCATCACTTGTTCTCCTATTATTTTCCGACGCTTCGTGTTTCAAGGTTCCGACGAAACGCTCTCACGGGTCCCTGATTGCCTGAATGCGGGCCGTGCACGATCTGCTCGATGCGACTCGACCCGCCGATTGGACTTCCACGCTGATGATAGCCGGACGGATACATCCGTCACCGAGCGAGCCTCACGCCGGGCATTTTGCTTCATTGATGACAGCAAGCGCTAACCGCACATCGCCGAACAGCGCGCGCGTCAGCAATAGGAAACTCTGCCCTTGAGTTTCGTACTTGCAAACCAAGTTCGCATTGCCCCTGTCCATTCAGGTTTCCCGGAGATGTGCTTGAGCATATAGAATGGGCCAGTCAACTCATCGAAATTGGATTTAACGTCATCCTGGCATGCTCCATATGATGGCCTCCGATATCTGCACTCCATTATGGCTTGCAAACCCACGTTGCGCCCGCACCGGGTGACGCTTCGCAAAGGCGATATCGTCTTGGTGCGATGCTGTTTCGCGATGCGGTACTTGATCATTCGCGCCCTTCTGCTCGACGAGTCTGAAACATGGCCAATGCGTCATCTATGTGACCATGATGAGTTGTACGAGGGCTAAATCGAACGGGCTCGTATCAGAGCCGCGGACGCGCGGCGTACTGCCTCCTTGATTGAGCTGAGACAACATCTAGCGGATCGCCTGCCATCACAGTGCGTCCCTGTAGGGTAACGGCCCGAGAACGTGATTAGAGCCGCATTGAATGTAACTAGACCATTGGCGGATCTATCGCCGCGTCATTACGATGCAACTCCTAACGCATTGTTGCCGGTATGGCGCAAACATACCACTCACCCTTCCTGCTACTTCCGGTTCTTTCAGACATCGATGTCGCAAATCCGACTATGCACAACCATCCATGTCGTCGAACCGACAGACACGTATTTTTCTCGTGTCGACCGGCACGGGGCTTCTCCGCCCATGGCACGCTGAGTGCTGTGGTGGAGAAACGCGAGCCAGCATGACGCCCTATATCCAAGCATCAATCCACAATGGACTATTGTTTGATCCTGACCGATGCAGCTGCTAAGGAGCGCGGCCAAATCATCAGCTGGATGATTGCCGCGCAACAAACAAGATGACGACACCAGAGCTCTAAAAGAAGACTGCAAACTTATGACTGATACGAAGCATCCAGACACTAGCCTTTTTCCGTGGACCGGCGCGGGTTGTGATGAATGACGCACTGGCGCACACCAAGGCACTGCGGGATCAAGCATTGCGGCGCTGATTGCCGATCTTGGCAGGCGCAAAGGAGGGGGAACCTGTGGCCGCTGGCCGCGCTTCTGCTCAGTGCGCTGCTTTGGGCCGGTGTTTGCTGGATCATCGCAGCCTTCTTATAGGTGCAATAGCCTCGACGAACTAACGAAGCTCACGACAAATGGTGGTCGGGTATCCAAGGGTTTTTCGACGCATCCTGCGTAGCCGACTCGGCCGAATCATCCGCGACATCCGCCGCAAGGTCGGCCAGTGCTCGAGGAGGCGTTTGCGCTGCTGCTGGGGTGGGTCGCCGAGATCCGTTCGCAACAGCAGCGCTAGCGCGGCTGGAAGCTTTATTTCTTCCCACCCCTACGAGGTCGAATGCATCGGCAGTGCAGCCGCGCCCTACGAATTCGGCGTCGAGGCACTTCCATTGTTTCCGTTAATCGGCCTGCCCCCGCGGCTCGTTCGTGCTGCACGCCAAGCCGTTGCCGGGCATTCGAGCAGCGGCGGCCGTTGTCCCGCTGAGCTTTTCACGGGCGACGCCCTACCAGCCATGAGGCGGTCTCGTTAAGCGGCACCACGGTGACGTCAAGCTGGGGAACATCTGCCCGTCAGCTTGTCGTCAGCTCGTCTGAGTATCATCCGCAGCAGCGCCTAAGCGGCCCGCACTCACTGCGAAAAGACTTACGTCGAGGGAAACAGGAATCGCCATGGATAATCGAATCAGTGACTCATCCACACGCGCTATCCAAAGTGACGCACTGAGCCAGTTAGGCGACAGCGACAGCTTTACGAGAACGCTTGCGGATCTCGCGCTGCTGAGGAGCCCGTCGCCTGGAGTGCCCGACCAAATGGGGTGCTGCGTTAGCACGCCACGCGCCTCGGATCCAGACAACCCCGGTGCATCCTCTGCGGCGAGGCCGAGCACCTCCCTATTCGACTACAGGACGGCGGGATTGGCCGACGCGAATGTAAACGGCATCTGCGTTGGGCTGGCTGGAGAATGGCTCCGCAATCTCCACAACAGCCCGACATCCCGAATGAATGCGTTAGTACCCGGATCGCAAGGGCACCGCGCTGCGGCTGAGCGGCAAGAGCAGTATGAGGACCTTAGAGCTGGATTGCGACGCGACGGGGTAGAACGTTCTCAGGCCAACATGCAGGCAAAAAACACCGTGCTGACGGAAATGGGCCTGCAACCATCCGGAAGAGAGAAAGTATACAGTTTCGATGAACCTGAGAACCGCGCGCGCATGCTGGACAAAATCACCCGCGACGGATCGACGCATTTGCTGAGCTTACGTTTCGCCGGGGGTGGCCGGCACACAATTGCGACGTCGGCGTCGGAGGGAAGGACCACGCTGTTCGATCCAAACTATGGAGAGTTTACCGTTCGCTCAGACCAGGTGAATGGATTATTCGAAAGCCTGGACAATCGTTACAGGAACCCCAACGGGATGATTATATCGACAATCACCACACAAAAGATGTGATGAGCCGTCGCAGACCGCCGCCGATTGGCGCTTTCCACGATCGCGCCTCCTCGGATCAATAGTTAGGTCGACGTCTGTTGTCTCAGTGGCGCGCGCAAGATGACATAAAGGAGGATCAGCTTTCGAGAAGCTGACCAAAAGAATAGGCCTGAAGTGCGGCCGCCGGGCGGGGGCGGCCGGCTTCCAACTCGTTGCCAAACGACGTACGTGTCGCGATCAGACATCGCAACAGGAGCACGCCGCCGTATCCGCTCATTTGCAATGGAGCCGGACACCACGCCCAGCCTCCCCCGACAATAGCAAGATGAGCGGATCGGCGGCATCAGTCCGGGTAAAGCTCGATCGACGCATTCCACACATCGAGTGAATGCGACCTGGACACGACCTCACTGGCTGACTCTAGAGAAGCACCCAGGCATTCCATGCCGGTTGCGATTCGATTGAAAGCCATCTAGCGCGACCCAGGAACCGTCGGTCGGCTCGCCATACGGCGTCGCCTCAACGTCGCATGCAAGCGGCCGCTGACTTGCCTGCACCGAGCCACGGGAAACATTTTTCTTCACCGAAACAGCTGCGTAGCGGTCTATCCGCGGGCGCTTGATCGAGGCGCAGCGACGGCCTACGAGTCCTGATCAGGCCATGTATCGTCCGAATTTCTGCGCGTCTGCCACTCTTGGGCACGACGCGCCAGCTTGTCGTATTCCATGGCAATCTTAAGAAGCCGATCTCTGGGTTTGCCGTAAGCGAGCGCTTCCGCTTTCTTTCGCGTTGCTTCCGCACGGCCTCGCCAGTGGTCGGGCTCGCAGAGTTTACTTTTCGGATTCATGCCCTGAGCATGCAATTCGCAGATCAAAGAAATGCGACACCGGCGCTACGTACAATTACGTAGCAGCAACGCTGGAGGTCTCCGTTACCTAATGCGATCGTCACACCAAAAGCAGGCGCTGACCGTTGCTTGCGCTGCCCCGCGCCATGCACAGCCGTCGCCGTTCAGAACACACGATGTGCGACCTTGCAGCCGAAACTTATCCGAAATAGCGCACACCTCAGACACCTTCAGGCGATTCGACGCACGAAAAGGCTTGAATCGCACGTGGCGTTAGATTGTACGATCCTACACAAGTGGGGACCACCTCCGACAATCTAGACGCTTCCCGACAGGTACCGAGAATTGCGAGTGTCTCACGCATCCAGGCTCGTTCCGCAAGACTCAATCACGACTCTAGGATCCTCCGAATGCATTGTTATCCGCATCTCATCGGAGGCCGGTCGGCTGGACGAACTTACGCGTTTCGAGATCTGCACGGGACGCTCTCCCGTCGCACTATCCGCATGAGAACGGGCGCCCGGCAAAGGGTCCATCTCAGAAATCCCGCCCGTCGTCTTCACATCGAGTGGAATACAGGTTGCAAGACTACACCACACATGACGTAGGCGCGCGCGACCATGGTTCGCTCCCCGCCATCGAGCGTATCATTCGCAATGGCTTAAGCGCACCTCGCTTCTGCCTCATCACTCCGCCACGCGACACCTTGGCCCGGGCCGTAAGTCTTGATCCTGCGTCGCGCCGGCTATGGCGTCATCAGGGGGCTGGCAAGTTAGTCGGCCGAGCCCGGCACCTTAAAGCACGCCACGCCCACGCAATGCCTCGCGACATCTAGGCATGGCAGACCCGACCACACAATCACCGGAAGCCCAAAAATGATCACTTGCTCAGCCAGCTCAGCCGCGAATGCCTCTCGTCCGCCTGGGGCTCGGCCCCGACTACGACCGATGCTGATTGCGTCGTGCCGACAGAGGACGAGCGCCGTGGCTAGGTCCGCAGAAGCGAAAGAGCGGGCTCGCGGCTCCGGCGCTTAACCAGTTTCGGCCTGTTTTCCGTTTGACAGGCCATGTTGCGCGTCGCGCAGGAAGAACAATACGGCAGACCCACCGACTTGAAGGAATATCATGCTTCAAAACCAACGATTCCAATTGCCTTCGCTGCTCAAGGCCTACCACTGCGCCATCGCTCTTGCTGTCGCAGTGACTGCTGTAATCCCCGGGCGGGTTGACGCGCGCGATCAAGCGCCGACCACAGAGGAGAAAGAGGCATGCATGGAGGACGCGTTCCGCCTCTGTAACAGCCACATACCAGATCGCGCCGCTATCACTGCTTGTCTCAGATCCAACCAAGCGAGCCTCAGTCAGCAATGTCGCCACGTACTCTCCGTTCGAGATACAGGAAAGAGAAACAACGACGCGAAGTGAAGGATCGCGGACCAGGCGGCCTGTTCGCGTCCCTCACGCTCAGAAGTCGCCCCAGCCCGACGTGCAGGACGGTCACGCGAGAATAGATGAACGAGCAAGGTCGCTCACAACTGACGGACGCTCTGGTTCCAGCGCGCTTGTCCGGATAGGCAAATGCACAAATTCCCCTTCGATACAGTTCTGATCGCCAATAGGGGCGAGATAGCCACACGAATCATCAAAGCGTTACGCAGGCTTGGACTTCGTTCCGCAATTGCCTACCACGAGGTCGACGCGCAGACCCCCGCCGTCTCCATGGCCGACTTGGCGATACCGATCACCGGCCGCACGCCGATCGCAAGCTATCTGGACATTGCACAGATCATCGCGGTCGCCCACAGGGCGAACGCCGGCGCGCTGCATCCGGGTTATGGATTGCTTGCTGAGAATGCGGAATTCGCCAGGGCGGTGACAAAGGCCGGTATTGCGTTCATCGGACCCGCTCCAGAAACCATCGAGCTCATGGGCGACAAGATCCGCGCCCGCAATTTCGTTCAAAGCAACGGCTTTCCGGTCGCGCCCTGCGCCATCGAAGAAGATGACCCGGCGACATTCGTTTCGAGAGCATGGGCTATTGGAGCTCCTTTGCTCGTGAAACCATCAGGGGGCGGCGGCGGCAAGGGCATGCGGATTGTACGCGACCTTGATGCATTGGAGGTCGCCATTGAGCAGGCACGCAGTGAAGCGCGCCGCCACTTTGGAGACGGCCGACTTTATGTCGAACGATATATCGAAAGCCCGCGACACATCGAAGTACAGGTGCTGGGTGACTCCTTCGGTAACCTGGTCCATCTCTTCGAGCGCGAGTGTTCGGTCCAACGTCGTTTCCAGAAGATCATCGAGGAATCTCCCTCGCCGGCGCTATCACCAGAATTGCGGACACGAATTTGCGAGACCGCAGTCGGCATCGCCCGCGCAGCGAACTATCAAAATGCAGGAACGGTCGAGTTCATTTTCAGCGGAAGAGAGTTCTACTTTCTCGAAATGAATACACGCCTTCAGGTCGAGCATCCAGTGACTGAGATGATCACCGGCGTCGATCTGATCGCCGAACAGGTCTATGCGGCAGCGGGTCGCGAACTTGCGCTTTCGCAGTCCGATATTGTTTCAAATGGGCATGCAATCGAGCTCAGATTGTACGCGGAAGCTCCGGAACGTGGCTACGTCCCGACCACTGGGAAAGTACTTCTTCTCGAGTATCCGGATAACGTACGGATCGACAGCGGCATCACGCAAGGCCAGACCATAACGCCGGCGTTCGATCCCATGCTCGCCAAGATCATCGTGCATTCACCAAGCCGCATAGAAGCTGCTCTGAAAGCCCATCGCGCGGTTCGGGAGCTGGTTCTCCTTGGGTGCGAAACAAACGCAAGCTTGCTTGCCCGGATCCTTTCCGACGAGGCATTTCTCGACGGTCAGTTCCATACGGGATACCTCGAAGGGAACCCGCATCTCGCGGCGGGCAACTTTGCTGCCGGAATGCCTGCGTTCCTGGCATGCGCTGCTCTCCTGACCGGGCCGGTCCGCGAGTCGGCCGATGCCGTGCCCGCGCTTCACGCGGCACTCGGCAGCTGGAGGAATTGACGTGTATCACTCATTCGAGGTCGACGGCGTAGATCACAGATTGTGGCTTTCAGCCAGCCAGCAGGGCTACCGCCTCCATCTGTGTGATCAAGTGATCGCCCCCGTCGCGTTCACCCGTCACAGCGACAGTAGCGGCATCCTGACCATTGCGGGCGAGAGCGAGCCGGTTCGGTTCGCCATCGAGGGCGAGCTGATTCACCTACACATACGCGGCAGAACACGCGTATTGCGCCACAATGACCCATTGCGAACGCTCGTTTCCGGGAATCATGAGGCACGTCCGCGGGTTGCCCGGGCACCGATGCCTGGTGTGGTTGTTACGACCACCGTTTCTCCTGGCCAGGAAGTCTCGGCGGGAATGGCGCTGATGCTGATTGAAAGCATGAAGCTGGAAACGATCATACGCTCACCTCAGGATGGCATCGTCGATCGAATTCACGTCAAGGAAGGCGAGAGCTTCGAGCGCGACGCTGTGCTGGTCACGCTCTCCACGGAAGGGCGCTGAAATGCAGCGGATCGGTTCCGTGGCGGACGTGAACTCACCGGAGTTTCGTCGCAACGACCTCCACAACAGACAACTTGCGGCCGAGTTGAAGGAACGCCAGCGCGTTGCCCGCTTCGACCGACCCGAGCGGGACCTCGAGCGGCTGCGTCGGCAAAATAAACTGTTTGTTCGCGAGCGCCTTGCGGCCTTGCTCGATCCGGAAACCCCATTCCTGGAGCTTTCCACGCTGGCCGCTAACAAGGCATACGACGGCGAGGTGCCAGGCGCTGCGCAGGTCGTCGGCATCGGCATTGTGGCGGGTCGGGAGGTGATTGTTCACGCCGACGATGCCAGCGTGAAGAGCGGCGCATGGTATCCGCTCTCGGTCAAGAAGATCGTACGGGCCTTAGATATCGCTATCGAAAACCGTCTGCCGGTGGTTCATCTGTGCGACTGCGCGGGCGGGTTCCTGCCTTTGCAGGCGGAGTTCTTTGCTGATCGCTACCATGCCGGTCGAATTCTCCGCAATCAATCCATTCTCTCGAAGATGGGAGTGCCGCAGGTCGCCATCGTGATGGGCCAATGCACCGCGGCAGGGGCCTACGTCCCAGCGCTTAGTGAATACAACATTATGGTCGAAGGTGCAGGGGCGATTTTCCTCGGTGGCCCCCCGGTCGTGAAGGCTGCCACCGGGGAACAAGTATCCGCCGAAGAGCTTGGGGGTGCCCTCATGCATACCAGCGTGTCCGGCAGCAGTGATTACTTCGCAAGCTCCGAGATTCATGCGATTGCGATTGCCCGCGACGTCGTCGCGCGCTTCCACCAGCCGGCGAAGACCTGGATCGATCGAGTCGCCCCTGAGCCGCCCGCCTATGGTGCGACGGAACTCTACGGTATCATTCCAATGGATACGCGAGCGCAGTTCGACATGCGAGAGGTCATCGCTCGTCTGGTCGATGCCAGCCGATTTCATGAATACCAGCCGCGCTATGGGACATCACTCGTGTGCGGCTTTGCGCGGCTTCATGGATATCAAATCGGGATCCTTGCCAATAATGGCGTGCTGTTCGGCGACAGTGCGCTAAAGGGCACTCATTTCATCCAATTGTGCGACAAGAACCGAACGCCCCTGCTCTTCCTGCAGAACATCACGGGCTTCATGGTTGGCCGCGAATATGAGCGGCGTGGGATCACCAAGGACGGCGCCAAGCTGATCATGGCCGTGTCCGGAGCGTCCGTGCCGAAGTTTACGATTGTTTGTAACAGCTCGCACGGCGCAGGCACTTACGCTATGTCGGGACGCGCGTTTGATCCCCGGTTTGTGTTCAGCTGGCCGAATTCTCAGATGTCTGCGATGGGTGCCGAGCAGGCTGCCGGTGTTCTCACCCACGTCAAGGCGAGACAATTGGCCCGCGCGGGCGGACGCCTCTCGGAACACGAATTGGCAGCCATTCGAGAGCCCATCCTTGACGAGTATCGCGAGCGGTCGAGCGCCTATTATGCGACCTCCGAAATCTGGGACGACGGCATTCTTGATCCGATCGACACCAGAACCGCCCTGGCAATCGCATTGAGCGCTTCGCTCAATGCGCCGATCGACGCACCACAGTACGGCGTGTTCCGGCTGTGAAGCGGGGCAGAACACGATGCATGGCTCAAGACATACCTCGTTCCGCTAGCTGAGAGGTCGAGTTATGATGATAACGGATCCCGCCAGCCTCGAAGGTGGTCGCCCCGCAGTATCGATGGCGGTGCCGCGATCGTCAGCTGCATCTTCAAGACTCCAAATTGAGCCGTGGCCCTCCCTCGTTTAAGCGAGCGCTCGCCTGCCGCTGCAACGAGAGGGAGTTCTCGGTGGTATCAATGAGAGAACAGGCAGCCCGTTGTTCGTGGAGGTCTGCACATCTTCATTCACGTTCCGGCAGGGCATGAGGTTCCGCTTCGATCTAACCGGCATCGATACTCCAGAAGCAGGTCGAGGAGGCCTGCTTCAAAGCTCCACGACGGTGGCGCCCGCGAGCCGAAAGGCTTCGAAGGATACGGTGAATCGGCATAAACGCCGCGATCGAGGCGGACGCGGCAAGCGGCGGTGTGAGACAGTCCCATCCGTGCTGGCGTCCACGCGCCGACACCGTCCTCGTCGGCCGACGATCTTCTCTTGACCGCTCCACGAAATGGAGAGCTTGACCCTCACGTAGCGTCAGGTTGTAGCCTCACCAGGGGGCCCCACACTCAAGCCGACCGATACGCAAGCGTCAATGAGGCATCTGCCGCGTGCGGACGGGGCGGGCACTGCATCAATGCAGCCGATGCCACGTCTCTTCAACGAAAGCCCCCCGTTGAACGGAAGAGCCTCAGGTTTGGACAGGGACCGTGTAAAGTTCGATGGAAGCGCTTAAATCGATCATTGGAAAAGTTGCCACGGGCGCCACTCTGACGCGTGAGGAAACCGCGTTAGCCTTTGACAACATGATGTCGGGCCACGCGACCCCCTCGCAGATCGGTGGCTTGTTGATGGGAATGCGGGTCCGCGGCGAAACGGTCGAAGAAGTCACCGGCGCAGCCTCCGCGATGCGGAATAAGATGCCGCGGCTCGAGGCGGCATGCGACCCCATCGATATCGCTAGCACCAGCGACGCCCCGTTGTGCTCGATCAGCGCGGCGACATGCGCCTCCTTTATCGTCGCCGGGGTCGGCGTTCCTGTCGCCAAGCATGCCAACGGCGCTGCAGCGTCAGCTTCCGGCGCCGCAGATGTGTTGGCGCGCCTCGGCGTGAAGATCGATCTCAAGCCTGACGCCGTTGCTCGTTGTGTGCACGAAGCCGGCATCGGCTTCATGTTTGGGTCGGCCCATTATCCAGCGATGCAGCGCATTGGTCAGATCCGGACCGCACTTGGGACCCACACGATCTTCGATCTAATCGGACCTCTGTCCAATCCGGCTAGGGTTAAGCGGCAGATCGTCGGGGTATCCTCTCGTGAGTGGGTCCAGCCTCTGGCGCAGGTGGTAAGGAACCTTGGTGCCGAGTCGGTGTGGGTGGTTCATGGCTCGGACGGGCTCGACGAGATGACCCTCACCGGCCCAACCTTTGTTGCCGCGCTTGAGGCGGGCACGGTCCGGACCTTCGAAGTGACGCCGGAAGAGGCCGGCCTCCCGCGCTGCCGCAACGACGTGCTGGAGAGCGGCGATGCCGATATCAATTCCGTCGCGCTGCAAAGCGTGCTCGATGGCGCACCAAGTCGACAGCGTGACGCCGCGCTTTTGAACGCGGCGGCGGCATTGATCGTGGCCGGCCGGGCCTCGACGCTACAGGAAGGCGTCGCACTTGGGCAAGAATCGCTTGATCGCGGCGCCGCTGCCGCTCGACTGAAGCGCCTGATCGCGGTTTCCAACGCATGACAGCCGAGTTGACCCCGTCTCACGATTCCGAAGATCAACACTCACAAACGCGGCGAGATTGCTTGCGCGAATGTGCATTGCTTCTGCGAGATTTCGGCGAAGCTGCGCCGCCTACCCGCGCGCGAAGCAAAGCAATTCGCGCCGAGCACGCGGCGCAAGAGCCAACGCCCTTCGTCGGCGAGAGCCTGTTGCGGCACGCCGTTGAGGTCAGGGCCCGAGACGACGTGCGCGCTGAGCTCCAAAGGAGATAATCGATGATGACCCCGCAGACTATGGAAACACTCGGATCTATTAACATGATAGAACACATCATTCGAAAGTTTCGGGAATTGATCGATACAGATAGCTCGATCCCGCCGGAGCTGCGGGGCGCGCTGCACGCGACGCTCGATGAGCATCTTCTCGATGCGAAAAAGCGTCTTCTCGTGAGAGTACATGAGGGTGCCGATGCTGTTACATGCGGATAACATCTGGCCGGCGCCGCCGGTCGCGGAATCGGCATCACCTTGTACGCACGGGCACATAAGAAGGCTCCAGCCCAGCTACTCCGATCGCGCCACGAATCCATGAGCACTGGCCGCCTCTTCGCCGTGGCAGTTCAGCGCCAGGAGGTTTCTTGAGGAGCGCCCGTTTGAAAAGGGGTGGCGGCGGCAACTCGCACTCCTGCTGAGGCCACCCAGATACGGCGCGACGCGGCGAGATATTGCACGCCGTCAGGTGATCATTGTAGCTGATCTGGGGGAGATCGATGCGGTCCCCGGTACCAACCTGTGCTCGCCAGTCGGGGATCGAGGTCATCACTGCGCGCAGGAGACACTAGAAATGGAGTACAACTCCAGAGACGGGTCATGAGTCACCACCAGCTCCCTCCTACAATTCGGGATATTCCGTCTATCCAATCGGCGGAGTTCCGTCAGGCCATGCGACATCTGGCGAGCGGCGTCGCCATCGTGGCGACCGGAGCCGCCGAGGAACGACGTGGACTGACGGTTAGTTCTGTGACGTCGATCTCCATGGAGCCGCCGTGCCTGCTCGTTGGCATCAATGCCGGCTCCGAGACCCATGATGGGATACTGGCCAGCCGCAGTTTTGGAGTCAGCCTTCTCCGCAGCGACCAGGAGGACCTTGCGCTGCGTTTTGGCGGCCAGGAGGGTGCCAAAGGTGTTCACCGCTTCGATACCGCGCCCTGGATTCGAGGCGTCCTCGATGTACCGCTATTGCCGAACGCGTGTTGTTCGCTCGAATGCGTTTTGTACGACCATAAGGTGGTTGGCACACATACCATCTTTATCGGACGCATTGTCGCGACCCGGGCAGGCCAGGGCAATCCATTGGTCAACTTCAGGGGCGCGCTTCGAACCTTGCTGCTTGATTGAGCGCGATTTACGAAAATCGTCGTTAGCGGAGAAGAACAGACGATGCGCTGATCGCTGTTGAGTGGCACCTCCGCTTGGTTACCCGAAGGACCGAGGCCCGAGTAGCAGCCTACGAGAAGGTCGCAGCAAGCGCCCGCGAGGCGGCTGGATTGATGCCACGGGAATGAAATTTGCGCAGATATCCAACGGAGGTTTGATCGAAACGGCTACAACTCACCAGCACGGCCCCAACCAGGACAGACCCTTGAGCTTGAGCAATCGCGTCGATACCTACCAGCCTTGGTAGCTCCTTTACAATCGACAGGCGCGTAGCATCGTTGCCGCGGCCAGGCCAAGTTTCCAAGATCAACCTTCAGAGGCACACCTGCCGCATAACAGTTGGCGAATCTGAAGAACTTCGCGCCAGATCAAGATGCGATTAAGTGAATCTTATCACGATCTTGTGCGAACGATGCCCTCAAATTCACAGAGACACCCATGTCCGGCAATCCGTTTGGAACAGCTCCGATCCTCGACGGCATTCGCCGCTGGGTCGAGATCGAGTCTCCGACGGAGCGGCCGGATCAGGTCAACAAACTGGCTGATCTCGTCGCGGCGGGCTATCGCGACCTGTCGGTCACCATCGAACGCGTTCCGGGCCGTGACGGCTGCGGCGATCATTTGGTCACGCGCTCGTCCTGGGGGCAGGGCGTACCGGGCATTCTGGTGCTGAGCCACCTCGATACAGTTCATCCGATGGGATTCATCGAGCGCTTGCCGTTCAAGGTCGAGGGTGACAGGGCATTCGGCCCTGGTATTTACGATATGAAGGGCGGCGCCTACCTGGCCTATCACGCGTTCCGGCAGATTTGCGCCGACGATATCCGCCCGCCGCTCGGTATCACCCATATCTATGTATCGGATGAGGAGATTGGGAGTCCGACCTCGCGGGCGTTGATCGAGGCCGAGGGCCGCAGCGCCAAATATGTGCTGGTGACCGAGCCCGCGCGCGACGGCGGCAGGATCGTCACTGGGCGCAAGGGCGTTGCGCGTTTCGACGTCTTCGTCAGCGGCACGCCGGCGCATGCTGGGGCCCGCCCCGAAGACGGCTGCAGCGCGATCCGCGAACTCGCCAATGTGATCCAGAGGTTGGAGGCGATGAACAATCCCAAGCGCGGCGTCACCGTCAATGTTGGCGTGGTCCGCGGTGGCACCAAGCCGAACGTGATCGCCGAAGAGGCCTACGCGGAAGTCGACATGCGGGTGCCGACCATGGCTGACGCCGACGAGCTGGTGCCAAAGGTCCTCGGCATCACATCACGCACCAAGGGCGTCATAGTGAAGGTTCGCGGCGAATTGAACCGTCCGCCGTATGAGAAGAGCAACGCTGGCGCCGCGCTTTACGAGCACGCTAAGGGAATTGCCGCCGAGCTCGGCTTCAAGCTGCTCGACGTCTTCAGCGGCGGCGGCTCGGACGGCAATTTCACCGCCCCGCATACCGCGACGCTTGACGGCCTCGGCGTCGACGGCAAGGGCGCGCATACGCATTATGAGCAACTCTACGTCTCATCGATTGAGCCTCGCGCGCGGCTGCTCTACCGGCTCTATCAGACGCTGCGATGATCTCAGCACCAGGGGAAGCCCCCGACCGCGACGTGCGTCCGAAGGCGGCCGCTCGCACATTCGCGACAGCTCGTTGCTCGAACGGCGCAAGGGTCATAAACTCCCTTCCCATCAAGCCGACCTGATCGACCATGATCGTGGGATCCGGCACTTGGCATTCCCACGTCAGCGGCGGACAGCTGCGACTGAACTATTCCATAACGGCGCTGCGGACGTCAGGCGCGAAATCGGCTCCGAGGGCGGTGACCACCTCAATCGCGGAAAGCGCAGGCGTTTGCGACACCGGACTCACCTGCTGTGAAGCTAGTCTCAATGGGATGACGGACTTTCTGACGCAGATCGAAGCGTAGAATGCTGTTAACCCTCCACTGCTCGGCCGCGCTTTTCCCGCTAACCTGAGAGTTTTGGCATGTTCATACTGGCTGCCAAAAGAGCTTGAATCGGACGTAACGTTAAGTTGTACGATCTTCAGATTGGCACGAATCTTCGTCTGCCGTCGGGATTGTGAAGGATTGCGAATGTCTCACCTGATCAGAACAACACCGCAATGGTTGATCGCGATCCTCATCCCCGACAGCGGGTCGGTCGAAACGGCTATGCAGCGCGTCATGATCGCGGCGCTACGGCTCGCAGGTCGTTGTGAATGGCCCGGCATTCCAGGACCGATGCTATACGGCTGTCCTAAGCCGGGTCACCGGAGAGCCGGTGATGTCAGAAGAGATCAACGTCGATTTCGATCCCAAGCCTTTGCAGGGCGCCGCTGCTTCGCGAATTTGAAACCGAACGCTTGCTCTGCTGCGACACCGCACCGGAATCAGGCTGGCGAAGCAGCATTTCGCTCTGTTCACACCGCTTTGGCGGTGCTGGCAGGGCCTTCTCATCGCGCGAGTGTGCGACAGACCGTGCGACCGCGGAGGTTTTCAAAAGGCTTGAGCTGCAAGTGTCGCCCGACGTGACCGGCACGACATCGGAAGAGATGGCTTGGCACTGCGGAGCAGCAAGTTGAAAGAGCCTGACTGCGTCAAGAAGGTCCTGTTAATCGACCACGTTGAAGGCCAATGCCGGGCCATTGTCGACTTCAAAGATGGAGATGCCAGAGCGGCGTATATGTGCGGTGAGCCTGTATATCAAAAACCGGGCAAGAAACCGTCGTCGTGGTGCGCCTATCACTACGCGCAGATGCACGCGACCGCTGTTGAGCAGAACAGAGTAAGTACTCAAGTGCCTGAAAGTCCTTCGGCAATATCCATTGCTCGCAACCCATGACAACCATCAAGGACCGCGTTGGTCTGCTTAGGCCGTGTGATCATAGCCTGTGCAAAGGACGACCGAAGCATGTGATCGAGGCTTCCCGAAGCAATTGCGAGCTCAGGCTTAACTGCGTCAGTACAAACCTATTGTGCTGAGCCGAGCCACACGGAGAATACATTGGATCTCTGCACACTGATTGAGCGCAACGCGGCGTATGCTCCTGACAAAGCCGCGATCCATTTCGAGGGACAGACCCTAAGCTACGCCGGCTTCAATCGACGGATCGAGCGGGTTTCTCGTGCGCTCGAGAGCCAGCTCGGCGTCGAGAGAGGAGACCGGATCGCGATCCTCAGCCTCAACCGGCCTGATTATCTGGCGCTGCTCTATGCCTGCGCGCGGCTCGGCGCAATCCTCGTACCGTTGAATTGGCGCCTTGCGGCCGCCGAGCAGCTTTTCATCTTGTCCGACTCCGGGGCAAAGGTGCTCGTGCTTGAGCAGTCCTTCGATGCAGTCTTGCCCCTTCTGACGAGGCAACTGCCCGATGCCTCCCTCGTCGGGTTGGACTTTGCGCCTCTGGGCGGAAGCAAGTTGGACGATCTGCTAGACGAAGACGGTGGTGACGGGCGCAATCCACGTGCGGACCTGACCTGCCCGCTTCTGATCGTCTATACGTCGGGCACCACAGGGCGACCGAAAGGCGCTGTGTTGCGTCAGGAAGCGTTGCTGTGGAACGGCGTCATGAGTCAGCACATGCATGACCTCACCTCGGCCGATCATGCCCTGACTGTTTTGCCGCTCTTCCACGTCGGCGGTCTGAACATCCAGACGACTCCGAGTTTGCATCACGGCGCCACGGTAACCATCCAAAGCCGCTTTACGCCGGAGGCAACGTTTGATTCGTTCGAGCGTGATCGGCCCACGCTGGCAGCCTTGGTCCCTGCCATGATGCAGGCCCTGACCAACCATCCGCGATGGGAAAGCACGGACCTCTCCGCGCTCAAAGCGATCTGTACCGGATCGACGATGGTGCCGCAGCGCCTTGTCGAGCGCTTTGTCATGCGCGGAGTGCCAGTCTTACAGGTTTACGGTTCGACGGAGACCTGCCCCATCGCTGTGTATACGAAGCTCGGCGGAGATCTCGTGCCTAAGGGGTCAAGCGGCCTGCCCGGTCTTTGCTGCGAAGCGGCGATCATCGATGGTTCCGGCAGCAACTTGCCACCCGGTACACCAGGCGAGATCGCAGTACGTGGGCCCAACGTCTTCTACGAATATTGGGGCAATCAAGGGGCTACGCGAGAGGCTTTGAGTAATGGTTGGTATCGCACTGGTGACATCGGCCGCCGCGACGCCGATGGATATTTTTGGGTCCACGACCGCAAGAAGAACTTGATCATTTCCGGCGGAGAGAACATCTATCCGGCCGAAGTGGAGCGTGTGCTTATGGGCCATCCGGATGTCGCGGAATGCGCCGTCGTCGGTCGCCCCGATCCGCGCTGGGAGGAAGTACCGATCGCTTATGTGATCAGGAGACCGGGGGCCCAGATCGAAGCGGAAGGGCTGATGGCGCATGTGCAATCACAGCTCGCCCGTTTCAAGGCACCGCGCGAAATCATTTTCACGCAAGAACTACCGAAAACGGCATTGGGCAAGGTCCAGCATTTTATGCTGAAGGAAGTCGGCACGCGATCAGGCCCAAACGGAGACAGCAATTGAGGATGGCCGATTGGCTGGTCGTACTTTTCCGCTACACCGCGGGTGTTATCGAGACGGCGCACAATCAACTTTCGGGCGGGGACGGTACACGATGCGCCGCGGCAACGTCATCATTGCTGGCATGGCGGCCCCTGTCTGATCGCGCCAAATGCCCGGGAGGTCGTTGTTGCCTCGGATCCTAATCATGAATGCCGGTACGCCTCAAATGTCGGGCGGCGATCTAACAGTCGCTCAACTTTCCCTTGCCGCCAACTCGGCTTGCCGCTCGGCCTGGTTTGCACAGGAGGGTGACCTTATAGTCTCTCCGGTAGCCATCCCGACGGATCTGCTATCCTTGATTGGCACGACGCTCGATTTTGATGCCTCGAGCCTCCTGCTGCTTGTGCCTGAAGGTACCCGCGAGGCGCGGGTCCTTAATGATTGCACCCTGCTGTCCAATACTGTTGTTGAACGAATCAACAGCCATATTCACCCGAAATCATCCTGGAGAATACATCCTTGCTACTCTAGTGAAGGGGTCGCGCGCCTGGCGGCCCTGCTGGGCATCCCGCAAAGCGGGGACGACTTCGCTCTGCAGCGAGGGCCTGATCTATTGAACCGCAAGAGCCACTTCCGTCAATTGGCGACAAGTGTCGGACTTCCGTTGCCCAATGGATGCGTAACCACGAACTCAAGCGAACTATTTAGGGCGGTCACCTCGCTAAGGTCTGAGACCGGCAACGTGATTGTCAAGTTAGACAATGGAGCGGGCGGGGTCGGGAATGTCGTCCTGACCAGCGACGAGAGCGGTCCACTACCCGGGGCAAGAGATACCAGGCAGATTCCTTGGCCGTCGTTTGATCCTGAAGCACTTTGGTCTGAGATGACAACAGCATCGTGCAAGACGTTGGTCGTGGAATCGTACCACGTGGCTCGGTCTTTATTCTATCTCGAGTATGAGATCGATCAGGATGGTTCAATCGTTTTCATCAACAGTGGAAACATACGTCTGCGTCGAAGCAACGATCGATTTGAAAGGGCTCTCATCTGGACAGGACTTGAACTTCCAAGCGACCTGAT
The DNA here is from genome assembly GCF_038967635.1 of Bradyrhizobium sp. B124. Taxonomy (NCBI): domain Bacteria; kingdom Pseudomonadati; phylum Pseudomonadota; class Alphaproteobacteria; order Hyphomicrobiales; family Nitrobacteraceae; genus Bradyrhizobium; species Bradyrhizobium sp. B124. Next base: position 8,090,150 of record NZ_CP152413.1, on the reverse strand, counting down.
GAATGGGCAATGGTTGACCGCCCAGGCGCACGCCTACCGATTTGTGCAGCTAGCGCGAACCCTTGGGTATCGTGGAATGATCAACATTGACGCCATTTTCGCGAGCGACGGGCGGCTTCTGTTCAATGAAGCGAACGGCCGGTGGGGCGGAGGCTCGGTGTTACACAGCATCGCCGTCCGCCTGCTGGGCTATGACTATTCCGGTTGCTACGTTATCTTATCCGTGAGAAACGTCCGATCAAGTTCTCTCCAAGCCGCGCATGATCGTTTCGTCGAGGACGGATTTCTGTTCGACGGCACACGCAAGGAAGGCGTGATCCCGCTTGCCGCTGATCAAGAGGCTGGCACGGTGGAGTGCCTCGTGATTGCGCGCGATAGGCCCGCAGCCCGCAATCTGCAGCACCGCCTATTGACAATGGTTTGACTGAGATCACAGCGACCATATCTTAACTCCCTCCATTCATTCGCTCCCCCTGCTTTTGAACGTGTGGTTGAGACCGGTACTTGGGGGACGTGACGTGAAGGTGTGCTTCGTCTCACTAGAGGCCGACTCCCACCGTGAACCAGTATGCGCTACGAGGAGATACAAAAGCCTCTGTCCGAGGTGAGCGGCGTCTGTCAGCAGCTCACTCTCCAAAGCTCAATCGGCGGATCGCCAGATCCTCAAGGCGGAGTGGGCTAGGCTCCCGCTCGACCAATATCCCAGCGTCACTCCGATTCGGTGGAAATTGGAGAGCCCGATGGCAGTGGTTCAGTGCGCGGACTATCGGCATCGATCGTGAAAGGTGCCAACCTCATCTCTTCCGAGCGGCTTTCGCTGACGACGTGTCACCGAGCCTGCGCGAGCAGTCCATATCGCACAGCGACGAAATCACCACAGGATATCTTCTGCAAGGACCGCTGCAAGGACCGAGCCACCGATCACCTCCCGAGAGTTCACCCGTTCCTCAACTCATCCGGAGGCCATTCCAGCTAACCCGCCTCACAGGCTACCGGTAGAGCCTTCGATGATCCGGCGGTTCGCACCGCTGCGTCTTGAACAGAAGTACACCAGCGATCGTCGCTCCCCAACGCGTACAGGCTTCACCTCATGCCGGACCTTACACGTGGTGACAAGTACGGCCCCAAATGGCGGTCGGAATACCTGCTGTTCGTAAGTGCTTGGATATACCACAAACTCACCTCCCTCAAACTCTCTCGCGAGTTGCACAATCACGGAGTACTCGAAATCAGGGTCGCTCTCCGCATCCAAATGGATACCAACAAAGGAGCCGGGAGGCATACGATGTATTTGGCATCGGCGAATCACATAATCTGACGATGCTCCCAAGACCTTTTTCAGCGCGAAGCTGCGGTCCTTCTTTTCGAGCAGTTCGATGATCTGCCTCGGAGCAGTACCATTCGTATTGCTGGGAGGCCGGCCGGGCGGATCTACCCTTACGCGTTTCACGAAGACATTGTGCGAGTCGCCGGCATCTCCCTCCCGTACCTGTTCTTCGGGAATCTCAGTCTGCAGCTGATCGATCCTCGCCAAGTCATCTTGGGTAAACAACGTCTGCGGGCCGATCACGACCGTACCCTTCACCAACAACTCTATGCGGTACTTCGTGAGAGCCTCTTCTGAAAGCAGACCGGATCTATCATTCACCGCACGCGCCATTCGGGTTCACTCCAAGGTTTGAGCTTCAAGGGACGCTTTCGTATCCTCGCGCATCGAGCGGAACGCCTGCTCCCAATGCTCGCCATCGAAATCATCTATTCTTATGCTGTCGATAGTTCTTCTATCCAAGCATCCAACATTCACGCTGAAACCGGAGGGGTTCGATCGTGGCCTATAGAATGGCTTTACGCCACAATTCCGGCAAAACGTGTGTCGAGCGATGTTCTTGTTGAACTGGTACGAGGTGAGGCACTGTTCGCCGGACTCAATGCTGAGCTTGTCACCTGGCACGAGCAAGTGCAGAAATCCAGACATTTGGCATATCGAGCAATTGCATCGAACGGCTGACAGCTGTCGCGGCGCTCGGACACTGAACTTGACAGCACCGCAATGACAACGGCCTTGGTGTTCGATCTCCGCTCGACCATCTCCCTCAAGTGAGACAATTCGGAGCAGATCGCGGCACCACTGCAAGCTTAGCCGATAGGCTCGATCGAATTCATCCAGAAAGCGACCATTGCTGCCAGCCGGTACAAGTTCGCGAATGAGACGGGTTGTCATTTCTCCGTGATATTTCTCCGCGGGGTCTTCTCCGCCGACATGACTGCGGAAGTACACAAGATCGTCGAAACGCACATCGAAGGCCTTGACCAGGGTGGTCCACAGCGACCGGATCATTTCCGCAGCATGCAGTTCGAAAGCGACCATGTAGGCGCAACGCATTACGGGGTCTTTCGATGACAATCCGGCAAAGAGAGAATGCAGGTACCGTTTCGTTGTGGCGCTGTAGTGCGGCTGTATTGCTCTGCCGAGCAGTCGCGATGCATCTTGTCTAAGCAGGTTTGAGTGGAAGTTTTCAGTGGCCAGAATATCGGGCAGCGCCGCCTTGCCGCCCTGAAGAACTCGGCCATAACCACCCGTCTCATCCCAACAGATGAAATTTCCGACCACGCTGGTCAGTTCAATGTCTCTCGGAAGGTCGCGATTGTGATGCATTGCATCGAATATGAGATGCTTTTGCGACCCCGCCTGCAGGTACGGGAACGCCTGTGACATCGCCAAGTATTCAGGCAGCAGGTTGGCAAGTTGGTCTTTAGACAACTCTGCAGCGAGCGGATGCGGGCCGAACAGAGCCCGCGCCTGCTCGGTCAAATACTCGCAGACGATCTGCGAAGGCTGATCCAGTGCAAATTGAGACGCTCGAGAAGACCTCATTTGATTCCTAGCTATGAGGAGAGAACGATCCTTGACGGGGCCACTTCGTGCCTGGGCCCACTATTGGCAGTAGCGAGATCGATAGTTCGCTGGGTCGACGGGTCTATGGTCGCGTTCACCATTTTATCGTCGCGACGGCTATTCAGATCACGTATCACGGGCTAGTGCTGCAAGATCGGTTTCGAGCTTCGGTTGATGCTTGAATATGGCATCAATCAACGCCTGCGCTGGTTGCTCGGTGGCCTCGACCAACGCCGCTTTCTCGGCCCGCGCGGAGGGCGCAAACACGCGCTTGACGACTGTCGGCGAGCCCCTAAGACCGCATTTGGAGACGTCCTCGACGCCGGCATCGTGCGCGCTCCATTTCACGATCGGCGCGCGCGCGGCACGCAAGGCATCCGCCATCGCTCCGCGCCGAATCTGGTTTGTTGCCTCCAGCATGGTGATGAGACATGGCAGCCTCGTGTGCAGCACCTGGACGCCACCTTCGGAGCGTCGCTCCGCTTCGATTGTCCGGGCGGTGAGATCCAGGGATCTGACCTTGGCGACGTAGGTAAGCTGCAGCACGCCAAGCCGCTTTGCGATACCAGGTCCAACCTGCGCGGTATCGCCGTCGATGGTCTGCTTGCCGGTAAAGATGAGGTTTGGCGGGCCATACTCCTTACCAATTTTTCGGATGGCTGTTGCCAGTGCATACGTTGTGGCCAGGGTATCGGAGCCCGCAAAGCAGCGATCGGTGAGCAGTACGGCGCGATCAGCGCCAAAGGTCAGCGCTTTTCGCAACGAGTCTTCCGCCGAGGGCGGCCCCATCGTAAGCACGGTTATTTCGCCGCCGAACCGATCCCGCAGCTCGAGCGCGGCCTCAAGCGCGAAGAGGTCATATGGGTTGATGATGGTCGGCACGCCCTGACGCATGATCGTATTGGTCACAGGGTGCACGCGGATCTGCGCAGAGTCGGGAACCTGTTTGATGCAGACGACATTGTGCACGGAGTTGCTCCAAAAGTTGCGATGGCTGCAAACAGAGCAGCAAGTGTCGTACCACCGCCCCGATTCGAAATCGCCTTGCCACTACAGAGGCTTAGACGAGGCTGACGCGCCCTCTGGCTTGGTATTCCTGACGAACGAATACCGACACGCGTAGGAGCCGCGACAGCGCTGTTGCGTGGGCACGCGCGCTGAGTGACGCCAAGATAGCTTACGACAAATGACCGTCGTTCATCACAAGCGGGCAACGTACCGGTTGATGGTGAACAAAGCGCAGGCGGAATCACCACGGAAACGTCTGGCCTCGTAAGCCGAATGGCCGCCGTGTTCGGCGGCATGGTGAAGCGGGCTAGGCGGACACAATTAAGACAGGGTCGAGGCTGCGTTAACGAGCTCGCGATCGAAATCCCTTAGCAGACGTGTTCAAGGATCTCGTAAAAACGCCAAAGGCGAAGGTGACGCTCGGTTGTTCAACGGTAGCGGCGTCTGGTTTCGACGCTGCCAGCGCGCTTGGTGCGCTTCGGGAATTGCCGCTGGCCACTTCGAACTTGATCGGCGGATGCGCTTGACGCCTCGCTTGACGTCGACCGGCTGAACCATTCCCAAGGGCTCTTGAACGAATAGGCGCCTGCGTGATGCTCTGCATTTCGTGACGAGCAACTCCTCTCTCGACGAACCAAGCGAACTCGCGTTGCGACAGCGGCGCTCGCAAGCGGATCAGGGTCTTTTCGCTCGTGGCCAAGCCGCCCCCGAGGCGAAACATTCCCTTCAGATTGCGACGGCATCGAACGCCCGAACGACGAAGCCTGTCCTCCTAGCCATTTTGCTCAACTGTGATGGCCGTAGCTCCGATCGCTATGGTCCTTGCGTTCAGAACCGCTTGATCTCGATTCCGTATTTCCTCAGCGCGTAGCCAATCTGGCGCGGCGTCAGTCCGAGCACGCGCGCTGCCTTTGCCTGCACCCAACCAGATTTTTCCATGGCCGCAATGACCCGCTCGCGATCGGCAACCTTCGCGCCACTTACGAGGACTGTGCCGGGAGGCGCCAGCGAGGCCACGTCGCCGCCGACGGGCGAGACCGGCGCGGCCGCTCCAGATAGTGGGATAATGCACTTCGCAGGCACCGGCACTGGCGCTGCCGGTTGGACTGTCATCTCGTCCGATCTACTTTTCCACAGCATCGCGGAAAGGCACTGGCCGTGGCAGCATGCAAAGTCATTTCTCACGATCGATGGTCCGGCGGACATGGTCGCTGTGCGCTCGATGCAGTTTTCGAGTTCGCGGACATTGCCTGGAAAGCCGCAATTCATCAGCACATCGATCGCGCTCGCCTCTAAGGTCAGCGTACGGCCGTTCTCGCTGTTGAAATTCCTGAGGAACTCGCCGGCCAGCAGCGGAATATCACTGCGCCTTTCCCGCAACGCTGGCAGCAGCAAGGGAACGACGCTGATACGATAGTACAGGTCTGCGCGGAACTCATTCCTTGCCACAGCCTCTTCAAGGTTCTTGTTGGTCGCAGCTATGACACGGACATCGACCTTAATCGTCTGGTTGCTGCCGACCCGCTCGAACTCCTGCTCTTGCAGGACTCGCAGCAACTTCGCCTGGAACGGGGCCGAAATTTCGCCGATCTCGTCAAGGAATAGCGTCCCCTTGTCAGCAAGCTCGAAGCGCCCTTTGCGCGAGCTAAACGCGCCGGTAAAGGCTCCCTTCTCGTGACCAAATAATTCGGACTCCAGGACTGTCTCGGGGAGCGCCGCGCAATTCAGCTTAACGAAAGGCCGCTTGGCCCGGGACGACGATTCGTGAATGGCCTTGGCTACGAGTTCCTTTCCGGTACCCGATTCCCCGCGCAACAGAACCGTGCTGTTCGATTTGGCTACGACCGCGATCTTCTCGAGCAGCCCGCGCAGCGCCGGGCTGTCGCCAATGATCCCATGGACGTGGACCTTCTTACGCTCTCGTGCAGGCTGCTTGAGCTCGAACAATTGCTTTTGTAGCCGGTCCTTCTCCGCCATCAATCGCTCGCGGTCGCAGGCGAACAACCGATGCAGCCTCACTGTCTGTCCCACCAGGTTGGCGACCATGGCAAGCAGCCTGGCGTCATAATCGAGCCGGAGACTCGACCTGTCGTCACGGATGCGGTCGACCGTCAGCGTACCCACGACTTTCGGATCAATGCGAATCGGCACCCCGATGAACGACACCGGCACATCATCAGAGGCGCCGAGCACTTCCAGGTCCGCCGCGCCGAATGCCGGCTCGGCTGCCACGTTCTCGGCGACAAGAGGCCTCTGTGTCGCGACGATCTGGTCGATGGCTTTCCGCGGCAGGTGCATTCGGTAGCGCTCGTCGCTGCCTTCGCTCCAGCCGGCGCCCACGGTAATGTCCGGCATCCCGTCATCGTCGAACAGTGAGACGATGCCGTGTCGCGTCTCCACAAACGACTGCAAAAGATCGACGACGTTGGCCAACGTGACTTCGAGCCGGCGAGGAGTTGTGAGTATCTTCGATATTTCGAAGATGCCGGTCAGAGCGCTCTCGCGCAACCGCTCGACCACGAGCTCGCGCTCCGTCTCCGGATGTAAGGTCGGTCTTTCGCGTGCGGAAGCGATATGCAGCATGGGGCGGTCTCCGTTGTTTTGATCATCCTCCCTGGCACCTTGTTCGGATTTGCGAGCTTCGTTTTGCATGTCATTCTCGATCTAGCGCCGCGTGTTGACGAGATGACATAGAAGGGTAGCACCTTTTCATGGCACGACGGTAAACTTACAGTGCGTTGATTTTCATTTTCCGGAAGGGATGCGCGACGTTAGCGTAAAACGCAAGGTCCACCGCTGCAGCTCAAGTCAGCTGCGTTGTTAGGCCCGCTCGTTTCACAGGTGTTGCCCACCATTGATCGGCACCTCGGCCCCCGTGACGTAGCTTGCGGCGTCCGAACATAGGAAAAAAATGACCTTAGCCACCTCATCGGGCGTTCCCACTCTGCGCAGCGGGATGTTTGGCACGAGCCGCGCTTCTGTATCGGGCGACAACATCTCCGTCTTGATTTCGCCGGGCGCGATCGCATTCACGCGAATGCCATGCGGCGCATAGTCGTGGGCCATTTCCCGCGTGAGACTTGCAAGGGCAGCTTTGGACGTCGCATAGGCGCTGCCGGCAAACGGGTGCACCCGCGAACCCGCAATCGAAGTCACGTTGACAATCGATCCTGACGCGGCCCTCAGCTCGTCAAATAGACCCTGCGCCAGCAGGATCGGGGCCACCAAATTCAGATGGAACACCCTCATCCAGGTTTCGGTCGACGTCGTCAGCGACGTCAGCCGGTCACCATCGGGCGTTTTCGGCGAGACGCCAGCATTGTTCACCAGCGCGTGCAAGGGTGCGCCCGCCAAGCGTCTCTTGACCTCGGTGACCACGCGCGGCAGCATTCGATGATTGCTGAGGTCGACCTGGACATGGTCCTCGCTCCCGGACTCCCACGGGCACCGCTCGCCCTCGAACGGTTGGCGCGCGCAAGAAATGATGCGCCAGCCCGCCTCCGAAAACAGTTTGGCAGTGGCGTGACCAATTCCGCGCGATGCGCCGGTCAGCAACATCGCCTTTTTTTCTCCCCGATGGACGCGGACTTTATCGGCGTGAGAGGGACAACCCAAGTGTGCCGCCGACAGCGGACCTCCGACCGGATCGTCATTTGGCAGTTCGAGACCCACGCCCGCCTCCTCTCCTCTAGCGCCGCTGGGGAAGCCGTAGCAGGATTTGGGCCACTACGATGCACGCAAACGGGCTCCGGTTTTGCGTCCTAATGTCGCGCACGCGAAACGCTTGGCGGCTTCGAGACACGGCGTGTTTGCGACAGCAACGGTGCATCACCTACAAAATGCCCAGAGCAAGCTCGCCCCACTGCCAAGACCACGCTACAAGGCTGCGCCCTCCTTCGTGATCGCGCAATTGGAGGAGCGAGCGGATCGACAGCGCCTCTCATCGGAGCACCGATAGGTCAGGACAGCGCCGCGCCCAGCGGTCGCTGCCCATTTGCGATCGAAACCTGACGTTACGAGCTTCGCACGTTAGGTTTACCCGCAACTGGCGCTGACTTCATGATGCCCTGCCCTGTTGTGTCCAGCGGTGGCACATCGCTCCGCGGATTGATTTCGCGACCACGAGCTGGCGCACTGGATGTCTAGCCTGACATAGTCGATTCCGAATGCGCCAGGCCGCGTGAGAGAGTGTGCCCGACGGGCGCTACGGAACTCGCCGGCTCACCGGAGACCCTTTCGATGACTTTATCCGCGATCGGCCAGCGGGACTTGCGAGTCCGCACCAGGCGAAGACGAAGATGCATTACACCGTTTAGCGCCGGCCCAGCCAGTTAGGGCCACTCTTGTCGAGGTCGAGCTTCAGCGGAAGGCATTCCGGCCGCAGCATCTTTCTCTTCTCCGGTGGAAGGAGGCCTCGGAGCGTCAGTTCGGGCAAAAAATTGCCGCGAGGAAACATAGTGACAGTACTGCTGGATGCAAAGAGCGGCCATCAGATCGATGAAACGGGTTACAACTTTCATAAAGCCACGAGCTCTTGCGAAGTGTCTTCAATCAAGATCAATCGGCTCGGATCGTTCAAATCGAATTCTATAACGCGTGGCGCAAAGAGGCGCGCATAACGCGTGAAGGCGCTCGTCGGGGGGAAACGAATCACGGTGTTGCACCGCGCAAGGAGATACATCTCGATGAGGGCGGAAAAGCCTCCATCGGCTCCGAGCGCGGCACTGTGCAACGGCCCGGCCTCGGGCGCCTGGAAACGTTTTGAGATCGTGAAAACCTCGGGACATATCGACGAAACCTTCTCAAGGACGAGCGCGCTGTCCGTGCACAGGAAAGCCCTCACAGGTTTCGCGTGTGGCAATGCCCTGGCCTTATCGATGGCATTACAGACCTGCCGCAAGGCACGCTCCGGATCGGCCCAGTAAGGAGCATGCCCCATAATATCCTCGCCGTTGCCGTGCCGAACATGAATGCCGATCATGCTGTACGGCTCAAAGTGCTCCCGGTAGACGGCATCAATCCGAGCCTGAATTTCAGACCGTGGCTTGATGCTCCGAAAGATCTCTCGTTCAGCATCCTGATCGCAGCGCCACATCAAGCACGCGTCGCACACAACGGTGCTAGCGTCACTATCCTGCTGGCTTTCGAACAGGTGGTCGAGTTCGTCGCGCTCCCGGAAAATCTGCTCGTCCGGCCGATAGACGCAGTCTATGGACGGCTTGTTCCACCATGCCGGGAAGAATGGTCCTGGAAACGAGCGCTGGTTGATCTGGTCGTCGCAGATCACCGGTACGCCAGCAATGTCTTGGATTGGCTCGAAGAAAACCGGAAAGGCATTGGTGAATGGCTGATCGAGATAACAAGACCCCCGCCAGTCGATGGCAAGCGTCCGTCCGGTCCGCTGTGCAAAACGCCAGGCTGCAGCGAGCGACCACAGGCAGTCGCCGAACCCCGTACGTCGCCTGGAAACAACGAACCGATCATTCCTCGAACCGCTAAACGTCTGCATTGCCTCGTTCCAGGCTCCTTGTTGGACATGAGGTGTCATTAGAGACGCCTCGCGTATGATTTCGTCCGATGCCATCGTCGCCATTCGCCGTGGCGGTGAACTGCTTCGATAGAACTTCATAGCAGCGTATCCCTGTTGCGGCGGGTTCTCTCAACGCTTTCGACCTGTTCTATTCAACGGTGACGCCTCGACATAACCGATTTCAGCCGGATTCCGATTGCAACCGAGCCCGCTGGCCTGCCTCTTCTCCAGATGGATGCGTAGACATAGCCATGCTCATGAGTTCAGGTTGGGTTTCGCCTTACGTTTCATTGCAGTCGCAAACAGCGCGTGGCGGATGCAGCCGGACGCGGCGTTGCTCCCACACGAGCCGCAGTTCCTTCACGAGGTCTTCGCGCCTGGCCTGGTCCAGTTCGGTTGCGTCGAGAAGCCAGCCGAGCGGCGCCTCGCCCTCGATCCGCATCAGGAGCTCGAAAAGCTCATGTGAGACACGCATGCTGTCGTGGCCCGAACGTCCCGTGCGGATCTCGCAGACTGTTTCCTGACGATCTCCCGCTGTGTGGGAGCGAACGCGATGAAGCGATGCATAGGGCGGCAATGACACGCTCAGTGCAGTCCAATCCTGCCGTGTTGCGGCCCGCTTCTTGACGAGGAAGGGTCCAACAACAAGTCCGTCCAGGTCAGTCGTCAAGAACGTGGCGATCGCGTCTGAAACGGACTCCACGATCGGCTCGGCGTTGTTGTTAAAGGACGTATTTAGAAGAACCGGGATGCCGGTTCGCTTCTTGAACGCATTAATCACATCCCAATAGGCGGGGTTTGTCTTGCGCGACACTGTTTGCAGCCGGGCGGTACCATCAACGTGCGTGATCGCACCGAGCACGCTACGCTGTGCTTCACGCACGCGAACCACGAAGTTCATGAAGGGAAACTCCCGCTTGCCGTCCGGGAGCTCAAAGAACTCGCTCGCATCCTCCTCCAGCACCGATGGTGCAAACGGACGATAACCCTCGCGCTTTTTGACCATCGCGTTGATCCGGCCCTTGTTTTCGGCCGGCCGAGGGTCCGCAAGAATGCTGCGGTTGCCAAGCGCACGCGGCCCGAACTCAGAGCGGCCCTGAACCCAACCGATCACGGCACCATTTGCCATCCAGTCGGCCGCACTGCCTGCTATGTCATCACTTCGTTGAATATCGAGATGGCCGGACCATGCATTGAGCTCCTGTTCTATGGATCGCTCGTTCCCGAGACCGGGTCCCCAATAGACGTCCTGTAGTCGCTCGCGCGGCGCTGGCTTGCCCAGTTCGTTAGACATCATCAGCGCGGCGCCCAGTGCGCAACCGGCGTCGTGTGCCGCGGGTTGGACGAAGATGTCGTCGAAAAGTCCGGAATAGAGCAGCTTACCGTTCACGGTGCAGTTGTGCGCTACCCCTCCAGCCAGGCACAAACGCGTCATGCCGGTCGCTTCGCGATGGTGCCGCAGGACGTGAAACACGATCCGCTCCAACGCCTCCTGCAGCGAAGCGCTGACATCCCGATGCTGCTGCGTGAATGGCATTCCCTTTCGCCGGATCTCGATGCTGCGGAGCAGGGCCGGACCGATTCGATCCAGGTGGACGCGATAGCCACCATTGTCCAACAACTCGTAGAACTGCGCGAAGAGCTCGCGATAGCGAGCGGGGTCACCGTAAGGGGCAAGTCCCATCACCTTGTACTCGTCGAACAACCCGTAGCCGAGATATCGGATCGTCTCGAGATAGAACAGCCCCAGAGAATTATGTTCTGGGAAGCTAGCGAGTTGCGTCATGTCGGTGCCCGACCCCACAGCCAAGAGGCCCGAGAGAAAATCGCCACCTCCGTCGACCGCAAAAATGAGACTTTGCTCGAATCCAGACATGGCAAACGCGCTCACGGCATGAGCTTCGTGGTGATTTACGAAGGAAACCCGCGACGCGTCGACCTCGGCACCGAACTCCCGTGCCAGCAGCTGCCGCAGCACCAGTCTGGCGTCCAACGGAATGGGCTGGGAAACACACAGGCGCTCGAGCATAGTATTGCAGTAGGCTTCAGTCGCGTAGAACGCGATACGGTCGATCTCGTCAAGCTCGACTCCTGCAGTGGAAAGGCAGTATTGGATCGCGTTGCTGGGGAACTTATTGGAGTGCTTGACCCGATTGAGGCGCTCCTCTTCGACGGCAGCGATAACCCGGCCATCTCGCACAAGAACTGCAGCGCCGTCGTGCAGAAATGTATTCGGTAACTCGGGCGAGCTCTCATAGACTCTGTCTAGACCGCCACTCACTCCCAGACACAACATCACCTTCTCCATTTAATCATGACAGGAATGTCAACTGCCGTTCCACCTACGCAGTCTGGACTCGCACTACGTCGGCTGCGCGAGGCCGGACAGCACAACCAGGATTTCTCGCAAAATCCGTCCCAACGCGTAGCGATCGGCGAGCAGCATTTGAGCGGCTGGTGCTCGCACCGATCAACCGATCAGCCGGCTAACCAGCCTGTTTTTAAACCCATGCGGCTATTGCCGTGGTGGGTGGGTTGCCTCGCGCCATCGCAGAAAGCGTCGTGCGACCGCATCGATTGACGTTTCTCCGTGTTCGCAAGGTTTCATGTCAACGCAGCAGGCGGCGCCGTAACAGTGCCGTCGATACGAAGAAGGGCAATATCGCGTACATGCAAAGCGCACCGACATGCAGGGCAGCGCCGCCAGCTGTGCGCTCAAGCATCGCCGGGCGAATGAGGTCGACCGAATGTGCGAGCGGCAGCAAACCGGCGAAGTGCTGAAATGAGCCGGGCAGTTGGCTCATCGGAAACACCGCACCACACAGAAACACCATCGGGGTCAGGACGAGCGTCTGGTAAAACACGAAGTAGTCGTAACTTGGCGCAAGAGATATGACGACCATCGCCAGGCTGGCGAAGACAAGGCCGGTAAGGGCGACGGTTGGCACCGCATAGACAATCGACGGCCAGGATGCATAACCCAGCGTGGCAGCAACAATCCCGATCGCAGTTCCGGCCAGAACGGACTTACTGGCCGCCCACACCAATTCACCTAGAACGATATCGCCAAGCGTGAGCTGTGTGGACAGAATCGCTTCCCAGGTGCGCGCGGAAACCATGCGCGCAAAGGATGCATACAAGGTTTCAAAGCTCGCAGCTGACATGGCGCTGCTCGCGACCATGCCCGCCGCCAGAAACGCGATGTAAGAAGTCCCCTCGACGCGCCCCACGATCAGCCCGAGGCCAAAGCCAAGGCCAAATAGATTGGTTATGGGATCCGCGAGGTTGCCGAGAACCGATGCAAGTGCGACTTTCCTCCATGCTAGGAAGTTTCGACGCCACACCGCGATCCAGTTGTACGCGTTAGCGGGCATCACCGTTGCATAACCTTCACCCATCGCTCACTTCTCCATCTCGCGCCCGGTCAGCCGCAAAAACACGTCTTCGAGATTTGCCGGACGCTGCAGAATACGAAGGCCCGCTCGCCCGCGCAGTTGCACGCGTATCTGCTCCGGGTATGGCGCGTAACAGAAGAGTGTCTCTCCACTCGTTTCGATGTGTCGCGCATGAGGCCTGATCAGCTCACGGAGCTCATGCGGATCACCGCCATAGACCTCGATTACGTTGCAGCCGATATGCTCGTCGATCAAGGCGTCGGGTTTGCCTTCAGCGATCTTGCGTCCACCTTCGAGGACACACAGCCGATCGCATAGGCGTTCCGCCTCTTCCATGAAGTGTGTGGTCAAGAGGATCGTCTTGCCACGGGAAAGCAGAACTCGCAGGCGTTCCCAGATTAGATGGCGTGCGTGTGGATCCAGACCAGTCGTCGGCTCGTCCATCACCAGCAGGTGTGGGTCATTGATCAACGCACGCGCCAGCGTCAACCGCCGTTTCATGCCACCCGACAGCTCGGCGACGCGCATGTCAGCCTTGCTTTCGAGGCGCGCGAACTCAAGCAACGACGGCACGACTGCCTCGATCTTGTGAGCGCTCATGCCGAAGTAGCGGCCAAACACCAGCAGGTTCTCTCGTACCGTGAACTCGAGTTCAAGGTTATCGAACTGCGGCACCACGCCGACGCGCACACGTGCTACACGAGCGCGTGCAGGCACAGGCTCATTAAGGACCGTAATCTTGCCTGCGTCCGGAGAGATCAAGCCGAGGAGCATACGCGCAATCGTGCTCTTGCCAGCTCCATTGGGCCCGAGCAGGCCGAAGCATTCTCCGCGCGCAACCGAGAACGACAGCTCATTGACGATGATCTTGTCGCCAAAGGCCTTTCTTACGCCGGCAAGGTCGATTGCTGCGGTGGACATGCTCATCTTAGGCAGGCAGAAGTCGTTCAGCCGACGTTGGCTTGCGTACGACCGATTTGGTCCAGATCAGGCCGTCGCACCAGACATGTTCGACGCGTCCCCATTGGCAGGCTGCGGCGGCATCCGGGAAGAATCCACGTCCATGGAGGTTGGCACTTGTGTTACAGAGTAGCGGAATGCCCGTGAGTTGCTCAAATTCGACGAGGAGCTCGGCGATCTTGTGCGGAGAGTTGCGTGCGATTGTCTGCAATCGCGCAGAACCGTCCAGATGGACGACAGCGGGGACCTTGTCGCGCCATTCCGCTCGGGTCTGGTGATCAAACAGCATGTAGGGATCTGGCGTACCTGGGCTGAAGATTTCTGGCGCCCGGTCCTCCAGGCAGATCGGCGCGACCGGCCGGAAGTGCTCGCGACGCTTGATGTCGTTGAGATGATCCTTCATCGCTGGCGAGGTCGCGGCTGCAAGAATGCTTCTGCCGCCCAACGCCCGCGGCCCAAGCTCGGCGCGCCCGGAAAGAAAGACTACCGGCCGGTTGTCGGCGAGAATGGCCGCCAGCTCACGCAGACTACACGGCGCGGCCTCCCATTCTGACGGAATCTCGCTGGCCTCCAGGGCCGGGCCACTGTAGACCGACCATTCCAGCGGCGCGAACCCATTTTGCGCCGCCATCGCACTGCAGGCAGCACCGATTGCCGAGCCGCTGTCATTCGGAAATGGCGGCACCCAGACATCATCGAACAGTCCCGTCGCGCGAAGTGCGCTATTCCACTTGATATTGAGACCGCAACCACCGGCTACACATAGATTTCGCGCTCCCGGAAGCGACGAGTGCCGCAGCAGAACCATCGCGATTTCCTTGACAAGAAGACGTTCCAGGAACACATGGAACGACGCAAGGACGTCCTCCGCTCGCTTGGCCTTGAGGCGCAGTGCGCTTGCCTCGAAGAAGTCGTGAATGGCCGCAAGAGACAATTCCGCGTTATTGATGTCCGCGCGGTAGCGACGAGCCTGCTCCGTGTCGGCCGCGAAGCGCTTTTCGTAGAGCTCCTGAAACACTGCCACGATGCTTTCGTCGACAGAGCCAAGCGCGATGTAAGCCATCAGCTTGCCGGCGATGCCCAAATCCCAACTGGAGCGGTTCGGCTGCCTGTACGGTCCGAAGTGAAGGCCGGCGGCAGCATAGGCGTGACCGATCATCGGAAACAGGGATCCAATGAGCCGCGCCCCCCGAGGTTCGACATGGTAAAGACGTGGAAAGATGCAGCCGTCCCATACCAGACAAAACGCGGGTTTTCCGGCCATGGCAAAGGGGCTGGTGCTGTATGCTGACGCGACGTGGCCCGTGACGTGCGGGTAACTCTTATAGGGAACCACCTTGCCGCCGAGGATCAGGCCAAAGCCGTCGACAGAATCAAGAAGACCCTCAGCATGGCGCTCGACATATGGCGCCCCTTTCAGTGCGATCGGCACCGCCCCGCTGAGCACCTGGAACTGCGATTCAATCTCGCCATCCCAGCCGTCGATGACGAACTGATCAATGTCATGCGGTTCCAGGCCATGCTCCGCCAAGGCGAGCACGACTGCATCGAGATTGTCGATGGATTGATAGCGTGGATTGCTGCCGCGCTTCTCTTGCTCGGTGCAAAAGACAAGCCGCCCGTCCTCGACGACAGCAATTGCGCCGTCATGTGTCAACTTGATGCCGCAGATACGCATACGAACCCCCTGGCCTAATGACCGACGTTTGATTGTTCTGACGAGCGACCCGGCTTCCGGAACCGGACAAGCAAGCAGTCTTCGTTGACCGACTCGGTGTGGCAGTGCAGACGCTCGACCTCCGATAGACTTTCGTTGAAGAGAGCAATCACCGTCTCGGCACCAGCAGCATGACCCCAGCGCTGACACGTGGCATCACGCGCGGACCCGAACACCAGAGTCCCATTTTGCGCAAGCATACTCACCAGGTTGCGGATAGCCGCGTGCATCTCGGCAATATCTTTGAGATAGTAGAGAACCTCCGCAACGACGATCAGATCGAACTGCTCGGCAGTCGAGAACCGTTGGATGTCGCAGGCCACCCACGTGATATGTGACCACTTCCTGGTCCGTCGTCGCGCTCGCTCAATCGCCTGCGGCATGACATCGACCACAGTGACTCGTTGGCAATGCGGCGCCAGCATTTCCGTGAATGCACCGGCTGCACACCCGACTTCGAGGGTATGCGCAAGATCCCCGTTGCAACGCGACATCCGGAGCATTTGCGCGTACCGCTCCTGCTCGAACGAACTACTGTCGAGGCGCCATGGATCGTCGGCAGCCAACTCGCGCTCTAATAGCTGTTGGTTTGTGTCCAAGGTCATGAGCCAATCAACCTATTTGTAGGCAGTCGAACGATCGCTAGCGCAAACACTCTCCGTCGCCGCCAGGCTCGATGGGCGGTGCGAAAATCCCGGCTGACGAATTGTGCGAGAGATTCTTCCTTGACTTGCAGGGCTCAATCCAGCGTTCGGGTGCGGAGTGACGGCCTGCTTTTCCCCTTCGGCCGGCACGTTGGCGACCTTGCGCGACAGCCAGTCGCTATTGCTCAATGTACAAAGCGCATAGGCTTTCAAAGGAAGTAAGAGAAAGATGTTGATCGGTGTATGGAACGAGAAGCCGAGAAACCGCACGTCGCGAGCACGAAAGGCTGCCACACTGCACCGGACCATCGTCATTGCTGCAATCGTCAGCCCCGTCCACCAGGGTACCGACCCGCCAATTACCAGCTGTGTGAGCGCAGCCAGTGCTGAAACAGCGAGAAGCAGCGGGCCGAGATTTTGCCCGATAACATCCAGCGTGAGATAGCCATCGAGCTCTGGCAGCAAGCGTAACCCAAGAAATGTGTCCCGAAAGGTACTGCGTGCCCAGCGGAGTTGCTGACGCAGATATGGCCCAAGGCTGTCCGGGACGACCGTTGCCGCGATTGCATCCGGGACATACTCGGTTCGAAACCCGGCCTTGAGCATGAGGATCGTTAGATGGCGATCCTCGCCGAAATCGCTTGGCCTGCCACGAAAGTATTGCGCTTCGTATTGATCAAGCAGCAAAGCGAGCGCTGAGCGACGATACATAGCACATGGGCCGCAGCAGCACATGACAGCACCGAAACGAGCCTGTGCCGCGCGCTCTTCGTTGCACGCCAACCAGTATTCCATATCGATCAGCCTGGTCAGCCAGGTTTCGCTGCGGTTGCTCGCTATCAACTGCCCCATGGCCGCGCCGATTTCCGGGTCTTGCATCTTCAACACAAGCTTCGTGACAACGTCAGCGGCAAGGATCGTATCCGAGTCGACGTTGAGCACCAGATCCCCGGAAGAGCTGCGTATTGCAGCGATCTGCGCCTTGCGCTTTCCAACGTTCTTGGCCAGCAAGATGATGCTGAACCTCGGATCGTTCGCATAGATGTCGTGTACAGGCCCGACAACGTCGCGATTTGCAGATCCGTCGTCGACCACATAGACCTGCAACTTTCCAGCGTAATCCTGGCTCGCAATCGACTCGAGGCATTCGAAGAGCGTGTTTGGGTCCTCGTTGAAGCAAGGCACGATGACGTCTACGCTCGGTAGGGCTGTCTCGGATTGTGCTAGATCGTCGTCCGGCGATGACGCATTCACCGGCTGAGCATAAAGCGCTTGCGCGCTCTTGTAGACAGTCGAGAGCAGCGCATAAGACGAAACAGCGACAGCGCTGGTTGTAGCGAACAGGTCCATAGGGTGCCAGTTTTATTCAGTGAAGTTGAGGAAGCGGACGGATTGCAAATCCGCGCTGTTGTAACGTCGGAATCAGATATGACAGCGCCCTCACCGTCTGATCACGCAGAGTGACATCAGTGCCCAGCCTCTCCTCACCGGGCGGATATCCGTCGTGCAGCAGCACAATTGCACCCGGGCGAACGGCGGCCAGCACCGAATTCACAATCCTATCAACCCCAGGACGCGACCAATCTCTCGGATCGACGGACCAGTGCACGGCTGCGAGACCAGCCCGCGCTGACGTAGCGAGCACCTCCCTGGTCCATATGCCGTAGGGTGCTCGCATGTGCCTGGGCGACGCCTGCGGGCATGCCGAACGAATCGCCTTGCTCGCCATTAGCACTTCATCGTGGACCACTGCTGTTTCGCATCTGGAGAGATCCGGATGCGTCATCGTGTGGTTTGCGACCTCGTGCCCCTCCGCGATCATTCGTCGAATGAGTTCAGGCTGATCGGCCACGTACATGCCGATCACGAAGAACGTCGCTGGTACCCGATGCTGCGTCAGCAAATCGAGGACCTGCGGCGTGCAAAATGGATTTGGCCCATCGTCAAAGGTCAGATAGACGGGGCGACTTCCGCTCACGTCATCGTAGTCGCAATGGACAGCAGATAGGGGGACGAATTCTTTCACAGCTCGGGCCCGTTCCGATCGATTAACGTCCCGGCTGGCCACTCGCTTATCGAGCATCCTACCGGGAAAACCACCACGACCACGTCTTCGATGCGGATCGGCGACAAATTGGGATACACATCCGGATGCGTTGAGCGGACGCGAATGCCAGACATGAGGGTTGCCAGCCCGTGTCTTTCGACCAGTCGGGTAAGATGTTTCTCAAGTGCGGGCCGAACCGTACCAAAGCCGAACGGTACCCCAAGCTCCTGCAGTACAGGATACATCACGCGCATCGAGTGGCTGATTCCAAGCCCCTCAAGATCCGGCCGCACCGCATATAGCCCTAGTTCGGCCACGAGTAGCTCAACTCCCCCAATCTTGATGAAGCGGCGGAGCAGGCCAACGTGAGCAGCCACCCCGCGATCGTCGTGACCAATTACGCGAACCTCTGGCCTTGCACCGGCCCAACTTCGATTGCCTTCGAATGGCTGCGCATTGAACGCACCGGTCGGCCCGTAGCTCTTACGGAAAAACTCGGCGAGCTCGGCATGATCGGCGAGCTGCAGCTGGTTTTCCCAGCGAACGCTCCACTGCACTTGAGCGCGCGCAGAGAGACCTTCCGCAGACCGGGCTCCGGCACTATTCATGGCGGGCTTCCCTGCACCGGTGGGGTTAGGAGCGGATATGTCCACGTGAGCAACTCGCTATTCGCCGAGCCGCTGAACGCTACTGAGCTGACATGCGACATCGAAGCTCGGCCCCCTCGCCAGCGCCGCGCCTGAGCAGATCGATCGGAATGACGCTTTCGCTAGCGGCGAGATCAACGCACGGGTTGCGCGCGTCGCTCCGACCGACGCCACGCCCGAGATATCGCAGGACACGCCGACGGGGCGATTGGACTGCCCACAACCTATCGGCACCACGGAGCGGTTCCACCTCCTCCAACGCTACCGGCGCTGTGCAGTCTGAGGGCTGGCCATCGAAGCGTGAGACCCCATCGGAGGTGCGTCCGATTGGCACCAGATCAACTTGTGTCTTATGCATTTTCGACGCGCCCTGAATGCGATGGACAGGCGAGCCGTTTGGCCATTCGCCCGAGATATTTGGCATTCGCAATCTGCGCCTGCCGCTTGATCGCGACACTATGGCGAGGCTGACCGCACCCTCTAGTGTACGTGGGTAAACCGACGATATGGAAAGGGATGGAATACACATACGAAGGTTTGTCAGCGCCCGCCTAGCCTCGTATCGAGCCCTCGTCGCATCGAGAAGAGGCGACGCAGGTCGCATGGCGCGCCGATAGCCACCCCCACTCGGCGGATTCGGCAGGTGCCCGCACGTCCAGGAGTTCTTCTTGGAACCCGCGTAACCACCAGCAGCCATCGTGATATGCCTGACAATTTTCTACAAACTGATGTTTGCTATCCAACATTCCGCAATTTGGTAAAATCGATTGTTTCGATAGAACACATCCACACGATGGATAGACTCACAACATGCGGTTCAAGGGACTTGATCTAAACCTTCTCGTTGCACTCGACGCTCTGATGACGGAGCGCAACCTCACAGCGGCGGCGCGCAAAATTAACCTCAGCCAGCCCGCTATGAGCGCTGCGATCGCGCGGTTGCGCACCTATTTCCGCGATGAACTGTTTACGATGAGAGGTCGCGAGCTCGTCCCGACACCTTGCGCGGAGGCGCTCGCGGGTCCGGTTCGCGAGACCCTGCTGCACATCCAACTCTCGATCATTTCACCGGACGTGTTCGACCCGACTCAGTCGAGCCGACGCTTCAGGGTCATTCTCTCCGATTTCATGACAATCGTCTTTTTTCGGAGGATCGTCGATCGTATCGCGCAGGAAGCTCCCGCAGTGCGCTTCGAATTGCTGCCATTTTCCGATGAGCCCGATGAACTGCTCCGACGCGGCGAAGTCGATTTTCTGATTCTGCCGGAACCGTTTATGTCGAGCGTGCATCCGAAGGCGACGCTGTTCGATGAGACTCTCGTATGCGTGGGATGCCGCACAAACAAGCACCTATCACGACAGCTTACATTCGAGAATTACATTTCGATGGGGCACGTGACGGCCAAGTTCGGACGGGCACTGAGACCGAACCTCGAAGAATGGTTCTTGCTTGAGCACGGCCTCAAGAGACGCATTGAAGTCGTTGTGCAGGGCTTTAGCCTGATTCCACCTATATTGTTAGACACGTGCCGTATAGGGACAATGCCCTTGCGACTCGCCCGACACTTCGAAAAGCAGATGCCTCTGCGGATTGTCGAGCCCCCGCTTCCCCTGCCCACTTTCACCGAGGCTGTGCAGTGGCCTGCGCTCCACAATACCGATCCGGCGAGCATTTGGATGCGTCGGATATTGTTGGAGGAAGCATCCAACATGGCATCTGCGCATCAGGAGCCCCCCACTCGCAGGCGCAGCTAAGTTTCCCACAAGCCGCTCTCGGCAAGTTGCAAATATATTACCAACCCCTTCAACGTGCTCGGGCGCTTTGGCATTTCACGTCTCGGACGGCGATGCTGTAACAGGGCCGTGCGAACCGGCGATGGGTTGCGACGCGATTCGCCATTGGCGAGCGTCGTGATCTCGCAAGATGTGGTTTGGCGCGCTTGTACTGCAAGCGGCGGCGTCCGGCACGATCGCGGGGTACTTCTTCGGTTACAATAACGCCTGGCGAGCCGAATTAAACCGCTTGAATCCCACACTGCGTCAGGTTGTAGATTGGCCGCCGTGACTAACGCTGCGCTACGCGGACACGTCGACGGGGCGCATTGGCGGACTCCACGGCTGGCCGGATAGGCTCCGGGGCCGCCTGCCAACAATGCTATTGTCCAGTTCGCGTTGCGAGTGTCGCCGGAGCGGCGAGATCGATCATCGCGGCTGCCGACGGCTTCCGGCCGCTGGTGGTCCGCCGATCGCCTTCTCGCCACTCTAGCGATGATTCCGCGAGCTTCTTTTCGCGATCGCACGGTAGGAACGGAGTCGATTCGGGCGAGCCAATGAGACTGCTTCAAGCGCAGCCGTTGTCGCTCATTGTATGCACCGC
This sequence comes from Bradyrhizobium sp. B124, assembly GCF_038967635.1. Taxonomy (NCBI): domain Bacteria; kingdom Pseudomonadati; phylum Pseudomonadota; class Alphaproteobacteria; order Hyphomicrobiales; family Nitrobacteraceae; genus Bradyrhizobium; species Bradyrhizobium sp. B124. Next base: position 8,068,929 of record NZ_CP152413.1, on the reverse strand, counting down.
AAACCGCTTGCGCCGGATAAGAAGATATGCGTTTCAAAGGCTTGGATCTAAATCTCCTCGTCGCGCTTGATGCTCTCATGACTGAGCGCAATCTCACCGCCGCAGCACGCAAGATTAACCTTAGTCAACCGGCCATGAGCGCAGCTGTTAGCCGATTGCGGTCCTATTTCCGTGATGAGCTGTTTGCGATGAGAGGCCGGGAACTTGTCCCGACCTCGCGCGCCGAGGGCCTGGCGGCTCCTGTTCGCGAGGCCCTGATGCAGATCCAGCTCTCCATTATCGCGCAGGAGGCGTTCGACCCGGCTCAATCGAACCGGCGATTCAGGATCGGCCTTTCTGATTCCATGACAGTCGTGTTCTTCCGAAATGTCGTGGAGCGTGTCGCGCGAGAGGCGCCCGCCGTCAGCTTCGAACTGGTGGCACTCGCCGATGAGCACGACGAGCTTCTCCGGCGCGGCGACCTCGATTTTGTTATCCTGCCGGAACTATTCATGTCCAGCGCGCACCCGCGGGTGGCCCTGTTCGAGGAGAGGCTCGTCTGCGTTGGCTGCTGCACGAACGGCCAGCTACTACGGCCGCTTACATTTGATCGATATATGTCAATGGGCCACGTTGCGGTTAAGCTTGGAGGTACGCGCAAGGCCGCCATCGAGGAGACCTTTTTACTCGGTCTCGGCCTCAATCGGCGCATCGACATTCTAGTGCAGAGCTTCAGCATGATCCCGCCCTTGCTTGCAGGCACAAGCCGCATAGGGACTATACCATTGAGGCTCGTTAAGCACTTCCAAAGAACGACGCCGCTTCGCATTGCCGACCTTCCGCAGCCTTTCCCCACCTTTACCGAGGCGGTCCAATGGCCTGTCCTTCACAACAGCGACCCGGAAAGCACCTGGATGCGAGAGATATTGTTGCAGGAGGCAGCACGCATGGCGTCCGCGCGCGAAGAGTGCTCGATCATCTGCGCTTCGAAACAAGCGGATACTGACGGAGACTTCGCTAGATCTGTCTAGCCGTTGTCGCAAGGACGCTCGCAAGGTGCGCGAGCGTTGTATCCGGACGGATGCTCGATGCACGCAATCTGGGCTTGCCCTGCTCTAACTTGTTGCTGCCAGATCAAACGTCCCGCAGTTTTGGCTGCATGGACGGGCCATCATGGCGCCGTTCGCTCGCACATTGGCATCAGGCCCGATGTGCGAACGCTGGTTCAAACGAGCGTTGCCTCGTTCTACAGGGCCGAGCCACAGAGACGAAGGCCGACACGCTCGTGGCCTCGCTGAAGCTGACCTTTGCACGTTGCAGTTCAGCCTCCGGGCGCAGCAGCCTCGATAGTCATACCAGGACCAGCTCACGGCTGCTCGCCGTCAACTCTCAGAATAAGTAGGCTCCCAGCGAGCAGAGCCGATCCGGCTTCGCCGGAGCCGCACCGTGACGGACAGCCAGCGCGGCGCCGATCGATTCTGCAGATGACGAGAATCGCCCGTGCGCTTTCGACGCTGAGTGTCGCGCACCTGTGTTGCCCTATCGCATCACCTTCAAGCGCATCGGACCTTCATCGCTCTGCGCCGTCGGTCTGACTTCTTCTGGCCCTATCGCGGCCACACGTCTTGACGACGTGCGCTACTCCGGCGCAATGACAAACAAGGAGCTGAACGTTGGCGCAACACAGCGGTGTATTTGATCCGGAAGAACTATCCGTCTTGGGAAGCCTTTTTGATGGGACAGTCACAGCGTTACCGCCATCGATGCGAACTCTGGAAAATCGAACGGCGATCGCCAGGCTCATTTTGGAGCGTACGGCGGTTAGCGAGGCTCAACTGGCGTGCTTAATGAACTTGTTGGACACCATTTCGCGTCAGGGTTGATCGCGCGCCATTCTGAGGATAGTCACCTCTCTTACGCTGGAATCAGAGACGATCCAGCTAGAGCTTTGAAATAGCTTGAATCATACGTGACGTCAGGTTGTAGGCTTTGAAATTGAACAACATGAACAAAGCTACACCACGAAGGCGTCGATGGCGCATTGGCGAACTGGCGGAGGCGACCGGAGTGACGGTACGCACGCTGCATCACTACGAGCACACGGGCCTTTTGGCCGCCTCAGATCGTACGGACGGCGGCCACCGGATGTACGACCGCGAAAGCGCTCAACGGGTTCATCAGATTCGGGCGCTACGTGAGCTTGGCTTCTCTCTTCTCGAGATTCGTAAAGCTATGGAGGGAACGACCTCACTCACAGACCTGCTGCGCAAACATCTGGAGCGGATTGAACTTCAAGTTACTCGTGCGACCCTGTTGCGAGATCGTCTGCGCAACATGACGACGGACGGTGACGTCCAGGTAAGTGTAGATGAGCTGCCTGCCACTTTGGATGCCATGTCGCGGGTCGAGACGCGCAGACCAACGTCCCGATGCACATGCAAGTTGGCAGCAGAACGCGAGGAGCGGTGGCGGCGGATCCGCGATGAGCTGCGTGAGTGTATGGACAGGGGTGAGCATCCTTGCGGCGAGCGGGCAAAGGCTGTCGCGATTGCGGCGCGCTTGCTGATCGGCGAGATAGCCGGAGCCGATTCACGCGTTTCGACGATGTTGAAGGTACTTGCACGGTTAAGCGCCCCCCGCAGCCTGGCTGGTTGGGATCCCTGCCTCATGCAATATCTCGATCTCGCCCTTGCCGGGTTGGAGGATCAGCCGTACTGACATCCTCACGGAGGATGCGCACAGGATTGTCGGTCGGCCCTTCTCGAGCTGGGAGTGCGATGAAGTGTCGGTTGATCTGGCCGCTACGATGCGCGGCGGCAGCTTTATGGAGTCAGGGACAGCTCTTGCCGCCCTGGCCTCGTCGATCGGCCCTCGCCTGACACATTCATCGAACGCGGCCTTCAAAGGGGCTTGAACCGCACGTAACGTCAAATTGTAGGCTCTCCCATGGTCGCGGTGTGGCCAAGCTGGCGCGCATGACTCGGCTTGGCAGAAGCAACCGCATCGATCTCTGCAGCCTCGTCTGACCGCAGAGGCTAGCAGTTCACTTCAGGTGAGCATTGGGAGCTCTACAATGTTAAGTGGGCGTCACGCTTCAGCCGCAAGTGCAGCGCACCTCATCCGCGCACTCGCCTGGACCGCGCGCACCTGCGACGTCCATATTGCTGCGGTTCGCCCGATGAGCGGAAGCAGCGATGCGTCCGGCGCGCTGATGCGCGATTATGCGGCCGCGGCGGTCGAGACGTTGAACGGTTCGGGCCTACTTGCCGATACCAAGGTGACATCGAGCATAGCCGACGGCGCCTGCGACCCGAGGCAGGCCGTCGCAGTTGCCAATAAACTCACAACAGACCAGGCCCGGCGGGTCGCCGGTCATTGTGCTCCGCTTCGTCGATTCCGGGCTCCGACGTCTTCGACAAAGCGGGCATCATTCAAAGGTCACCAGGCTCGGCAAATCCTCAGCTGACAGAACGTGGCTCTAAGACCGTCTTTCGGATCTGCGGCAACGACGGCCAACAGGGCGTCGTTGCAGCTATCGAGCACTCGGCACGAACACAACGCCTCACCAAATTCAACCCGTGACACAGATGATAAGACGACGCTCTCACGACCTTGGTGCAGCGATACTCGCGTGCGCCCTTGTACTCGCGGCTTTCGGAGCATTTGTAGCCCTCGCTGCAGCGCTCGCGGAGCTTCCCGATGCCGATCCGCTGGAGGAGGAACTACGTCTGATGATAGACAAATAGTACCTGCACCAACTCTCAGCGTTGCAACTCTTCCTTGCCAAGCCTGCTTTGATCAGCTCGATGGTTGGCCGCGCTGGGTCGTCGGCTTTCTTCTTCAAATGAGCCCTCCATGCCGGATGGTACCGGCTTTGTTTGGCGATGTTACGAAGTGCTGGCCGTTCGCGTTCTCGCAATAGTAGCCGTGAAACTCAATTTGCCGCACAATTCTGTCCTATCGAGCTCGCATGCAGACAACTGCACCGGCACTCCGCAACTTCCAAGGAGCACCATGTCGTGTGGGACAGGGTGCACTGGATGCCCTGCTCGCTGTGCGGTGGTGCGCCAGTTGGTCGTTCTGCTATCCAGCCGGATTGCTTCCCACGCGATTTGCGTCGACCTCGACATCGAAGAAAACCGATTTCCGGTACCCGGACGCCTCATGCAATGGTCACTTGCTGCCGCCCTCGAACGGCAGTGCCGACATCGAGAGGACCGTCTCATCCTGGGGCACGCAGCCGCCAAGCCGAGCATGGCGAAGCGCCAATCGGGTCACTTCGTAAGATCCAGAACGTTTTCAACATGACTGTGATCAGCCATGCCATCTGCGTCCGCATCCTTCATCGTTCTGCTTTCGAGGACAACCGTCGGACTATCCGGCAAAAGCGGCAAGTCGCGGCTGTCGACTTCACTGAACTCGGACTTTCTGCAACGCCTTCGGACCCAAGCTTCGGGCCAGCGCATGTGGCAGATGACCTCTCATCGCGTATTTCCTCCCGCTGGAGTGCAGGTCCGGCCCCAAGAAGGGCGGACAGATGAAGCGACCAAGATTCACGGAACAGCAGATTATCGCGATACTGAAGGAGCATGAGGCTGGGGCGAACGCGGCTGATCTAGCTCGCAGGCACGGTACCTCTGAAGCGGCGATTTACAATTGGAAGGCCAGGTTCGGCGGCATGGACGTTGCTGCGGCCAAGCGGTTGAAAGCCCTGGAAGAGGAGAACGCGAAGCTAAAGATGCTTCTGGTCGAGCACATGCTCGGCGTGGCGGCGCTTCGCGAGCTCCTATCAAAGTAATGGTCGGGACCGCCACTGCAGGTCGTCATGAGCCACTCACATCATGCGCGCTCAGAGCCACGCATCCCAAAGAGACGACGCTCAGCGCCTATGACGAACGAGACGTATTTGAGCGCGACGGCATGAAGCCACCCAGACCCTGTTCCACAATCGGAGATGATCGAGTGAAAAGCGACCTTCCTTCAAGACTAACTTGCGGCATTTTCGACCACTTGGACGACGACGGCCGCGATGTCGCACGACAATACGAAGATCGTCTCAAGTTGGCGGAGGCGTGCGATTCTCTGGGCTTTTACGCTTATCACCTGGCCGAGCACCACTGCTCACCACATGGCAGAGGGCCGTCGCCGAATCTGTTTCTTTCAAGCGTCGCGCAGCGTACCCAGAAGCTGCGCTTTGGTCCGCTGGTACTGTTGCTCAACCTTTATCATCCATTGCGCGCATTCGAAGAGATCTGCATGCTCGACCAGTTGAGCGGCGGCAGGCTTGAGCTCGGTATCGGACGGGGCTCGCAGCCGATCGAATGGGGCTATTTCGGCATCAGTGCGGACGCGGCGCCAGGCCGTTATGAGGAAGCCAGCGAAATCCTAAATATTGCGCTGAAGGGCCATACCCTATCCTATCGCGGACACCATTTTGAGATGAGCGAGGTACCTCTAACTTTGAGGCCTCATCAGCGCCCGCATCCGCCGACCTGGATCGCGAGCAATCGGGCCGAATCGGCGGAATGGGCCGCTGCGAATGGTGCTAATCTGGCGTGTGCAGGCCCTTCCTCTGCTGTCCGAAACGTTACGGATGCGTTCCGTTCCCATCGCGCGCACAATACAACCGCGGACGGGCGAGAGCCATTTCTTGGGTTGCTCCGCATGGTCGTGATCGCGCAGTCTGACCAAGATGCCCATGCCGCCGCCGAAGCTGCCTATCGACGATGGCTGGAGAACTTCAAATTCCTTTACGAGCGGAATGCCATTCCGACACCACCTAACCTGCCGCTGACCTTCGATGCAGCCCTTGAGAGCGAATTGTGCGTCGTCGGAACGCCAGCTTCCGTCCGACAGCTCCTCCTTAATCAGATGGAGCAGGCAGGTGCGAACTACCTACTTTGCCAGCTTGCGTTCGGGAACCTGCCGTTGGAGACTTCCCTATACACCGCGACCACAATTCAATCCGAAATCATCCCTCGGTCTGGGTGACAGGATCTATCCGAGTTTTGCACCTCGGCAGGAGGCCAGCGTCCTGCCGACGGCAAAGGGCATATTAGCCGGAGATCTGGACTCCCTGCCTGCACTGCGGGAGGTCCATCGACAATACGGACACTGGACCGCGCCTCAAGCACATCATGTCAGCCGCTTGACCGATGTCATCGGCGCTGAAGTGATTGCCTTGGGGAGCGCTGGCATGACAAACCGAAACCATTCGTGTGGGCTTGGTTTTGTTCGTCATCCAAAGCAGGTTGATCCTGCTCGCGCGCGCTATCCGGAAGCTGGATGCATTCCATCAAAACTTTCGATTTTACCGGTTTTCGTCAAATACCCCATAGTCAAGATCGCCGGTTTCCGGAAAGCACCTTTCACGAATGTCGTGTGACAATGGATCCTCTTTGCTTTCAGCATAGTCGCAGGCCACAAATCCCTTGTGCCTGCATCTCCAACGAGACTCCCCACTCTTTCAAATCGACGCACGTGCGGCCCCGCTGCAGTCAGATGGCCCATCGCAACGTCTGGCGCGCAATCTATCGCGTCGTCGCCGACCCAATTGCCACCACCCCAGAGGCGCCCCAGAAGATTGGTTCTCACGCACTCTCATTGGCCGGGGTTGATGCGTGGCGCTGCCCAGAACTCGGACTGGCAAACGGCGGTCTTAGCAAGCGTGGCCTGGACTTGTCGCCTTGAACAGCTTGGGCAGCGCCATCAAACTGGCGCTGTGGCGACCTGCCGGCGACGCAGTGCTGGCTGCCAACCGACTATCCCAATTGCGAGACACATGTCCTCCGGTCAGGACGAGGCACTGCTGTTGACCTGTGCGACCAGACCAGCTTCGCGGTCTCACTGCCCGGCCCCTACGTCGTGTGATCGGAGATCGTCATTCCGCTCGCGTGCTCGGTCTTGCTCGGCGGCGGTCGCCCACACCTGCTTCCCCAACCGGACCGTCGCCGTCTCGTCCTGTGCGCCGCTCTCGACTGACCGCACGCGCACAGCTTGTGCGGCGGCAATTCGTTCCAGCTTCGCGTCCGCCACCTCGCGGATCGGAAAACGAGACACACATCTTACTCGGCCTACCCTGCTGTTTAATTACTCTGGAGCAACACCGTGGAACTTGACCCTTCCAATTCACGCAAACAGGACCTCGAGGATCGCACCGACCTGCAACTGGACATCGTTGCCGCCCTGGTCGGCGAACAAGGCAACCAGCTCGACACCGTCCGACTACTTAACGTGCTCACAAACGAAATGATCACGGCAGAACTGGAGCTTAGCCAGCTCGGCACTATGAGAACCGGTGGCCACACCGGCGATGGGCGAACGGCGCGAATGTCCCGGGAGCGCGGCGTTTATTATCCAGAAGACCTTCTGGTCTTGGGACGCGTTTTCGATCAAGCGGTGGCGGCCTTACCGGCAGCTCTGCGAACTCCTGCCAACCAGATGAAGATCGCCACGCTCATTCTGTCGCGTGCAAGGGAGTGAGATGCCACCTGGCACTTTTCTACGGTTGACGGCGCGCTTACAGAACGTTCACTGCTGAACTGAAAGTCGCATTGCGACCTTGCGCTGAGTACCGCAGCGAGGTTCGCGATTGGATGGGCTTACCATTGCGCGAGCGTGCCGATTCCACTGGTTTGTCGATTTCGCTGCCGTCCCCGATCGCCGCCGGATTCGGAAGGGCAGCGCCGTACTAAACGATCTTGCGTCGGAGATGGTACAGCTACTTTTGCCAACCTCGCAGCCGATAGCGGAGCCGCGCGAAGCAACGCATGAGCGTGAAACACGGGTACGGGTTGATCGCCGGTCTAATGCTTGACTTTCCCCGGACGGTTGCACCCTAGTTGCGGCCGCATTGCGCCTTACACGCCCACAACGAACTACACGCCAGACGACAACGAACCCTCCGATCGGCCAGCCGTCCGTGCAGTGCCAGTTGAACATCCAGCCGGCGCTGACTATTCGGCCAGGTTTCCCGGTGCGGTTTATCGTGACGCGCGATTTCGTGCTGGCGCCCCACGGAAAGGGAGGACGCCATGACCAAGCTCAGGCTTGAGGCCCCTTGAAGAGGACAAGCCGGTTGAGCTCACGATCGAACTGCTGGCTGCGTTCTTTGGGGATATCAAGAGCTACGTCGAGATTCTGACGCGTAGTCGCTCACCCTGCTCCTGGGGCAGTCGAGAAATCCGGATGGCGCTTCCGAAGCGGGTCGAGGAACGGACGCAGCGATGGATTGCCGTTGGCCTGCTGCCAATAAGCGCGAATCAACCGTGTCGGCCCCTCGGCATCATGCACCTCGCGGAAGACGACACCAGGAAAGGCAGCTCCAGTCGCACTTTCCAGTACCAGCAGGATACCCCAGCCCGCGCCGACCAAGGTGAGAAGCCGGTCGAGCCCGACGTCGTGGCGAAGCAGCCGGCAAGCGTCGGAATATCCCATTTTGTTGATGACGAGCTTGTGCAATTCCGGTCCGGGGCCGCGCTGTGACGACAACAGCGGTTCGCGCCTCAGTTCGCCCCAGTGGACCACATCACGACCTGTCAGCGGATGGTTCTGGGGGAGGCTTTGTCGTCGACCGGGTCTTTGTCATTGGCAACCAGGCCCAAAAGCCGCTTGGCCTCCTTGCGTGCAAGGTCTGGTGTCCAAGGGGCACCGTGAGGACCGATGGTGACGAAGCGCTGCCGACCGAACGCTCGGTACTTGAGAACGTATGTCGCTTTGTCGCGTTGACGTTTACGGCGGGAAACAGCACGCCTTGATCATCCGTATGGGGGCAATACCGGATACGGTTGATGACGAAGGCCAAAGGCATATCCAAAGTCTGGACGTATACGCGTCGCACGATGCTGTTGGGCAGTAGCTTCTTGGGTAGCGCGTTGTTCGGGGGCGTTACGGTGCCTACACCCAATCGGCCGCAGCGCAAGGTTGCCATGGTGTTGAAGGCGGCTGACTCTCCCTTCGTCGTTGGGTGCACACAAGACGGCATTACCTCGTTGCGTTATCGTAACGATACGTATGACACGGATTATGTCCTGCCTGGAGCCGTGCTGGGGACGGCTCACGCTAGAGTTCGGCGTGCCGGATCCGAGTGGCATATGCTTCGAACCGGCGTTGATACAACGAAGCCGATGCATAGCGCGGCCCTTGAACTAGCAGCCCGCGATGCCGGCGTCCTTCTGACGACCCGCCTCGCAGTCGACGAGGCTGGATTGACGTGGGAGATCATGCTGCGGAACGACGGCATGGCGAGCGTGGAGGTTGGCGACCTCTATTTGCCCATGCCGATGAACACCGAATTTCCGGCAGGGCAACCGGTGTCGTTGGCTGTTTTGAAGCACAGCTTTGTCTCGGGGCATGGATCGCACATCTTCTGGATTCGCGGCAACAGCACCGGTCCCTTCCTCATGCTCTTACCGGAAGCGGACACGTCACTGGAATATTGGGATGTCCACAAGGATTCGGCCGAAGCCAGTGGGACCTGGTGCGCCTACATCTTGGGCGGGGCGGCCGCCGGCGAGGCAGTGGCGGGCGGGAATCGCTGGCGACAGCCGACCCATTCCCTGTCCCTGTCGCCGGCCGAGGAACGGCGTTACCGTCTCCGCTTCCAGTGGGTTGCCGATTATTCGGCGGCGCGCAGGGCTATCGCGGACGCCGGTCTGGTGGACCTGGAAGTAATCCCGGGCATGACGGTTCCCAACGACCTGCATGTCGACATCGCGCTCGCGTCCTCCATTCCGGTGGAGCGGATCGAAGCGGAATTTACCGGCGACACGGTGGTGCAACGGTTGCCGGATCGGGCTGGCAGGCGACTGTGGCGGGTCCGGTTTTCGCGATTGGGCGAGAACCGGCTGACCCTGCACCAGCCGGGTGCGCGCCAGACCTTTCTTGAATTCTTCGCTACCGAACCCGTCGAGACGATGATGAAGAAGCGCGCAACCTTCATCGTGAAGCGGCAGCATCGTGACTCGTCCAAATGGTACGACGGTTTGTTCGGCGAGTGGAACATGGAGACGCAGGTCTTGCTTGGCCCGGACAATTACGACCGGATCAAGGGCTGGCGCATCTACGAGGTGACGTGCGACGATCCCGGGCTGAGCAAGCCCGCTTACCTCGCGACCAAGAATGCCGAGCATCCTGATGCGGCGGAAGTGGCGGCGCTGGACCGGTATATCGATACGTTCGTCTGGGGCGGGCTGCAACGTACCACACAGGAGGCATACGCCTACGGCCTCTACGGCATACCCGATTGGAAGCAGAACCGGGAAAGCAGCGATCCCGGCCCAAAGGGCCGCCTGCATATCTGGCGGCCTTATGACTATCCGCACATCTTCGCGATGTATTTGGCCATGCACCGCATCGCGCGTGACCATCCCGCGATACCCACCGGCCAGAGCGCGCGAGATTATTTGGTACGCGCCTACGGTACGGCGCTGGCCATGTTCACGGTGCCGATGCGCGTGGTGATGTGGTCTGCCTATCGCACCGGCTTCTACAACGAATGTGTGATCCCCGAACTGGTTTCGGCGCTCACGACGGCGGGCTTGATGCGCGAGGCGGCGACGCTGGAGGCGCACTGGGCGCGTAAGGTGCGCGCCTTCGTCGATCCGAAGGCGGACCTGTTCGGGTCGGAATATCCGTTCGATTCCACAGGCTTCGAATCAACGCAGGCACTGGCGCGCTCGGCCCTTGACGACCCTGTCGCCATGGGGGTTTCGAAGGCGGCAGCCCGTGCCTTCGCGGAGCGTCAGATCGCTGCAAACCTGTTCTGCCGTGGTTGGCTGGAACCTGCTTATTACTACCTGGGCAGCGATTATCGCGGGACTGCGGGCGACGCCTATACGCTGACCTACATGGCGCAGATGGGCGGCTGGGCGCTGCTTGATCATGCGCTGAACGATGCAGACGACCCGCATCCGCTCCTTCGTCTCGGCTATGCGTCACAACTCAGCGCGTGGGCGTTGCTGAACAGCGGCCCTGCGTCGACCGGTCATGGCTATTGGTATCCGGGCGAGGAGAATGACGGCGCGGCCGGTGGCGGCTTCGAGCCGGCGCCGAGCGGGACCACATGGCTCGGTCAGCCGCATCACCGTGGAACGTGGTATTACTCGTGCGAGATCGACCTGGGATTTTGTGGGGCGGTCCGCGCTGCCGCGACGATCGTTGCCGACGATCCCATCTTTGGGCAGGTTTGTCACGGTGGCATCATGGAGACGTTCGCTCACACCCTGCATATCTGGCCACGTGATGGCGTGCGGCGACGGCTCAACGTGCGGCTCCAGTCTCTCCGATTGGACCTGGTGCTGCTTGACGCCCGATTCCGGGCGGATAGACCGATCATTCTGAATTTGGAGGAGGGGGGGATCAGCCTTACGCCTGAGCCCTTTGCCCCATCTGCATCGGGAGTGACGTTCGAATTGCGGTACGATGACGGGAGGAAGCGCAAGGAAGTCGTCGACATCACGGATAGCCAGATCGTCGTCCGCTTGCCTGCGGCGCGCTTACCGCGGGTTCAGGCTCGCTAGTGTTGCCGATGGGTGCGATCGGCACTTTTGGCCTGCTGTTCCACGCGGCTTCCGAGGCGATGACGATCATCGCCGCAAATCCCGAGCATCTCGGCGCACGTATCCGCATCACCGCGGTGCTGCATACCTCGGGTTCGGCGATGACCCATTATCCGCACATCCACATGATCGTGCCGGGTGGGCATCGGCGGCAAATTCAATAATCGTTGAAATAGGGAAAAGTGAATGCCGTGGCCGCGCTCTCGCGGGAGAATCGCCTCTAGACTAGTGCTTACGCAGATTTCGCGCATGAGCTAACCCCAACGCGCAACCCTCGCACCATTGCATTACAATAGTCTTTCTTCCTCACTTTTCGCACCAGCCAGCTTGACACGCCCCTTCGGAGGGCAAGGCTCAAGAAGACATGAATTGTTGCGTCGCACGTATCACCCGCGCTAGGGTCCGAGGCGAGAAGAGTCAGCGTCAAGGCTGCGGAGCAATCCAAAGATCGTTGTCGCGATTACCCTGCATCTCGTCATCCTCTCCTTTAGCGCGCTTTACTCGAGGCAAAAGCCCTACCAAGGGCACGGGGCCCTATACCCACGGGACGAACAACAGACCGAGGAAGCATGCCGCAGACACATGTTACAAAACAAACAAGCAGCGTCCGGAATACGCCACACGATTGGAGGACGACATCATAGAAGACGGACAGCACTGCGGTTAGAATGCTCCTTGGCTTGACGCTGCGAAAGCGCGGCGAATGGCCCCTTCGTCATGCACGGCTGTAGCAACGATTGGTACGGATCGATCTTCCGATTGCTTGGAAGAAGGGCGACCAGTGTTGGCCGACACCAAGCAACACGAGCAAATGGAGCAGAGACGCACGCGACAACGCATGTTCGGATCCAAGCGATTCAGAATTATTCGAATCGTGCTTGGCACCACGACATTCGGTCATCCGAACTTCAACAAGCATCTATATAAACTTCATTGTAGCGCCGAGAGCAGCAGCTCGATACGCGAGCCGGCCGCGAATCTCTTGCGTTCTGCGACAAATCGCAGGCTCTCGGTTTCGCCTTGGACAAGTTACTTCCTTGTCAGGACGTCGAGTGGAGTTTTGAGATGGATCAGGGCTTATCCGAAAAAGCGCAAGTACCAGAGGCTGTCGTGAGCGTCGCATTTGACAAAGCGTGGCGCTTTGTCGAGAAGGACCCGATCCTGGCGCATAATCTCAAGACAGTCCTTCATAGCCGATTGCGCGCTTTCCTGGAGTGCTCGATAAGGAATGGCGAACGGAATACCTTGCATCTGGCAAACGAGGCGATACGCAATTTGCGCGCCGAACTGGCGCCATCGACCAAACAGTAAGCTCGCTCGCACCTCCACTGGCGGGAGCAGTTCGGTTCGTTACGGCTTTTCGTGATCTTACGCAGCAGGAAGCCGACCCGCATAGATCGTGGTCGAGCTGGTCTTCCTCCGCTAATGTTCTGCCCGCGAAAGGCGAACCACGTCCTCGACTACCGTAGCCTGCGCAATTCTCGTGGCGCTGCGCGACCAGTCAGCTAGAAGCGAGCGCAATGCGATAACGAGCGAGACGGGCGCGCTATTCTCTACGCACTAAACGGTCTCGAGGCCTTAGCGGATTTGATTGATGATCACCGCACCAGTCACGATCGCAAACGGTGGCATGGTCGTCTTGCTGGACGGATGCGCTTGATCGCCCCTCGAAGCGTGATTTGTCAGCGCTCATCATTTGACGAAACCCGCTGGACAGCGAGCGAGCGCCGGTCATCGCTGCGTAGCTTGGCTTTGAAGCTGATTAGTGACGCGAGAGCAAAACATGCCGCACCACTCGGTCGCTTCGTAGGCCACCGGGAACGGGTCGCCTTCTAAGAACGAACACACTAACCGATCCAAGACCGTCATTTCATTCAGCGTTGGTTGATCCGGATTTACCTTTTGCTCACCATGATCCAGCTCTCGGTTATCTCGGTCGAGGCTGCGCATGATGATGGTTGCGCGCTTCACAAGCTGACGCAGCGTGCGTTTCAGCCGATTTCTTCCGGAACAATGTTGTGCTGCAGTTACAGCAATTCGCGATGATGTTGCTAAGACGCACGGCGCCGGGGGGCATCGAAAGGAACGACACTCAATGAAGAATTTGCTGATTCTGACTGCAAGCATCGGCGCACTCAGTGCGGCCGCTCCCGCACTTGGTGCGGACTTCGCCGTGCAGCCCGTCAACGTCAAGGCGCCTCCGGTGCCGGTCGCAGCCCCAATCAACGACTGGACCGGCTACTATATCGGTATCAATGGCGGCTGGGGATCGAGCCATAATTGCTGGGACTTCAATGGCGTCACTCCCGAGGGCTGCCATAATTCAACTGGCGGCACCATCGGCGGCCAGATTGGCTATCGTTGGCAGATCTTCAAGACGGTCTACGGCATCGAAGGTCAGGGCAACTGGGCCGACTTCAGCGGCTCCAATGTCAGCACCGCCTTCCCAGGAAGCACGGTGGGCACCAAGACAGATGCGTTCGGCTTGCTGACCGGCCACATTGGCTACGCGTTCGACCCCGTGCTGCTTTACGCGAAGGGCGGTGCTGCGGTGATCAGCAACACCTATCACATCAACTCAGTGGCGACTGGGGCCGAGATTGCCAGAAACAACGATGTGCGTTGGGGCGGCGCGCTCGGCGCCGGCGTCGAAGTCAGCCTCACGCCGAACTGGTCAGCTGGCGTCGAGTATGACCACTTGTTCATCCAGGGCAGCAACGTAACCTTCCCAACGGCCGTTGGCGCCGACCGCGTCCACCAGGACGTCGATCTCATCACGGCAAGGCTCAATTACAAGTTCAGCCCGGTGTTTGCCAAATAATGATCACCACGCGCTTGCGACGGTGAATCGAGAGCCCCGACCATCGGCCGGGGTTCTTTCTTCAAGCGCTCCGCTTCCCAACGGCATCCCTGCAGCACTTTCCGAAGCACCAGGCTCGAGCTCGTCAGCGAGATCCCTGGCTGGATGGCACGACGTCGCCGGGCCCCAACGTTGGCGGTCCGCGTCAGTTGATCCGACATGTCATCTGAAGGTTACGGAGCTCCACAACCTGACGCGGCGTGAGGTTTCAAATCGCTCGTCTCGACGGAGCGGCGTGTCTGCTGTTTCGGTAAATAGTGCCATGCCGAGACTTGCCAGAAGCTGGGAGTTATAATTTACCCAATTGGCGCTTGCTCCATTCGAGTGAGGAATTCAAAGAACGTTAAGGCGAATCGCCATAACGATCGCCTGGATTCGGCTGGTCGCGCCCAGCTTTCGCATCGCATTCTTGATATGAAAATTGACTGTATTCTCGCTGATTTGCAGGATCTTCCCGATTTCCCATGACGATTTTCCCTCTGCCACCCAGCGCATGCAAGTGATCTCGCGCTGCGATAGCGCCACTTTCTTTTCACAACCGTTATTGCCGGGGCGTGCGATCTCGCCATAGGCGGTGTGAAAGTTCCACGCCAGTGCGTTGAGATGACCGATGCGGTCCTGAGGATCAGCATCGTCGGACGGAGATGCAAACGACACCACAGATACGCGGCCCAACGGTCCAAACAGCGGCACGCTCATGCCATGCTTCAGGCCTGCCTCTCTGGCCTCATCCAGTACGCGTCTCTCGTCGGGTTGAAGTTGATAGTGATCGGCGAGTCGATCCCACAAAAACGGCCCCGACAGCATGGGCGTCCGCCGCACCACCGGATCAATGGTATGGTACTTGCGTTTGAAGTATCGGTCGCACCAGTCTGGCGGCCACTTCACAGCCACAGTCGGGGGTGGATACTCCGCCAGCCGAAGTGGCTCGACGAAGTTGAGGGCGCCGTAAGCAACTTCACTGAACCCCTCCTCGGTGGCACAGCTTACAAGAAGCTCGAACAGTGCTCTGAGCGAATGCGTCTGGTTCGCGCATTCAGTAAAGCTGAAAAGATCCATGATGGGCGCCTCAGGACGCCGATCAAAGTCGGTGTCACGGCGTTCGATTGCGCCTGTTTCAGGCGGAGCCACGTTCCGTTCCATGACCTGAACTCTTGGGTTTGTGCTTCGTGAAGTCTGGAGCGCTCGTATGCTGCACATTTCCGAATTCGTTGTCTTGCCGCCAGCCGCGGCGGCGTGATCGTCGCCGTCAAGCGGCCGAGGCGCCGCCGCCATCCTTCGACCCAGGTCGAACGGCGCGCCGCGACCACAGCACCGATGCCCGTTCAATTTGATCTGTCCGGTTCGCGGATGACGCACTGGCGAAATCGACGATCGCCGCAATGTTGTCCGTGGCGATGGTCTGCGCCTTCGACGCCGTTCCGGCGCCTAATTGCCCCGGTAATGCAGGCAGTGAAAGGTTTGATCGCTGGTCTGGCCGACATGCGCGAGCGATTGATCGCAGGCGATCCGGCGGTCGCAAAGACTTCACTGGCGATGCGAACCAAACAGCACCAGCGGCTACGACGTCGGCACAGGTCAAACTAGGTTGTGCGAGACCGGGGTCCGGCCTGCCGGAAACTTCGTTCGGTCTCAAGGGCGAGCACGAGAGGGCCCTCGTCGCTGCACTTCGCGATCTCGGTGAGCTAGAGCATGCGGGCTCGCTTGGAGGTGCCAGGCTCCACCCGCTCGGTATCGGCATCGATGCTCGGCTTGCTAGCGAAGATGACAGGGGCGTCACTTTTCTTCCCAATCTTGCGGATTGCTATCGCTAGCTTTTGGCCGGTCCTCCGCCGTTCGACGGCGTCGAGGGCGCGATTGATGAGCAACACGCAACAGTCGACGCAGAAGGCAACCGCCCAGCATCAGTGCCCGGCCTCTGAGGCGTTCCGTCTGGCAGGTCCGACGCGAATGAATCGACGGGGCAAATAATGGTCGCGTCAGAGGCGCAACGGGAGATACGCGGAGTCGCGAGACCTGCTTGATGCAGAGGACACTTAGCATGCGCAACTCCAGAGGGGAGAGAACCTATGGATCGGATCAGCAAGTGTCGTACCAATTGTCGGGTTCGTCAGAATCAACTGTCCAGACAAGCGCTTGACAGGATGGCGATCGGTTTCCGTGTACTAAGCGCATTGAAGCAATCGTGACACCGGGAGGAAACGCGACAGCGCCATTTGCGCCAGCCGCTGGGGGCGAGCTGGATGGTCAACCCGTATCCGCCTCTTCGCTGCGACGACCTTCCAGCACGCACGCATGGCTGCCAGCCCCGCGTGGTGAGCGCTTGGATTTGGCGACGGGACGGGATGCCGCCAAGGCGCCCCGACGCACTTCGCCGGGGTTGGAAGTGCGCCGGGCCCGCCCCAACATCATCAGTACATCCGTGATGATGCTTGCGGCAATGAGACAAGTAGCGTGGCGGAATTGAGGCTCAACCATTTTTCCCACTTGGGGTCCGGAATGTTTTCATGCGGGCTCCCAAGGACTTGAATCGCACGTAGCGTCAGGTTGTAGAATCTCGCACTTGGCGTTTTCATCTAACAAGCAACTGCTTGTCCGTGACATCACGAGGCTTGGAACGGGATTTCGATGGACGCTGCGCTGGGATTTTTGCTGATGACGCGAGATCCACCGGGGCCAAGCGTCATTCCACTCCAAAGGGCCAAGTCCAATCCGCGGGTTGTTTCCTGATGATCGGGTTGCCTTGAATGAATCTTGAATGAACTCCGCAACATCCGAATGCAAAGCTGCTGCATTATCGAAAACGCCTCCATTCGCGAACAGCGCAGCGACCCCTGCGCCATCACTGCTTGTCGAAGCTTTCAGTTGTACACAAAGGCTATTTGTTCGACCTGATTGCGCTTTTGATCTGTACCGGCAGCACAGACGTAGAGAACGCAGCAACGAAGAGCGTACGACCATCGCCGTGCAATTCCTTCCTGGTAAACGAGAACGGGGGCAGATTTCAAAGCGGGCGCGTTGACATAACGCAAAGACACAGGAGTGAGCATAGGTCAACTTCATGCTGTATGAGCATGGGAATGTTAAGCCTTGCAGACCTCACTCCTGAACAAATATTGCGATGCTCGTCTGCCTTGGTACACCATCTACCCAACCGTGCCTGATTTCTCTGGGAGCGTCGGCGCCGAGGCTTGCAAGACATGGTTGAGGCGGCTGCCGCCCGACGACCCCGTATCTCTCTATCTCCATGTTCCGTTCTGCCGGTCGATCTGCTGGTATTGCGGCTTTCCCACGAGCCTCACTCGCAGCGAGCGGCCGATTCGTGATTTTCTGGCGGTGCTGCGGGAGGAGATTCGATTGGTCGCAGAGCAAGTGCCACGCGCTTTGCCCGTGAGCGACGTGCATTTTGGCGGCGGAACGCCGACCACCATCGCGCCGGCCGATTTCCTGGCCCTTATGGAACTCCTGCGCGGCTGCTTCGCGTTCAGTAAATCGGCTACCGTCGCCATCGAGATCGACCCGCGCGCGTTCACAGTGGAGATGGCCGAAACCTTAGGCGCAGCCGGCGCCAGCCGCGCGAGCATCGGCGTGCAAAGCTTTGATCCCCTGGTTCAAAGGGCGGTCAACCGCCTCCAAAGCGAGGCACAAACGGCTTCTGCCGTCGAAACTCTTCGCCAGCATGGAATAAGCCGCATCAACCTCGACCTCCTCTTCGGGCTGCCACATCAGACAGTGCAGTCCTGCGTGGACTCCGCGAGGACGGCCTTGGCCATGCGGCCCGACCGGCTTGCGGTTTTCGGCTACGCCCACGTTCCCTCCTATATGAAACGTCAGCGCCAGATCGACGAGGCGGCGCTGCCGGACAATGTTGCCCGCGCCGAGCAGGCCGCGGCCGTGGCCGATACGCTGGTCTCCGCCGGCTACCGCCAAATCGGGCTCGACCATTTCGCCTTGCCGGACGACGAGCTCGCGCTGGCGCAGACAGCCGGTCAGCTGCGCCGCAACTCCTTGGGTTATACGGCCGATACCTGTAAAACCGTGATCGGCTTCGGTCCGTCAGCCATCGGCCGTCTCCGTGACGGATACGTCCAGAACGAGATCGCAACCGCTTCCTATAGCCAACACATTGGAGCTGGTCGTCTGGCAATCTCAAAAGGCTACTGTCTCACCGCCGAAGATCGCCTCCGGGCAGCAATCATCGAGCGTCTGATGTGCGACTTGCAGGCCGACTTACCGGCAATCTGTGCTGCCCACGGATTTGATCCGATTGCTGTTCTCGATTCCGCTGACCGCTTGGGAATGCTCGCGGAAGACGGGATAGTGGACATTGAAGCGGGTCTCATCCGTGTCAGGCAGCAGCACCGTTTTGTCACTCGCGCTGTTGCTGCCGCGTTCGACGCTCATATCGACCGCGCCCCCTATTGAGGAAGCCAGGCAGGTGAGCACTCCAAAATCATCAACGCTCCTCGTGAACGAGTGATCGGACGAAGCGCCGCGGGCAGCTACCCCACCTGCCCCAGAGTGCTCTCGAATGATGGTGACGATCCGCGCGAACGCGCCCTTGGAGACGCCGGCGTCCTCCGAAGCTCGGGTGCCTTGCCGCCACAAACCGCTTTGCGAAGCGACGGCCCACCTGCTCGAGCGCGATTGAGGATTCGGCTACGCCTGTAGCCGTCCGAGACGTCAGCGCTCGCCTGTCTTCGGGTTTGCGATCACTGGCGCGCCTCCGACGGAAACAGGTCCCTGTGGCTTCGACCGTCCAACGCGTTTCTTGGCTGGGCTCGAAACAGCTTGGGCTGGCGACGAGGGAGGGACGGAAGGGACAGAGGTGGCGAGTATTAACTTCTGGAGGGAATCGATCCGCGAACTCAGCACGGTGATCTGATCCAAGTTCGCTTTGAGGTCCTGCCGCTGGGCATCGAACCGGCGGTTGAGTTCTGAGAACTCATCGGCAGCCTTCTGCTGTGCCCACTTTATTTCGAACAAGGATGCCCTGTCCTCCGGTGACAGACCCATCGTTGGAGGGACGTCCCGGGCTACCGGCGTCTCGACAAACTCTCCGAAGTTGGCCCAGAAATAGGCACCAGCGGCACACGAGCCGAGGAGAACGAATGGCAGCACCAAAACCCAAAGAATGCGTCTTGGCGGTCTGTGCAAGAGCGGCCGCAAATCCGAAGCGGCCGCTTGATCAATCATCTCCATCGTCCCTCACGCAACATCCCTGTTCAGATCCGCTTATTTCGTTGACGCGAGAGCTTGTGACGCTCACGCATTCCTGGGGCATCGACCGTCGACATATCATTCCTCGCAGCATCGCCCGATCATGTGACCGACCGACTGGCTTGATGAAGCGGCTCCTGTGTGAGGCGCCTTTTTTCCGCAACACAAAGAGACACTTTGCGCGGGCACCAGCACCATCGCGCTACCAGCGAGCAATATTTCTCGTTTTCGTCGGCGATGGCGCAGCATTTTTCTATCATCAGACCCTTGCGGACCATTACCTTGCCGACGCTCGAATGCGAGCTGGCCACTGCTTCCCGGAGTGTCTTCGCAATGGAGTCCGCCTTGCGGCTTTGCCGAGACCCGTGACTTCATCGAACCATTGCACATGGTCAACTACCAATCCCGGCAGATTGATCGAGATGACGGGTGCATGGCAAGCGTGACTAACGAACGCCGCGCACGTCGGGGGAGACCGAATGCAGGACAGATTTGACCGGACCGACCGAGCCGATGGATTGACCGACTGCTCGTCCGCCCCCACCAAGGCAACTGGAAGGCTAATTTCTGTGTTCTCCCGGGCAACCATGATGGACGTTGTGGTGCGATCGCCGGGGCGCGCAAGCTCCAGGGCTCTCTGGCCTTCGAGCCTATCGATTGTCTCGTCTTTTCGTGACAACGACACCAAGGAGGCTTCATGAAGCCACGTCTCGTGGTCGGTGAAGCTTGCTTTCTGGTAGCTGCCCATTTCGCCGAGAAAGACGCCTTCGATCAAGGTGCGCGGCACCGCGAGATTCCTCCACCCCACAGTGAAGCAAGGTCGTCGTTCGCAACGTCGTGGTGGCGAGGAACGCCGAGGCTCCGCATGGTCGCTGCCAACATCTCGCCGAGCCAGCGCTCGCCGCTCGCATGATGCACAAAGCAAGATGCAACGAGATCATGCTCGCGCCTGCCGGTGACGAGGGTTGGCAAGGCTAAGCGGCTCTCGCTGGATCGAGGGATCTCCTGCTGCAGGGCGTTCCCCTCGCCCTCTGACGCAAACAGTTGGGAGTCGACTCTGGGCCAATCAGAGCGGAGTGCGGTCGATTCATGGCTAGCAGACACGGACCGAAGTACACTATGCAAGACTGCTTTCTTGCGACGACATCGCCTCGGATCGACTCGGCTGCACCGGCACTTTCTTTCAACTTTCGACGAGCCGGGAAACGACGTGGGCTTGCCATCGCACTTCCGCTAGCGGCTAGTCTGGTCGGCAATTCCATGCTGGCACAAGCCGCTAACGAACCTGGTCCCAAGAGCGGTACTACGGATCGGGCCAGCAAACGAAGAATTCAAACAGCGTCCGATCCAGCGACAAAGGTCCGGATCGGCATGATCGGTCAGGCAATCCGCTCTCGAGCCTGGGCGCCAGCAGTAGGTCCCGGCGTGTCTCTCGACAAGCGCGACAATGCGAATGGGGCCGCACAGGCAAGAACGCAAAAGACGACCGAGCCCTTCGCAAGGTACGAAAATCTGCGTGAAAAAGGGTTGTGGCTCAACATACCTGGCCCTGCCGACACGATTGATCAGGACAGGCACGGCATCAGATCCGCGCTGGCAGACGTCGGCATCGGTTATATCGGCTGGACACATAACATCTTTGCAAACAACCAGCTGCCGAATGCATCCAGAAGCAGTATCGCCAACCAGCTCTATATGGGCCAGAATCCGACGTTTGCTACGGCGAACTTCATGATCGTCACCTACGATCTCAGCCGGTTTGGCATCCCCGATGGCCAGATTGTCGTGGGAGCCGAGCAGCAATACTGGACGTGGAAGTCCCCGGGGCCAGATCGAGTGGGACTGAATACGCTCGCCTACTATCAAACTCTCTTCGACAGGAAACTCGAATTCAAACTAGGTTATCTCAGGAATCAAAATGAGTTCACCGGCACATTGTTCGGAGGGATCTCAGGATCAAACATGTTTGCCTTGTTCCAAGCAGGCATGAGCACCAACCCTGCACCCACGCCGGCGGTCAACCTGCAGTACAATCTTGATGATCGCTTGTACAACAAAGTCTCTGTGCAGCGCTCGATCAGTCCAGATGGTCCCTATGCGCAGATAGCCGAGAATCCCTCCGGCTTGAACTGGAGTACAGCCAACGCGGGCATTCTTTTCGTTGATGAACTTGGCTACAAGAGCAAGGCCGCTGCCGGCGTGCCCGACACGTGGCTGCGGGCGGGCGTCGGCTTCAACACCAGTCACTACAAGAACTTAGCGGATCCGGATCAGCAAAGGGAGAGTGGGAATAATTTTCATTACATCGCAGCGGACAAGCAACTCTCGCAGAGTGACGCTGAGGGGGCGCCATCTCGTGGCATCTATGGCGGATTTTCGGTCATGGGTGCTCCGCCTGACCTGAACAGGATCAGCCGGTATTACGAGCTTCGTCTTTATGCGAAGGGACCTTTTGATAGTCGGCCCGGTGATCTGATTGCTCTCGTTGCCACCAACACGGCCTGGAGCAAGTTTGCAGTGGATGCTGCCTTGGCCAAAGGGCAGCTTGCGCATCGCGATACCACAGCAATTACGGGAACATATACCGCGCATCTCGCTCCTGGGATATATGCAAGCGTCGGTTTGTCATACATTCATAACCCGGCAAGCGTCACACACACGCCCCAAACGGAACATGCCCTCAATCTGCTGGTGTCTACGTTGATATTCTTCTGACTCATCGGGAATGCTCACCAATTCGGCCCGGGACGCCCGCTTCTGATGAATTGCCTGCCGATCGCGACGACGACTGGCGAGACCGGCCGCGCAACGATATCCGCAGCGCATGTTGGTACCGTCGCGACGGACGTCATAATGCCTGCCGTCACAAGAGACAGATTCTTTATCGAGCTTCCGTCGTTTGGACGAACACGGCTGCGCGGCATCCTAGCAGCCCGAACGCCGATTTACTGCGATTGTGCGCGCGACATTCAGCTCGCAGGAATCATCTTGAATTGTCCCGAGCGTCAGGATGTACACTCGGACGGTCGTTCATCAAAATTGAGGACATGCGAGGCTTTGATGCGGCGATGGGCGTGCGTATCAAGGCCAGAAGTGGGGTGAAGCGTGGTCAAAGCCAGCGCGTCGAGAAGATCACCGGCTGGAAAGCCGACCATCCTCGCTCCTGATGATGATCCCTATCTGTGGTTGGAACAGGTAGAGGGCGCGCGGGCGCTGAAATTTGTCGAGCGGCAGAATGGCAAGACGCTGCAGGTGTTTGGCGGAGCGGCATTCGAGCGGGATCGGGACGCGCTGGCCTCGATTTACGATCGAGAGGACAACATCCCCTACATCAGCCGACGCGGCGGTTATCTCTACAATCTTTGGAAGGACGCCGACAATCCACGCGGCCTGTGGCGACGAACTACACTGGATGAATTTCGCACCCCGAACCCGTCATGGGAAGTTTTGCTCGACGTCGATCAGCTCGCGGTCAGCGAAGGCGAAGACTGGCTTCTGAACGCGACGGTCTCGCTGGCCGGGAATCATAGCAGGACGATTTTGAGCCTATCGCGCGGCGGCGCTGATGCCGCCACCTTGCGTGAGTTCGATTACGATGCGAAGACCTTTGTGCGCGATGGCTTCATCTTACCGGAAGCGAAGAGCGACGTTGAATGGCTCGATTCGGATACGCTGGTGATGACGAGCTCTCATGGGCAGGGCATGGCGACCACTTGCGGCTATGCGCGCACGGTACGGCTGTGGCGGCGCGGCACACGGACCGATCGAGCTCCGGTGATCTTTGAGGTTCCAGCCGATCATGTCATAGCCCTTTGCGGTGTCGACCACACCGTCGTCCCCGCACGGATGTGGTTCGTCGATCAGCTGGACACATTCAACTCCTTGTGGTGGGTTGGCGATGAAAAGGGCGCCACGACGAAGCTCGATCTTCCAGGCGACATCCGCCTGCAAGCCCATGGCGACTGGCTTGCGATCGGGCCGCGCAAATCCTGGTCTGTGGCGGGGCGGACCTATGCCGCGGATCAGGTGATCGTTATTTCGTTGGCAGATTTCCTAGCAGGCGACCGCAAGTTCGAGGTTTTGTTTGAACCGGGCTTGCGCCGCTGCCTGCAAGAGTTCTTCTGGACCGCCGGCAAGCTTGTGCTTTGCATTCTCGACGAGCTACGGCCCTCCTTCGAGATCTACACGCCCTCTGATCATGGGTGGCGCCGCACGCAACTGCACGGGCTTCCCGATATCGGGGTTGTCGACGTCGGGCCCATCGACAGCGAACCGTCCGAAAGCAATGGCGACCTGCTCGTCATCAGCCAGGATCCGCTCGCGCCAGCTTCGCTGATGCTGGTCGAGAATGGCATCGGCAGTCCGGCCGTGCTCAAGCGGGCGCCAATGACCTTTACCCCGGATGGGCTTGTGGTCACTCAACACGAGGCCATTTCGATCGATGGCGAGCGCATTGCCTATGTCCAAACCGGTCCGGCCGGCGAGAGCGGCGATGCGCCGGTCCATATGAGCGGCTATGGCGGCTTTGGGATTTCGATGAGGCCACACTACGACCCAGCGCTTGGCAAGCTTTGGCTGGAGCGGGGTGGCACCACGGTTCAGGCGAATTTACGGGGCGGCGGTGAATTCGGCACGCGCTGGCACGATGCCGGCCGGCTCGCCGGCAAGAAATTGTCGCATGACGACTTCGCGGCCGTCGCGGCCGATCTCGTGCGTCGCGGCGTGACGAAGCCGAAGCGGATCGCGGCCCAAGGCGGATCGAACGGCGGCATCCTCATCACCAATATGCTGACGCGCTATCCGGAACGCTTCGGCGCGCTGTTTTGTACGATCCCGCTGATCGACATGCGCCGCTATAGTAAGCTTCTGGCAGGAGCTAGCTGGATCGAAGAATATGGCGACCCCGACAAGCGCGCGGATTGGGAATGGCTCAAGACCTATTCGGCGTATCACGCCGCCAAAAGCGGACAAAAATATCCGCCGATCCTGATCGCCACTACGCGGCGAGACGATCTTGTTCATCCTGGACATGCGCGCAAGATGGCAGCGAAGCTCCAGGCGATGGGTTATGAAGCCTATTTCTACGAGCTGGCTGCGGACGGACATGGCTATGGCCGAGACAGCAAAGAACACGCCGGCTTCGAGGTCCTGGGCTTTCGATTCTTGAAGAGCAAGATCGGCTGGTCAGATGGCGAGGCTTAGGGGGCGCAGTCCCGTGTGATCGCAAA
Source organism: Bradyrhizobium sp. B124 (assembly GCF_038967635.1). Lineage (NCBI taxonomy): Bacteria > Pseudomonadati > Pseudomonadota > Alphaproteobacteria > Hyphomicrobiales > Nitrobacteraceae > Bradyrhizobium > Bradyrhizobium sp. B124. The sequence continues at coordinate 8,044,084 of NZ_CP152413.1, read as the reverse complement.
AATTCGAGGGTGATTGTTGGATGACGGCGATGTCAGGGCGCAGAGGAGCCATGAAGGTCGCGGCTGGGTCGACCAGAAGCAGCTGGACGCTCTTCGAATCCCCGCTTTCCTGTCAGCGGCCTGATGGCGTCAAACCCTCTTCTTGAACATTTTTCCAATCCCTATCTTGATGGCGCGCTGGACAACCAATCTGTGGCACGACCGAAGAATGCTCTCAGGGACCATTTCGCGGCTTCGCTGTCAGACAGTTGATGAGAGTGAGGCTCGCGACCCGCCGAATTGGAGCCGATGCCCGAGGATTTGTATTCGGCATAGTAGGCCGTTGTCAGCGTATTGGTCTTGCCGGGAGTCCATTCGCGCCACCCTTCGGCGATGACCGGCGCATCCATCTTCGTTGCCAGAAAGATCACTGCGGCATAGGAGCGCCAAGCGCGCCCAAGCGCAACATAACGCGCGGCAGGGTCGGCAGTCAGCCTGCAATGATCGAACACATAAGCGCTGTCCTCGTCCGGCGTGCCTTTGCTCTGCGCGGTATAGACGACCGCCTGGTTCGCGATGCCGTGCAACTCACAGTGCCGGAAATAGGCCTTGGCATTGCCAAATATGAAATCGACATGCCCCTCGATGTAGCAATCTGAGAAGTACTGTCGCGACATGCGGCCGTTCGGCCCCTTACCGGCGAACAGCGTGTCCTGGGCGCCGAGCAGGCGGACACGGGTGACAACGTCCCTGTCTCCGGTAACGGACAGCGCCACGGCCTGCGAAGCTGGATTGGCGGGGTTGAGAGCGTAGTCGTTTTGGATCGTTAGATTGTCGAGCCGGAAGTCATCACCCGAGGCATCCATCGTCGCAGAATGAGCGGTCCCGCCGACATTGATTGCGCCGTCGCCGTACACAACGACCGTATCATCCGGCCTCTTGCCGGTAGCTTTGAGATGAACACCGGATTTGACGACTTTGACCTTCTCGCGATAGATGCCAGGGGCGATCTGGATATCCCCGCCTTGCGCCGGTAATGCATCGATGGCCGCCTGCACGGAGTGGTAGGCCGTCTCATCAGCATGCGAGACAAAAAGCATCTGGGCATCAGCCGCCGAGATGCAGCAACATCCGGTCAAAATCGCAGCGGACAGCGCGATAATTCGCATTTGATCTCACTCTCTTCATACGACTCGCTGTACACTTGATGCGATCGATATGACCTACCGCACTGAAACAGCAGACGAAACTTGTCAACGCAATGACCATTCCCACCGGGAACTGGCGCGCGAATTCCAGAGCGGCCGCGCGCGACGAGGCTGTCGGAACGCTTTGCAAGGACGTGACACGCTATGAAACTACGCAGGCGTAACGTCAGTAAATCACAATCGCATCAAGGCGGAGCTCATCCGCCTAACGTTTGCACGGAGTTTTGTGGTCACTCATCACCAATTGTGGAAGGCCTTTGCACATCCTTTCCATCCGCCTGACAGCTGTTCTCCAGCCCGCCCGGGCAGCGGCGGTGACACGTCAGAATGATTCGCGGTCACGTTTGCATTTTCCAACTGCCAAGTCGCTGCATCGGAAAATCGAACATCCTCCAGCGTCACGTCAAGGGCATGCCTCTCATCTGCACCCCGCATCAGCAGCGCGCCGTTATCGCCACGCACATGGCGCAGAGCGATCTGGCGATAGACTGGAATTCTCGTGCCTTGTGCGCGTGGATCGTATTTTGTATCAAAGGCGATCGGCCATCGGTTGCCCCGCAGACACACGTTCTCATACGTCACTCGCTCCACGAGGCCACCTCGACTGACATCGCTCTTGATGCGCAGGCCAGACGTCGTGCCGTCCAGGGCCAGGTCGCGAACCAGGATGTCGCTGGCACCCGAGTTCACTTCGCTGCCGATCGACATCCCGTGTCCCCAGCCGAAATAATTATCGACGATGGAGATATGCCGGGTTGGGCCATTGTCGCCGGCTTTGATGGCCACATTATCGTCTCCGGTGCGGATAAAGCTGTGGGTGATGGTCACATCCTGGCTGGCGCCAGGGTCGATGCCGTCGGTGTTGCGGGCGTCGGCCGGTGCATCGATCGTGAGGCCCCAGAACGTGGCACCCTCGACCCGGTTCATCGCCACGTGGAAATTGGGCGCATTGCGCAACGTAACCCCATGGAACGTGATGTCCTGCGCATGGTCGATCTGGATCAAACGCGGGGCGTTCTGGTTGCCGCCCTCACCTTGCGCGCGGCGGGCCAGCTGCCACCAAGTCTCGGTGCTGCCGGCGATGGGTGCGCCACCCCGGCCATCGATGATGCCGTCGCCATAGATGCCGCCGCCGCGTGTTTTGGAAAAGCGGATGAACGGCCGGCAACCGTCGCCTTTGCCGGCGATGCGACCACACTGTCCCCGGCCCCTGTCATAAAGAGCTGGTTCAGGCATGGCGAACAGCGTGGCGCCGCGTCCAATCCATAACGTCACGCCTGACTTCATCTCCAGTGGACCCGACCGGAACTCACCACGCCCTAGATAGACCGCAGTGCCGCCGGGGCAATGGTCGATGGCGTCTTGCAGCCTGGCCGTATCGTTCGTGCCAGACGGCGCGGGGCGGTCGCAGACCGTATGGGGTGCCACAGGTTCGGCGACAACGCGGCGGTCTTGCGCTTTGGCGGCGGGACAAACGGCCATGGAGGCAACGATGGACAACAAAACCCATTCGCGAAAACGCTTTGTCATCGACCTCCTCGTGCTTTGCCGCGCGCATCCTTGCCGCATGCCTTGTCTGGAACTGAGCGTTGGCTGGATCGCCGCCGCTCGTCTCACTGGCCCGCTCAAGATGACATTTATAAGACGCACAGGCGTGGACCTTGTGAGCTCGCGGCAGCAGCGTGCCTGTGCGCGAATATGGCCCCGACGCGGTGCAGGTGGCTGACCGCTGACACCTGCTCAACAGTCTAAGTGAGGCCCTGCGCCACGCGGTCGGCCGCCATCGTCACAACGACACCGTCGCCGTGCAAATCATGGCGTCCGCGCGACGAACGAAGACCGGCGGTTCCACGCCGTCGCCTGGCCTTGCACAGTTGCGGGCGGATCGAGAGGCTGCGGGACTTGAGCGCTAAGATGAAATTTGTCGCCTACGCCAGCATGGTTGCCTGACATCCAGGATCGCCCAATTTGCTCGGCGCGTCGACAGGCGCACTGTTCGGCGCTGCCTGGCTGCTGGCGGCGAACCGGAGCATTCGCGTCCTCCCAGACCCTCACATCTTCTCGCGCCATCGAGGTATGGCTCGAAGCGCCGTGCGCCTCCGGCTACCAGGTGGGCCAGCAGCCTTGGCGGGAGCTTCGCCGCGCGATGGGCCGCTGGAGCTTGTTGCTTTTGACTGGAAGCGGGATTCCCAGAAGTGAGGATTTCCGATCCAAACTCCACGCTGCGGTATGGGGCCAGCATGGATGACGCGCCCCTATTCGGAAGATATTCGCGAACGAGCTTTGGCGCGGGCTGACGCGGACGAGACAGTTCGTTCGATTGCAGAGGAGCTACAGATCAGTCCCTCCGGTGTGACGAAGTGGAAGAATCTGGTGCGGGATCCCGGGGCTTATCGCCCGGCAAGATCGGCGGCCGCAAGAAGCGCGTTCTGCCGGATGCCAATGCCCACCGGCCGCGCAAGCGCATTCGCTCGGGGCTATTCACCTTGCGCAAGCTGACGCAGCAACCGGCCGCACGCGGCATCAAGACAAGCGTGCGGGCGGTGTGGATGTTTTTCACACCGAAGAGCTGAGCTTCAACAAAGCGATCCATCCCACCGAACAAGCGCGTCCCGACGTCGTCCGTACCCATCCGGTATCCCGGCTTGAGAGGGGTGCAAAGACCAACATCCTATCGGACAGGACACCTCAGTTCAGCAGGCTCCCCACTCCCGCGCGCGGGTTCGTTCAATCCCGGGCGAGATCATCGAATTCGGCAGCCGCCGTCTACGCCTGCGATGCATCGGCGCCAGATAGCGAAAATCTGCTTAAGCTTGGACCTTGGACCCCGAACGCGTTGCTATGCGTCAACGATCTGCCCAGCAATGAGGTCATCATTTCCCTTGATCCGCTCGGCCTCTCTTCAAACGCGTCGTGATCGACCGGTGCCCCCCATGGCATCCGCACGCGGACTGATGGGATCCGCCACAATTCGCGATTTACGTGGTCGCGCGTTGCGCACTGCGGCGCTTGCTACGGAGGTGCGCTGACGTGTGTCACAAAAGACCGCTGAACCATACTTATGCTGCAGCCTCTGCTCGAGCTCCGCCAACTCTGCTCTATACTTGGCTACATCCGATTGAGCACCAAGGAGCTGGACCTTGAGCTCGTCTCGTCGCCTCAATCCTTCTTCGAGCTCCCAACTGTCCTGCATCAGCTCTTGGGCCTTCTATGAGCGAACTCGGGCCGGTCTCTGGCGGTCAACTTTGAGAACATCGCGCAGCATCCCCCGGCGGCAGATCGCTGCACTTGGCCCAGCTCGACGTTTGCCAGACCGATCATGTGGAACTGGCTGCGGCAGGAATGTGGTGCGCAGCATCTCTTCGACTGCCAGCATTCGTCCCATACGGCCGATACAACAATCTCGTCTCGGTGCCCAACTCAAAGTCCTCGGAAGATGAGAAACCTCTCCACGGCGGCATGCCCCTTGGAGAGAGGCGGCCTGATCAAGCCGGGACTGATTTGGGGCGGCCTGACAAGCTTCATCTGAGTCCTCAGATCGCGTGCCGCGAGACCATCCTGCTCGCACTCGGATTACCCGCAAGCAACCGACGTGCCAACGGCACCTGCGAGTTCTCCAGAAGATGCGCTGCACCTCTCGCTGCGCTGTCTGGACAGATCCATTTACTGTCGCGCTTCCGACAATCAACGTCTTCAAACAGACACAGCCCAACACCGCAACACAGCCGCTCAATCGCGCGATCATTGAAGACGGTGATTTTTCCGATATCACTCTTGCCGCTCGGAATGCTCTTCCCGTGTTCGAGTAGCTCGATCTCGAGTGAAAACATCCCATCGATAGGCTTGATGCTCGATGATGCGCAAAAGTGGTGAGCGGTCGCCTTCAGCAAGGCAAAGCTCGGTTTGCTCGACCGTGGCAATCCGGGGTTAGCCTGATTTCATGAGGAAGAGCGGAGGCGCGGCAGTAGCGGGGCCCAGGGCTAGACCCGGTGGCGATCGGCGGGGAGATCATCGGCTGCGGGTCTCTGTAAGCCCTAACCGAGCACAGCATCAGCCGACAGCTTGCCTTCGGCGAAATCAGCTGCCGCCCTGGCGTGCAGCTTGGTTGAATCAAACACCGGCACTTCTGTATGCTCCGGGCCGATCAGAAGACCAATCTCCGTGCAGCCGAGGATGACTGCATCGGCGCCCCGCGCACGCCCGCGCGCGATGATGTCGACAAAGGCCTGGCGGGACTGGTCCGAAACGGCGCCGCAGCAAAGCTCGTCAAAAATGACATTGTGGATCCGGCTTCTGTCGTCCTCATCTGGTATGATGGGTGAAAGGCCGAACCGCTGCCGGAGGCGATCACAATAGAACGGCTGCTCCATCGTGTAGCGCGTCGCCAGCAACAGCGGCTGCTTGACCCTTGCCGCAATGAGGGCCGCCCCGGTCACATCAATAATGTGGATGAGCGGCACACCTATATCCGCCGCCACTGTGTCGGCAACCAGATGCATCGTATTGGTGCAAATGACTATACAGCCAGCACCAGCGTCGGCCAGCTGTCGGCCGATGCTCGCCAGATAAGTAGCGGCTTGCTCCCATTGTTCCGCTTTCTGCAGGACGACAATGTCCTCGAAATTTACCGAGCGTAGCAAGATGTCGGCGGAGGCCAGGCCACCGCGACGCTGGCGCACGATTTCATTGATTTCCTTGTAGTAGATGGCCGTGCTCTCCCAGCTCATCCCCCCGATGAGCCCGATCGTCTGCTGCACTTTGAGATCTCCATTTCAATTCCAGGCAACACAAGCTTAAAGCGCCCTCTGCGGCAACTCTCCGCGTTGTTCCACGCAATATCCTTGGCTAATGCAAATTAAACTTCAAATCTTTCCGACAGAAAACATTGCTCTTGCCCGACCGGAAAAGGAAATGCAGCGTTGCTGGATGATCGCGACCGAAAGATTTAGGCAAGCTGCAAGCGGATGCATCGGTTCCCTGTCGCCGAGCTCGCTGAGTCGGCCAATCTCTCGGTGTCCGCCTGCTGGCGGCGCATCAAGAACATGGAAGACAGCGGTCTGATCTCTCGGCGCGTAGCCCTGGTTGACCGGCGCAAGGCCAACGTGCCGATGACGGTGTTCGCGGGTGTGCGGACGTCGCGCCATTCGATGGCGTGGCTCGAAGATTTCCACCGCGCTATCGCCGATATCCCGGAAATCGTTGACGCCTATCGCCTAGCGGGCGAAATTGACTACCTTCTCCGCCTCGTAATCCCGAGTGTAGACGTTTATGACGCCGTTTATAAGAAGTTGATTGCTACGCATTGATGTTCAAGACCGGCGGATGCGCGGCATAGGTGATCGGGACGGCCTTGCGGATGAGGTCAGGTGAAGCATCAAACTCGAGGCACACGCCGGTATGGTTATTGGCATAGTGCCACGACATCCCCGGCGAATTGTTCAACTCCGTAAAGCAGCAAAGACCTATCGTGACGCGGTCGATGATCCTTTGCGACTCAATCAAGCTCCACTCGATCTCGGGCGGCTGGCATCCTTATGCTCGCCTTCCTTTTCCTCGAGTTCCTTGACCGCGTTTTTTGCGTGTTTTTCAGCGACACCTCTCAATCGTGCAGCAGCCAATGTTTCATCCTGGACCTCGCCCGAGAACCCAGAAGATGGCGAACCACGCAATCGGCGTGCTTTTCTCCATTCCATCGTCTGCGGGCCGGTAATCGTTGCAGCTTCGACCAACTGTCGGTTGGTGATCGAATGGCGGAGTTCGCGACTTGCCGGCGGTTGTGGGCTGCGGCGCGTTAGCATTTGGCAGGTACCTCGGTTTTGAAAGCATGCGAAGGCAGGCACCAAACCCCGATACTGAAGATGACAGCCCGCGGCCATACGGCCCGCAGCTGCGCATTAGAAGGCCGAACAGAGGGCAGTGCCCGACTACTTTGCAGCTCTTCTTCAAAACTGCGGGGCTTGGCGGAGGTCTATAAAGATGACGATGCAAGTTCGTCGTCGGTCATTTCGGGCGAATGAGGCGTGATGATCCAAATGCGAGAACGTTGAGATGCGTACGCTACGTACAGACCTTTTGGACTAATAGCCGCTCTGCCTGACATTGAGGTTAGCGCTTTGCTTGCGGTGTGGTATTGCGACTAAACTGATACAACCGATTCAAATTCATGATTCATTTTGTGCGGAATAATGCTACGAGCACTAAACCTTCCTATTGAGTCAATTCGGACTGTTGTAGCCATAGCTGAGATGGGCAGCTTAACAAGAGCCGCAACCAAGCTCGGGCTTAGTCAACCCGCTGTCACCGCTCAAGTTAAGCGATTGCAGGGACTAATCGGCGGGCAACTGTTCGTCAAAACCCCCAATGGCACGACCGTCACCGGCCTCGGCGAACTCGTCCTCCAGCAGGCACGCATCATACTCGAGGCCAACGATCAAGTGCTCAGGTTTGCTGGTCATGGCAACGCGACCGTTCATCGTGTTGGCCTCAGTAACCTCTTTGCTCAAAGGCTTTTGGAGCGCGCCGGAAAGGACGACTTTTCGGATCTCTTTATATGCGCCGATCGTTCCAGCAAGATCCGCAAGGGCTTAATTGAGGGCTACATAGACGTAGCTTACATTTTCGCTCCGGATGTCGATTCCGAACTTTCAAAGACTGTCGTTGAGCAACGGGCATTCTCGGCCACCTGGGTTCGCTCGCGCGAATTTGTTCTCAGTCCGGGCGCCCCTATTCCGATAGTGACCCTTCCGGACGACGATTGGATGATTGGTCAACTAAATCGGATGGGATCGGCTTACAGGGTTGTTCTTCACGCCTCTGACCACTCGGTGAGGTTGTCAGCTGTACGCCTTGGCATAGGTTTGACTGCACTGCCTTCGTTTTGCGTGCCTGATGATTTGATTCAATCCCCGGAGTACTACTTACCGCAACTGTCTGATCTCCGGGCTCTCATCTGTGCGAGGCCGGGACTGCGAAAGGAAGTTGCGACCAGGCTTGTACAAAGGGTCAGGGGAATGTTTGACGACAAACACCATCAAGCCGCTGTGCTCGCTCGGTAGAGAGCATGAATAAACGATGACGCGTCGATTGCGGACAGTGCCCGCTAAGCGCCAGGGTCCCGGCCCGGGGATCGACATCAGGTCGGAATTCGGGGTCCGCGCACAGTCTCGGTACGCAACGGACGATCTGTTGGAATCCAGATGATCGGGAGTGGCTTGCTCTGCTGTTAGCGATGCGGCAATTCACTACTCTTGTTGGCGCAGAAGACCTGACGCTCCTGAAGCCGTGAAGCTGACCTGAAAGACTTCGGCGCCAAGGCCGCAATGCTAAGCTGCTCGACAAGAAGGAGCTGTTGCAAAGGATCCGCATAGAGCCCGGCGAGCCGATCATTACTCATCTCGCGGCCGCGACGTCACTACGCGCTGCGCGTCTGATTTCGTTCAGCAAAATCCGGCTGACGACATTCATGTCGGGAAGTCGCAATCGAGCGCAAGTAGCTATTTGCCGGCTGGATTGAAAAGCGCAGCGTTTTGCCTCTGTTTGAGGGGAGATCCAGTACGATTGCTTGGCACGCCAGTTGCTGAGACATGTATGGCCCAGCTGCTCATATCTTTACGCACCCCCATGGGACAGCAAAGCCCCATCGTGGCAAACTAGCGCGCGTGGTCCCTCCGGCCGCCCGCGCGCTTTTCCGTAAGTGGTCCGTTGAGATTAAGTCATGACCCATGAACGGGCTTTGGAGAATGCCATAGAGGCGCTCAGGAAAGTCTCGAGGGAAGATCGCAACCAGCATCGCACTTGCCGCGCTTGCAAAGCTTGAGCGAGTAGGCTGACACGTTGGCTGCCTCCAAAACAGAAGCTCTTTTCCGTAACGCGGGGTGCGCTCGCCAAAACTACGCCCCAGCAATGTCAGGCCCCGGCGCTTCGCCATCCTCCGGATATCGAGCAGCACATCGAAGTGTTCGAAGAGCGCGAGATTACAACATATCACGAGGCTGGGCATGCGGTGATTGCTCGCGCACTCGACGTAGAGGTCGCGTGTGTTGTCATCATTTCTGTTATGGGTTGCATGGGACACGTGTGGCGGGGACCGCCAGTCCCGAGACAAATCTTGATCACGATGGCAGGACCGTCCGCGGAAGCTCGCTTCACCGGCCGAATGCTCTGTGCTGCCGATGACGAAGCCACCATCACCCGCGCAATGACGCAATTGCCCGCGCCACGCGAGCACTATGAGGCGAAAGCGAAGATGCTCGTCGCGGAAAGCTGGCGCGCTATCGAAATTGTCGCGGACTATTGATCGGAGCCGGGAGGCTATACGGCCGGATGCTTGATGTGGCTATCCACTGCGCTGTCCCGGCGTCCCCTAGGTGTTTAGTCCCAGGCTTTGATGGTGCATTCTTGTCGCGCGATCCGAAGGATGCGTTATGGGACAAGTTTTACACGGCTGCGCCACCACGACGGAGGGTACGCCTACGAGGAAGGCCGCCTTGTTTGACGGAGGCGAACGCTGCAGGTCCTAGGGGTAATCCTAGGAGAAGCGCTATGACGATTTCGAGGGCGGAGGTGATCACATCGGTCGAGCGGCGGCGCCGGTGGTCGCAGGATGAGAAGGAACGGCTTGTTACAGCGTCGCTCGAGCCCGGCACCAATGTTTCCGAGGTGGCTCGCGTGGCCGGGCTTCATGTGAGCCAGCTGTTCAGGTGGCGCAAGGAGCTTTGCAGGCACGGCGAAGCGAGCATAGCGCCGTTTGTTCCAGTCGAGATTGGGCCGTCTGCGCCACCGCGGGAGGCGGCCGAAGCGCCGTTGACGGCGACGGCGGTGCGTCGACGGAAGAGCCAAGGCATCATCGCGATTGATCTTGGTAGCGGGCACCGCATCCGGGTCGATGGCGATGTGGACGGAGACGCGCTACGTCGCGTTCTCGACGCTTTGGTCCGCCGATGATCCCGGTTCCGACTGGCGCGCGAGTGTGGCTCGCGACAGGCTACACGGACATGCGCCGAGGCTTTCCGTCGTTGGCGCCCCAAGTGCAGGAGGTGCTGCAGAAAGACCCGCTCAGCGGTCATTTGTTTGTCTTCCGCGGTCGCCGCAGCGATCTTGTGAAGCTGATCTGGCACGATGGCCAGGGAGCATGCCTTTTTACCAAAAGACTCGAGCGAGGAAGGTTCATCTGGCGATCGATTGGCGGTGAAACGGTGACGATCTCGCCGGCGCAGTTGAGCTATCTGTTGTCCGGAATCGATTGGCGCACCCCGCAAGAAACCCAGCGTCCGACGCGGGTCGGATAACCGTTTTGGGTTTGAATCTTCTGCTCGATCTGATTCAATGGCTTCATGACCTCGAAGCCGGACGATCTTCCTGCGGATCTTGCGAGCGCCTACATGGCGCTGCTGGCCGAGCGCAAGGCGTTGCAAGTTGAGCGCGATATCGCGGTCGCGGATGCCGCCAGCGCGCGGGCGGAGCTGTCGGACAACGAAGCGCTGATCGCACATCTCGAGCTGCGGATCGAGAAGCTCAAACGCGAACTGTACGGGCCGCGGTCCGAGCGCACGGCGCGACTGATCGAGCAATTGGAATTGGAGCTCGAAGAGCTCATCACCATGGCGAGTGAGGATGAGCTCGCCGCGCGTGCCGCGGCTGCAAAGGTACAAAACGTTCGGGCCTTCACGCGCAAGCGGCCGGTGCGCAAGCCTTGGCCGGACGACATCGAACGCGAGCGCGTCGTCATCGAGGCTCCGACGAGCTGTGCCTGCTGCGGTGGGGCGCGCCTGGCTAAGCTGGGCGAGGATGTGACCGAGACGTTGGAGGAGATCCTGCGCCGGTTCAAGCTGATAGGAGACGGTTCGAGAAAAGTTCACCTGCCGCGATTGCGAGAAAATCAGCCAGCCGCCCGCGCCGTTCCATGCCACACCGCGTGGCTTCATCGGTCCGCAACTGCTGGCGACAACCCTGTTCGACAAGTTCGGCATGCATATCCCGCTCAACCGTCAGAGCGTGCGCTTTAAGGCCGAGAGGATCGATCTGCCGCTGTCGACGCTGGCCGACCAGGTCGGCCACGGAACCTTCGCCGTTATGCCGCTGTTCCAGCTGATCGAGCACCATGTGCTCGCGGCCGAGCGCCTACATGGCGATGACACCACCATCCGCATCCTGGCGAAGGGCAAGTGCACGACTGGGCGGATCTGGACGTATGTGCGGGATGACCAGCCGTTCGCCGGGGCTGCGCCGCCGGCGGCGGTTTACTATGCTTCGGGCGACCGTCGCGGCGCGCATCCCCAGAAGCATCTGGCCGCCTTCAGGTATCCTGCAGGCGGACTGCTACAGCGGCTTCGAACCCCTGTTCGACCCGAAGAGGAAGGTGCTACCGATCACGCCGGCATTCTGCTTCGCCCATGCGCGGCGGGGCTTCTTCGAGTTGGCTGACATCGAGAAAACCGCCCGGGAAGGCCGCAAGGGCAAACCGGTCTCTCCGATCGCGCTGGAGGCGGTCAGACGCCTTGACGCGTTGTTCGAGATCGAGCGCGCCATCAACGGCCGCAGCGCCGACGAGCGGCGAGCCGTGCGCCAGCAGAGAAGCAAGCCGCTGCTCGACGACATGCACGCCTGGCTGCTCGGAGAGCGAGAAACCCTCTCGCGCTCCTCCTGAAGCCCATGAACTACATGCTCAGGCGCTGGGACGACTTCTCCCGCTTCCTCGACGACGGCAGGATCTGCCTGACTAACAATTGTGCTGAGCGCGCATTGAGAGGCATCGCCTTGGGAAGGCGCAACTGGACCTTCGCCGGCAGGCAGCATGGTGCCGACCGTGCTGCCATCATGCTGACGGCGATCACGACCTGTCGTCTCAACGACGTCGATCCCAAGGCCTGGCTCGCCGACGTCCTGGCCCGCATCGCCGATCTTCCCACTTCGCGCCTGCACGAACTGCTGCCCTGGGAATGGAAGCTTCTGCGCCAAACCCTCAAGACCCAGGATCAGCAAGCCGCCTGACCTTCACCCAACGCTATCTTGCAGATCGCCACGCCCGCGCGCATGCGTCAATCAGGCGGTCTTCGTCGTATGCGTGTATGCGTACCCCGCAGGCCTGGCTCGCCGATATCCTCGCCCGCATTGCCGCCCATCCGGCTCGTCGGCTGGACGAACTTCTGCCCTGGAATTGGACGCCGGCATCAGCACTCTCCGCTCGAGCGGCATGACCACGCACGTCAACAAGGTCCATCACGTCACCACCATCACCCACGTCGCGAAACACCTCGGCGAAGACGAAGATTGGCTGTGGGACATCGCCAACGAAATGGAGATCGAGGACGGCGTCATCTGGGTCTATGGCGTCGGAGAACACGGCATCCAAGCGTTCACCGACTTTGGAATTGAAAACCTCATCGAGCTGATCAGGTTCTACAAAGAGAACCCTGGACCGCTCAGGCGGTAACCCTGCGGCCTACGCCGAGTGGATACCTTCCCCAGACTTCGCTCGCCGGATGGCTGCGCCGGGCTGTGTTGCTGGGCGGCGGCCTGATTCCGGTCCTTCGTGCCCGAGACCCAGGCCGTCGGCGTTGCCGCTCCAGCCTGAGCTATCCGCCCACGGCGACATCAGCCCCTGAGTCGGATCTGCAGTGCCTGCCGATTGGCACCGACGTCCCTGAGATTCCGCAGGTCTGGCTCCCGTCCTTGCGCCAATCGCCTAACCAGCTCCCGCGTGCCGTCCACGACAAAGACGCCGCAATCATAAGTGTTCTGCTGCTGGGCCATGTCGGCTAGCTCCAGGGGGAGGTTCAGCCTTCTTGCGAGATGTGCTGCATCTCTGTTGTTGAGTCCGCCGTAGGAATCGTAGTGATAGGCGACCGGCCGCCCCCGGTCGCTGCGATCGACGAACAGCAGCGACCAATGGTTGCCGCGGCTATTAGGATCTTCAGGATTGCCATTAATCACGGGCAGGAACAGGAAGTCGGCTGTATCATTACCATTATCGTCATAGACGATGCGCTGGAACTCGGTTAGCACGACGCCATCGTCGTTAGAGCGCAGATAATTTAGGGCGATGAGGGGATTCACGAACCGCGTCCGGGCGGCGAGATCCGGATCGTTCCTCTGCAAATCCTGCTCCTGGAGCCCGTAATCCCTGTCGATATGCTGGTCGCCCAGCCATTCTGTGTCATCGAGCACCAGCCCGTGGCCGTGAGACGAGACTGTCGGATCTAAAGCCCCGATCTGAGCATTAGCGGAGGTGCTCGGAAACGGGCGTACAGAATCAGCATCGTCACGTGATTCGGACGGCGTGGGCGCAGTCAGATCGACCAATGGAAAACCGCGGTAGGCGTCTGAGCGAGCCCTGGCAGCCGGCGACGCCGCAAAGTGAGCATCGTCGCGCAACTCGGACGGCGTGGGCGCATCCAGATGCACCAATGACGCAAGATCGCCGTAGGTGTCTGAGCGAGCCCTGACAGCCGGCGACGCCGCAAAGTGAGCATCGTCGCGCAACTCGGACGGCGTGGGCGCATCCAGATGCACCAATGACGCAAGACCGCCGTAGATGTCTGACGGCTGAGCCGGCGCGTCTGATGGTTCGGTGAAGAGCGGCGGTCTGGCGGCAGCCCCACCCACCGGCGCTGACTGAGCATCATCTCGCATCTGCTGCGGTGTGTACGGCAGATCAACAAAAGAGTTGAGATCGCGGTAGATGTCTGACGACTGAGCTGGCGCGTCTGATGGTTCGGTGAAGAGCGGCGGTCTGGCGGCAGCCCCACCCACCGGCGCTGACTGAGCATCGTCTCGCATCTGCTGCGGTGTGTACGGCAGATCAACGAAAGAGTTGAGACCGCGGTAGATGTCTGACGACTGAGCTGGCACTTCTGATGGTTCGGTGAAGACCGACGGTCTGGCGGCAGCCCCACCCACCGCCGCTGACTGAGCATCGTCTCGCATCTGCTGCGGCGTGTACGGCAGATCAACGAAAGAGTTGAGACCGCGGTAGATGTCTGACGACTGAGCTGGCACTTCTGATGGTTCGGTGAAGACCGACGGTCTGGCGGCAGCCCCACCCACCGCCGCTGACTGAGCATCGTCTCGCATCTGCTGCGGCGTGTACGGCAGATCAACGAAAGAGTTGAGACCGCGGTAGATGTCTGACGACTGAGCTGGCGCGTCCGACGGTCGGGTCACGCGTGGCGGTTTGGCGGCAGCCCCACTCACCGGCGCCGACTGAGCATGGTCTCGCATCTGCTGCGGCGTGTACGGCAGATCAACGAAAGACTGAAGATCGCGGAAAATGTCTGGCGACTGAGCTGGCGCGTCCGATAGTCCGGTGAAGAGCGGCGGTCTGGCGGCAGCCCTACCCACCGGCGCTGACTGAGCATCGTCTCTCACTTCCTGCGAGGTGTACGGCAGATCAACGAAGGAGTCGAGACCTCGGTAGAACGCCGACGACCCATCTGGCACCGCTTCCGGCGGCGACCACGTTGATTTCGACTCGCCACGCCGCGGCTCCCCACCCGCCTGTTCAGGGCAGACGCCCAGCGCAGCATTCGCCTCGACGGGCCATAGGTAGTTCCGAAGCCGATCAAAGCCCATGTCCGCGTTTCGATTGGATTTTTTAAAGTCCTTGTAATCGTCGTCGAACGACTTTTGCTGCTCACTGGTGCCGGTGAGTCGGCTCACTAGGCTCCCGCGCCCCTCCCTTTGGAGCCAAGCGGCGAATCTTCGTTGGTTGCGGGCCAAATTTTGAACAACTTCTTTCCGGCTAGTCTCCTCGGGTTTGAGCATGCTCAGCTCTGCCTTTTCCAGGCCATCAATGATGCGGGCGTCATCGGGATAAAGATGCGACGCGGGCGGCGGGACAGCATAACCGCGGGGCTCCTGAGATGCACCCGCGCCGGAAACGTTTTCGGCATCGCGAACCTTGCTTAATGCGAACAATAGAAGTTCGTCGTTCGGGAACAACTTTTGAGCGAATTCGATGCGCGCAGCGTGGTCTAGCCCAGATATCGAGTAGCCCGCACGATTAAGCGAGTTAGAAAATCTGCGAAGACTACGATCATGACGAGCAGCACTGCCCGACGTCATGCCACTGGCATTAAGCCGCTCTGAGAGGGGCGCGTCTTCCGCTGAAGGGATCGTGCGCGGCCGTCCGCCAGAAGCTACATAGCTCGGATCATGATACGCACGAAGGACACCCAACCCTTTCTTCATGTCTTCGTTGTTCGGGAAGTAAGTCTTGACGTGACGAACCAGGGACTGGTGGTCACCCAGATCAATCGTTTTGCGATGAGCGCCAAGATCATTTCCAAGTCGGCGAAGCGCCTGCGTATAGCGCTTAACCGTCTTCAGTTGTGGGTTTTTCTGAGCGCCATATTGGGCAATCGCCTTGTCGATAATGTCCCGATGTTCTGCAGAGAGATGGGGATGGTAGTTGCGGCCGCTGCGGCCGCCACCGGAGACAGGACCCGGATCGGGCGGGCGCGCCTCGGCCAAGTGCTGCTCAAAGTCCTCTTGCTCGGCATGGCTCCCCTGGTCCCCTTCCAAGACGGCGTGCTGCACCTGGGACCAAGCTGTTGGATTGGATGGATCGGAATTGTACGGGTCCACGCTAGCCTCACGTCCAAGAAATCAATTGAGCTGATCCTATTATGGATAGGCTTTCCAGAAGCTGACGAGATCGTGGCTCGTGAGGCAATGCATCGCAACATCTGCAGAACGAAACGGCCCCGCGGCTTTCGATCGTCGCGGAGCTTCATGGGGTGTCAGGACCCGCCTTCCTCCCGGGCGTTGAAGTCTTGCGGCGGCATGGGAGCCGACGACTCGTCATTGCTCGGGTTGTGGGACGCGCCTAGTCATCGGGCGCGTCCTTAGCCACAAGGCACTGCGCGGTGCCCCAAACGATAGTCTCACGCTATCGCCCCAGGGAGACGCTCCGTTCGATAGCGAGCAACTAGTGCAAAACGGCATACCGGCGGCGCCGCAGGTGGACGCACGGGTGCCAAGCCACAGTTGATCCGGATCGTTCTCGCCAATCCACGACGAGCCTTCCGCGATTCGTTCTTCTTTCATTCGCTCTCTCATCGGCTATCCAAGAAGAGAGTAATCCTCGTGTCGCCGAGGGGCGCATTGCCTCACTAAAAATGTTACCGGACAACTTCCCAGTGTGCCTGGGGCGGAGCTGCCGGATCAGTTCGGTGGCGGCTGCGGCGGCGACGATCAGCATGCGCGCAAAGCGCGAGATCACATCAGCCCTGGCCGAGCGTCACCGGGTGGGCGGGCGGCGTGAGAAGGGACGACTCCTGGACGAGCTTTGCACCGCACGCGATCCGACCACAGTCGGTGGACGGGGCATCGGGATCGGCCGTGCCGCGGCGTCCAAGCCGGACCTATGGGGCTTCCATTCGCGCTGACTGATTGTGCTATGGGACGCCTCTGACCGGCTCTGCAGTAAACGGCTAGTCGCGAGCCGTTCTCGCTCCCGGCACTTGAACGCACGGCAGATTGAAGCTTTCTGCCGATGAGCGGTGGGCCGGTTCTGAAGGTGAGCGCGGTGACGACCGATCGCCTGCTGAGCGACGTAAAGATCGCAGCAGCCGGAGGACGCCGAGGGCGGGATCAACAAATGATTCAGCGTAGATGTCTTAACGACTCTGGCAGACTGCGCTGGCGCAGCAGCATCGTCGCGCAACTCCGACGGCGTTTGCGCATTCAGGTCAACCAAAGACTCAAAGAGCAGCGTAGGCGTCTGAGCGAGCTCTGGCAGGATCCGCCGGCCAAAGACGGAGGCAGTCCGTCGCGCAATACAAAATAGTCAAGAGAGCCTGAGAGCACTCGCCAGGGGCTACGGGATCAATCGGATGGGTAAGTCGCCGGGGGCGTCGCTCGATATGCGGTATGGCATAGCGATTGCACCGATGGAAACAAAAGCGCTCCGGAAGCCGAGCACGAGCGAGCCGGGGCCGGGCTATGGATCTATCCTGAGCTGTTACGCAACATGATCACAAGCGGGCAGAAGCATTTGCAGCCGGCCGATATCACGAATCTGCCGATCGGCCGCGTCTCGTTTGTCTGGTCACTACCAATCTTCCGCAGCAGCCTTGTTAGGAGGGGCCCGAAACAGAGCCCCGGCGCATCCGGCGCAGCTCCGAATGTATCCTGTTTCGTTAAGCGCCCTTTGTCGTGCCGTTTACCTCTGACAGATAGAAAGACAACCCGGAACCCACATCATGCTCGCGGAGTCGCGATATCACATGCGCGAATGCAACCACTCGAACAAGCACCGTCTGGACAATTGTGCTCGGCTTTGCCGTCGATCCATTGATGCGCTGGAGTTGGCCTGACGTAAGGCAATATCTTCGAAGCATGCCTCAGTTCGTTAACGCCTCTGGTGGACGAGCATTCGAGCATGGCACGGCGTACGTCACGGGAGGGATCCGCGCCGCAGCCCTGTGGCTGCCGCCTGGCGTGCAGCAAGACGACTCCGCGTTGGACGAAATAGTGGCACGGTCCCTGACTCCGGAGATCACCGGAGATATGGCGCTCCTGCGGCAGGAAATGGTCGAACATCATCCGCCCGAGCCGCACTGGTACCTGCCTCTCATCGCGGCCGATCCGAACTGGGTCGGACAAGGACTTGGCACATTACTGATGAAATCCGCTCTTCAACGATGCGATGAGCAGGGCATTACCGCCTATCTTGAAAGCTCAAATCCCGAGCACATTCCGTTTTATCGACGCCACGGCTTCAAGATCATTGTTAGAATACAACATGGTTCTTCGCCGCCGCTCACGCCAATGTTGCGAGCAGCCAAATAGAGCGACGTTAAAAGACGCTGTTCGCATGGAGCCACAAAGTTCGCCACCGTCACGAGGGCCACCTTTCAGCACTGCCTACGTGTTCGCCGCAGATTTCGGTCGCAGTCTTGGTTCGCCAGTAGGGCGACTTCTGCTCGCGGCGATGCTCCATGATGTCGGGAAAGCGACCATTCCGCTGACGTTGTTCGATAAGCCGGGTCGCCTAAGTGAGGAAGACCTCAGGCTGATCGAGATACATCTGGTCAACGACTTCGGAACACTCAGGAGGGCGCCGTCAAGTTAACAAATTGGAGCGGCCGGCGCTGCGAGGGCAAAGACGGGCTTTCACGTTGAACATCGCCAGCACAAAGCTCTCAACAATCGGCCGAGAAGTCTCATCAGCCGGCGCGGCGACGCGAGCGGATCATGAAGCGTTTCAAATCGTCCCATCAGGCTCAACGGTTTCTGTGAGTTCACGATCAGGTTGCGAACCGTTTCCATATCCCTATCCCGGAGCCGCCACTGCTGACTTCCGTCGTGCTTCGCGCGAGCGAGCCTTTGCGACTCGGCGCGAAATCTCCACGACAAGCGCAATCGCCGAATCTCGAACCTTTGAGAAGCGACTCCTTCAGCTCGGCGATCGATTAAGTTGACGATGCCCGACGGTCTCCTGTAGTCCAAGAGGCCACAGATGCTTGGACTTCAGTGCTGACCATGTTCGTCTCGTTCTTCCCCCGACCCAAGCTATTCTTTCTCTCGGCGATCGTTTGGACCGCACTGGCGATGCTGGTCTGGTATGGCTTCGCGAGCAATCTATTCGAAGCGCCGCAAAGGCCGGTCGGGTTGGCGACGTTCGCGTCGGCGCCGGCTCTCTGGTTCGACTTCTATTTCGCCGCGTGCGCCGCGATATTTGCGGCTAGCTGGATGTTGGTTGCGCCGCATCCTTGGGCGACGTGGTCGATTCTTGGCTCCGCGCTGATATTGTTCACCTCCTACTTTCAGGTCCAGGTCAGCGTCGCCATCAACAGCTGGTATGGGCCATTCTATGACCTTGTCCAGGCCGCGCTTTCGAAATCGGCGCCAGTGACGGTCCAGCAATTCTACAGCGAGTTGTGGACATTTGCCGGCATTGCTCTTGTTGCGGTCGTGGTCGGTGTGATGACGCGTTTCTTCGTCAGTCACTACATCTTCCGCTGGCGGACGGCGATGAACGATTTCTATGTTGCAAGCTGGCCGCGGCTGCGCGCAATCGAAGGCGCCTCGCAGCGCGTTCAGGAAGACACCATGCGCTTTGCGAGCACGACGGAAGGTCTCGGCGTCAACCTCATCAGTGCCGTGCTCACGCTCCTGGCTTTCCTGCCTGTTCTGGTGAGGTTATCCAGCAATGTCACAGAACTACCTCTGATCGGTTCCATTCCCTATCCGCTGGTGTTTGCAGCAGTGATCTGGTCGGTGCTCGGCACCGGCGTTCTCGCGTTGATCGGAATCCGCTTGCCGAGAATCGAGTTTTTCAACCAGCGGGTGGAAGCGGCCTATCGCAAGGAACTCGTGCTCGGCGAGGACGACCCCGCCCGCGCCGACCCGCCGGGATTGAGCGCGCTGTTTGGCGACATTCGCAGGAACTATTTCCGGCTTTATCTGAACTTCATGTACTTCAACGTGGGCCGCATCGTTTACCTGCAGACCGACGTCATTTTCCCCTATGTCTTGCTCGCACCCACGATCATTGCGGGCAAGATTACGCTTGGCGCGATGAACCAGATTTTGAATGCGTTCACGCAGGTCAGAACCTCGTTTCAGTATCTCATCAACTCATGGAGCACCATTGTCGAACTGATTTCGATTTATCGGCGGCTGCGGGGCTTTGAGGCCAAGCTCCATGGCGAGCCGCCGCACTCGATCGAGACGGAGACAGAGACGGAGCCATTGTCGTTGGGATGATACCTGCATTCCAAGCCCCTGCTCTGGATGTGACGACCCCGGAACAGGTCGCATTGCCTCGCCCTAATTGTTACCGGATGCTGAGCCGTTGCCTCACGTAAATTGCTCCCTTGGATCGGGAACGAGCGGGGGCGAAGATGGGGTGGCTAAGCATGGCAACGCGGAAAGAACTGACGGCAGCAGCAGGCGCGCGCTATCGGCGTTCGGATCGCGCAGCGTTCAAGAGAATCCCGGCGGGCGCGCAGCGTTATCGGATTCCGGATCATCCGCCGGCTCGTCGGCGACGTCGGTCTTCAGATTGTGCAGCATGTCACGGCAGTAACCCGCGACGAAGTCGGAAAGCTGCTTGTAGACGGGCGAGACCTTCAGCGCATTCAATTCGTCGACGACGGACGGGAGCGCATCGAGAACGGCTTGAGACAGGTCACCGACGCGGCGCCGCACTTGCGACGCGGAAAGTTTGTTCTCCTCAGCCATGCTGTTCCAATGCCGCGCGTGGATGTAGTGGCCACGGTTCTTGCCCGCGATCTTCATCGCCATGTTGCGCGTGACGTCCGGATAGATGTCTCCGTTCATGACGTCGTAGAGGGGTGCCATCGAGACGGCTCCGCCGGGCTGAAGGAGCAACGAGTAGTTCTTCGAGTGGGCGTCGACGTTTCCGCAGAGCACGTTGAATACGAAGAAGTCGAGGAAACGGGTCGCGTTGAACGCGCCGGCCTGCGTGTTCCTCAGGACGTCGAAGCAGTCCTTCAACGTCGGACCGCGCAACTTGGTCGCCGGATTGGACTCGTACTTCGTCGAAGGGATGTGGCCGGTCGCCTGGCAAAAGTCCTCCTGATGGATTCTCCGGATGCTTCGCCCGTGGGGTTCGCGGTCGTACCTCTTCACGAGGAGGTAATCGAGATCCTCGGCCTTGCCGATGGTGCACTCGGCGACGGGCAACTTCACCTTTGCCGCGAGACGAAGGCAGAAGGCTTCGTTCTCGACCGCGTTGTTGAGACGCTTGTTGGCCGGTTTGAGGATGTGCGTCGTAGGCGCGCCGTCGAGCGCGAGGCCGATGCCACCGTCCGGATATCGGACGACGGGAAGTTTGTCCTGCGCGCCTGCCAAGGACATGTGGATGCCCTCCTCGCCGACGAGAAGCGGCTTCTCCGGAAGACGGCGGATCGCCGCGGCGAGCTCTGCTTCCGTCAGGCGATGGTACCGCGGCCTGCGGCCCGGGCGCTGGTCGGCAGGACGGTACACCGCGAGCGCTCCGGGAAGGTCCTCTCCCAATTCTTCCAGGAGCGCGAAGACGTCCGCTTCCGCAATCTTGAGGATGGTACCTATGGTGGCAAGCGTTCGTCCTTCCGGCAGCAGATTCAGAAACCATCGGTACACGACGCCCGGATCGTGGATCTGTTGCGCCAACGGCATACGGGTGGAGACGGCGAACGCCTGCGGATCCGCCATCCACGCGTTATCGTACACGAACTCGATGTCTTGGATCTCTTCCGAGCGACGGCGCAGCAGTCCGACGAGCTCGTCGCCGAAGCGGACTTGGAGGGTTTCGCCAGCGGCGCCGAATTTCTTCGTGTTCATCACGGATGGAATTGCTCTGGGTCGAAGGGCTCGGCATCGTCGGCCGTCGGCCGTGCCGTCGGCGCCGGATGCATTTGGGCAGTCAGCGTTATGCCGAGCGCACCGAGCAGCCGAAGGACGAGGCCTACTTGACTGGTTTCCTTGCCATTTTCGATATCGACGATGAACCGCACGCCGACGTTCGCCGCAAGCGCTAGGTCCTGTTGCCGTAGCCCAAGCGACGTGCGTCGGTTCCGAATGGTCTCGCCGAGCTCCGATGTCGTCGTGATAGCCATATCCATTTTCCCGAGCGGGAATATTTAATAAAACAGACTAGCGTTTTCAAGAAAAATTTCCCGAGCGGGAATATTCGAGCTTGGAACTAGTCTAGCTCGCGAAGAGTTAAATTTCCCGAGCGGTAAATCCACTTGCCATCGGGACCGATAAGCGAGCCTATTTTTTTCCGATCGGGAAACTATAAAGAGGAAGGGCGTCCGTTTCTCGAAAATCTGCTCGCCAGGAGCCGGTAAATGCGAGGAGCTGGCCCGCGCCTTCGACGTCGTCTGCGCCGCCCCGTAGACGGCGCCGAAGATGTCGCATGCGGTCGATGGTACCTGTCCCGAGCGCGCTCTGAAAACTGCGCCGGCCCCGAGCGGTCGGCCCGCGTTTCAGCGGCCTAGCCGCTTGAATCGCTCCGGGACGCCCTCGGCGCCTCCGGCGAAGCACTTCGTCCCGGCTTCGACGAAATTCTCCTTCGCTTTCGCCATTTCGTCTTCGTCGTCCAAGCCGTCAGGCGAGGCGGCGAGATGACGTGCCAGTGCTGTGGCAGATTCGTGAAAGCCAACACCGGGCTGATAGCGGCGCACGGTTACAAACGCCCCTTCGGCAGCGGGCAGACCGCTTCCTGCCGAGGCGCCCTTTTCTCTAAGTTCGAAGCAAACCGCGACCGGCTCGGGTCGTTTCTCACCGATCTCAGGAACGAGGAAGCCCGCGACGTCGCGACGATCGCAGAGGTCGAGGCCGAGCCCCCCTCGTCTATCGCATCGAGGACCGATCCAGGCCGTCCGGTCGGTATGGTCGGCTGACGAAGCAGGTCGAAGTTACGAGAGAGAACTTCGACGAAACACGTGTCATCTGCAATCTGATCATACCCATCGTGACGTTCGACCAGGTAAAAGAGCGATACATTCAAGGATCAGAGCGATCGCTCGCGGCATTGCGCCAAGCGATATCAGGGCAAAGCTCTCGCTACGAAAGCTGGTGGCAGACTCACGTTCATCGGCGATGCCAAATCATTTGGTGATCTGGACGCGGCCATCCCGCCAGGAGCGTCGATTGAATCAGGGCATCATCAAGCACGTCAATCCTGACGCAGGTTTCGGATTCATCCGCCAGGATAGCGGCTCAAGCTGATTTCTCGATCGCTTCTTGCGTAGGATGATTGCACCCGTGGCATCGAAACCCACCACATGGAATGTGTTCTTGCCTAGATCGATACCGATCGTGACAATCGTATGGGGCATGGCTTGCGCTCCTTCTCTTGCCGGGGACTTTATGTTGCCGCCGGGAGCGGCCGTGGTCGATGCCATTAACTCATATGGCGCTCGGGCCTTGCCTTTGCCGATGCACTCCACCTCGGGGGCGTGCCGCGAGTAGACCTTGGGCCCGCGCGGGCGCTGCTCTTGAAGGCGGACCTGCCGCGCGAGATCGAGCAGCGGGCCGAACCGGTCATCGAGCGCGGGATTGCCCTCGATCTTGCGGCTGATATCACGGATCACGCGGCCGAGCCGGGTTCGCAGGAATTTGAGTTCGCGCCGGGCGCGCTTGAACTGATGGGCATGGGTGTAGCGCCCCACCATGATGGTGGCACGCTCGGCTACGCGCAGATAGCTCTGACGCAGTTCGACACCCTCGCGTTTGCCCAGGTCGACCAGCTTCTCGATCGCGCGGTGGGTGAGCCGCGCATCGGTCGGATGCGCGATCGCCTTCTCCTGCACGGTGGTGTCCACCACGATCCGCTCGAGATCTTTGGTCTCGATCGCCCCGGCCCGATGCGCCACCGAGAGGCTCTCCTGCAACAACGCGGCGATCTGCTCCTCGCCCAATCGCTGGCGCCAGCGGGTCAACGACGAGCGGTCAAACGGCAGCTCGTGCCGGAACACCACTTCGCCGCAGAAATACTGGAAATACGGATTCTCTACCCACCTGTCGCACAGCGCTTCGTCCGACAGATTGTGCATATGTTTGAGGATGAACAGCCCGGCCACGAACCTCGTTGGCAGCGGCGGCTGGCCCGGCCCGATGCGACAGACCGAGCTGAAGCGCTTCGCCAGAAAATCCCAATCAATCTCCGCCGCAAGCCGCACCAGCGGATGACGAAGGTTGATGATCGCATCCAGAGAAGCCCGAAATAGGTCGTCCTGGCGATCGTCGCGCGGCTGACTCACGGCCCGTTCTCCAACAGCGAATCTTGCCGTCAAAGGAATCACGATCCACCAAAATCCGGTATCCCAAAACGCAAGAAAACCGACACCCACCCCCGGCTTTCTTGCAAAATCGAATACTTGCTCAGGTTAAATCATCGCGACGTATCAATCGCTTCCGAAATCTTCGCGGGCGACTGATGCTGCGGCAGACATTCGTTTTGGGGTTTGAGTAGACTTAGGCCGGCGCCGCGTTATCGCGCGCGCAGGCCTTGCGCCGCGCCTCGATCTTCTCGCGAGTCGCCTCGGCAATTATGTCGTTGTAGTCGGCGGTGATCTCCTCATGCAGGCGCTCAGGTGGCGAAGCCGCTATCGGCTCAGGAAGCAAATCGTCGCGCCGATCTTCGGACAGATCAAGCAGGCGCGCAGGTTCAGGCAATTCCTGCTTCGCCTCATGGCAAAGTGAAACCCGCGTGGGCGCCCATCTGTACCGCCCACAACCTCGCCAAGTACCAGAGCTATCTGGACGCTCCTAGCGTCGGGGAGTGTCCCTCGGTGTCTACGCTCCGGGGTGATGGATGAGCCGAATGTCATTGGGTCCTCCCGGCCCTGCGAGCGCGGTGTAGAGCTCGCCGTGAATGTCGTAGCGCTTTATCGGCTGCGCCGCGTCCGGCAAGAGGCCCCAGCGGCCGAGCTTCGAGATCATAGTGTACGGGGCGGGTTGGGTGCCGTGCGAAAAGCCCTCGGGAACGGCGAATGTTGCAGCATAAATATCGCGGGCCGCGGGGGGCGTCGTCTCAGCAATGGCGGACGCCGGAGCGGCTTGCTCCATCGACCGTCCAAGCAGCGCTAGTGAGGCTCGATTCGCTCGCTGCGCGCCGGGCTGCGGAACGTTTTCCGGTCGAGATCGGAGAGGAATGGCAGCGCCTGGCGGATTGAGTGGGGTGCTTCGCCTCATCGCCGCAGCGGGCACGAACAGCGCCGTGTAGCGGTCATTGTGAACGATAAAACTGTTGGATCGGCTGTCCTGGCTCGGCGGGACGTTGCTAGGGTCAAGCGCAGCGGACGCGTGCTGGTCGCCCTGCCGGAAATTGAAGGGACGAACGACCGATTCTAAATCCAGCGCTTGGTTATGGCGCGCAGTTGGCTCGCGAGACGGCGATGGGCCGGCGTCTTCCATCATCGCCCACAGCAGAGCCTGATCGTAGCCTTCCGCAGGAAGGACCAACGGCGAACCGACCACCGGGGCGAAAGGCGACGGTGCGCCGGCGTGTTCCATCAGCACGGGAGCGACTGAATTGCCGGACTCGCTCAGCTGGCGCCCAATGGCATCCCCTTCCGTATGGCTTAGTGTTCTTTGCCTCTTCGCAGGCCTCAACTCCCCGGTGTAATCCTCACCCATGAGGACCTCGTGACTTGAAGAGGGAGTGCTCCCGCTCAGTTCGTTCGCAGCCGGCTGGTAGCCGTTGCTCCAGTCGAAGTGACGAACGGCTTCTCCGGGATCCGGTGCCTGGTGATCGCGCGCGGTTGCCCCAAGTTCCAGTGCCTCGGTGAGTCTACGGTCTTCGTCAAACAGATGAGAGTAGTAGCGATCTGGAGAAACAGCGACGCCTGCGTCGGCAGTGGTATCAAGCTGCGGCACTTCGTCCAAGTACGGCTCAAACTCCGCTTGCTGCTGTTGCGGTTGTGGCACCGCGGCGTTGTAAGCGGCGAAATCCCGATCGAATGGGTTGATGCTGTTAAATGGGTCCATGTCCCTCTCGGTTTGAGTCGGTTCGTAATCCTGAGCAGATAGGGTCACGCTCTGGCTCTCGCTCTATTAGGATTAGCTGTCGACAAGCTGACGAGCGAGCCAAATTGGCCAGCCCGACTGCCACACCAGATTCTGTTGTGTGGAGTAGCATCATGGGCTTAGAAATTGTCCCAAAACAAAGTGTGTACTGAGCTGGGAAGTGTTCTGGACGATGAAATGGACCCGCGGAGCGGGACCGGTTGAACCGGCTTGTTAGTTGGAAACGATCGCTCCTAATCCCTTTTTATCACGCAGCCAGAGCTTCTGTCTGCTGCAGTTGCTGTGGGCATGTGGTCAACGCGTCAGCGTTGTCCACCATGTCGACAGCCTTCGCGGCCTGCATCCGTTCGCGCCAGACCGCTATCGGCGTGCGATAACCGAGGGACTGATGATGGCGACGATCGTTGTAGAAGGCGATCCAGCTCGCGATCCCTGCCTTGGCCTCGCCGTTCTTCATCGAGCGGCTGTGGCGGTCGCTCAAGCATGAGGGCCAACGACCGCGGCCATCCATGGAGATCTTGATCCCTGCGGCCGCCAGCGCGCCGGTGAAGGCCACGCTAGTGAATTGGCTGCCCTGGTCGGTGTTGAAAATCTCCGGCGTGCCGTACGTCGCCAGCGCCTCTTCCAGAGCCGCCACGCAGAACGAGACGTCCATCGTATTCGACAACCGCCACGCCAGAACCGCACGGCTCGCCCAGTCGATGATGGCGACGAGATAGAGAAAGCCGCGCCCGATGGGCAGATACGTGATGTCGGCCGCCCACACCTGTTTCGGCTGGTCGATCGTCATGTTGCGCAGCAGATAGGGATAGATCTTGTGCCCCGGCGCCGGCTTTGTCGTGTTCGGCTTCGGTCCCAGCGCCGCGATGCCCATCTTGCGCATCAACCGCTGCACGCACTTGCGATTAACCTGAAGCCCCTCAGCCTTCAGCATCGCGGTCATTCGCCGCGAGCCGAGGAATGACCAGGCGGGGAACAGCTTGTCGATCCGCTGCATCAGGGCAAGGTCGTTGTCGTTGGCCGGCTGTGGCGGCCGGTAGACCCCGGAACGGGCGATGCCAAGCAACATGCACTGCCGGCGGATCGACAGGGCCTGGTCGGCGCGATCGAGCATTCCTCGACGGTCCGGCGTGCTCATCTTCCGGACCTCCACGCTAAAAAATCGCACTCGACTGTCAGTTGTCCAATCTTGGCGTGCAGCTTCTCGATCTCGCGTTCGCGCGTTTCCTCGCTCTCGCGCCCGACACCCGCGTCAAAAGCCCGGCCGCCTGGTCCAGCTGCTGCTTCTTCCAGGCATGGATCTGGTTCGGGGGAGCCTCATAGCGCTGGGCCAGATCGGCCACCGTCGCCTGCTCGGCACCGCTTCCAGCACGATCTTTGCCTTCGACGCCGCGTCGATCTTCCGTCGTGTCTTCTTCGTCATCATTCCCTCCGTCTATCAAACGGAGCGGCCCTTTTCCAACTTAGCCTCTGGTCCCAAAACCGGGTCCATTTCAGCCGCGCGGGCTCCTACGCTCGCGCTCACCCGAATAATTCGAACGCGCTGAGCTTTGCAGGGCGATCAGCTCATTGCCACGGACCGCCGCGGCCGCGGCGACAAGGATGTTCTATGTTGAAATCACATCGACAAAGCCGAAAGATCCGTCGCGGGCCCCGCACGAACAGGAATGCCGCGCATCAAATCGTGTCTCGCACATTTACCGCGCGACGGCGAACTTATCGCACGTTTCGATTGTCAGACTTGAGACCACTGTCAGCAAGTCGACGCTACACTCTCTTGCGAAATGCCTGCAGAAGACGCGAATTCCGTCGGCACGCGGCTTGCTTCGCTGAAGCATCATCACCAATCGCAGTGCGGTGATCTTCGAGGCGAACTCAGCGCGCGCTGTCGTTAGTGTCTGGTTTGCCCGAACGGTCCGCCGTGCGGCGATCACTCAAGGAGCCGGGTTGTGGACCGGGAACGTGCAGGCAAATTTTTGATGCGATCGAGAGTTCTTTTGTGGGGCGCCACAACAATTGCACTCGTCGCAAGCGGTGCAGCCAAGGCGGCGGATCTTCAGCCAGAAGTGAAACTGCCGCCGGCTGTGTGGAATTGGTCGGGAGGCTATATTGGCGGGCACGTCGGCGGTGGGCACGGCCGCACCTCCTTCAGCAATCCCTACGGTCCGTCAATCTATGGTGGTGTCGTCGATACCCCAGTGTTCCTCGCAGGTGGCCAGATTGGCTACAACTGGCAGAACAACGGCTGGGTGTTTGGTGTCGAACTCGATGCCAGCGGCGCCGTCTCCGACGGCACAAACACTTGCCTCGCCGCCTCCGGCTTTATCGTGAGCGCAAACTGCAAGGCGGGTCCCAACGTCTTTGCCACCGGGACCGGTCGCGTTGGTTACGCGTTTGGCGCGCTCGGCCGCACGCTGGCTTATCTCAAGGGAGGCGTGGCCTGGCAAAACAATCGGGGCGACGTCGTCAACAATTACGAAGGCGGCTGGCCACAGGAGAAAACCCATTTCGACTATGGTCGCCTCGGTGGCATCATCGGGCTGGGCGTCGAGCAAGCGCTTACGCCTGCATGGTCGGTCAAAGCTGAGTATGACTATCTGCATTTCGGCGGGCCGAGTGTCGCAACGCCTCCGACGGTGCAAGATCCGCCGTTCGCAATTCTTCCGGCGAACACAACCAGCCTCTCCAGCAACTATCACATCGCAAAGGTCGGGTTGAACTACCATTTTGGCGCCGACCCGTGGGCGGTGCAATGGCCTGATACACCGCTGTACGCGAAAGCACCCGCCGGCGTGCCGCCGATTGCTTACACGGCCGGTTGGTCGTTCGAAGGCGGCTCACGGCTCTGGCTCAGCCGGGGAAGGTTCCAATGGGACCGCAGCGCAGTGCCCTATGGCTGGCCTCAAGACCCCAGCAAGCTTGTATCGAAGCTCACTTATGACGGACTTGACGGACTTTCCGGGGAGCTATTTGGTCGTCTCGACAGCCCGTGGGGAGTGTTCCTGAAGAGCAACGTTGGGATCGGTCGCTTCGACAAAGGAAACCACAACAATGAAGATTGGGGCATCCCGCCCTATCTCAACACGAAGTCAGGCCAGGCAAACGGGAGGTTCACGTACTACACGGCCGATGCCGGTTACGATTTCCTGCACGCCGCCAACTACAAGGTCGGGGGATTTATCGGCTGGACCTACTACGAACAGAGCTCCGACTCGAGGGGGTGTTTAGAGATAGTTGACCCGATGAATCATTCATGCCTGGCGCCGAATGACGACACGGTCGGTGGCAGCCAGAATACTCAGTGGAATGCACCTCGTGTCGGCCTAAGCTCCGAAACCATGCTCACCGAGCGTTGGCGTTTGAGCGCTGACGTCGCTTACCTGCCCTGGACCGATTTCAAGGGGCGTGACAATCATCTCATGCGCAACCAGACGACCTTTGATGAACAACGGGGCAATGGAGGCCGAGGCGTCCAGGTTGAAGGCGTCTTGTCCTACTTCATCACCAGGAACTTCAGCGTCGGCGTCGGTGGCCGCTACTGGGCGATGTGGACCAATAGGCGGAGCGACTCTTTGTGCAGCAGCAGCGGCTGCGTCGGTGAACCGACCGCACTTGCGAAGTACAGCATGGAGCGCTGGGGAACATTCATTCAGGCCTCCTACAAGTTCAATTGAAAGGGCTCGCCGCAGCCAGGCTCCAGCCTCTTCGACGGCATCTTGAAGCCGGCTTGTGACAATCAACGTCGGCGCCAACGTTTGGCGCCGACACTGTTGTTATGGCGCGGCTCGGCTCGCGTAAGTGAAGACCGGATCTTGATCAACGGCATGGACAAGGCGAGCGCAACTCCAATGCTCGGACCAAAGCTCATCTCGACGGCACAGAATGCTGGTCGACTGTTGATCCAGGACGAAACCCACATCAGCAAGCATTGACCCGCTGCGGTTGCGCAATTGTCGCTGGTTGGACACATCTGTCATGAGCGCACTCAGCGGATCAGCCGTCTTGAAATCTGGGCGCATCTTTCGCCATGACCGAATGAGCGCTGTCATGAAGATCAGGCGCCGCCGCAAAGACTTCAAACGCCGTGAGCTGCTGGTCGAGCTAGCCTCAACAACTTTCTCATAAAGCGCGCGAACATCATGGTTTTGGACCGAAGCTGTCCGCGAGAACGCGGGAACGGCATCCGTGGCTCGCAGAAATATCCGCTTCAGCGATCTAGAAAGAGAACTCCGCTGCATGTGGCGAACCTCGTCATGTGTTGACGGCGGCATCAGATTGTAAAGGAGCTGCGGCGGCATCGGTTGGGCCGGCGGCCCAAACGCTTCACAGGGAGCAGATGCCGCTGCACCTCACTGACATTCGACAGGTCGCAGCCTGTATGGAACCCGGCCAGGATGAGACTTCGGAAGTCCAGGTGGCCCGCGCACGCGAGCGTCGCCAACCCTGGAGCAGCCGGCACGTCAGCCGGGACCGAGGTTATGGTCGACGTCGATGACTAGACCTGTCCGGGCTGCAGCGCGACCTGCACGGAATCGGCGAGGGTCGGAGCGAGCGGATGGAGCTGGCGTTCAATCCGCGTTCGAGGTCGTCCGCGAAATGGCAACATGGCGCGGCCGGTGCACGCTGTGACCAGAACGAGCCGACGACAGTCGAAAGTCCGAGCACGACGACAAGAGCGGACGCGACAAGCCGCCGGCCCAGTTGACAATCCGCTTGCCCAGAACAGGGCTTGCGACCCTCAACTCAGCGAGGGGCGCATCCAATCGGCTGCACCCACCGGCATTGCAAGATCGCCGCGTTGTAGATGGCATGCAGCGCGACCCCGGTGAGAGTGGCGCATCACCAAAGGCGCAGCGAATTTTTTTAGCCGCTACGGTGAAGAATTTTCGCTCCGGATCATGGCGGCAATTCTCTATCCTCAGCGCCGCATGACTGACCGCGCGTTCGCCGGTTACTCGTGCCCAAAGGAAGGAGACCGCGATGAAAAAGAAGATTGCTGAGATCAGGACGACCATCCGCACGACCACTCCGTACAAAGGTACGGTCTAGGCCCCTCGGCGGCACGCCTTGAATAAACCTGCCTTGAGACAGGCACAGCGATGAGCATCGGAGAGTGGTCCTTCGACCACCCTCATTTGTGATGGCTCCAGGAGGGTCCATGGTTGATCTGATCCAGCTGCGCATTGCGCCGGCCATCTCGACCTCTGTCGACGTCAGCCCGATCACGATCTTGAAGACGGAACCCGGCATGGCGCCGGTGCCGACGATCAAATCGGCACTGAAGAGGCCCGCTCCACTCATATCAACCGCAGATGGCGACTGGCGGACCGGCGGCTATCTCGCGGGTTTACAAGATGTCATCGACGCCGAGTTGAGCTGGGCCACTGACCACAGGCCACAATTGGTCGAAGCGGCACAGCAATCCTTAAAGCGGCTGTTTCCTCTTCTGCACAGCGACGGCTTTACCATCCCGAAGGATCTGACCAACACTTCGAGCAAGGAGGAGCGCACGCGGTTTTATCATCACGAATACCAAAACAAACTGTTGGTCGGACTAGCGGAATTTCTGATCCAATGTGCCCGAGAACGCAATGAAAGCCGGATCATCGTCATCGATCGGGCCGCCGCCCTGTCCAATTCGACCAAGAATCTGATCAAGCTTTTCGTCAGGCTGCAAGGCCGCACGAGCCTGTTTCGATTTATCCTCATCGATTATGAACAGCGCCTCTATTTTCCCGATGCGAGCGAATTGCATTTCGGCAGATATAGTCAGGAGGAGATAGCGCCGATCCTCAGTCGGGATCTCGCTCCGGAGAAGCGGCGACAGATCTATGAGGCGAGTGGCGGCAATCCGCTGGTCGCGGAGGCTTTGAATAAATGTGAGGCGGCGGGATTGCCCGTCATTGGCTATCTCGACCCGTTAGCGATTGTGGACCTCTATTTGGCGAGCCTCACCGGCGGTGAGCGGCGTGGCCTCCTTGAATCATACATCGAGTCCAACTGCACGATCCCTGATCTGATCGCGCAGCGCAACTATGCAATTTTCGAGCACGCGACTGCGGATCATCTGCACGAGCAGCACCATCGCAGCTGCACGGATCGCTATCTCGCCGGCGAGGCGCCGCTCGTCATGCTTCATGCGCTCTCTGTGCGGGACAAATGCAAACGGCTGGAATTGCTCGCAGAACCGAGTGAGATTCTGCAGAGCATAGGGCTGTATGATCTATGGTTTAGCTATTTCGGCGAGATTTTTGCTGATCCTGCTCTCCGCGCCTATGGGTCGGGAGATGCTCCGGTGAACGCGGCATTCATCAGCGCGGCATTTGTGCTGTATTCCCTCGGATGTGGCCGGGTGTCGGTTCCCTATCTCGATCAATTCTACAAGACATTCCCCAAGAGCCAATACACACCGACCGTTCTTTATGCCCAATCGATGACTTACGGGCGCTATCAGCAGCCGGTCAACCTGACCGTGGCCGAAGAGTATGCCGTACGTAACCTCCAGACCATTGAACGCGATTTCAAGGATCACGAGAAGTATCATTACATCAAGGTCTTTGCAGAGAACGCTTATGCTTACATCAAGGCCAAACAGGAGAAGTATGACGAAGCCCTCACCCTTTGCGCAGAAGGACATGGGAAGATGCTGGAGATCTATGGCGAGAAGCGTTTCAGGCTTCACCAATCGATCCTCATCTATAATACCAGCCAGGTCTATGAACTCGTCCATGATCTGGGTCGCGCCGAAAGGCAATTGAGGGAGGCCATCGCTTGCGATCCCTATTATGGTGAATATCAAAACGACCTGGGAAATTTGCTTTCAAAGGTGCCCGGCCGTGAAGCCGAGGCTCTAAGGGCATATGCCCGCGCAATAGAGCTATGCCCGCCCTATTACGAAGCCCATCTCAACAGGGCAACACTGCGCGCCAGAACGGGGGACGCGGCTGGCGCGCTGAGTGATCTCGACAGGGCCCTTACAATCAAGCCGAACGAATGGCGCTCCTACTTCGAGCGGGGCAACATCCTGATGAGGCAAAACAAGGCGCAAGCCGCTCTACAATCCTACCTCCTGGCCTCCGAGATCAATTTCAGCAACGCCGATTTGCGAAGCAATCTCGGCCTCGCCTATTCCGAACTTGGCAAGGGTAGCGAGGCCATTACGCACTATCTTGGCGCCCTTGGAATCAATCCGCGGCACGCGCTCGCGCACAACAATCTGGCGATCGAGTATTTCAATGAGGGCTGGCTGGATCTGTCGCTTAACCACGCCACGGTTGCCGCCGAGATCGGCGGGGACCCGGACTATGTCTCTACCCGCGAACATGTCCAGACGAGGATGCAAGCCGATCTTGATTATCGCAGAGCGAGAACGCCTACGTGTGCCCTACACCCATGATGCAAGCTGCGAGCCGAACGGTGGTGGCTCGTCACTCCCGGTCAGCGATCATGCAACACGGTGTGCCTGCGAATGAGAGCCGCAACGTCGAATTTCATTGAAGATGTCTGGCAGACGCCGTCTGCGGCGCTGAAGTCCTGCAATTCCGTTTGCGATTGGGTTGACGACATTGGGGTTCGCCCCCGCCCGTGCTGCGATTTCTTCGGATCGGCCGCCCTCCACGCAGAGGTTGATAACGGGAGTCTCGAACAGTCGTTTGCCAGCGACGACATCGATCACGGCTCGAACAGCGCGGCAATTGCCTCAATACCGATCGATCTGCGTATCCCGAATGATCGTTGTTGCGATGACGTCATCGACGGCACAGTCTGGCGGCAATTGAGCGGGCCAACAGTCGTAGACGGCGCATCGGTTGGCAGGCTGGCCGGAGCTGGTGCCGTTCTACCAGGTCGCTACGCAAAGATTCCCGCGATCGAATTGGCGAGCTACTTCCGCGCTGATCCCCTTTTTTCCGAACGGCGGCCAGCCAGAGCATCTCAATCTCGTCGGCGGCCTGGAGAGACCGCGACGCCCATGGCCTCATCGAACCGATATCGCAGAACACGGCACGACGGCATTGTCTCGCTTGCGCCCCCGACCGCAGTCGAAATGTTTCAATTCAATGGCGCTTCCGTCGGGATAGGCTGGCAATGAGCATCCCGACCACACGGCGGCTCGTGTATCTGTCGCATCTCATCATTCAGATCGGTGGTTGGGCGTTCAGAATTGGCATCCTGATTGGCCTCCTTCAATCCAGTATGAGCGCTGCGGGAGTTGGCGTTGCAGTCATTTTTGTCCCTATCATGCTGGGCAGCCTCTTCCTGTCCCCCCTGGTCGACAGAAGCGACCCGCTGAACGCCATGATGATCGTCAATGGCATTCGAATTTGCGCGCTCCTTGCCATGGCTTCGACGACGGAGATTGACTCTGTTTCGTCCTACGCCTCCATCGCCGTGTTGAGTTTGGTTCAGCCTGTCTACTTGTCGGCCGAAGTCTCCTTCTTCCGCCGTATTTTATCGGAAGACAGTATGATCGCGGCGTTACGCAACCTTGCCAATATCGACTGGCTCACATATTTATTGGGCATGTTCGCGGGTACCATGCTGGTCGGTCAACTGCGCCTGTCCGGAGTTCTCGCGCTCAATATATCGGCGGTATTGCTTTCACTGATGGTGCTCTTTGCCATCAATCAACATTCAGCGAAGCTGCGATCTACACCCGGACCGTCTTCCTCCGGAACTATCTTCGATCTGACGCCGCTCTATCCCGCCTTCTTTGCGGTCTTTCTGCTTAATCTGGGTGCGGGCATCATCAACGTCTATCCTGCAATCCGTGCCACGGCAGATGGGGAGCTTGATAGAGGCGTTCTTTTGATCATCGTCCTGAGCAATGGCGCTTTCGCTCTCCTGGGGGCACTGTCGGTTAAGCCCATCTTCGATCGGCTGGGCGCCTTGCCAACAATAGCCGGCGCGGCAGCGCTGCTTGCGGCATGCTTGGTAGCCATGTCACTCGACGCCAGCCTGCCTCTGGTGATCGCGTCCAGCAGTGCAATGCTGGGGTTGGGTCAGATATTTGCGGCTGCCGCTCACACGCACATGGTTTCGTCAGTTGCGCCGGATCGGGCCGGCCGCCTTTCGGGCCTGTTTCAATGTTGCACCTACAGCGGCGTTGGAGGCAATGGCCTGCTTTTCTCGATTCTGGGTGATGAGCTTTCTTTCGGGCTGATCGTGCTGATGTGTGCGGGCAGTGCATTTCTCGCCTCCGGTGTCGCCATCTTCGCCATAGTGCGATCCACACATGTCAAAGTGTCACCTACGATCGATCGATAAATCGCAAAAGCAATCCATGCCACGGGATCAGCTATTTCTGTTACAACATCCCTTCGAAGACCCGGCTTTCCCCGGTCAAGAGTTCTACTGCTGGCACTGTGCCCTGATCGAGGGGGTGCTATCTGCGTTCCCAAGCCGGGGCGCCAACCTTGACGTGCGCCGGCTGGCTTGGGCGCGGCCAAGAACCGAGCTTGTCGAGAGGCTCGACGCCGATCATCAGTCGCTGCCCGTTCTCATTCTCGGAATGGCAAGCTCTGCGCCGCAAGTCGCAAGGTTCTTGAAGGGGCGCGCCTATGTCGACGATGCGTTCGCGATCCTTCAGCTTCTGGTTTCGCTCCACGGATTTCCAGCCCCCCACCCGTAAGGGTCTAATTGGTGAAAGCTGCTACGGAGTCAACATGTGCAGGCACACCATTCCGTAACCAGAAGAGCTGATTACGACAAAACGGCTATGCCCCGAAACGCCAGGTCCGCCGCTCGAGGAAATCCATTGTGCCCGCACCGTGACTCAAGCTCGATATCTCGTGACATTTGCATCACATGCAGAAACGACTTCGGATGGTCCTTTCCGTACCAAAAACGTGAGCCGCCAGTCGGCAATGGTGAGCGAGTTGCACACTGTCATACGGAAGCATGCGCGGACGGCATCGCACCGAATGCAGCAGCAGCCACACTCTCAATAGAATGCGCCTTTTAATCTCTCGAGTCGCGCTTCGTCAGAGGCAGTGCCAGGCTATGCTCGGCTAAGTATTTCTGCCATTGCCCAGCGCCGGAACTCCTTAACTGCGCCGATCGTTTGTGCATGCTCGCTGACCAACATGTAGATTGAGCGATTGACAGGGGTGAAGCCGAACGGAGCCACAAGTTCTCCTTTCTCGAGGTTGCTTCTGACCAGCACCTCCGGCGATATGGCCGCTCCAAGTCCGCCTTTCGCCGCCTCAATAGCCAACGAAAACGAATCAAATACAATATCGCGCGATCCACGCAAGCATATCGCTGTAGCCTTTGCCCATTCGTTCCAGGCGTCCAACTTGAGCGATTCATGTAGTAGAGGAATTGACAAAATGTCTGCTGGGCCTTTCATCGCATCGAGTGCAGCCGGCGCGCATACGGGTCCAATCACCTCGTTCGATACGTGCACCTCATCGACGGGCATCGGCTGCTTCAAGACGCCGCAAACAAACAATACGTCCAGGGCCCCAACAGCCACCGAATTTAGATCTGCGTCTGTTTTGAAAACAAACTCGATATCGGAATTCGCTTGCCGGAATCCACCAATCCGGGGCAAGAGACTGTGCGACAGGAATGTCGCGGAGCAGCCCACCACAACAGATCTTCCTGCATCAGATCTCCGCAGTTCGTAACACCCCTTCTCAAGCATCGAGAATGCGCTCTCACACCGGCGCTTCAGCTGTTCGCCATCGGACGTAAGCCGCACTCCCGCGCTGTGACGGACGAACAATCTCTTTCCGAACCAATCCTCGAGAGTACGCATCTGGTAGCTTATCGCACCCGTGGTCATGTTTAGGCCATCAGCGGCCTTTGAGAAACTTGGGAACTCGCTCACCGCCTCGAAGAGGTGAAGGCTTTTTAGAATCGGCAACTTGCGCATCTCGCTTACTTGTTCCCCTGCTTACCAGACCCATTCAACGGGTATCTTGCATGCTGGTCGCTCGGCTCTCTCGGTCCTGCCATTCTTCACTGACGATCTGCCCCCTTTAGTCTCGAGCGTATCGACGTGGAGATGTACAGCCGCCGCGAATGTCTGTGCTCTGCAAATGGAGGCTCGCAGAGATGACATTGTGCATGCGACCGCGCGAGAGCTTTGAACGGAGTTTGAGGTGAGAATAGCAAGTGTTGGGCCAACCCTAGCGTCTGCAAGACCAGGCCATCGACTGACGTTGCAGGGACTTCGCTGCACTTGATTGGGTGGCGGCCATTGCTCATCTCGAATTCGAGCACGTGGCCAGGTCGTAGGGAATTCTCAACGCCCGGCCGCTTTGAAGTGAGCAACTCCGAAGGCCGCGTCCGCAAGCTGAGCCCGAAAGGGAATGAACAGCCGACCAAAGACCGTCAGCGCAACTGGATCGCTGCGCCGCCAGGCCACGCAAAGGGACGCTCCCAAGATCAGGCCGTGCGGATAGGCCCGATCTCTGAAATCATGACGGCCGGATCGGCGCTCCCAGTGCCGGCAGATCAGCGCGATCTTGATCGGCCTTTTCCGGCGCTCCGACGCGTCGCTCGTAGTGAGCGGCCAGCTTTAACAGGCGCTTCTTGATGAACGGGTCAGCTTGCTCTGCAAGTGCCCGCACCGTCTGCGCCCTCTCTCTACAAAACTCGTCGTCCATGGCATTCCTGCTGAGATCGCAGCGGGATAGTGCCAGCTATGCGGTTGGGTGGCGTGTGACGTAGGTTACATTGCGTAGTATTTTCCCGGCAATTCCCTGGCACTTTGGAAGCAAGCGCCCGTCTCACTCAGTGACAAACGCGCCCCCCGCCCATGCGCCGTTTCGCCGGACAACATTGCACGAGGAGGTCTTTTCGGCCGAACGACAAAGGTGAAGCGGTCAGGACCGGAGGATTGGCAAGCCTGCCTTCAATGCTGCGCCATCCACCGCAACGCTTGCACGACACAGCACAGTGACAGGTGACCAGACCTGATCACGGCACTATCCAGCGAGGGATTGCGCGCGAGCTTTTGCCTGCCGGAAAGGACAGTCATGTCCGAGCCCAGCAATAATTCATGCAAATTTGTTCGATGCTGCGCGGGAATAATTGCTTTTCAACTCGCGGTCGAAGTGCCGCGCACACCTTCGAATGAGAATCGGCGACGCTGCTTCATGCTGTGCGCTGATTGGATCGGCCCTTCCCGCGGCGACGGCGTGGTCTCTGACGGCGACTTCGGGGAGCATCAAGTGATTTTGTCGCATCCGTTACCGCTTGCGCCGTGGGTTCGCTGGATAGCGGATCGATGGTTGATCGAGGTGGCTCTCTTCGAATGGCCGCAGCCGTTTCGAGCGCAGAGAGGAATTGCCGCCCCTCTTCCGTGATTTCCCAGCCAAGAGCATCCCGAAACACGAACCTGGCCGAGAAGATATTCAGGTCGGGCGCGTGTTCGGCCAGCCGCTTCATGCGATCGGTCCAGTCACGGCCGCTGTTCATCAGGATTTCGACGGCGTGCCTTATGTCGGCAACGGAAGCCCGCCCGGCAGGTTGGCCGGCCAGCACTTTCAGGACGGTCAGCTGGAAGGACACTTCCACCTCTCCGGTGGGCCGGGTGTGCAGTTTCCGGTGCAATGGATCAAGCATAGGGGCGCAACGTCAATAACATAGCGCGGTTAACCTCAACTATATTGGCTAACCGCGAGCGCTGACGTTCCAGACTTACCTCGCCGCGCGGCATCAAGGTCAACGCACCTGCTCGTTTGCCTCGAGGCGTGAAAGGCCTCGGGCATCAGGGTAGCGGATATTGCGCTCCGGCCGCGGCGCCGCCGGGCCAGTATGGTCTCTAACTGGCGGCCCCAAGCTCGGCGCGCCCTTGATCAGCTACAGCATCACTATTCGATCGGGAGCACCGGCCGACGGCATGCGCCGATCTTTGCGCGGCGTGCACCTTGACCTACGGGGTAGAATGAGTGTCCGGTTCGGACCGTTCTTAACCCACTGACAAGGAGTATCTCGCCATGCCCACAACATACCTCGCCTGAAAAGCCTCGGTTTCCTACGGGGCGCGGGTAGAACGACGGTTTTACGAGACTGTACCAGGCTGTTAGTACATCCCGTCACACATCCCAACGCTCAAAAGGAGAGAGTGGTGCGCAAAAGCGCCGTGCACCCGCGACAGGCAAAACCGAATGCACGTGCAACCGCGGACCAGGATATGCAGATGGCCGGATCGGATTAGCCAACCCGAAGATCTTCGGCTGACATCTTGCCTGAGCGACCAGTCTTCAGCTCGTAGCTCACCCGGGCTCCCTCTTCGAGAGTGGTGTAGCCGGCCTTTTCGACGGCGCTAATGTGCACGAAGACGTCAGGACTTCCATCCTCCGGCCTAATGAAGCCATACCCTTTGTTCGAATTGAACCATTTTACAATACCCATTGCCACGGCACCGTCTCCATAAACGAACGACTGTGATCTAACGAAAAGTCTCGCAGCCATCAAGGTCGGCGGCAAGAGGACCCACGGCCTGGCTGCGGATATCTGACGTCCACGACTTCTTTTGCCGCGAGGCTGACGCGAGCGCCGCTGGGTGCGGGCCGCGAGGCCTTAGCTTCGAGGATACTTCGCTTTGAGGCGTTAAGGGCCTGGACGGTGTTTTGGCCTGGTGTCATTCGGCGTACTTAACCGGTTGCAGGAAAGTTGCAGAGTAGAGACAATGCCGCGCTCATCGAGAACCGTGCTGGAGCGGATCGCTTGGTCACCCCTGCAGAACCACGCGGCCATGAACTCCTTCGCGCAGCCCGGAGCAGGATCACCAAGCTGGTCCGCACTTACTTTGAATGTACATTCGTCCTGACCACCACAGGCTGCGGCAAGCGCACGCGTGGCATTGCCGCGGGCTGAGACCCAACGGCAGTTGCCGCCATACGTGCCGGCAACCACTGAAATACCTGGCTGCGTTACGGCATCACGGGTTTCAGCTCGCAGCGCATACGTGGCGGCCGCGACGATCAGGGTGACAAAGCCCACACCACCCCATCGAACCAGCTGCCCGCGCTGTTTTGGCGAGGCCGCTTGAAAGCATCCACGAATGAGCTTTCTTGCGGGCACCTCGAAACCGAAATGCAGCAGGATAGCGATGCAAGTCGCTAGCGTGAAAGCCAGTGCGAGCGCAGCGAGATGGCCGAACAGTTCGCTACCGGTTTCCCAACGCACCACCGGAAAGCGCTGATAGATGATGAGATGCACGAGATAAAGGGCAAAGCTTGCTTCTCCCAGGAAGACAAGCCACCTTGCCGACAACAACCGTCCTGCACTGCTGACGGGCTGAGCTGCCGCGATAAGAATGAGCGCGACCGGCGCCGCCAGCGCGATATTGTTGCGGGCAATATCGAACAAGCTCATTGAGGCCCCAAACGGCGGTTTATGGGCGGTAAACCAGAAAACCCAGGCCATCGCGACGACACCGATCACTACGGCGGTATCAAGCAGAGCGCGAGGTGGTCTAAAATCCTGAGCCAGCCACAGTTCATGGAGTTTCGCCAAACAACAGCCGAGGACAAATTCCCATACCCTGCAAAACGGCGCGAAGTAGACGATCCAAAGGATGAGACTGTTTTTCCAGTTCGGCAGCGCCGCCTCCGTCCCATAGGCATGAAGCGCAAACAGGTTGATCCGACTCTGAAGCATTAACACCGCAGCGTCGAGACCCAACTCGATTGTGATGGCTCCAATCGCGCACAGGATCGCAGCGGGCACAGTTCGGATCCGCGCAAGTAGCGGACAAAGAAACGGAAAAGCGAGATAGAAGAACCATTCGGTACTCACTGACCAACTGACGATGCCGATCGGCTCATACTGCCAGACGGGCGCGACACCAGCTACGTTCGCGAAGAACCAGGTCTGAATCATTCCAAGCTGAAAAGGGACAATGTGCGAGGAAAATCCCTCCGCCGCCCTCGGCGTTCCAAGAAGCCACGGCCAGACCATCGGACCGGTCAAGAGTTCAACAAGGAACAGAACAACAAAGAGCGGATAGATTCGCGCTATGCGCGCCACGAGAAATTGCGGGATCGCCTTCCGCGGGCTGTCGGCAATCGAGGTGCCATAGTTGTATTGAATAACAAACCCGCTCAGCGTGAAGAAGACGGACATTCCGAAGAGGCCTAGTGTCCCGATACTGATATCGAGTGTCAGGCTCGTTCCCTCCAAGAACAAGCTACCGCCGTGAGACACTGCTACCGCCGCTGCTGCGATAAACCGGATGCCGGTCAACGCGGGTATCTGCTTCACCATCGATATCGCTCGTCAGTCGCGGCAGTGGGTATCAATTTGGCGGTCGATGGGAATAAGAGCAGTCCAACCACAGCCTAAAACTGTCGTTTCAAGAAGGAGAGCAGAGGAGAAGCAAAGAGCGCAGAAATCGCATGGCGCGTCACATCCGGCGGCGCTCCGCTTAACTCCTTCGGTTGTTAAACGCGCTCGATGCGCCTGCGCAGCTTAACGAACGGTCGGTTGAAACTGAACCTCTGCCTTCTGGTAGGTGACGCGGTATCGTCGGTCAGGTCCGTGCTCGATCACCTCTAACGCAAGGCGCGGGCCCTCTAATCGATGAGCGACATATTCGGGGAGCCATGCATTGCGTCTTAGAAATATTCCTGAATGGTCGGTCGTTAGCCACGTAATTTCCCTCCATGCGAAACCGGAGGCCAGGCAACGGATGGGCGATTGCGCCGCGCCAGTTCATTCGGACGTTGTGGGAAGCCGGCCGGCCAAGCTCGAAACTGAAAAATCGTTACGAGAACAGCGATGCGCAGCGTTCGCCCCTGATTGCATGGACCGCTTCAAGCGGCTCGTCGTCGTTCTCGATCGCGCAGCTTCCCTCGATCGTCCCGATTCCCAGGTCGGAACCGACGACGAGCGTGCGTATCCTTCATGGAAGGCGCATTTCGCGAACGACATCGAAGGGACGAGATTTTGCGCCGATACGGCCCGCGGCGGCCATGCGGGCTGGCCGTGGGTGAGCGCCAAGCCTTGCCGCGAACTGTTCTGCAACGGTCCGGCGCCCCAGCGGCAATCCGCAACCGTCGCTCACTGCGCGCAAGATAAACGAGAGCAGCGGCTAAGAACGTCGCCGCTCGCATCACTGCTATACGTCGCAAGAGGTTTCTGAATTCCGCGCATAGGCCCTCAGTCACCCGATGTTACGGAAGGAGGGCAAAGCGCCTTTTCTCGTTCGCGCGGCAGTGGGCGAACAATACCACGTGGCTCCTCTATGCGGTGTCTTCAGGGAAAGATGGCGGCTGGCTTCGGAAATAACTTCGCCCCACGGACCTACCGCCGCCCCGTGAGCGCCTCCTCTTGAAAAATGCTATCAGAAATTCGACTTTGATAGCACCGTAGTCAGTCTCCGGAGGACGCCATCATGGCCGCTGTCACCATCCGCAACCTTTCCGAGGAGGCGCATCGCGCCCTGAAAGTCCGCGCGGCGCAGCACAATCGCAGCGCGGAAGCGGAAATGCGCGCCATTCTGGAGGCCGCCGTGCGTCCCGATGGCCGGCTACAGCTCGGCACCGCCCTTTCGGAGATGAGCCGGAAGATCGGCCTCACCAATGCCGATGTCGATGCACTTGAACATGGCCGCGACGCGCGTGCCGCTGAGCCGATGCGCTTCGAATGATCCTACTCGATACCAGTGTGGTCTCCGAGGCGATGAAGCCCGAACCGCATCCATCGGTCCGTGACTGGCTCGACGCCCAGGCGGCCGAGACGCTGTTTCTCTCCAGCGTCACCATCGCCGAACTATTGTTCGGCATCGGCGCGCTGCCGCGCGGCAAGCGCAACGACAGGCTGGGAGCTGCGCTCGACTGCGTGCCGGACCGGTTCATGGCCCGCATCCTGCCCTTCGATACCACCGCGGCGCGCGCTATGCCGAACTCGAAGCGCGCGCGGCCGGAAAGGACTTCCCCACGCCGCTGGCTATATCGCCGCAATCGCCGCCGCGCACGGATTTGCCGTGGCATCGCGCGACACAAGTGCGTTCAATGCCGCCGCTCTGACGATGATCGATCCCTGGACCGCGGCCAACCGATAGGGTGTTGAGCGTGCGCGTACCGTGACGGCAAAACCGGATCTGGATAAAAACCACCCCCTTCCGCCGGCGCCTCGCGCGTAGTAAGGCATGCAATCGCCCTCTGATTGAGGCTTGATCGCGGTATATTAAAGCCGCTTAAAGCGATTGGCCGGCATTATGCCGCGAACCATTTTGCCTAACGAACATGCGGGCTCCGCCGAGAGATCCCCTATGTGGTGTGAGGAAAGACACGGTATCGCTACTGCCATGGGGCTACAGCACTCAGTCCCTCAAGGCCGTGGCCTGAGAACGACGGTCTTACATCTTGTCCGGCTCCAAGCCAGTATCGGCTAAATCGGCCAAGCAAGGCGCGCAGACCAGCTCCCTCAGACCTCGCCTGAACGCCTTGGACACTGAAGGGCAATCGGTCGAAGAGCAGAAGAACAGCTTGCTGCTGCCGACGATCAGGGCAGAACAATTGCCCTCCATCCCGCCGCGATCCGGAACTATCTGGCAGACGTTGAGGCTCTCGGATCGGCACTCGACGATGAAAGGCCATCCAAGCGTCCCGAGCTGATTGCCCCTCTACGCCGGCGTTCGTGGTGCATGATGAGCTCGGCGCAAAAGGTGCATTC
Organism: Bradyrhizobium sp. B124; assembly: GCF_038967635.1. Classification (NCBI taxonomy): domain Bacteria; kingdom Pseudomonadati; phylum Pseudomonadota; class Alphaproteobacteria; order Hyphomicrobiales; family Nitrobacteraceae; genus Bradyrhizobium; species Bradyrhizobium sp. B124. The sequence continues at coordinate 8,000,777 of NZ_CP152413.1, read as the reverse complement.
GATGTCGAGATCAAAGGCCGATTGCAGGAACTGTTAGGCGCACCGTTCTTGCGAGGTTCCCTGGCTGGGAGACCGCTTGGTAGCGGGGGTGCAAATACGCCAAAACCCGGGAAGAAGACTTCTTCTCAACGACTTATTGAGTGGCCAAGCGGGGTCCGTCAGACTCTTGTTTACAAAAACGTCGGGGCTTCGGCGTGCCATCGCACGAGACCGTCGATATCTACCAAAACGATTTTTTCCGACAGCACAGCAGATTCTTTCGCCTCCTCGGTAAACGTAGACGTGGAGACAACGTAGCCCCGAAGTGCGCCCTGCTCTTCAATCACGCCCTTGAACTGTTGGATAGTCGGCCGCCCCACCCGGTTTGCGGAGGAGTTCCGCTTGCATTGAACGATAATCAAACCATCAGGGTGAACGGCGAAGCCATCGACGCCGAAGTCATTTGAGTTCCGCGTCGCCCAGGCCTCGAAGCCCGCCGCGTCGAAAAAGCTCATCGTGTGACGCTCGAAGTGAAAAGGGTCCATGCTGAGCAGATAAGCACGAAGAGCCGACTCTTCGGGAGGAACTGCGAACCGGGTGGGATCCATGGGCTGCTCTCTCATCGCAGCCTTCATTTGAGCGCTAGCTCGACGCAAGCGCTCATCTTGGACTATGGCGTCAATGATTTCGGCAATGTGGGGCCGCGCGTCCGGGTTTGTAACGACGGCTTCGATGATGGACGTAATGCCTGCTGTACCGAGAAAAATCAGCAACAGCACCGGTACACCGACAGCGCCGCCAAACGCTGCAACTCCGGCGGCGTGTCCTCCGACCAACGGGATGGCGGCCAACGTCGCGGGAAGAGCGATCTTCATCGACAACGGCAGATCAGAGTTCCGGTAGTTTGACACAGCCTCCGAAACGTTCTTTGCAATCGCAACGATTGTCGCTCGCGAATTAACGAGTGAATTCAATTCCTTGAATTTTGCTGTCGAGCTCAAATCACTCCCGATGACAGCGCGAGATTCGCTAAGCCATCCAGTGCGGCGACCGCCAAGCGTATTCAGAGCAACATGAAATTGGGCACGGCATTTCTTGATATTGACTTCGCAGTTCCACCGCGCGTCAGCATGAAGTTCGTAAACTCGAAGGAAGGCAATAGAGAAGAGCCGCGCGATCTGGATGACCCGGAAATCGCCTGCAAATGACCAAGCGTCCAGTTTAAACCGCTCGCTAGAATAGAACTAAGAAACTTCAAGAAGCTCGGAATCTTCGCTCCGCCATAGCCATTGTCTCGTCGTACCTCAAACAAGCAAGACCGTGTATAGTACGTTGCGGATTTGGGCTCCCTCGCAGGAGTCCCCGGCAAGCCACGCTGGCTCACCTGGTGTCCAAATTGCCGCTGGCCTGAGAAGTGAGGGTAAGCGGCCCGCGGTGTCCGGTTCGTTCGCAGCCGTGGCACCGTAACGGTAGCAATCGTGGCCCAACGCTGCGAAAATGGGAAAGAGCCTCGTTCGCAGTGATTTCACCCAATTTGTTGCTATTTCGCCGCGTTTTCAAGATGGTGTAAGATTGGAGTCATTCGCGGTATTTCGGTTTACGTTTCTGACCAAATTGTCAGGAGATGAATATGTCCGACCGCATCCGAAGCGCCAGCGCCTCGCACGCTGAGTTCACGCGAGCCGTGAATGACGAACTAGCCAAGTTCGAGCGCAGCGAGCGGGAGTTTCGAAAGAGGGACCGCGACGAACGGGCCAAAAGATTGCAGTTGCCGGTGGAAAAGTACGACGCAGAAGATTGGCGCATGCGGAAACTATCAAGCCCGCTTCATCGAACGTGAGGCATTGGGACTCGCAATACCCATCCACGATGCAATTGGCACATTTCCGAAATGCCACGGATTGAGCATCGAAGAAGCCCGGCAAGTCGCGTCTGGGCCATGAGGAGCAAGTCCTTCGAGAGTTAATCAAACGCGTGGGGCAGAGCGCCCCACTCCGGAAACCGTGCGGCGCGCTAACAATATCTGCAAAACAACATTACTCGCCCCGTGACAAGACCAGCACTCATTTCCGGTTGCAGCCGTTCCGACATAACTTCGTTGCTCCAATTCCCCGGTTCGTCACGTCCGCGACACATGATGTTCGACTGAAAGGCCCGAGCCCTCGCAGTTAAGTTGTTGAATAAAATGCAGGACGGCTTTTCGGGCCTTCTCCCACGTACTTGGCACGACTCTTGAGTGCCGTCGGGTCCCGGCGGCAGCAGCTGCCGACCGGCATCGATGATTGATCCGATCACTGTGGGGAAGACAACAATGAAGACTGATATGTCGGCGTACTGTGTGAAGGAATCGCTGAAGATGCATCTGCACTTCGGGAAAGCAGGCCTTGGCTGTTCACAGGGGCCGTTGGCGGACTTCGCAGCGTGGCAGCCGATGTAGCTAGCTATCTCCGCGAGCATCCGGCTTTTTACGCATAAGCCGCACAGCTAGGCCTGAAGAGCACAAGTATGAAAACGCCGCGACCGAGTGCGGATTGGCAGCTTCCATGGAAACTGTTGATCACAAGGCATGAACTAGTGGCGTTCGGCAAAAGACGACGTTCAGGCATTCGCCGGCTTTGGCAATCAACGAGTTAGGTCATGGATTGTGTGGATTTTCTTCGGGCAAACATAGCGAAAAAGGAGTTGCCGACCTACGTCTATGGTTATCCTTCCAAGCGCGCTTATCGGGCTTTTCCGCAGCCACTGCGCATAACTGACGTCATCGGGCAGGCTAGGCGTTCTAAGCAAATCAACATCTATATCCATATCCCGTTCTGCCGCTATCGCTGCACCTACTGCACCCTCTTTCTTACAACGCGCCAAACACCGGCGACGAGGGAGTCTTATGTGGTTCGGCTGGCAGAGCACATCGCGCGATATGGCGAATACTTCGGAGATCGAGAGGTTGTAAGCATCTACTTCGGCGGCGGCACGCCAACCCTGCTGACTCAACATCAATTCAGCGATCTTTTTGCCGCGCTCGACGCTGCATTTCCAAAACGAAGCCGGAAATGTGAGATTACGGTCGAGAGCGCGCCAGGCAGTTTCGACAACAACCTTCTGGAATGCCTGAAGGGGCATGGCGTCAACCGAATGAGCATGGGTATCCAAAGCATGTTAGCCGGCGAGCTTGCGCACACTGGTAGACCATATTCGATCGAGACTGCAGAAGCAGGAATCAAAGCACTGACGAAATGTTTTTCCCACGTCAATCTTGATCTGATCTACGGCCTGCGTGGTCAAACCCGCGACTCCTGGAACTTTTCGCTTGGCCGCGCGCTCGACTACGAGCCACAGACACTCTCCCTTTACCCCGTCGTTGTTCGTCCGATGACAAACATCATGACCTCGAAGGCGCACACCCCCGAATTATTCTTCTCTGATGCGGAAAAGTATGAGGTCTACGACCAGAATGTTGCTCTGATGGCGTCCAAAGGTTACCGCCGGGAATCCTTTACGCGTTTCACCAAGATCGCCGGCGACCGAGCCTACCGGCAGGAGAACTCGGATTTCGAGGGAACGCCCCTGCTAGGATTAGGAGCTGGCGCCAGAAGCTATTTCGGGCAATATCACTATGGTTCGGACTATGCCGTCGATTCGAATGCGGCTTCGTCGATCATCAGCGCTTTCTCGGCTCGCTCCTTCGATCCTGAGGCGATCGCATCGCACTGACGCCGGACGACCTCGCGCGTCGCTACGTCCTGCTTGGCCTCACGTTGTCAGCCCTGAGCAGAAAGAACTACGCTTCAGTATTCGGTCGCGAACTGACGGCCGATTTCGGCGAAGAGCTCAAGGCGATCGAATGTCTGCAACTCGTCGACCTGGCCGACGGTGATACTTATCAACTGACTCACGCAGGATTCAAATATTCTAGCATCGTGGCGAGAATGTTTTACTCAGACACGATCGTGGCTCTCGAAGAGCAATATCAGGCAGCGTGAGGTGCAGTATGCAAGAGGTCGCGAAGCATTCACCATTCTGGTGGGACCAGGGCTACGCCGAACCCAACGTATCGTGTATGGGTGGTCCCAGCCCCGAAATCTTCGAGATAGCACCAGCTCTCCGCACGAAGAGCGTGGTTGTGGAGCTGGGTTGCGGGGAAGGCCGCAATGCCCTCTATTTGGCTCATTTTGGTCATCAGGTGATCGCGACCGACATCTCCGAAGCCGCTATCTCCAAACTGAACCGGCTCGCAGGTGATCTTGGCGTGAACATAACGAGTGGGGTCGCTCGTGTTGAAGGCTTCCAGCCGCCTGCTCACCTGGACGTCTTTATAGCGCATTGCGTATTGCATTTCACCGAACGGGGAGTCTGGAAGCCGCTCGTCACGACCTTAATGGATCGAACGCGCCCTGGGGGATTTCATTGCTTCACGAACACGCTCGATCAACCAGACCATCCTATTACGAAGGAGTCTTTGGCATCTGGTCACAAGAAATCGTTCCAGCGCGGCGAGCTGGAGGCCATCTATACAGAAGCGGGCTGGGAGATCTTGCGTTCCGATCATTACATCAAATGGGACTCGCACCCTGGCATTCCAATCCATTCACACTGCATCGAGAAAGTTGTGGTTCGTAGACCGATTGGATCTGAAGATCTTCCGCGAATGAGAACTGAGCTCATCAAGGAAGCCGGAATAATTCCTTCCAAACAGTTCAATTCATTGAAACTTGGCACACCACGCGCTGCCATAATTGAAATACTCGGCTCGCCGCCAGCCAGCCATCTGGTGACGACTGACCGAAAAACAGTTGGCGGCAATAATCGAGAGGCCATAGCGGACGGCTACGTACGTGAGGATATGATCTATGGTGATCACGGCCTTCAATTCGTCAATGAAACGCTTACCGGCAAATATCGATACTTCACGCCCCCGGTGCGCTTGAGCATTCGAGATGAGTAATGCTCGAACGTTTTCTCATCGACCGCCATGACCGCCCGAAATTCGTTGCGGATCACGTCACCACCATCACCAAGATCGCAAGGGAACGTGCCCATGCTGGCCGGTGCCTGGCGGTGATCCAGGCGTTTGGACAACGTGTCAGTTGGCAAAACACGGTGAACTGAGGCCGCGCCTACCGGCCCCGAGATTCTGCGTCCTGGCTCATAGGTTCGTCAACCGCCTTCGTTTTGAGGGAGACGAGCACCAAACACGCCAGCCTGTCAGGCTTCATCGACGGGGTTTGGTCTGCTTGGTAGCCAAGACCACCTTCCCCGCTGGAGAAGCCGCAATATAGAAGGGGCTTTGGCAATGTAGTCTAACCTCAAGTCCCTCAAATTGGCGTGCCAGTCCCTCAAATTAGGTGCGCGTCACCGAAGAAAGCACGCATTGCTGCCGGCATGCCTTTGGAACGATGCTGCCTGTTGCCGGTTTTTCGACAGAGCCGTTTTCAATCTGACGTGGCTCTGATTTCATAGCACCGCTCAGAATCGCGGCCGGCTCGAGGCGCGCCGATGACGTGCTTTAACGCGGCGCGCTGACCGCACACCTATTCGGATTTTTGCGATGGAAGGGTGCCGGTGCGGAGTGCTGCGAGCAGCGAGCCGTCGTCAGCAAACAGGTCCCAAATCATGATCCCGGCGAGTGCATGGGCGCGCGCGTACATCGCCTTGCGTGCGATCGAGAACGGATCGTCGTAGCTGATCCATATTCGCCGTTCAGCGTCGTAGAGCCACGGCACTTGGGCCTCGTCGCTCCAATACCGGCGAAAGCCCTGCTCTTCCGGTCGCCGGGCCACGAGATCTCGATAGTCGATGCCATCGCTGCCTCCCCACTCCGCGCTGGCCGTCGTCCCCATTTGGAAGAGCCCATTGTTCTGCGGCGGAACGTCCGCAACGGCTCGGCCATAGAAGGCGACCCCCAGCGTCAATTTGGCGGGCGGCACCCCGGCCCGCACCAAGGCATTCACGCTCGCATCGACATTGAGATCGGGACTTGGATCGCCGGCACAGGCGAACAGCGGAGCATTGAAACCGGCAAAGGCCGAGCCCGCGTGATAGTCGTAGGCCATCAGATGGATCCGGTCGACCAGCCGGGCCAGATCGGCCGCCTCCAGATTGACGATCTTGTCGGGGGCGGCCGACACGGCAATGGTGAGCTCCAGCTTCCTGCGCTCCGATGCGGAAAACCTGTCGAGCTGTCGGCGGAGTTCCGCGATCATGAGCGTGAAATTATGCCGGTCCTCAGGGCGCTCGAGATTACCGTCACGTCCTCCCGAGACGGGATATTCCCAATCGACATCCACACCATCGAACAGACCGAAATACGGCCGAAGGAACGTCTCGATGACGGATTGGGCGAGCCGCGCGCGCGAAATCGGCGTGGCAGCGGCTACCGAGAAATATTTCGATCCGCTCCAGCCGCCCAACGAAACCAGGATGCGAAGCTCCGGATTGTTCCGCTTCAGTTCGGCGAGTTGGGCGAAATTACCGCCGAACGGGCCCGACGGCGAGGTTCCGTCACAGGCTCCTGCGTCGAGGCAACGATCCGCAAGTTCAGCCAGCCCTTCCGCCGAAACCGTGCCGAAGGCGTACATCAAGTGGGTCAGTTCGCGTGCCGGGATCGTCTTGATGCTTGGACCGCCCGTCCGGGCCTTCCATGGGGCGATATAGCCGGCGATCACGGGAGCCCTGGCCGGCGCGGCCCGCCCCTGCTTCACCAGCGCGAGTCCGTGCACGAGCGTAGAAAATCCGGCTGCAGCGAATGTTCGACGATCAACTATCACGGCTTACGACCTTATGCCCTCCATCTGATAGTCCTGTCCGCCAACCGATAACGCAATCACCACTCCGATATCGCCCGCTATCGGTAGCGCGACTTGTCGACAGGTGATAGGAGGTCCGGGCCGTGACAGCCCGTACAAAGTGCGCAAACGGCCGAAACGATCCTCCCCATCTTTGGCGATACGCAACAATTGCGGGGACCGACCAACTACCAGCTCTCGTAATTGATCTCCTTGACAGAAACGTGTCACGTATCGAGCGCTGAACGTCGGCCGCAAACGGAGAGGGACTCGGCATGCAAGACCAATCACAATCTGTCCTCGCCAACGGCCCTGATTCCACTGATATCTCACATTCCGAAACGCTGCGCGCTCAGGTCTGCTCCAGCAGCGAACTCGCGTTCCTCATGGAAGCGCATGACGGCCTCTCCGCCGCGATCGCTGAGCGCGCAGGTTTCAAGGGTCTTTGGGCGTCAGGCCTGTCAATTGCGTGCTCTCTGGGATACCGCGATGCCAACGAAGCATCGTGGAGCCAACTTGTAGATGTGGTCGAGAGGATTGTGGATTCATCCCGCTTGCCTGTTCTGGTTGACGGGGACGGTGGCTTCGGGAACTTCAACAATGCTCGCCTGCTCGCGCGCAAACTGCGTCAGCGCGGCGCGGCCGGCGTCGCGCTAGAGGACAGCTGTTTTCCGAAGATAAACTCGTTCGTTGGTGACCGACATCCGCTCGCCGACGTCGATGAATTCTCCTGCCTTCTGCGGGCAGTGAAGGACACGGTCGCGGACGATCTCATCCTCGTGGCCCGCATCGAAGCATTAATCGCCGGGCATGGAATGGACGAAGCAATTTCGCGCGCCCACGCCTACGCCGACGCTGGCGCCGATGCAATTCTGATTCATTCGCGAAGGACCGCCGCGGACGAGATCCTTGCTTTCGCGCGGGCCTGGCAGAACAGGCTACCGATCGTGATCGTTCCAACGAGATATTATCAAACACCGGTCTCTGCGTATCGCAAAGCCCGCATCTCCACAGTGATCTGGGCCAACCACTCCATGCGAGCGGCAATGGCTGCTATGCGGCAAGTTTGCGGCCGCATTATCGCTGAGGAGAACACCGCGAGCATTGAGCCCGAGATTGCGACGCTCGACGAGGTCTTCGAACTGCTAAGGTACAACGAACTCGCCCGTGCGGAAGAGCGATATCTGCCCGAGCTACGGTGCTAAGTTTTTACGATTTTGGATGATCGCTGTCATGAAACCGTTTGTTGCCCTACCAGTCCGCGCGGCCGACGTAAACGGCTCGCAGCTTGCATCGACGTAGCGTGAAGCGGCAACAAGTTTTCCGTGGCGTAGCCGTAAATTACGCCTTCCCTCGGCGCAGCCTGCTCACCGTCTCAATGGAATCGAATTGCCAAAGAAACGATGAGGACGATGAACCCTATCACCTTGAACGAGTGGGCTTCCTTGCTAGGTGTCAGACAAGTTCGGCGCCGCGTGTGTAAGCCTGACATCTTGAATTGAACGGAGGGCGCACGTGTTGTCGCAGCGGTCGGCCATGTTGAACTCAGACGCCGGCGCAGCGTGGACTGCAGCCGAAGCGGCGGCGGCGAGCGCCGAGCAAATCATCGACTTGACGGCCGAAGAGATCCGAACGGACCTCGCACCAATGGTGCGGGAAGGTACAATCATCGCGATTAATCGCAATACTACAACCGAACCGGCGGAGTTGCGCCATGCATTGGCACGAAAGATCTCTGCAGAGACTGATCAAGATTGGTCGGCCGACGAAATCGCCGTGACGGGAGGTTCCAAACAGGCCCTCTTCAATGTGGCTATGGCTCTTTTGAATCCTGGTGACGAGGTGCTCATCCCCGCTCCACACTGGACGCCTTTCCCTGCGCAGATTCTTCTGGTGGGCGGGACGCCAATCTTCATCCAGACCCGTCAAAACAACTTTGTACCGAAGATAACAGATCTAGCTGCAGCCGTGACATCAAAGACTAAAGCAATTGTTGTCAACACGCCCAACAATCCGACCGGCACGATCTACAACCGCGACACGCTTGCTGATATTGCCCAGCTTGCTATCGACCGGGATCTCTGGATTGTCTTCGATGAATGCTATGGGGCTTTTGCCCATACCCCACATACCCATCATCCAATCGTTTCAGTCGCTCCTCCCGCACGCGCTCGTACTCTGATCGTCAACTCGTTCTCCAAATCGCTGGCCCTCACCGGCTGGCGGATCGGCTATGTTGCCGGCCCCCGGGCTGTTATCAGCACTGTCAAGGCACTTCAAAGCCATACAACTTACAGTCCGAACGTCATTACCCAGCATGCGCTACTCCATCACTTGGAATCCGCCGATGCCAGTTTCCAACAGAAACTACAGCGTCATGTCGCCGACGCACGAACGCTCGGGCTGTCGATCTTATCGACATTAAGCTCGATCCCCCAACCAACCGCCCAAGGTGGGTTTCACTTCTATCTCGATCTCAGCGGCTGGCAGCGGTGCGCCAAGAGCGCTGGTCCCGAGTTCAATGCCGATCACGTCGCTAACGTGTTGCTGACGGACGCTGGCGTAGCGACCGTTTCGGGCACAGCCTTTGGCGATCCGGCCGGGATTCGTCTTTCCTATGGTGTCGATCCCGAACTGCTCGGCAAGGCGCTGCACCGTCTGACGGTAACCCTGAACACGTGGAATTGAATTCTTCGGTCCACCTGCAGCCGGCTTGTCTTGCTCCTTAACAGTCGGAACGAGGACACGACACCGATCAATGATGGATACTGCGATGACAATGGATGCTCCCAAGAACGCCGTCATTCTTGCCGCAGGATTCGGTTCTCGCTTGAGGCCGTTGACGGATTTACGGCCGAAGCCCCTAGTCGAGGTCAACGGGACACCGATCCTGTTCAATGCCTTGCGCAATTTGGAAACGGTTGGTGTCCAGCAAATAACGATCGTTGTCGGCTATCGTAAGGACGCCATCCAGTATGCCTGCGGCCGCCGCTTTGGTGGACTTGAAATCAACTATGTCGAGTCGTCTACCTTTGACCAGACCGGCAGCGCATACTCCCTGTGGCTGGCGCGCGACGCGCTTCTGTCTGGAGACTGCATTCTTCTCGAGGGAGATATATTCTTCGAGGAAGACGCGCTGCGCTACTTGAGGATGGACCGAGCAAGCGCTGTGGCAGCTGTCGCTCCGTTTGACGAACCCATGGAGGGGTCGGCAGTCCTGCTGTCAGACAGAGGCTTCATCACGGCTTTTCGCATGAAACAGACCGCGGCAAGCCTCGTTCCGGGTGGCCCACATCTTTTCAAGACGCTGAACCTGCTACTGTTTTCAGCGACAACCCTGAGGACCATGCTCGTTCCGGCGCTCGATGAGATCATCGGATCCGGAGCTACGCAGGCCTACACAGAAGAGCTTCTCGCCTATCTTGTGGAACGCCGCGGCCTACAGCTGGCGGCGGCTCGCTGCGACGGACTGAGGTGGTACGAAATCGACAGCACCGAAGATCTTCGTATCGCGGAGCGCATATTTTCAAGTGCGACAGCCACGATCCCTTCCACGTTGCAGAATAGGGGGATCGAATGCTGAAATACCTTTGGGATCCAGCAAACGCTATAACAATCGGAGGCCTCCTCTTCTCTTCTGCGAGCTTATTTTTCGCGCTCTCCGAACAAATCGATTTTTCCATTGCAGCGGCGCTTTGGGCTGTGCTGGCAGACCATCTCGATGGCGTCGTGGCGGCTCGCACAAGGAATCGTGACCGAGATGTTGCGAAGATTGGAAAGAGCCTCGATGGCTTCGGTGACATCATCTACGGAGCGGTCTTGCCCGCAGCGAATGTGATCCAACTTAGTCAGGCCTCCGTTCTTGCCCTGGCAACAGCAACTACGCTACTCGTCGCGGGAGCAACGAGGCTTAGCTACTTTGCGAACTTCGGCCGATCTCCCGATGGACGCTTCTTGGGCGTGCCGTTGTCATACGACGTACCGCTACTTGCGCTCTTTCTTCTTCTCCAACCGATGATCCCTGGTGAAAGCTTTGCGCTTATCGTAAATATCTGCTTCTTGTTGCTCGCTATCGCTCACGTTGCCCCCCTTCGCGTGCCAGCCCCCAGCGCCCCCGCATATGCGGCAATCAGCGTATTCGCGGTGGCGGCCTCGGCAAGCTTAGCAAGCCGCGGCCTGTGAACCCGTAGGTTCTCGCCCTGTTCATTACCCTCATGGCAATCCGAGCCGATCAACCTGGGGCTTCGCGACCTCGCCACCGCAGCCAAGCCGGCTGGAATAACGCGGAGGGAGCGCGCATCGGCCGGATCTAGTTATGGCATTAGCCCGGCCGCGCGATCGAATTGAGCTTGCCAGCGAAATATGCTCGGCCGGCACGGTTCTTTCCTGCTGTGAGCTACTTACTGTGTGAGATCAAGTAGTGCTCCCTACGTTCTCTGTCGGACATGTCGAGCCCCTGACACGGACCGCCTGCCACACCATTCGCCGTTGAGGCCCCAAGGCAAACTAGCGCACACTTCATCAATTTACGTCGGCCGCCGATTGGCGCGGCTCTTGCAGCCCCTCGATCCCGAAAGTGATCGAGGACAGAATGCAAATTGCCAACATGCCCTTCCCTGGAAGCTTCTCGGAGGTCGCGGAGGCTTATCCGAAGCGCCCACCTTATTCCAGGCGAATGCTCAAGATGCTCGCTGGTCAGGTACAGACGATTTCAAACAGCCCGACCTTCGCCGATATCGGGGCTGGCACGGGCGCGATCGCCTATGCGCTCGCTGACATGGGTCTTTCCGGCTACGCTGTCGAGCCCGATAGAGAGATGCTAGCGACGGGGCACAGGCTCGGCTTATCCTATCCAGCCGTATCGTGGATTAATGCGCCCGGGGAGCGAACTGGCCTGGCCGACAGTTCGGTGGATTGGGTCTGCTACGGCACCTCGTTCCACTGGATTAACACGAGTGAAGCACTTCGTGAGTGTATCCGCATCCTACGACCCCACGGATGCGTCACAATTGCAAACCTCCTTACGGACCTTGAGACTGATCCATTTCACATCGAAATCGAAAATCGGATACGCGATATCGCACCAGGTCTGAGGCGAGCCCGCCCTTCAATCGCCGCTCAAATGGAGACTTACGAAGCACTTCTCAACCAGTATCCCGCTTTTGGTAACTGCATCTCTTTGGCGAGCACCGAAGCGATATCCACGAGCGAGGAGCGATATGTCGATTATTGGGCCAGCTCACTTGATATCCCGAATCAAGTGCCCCCAGAGACTTGGCATTACATATTGCAAATGATCGCGGAGATGTTCCGAAGCAGACAGCCGGCGAGTTTGCGATTTCGCTCAACGGCATGGCATGCTCAACGCAACTGAGCCTTTCGGCTATGAAAAGCAGCGACAAGGATGACAGATCCATTGTCCTTGCTCTTGGGCTTGCAGAAATCATCCATTACGGCACGCTCTATTACTGCGTTGCTGTCGTTGCCAACGAAATTTCTCGTGATTTTGAAATCACAAATCAATGGATATTCGCATGCTTCTCTTTTGCACTATGTGCAAGCGCACTCACGTCGTTCATAGCCGGACGCCTTATGGACCAACACGGCGCAGGCACAACGATGAAGATCGCCTCGGTTGCCGGAGCGGTCAGCCTAGGAATGGCGGCAGCATCTCGGGATGTGATCGAATTCTCCCTCGCGCTCTTTGGCATGCAAATAGCATCTACTTTTCTCTTCAATGAGGCCGGATTTGTACTTTTAGTCCAGCGAGATGCGGTCAAAGCGCCGCGGCAGATCACTCGTTTGGCGTTGATTGTCGGGTTTTCGTCAACATTGTTCTGGCCGCTCACATCCGGGCTGCTTACCTTGATGTCCTGGAGAGCAATCTTTGGAATCTATGCTGGCGCCAACGTTTTCGTTGCTCTCCCGTTGGTCGCATGGGCTCTTCAGAGACGATCCGCAGGCCCGCGAGATCACTGCAGATTCTACGGCTCGCAAGCGCTCCTGACGTCTGGTCCCAGGTTGATTGATTTTGTCTTGATAACCGCCGGCTTTTCGCTCACGGCATTTGTCTTTTCGGCGTTCGTTGGCCAGATGCTCCCAATCCTCTCATCTTATGGTTTGGGTCAGGAGACAGCCGTGGTCTCGGCCCTGTTCGGACCGTCTCAGTTTCTGGTGCGCCTCTTTGTACCTTCGCTCAGCGAGAGAATGACCGCAATTCAACTCACTATTGTTTCATGTGTTCTGCTTTTTCTAGCTACGGTGGTCATTCTATTATGGCCACGGTCTCTCCTTGGCGCTGCGACCTTCATTGTCTTGCTCGGTTTCAGCTCCGGCCTTAACAGTATCTGTCGCGGCACTCTGCCGCTTTCAGTATTTGGGAAGGATCGATATGCGAATTGGATTGGGTTCATCGGCGGTATCCGATTATTAGTGGCATCATTTGCCCCAGTCTTTTTCAGTTCTATCCAAGGTCGGCATGGCATAACGATCGCCTTGTCGTCGCTTGTGCTCTGCGGAGCGGCAAGCGTATTCGCGTTTGTGCTCCTGGTACCGTATCGTCGTCGCGCTTGATCAACATCAATCCAAAAGGGATGACTCGATTCGACGATTAGGGAGTTTCCGAGCAGCTCGTCATTTGTAATAAGCTCGGTGTTTTCTCCGTCCAACGTTCAGCACTCCAACTTAATCGATGCCAGCTGGAATAAGATATGGACGCGCTTGGATGGCGCCTCGAAATCGACCGGCTCATCGAGTCGGTTGAACTTAAGGGTTCGATCGTCGAATCGGTGCGAGCGCGATCTCACCGATCATGGCTAGCGATGAGACCGCCTCTTCCAATAAGTTGCTATCGGTGGATGCCGCGCTGGACGATAACCGTCAGCCATCCTCTCAACAAAGAGAAGCCCTGTAACGGGTCAACTGACCGTCCATTCAGCCGATGTCCTTCCGCTCGCGACAGCCCTCTCCTGGTAGGCTGCGCTCCATTGTCGTTCACTGATTCCATTGCTTGCCAGAGGCTTAAATGTGGTCCTGTCGTTGCTCGTACGGCAGAGTCTTGGAGCAAGAAGGCTAGGAGTTGTAGTCGACGGATTATGGTTCCTTAATCTAAATCTAGCCGTGAACCCATAAATCTGCCGGGCGGACAGCCGCTATGCCCCGATAGCGACCAAATTCCGCAGCGCACCGAAATGACGCGATGGGCCAATAAGAGACATCTATCCTAGGTCAACCTCAAATACTCTTCTCGCGCAAATGACGTTCTCCAGGCGCCATCACGCCCTCTAGTTTGTCAAAGAGCGGGGACCGGGAGCGATCCTGACCTGAACTACTCGACAAGACCTACTGCGCCAAGACAGTCGGGATCGCTGCCGTCGCGCGCCTTCCTGATGCGCTCGATACTCCGGTTTATTTGTTCGTTCGCTTCCGTACTCGTGTCGACGGAATTAGAGGGCCAAGCCCGTAGCAATCGATGAACGACATGACGTGCGACATAGGGGGCCCCCACCGCCACGCAGGCAATAGATTCGAGCCGTGCGGCGAGGGCTTCTTCGTGGCTTTTCTGCGTCGCGGATTGCTTGGCCCAGTCGGTCCAGAACCCTTTCTCCGCGTCATCCTGCAACTTAGTCCGAGCGCTGGGCCTCAGGGGTTCGAAACCTTGAGTAGCGCGCGCCTTTGCAATTCCTGGCAAATCGGAGGTCGACTTTTCGAGAACGGTGGAAAAAGTCTCATCGTCGAGAGTCTCCGGCCGTAGAAATTCCGGCGCTACGGCTCCGCTCATATAGGGCTGGAAATCATTTTTGACATAACCCCGCTTACTCGGCAACGCGTCCGTCGGTAAACTATATTTCTCGTCGAGCGGGTGAGTAACATTTTCGTAGAAAGTGTAGTCAAACCATCCAGCTGAACACTCTTCTTCTTTTTTGACCACCGTTTGAGAGCGGTCAGCATTCTGGAAGTTGTTTCGAAACGGTACGAGGCACATCAACGACGCGTTTGGCAGAGCAGCGTCTTTGAAGGATACCCCTTGAATGCGCGCACCAAGAAAACTCGCGGCGTGAAGAAACGTTCCTTCGAAGGACGATCCCTGCAGCAACGTGTTGCTCGCATCAACACCTTGCATCCGGGAATCTCGGAAGTTCGCGGCCTGAAGGGAAGAATAAGCGAGGCTCGCACCTTCCAAGCTTGCGCGTTCGAAATCGGCTGCAAATAGCTGAGCATTGCTAAGATCGGCGGCGATCAGTCGCGCACCGGAAAACGTTGGCCCGCGACCAACAGCGCCACTAAATCTTGCGCCCAAAAGCACAGAGTCACTAAAGTCTGTGCCGGTAACGGTCGTATCGTTCAGGGCGGAGCCACTCAACTGTGCGCCCTCAAACGAGGCCCCATCGAGGTGGGCGTACGCCAAGTTCGCGCCATTGAGTTTCGCGCAAACGAAATTGCCCTCTTCCTTGTAAGTCAATTCAAAACCGCCTGTCGGGCCGCGGAAGGTCACGATTGCGGACCCCGCACAATCGAACTTGGAACCTTCGAGCCTTGTGCCTCGCAGGGATGCATGCTGCAAATCAGCGGCCGAAAAATCAACACGGACGAGGTTTGAGCGGTCGAAAATTGCCCTGCGGAAACTGCGGCCGCGCACCGACAGGGAAACGCTGTTAGAAGGAGCGCCCGTGACCTCAGCAAGCTTTGGGTCATCCGGCAAAATAAGCCGATTGGCGAACGGAAGAACGCCTCCTTTGCTAACGTAGTCGATCGGATCCGATGATCCTTCGAATAATTTGTCCGTAATTGCGTGCGGGAAATGTCCTTCGAGCTTGTTGTAAATCCACTCACCTGGAAAGACCGCTAGGAAGACCGAAGTTGTGGCTACAACCCCAATAAACAGCAAAGCCAAAATTCGTCCGAAGAGAACGAGAGGACGTGCCGTCAAAGGCCACAGGAACCACAAACACACGCCGACATCGATGAGAACAAAACTTCGGTGGAGCCACGACATGTGCTCATGCTGATATGGCAAGAAGATCAACTGCGTCAGCAGGAGCAACGCTACCGGCATCGCAGTCATTGTGAGGCCAGCGATTAAACCATTTGCAATAGACACTCCGCCAAATGTCTCGCGATATCGCGCGCTCACCGTTGCCGAGATGATCGAGTTATCGAGCCTTGCGCGGACGGCTCTTCGGCCCGCAGCGATTTTTATCGCCATGCTCCGTGGCTGTCTCAGAGCATCTTCATATGTCTGGATTTTTTCGGACAGACCTTTTGTCAATACGATGAGATAGGCGTGTACGGCGAGGATCAGGGTCGGGGCCATTAAAAAATAGACCTTCAGGGGCAAATCGGCATTGAAAATTGGCAGTCTGACTGTCGAGTCCCTGAATAGCGTCGCTGGCGTTACACCGTAGGTCGCGATAAAGATGTACACGCAGAGCGATATAAAGGCGATCCATACATTGTTCACGCTCTTGGCCGCCTCGTTTACGGCCCTCTCAATCGCGTTGAAATCGTACGGATCAGGCTCTTTGGGCGCCTCTTTTGTCCTGGGAATGTCTTTGGCTTCCGATTCGGCGCTCAAATTCGGAACTTTGTCCATGAAACAGGAACCTCGTTCTGCCAATCGGAGAATCTCTGAAGCCCTCGCCAAAGTCCAGCGTCATGCTGAAGACATAAGGTCTCTTTCGGGTCATTCGCGACCGGGGCGAGCGAGTAGCAAGTCCGGCCAAGTCCGCTACGCCGCCGAAAGCGGAAGTATATTCAGAGCATTAGCAGCACGGCCACGGGGCGTCGCCGGTTGACGGCGCCGCTCAAGACGTGATTCAAGCTCCGAAACCGGAGCCTCGAATCATCCGCTACGTTAGTGTCGCTTGCCTTAAGCGATCGGGCACTTCTGCGCTCGTGAGATCGGAACGTCGCACGGCATCAGATTGCAACACTGACCTGCGCTCGCCTCAAATCATCCAAATCGGTTGAACCAAAGTGATCGCTGATCTGCCCGTGCAGGGCCATCTTATCTTCAATCCACTTCTTTCCTGTCGACGGCATCAAGCAAATACATGAGATTTACGTAGAATAGCCAACCTGCCTCAGTGAGGGCGTATGTGCTGCCCTGGTCGGTTATGAGATCGGCGTCAATAGCATCTTTCAGCGCCGCTGCTGTCTCTTTGGGAATGGCATTCCACGCAATCCTTTCCTTTTCGAGCTCTCCGCGAAACGGAAACGAGACAATGCCACGCTCTGGAGCATTGAAAGGACCGAATGCGGCATGGGGCAGCTCTCGGTTAACCAGGAGTTCTCGTACGTGCGCCTTCCGGGTACTGATGTTCTGAAGGTTAAACCTTCGAAAGTGACTTAATGCGCTGCTGCCATAGCCGATGATCTCGTCGTCTTGATAACCATAGATTAGATCATGGTACAAAAACTTCGGCGAGTGTTGGACAGGGCCGCCGGTCGTTCGCGAGGCGTCCGCAATTGCGAAACCGTACCCACTTATAGGGGCGTATCCCAGTTTGCGGAACAACTCTCTCATTAATTCGGAGGATTTCCTGCATCCTGCTCGTCGCTCTATCTCCGCTGATGAATGAGTATTCGTTGGTGAGGTGGGCTTGCCAGAGATCAACGTCAACCTCGTCTTGCCGGCGAAGGTCGAGTGCCTTCTCGGCGCCGGCCGGACTGCCGTGGATCTCGATCTAGCGGGCCAGCGAAAATGAGAATCTGCTCGTGACCGGCACCAACTTCAAAGATCAGGCGGAAGCGCCGAGCCTTACGCCCTGACCGAAAATCGGTCGAACGCCGCCGCCAAGGTCTGCAAGCGGCTCCATATCCCGCAGATAGATCTCGGCCTTGAGAAGCGCGATTTCGTTACAGCTTGCTTTCGTCGACATCGACGCACCGCGATCGGGGTCCGCCACCGCTCTCGTCGCTCGAAGCCGAGGTTGTGAGGAGTTTTGAGGTCGAACGGCGATCTCTCCGCCCAGACCCTTATCGTCCTCCTTGGGGGCCTTTGCCGCGGAATGAACCACACCCAGGCGACTTGACGTGAGCCGAATGTCTCAGATCGTCGGGGAAACGACAATGTTGCCGACCACGCTCGTTGAGCCTATCGCACAAGCGGCTAGCAACTGTCATAGCGAGCCGGGGAGTTGGCGGCCCACATCTGACCTCGATCGACCTCGTCAGAGCGCTTTCGTTGCTCAAGTTGCGACGTACCGGTAAAGCAGTCGAAAGCGTTGCATATAACGCTCGGGTGGCAGCGCGGGCAACTCGAACTGCGCCGAACTCCGACCTCTGATGAGGTCCGCCATTGCGCGCAACAGCGGACCGAATACGCGCACGAACCACGGTGCGAATTCATAAAGTACATGCGATACCTTTCCATTCCTGCCTGAAGTGCAGAAAAACTGCAAAAACAAGCGGGCTAGTAGGCATTGTCCGCAATGGACGGCCGAGGTTGATGAGATTACTGCGCGGCCTCCCGGTATGTTCGCTGCAAGTCACCCGCCGGCTCCCGTGAAGGGCTTGCTCTTTGAAAACTCCGGCGGCCAACCTAGATGAGCGCGGCGAGCGCATGATCGTCGACGCGTCATCCAGGACCCCACGGTCGTGCTTACCCAGATGCAGCTGATTGATAAAGAGCGGATTGGGTTCTGGGGCTAAGTCGGTAAAGTCCTGTCAGCACCTGGAGCTGAGTCGATAATTCCTATCAGGCTGCAAATCAAGTTGAGAATTTTTGTCATACAACCTTGTTTGGTTCTACAGCGCCAACTACATCGCGCATCAGCAGGTGGGATGCTCGCTCGAGTTTTCCAACTTCGAAGCAAAGATAACGACCGCCCGTAAAGGCGACCGAACGAAGGAGCGCGCCTTGCCTTACGAGATCGATTTTCTGCGTCCAGGAGACAGCAGTGGGGACGCCATCATCATGAGGTGGGGTGAAACCAAGGACGGACCGTTTTACATCAACATCATCGACGGCGGGTTTACCGACACGGGTGATCAGATCATCGAGCATGTCGAGAAGCACTACGCCAAATCCGCTAAGATCGCGAACGTGGTACTATCGCACGCCGACAACGACCACGCACCTGGCCTGATTAAGGTCCTCGAACACTCGAACTTTACGATCTCCAACCTCTGGATGAACAAACCGTGGGACTACGTCGACGAAGTGATCGATAGCTTTCATGGCGCTTATACCCGCGAAGGCCTGATCAAGAAAATGCGCGAGATGCACCCCTACTTGGTGGAAATGGAGAAGATCGCGAATAAGCGCGGCATCACCATCAACGCTCCTCTGCAGGGCGCGAAGATCGGCCCGTTCACCGTGCTCGCTCCCAGCCGCCAGCGTTATATCAAGCTGATTCCCGATCTGGACAAGACGCCGACCTCGTATGCCAGTGCATCCAAGGGAGTTCTCGGCTCCCTATTCAAGGCAGCGGCGGACGTTACGGAGAAGGTCCTGGAGAGCCTGGGTTACGAAACGCTGGACGATAACCCGCCGGCAACCACAGCTTCGAATGAAACATCGGTGGTCCAGTGGGCTTGCTTCGGTGACAAGCGTATCTTGTTGACCGCAGACGTCGGACCAGAAGGCCTCGCCGAGGCAGCTGACTACGCCGAGCAAATCAGTCTGCAGATCCAGCCGACGCTGGCGCAGATTCCGCATCATGGCAGCCGCAGAAACGTGACGCCGACCGTACTCAACCGTTGGCTTGGCAAGTATCCCGCCGAGCACCGAGGTCACGCGATTGCGTCGGTGGGCAAAAACGCCGACATCTATCCTCGCAGGAAAGTGGCGAACGCATTCACGCGGCGCGGCTACGAGGTCTATGCCACGCACGACGGGTGGATCAATTTCGTTCACGAATACGACAGGCGTTCAGGCATGAAGGACGCCGACGTCATTCCGTTCAGCCCGGACGTAGAGGATGACTAGGGTTCTGCCGAAATTCGACACGTACACTGTCTATGCGCGTCTATTTCCTGCCATCATAGCGGCCGCCCCGGCGATTGCGCTCGCCTGGGCCGTTATTGCTGGCAAGGAGGTAAGGCTGGTGCAGGCCATCTCCGGCACCGCGTTGACGGTGCTCCTGATGGTGCTGGCCGACGTTGCCAGGCGCAGGGGCAAGGCGATCGAGCCGCGCCTTAACGAGCAAATGGGCGGGCTGCCAAGCGTTACGATGCTTCGCCATCGCGATAAGACCTTTGATGCAGCCATAAAGACCCGTATGCACGGCTTGCTGGCGGCGAAACTGGGTGAAGCCGCACCATCTTATGAACAAGAACTGGCCGCCCCAGAACTCGCTGACGGCTTCTATGCCCGCGCCGGCAACTGGTTGCGCGAAAACACGCGCAACAAGAAGAAATTCGACATCTTGTTCAATGAGAACGTCACCTACGGCTATCGCCGGAACCTTTTCGCGCTTAAGTTGCCTGCCCTCGCGCTGAATGTGCTGATCGTCATAGGCTGTGCCATCTACCTGCTTTATCCATGGGCCAATCACGTGCCTATTGACGCGCTACCGGTTTTTGTCATCGCGTTCCTGCACGCAGCCTACCTGGCGATCTTCTCGACACGTTCGGCGGTCGAGGAGGCATCTCGCACTTGCGCACGCCAACTCCTGATGAGCACCGAATCTCCAATTCTCAGAAAGGATGTCGCGGCGGCCAAGCCTAAGGCAGTTCGAACCGGCAAGCTTAAACAGCCAAAACTCTCGCCTAGCACCAACCCTGATTGATGCTTCTGGAAGAGCCGACGTTTCGCCGCAGTTATGCAACCGCCGACGGACTCTTACAGTTTCGGATCGCGCAACCGGCACTACTCGAGCGGAGAACCCATAAGCACCTGTTCGGTCGGCCGCTTGTCTTGGCATTGGCCGTTCCAGCGCCTCTAATCTACGCTGCCTCTCCAATCCTCCGGCATATGCCTTTGGTCGGTTACGCAGGACCGCTCTCGTTACGATCAGGTCTCTTGCCCAAGTCGCCGTCGCTAACGGGGCTTAATGCAGCGACGAAGTGGCTGCGATCAGAAATGTGGTCTGTATCAGCCAAACCAATACGGTCTCTCCTGCTGATCCTCTCCCTTGGTGTTCTATCCGGTCGCTCCCCGCGCGACGACATTCCTAGTTCACATCGGCGGGACAGAACCGCGGCACAGAAATTTGTCTTGGACCGATCAGTTTTCAGGCGACAGTCAACTACCAACGACAACAGTTGATCCAAATGCGGAAGGCATGGCAACCTTTGACGGCTTATTGTGGGTCGACTTCGAAGGCTTCCGGCAAGCACTGCATGCATGCAAGCAAGAACTGTCCAATGGGCTGACGGGTGGTCACCGCTCGCTGATATCGGATCTCGCGAGCTTTGCTGTCTTCCTTCTGCAAATTCGCTGCGGCTCACTCGGTCCAAAAAGGTGATGATTACAAACAACAACTCCAATTTCATGAGCGACATCTATCTCGATATAATAGTGATGGTCGTACGTCCGTTGAATGAAAATTCAGCAGAGTCCGTCCCATTTGCGACCGCATTGATCGTTTTGACAATTTAAGAGTCAACGAACTCGGCGATACCGGCACGAGCCGTGACCGGCCTTGCTCTCGCCCTCCTCAGTATCTGGCGCAGTTGTGCTTCGAGGAATTGATTATGGATACGAGAGCGGTCTCAAGCCCTGGCTCGAAAAGCAGCAGAGACAGAGCGGTTTCCCCTGATGGCGTGATTCGGCTCGCGCTGAACCACCCTCCTCCAATCACCGATGTCTTCAATCCGAGGATTTTTGCGGCTCTGAACCGCGTTTTGGTCAAAAGTCCGCCGGTCGAACTAATGGCAACTCATCGATGGATGGGCACTGAACATGACAGACAGCAAGGGGCTATTTTTGCAGGGCGTCGCCTCGGGGCAATACCAGATCCTGATCGAGTAGTCGTCACCCATAGCACGCAAGCCGCACTTCACGTGCTTCTCGCAGCTATCTTGCGAAACGGCCGGTCGCTTGCCGTCGAACAATTGAGTTATCCACCAATTCGCTCGTTCGCTGCCCGCTATGGCATCCGGGTCGTAGACGTTGCAATCGACGGAGATGGCCTCAATCCAGACGCATTCGACGAGATTTGTCGACAGGAGAGACCAACTGCTCTGTACCTGCTCTCGACGTACCAAAATCCGACAACAGTCACAATGTCTCTCGGTCGCAGGCAACGTGTTTCTGAGATCGCTCGCCGCTATCAAGTCCAACTCATTGAAGATGATGTCTACAGTTTGCTCGCGGGATCGCCGCTTCCGCCTATTTCATCGCTCGTGCCCGAGCTTTCCTGGTATTTGCTTGGGACAGCAAAGAGCTTTGCTACGGGCCTGAAGCTCGCATTCGTGGTCGCCCCGAGTGGGGCGGAGGCAGCGCGAGCCTTCTGGCCCGGCCTTCGGGCAACGGATTGGATGGCAAGCCCGTTGAGCGCGGCTCTCATGGCTGAATTGATTTCGAGTGGCGACGACTTGGAGATTCTTGCTGCGGTAAAACGCGAACTTGCGGTGCGTCATCGCCTTGTTGTAAATGGCCTCAAGGGCAGGCCGCTGGCTAGCGACCCAGGTTGCCTACATGTCTGGATGCCGATGAATGGCTTATCCAGCAGCGAAATCGCCGCCGGGCTTCTCGCGCATGGCGTTCAGGTTGCGGTCAGCGCCTCCTATGCCAGTGATGGCTGGACACCACCAGAAGCAATAAGATTTGGCATTGGGAATCCTGAGACAAGCTCAGTCCTGGAACAAGCAATTTCGAGAATTCGCCTCGCACTCCCCTAGCCCGGCGGCAGTCTAAGGGGACGCCGGAGAAGAGCGAATGATGCTCGCCGTCGACCTTTGGTGGCTTTTCAGCTGATCCACACCGAGGTTCGCTCCCGCCGAAGTTGCCCCCTCCGAAAAATGGACGCGCACACCCGATGACAATCAACGATAGTGCCCAATCACAAGTCGCAATTTGCCCAGCCGCCTTCGATGTAGGTCGCTGTTTCCACCTGCACGCAGCGTAAAATTTGACGATAAATGGAGGTGCTTACCACATATGTGGTTTCTGCGATGGAGGGGCGCCCAACTCCCCTCGCTGCAAAGGTTTCGGTGAGAACGCGTCCTTGCATCCAATTGGGCGTGGCGATTCCCAACAGGTTCAGAACTGTGGGCGCGACGTCGCAAATGCCGGACGGGATCTCTGATACGCTATCCGATCGGAAGGCGCGCCCAGCGACAATGCCAAGCGACGCCATTTCTTTCGGGTGCAGGCCACCATGCACACCACATCCGATCGGTGCGTCGTTACTCCAGGTACCGCCGACGAGACCGAATGGATCGGTTCGGTCGTCGGAGCGGTAGGAGAACAGGATGTCAGCAGACCGAACATGGTCCATCATGACGAGTTCGCGCGCTAAACTGCCGGGCGCGATGCCATCGACATCATTGCGGGCTGCGGTGAAGATCGGTCCGCACCAGGGTGCCTCGATCATCGCGGCCACTGCGCGTCGAATGTTCCTCTCCGAGGGGTTTACCAAATAGATTGCGCCCACCTGACCGGGCACGACAACCGTATCTACATCCGGCCCAGGAGCCGGGCCGCACTGAAGCCCAGCGGCCTTGAGGGTTTCGTGCGGATCAGCATGTGAGTGAACGGTCACATGGCCGTGGTCGGACAGCGCTATGAGATGGACGTTTTTCTGCCTTCCCTCAGTCTCCCACCACTCCAGAACGCGCCCGAATTGATGATCCACCCAAGCGAGGGCATCCAGGGTTCGTGTGCCGGCCACCCCGTAATCATGTGACGAAATGTCGGGCTCCGCATAGGACAGGATTGCGACATCGGGCTGAAGCTGTGGCCAGACCGTGTTGAGCAGAGCAGAGGTCAGAAAACTCTGGCTGGTAAGGTCAGGCCGGCCGGGAGGCGGAGGCGTCGGGAGGGGACCAAGCTGAGCCTGCAGAGTCTCGAGAAGCGGCCGAGAGGTACAGATTCGCGCATAATGGCCAGAGATCGTGTGGTGGCCGAGAGAGCGAGCTTTGTGATTGAGCAAGCAGGTCGCGCCGGCGGAGTTGGAGGCCAGCACTGCGAGCGTCCTGCCGTGAGCAGCGAGAATTTCACCGAGTGACGACACGGCCATGAGGCATCCGCCGCTGGCCGCATCGACCGCCTCGATCAGCCGGTCATCCGCAGTATCGATATAACGCGCCGGCGCCGCCGTACGATCCAGATATTTGTTGCCGACCATGCCGTGGCGCCCCGGAGGGGTACCGGTGACAAGGCTCGGCAGGGCCACCCGCGTCTCGCTCGGATAGACGGTGCGCTGCCGGGCCAGCGTGACGCCGTTCCGTTTCAGCCTGTCAAGATGCGGAGTTGTGGCCGGGCCCACGAGATCGGGGCGCAACCCGTCGAAATTCACAATAATGATGCGGGGTTGTCCGACTGGATTGGTCAAAGCGGCCTCATGGTCGCGTGCTCAATAGCCCGCATTATAATCTCTCGGCGACCTGTTCGCTCTGCTGCTCACCGAATGACGTCATTGAAGGCTCCTGCATAGCAGGACGAGCATCCAGCGTTCAGGGGTGAGATAGTCGCACGCGCCTCGATCCTCAGCCAAGCTGAAGAGCCGCGGACGCACGATAGCACAAGGGCCCTAAGCTCGATATCGAGCAGAATTTGTCCAAAAAGAGCGAGGGCCCTTGTCACGATCCAGCCTGGGTCGACAGCCCGCGCGCAATTGCCAGCCGGTTGTGGTGGGCTGCACAACGCCACTAGTCATCTGGAATGGGGTGCGAGCCGACCCAGCAGCCACATGACCTCGACATTGCGTCCGGCCTCGCGTTCGAGCCGCCGGCTCGACTGCACCCGGTTCAGATAGCCCTAAATGTAAAGCTTGAGGAGAACCGAGAGATGGTACGATGGCCGACCAGTCGCCGCCGGCTCCCCCCCTCAAAGCTCACCGCAGCCAAATCGAGCGCATCGACAAACACGTCGATCACGCGAACAGGATTGCTCTCGTCAATGAAATCGTCGAGACATTCTGGCAATGGCGTCCACTGCCCACGATCCGCCTGCTCAACGAAGCGACCAAATATGACCCTTTTCGACGCTACCATCTGTTACCAAACGAGGCCTTTTGCGGGGTGAAAGGGGCGACGGGACGCTTCGGCGCGATCACTATTACCCCCACCTCTACCATACGGGATTGCCGCATAATGCGGCCGCGCCCGGCAAGGTACAACAACCCGGCCCAAAGGAATGGACGCGGCACTCTCCGCCCGGTCGCGAACCAGGCTCGTCGGGCATTCCCTGATGACGCGAGGTAGGACTAGCGACTGGTCTGTCGGCTCACCCGATGATCGCGTGTTCGCATGAGGCGCTGGCCTCGAGATCATCGACCGATTCTCTCGAAGTCAACGATTCAAACCACTCTTTTCCAAGGAAATATTGGGCTTTCGCCCTCTTGCGGCAGGGTCTGGCCGAAGCCATTTCAACCGCCAGTTTCAATCACGTCCTCTAGATTCGGGAAGCTGCAATGGACCCGCGCATCACCTATTTCCCCGTCGGTAACGGCGACTGCTCGCTGATCACCCTCAGCGACAACACCCAGATCATCATCGACTGCAACACCACCCAAGAAGCCAGCGATGAAGACGACCCCAGCCGCTACGACGTGCATCAGCACTTGCTCGATTTCGGCAAGAAGCTCGGCGGCAAGATTCCCCACGTCGACGTGTTCATCTTGACCCACGCCGACCAGGATCACTGCCGCGGCTTCGACACGATGTTCTACACGGGCGACCCGTCCAAATATACGGTGAAACACTCCAAGGAAGATCTGATCCTCATCGACGAGCTCTGGTTCACCCACCGTATTTTCGCGAACCATGAGGGCGAGCTGTCGAAGTGGGCTAAGGCGTTCAAGAAGGAAGCGCAACGCCGCATCGATCTCCATCTCGCGAATTCGTCCGTGCGCAACGACGCCGGCAACCGCATCCGCGTCGTCGGTCATAGCAACAACCCGGCCTATAAGGGGCTCGGCGAGCTGGTCATTACGCCGGGCAACTACATCGACGTCATCGACCGCAAGACGAAGAAGGATTTTCGCTTCTTCGTCCATGCGCCGTTCCGCAAGGAGGTCGACGACAAGCTGGCCGATCGCAACGACACCAGCGTGGTGCTACAGGCCTGCTTCGACGTTGGCGGAACCAAGAACGCCGGCCTCGCGATGTTCGGCGGCGACGCCGGCGCGGCGATCTGGTCGAAGATTCTGGAACTCAGCGACGACGACAAGTTGGCGTTCGATCTCTTCCTCGCGCCGCACCACTGTTCGTGGACCTTCTTCAGCGAGGAAGAGTACAAGTACAACAAGGTTCCGGCCGAGGACTCGCTCGCCATCCTCGGCAAGGGTCTCGACGGCGCGCGCGTGATCGCGTCGTGCAAGCCGATCAAGGACGACGACGACAATCCTCCGCATTTCGCGGCTAAGGAGGAGTACGAAGACGTCGTCGGCGAGGAGAATTTCATCAGCCTCGCTGAGGTGGGAGACGAAAAGCGCGCGCTGCCGACCACGTTCGAAATGAGCGAAAACGGGCCGGTACTGCTGGATCCGGAGGACGTCGATCACGTCGACGACGCTGTCAAAAAGGTCGCGAGTACGCCGCAGACCTATGGATGAACTGCACTCCACGCCACAGGAAAAAGAAAACGAAGACAGCCTGTCGCCTGCGATCCGCTCGGCGGTGGCGGAGTTGCGCGCGAAGTACCCCGCTCAGGCCGTTCCGGTTCTGAAGTGGAACGACACCTATGTCGCCGTGCCGATCTCGGTCAACGTCGAACTGCCGGGGCGCGGCCCCGTCAACGGCGTCGACATCCGCAAGCGCGAGCCGCTGGTGCTGCTGTTCTCCAAGAAGTCGTTTCCCTACCTGGCGCCGCGGGTCTATTCGGACCGCCGCGACTTCTCCAAGACCGCGTTTCCCCACCTCAACCCGACGCCGCCCAACGTGCCGGCGTCGCTCTGCCTGCACCGCGGTTCGATCGATACCTGGTTCGCCGAGCACACGGTGACCGACCTGGTGGAACGGGCGCGGGGCTGGCTGCGCGACGCCGCTCGCAACCGCCTGGTCCCGGAAGGAGACGGCTTCGAGCCGACCCGTTCTCCGGACACGTTCGGCACCTTCGTCTACCCGCCCGAGGCGTTCCTCGCAAAGGCCGCAGAGCTCCGCGCAGCGCAGGGCGGGACCGCAGGCAGTGCCGTCGTCGCCTACGAACTGCTCGACACCGAGAGCAAGGCCGAGATCGGCGAGACCGAATACACCATCAGGCATGCGGCCTTCGCCGCCGCCGACAACCTCGAACAGCACAAGATCGTCGCCAACGTGCTGAACGAAATGGCCGAAAAGCCGGAGTACAAGGGACAATTCCAGCGCCGCCTCTTCGGCCTGCTGCTGTGGACGCCAGAGGCCGACATCTGTAGGCAACATTTCGGCGAGTTGCCAGCGACGCTCGGAGATCTGGAGACCTGGGCCGAAGCACTCGGGTTTCCGCTCCGGGCCGCGATGGCTTCGTATCTCGTCAACGAGCTCCACCTCTTCGGCGGCGTCCCGATCGTGCTTGCCGTCAGGCGCCCCCAACAGGTTCTGGGCAGAGCGTCCGACGTCGAACTGCTGAACTTCCTGGTCTCCGCCGCCGGAGATCACTGGCCGAAGGACGGCGCATGGGATCCAGCGGCTCGCGTCTGGTTCGCCGACCATCGCACTCCGCTGACGCCGGCGTTCGCCCGCGAGATCTCGGCCCTTCCCGCCGATGGAGCCGCGGAACCTACGGTTATCTTCGGCGCCGGCGCGCTGGGCTCGAAGGTCGCGAGCCATCTCGCCCGGAGCGGCAGCGTCGCGCTCAAGATCGTCGACAACGCGAAGATCGCGCCTCACAACCTCGTCCGACACGCGCTGGGCGGCCGCGCCGTCGGCCTGTCGAAGGCGGAAGCCCTAAAGGATGAGCTCATCAAACTTTATCCCGGCCAAGGCGAACTTCCCATCGAAGGCAAGAACACGTCCGCGCTTTCCCGATTGCGCAAGCCCGCCTTCTTCGACGGCTATGCCAACCTGGTCGATATGACGGCATCGAACATCGTGTTCAACGCGCTCCGCGACGCCGCTCTTCCTGCCACGGTGCGCGTCCACCGCGCCGAGATCGCGCATCGCGGCAAGCTCGGACTGCTGTCGATCGAGGGAGTAGGACGCAATCCTCGGATCGACGACCTTCAGACGCTGATCTACGATTCCGCGATCGAGGACAACGCGGTCGCCGCCTGGCTGGAAGAGGTCAGGTCGACGCGCGACGATCGCGTCGGATCCGGCGGACTCGAGGACATCCAGGTCGGATTGAGTTGCAGTTCTGCGACCATGCGCTTGGCCGACGAGGTTGTGTCTTTCCACGCCGCGGCAGCCACCCGCCGGCTGCGGCCCTATTTGGCCAAGGACGGCCCGGCGCGGACCGACGGGCTCGTTAATTTGAGCTTCCTGAGCCAGGAAGGCGACAGTCGCGCGAGCGCGCGGACCATCGGCCCGACGGTGGTGCTCGGCGCCGATTACGGATGGCAGATCCGGATCGCGGCGACCGCGGCGAGGGAGATGTCGGAACTGATGCGGCGGCACAGTCCGAGCGAGACCGGCGGGATCTTGGTCGGCCGCCTGGGCGCGACGAGAAAGACGATCTACGTGACCCGTCTGGTCCCAGCTCCGCCCGACAGCAGAGGTACGCCCTGGGTGTTTACGCGCGGCACCGAGAAACTGCCGGAGGCTCTCGGTCGGGTCGAACGCCGGACCGGCGGTCTGCTCACCTACGTCGGCGAGTGGCACACGCATCCGGCAGGCGGGTCTGATCTCAGCGACACGGACAAGACCGCGGTCATCAGCCTGAGATCCATTCTCGACCGCGTCGGCCAGCCCACTCTGGTGACCATCGTGACACCGGAGGAGATCCGGCCTCACCTCTTCGAGTCGACGAGCCCGCCAGTCGTGGTCGATCCGCCGCGACGCCGGCCCGGCTTCATGCGGGTGATTTTTTGGCGGCGCTAGGAGCCGTCGGCTTTCCGGCCTTCTGGGCCAACACCGTGCAGACGAACCGGACGCCGTAGGTCGCCGCGGCGTGTCTGACGACGATCAGCTGGAAAAGCAGAATGCCGAGGTAGACGCCAAACGCCTTCCACTGGGCGACGAGGAACAGCGCCGCGATGCCGAACCCGATCAGGAACAGCGCGGCCAGACCCGTGTAGTCGCGTAGCAGCAGATAGTCGCGGTGCACCTGCAGGACGGCGGGGACGTCCTGGACCTCGAGATAGAACCGATACCAGAGGCTATTCTGCTCCTTGGGGTCGCTCGGCACCTTGTTGCCGCAGGCCCGCTGCAGCCGGGTGAAGTCTATCCGGGGATCGGCCTTCGCGTGGACGCTGAAGGCGCGGTGTCCGGGCAGAACGTCGCTCCACCGCAGAAACACCAGACGCTCCTTCGTCGCCGAGTTCAGGAGACCGTTCGCGATGGTGGTGACCACGACGGCGAGGCCTACTGGCAGGAGGTTCGCAGCACCCGTAAGTGCCGCCTTGATCCCGGACAGTTCGAACGTCGACCACTGGCACGCCACACCGAACACGATGGCGTTCGCGGCGATGATCAGCCAAAGCTGTCTTCGGTTCTGCTCCTTCAGCTTCTGCGATCCGCCCTTCTTCGTCATGAAATTCCCGGCCCTGATCACGCAATTTCCTCGATCAGCATGTAGTGGCGCGGGCTCGCAGATGCACGCGACGGTCGCCGTTCCGCGCACGAAATCCCCAGCCACGGCCATCAAAGTCCGACTAGACTCTCTGTTCGCGTTATATTCTCATGAGGAATAGCAGCAGATCGACCCGCAAGCTGGCGCATGCCGACCAGAACAGAGATGGAAAAGCTCGCCGGGCAGTCTTCGGTCGGCAAGAACAGCCCTACTGCGCCCGCGGTCGGCCCGGCGGATCCGTTGCCGCCTGCGTATTGGGACGCCCTCCTACGGGACGCGGGCGCCGACGCCAGGCAGCCCGCCCCGTCCATCCGGACGCAGCGTCTCTCTCAGATCGCACGCCATCTGCTGCGGGTCACCTGCGGCAGGTGCAGTCGGATCGTCGAGATTCAGAAAGCGGACGCCGTGCGATTGTACGGACCGCAGGCGGTCTGGAAGGAGGTCGGTCAGCGCCTGCTCGACAACACCTGCCAACAACGCACGGGGCGGCACGAAGAGGACGGCTGCTGGCCTGCGTTCGAGTAGTCGCCGGCGCGGCCGCTACTGGATGCTGCTATGGCACCGAAACACCACCCGACCCCCTCAGCGGCGGCGACCGTAAGGCGCTCACCAAGGAATTGGGGAGGGCCGGCGTGATGACGACGATCCTTGCCGCACAGGCCGCCGATGCTCGGGACAAAGGCGAAGCCCTGATCCGTCAAGCCGACAAGCTGGGTTGCGAATCCTGGAACGAAAAAATGTGCGCCGATGGGGGCCCGATCGATCCGTCGCCGACAATCGACCAGGCGGTCAACGGCGGCTATCCTTGGCTTGAGATCGAATGCTCCCGCTGCAAGACCCGGCGGGAGGTCGACCTCTCGGCCCTACTCCACCCGCCGACGACCTTCGTCCACGATCTGGCCGGCCGGCTTCGCTGCAGCAAGTGCGCAAAGGCCAACCGTCGGCCGGCCGCGACACTGCTTCAACTCGCGCCACGCGCCCGCCAGGCCGCGCCGGAGACCTGAGATGTGCAACCTCTACAGCATGACCAAGAACGTTGACGCGATCCGTCGGCTATTCGGAGCCCTCAACAGCAGCGTCGGCAACTTGCCCAGCATGCCCGGCATCTTCCCGGACTATCCGGCACCGATCGTTCGCAACGGGTCCGATGGCAGAGAGACAGTCATGGCGAGATGGGCGTGCCGTCGTCGTCGAAGGCCCTCATGGACGCGACGAAGAAGCGGGCCCAGAAGCTGGAGGCGAAGGGCAAGGCGGTTGATTTCAAGGAGCTGCTGCGGCGAGAGCCGGACAGCGGGACGACCAACATCCGCAACACCAGCAGCGGCCACTGGAAGCGGTGGCTAGGGCCAGACAATGGCTGTCTTGTGCCTCTCACCTCGTTCTCGGAATACGACACGATCGACGGCAAGAAGGTGCCCGTTCGCGCTCGATGAGTCTCGCCTCCTCGCCGCTTTCGCCGGGATCTGGACGAACTGGACGTCGGTCCGCAAAGCGAAAGAAGGCGAAGTCACCGCCGACATGTACGCGTTCCTGACGACCGAGCCGAACGCTGAGGTGAAGCGCGTGCATCCAAAGGCGATGCCGGTGATCCTGACGAGGGTCGACGAGTACGACGTCTGGATACGCGCCCCGTGGGACGAAGCCAAGGCGCTGCAGCGGCCTTTGCCTGACGGCGCGCTGCAGATCGTCGCGACCGGCGAGATAGAAGATCTCGCGGCGCCCGCGTAACGAAGCAGATTGACTGCGATCTCAAGGCACGCTCTCCTGAAGGTTGCGGGGCAAACACAACGCACGGAGACCGAACTTGTTCTACCTAATCGAGCTGCCCGAGAAGCCCTCAGGCTACGTCAACCTCTCGACCGCATCCGATTGGGAGGCCTGGATCCGAACATGTCTGCCGGAGGGTCTGCATCAGGAAGTGCGGCGACGACTGATCTCCAATCTCAAACACGTTCTCGTCGGGTTGGAGATGAAGGCCGCACTCATTGTTCCTCACGCAAAGCAGGGCAAACTCCTGTTCGAGTCCTACTTCCACATGCTCAACTTCGAATTCTGCGTTGGCATGTTTTCGATATGCGAAGGGCTGGGCTCCGCGCTATGGCTGAGGGAGAACGGTCTTGACGGATCCGACGCCAACCGCATCCCGATCGGACAGTGGAAGCCCTCTCTAACGAAGAAATTCGATCCCGAGGCGAAGTCCAACCTCGGCGAGGACGTCGACACTGTGAAGAGCGTCAGAGACATGCTTCACCAAGATCAATTGGGTGCCCGAGAGAACATCGACTGGCATGCCTTTTCCTACGACAAGGCGTTCACGCCCGCGGCGCGCGCGATGCGATGTCTGCTCAGCACGAATGCCCGCGACGTGCCGAAGGAAACGAATTTGACCGCCGAGTAGCGGATCAAGGCAGCGCCATAGCCGTTCATCAGGATGGCATAGTGTTGGAGAGCTAGAAGACGCCTTTGCCCTCACGGACCGCGGACCGCGCCGAGCAGCGCGGTCTCCAAGTTCTCCATCCTCCTCTTGAACTCAGCAAATCGGTCGACCAACACGCTCAACTCGCGAGAGGTATAGGCGTACTTTGGAAAGCCTTGGTCGTCAAAATCCTTCAGCGAGTAGTACGGGGGTGCCAAGGCCCACCGCTGGTCGAAACCACTGACCCGGTCCTCGATGAACGACGGCAGAAAGACGCTCGGAAAGACCACGGAGTGGGCGATTTCATTGCGTCACTTCGCAAACCTTCGGCCGCCACGCACACAGCCTCGAATTCGGTCCGGAACGCCTGCAGGTCCCTTACTTCGAAAAAGCCCGCCGCCTTCGAGCGGAGACGATCTAGCCTCTGCTTGAGGTGACGCCGGCGGCGAATTCCTTCACAGCCTCCCCCATGCGCGGGCTCCCGACGAATAGGGAATACAACATCTGAAACTCGACGTGCACCCATTGACCCACGGCCCTTCCGAACCATTCGTGCGTGGTGCTCGCGGAATCGTCCCCACGGCGAGGCAACGGAAACGAATCCCATGGGTTGGACATCGTGGCCTCTCTTACTCGAACCAGACGGTTGGGGGCTTCGTTGCACAATCGCCGGCGGCGCGCCAGACGCTGCGCTTCCTCATGGGGGTGCTTTCGAGGTCGACCTCGAACTTTGGTAACCGGCCAGATGAGCTGCACATCAACCGGATAAACCTTGAGATGTCGAGGGATGCCGACCGCCCAGGCCAATCCGCGTGCCGTTAGTCCCTGTCGAAACGGCGCGCTGTGGAAATCCGTGAGTTGGCGCAGCGGGACGAAGGGTCGGCTGAAAGCCTGTCCCGTGTGCGTATCGCCGACGGGCCTCCGCAGCGAATATGGGATAAGGGTCAGCAGCATCTCCCAGGCGACGAAGCGGGGCTCATTGGCGAGCAGCGCGCCTCGGGGGAGAAGAAATACTATCTTGCTGACCTGCTCGCGGCGGCAGATTTGCGCACACTGGCCGCCACCATCAAGGCCCGATGGATTTGCGAGCAGGCCCATCATCAGTTGAAAGAGGAGCTTGGCCTCGATCACTTCGAAGGGTGTTCGTGGCAAGGTCTTCATCGTAACGCCCTAATGACTATGATTGCCTACGCCTTCTTGCAGCACCGTCGCCTCGCACACGCGGGGCGGAAAAAAAGAATCGACGGACCTCCGCCTCAACCAACGAGGCCCGCCGTACGTCACGCCATCGTTGATCTCATCCTTCGGCCACCGTCTCAGCGGTGCCCGTACTGCAGAAAACAAATCCTTGAAAAACCTTGACGCAAACAGATTCTGTTCGCGGTAGGGACACCCATCACTGGGCGCCCCCCGCGCAGATCCCGGCGAGCCCAATTGAGGCACCGGGCTCCTACCTCGGGTGTTTGACGGCGAAGCGCAGCTTCGGCCATGGATGAAGGATGCGAGCCTTGGGGAGCCAGTCATCGGTGATCTGCGTTATGCGATCCCAGGTCAGACAGGTCCGCTGACTGCGCCGCCGAAGCGTCCGCCTCCAGAGATCGGTCAAATAGAACCGAAACGCATTGAGCGCTCGGCCATTCGTCGGGACAGCAAAGTACGCAAAGTGGCCGGTCAAGACCTGCCTCAGCCATTTCCCTTGTGCAGGGATCGGCCAGTGCATTCGGCGCCTTAGCTCCTCCTTGATTTCGCGGAGTTTGGTTCGCAAGCGGTCGCTACGGGTCTTCCGTTGAAGCTGGAAGCGCCCTTGGCGTGATTTGCCGCAGATAAACGTGAACCCCATGAACGCAAAGGTTTCCGGCTTTCCGAGTCCGCGCTGCTTGCGTTGAGCCGCCGCATGGCGACCAAACTCAATCAGGCGGGTCTTGGCCGGGTGGAGCGTCAGCTCGAACTCCTCCAGTCTCGCGCGCATCGCGTCAAGGAAACGACGTGCGTCATCCTCGCGCTCAAAGCCGACTACTACATCGTCCGCGTAACGCACGATGATCATGCCGCCGGAGACCTCGCGCTGTCGCCAGCGTTTGGCCCACAGGCCGAGAGCGTAGTGCAGGTAGATGTTGCCGAGAAGCGGTGAAATCACCGAACCTTGACCCGTTCCCCTGTCATCAGCGGCTACGACGCCGTCTTCGAGAACACCCGCCTTCAGCCATTTCTGAATGAGGCGGATGATGCGCTTGTCGCCGATCCTATGTTCCAAGAAGCGAACCAGCCAAGGTTGACTGACTGCGCCAAAGAAGTTTTGGATGTCGGCGTCAATGATCCAGTTCACGTGCCGCGTCTCGATCGCTGTGCAGAGCGCGTCCAACGCATCATGTGGTCCTCTGCCGGGCCGAAACCCGTAGGAAAAGCCACAGAAGTCTCCTTCGTAGATGGCGTTGAGCACGATGACGGTGGCGCCCTGGACGATTTTGTCTTCGAGAGCCGCGATCGCTAACGGGCGCTGCTTGCCGTCTGCCTTTGGTATGTACGTCCGGCGAGACGGTTGCGGGCGATACGCTCCTCGTTGGACCCGTTTGTGCAGATCGGCGAGCCGGGGCTCGAGATCTTCCTCGTAGTCCTCCCACGTCATGCCATCCACTCCGGGAGCAGCCTTACGCCTGAGCGCAAAGAACGCCGCCCGCAGTGTATCGACATTGATGTGGTGAAAGAGCGCGGTGAACCGGTCCTTCTTCCTCAGCCTTGCGGCTGTCCGTACGCGGTCCAGCGACTGGGTCATGCGAGCCCGGCCCTGTGTCCGGTGCATGCGCTGCTGTTCCGCGTTTCCCTTGGTCCCCGGCCTTGGCTCCGCCCACTCCGCCGCCAGTAATCCGGCTTTGTTCGTTGGCTTCTCAGCTACTATGCCAGAGTCAGACTTCTCCGTGTCGTGCATCAGCGGCTACAGCTCCTCGCCTTCCCGCTGCGGACCATCTCCTCCGAGAAGGAAGATGGCCGACCCGGAGATATCCCGGTTCCCGTACAAGGAGCTTCCATACATGCCAGGGTCTACGACCACGCCGGGTTGGACGGGTGCTCGCGTTTGCGCACTCGCCCATATTGCCTTCCGCTCTTTGGACAGCGTCGGCTCCCGAGATAACACTGTTTCGCGGCTCAATGGCTGGCCTGCATGCTCCCCTACCGACGCTTCGCCGACACCCTCGCGGACGCCTGCGCACGGCTCGGGGCCGATGTGGTTCGCTACACCTTCATCGCAATGGACTTCCACCATCTATTCCTTGCCGGTCTCCCGGCGCACCCAAAGTAGTGCTAGTAAGCAAGGAAGCGAAGGAGTTCTCCAATACGATTCAAACTGGTCATGCCCTTTTCTCGGCGCGGCGCTTGGGCGACGCTGGTCCGGCGCTTGCTCTTAATTGGGCGAATGCGTCGTCCGCTCGTGCAGCGGCGGAAGAGTGCGGGACAGCGCCAAAAAGACGGAACCGCTGCGCTGAGTACGGAGACAGATCGAAAGCCGGCACACGGCCTTCGACCAGATCGACAACAGCACGGGCGGTGCTGGGTGAGGCGGCGACGCCGATATGGCCGTGTCCGAAGGCATGGATGACGTTGCCGAGCTTGCTGGCTCGGCCGATGATCGGCAAACCGTCCGGGGTCGACGGCCGCTCACCCATCCAGGAATGCGTCTCGGTCGGCTCACGGTCGAAGCCATAGGCACCCAGCGTGAACCTTCGCAGCACCGCTGCGTGGCGCCAATCGGCGGGGGTGTCGACATCGGCAATCTCGACATGGCCGGTGACGCGCAATCCATACCGGGATGGTGTATTGGTCATGCGGTGGTCCATCAGCAACACGCGGTTGCGCGGCATGGGTTCAAGACCGACGAGCTCGACATGATAGCCGCGCTCAGCTACGAGGCTGACGCAATCACCAGCAGCGATCGCCAGGGCCTTTGAGCGAACGCCGGCGGCTATGACTATCTCATCGCAAGGAATGTCACCGACGTCTGTCTTCACAGCAGTGGCATGATCGCCCTCGACGTGAAAGCCAAGCGCGTGCCCCTGCCGAAGCAAGGCGCCCCGGCGCTCGGCAAGGCGGACGAGCGCACTGACATAGGCGCCGGGTTTGACGCAAACAAAGCCGCCGAGCACGACACCAAAGGTATAGCGCGGGTTGAGCGTCGGCTCCTGCCGGCGCAGTTCTGCCTCGTCGATTTCGGTCCAGCTGCAGCCCGTCAGGCGGCGCAAATGCCAGTAAAACGCTTCAGCCTCAAAGTCGAGGCGGCTACGATAGACCTGCAGCTGGCCGGTGCGTAGAAAGAGATCGGCGACGCCGGCCTCGCCGGCTAATTCGTCGTGGCGAAGGTGACAGTCGGCAACCAGAGGCTTGAGCGCCAGCGCCGTCCTCTCGACGCGCGCGGCCGTGCGTCCTGCCCAAAGAAAACGAACGAGCCAGGGGGCGAGGCGCGGTAGATGGCGCCAGCGTATGCTGAGCGGACCGACGGGATTGAGCAGATATCGCGGTATCTTGCGCCAGAGGCCGGGTTGCGACAGCGGCACGACCAGGCTTGGGCTGACCCAGCCACTATTGCCGTAGCTCGCAGCGTGCTTACCGCCGGGATGTTTCGGATCCAGAATCGTGACTCGATGGCCGAGGCGCAGCAGTTCAACAGCGCTCACCGCGCCAATGGCGCCGGCTCCGATCACGACAACATGCTTCGGTGGCTGTTTTGGTTGGGCGGCAAGCGTGGACATGGCGAGGCTCTCAGATGGTTGGATGATGGAATCACCGACGGCATGGGGCGTCTCTTCACGGGCGCCCGAGCCAGCGGCGGTCTCGACAAAAGGTGGTGTAGCGGTCGAGGCGCGGATTGACGTGCAGCCGACGCCCAGACGCTCTGGATCATGCCTTTCGAGTTGCCTCTCGACAGTTCGCGGCCGAGCCAGCGTGGCATGGCTCCCCCTCAGCCTGTGGAGATGCGAGATCGTGGTGGGATTGATGAGATCGTGGGCACAGCGCGCCGAAGTTCACAACGACGACGCGAAGCTGTCTGGCTGGATTGGTCACGGAGGTCTCACGATATCGTCTTGTCGATCCGATCGCGCATCCAGTCGCCGACGAGCGAGACGGAGAGCGTCGTAAGCGAAATCACGAGCGAGGGCAGTACGAGGATCCAGGGCGAGCGGGTGAGATAGTCGCGACCGTAGCCGACCATGTTTCCGAGCGAGGTGAGCGGCGGCTGCACGCCAAGTCCCAGGAAACTCAGACCGCTCTCGAGCAAGATGATGTCGGGAAAGGCGAACGTCATGGTCACGATCAAGGTGGAGGCGATGTTCGGCAGGACATGGCGCAGATAGAGGCGCCATGGGCCTGCACCGAGCTGGCGTACAGCTTTCACATACCCTTGAGCATCCGCGCTCATTGCAAGTGCACGCGTGAGGCGGGCATAGCGCTCCCAGCCATGGAGGCCGAGCAGAGCGACGAACAGCGGCAGGGAATTACCAAAAAAGGCCAGCACCGCCAGCGCGAGAATCAGAAATGGCATACTTGCCTGAAAGTCGACGCCCGCGAGGATCACATGTTCGCTCCAGCCCCGGAAATGGGCAGCCAGAAAGCCAAGCATGGTGCCGAGGGAGGCTGCTATCAAAGTGGCTCCGAACGCGATGAGGAGGCTCATGCGGATGGATATGAGCAGCCGCGAAAGCACGTCCCGGCCGAGTTCGTCCGAACCGAGGAGATGCGCGGAACCACCACCAAAACCGGCCGGCGCGGCAAGCCGATGACGCAGATCGAGCGCCGCGTAGTCATAGGGAGCTAGGCGATCGGCGAAGATGGCTATTGCAAGCATGAGAGCGAGCCAAACCATGGCTACCGGCACCGCGCGATCTCGCGACCACCCCAATCGCTTGGTCATCGATGACGACACGATGCGTCCGGCGAATACATCCGACATCATGCTCCTCCAGTCGGGCCCATATCGCGCAGACGTGGATCGAGCAGGCCATAGAGCAGATCGACGGTGACATTGGTGGTAATCATAGCGGCCGCTACGACGAGCAGGATGCACTGGACCACGGCGAGATCGCGGCTCATGACCGAGACAACCAGTAGGCTGCCGAGGCCGGGCCAGGAAAATACGCTTTCAACGAGCACCGTTCCTGCGATGAGGTTGCCGACCATGAATCCGACAATCGTCAGCACCGGAATCGCCGCGTTGGGCAGCGCGTGCCGGATCACGACGCCAGACCACGGCACACCTTTGGCGTTGCCCGTGCGGATATAGGGCTGCCCGAGCACCTCGAGCATGGCGCTGCGGGTGAAGCGGGCAAGAACGGCCGCGCCGCCGAGACCAAGTGTAAGGACAGGCAGCACCATATGACGCAAGCTCCCCGCCCCGCCCGAAGGCAGCCAGGCAAGCTCGACCGCGAATGCCAGCACGAGGACGAGGCCAAGTACGAAGGAAGGCACGCTGAAGCCAGCTACGGCGATGGCCATGAGCAGACGATCTGCAAGGCTGCCGCGCTTAAGGGCTGCAAAGACACCGGCCGGGATGCCGAGCAGGAGATTGACCAGGAGCGCTGGCACTGTGAGCAAGAGCGTGACGGGAATGCGCTCGGTAACAACCAAGATGGCAGGTCTCCCGTCGCGCATGGATTGGCCGAGACCCCCATGGACCATCTCATGGAGGTATCTGGCATATTGCGTCCAAAGGGGCGCATCCAGACCCCAGGCCTTTCGAAAGGCCTCGATCGCGACCGGGGGGGCTTCCGGCGACAGCATCGCACGCGCAGGGTCGCCGGAGGCGCGCAGCACGACGAAGGCAAAGGTGACGACCATGGCGATGGTCAGCAGCGCACGTGCCAGTCGCATCGCAACGAAGCGCGCCATCATACCGCCACCTTGCATTGCTGCCCGATGCCATTGAACAAGTGGCAGGCGACCTGTCGCCCCTCTCCGATAAAGGCAAGTTCGGGCGCGATCTGGCTGCAGACAGAATGTGCGGCTGGACAGCGCGGGTGAAAGGCGCAACCGCTCGGCCGTGCAGCCGGATTGGGCGGATCGCCTCTTAGAACCGTACGGTCGCGACGACGCCCCGGCCAGGGCACTGCGGCGACGAGCGCCTGCGAATAGGGATGCAGAGGGTCTCGTAGCACCTGGTCAGGCAAACCTTGTTCCACAATCGCGCCGAGATACATCACGGCGATACGATCACTGATCTGCCGCACGACACGTAGATCATGACTGATGAAGATCATGGCCATGCGCCGCCGCTCCTTCAGGTCGGTAAGGAGGTTGACCACTTGCGCCTGGATCGAAATATCAAGTGCTGAGACCGGCTCGTCACAGATGATGAGGTCTGGATCGCTCGCGAGTGCGCGCGCCAAAACAGCACGCTGTCGCTGCCCGCCGGAGAGCTCGTGTGGATAGCGCGTCCCGTGATCGGGTCTCAGACCGACATCGGCGAGCAGTGCATGGACCCGATCGACCCTTTCGCTGTTGCTGCCGATCCGATGAATATCGAGCGGCTCTGCGATTTGAGTGGCAATCGTCAGACGACGGTCGAGCGCTCCAAGCGGATCCTGGAACATCATCTGGATGCGTGCTCTGAGGCGACGCCAACGGACATGATTTTCGGGCGGCATCGCTTCGCCGCAAAAGGCAATCGTGCCGGCATCCGGCCGCTCCAAGCCGGCAAGCATGCGGCCGGTCGTGGACTTGCCGCAACCGGATTCTCCAACAAGTCCGAGCGTCTCGCCGGTTGTCAACGACAGTGAGAGGCCGTTGACAGCCTCCACATACAAAGGCTGGCGGAACAAGCCCCTTCGCATGCGATAGCGACGGACGAGCCCGTTGGCCTGCAGGAGCGGCGGTGCCATCATGCGGCGACAACCTCTTCGATGGCCGGCTGACCAAGAACGTGCAGGCAGGCGCTCCTGTGATGGTCATGATCACGCACGGCAGTAAGCTCAACGGCTGCTTCGCTGCACTTCTCGAAGCGTAGCTCGCATCGGGGCGCGAAAGGACAGCCCGACGGCAGGTCAGCTCCATTCGGAACAACTCCCGGGATTGCAGCGAGCCTACGCCGCGGTGCATCCAGGCTCGGCAGCGCTTCCAGCAGGCCCCGCGTATAAGGATGCGATGGCTCGGCAAAGAGGCGATCGACCGGCGCTTCCTCGACCACCCTGCCCGCATAAAGGACGAGCACCCGCCGGCAGATCTCGCCGATGATGCCAAGATCATGCGAGATCAGAACCAGTGCCATGCCGGTCTCGCGCTGTATCTGCTGCAGCAGGTCGAGGATCTGCGCCTGGATCGTGACGTCCAGAGCAGTTGTCGGTTCATCCGCGACCAAAACGTCGGGCTGCCCGGCTAGCGCCATAGCAATCATGATGCGTTGGTTCTGACCGCCGGAGAATTCGTGCGGGTAGGCTTCAAGCCGACGCGCTGCGTCCGGAATGCCGACCTGATCGAACAGGCGCCGCGCCTCGGCCAATGCAGCGCCCCGCTCCAAGCCGCGATGGAGCCGCAAGGCTTCGATGACTTGGTCGCCCACTTTATGCACCGGATTGAGCGCGCTTGCCGGATCTTGAAAGATCATGGCGACACGACCGCCGCGAACTTTGTCGAGGCGATGAGCTGGCGCATGAAGGAGCTCCTCGCCGGCCACCCGCACGCTGCCTGATATTCTGGCGTGTTGCGGCAAGAGACCGAGCGCCGCCAGCCATGTTACGGATTTTCCGCAGCCGCTTTCACCGACCATGCCCACCGATTCGCCGCGCCGCAAGTTGAAATCGAGGCCGTGCAACACCGGTACAGCGCCGAATGCGACGCGCAGATCGGAAATCTGGATGATCGGCTCGTTGGGAGCATCCGTCATCGCGATCAGATCCTGTTTACGGTTTGGTTGGACGGACCGAAGTTCAAATCAAGCGTCAGTCCCGGCAACCACGGCAGATCGCGGCGTTTGCCATAGAATTGGCCCGACACGTGCAGTACCGCGCAAGGCGGGTCAACCTCGGTGATGATCTCGAGCATGCGGCGAATGATCGGTCGACGCTTGTCGGGCTCGACAATATCCTGCAGCTTCATGCCGAGGGCGAAGTACTCCTCGTTCTCCCACACGCCAACCAGCTTGGGCAGATAGCCGTTTGGCCCGTACTCGCGCCAAGGATGGCCGAGATGATCAGGGAACAATGCGGTGTTCGAGTGGTCGTAAATTGCATGGACGGGCCTCTCTTCGATCTGGGCGAAGCTTTCCATCATCTGGATCTTCACGTTCAGACCGACCGCCCGCCACATCTCGATCATGGCCTGCGCGCCCGAGATCTGATTGGGATAGTAATTGTTGACCAATCGATAGGTGATCTGTTCGCCCTTGTAGCCGGCCTCCGCAAGCAG
Source organism: Bradyrhizobium sp. B124 (assembly GCF_038967635.1). Classification (NCBI taxonomy): domain Bacteria; kingdom Pseudomonadati; phylum Pseudomonadota; class Alphaproteobacteria; order Hyphomicrobiales; family Nitrobacteraceae; genus Bradyrhizobium; species Bradyrhizobium sp. B124. The sequence goes on along the minus strand of NZ_CP152413.1, from coordinate 7,959,454 downwards.
CGCCCTGGCTTTTTCCGGGTCGTAGGCCGGCTGCGGAAACTCCTCAATGTAACCCTGGCCGTAGCTTGGCAGCTGATAACCGTTCGGGATTGGCAGCAAGTTGTCCCAGAGGGTCTCGATCAACAGTTTGCGGTCAATTGCCAGGCTCATTGCGCGCCGAATGAGAGGATTCTTCAGCACCGGTCCGGTCTTGTCAAAAACAAGGCTGCGGATGTTCTGCACGGGACCGCCCGAGACTTCGAGGTCAGCTCGCTTGATGATTGCGGCAAACTGGTCTGGTGGAACGTCGGTGATAAGATCAAGCTCGCCGGCAAGTAACCCATTCATACGCGCGGCAAGCTCGGGGATGATGCGGTATTCGATGCTTTCGAATGGCGGCCGTCCGCCCCAATAGGCATCGTTCGCGGAAAGGCTGACGTGGACGTCGAGCTTGTGATTGACGAGCTTATAGGGGCCGCTTCCCACAGGGAATGCTGTCCATCGATCCCAGGAGCCCGCCGCCGTGAAGGCGCGCTTGCTGACAACTTCCGCTCCCCAGGCAGCAAGGCGCTGTTCGAGGAGGGCGTCCCCACCCTTGGCATGAATGACGACTGTGTAGGGATCGATGACCTCGACCCGATCCAGCCGATCGAGCGACTGCAGCGCCTCAGTCATTCCGCTGCGACCGGGCCCCAACAGATGATCTGGACCCAGGCTGAAGGCAACATCTTCGGCGGTCAGCGGCGATCCGTCGTGAAAAGTCGCGCCTTTGCGCAAGACAACCCGCAGCGACTGCGCATCGATTCGTTCCCAGTGTTCCGCCAAAGCAGGCCGCAGCGCCATGCCACGAGCGTGGTCGAAGCCGATGAGCGTATCGAAAAGCTGCGGCATGATCCGTCGTATCGCGGTATCGGTCGCGACAGCTGGGTCGAACGTGCGCGGATATCCGGACATGCCGACCTTCAGCCGCCGGCGTGTCGCAGGCTTCGCGTTGCTCTCGGTACCCTGCGCACCCATGCTGGCAAACATGCCAGCGGCCAGGACGCCAGCAAGGGCCCGCCGTCGCGACAGATCGATACCGTTCATTACCATCTCCCGGATTTCACTCGGCCGCTGAACATCATTCCCTCGTAACCGGGGGCACTTTAGTGTTGTCCACCATCCCGATTGCCATGGCGGGCGACATCCAAATGGTCATGCAATCTTTGCGAACAACCGACATGAATTCTTGGCGATCTCGGTTGGACATGATCATCGATGCACGCGCCGTTAGAAGCTCGACTTGCTACAAGCCGATGACACTCATTGAATAAGTCAATGCTAAGTTGAAAAGATGCGATGACGCATGAAGCTAGGAAACGACGTCTATCGACACCCGTCTGTAGACGTCTCGAATAAGGCGCAACGCGCGCGGCAAACGCACCCGTTCACCTGGAGAACGGTCAGCCGTCACATCGCGTTGCCGGAGCCGGTCTCAACTGGCAGCTGAGCGAGTGGCGTCCGGGCGCCACGTCGACCAGATCGATCTTGGCGAGGTTTCAAGCCCCAAACATGATGATTCCCAGCCGCAATCCGCCATGACAGAGATGAACATCACGCGTACGTACTGGGCCCTCGAGCCCATAGGTTCATTGCATCCGACTCTTTGATGCGAGGTAGGGCGTCACAGGATCGACGCCACCCGCTTGCTGTTACGCCCCCAAGCTTCTACCTGTGATCACGCGCGAGCCTCTGCAATCGGGTGTCCGGCGTGGGGCATCTCTCATGAAAGGAAGTCTACACGGGGTCAGCGGACGTCGTCGGAGGTGAACCTGTCGCGGATTCCGCATCATTCCGCGGCCACGCTTGAGGTCCTGGCCGAGCGCGCTGTCCACTAGCCAATAGGTATAAAGGATGGCGGCAGCCTGCGCAGTTCACAATATTTACCAAGATCATCTCGTGCTCCCCGTGGCACCGACCGGATATGCCTCCTGATCGCCTGCAAAATCCTCACAGCGGCCTACCCGCGGGGTCTCCGCCGGGCGCCCCCGCCGGACATCCTGCTTGAAGCAAAATGCAATACGCCCCCAGCGCGACAATCTGCCCGTCTTTTTACCGCCGGATGGAGTCAGCGTCGTTCAGGACTAGCAACACAAGGCATCGAAATTTTAGCTCGCCCCACTTGATAATGAGATCACAAAATTGGTTTAGCCGGTTTGAGAAGGGATAGCTTGGAAACGGCGTCGTGGCCGCGCGCGATTTGCGCAGTTTGGATACTTCGTCGATCGAGGACTTCACGTCCCAAGATCGGAGTATCGCTGCGCGAGCAGACCTGTTTTGAAAGGTTTTCCGAATGTACCCTGTCAAACGCCTTCGCGCCCGCATGGCCGAGACCGGCCTTGTCCACATCATGGCCGCCCATAGCCCATTTTCTGCGATCCTGGCGGAGGAAGCTGGATTTGATGGCCTTTGGGCCTCTGGCTTCGAACTGGCAGCACTTTACGGGCTTGCAGACATGAGCCTGATCTCGATGACGCAGCATCTGGATATGCTACGGGCGATCGCCGGGCGCACGAGGCTGCCGATCGTTGCCGACATCGATACGGGCTATGGCAATGCGATCAACGTCATTCACGCCATCAGGGAATACGAGCGCGCCGGCGCCAGCGCAGTCGTCATCGAGGACAAGACCTTTCCGAAGGTGACGAGCCTTGTTGCGAATGGGCGCCAGGAACTACTGCGCATTGAGGAGTTCCAGGGCAAGATAGAGGCCGCTGTTGCGACAAAACGGGACCCGGATTTTCTCATCATCGCCCGCACCGAAGCCCTGATCGCGGGAGTTGGCGAGGCGGAAGCTCTGCATCGGGCGAACGCCTATGTGGCGGCTGGCGCCGACATGATCCTGATCCATTCGAAAAAGAGCGACCCTTCCGAAATCGAAAGCTTTTCGCGGGCCTGGACGGGATCGGTACCGCTGGTGATCGTGCCAAACGCCTACCCGGATCTCAATGCAGAGCGGGTCAAGGCACTCGGCAATGTCTGCATGATGATCTACGGCAACTACGGGATCCGCGCTGCGGCTACTTGCATGCAGGAGACCTTCCGTCGGATCATCGCCGATGGCGGCGTCCAGAACGTGCATAAGGATATTCTGCCAGTAGACGAGATTTTCAGGCTTCAGAACATGCACGAGGTCAGGGCCGCTGAAGCTCGCTTCCTTCCCTGAACGCAACCTTTGGTATTCTCCGCAACAAACGAGATTCTCAAAGGGTCCTCGCCCCCGAGCACCGCTCCGGCGCCAGCTGTTGGCAAAGTTTGAGGAATCGGCCTCTCTCATAGAAATTGCAGGCTGTCGAAGCAGGAACAGCCGACCATGCCTATCGGTCGCCTGAAGGTGCATCTTTGAAGAAGCCGCCGACAGCGAACGGAGCTTGCGAGCCAAAGCGTACGGATTGCACCATAAAACCGATTTTATGCGCGGCGCGCCGTCGATAAGCAGTAATCCGGCGAAAGACATCGAATAATGTGATGGAGCATTCATTCTTGGCAAATGGTCTGCCGTCGCAACGAGCAGATATTCCAGAAGCTACCGGAGCAGAAGATGGCCGCCGAATACGATGAAGTGCCCCTCAATGCAATCCGGGCATTTGTGACCATTGCGAGAGAAGGAAGCGTAACGCGAGCGGCTAATGCACTGGGAACAACACAGAGCTCGGTGAGCCGCTACCTGGCCGTGCTGCAGGGCTATCTCGGCACAGACCTCATCGAGCGACGAGGTCGGCGGAGCGAATTAACCGAGTTTGGAAGGGTATTTGCCAACACGGTCGCCGAACCACTCGAAACGATCTGCTTTACCGCGAGGAGAATGCGCCGGCGGAATCGTCCTGACGTCAATCGGATTGTGGTCCGCACGTCGCTTTCTACCTTCGCTTTCTCCCTTTTGATTCCAAATCTCCAAGCATTTTCCGCTGAGGTCGGCGGCGTCACTGTGGATGTCATTAGCTCGCTCTCTCCGCCGACATCTTCGGACGATTTCGATATCTTGATTACGCGCGACCTTTCCGTCATCGAACCGGCAGACAATTGGGAAATCTACAATGAGACCCTCGTTTGCGTAGGCTCTCCAAATCACGTCGCGGGAAAACCGCTCTCAATTGCTCGTTCAATGCCAATTCTGAACATCACATCCCGGCCCGATATACTGCCCACATGGCTGAGGGCGATGAACCTGAGGGTGAAAGATATAAAATCGGGAGCCCGATACGATCACAATTACCTTGCTCTGCCGGCCGTCATGACGGGAAAATGCCTACTGGTGGCGCCTGAAATCATTGTCAGCGATCTCGTGCGCGGAGGCGCGCTGCATGTGATACCGGGATCGCGCACGCCAAGTGGCATGCAGTATCGGGCCTACGCGGTCGATCGCAGCGACAATCCCGAAATTGCGCGTGCCTTCTGCCGATGGGTCGCGCGACTTTGCAAAAAGACTGCACTTCCGGAAGCTGCCTAACAACCTATCGGACGACATCAGAAATTCGATCTATAGATTTGATTTAGAAGCAGTTGCTTAACGTGGGATCGATTGCCCGTTCACGGGACGCAACGAATGGGCCCTTACCTTCGACTATGCCCCTTCGGCGGCCGCGAAGAGCGAGCCGAATGCCCAGAGGATGCCGCGCGCCTCGACGACCTCGCTCAGCTAGATGTCATCGTCGACGGCCGCAGCATGCAGCTGCTTCCGCGCAGAAGGTGCGGAGGGAGTTGCTTGATCGCTCCTCGAGGCCCCATTCATCGCCGAGCCGAACACCGCCCGCCACGTGCAAGGCTGTCGAAGCGTTGCGCCGGCAGCGCCGCACCGGCAAGCAGATCGCAGTCGAGTCGAAGTGTCACCGGCCACCGTCAGCCGCATCCTTCGCCGCTTCAGATTGAGTCGGATGCGCGATCTGGAGCCGGCCGAGCCGACGCGCCGGTACGAGCGCGAGCAGCCCGGCGAGCTCATCCATATCGATATCAAAAAGCTCGGCAGATTCGTAAGACCCGGCCACCGCATCACACACGATCGCCAGAAGGGCGAAAGCCGCGGCGCCGGCCACGAGTTCGTCCACGTGGCCATCGACGATACTTCGCGCTTGGCCTTCTCTCAGATCCGGGGAGATCAGAAGAAGGAGAGCGCTATCGCCTTCCTCAACGACGTCGTCACCTACTACCGAAGCCCGGGCATGATGGTGACCGGCATCATGACCGACAACGGCTCCTGCTACAGTGCCAAGGCCTTCGCCAGAGCGTGCAGGAAGCTCGGCCTCAAGCACATCTTCACCAGGCCCTACAGGCCGCAAACAAATGGCAAGGCCGAGCGATTCATCCAAACTGCGCTACGCGAGGGGGCGTATGCTCGCGCCTACGACACCTCAGACCAGCGCGCCAAGGACCTGCCAATCTGGCTTCACTATAATTGGCATCGCCCGCACGGCAGCCTGCAAGCCAAACCACCAATCAGCCGCCTCGCCCTTCCGGAGGACGACCTCTTGAGATTCCACAGCTAGCCAACCAGCAAACAGCTCAGGACGTGTCGTCCTTATCACGATAGCCGCCTCGCACAAGACGCAGTCCCATCTGGACCAGGCGAATGGTCCGGCTGCGCAGATCGTTTGTTTTCCAACCCCGATCGGGAATGCGGTGCTTGCCCAGAAAGCCGTGCGCGATGTTGCGATAGCTGTTGCTTTCCAGCCACCCGAAACCGGCATGAGGCCTCCACCTCGTCATCCCGCAGTTTGCTTGGGATACAGCCTGGCATGACAAGGCGGACGGTCCCGACCACGCGTCAACGAACGAAATCGCGGCTCGACTCATTTGAGCCAAATCGGATCGGCCTGCGCTTTGATGGCTCGGTACGAACCGTACTATCTCCGCCGAGTAAATCACCGAGGAGGGATGCGCATGCATTTGTCCGATACGTACAGACTTGTGCGTTGATAGCAACAACATCATCGCTCAGAAGTCGAGCTGTCGGGAGCATCCCTTCGCGACTCCGGCAAAATAGGCTACGAGCAGGCTTCAGCCTCCGCCGCTCGCGATTGAATCGCAGGGGACGGGCGGCAGCGGCTGGCCCGTAGGCGATCGCAGTGATGGCCCGCGGTATTCGACGCTCAATTTTGTTTGCTTCGATTCCGACGTTCGGCCGAAGCGAACTGTCTGCACGGCACGAACATCGGCGATGACAAGGTTCCGAAAGAACATTTCGGGTTGCGAACTTCTCCGCGCAACGGTTGGAGATGCAGTAGGTACGATCATTCAGGAGATATTAAGCGGCCCGACACGGCACCCAGGGAGTAGTCCAGGCGATCCGAGCAAACATGCGAGCTGGCCCTCGTCAGGACAATTCAGCTGCACAAGTCATGCCGCCGAGACTCGCATACTACCAGTGCCCGAGATTGCCTTTCCCTCTTGCGATTGAGCCGCATTACGCTAACGGAGACGCTAATTCGATCCAAAGAACGCAGGGTTGATTCGCAGGATGCGCGTCATCCTGCAGATAAATCCAACAACGTGCCTGGGACAACGCGTATGGGAGGACGCATGCAATATTTTAGAGTTCAGAGCAGTTCGGGCGACAGGGACCACGAGGTACTCGCAGTTCGAACGGACGACCAAGTACGAACGAGCTGCGCGTGCGATGCTGCAAAGAACGAGGGGCACTGCAAGCACCGCATCAATCTTCCTGAGGGGACGACACCAAACGAGCAGGAGCTGAGCGGCGGCAATCCCGCTGATGCGGCGACGTTGCGACAATGTTGGTAGGGGCGCCGCTTGGGAGGGCTCTGTCAGCTGTTAGCGAGCTGAAGGGCAAAATCGAGGCTCTGAATGTGCGCCTTTCAAAGGTAAAAAAGGCGCTTAGCATCCCGCTTGTCACCGGGCGAATACTTGGCTGAGCCCAATCACGATGCTGTCTCCACACGAATTTGCAACGCGGCGCGCTTGGTTGTGTTTCAACTTCGCTTTGGTTCACATCCCCGTCGACAACGAAAGCTCAAGCCACGTCCGAACAGCTGCCGCGCTTGCTCCGCTCACTGGCTCGCAGCATCCGAACGCTGCCGTCCTCGCCCTTGTTCGGATATTGCGACGCGACAGGACCAGCCGAAGTTGGGGCTTTGTCACAGACGCTTTCCTCGTATTTTTTCACCCTGGAGGATTTGCTGCGCTGAGTAGTCATCTCGCGGCGAAATTCACCTCAGGCAGGAGGTGATCATGCAATATGATCGGATAGATGCCCGCATCCTCGAGATCGTGCAAAAGAACAACCGTCTAACTTCAGATGTGATCGGCGAGATGGCCGGGCTTTCTCCTACCGCGTGCCAACGACGATTGAAGAGGCTCCGCTCGGAAGGCATCATCCAGGCGGATGTGTCGATTGTATCGCCGAAGGCGGTCGGAAGACCTATTCAAGTGCTTGCGCTAGTGACGTTGGAACGGGAAAGTGCCGATATCATCGATAGGTTCAAGAAAGCTATCAGATCGTCAGTCGACGTCGTCAATGGCTTCTACGTCACGGGCGATGCCGACTTCGTCCTGTACATTACCGCGCCGACCCTGGAGGAGTACGAGCAGTTCACCCGGCGCTTCTTCTATGAAAATCGCGACATCAAGGGCTTCAAGACGATGGTCATATTGGATCGCGTAAAGGTAGGCTTCGCTATTCCAGTTGAGCTTCCTTCGGGCGATTGATCGCATTGATGCAGGCGTCTCGCCCCGACAATCGAGGCGCTGACTTAGCCGCTGGCCCTCACGCGGCCTCTTGATGATCTCAATCACGCACGTATCGAGCAGGACACACAATTTCAGGGCGGCGCGCCATTGTGCGTAAATACTCGATCCCAAGTGCAGGTGAGCGGCCGTCACGAGGAACGCATCGACATCTTAGCGAAATGGCCTAACGATCGCACGCCTTTTTGAAGAAAACGCCACGCTTTTTTTCGATAGGTCGGGAGGCGACTATCAAGACTTGTCTCGCTTATTACTGCAGCATTGAAGACGGCAGACCATCGATCTGCGCAGCTTCTCACCCCTCAAATCTGTGGATGATCGAATGATGCGGTCATCCCGCGCTCGCAACCGATATAGGCCTCGATCATACCGACAATGCTTGTGGGCGCAGTCATCGTCGCGGTAGTAACAAGGTACAAATCCAATAATGTGGCGCCGATCGTCCTAGCCGAGGCACGCATCCCGTTCGGCTTCGCTGAAATTCGTCGAAGACAGGCCTCTCAACGCAGGAACGGAGCGTCGATGCGACCCTCGTCGCACCAATCGAGATGAAGATGTTGTTACAATCTCAATCAAGTTCTCGTTACGGCAGCGCGCAGACTAGCAAAAGCCGCCTACCAGGAAGAGGGGCCATGATTGATCGCGTGCCCGCCGTCCCCGAAGCGCTTGACTATTCCGCAGATACAGCTCTCAAGCAGCGGCCCGGCACGCGGCCGTTGCTTCACCGGCCTCCTGCGCCACGTCCTACGAAGCAGCCCTTTGCGAAGAACGTGATCTTGAAGAACGTGATCCTGGCGCGTCTTTCCGTGCAACACCTCGCGGCAATAGCGGAGTGCCTTGAACCGATCACCTTGAAAGAGCGCATGGTTCTGCAAGAACCAAAACGGCAGGTCGAGCACGTCTACTTTATAGAGACGGGCCTCGTCTCGCTGAGAGTTAACGCCGCGGGACGCCTGCTTGAAACGGCAATCATAGGATATCGGGGCGCGGTTGGCGCTTCGTTTTTGAGGTCGAGACATCTTTCGACGCATCAATCGGTGGTGGTCTTCCCCGGAAGCGCCCACAGAATCCGGGTTGAGGATTTGCGTCGCGTGATGAAGGCGCATCCTGAGATCCGAGAACATCTGTCTAAGTACGTTCAAGCGCTCACATTTCAGTGCGTCCAGACAGGATTATGTGGGGTTCGGCATCATCGTGAACAACGGCTTGCGAGTTGGCTGTGTCTTGCGAGTGACGCTGTTGACGCCTGCATGCTGCCAGTTACCCATGATTATCTTTCCTTAGCACTGGGGATGCGCCGCGCCGAGGTAACGGAGACATTGGCCAGGTTCGAGGAGCAAGGGCTGATTCGCAAGATGCGCGGTGTCGTGCAGATCGATCAACACAAATCGCTCGGGGAAACCGCATGCTGTTGCTACAAGCTCGTCTCGGGTGCCTATGCCTCCCCATCGGTCCGCCCCCTCATCAAGGAACAGACGAGCTAGCAACGCGCGAGAGGCAGGTCTGCGCCAACTCTTCGGTTTCTGTGACACCAATTGCTGAGGCAATCCATCAATTCGTTCGAGAAAGGTCGACAGGGTCAGGAATGATTCCGGGACAAGGTGATCGGTCTCTTCCGTGACGGTTACGCGCTCAGAGTGAGCTTAAAACGGTTGGGGGGTCGTGGAGATGGAGAGCACACCTTGGGTCCATGCGAGAGGCGATCTTGCGTCCATGCGGCGAGGGGCCGCGATGTTCTTGGACGATTTAGCCGCAAAGATCTCCACCTATGGCTCGGCACATCGGCAGAGCTGGGTTACAAGATGGACAGAGATTGGAGATGCTCAGTGCCTCCGTGCTGACCTGAAGATCAAGCAGATGGCCTTCGATGAGGCGACCGAAGCTTGGCTTTGTGGTTTAACTGCCTTTGAAGTAGCCAGGCGTCTGGTTGGTGACGGCGATCCGAAAAGAGACGACATTTCCGCGAAAGCCGAGGCCAACATAGAGAGGTTCGGACCGTCTCTGCGGCAAAACGTTGAGCGTGTCGAAATTACATGCTACGACGAGGCAGGCTTTCAAGCGTATTATTCTCCCGCCGGCAATCACGATTCACGGGCGCCGGCAGTCGTTTGCATCAGCTGCGAACAGGAAAGCGCAGCAACGCTGTTCGGCAGGCTGTTGCCCGCGGTGGTTGGCCGGGGCATGTCAGTTCTGGCTGTCTCCCACGATGACGTTGCGGGCCGGCCGGATATCCAACCGGGTCTTTTGCTGACCTGCTGCCTGGATTATCTTGTAGCTCGGTCCGACGTTGATGCCGCTCGCATCGGCATCTATGGAGAAGGCCTATCGGCTGCTCTTGCGACTGATTTCACAGCCTCCGATTGCCGCCTAGCTGCGGCTGTTTGCGACGGCGGCCTTTGGGACTGGGCGCGAATGCTGGCATCTGTCGGCTGTCTGACAAAGGTTGCCGACGAGGACGGAGTGTCGAGGCTTCGCTCACGCTTGGCGCGACGGTTGAAATGCCCAGTACTCGTAGTGGCTGGTGGACGCGGCCTTGTCAGCATGTCGGAGGCGCTTAAGCTTCAGGCTGACTGCTCGGCGGAGCACGTCGACATCGATTTGGCCGCACCGTCGATATTCCGGGTCGCGGCCGAAGAAGTCGAAAATTTCGTATCGTCGGATGAGTGCATCTTTGGATGGCTAGAGCGCAGGCTCTCACAATCCAGCTGCGCATGGGCCGGTCAAACGGAATTCGTTAGCGGTCCCGTCATTAGGCCGACGACATGAGAGTCGCTCAATCCTTCGAACCAAAGATGAGACGCTTGAGCGAGAAATGAGGAGAACTGCTTCCGCAGTGTGCCTTGTCGGTGTGGAACACGTACTCGATGTGAGGTCCTCGTCGATTTCCATGAGATCCGCCTGAATTGCCCTACGCCGCAACACCCGCAGATGGCCTGCCGGCTCCAGCGATTGAAGCGATTGCAAATCGTCGTGTAGGGACCGAATTCCGGCGGACAATCGTGCCAGCGCGCGTCCGATCGCAGCATATGCACGATCCCGCCGATCACCCCCGCGTCGATCACGTGGCCGCCCAGGGCGGGCAAGGCGCTTCGAGTCCGCGTCACTAAACCATTATAGTTGCTTGCGCCTCAAGCTCGCCTCTATCGGAAGCCTTGAGTCACGATTTAGCTCGCCTGAGAATCCTTATTGAGAACAGGCTCTCGCGCCAGACCCCTAACGCAAGTCAACCGCGCTATACGCTCTGGCACGTGTTAACCTTGGCAAACGAATAGATAAAATTGTTTAGAACGGCACATTGATACTTCGTTCTGGAGCAACTTCATTTCGTACGCAAGCGCGGCGTTGCACCTCTGAGCGACGGGCGGTCGTCCAACCACCGGAGGTAGAATAAGTGCCTAGCGCAAAATCCCATGCCGCATCCATAGCGAGATGCCGCGTTGGTCTGCGCTGGTCAACTGCCAACTCTGGCAATTGATCGAGAGGACAGAAACATATCACCTGTCAAGTGACGAACGTCGGCCGGTCAGCGGCTAAGGGGTCCGGCATGCAAGACCATTCACAATCTCTCCTCGCCGACGGCATTGATCAATGCGCTGATTCCTCATTCGCTGACACACTCCGCGCTCAGGTCTGCTCCAAAAACACACTCTCGTTCCTGATGGAGGCGCATGACGGCCTCTCCGCGACGATCGCTCAGCGCGCAGGTTTCAAGGGCCTCTGGGCATCAGGTCGATCGATTGCCTCCTCTCTAGGCTACCGCGACGCCAACGAAGCATCGTGGGGTCAGCTTGTCGATGCCGTTGAGCGGATCGTGGACTCGGGCCAGCTTCCGGTCCTGGTCGACGGAGACGGCGGCTTCGGGAATTTCAACAATGCTCGCCTGCTAGCCCGCAAACTGCATCAGCGCGGTGCTGCCGGCGTCACGCTCGAGGACAATTGTTTTCCGAAGATAAATTCTTTCGTCGGCGATCGGCATCCTCTCGCCGATATCGATGAGTTCTCTGGTCGTTTGCGCGCCGTGAAGGACACGGTCGCGGACGATCTCGTGCTCGTGGCCCGCATCGAGGCCTTAATCGCCGGCCACGGACTATACGAAGCAATTTCACGCGCTCACGCTTACGCTGAGGCAGGAGCCGATGCGATCCTCATTCACTCGCGAATGAGCTCTGCAGATGAAATCCTTTCGTTCACGCGCACCTGGCAGAACAAGTTACCGGTCGTTGTTGTTCCAACAACATACTACCGAACACCCACTTCTGAGTATTGTCGTGCCCGTATCTCCACAGTCATCTGGGCCAACCACTCCATGCGCGCCGCATTGGCATCAATGCGGCAGGTCTGCGATCGCATATTTGCTGACCAGAACGCTACGGACGTCGAGCCCGACATCGCGACACTCGACGATGTCTTTAACATGATCAATTACAAAGAGCTTGCTAGCGCTGAAGCGCTATACCTTCATCCTGACAAGTTAAGGCAATAGCCAACTGCGTTCACGCCCCTTCTGGGAAGGCGACGCCGGCCGCCGGCGCCGTTAACTCGCTCCGCTCCCCTTCAATGCATGGCTCGTTCACGGTTCTGATGAGTAAGACTAGGTCCTTGCGCGCCGACATCCCCTGATCGCCTCAAACGAAACGAGATATTCCCGACGGCAGAGCGAACTCAAATGGCTATCAATGCTCCCAAAAACGCGATCATTCTCGCCGCTGGCCTTGGCTCTCGCCTGCGACCGCTAACGGATCTACGGCCGAAACCTTTGGTCGAGGTCAACGGCACGGCTATCCTCCATAATGCGCTTCGAAGTCTGGACGCTGTCGGCGTGGAAGAGGTGACGATCGTCGTCGGTTACCGCAAGGACGCTATTGAATACGCGTGCGGTCGCCGTTTCGGCACGCTTGAGATCAATTACGTCGACTCCCCGGCCTTTGACAGTACCGGAAGTGCGTATTCGCTGTGGCTTGCGCGCGACACATTGCTATCGGGCGACTGCTACGTTCTGGAAGGAGACGTCTTTTTCGAGCTGGATGTTCTGCGCTACTTGATGAAGGGCGACGCTCCTGATGCAGCTGCCGTGGTGCCCTTCAATGAAATGATGGAAGGATCGGCCGTTTTAATGTCGGATACTGGCTTGATTTCCGAATTCCGGATGAAGCAAACAGCGGAAAACCTCGTTGTCGACGGTCCAACTCTCTACAAAACGATGAATTTGCTGCGGTTTGCCGCCTCGACCCTCAGGGGCACGATCGTTCCAGCTCTCGACGAAATCATCGCCTCCGGCGCCACGCGATCCTATACCGAGGAACTCCTGGCTTATTTGATTGAACGACGCGGACTGCAGCTTGCGGGGGCGCGGTGCGATGGTTTGAGGTGGTATGAGATCGACACTCCCGCCGATTGGCGGATCGCCGAGAGCATATTTGCGGGCCGACCAGCATTGCCGCCACCACCGACTTAACAGAAAAGCTGAGAGGATCACTGCGTGGAGATCCTTCAACCCTGCCAGTTGTTGGCGACCTTAATGGGCTCTCTCCTCCTCTGCCCGCCACCCTTTGAGATCGAGACTGCACTGAACGCGGCGGAAAGGCCAGAACAATGTAGAGCAAGCCAGCTGAGGCTCGGGCGGTTTGCAGTGATCCCTAAACGCTTCCGGACCGATAACGCAGGTCCGCGTATATCGGGGAGACGTGCGGTTGGCCCTCAAAGGTGAGCTGGGGGTCGACGTTGCGGCGATGCTCTGGACCTCACGGCGCCCAATAGTCCTTGTCGGTGGCGAAGGCGGCATTATCGCGATCAGACTGCAGGATGTCTCACACCCGGCCTGCACGTGAACACGCCTGCAAATGATAGAAGCCGGCGACCAGAGGGACGCCCTCGATGCCTAGAGAGCATTTTCCGACCGGAATGAATCGGTTGGGGATTCCCAAAAGGCCGCGAGCCAGATTCAGGCTGCATGCTGGCGAAGGAGGTCAGCATGTATGACCAAGGCGCTTTCGGTCGATCTTCGCTATAGCGCGACAATCTGGCTGGGAATACGCACTTCCATCCTGATTGCCGCGCGGCACTTCGCCAAGGGTGGTAGCCGCGATTGACGGTGGCCTGTCCTGTCGACAGGCTGCCGAGCGCTTTGGTGTCAGCGCGGCCAGCGCGATCCGCTGGCGCAGTCGCCTCAAGGAAGTTGGCGACATCGTTCCTAAACGCCAGGGCGGTGACCGCAAATCGCAGCGCATCGAAGCCCATTCGCAGTTGATTTTGGACGCGGTGACAGCGAAGCTGGATATCACGCTCGCCGAGTTGCAGGAACTGTTGAAACGTCGTGGAATATCGGCCGGCATCGCGTCGCTCTGGCGTTTCTTCTAGCGCAGAAAGATCACACTTAAAAAAAGAACGGCGCGGCGATATAAATGCTGGGCGTGAGGAGTGGTTCGAAGGGCAAATCGATCTTGATCCTGAGCGTCTCGTCTTCGTCGACGAAACCAGCGCCAACACCAAGATGGCACGGCTTTACGGGCGCTCGCCGCGCGGCGAACGATGTCGTGCAGTCGTCCCACACGGGCATTGGAAGACGACGACATTCACCGCTGGATTGCGCTCCGACGGTCTGATCGCGCCGCTTGTTCTGGACGGTCCAATGGACGGCGACGCCTTCCTGGCCTACGTCGAACAATTGCTGGCCCCATCGCTGCGGCCGGGCGATACCGTTATCATGGATAACTTGCCCGCTCACAAGGTCCATGGCGTTCGAGAGGCCAACCAGGCGGTCGGAGCAAGCCTGCTCTATCTCCCGCCCTACAGTCCAGACTTCAACCCGATCGAAATGGCCTTCTCTAAATTGAAGGCGCTGTTGCGGGCCGTGGCAGCCCGTACCATGCCCGATCTCTGGCAGGCAATCGCCAACGCTCTCAAACGCTTCTCACCCCAGGAATGTCAAAATTATCTCGCCGCAGCTGGCTACGACGCAACGTGATCGGAAAATGCTCTAGTTGCACCTGAAATCATTGTCAGCGATCTTGTGCGCGAGCGCGCGTTGCATGTGATACCCGGATCGCGAACGTCCAATGGCACGCAGTATCGGGCCTATGCGGTCGACCGCAGTGACAATCCCGAAGTCGCGCGAGCCTTTGCCGATGGGTCGCCCGGCTCTGCAAAAAGGCCGCGATTCCGGAATCTGCCTGACCTCGCATCAGGCTATGTCAGACAGGTGGTCAATGGATTCGATGGCAGACGTCCGTTCAAGTGGCGGGAATCGAGTGGTGCAAACCAGTCTGCACTTTTCACATGCGACGGTAAGGCCAAGTTCCGCCGCCGCGAGGACCGAGCCAAAGTGAGGGTCCAAAGGATACCGCGCGCAATGATGGGGTCCCTGGCCTAATCCGACATTTCGGAGGCCAGTTGCAGCCAACCGATCAGCCGAGCCGCTCATGACGCGTCGTGCTTGTCTTTGCTCTTGTGACGGAGCAGTGCACGATAGCCGCCCCGTATGAGACGTAGCCCCATCTTGACGAGACGAATGGTCCGGCTGCGCAGATCGTCCGTTTTCCAGCCTCGATCGGGAACGCGAAGTGTGCCAAACAGGCCTTGCGCGATGTTGCGATAGCTGTTTCCTCTCAGCCATCCATCCGCTGCTCGCATAGCGAGGATGAGCCGCCGCCGGGCCAGGATCGATAGAGCAAGCGGGGGTGGTCCGAGGGGACGCTGTTCGAGCGCCAGCCAAAATCGACGCGCTGCCCGCAGACGAATGTCGAAATCGCGGTCGAGCGGCAACTCGACCGCAACCATCGATCCGCGCGGTGGAAGCTCTCTTAGCCAAAGGCGATGCTTTACCGCTCCGATCGGCACGATGGCATGCCATCCATCGGGCGCATGACGAAGCTCGCCGCCCGGTAGTTTGGCAATATCCAGGTCGTATTGTTTAGATGCCGCCGGAGAGACAACTTCGCGGACGGGTAGCACGGTCGACAGCGCCTCAGGCGCCCAGAAAATGGCCTGTTGGTCGAACCTCTTTTGCGGATCAGCGGCGAAACGAAAGCCCCCACTTCCGGCGGAAGTGCTCCGCCATCGCGCTGGATCGTTCGCTGCCGACAAAGATTCTATAGTCTCTCTGGTACTCCCGATTACGGCGAAGCCACTCCCAAGCTATGTCCGCCGCTTCTACTTTCCTGGCATCAGGATATGCTTGCTCTGATCTCCAATCAGCACTTGCCATCAACTGTTTTCCCAGTGCATTTCACGCAAGGGGAATTGCAGCTCAAAAAATGTGACGAATTGTGGCGTGCTTGTGCGTTTGCTCGTTGTTGATGCACTTAATCGATGGAACGCCCTACTTTTGCGATTGGACCTCAACACGAAGTCTTGTTCGTTCTAAACGCACTCACTGTTCACTCTTCGGCCAGCCCCGGCGCAGGAGATCACGATAGCCGTGCCGCGCCATCCACTTGGCGCGAGCCAGATGACTGTCGAACGCACGGCGGGCGCGATCCGGTTCACGAGCTGGATCAATACAAAGCACGATGCGCGCGACTTCGCGCCAATCCGCGTTGTCGGCTTCGGCATCGAGGAGACGCATGTAGGTGGTGGGGTGTTGCTCGTCGTAGGGCGTGAGCTGGGGCGCGTCGGGCGCTACATCTGCGATCTTGGGAACGGGCGGCACGGCCTGAAACTCCTATTAAATTGAAAAGGCTATGATAGCCGAACTCAGGGTCTCTTCGTAGCGATCCGAATGTCGCACTGCAGGCCAATCTCCCAACAGACCGTCAGGCTGCGGCTGGCGGCGATCCGAGCGCGGCGGCTCGTGTCGCTCATTTCGATTTCGACAACCCGACCTTTCTCAGACGACGTTTGATCACAGTCCAAATTGCTCGAAGCTCGCAACCAGCAGACTTGGCGTCCCGCATGGTTCAGCTTCGTTTCTTGCTTACCAAGCGGGGTAGCCGCGTGGGCTTTCCGTTCATAACGTGCATGGGATGCCATTTTGTTAAGTATATCGAGGTGCAGTATATCGAGCAAGCGGCATGCTTTGCCGCATGGACTTGCGGGAGACATTCGCGAATAATTTACGCCGTCTGCGTAATGCGAGGGGATGGTCCCAAGACGAGCTTGCCCTGGAGGCCAGAATAAGCCGCAGCTATTTGAGTCAGCTTGAAAAGGGCGCGTACTACGTCAGCATAAAAGTCATAGGCCGCCTTGCCGACAAGCTCGACGTTGAACCAGATGAGTTCCTGAAACGGCCGGCAAAGAGGGGCCGCGCCAGGTAGGCCAAGCCCAATATACGCCTGGCCCCGATCCTTGTGCATGGCGTTTGAAGGCCGACCTAAATGATTTCTGGCGGTCGCGTATTAGGCTTTCCCGCGGCGAACATGGATTCGCAATGTGCCGAGTGCGGGCGCGCCTTCGATGTGACTTTGGCGTGGTCGTGACGATCTGTGTGGCGACATCGGCAAACTTGCCCAAGGTAGGAGATTGCCCCGGGCCCGACCCCGCGACGGGGCCGGTACGTCTCTGGCCGCCACGGGCTTTTCGCTCCATCGAAAGAAGCCAAAATTTTATCGACAGAACCAAGGTGGCGCGGATGATCGCCGCCGAAATACGGGTCGGCGAGGTCTGCCAGCTGGACACCGTGGACGTCTCGCTGGATGCGGCAAGCCTCAGCATTTTGCAGAAAAGGTTCCCGCGATCGCGTCGTCTACGCGACGAACATTGCTCGCAGGAAAGATCAGCATAAGCTCATTGGCGCATTACTCGCTTATCGGATCACGGGGCACTGCTCCTTAATGAACGAGGTTTTCGGCGCGGTCCGCTTCGAGCTTACAAACTTGCTCGGATCGAGAGCATCAAGCGCCACATTGCACCTCACATGCTTTGTCAGGCCGCCGCGACACGACTAACTGAGAGCGGCATCGATATTCGCATCTTCAACGCTTTTGGGGCATTCCAGCATCACTCCAACGAGGGCTGCATGCACGTCTTTGACGAAGCGCTTCGTCGCCCCCTGGAGCAAGCTAATGTCATCGGCACTCTGGCGGCCCGAGCGCAGGGGTAACCGCACCCGGCTGTGCCTGCCAGGAGGGACTGAGGCCGCGCATTTGCCGCCGAACTGCAACTCCTCCGCAGCGGGGGCAGACAGTATGAAAACAATTGGACCAGCTTCGCGGTGATAGGGACGGACGAAACGCCATTTATCAGCAACGTCCAAAGTGTGACGTGAATGACAGTGAGCGAGGATCTGCATACACGGCGAAAGGCGGTAGCTCGCGATCGGCCAGAGCTCAGGACGCATCGTTCCTGTCTCTTCCTTTGTGACGGAGCAATGCACGATAGCCACCCCGCATGAGACGTAGCCCTATCTTGACCAAGCGAATAATCTTGCTGCGCAGACTGTCCGTTTTCCAGCCTCGATCGGGAACGCGATGCGCGCCAAACAGGCCTTGCGCGATCTGGCGATAGCTGTTTCCTTCCAGCCGTCCATCCGCTGCTCGCATAGCGAGAATGAGCCGCCGCCGGGTCAGGATCGGTAGAGCAAGCGGGGGTGGTCCAAGGGGACGCTGTTCGAGCGCCAGCCAAAATCGACGTGCAGCCTGCAAGCGAATATCGAAATTGCGGTCGAGCGGCAGCTCGACCGCAACCATCGATCCGCTCGCTGGAAGCTCTCTTAGCCAAAGGCGATGCTTTACCCCTCCGAGCGGCACGATTGCATGCCATCCATCCGGCGCATGACGAAGCTTGCTGTCCGCGAGTTTGGCGATGTCCAATTCGTATTCTTTGGACGCGGCCGCAGAGACAGCCAGCACCGTCGACAGCGCCTCAGGAGCCCAGAAAATAGCCTGTTGGTCGAACGTCTTTTGCGGGTCAGCCGCGAAACGTAAGCCCCCACTTCCGGCGGAAGTGATCCGCCATCGCGCTGGACCGTCCGCCACGGACGAAGATTCTATAGTCCTTCTGGTACTCCCGATTACGGCGAAGCCATTCCCAGGCTATGTCCGCGGTCTCTGCTTTCCGGGCGTCAGGATATGCCTGCTCTGATCTCCAGTTGGCACCTGCCATTGTCTCATTTTCCCCGTTCGGTCACGCAAGAGGAATTGCAGCCCGACAAATGTGACGATTTCTGGTTGTGCCAGTGCGTTTGTTCGGTGTTGATGCACTTAATTGATGGAACGCTCTACTTTTGCGATTGAACCTCGACACGAAGTATCGCCCGTTTCCAAACGCATTCGTTACTCACTCTTTAGGTCCCCCGCGCAGGAGGTCACGGTAGCCGTGACGCGTCACCCATTTGGCGCGAGCCAGATGGCTCTCGAAAGCACGGCGGGCGCGGGCTGGTTCTCGGGCGGGATCAATACAAAGCACGATGCGCGCGACCTCGCGCCAATCAGCCTTGTCGGCTTCGGCATCGAGGAGACGCATATAAGTGATGGCGTGTTGCTCGTCGTACTGTGTGAGCTGGGGCGCGTCGGGCGCAAAATCTGCAACCTTGGGATCGGGCGGCACGGCTTGGAACTCCTACCATACTGAAAAGACCATGATAGGCGAATTCAGGTGTTTACGTAGCGATCCGAATCATCTGAAGGAAAATTTCCTGCCAAACGTCTATTCATTGGCTGGCACAAGATACCCTGGCGCTGCGACTCCTGTCGTTACTTCCAACGATATCGCTCCAGAGCACGATGAACGGACGCTGCGTCCGGCATGGGTTCGCTTCTTGCTCGCCTGGCGGGACCGGTGCGTGCGATTTAGCGGCATTACACGAGCCTCGCTGGTCGATATCTTGGCTGCGACTACTTCTATTCTCACTTGCGAACTCCAGGCGACGGGCTTTGCGATCTGGTGGCGCGGCTGCGAAGCAATCCGCGATAGCCGTGGTCGGCCAACTATTTTGCGCGCCAAATGGCTATCGAACGCTCCGCGAGCGCGCGCTCGCCATCTGGATCGATCGTCAGCATCATCCGAGCACCTTATCGGCTTCCACATCAGGAAGTCGCCGATCCTCGTCGTGGGTCGTCAGCACCGGCTCATTTGGTGCGACGACGTCTGGATCCATTGAGGGCTTTCTCATTGAACCTTGCGCGGGCTCATCTGCACCCTGGACGAACTTAACACAATAGTATGGCTATATCCAGTGGTTTTATGGTCTTCCGAATGGCTGCTTTGGCGCATGAAAGCTCGTGCGCTTGTGGCCTGGAATGTGCGCCGGATCCGCGTAGATCGCGGTATTTCGCAAGAGCAATTGGCATACGATGCCGGCATTGACCGCTCCTACATGGGCAGTCTTGAGCGGCTATCGGAGAATCCGACAATTGATCTCCTGGACCGTATCGCCGAAACGTTAGGTGTTCATCTGTCCGAGTTCTTTGTTCAGCCGCCCAAAGGAGCGACGACTCCCAGAACCCTTCCCAAGGGTCGCAAGCCGGCGCCTCCACGTCGCAAGAAGAAATAGCACTCTTCACATGACGGCCACTTGATGGCACCAGCCTGCAGCAGGACCGGCGACAGTTCGGCTTGAGTTGAACGTTGCAGAGCCATGAGCCCGTCAAGCTAAGGAAGCAGAAGAGCTCACGCAGAACAAACTCTCGGGAGCCGTCCGCTTCACTCAACAACACTATCAGCGATTTGGATCGTGGTTGGCACATCCCGCTGCCGTGACGCGATGATTTTACGCGAACGGCTCTACGGCTCGCAATGTGCCGCGCATTACGCTATTGCCTGATCAGGACGCCTGTCAAGCATGAAGGTATTATTGGATATCTTGGCGCCAAGATACGACGATATGGGCTGGTCGCGGTTCCGCGAGCCTGGGAGGAATGTTGTTGGCCCTGTCCTGCTCTTAGAGCTCAGCGATAGTCTGCACACAACGGGAAGAGCTCACACATCACGCCGTCTGAAACGTACGAACAATTGATCTGCCTCCTCCCTGGCATTGTCCCTATTTCCAGTTCGCGATAAGGAGAAACAGCCAATGATGGAAGCCTTGGGTAGATAGCCAAATGAGCATCTACAGCGAGGCCGTATTGAGATGGCGCGCGAGCATTTCCCTCCTGGGGTTCGGCCGTATCGGCTTGGAGGCCGAGCGCCGCTGTCCGCACGCGCAGCGGGGCGTCGCCTACGACGCGGATGAGCATAGGCTGGACAGCGTCTACGGCCGTCGGGCAGCCTTCGACAACCTGCCCTTTCGAGTGAACCACAGCCAAAGGGGGGCTCTGCCGGTTGCGTTCTGCGGCAAGTGCGCGCCATCTGGACTGACTGCGAGGCCCACGCCTTCCGCCACGAAGTCCGGCACGCGGCGCCCGTCATCGACGGCTCCTTGGAGCTGTTGGAAGGTGCTGTGCAGAGTTGCGCGATCACCGGGCTAATACTGGTCCAACCCGCCTTTCTGCACGGTGATCCGACAGAGCTCTTCGCCCAGGCAAGCGTGGCTCGAATGCCGGTGAAGCTCATTCCGCCGTTTGTGCAACCACGGGCGCCTGAGGTCCTGGAGCAGTGGGGTCGACCATGCGCCGTTGGTTTGTAAGCGGCAAAGAGACCCCGTCTGGCGGAGTGGGTGAGCGATCGGCTATCGGCTGCTGAGTTTGTGAGCCGATGTGAGCTTCTATGTCTGCGCCTAGTTCTGGAACTAGAACCTTCCATATGATCGAAGCGGTCGCCGACCGTCTTGAGGGAGCGCCGCGTCAGCTTCGCCGACGCTGGTCGGACGAGTTCAAGGCGCAAGTTGTGACAGAGGCGCTGGAGCCTGGCGCGAGCGTCTCGGCGATCGCCCGCCGGATCGGCATTCACCCGTCGCAGCTGTTCGCCTGGCGCCGTGATGCTCGGGCCGAGCGGCATTATCGCTCGCGGCCCTCGAGTTGCGAGGGTGTGGTGGCTTCTGTGGCAGGCGCGGTGATCGAAATTGCGATTGGCGAGGTGGTCGTGCGCGCCGGCGTGGATGTTGACGAGGCGCACTTGCAGCGGGTGATCCCGGCGGTCCGTTCGGCATGATCCCCTCTGGTGTGAAGGTGTTCCTGGCCAGCCATCCAGTCGACTTCCGCAAGGGTATCGATGGCCTTGTTGCGCTGGTGCGCGATGCGGGCTCAGATCCGTTCGACGGTGCGCTTTATGTCTTCCGGGCCAAAAGAGCCGACAGAATAAAGATCGTATGGTGGAATGGCTCCGGCGTGTGCCTCTATTTAAAACGGCTTGAAAAGGCGAAGTTCTGCTGGCCGCGGATCGGGCATCATCGGGTGCAGATGAATCCTGCGCAGTTGATGGCACTGGTGGATGGAATGGACTGGAAGCGGGTCCGGACCGTGGCGGTCAAGCCGCCGGAGATTGTTGGGTAAAAGCGCTGCGGCGAAGTGAATCAGTGAGCTGAAAGGGCAAGAGAACCGGGGCAAAATGTGCTCGGGTCGGGCCAATGACGCCGCCGCCCGATCTCAGCCTCCCGAATGACATAGAGACGCTGAAGGCCATGGTACTTGCCATGGCCGAGAAGGCGGCCCGCGCCGATGCTCTGGAGAGCGAAGTCGCCGATCTCAGGGCGCGCAACGCCGATGCCGATGCGCGCATCGCGCGGCTGACGCAGATCCTGAAGGCCTTCGACCGCGCCCGGTTCGGCCGACGATCGGAAAAGCTCGGCTCTGCGAACGGTGACGATGAACAGCAGACCTTTGTCTTCGAGGAAATCGAGACCGGCATCGCTGCGATCAAGGCCCAGGTCAGCAAGGGCCGTGAGCAGGCGGACGGCAAGCGTGCACCGCGTCGGCGCAAGGGCTTTGCGCCCCATCTGGAACGGATCGAAACGGTCATTGAGCCGGAAGAGCTGGCTGAGCATGCCGGCAAGCAGAAGGTGCTGATCGGCGAGGACGTGTCGGAGCGTCTGGATGTGGTGCCGGTGAAGTTCCGTGTGATCGTTACGCGCCGTCCCAAGTACGCGTTCAAGAACGAGGACGGCGTGATCCAGGCGCCGGCCCCGGTCCATATCATTGAAGGAGGCATTCCGACGGAAGCGCTTCTGGCCCAGATCGCCGTCGCCAAATATGCCGATGGCCAGCCGCTCTACCGGCAGGAGGCCATCTACGCCCGCGACAAGGTCGAACTCGACCGCCAGTTGATGGCGCAATGGATGGGCAAGCTCGGCTTCGAGCTGGAGATCGTGGCCGACTACGTCTTCAGCGAGGTCAAGAAGGCCGAACGGGTCTTTGCCGACGAAACCACCTTGCCGACGCTCGCTCCCGGCTCCGGATCGACGAAAACGGCCTACTTATGGGCCTATGCCAGAGATGACGAACCTTTGGCCGCAGCGGTCCCCCGATGGTGGCTTATCGCTTCGAAGACAGCCGCTCCGGCGAATGCGCGGTCCGCCATCTCAATGGTTATCGGGGCATCCTGCAAGTGGATGGCTATGCCGCCTATAACAAGTTGGCGCGCCCCGATCGCGGCAATGATGGCATCACATTGGCTGGCTGCTGGTCACACAGCAGACGCAAGTTCTACGAGCTGCATGTGGCAGGGAGCTCGAAAGTGGCAACGACGACGGTCGAGCGGATGGCAAGGCTCTGGCAGGTCGAGAAGACCGTGCGCGGGCAAAGCCCCGACGCTCGCGTTGCCGCGCGTCAGCAAGCCTCCGCGGCGGTCGTCGCAGATCTCTTCGACCTCTGGCAGCAGACTTTGCGGCGGATCTCCGGCAAATCAAAACTGGCCGAGGCGATCCGCTATGCCGTCTCGCGCCGTGCCATCTTCGAACGCTTCCTCACCGACGGCCGCATTGAGCTCGACTCCAACATCGTCGAACGCGCCATCCGGCCACAAACAATTACGAGAAAGAATAGCCTCTTCGCGGGCAGCGACGGCGGCGGACGAACCTGGGCAACCATCGCAACGCTGCTGCAGACAGCGAAAATGAACAACGTCGATCCATTCGCTTGGCTCAGCCTAACACTTCAGCGTATCGCCAACGGCTGGCCGAGCAGCGAAATCGACGCGCTTATGCCATGGAACCACGCCGCCTGACGGCCTCAGCTTGCCGCTTACGTTGGTTTGGCGCTAAGCCTCGACGATCCTGATCGGCTGGCCGAGTCGATGGAGGCAGCCCTTCAGCTGGGCTTCCACTTGGAGGTGTCCGGCGGGGAAGGACGAGAGCGCCTCATAGAGCAGCTCCTGACCAACGGCCATCGCCCCTGTTCCTCCGGCCTGCTCGCAACAAGATCCCGATAATCGATGCCGTCGTTTCCCCACTCCTTGCCTGCCGTCGTTCCCTGCTAGAACAGGCCGTCATTCCGTCGCGAAACATCGGCGACAGCTCGGCCATAGAAGGCCACCCCGAGCATCATCATGCGTCGGCCGAGAGGGCTCACCGAGGCCATCAGAAACCTCCTGTTTGAAGGATCGGCTCTGGAGACTCTCAATCCTCTCCGACAGGAGACGGCCGTTACCATCTTTCCTCAAATTCCGCGCTGGCGGTTTCGTTCAATCCCTTTCAATTCACCCAGATCGGCGAATGCTCTGGCCAATTAAACGCCTACCATGAACCGGTGTTGCAGTGTGCGATCACGGACGCTAAGCGCTACGACCCAGACGATCGCCTGCGGCGTGCTTGAGCAGAAAGCCGCGAGCGTGTACGGTCACCGGTCAGTCGTCGAAGACCCACGGTTTCGAGTGAACGACGACCCGACGGCCGCGCATAACGGTGCGGATTACGCGCGCGTGATCGATTGATGCGATCAACGTAAGCACTGAGGGATGTATAGGCTAATTGTGCACCACGCGCCCGCGCTGGAACTCGCGTGGCCGCAGAGTTCGTCGAGAGCTATCAATGCGCCAGGTTGCCTGGAGTTAGGGATGAGATCATGATCCTCACACTAAAAAGGATGATCGATCGCTCGCCTTGACTTAACCTTCCACCACCTCCCGCCCCAAGCGATTGCCCAGTTCGTGTCCTACTGGAACGATCTGGAGTGCCCGGCGAGCGACGCCTACAGCGCGAGACCAACGATCGCGATGATGTTTTCAGCGGGCTCAAAAATATCTGCCCCTACCGAGCGCCTGCACGCGTCGCTCGTGAAATGATACTATTCGCGTCAAATCGATACAGATAAGCTTAGGCGCCGAATTCGCCGCCCGTAATGTCAATCGTTGCACCGGTGATAAAGCCCGCTTTCGACGAGGCTAGAAAGGCCGCAAGGTGCGCCACTTCTTCAGCTGTTCCAAAACGGCCAACCGGAATCCGGCTAAGAGCGGAGCGGTTAACCGAAGCTTCCGGCGGTCCAGTCAGATCACTGAGCACTCGCCCAGGAGCGATACAATTTACGGTAATACCGTGTGGAGCGAGATCTCGCGCAGCAGCCCGAGTTAATCCGACCAGTCCTGCCTTCGAAGCGGCATAGTGCGGCCCTGCGATCATTGGCATGGCCCGCCCCGCAACTGAACCAATATTGATGATGCGTCCGTAGCCCTTCGTAATCATCGCTGGCGCCAATAGTCGTATAAGAGTGAAGGGGCCGTTGAGATTGACGTCAATGACCCGCGCCCACTCCTCGATGGACGTCTGCGACAGCCAGGGTGTATCCTGGTCCACGCGCTTAGGTGAGATGCCTGCATTGTTCACCAGAATCCCAATTTCGCCCCAAAGCAATCGGACCCGATCAACAAATCCTCGCACCTCGTCTGCTTGCGTTACGTCGAGCCTTTCGGCATAGAGTCGATTTTCCGACCAACTAAGATAGTCAAGCGCCTTATTCACGTGTTCTGCTCGCGTCGCAACAAATGCAACTCGATAGCCGTCGGCCAAGAATCGGCGTACGATCCCAAGTCCAATTCCGCGTGCTCCTCCGGTCACGAGAGCAATCGGTCGGACGGCATGGGCTACGAGCTCACCTGCTTCCAACATAGTCACCGAACAGTCACAAAGCCCGTAAGGCGCGCGCGCACAAGGCGGCGTACGTCAAATGAAATGTTCTCGTTACCTGATCCGCAGAGCTAAGCTGCGAAATGTCGACCCAGTTGGAGTAGTCGGACATTTGTTTCCACCAGCCAAGCATTGCTTCACAGACCTCACAATGAGGCAGTTTTTTTTGGATGAGAACCTAGGAATCCGCGGGCTTGGTAACGCGCCTCGTTCGCCGACAGAAGTGTTTGTGATAGAAGACATCCTCGGAGATCTCATGCAGCAGATGCTTGCACCTGTTGAAGAATACGATACCACAACCGCGGCGATGGCCCTTACCACACGACTCGCGATGCAACACAGCCGCGAGTACCGGCACTGACTCTATGAGTCAAGCAGGTACAGGTGCACGCTGTCTAGCAGTATTCTTCGCTCCGTGCGGGCCGCCACAGTGATTAGTTGCAAGAGTTGCGTTTGAAGTCGAACGATGGATCGGTGCTTAATGCCCAGTTCTCGCCGCCAACAGCAGCAACCTAGTCGTACCCGCCGCGCCATAAAGACTTCCTCCACTGCGTCGCCGTTGTCCGTTGTCACTTTAAGGAGGGACCGACGCCAAAGGGGTGGGCTTGGCTGTCGCATCGGGTACTTTTTCCAAGATGCAGTCGCACAACCGCTCTATGTCATCGACCTCATGATCGGCCGTGATGCACACACGGATCCCTGCCCTTCCTCGCGCAACGGTTGGAAAGAATGTTACGGAAGTATATAAGCCAGCATTGAGAAGTTCTCCTACGATTGCAATCGCTTTGGCTTCCGATCCGATGGAGATCATTCTGATCGGAAGTGAATTGCCTTGCTCGGCGGTCGCCACAAGACTATCAAAGATCGAGATCCGTTGCGCTAACCTCATCTGCCGTTCGCTGAGCTCTACTGAACGATGAATTTTGCACGAGCCCAGTGCAGCGCCCACCGCGGCCAGATTGGGAGCCACGGAAAACGCATACGGAATGGAGTAGCGTCGAAACAGGTCTTCTTGGTCGGCGGTTCCGAGCATCAATATGCCGCCCGACGCGCCGAATCCTTTACCCAGCGAGGCTGCAATAATCGTGCGGTCACCTAGCACTTGCGGAAACTGAGAGCGCGCAAATCCTTCGCCCTGCCGTCCAAACAGCGATATGCCATGAGCATCGTCGACATACAAAAAAAGCCCATAACGATCCTGTAGCTGGCGCAGTTCTTTGATGGGCGAAGTTCCTCCCATGGAGTAAACACCATCGCATACATAGACGACCAACGGATGTTTGCGGCACAAGCGTTCGAGAGCGTCGATGTCGTTGTGCGCAATCGTTTCCACCTGGGTTTCATCAGCAACCACCGGCTTGTGATAGGCAAGGGAGACGTGCGCGATGCGGTCGAACACAACCACTGGCTTGCAGCCGCCTGTCAATTGGCCGGAAGCAAGGAGAGGCATCGCACCTAGATTAGCGAGCATGACAGTGGAAAAAGCTAGCACGCGGGCGGAAAACATGTCCGACAGAGTGGCCTCAAGCTCTGCCAGCAGATCGAAATTGAGCCGCGTTCGTGCGCAGGACCAGTGCAATGACCAATGTGCCTGAATGGCCTCTATCGCGGCAGCGACGATAGCTGGATGGTTGTCGAGGCCAAGGTAAGAGCATCGCACGAAATCAATCACCCGAGATCGACTGTCAAGTGAGCCGGTACCCAGAGCAAAGGCACGTCCGATCGTGGAACGTCCGTGCACAGCCATGATACCAGCCGCATGGGCCGCATCAAAAAACGCCCTGCTCTCATTGATCATGTACTTCGTGTTCCGAAAATGTCGGATCAACCGACCGGCACTAGACGACTCGCTTTGCTGTTGCATTTCATTCTCCATTACATCTACCAAGCATGAGTGAGCAGGCGGCTTGATGACGTCAGGTCGCGTGGAGGTTGTGTACAAATGTTACCCGCAACTCGATTAGTCCCCCTTTATTCCAAAAGAACTAAGCCACTGTCTAAGTACCTTGGGCAGCTACCAGATCGGATGGGCTGGATAGTGCAGCAAGCCTTCCGGTCTCGGATTGCGCAAGCTGCTCATGTTTGGCACCTTATCGCGTTCAGCATGTCTTGATGGCTGTCGAGAAAGCCCCCGAACACATCGACAATGAATTCGGCGTCCGCGCGAACCATTGGTGTCGAGATTGACGCGACAGCGCCATGCGGCAGGATGATGCCGTTCTCTGCAAAAAAGCGCGTGAGCTGCTTCATTAGAGTTGCCCCGGTGGGCGCGGGATGGGCCTCGCGATAGTCATTCGGGATTTGCACCATCGGATGGATGCGAAAGAGTGAGGTCGCTCCGGTCACGCACAGCGGCGCGCCCCGGTTTGAGATAGCCCGACCAACCTCATCTCGGACAAAGTTCCCGAGCATCTCCAGATGTGCAAAAGCCGCATGATCAAGACGCCGCATTGCAGCAAGACCCGCTGTCATTGATAGAGGATTGGCGGAAAATGTACCGCCTTGCGGAAGCAGTGGCCGTCCCGCTGACGCATCAAATGTTTTCATCACGTCCCTACGCCCGCCGATTGCTCCAATCGGCAAACCTCCGCCGATGATCTTGCCCATCGTAACGAGGTCCGGAACAAGCCCATAGCGGGCGGAAGCCCCCACTAAACTCTGCCTAAGATTCAGCACTTCATCAGCAATCACCAGAATGCCATTTTTACGGGCAGTATCCTGAATCGCAGCAATGAATTCAGGCTTCGGCGCTATTAGACCGCCGCGGCTTGGCATAGGATCCAAAACGACGGCGGCGAGCTTGTGCGCGTGCAAAGACAATAGCCGGCGCGCACCTTCAACGTCGTTGAATCGGAGTACAACCACTTCATCAAGCACGCTCGCCGGCGTTCCGTGATAGAACGCCGTTGACTTAGGTGCGGCTGGATCGCCCCAATTGTCCGGCATCGCCGCCAGACTCACCTCAGCCCAGTCGTAGGCACCATGATAAGCGCCCTCGATCTTGGCGATTTTCGAACGTCCCGTGAATGCCCGAGCAGCCTTGATCGCAAACAGCACGGCCTCAGTCCCCGTATTGACGAAGCGAACACGCTCAACCTGTGGAATTCGATCGCAGAGTAGTTCGGCGAGTTGTATCTCGCTCTCGGTCGGATTTGCAAAGCAGCTGCCGCGCTGGAGTTGATTGGTTAGCGCTTCTACGACGGGCGCGAAGGCATGACCATGGATCAACGTCGTGAAGTTGCAATTGAGGTCGAGAAACCGGCGGCCATCAACATCGAACAGATAGCTGCCTACTCCGCGCTTGACATAAATCGGAACCGGATCCCGGTCGATGGTTATTCGCGACGTGCCGTCAGGGAAAACCAACTGCGCGCGAGCAAAATTCTCCTTCGATTTCTGTCCGACACGCTCGTTTGCCGCCACACTAGAACCTGCAAACCTCTTGCTCACGATTTCCTCGTCAATTTATTTGCTAATTCTGGAGTTGGCCAAACAACACCGAAATCGCGTGGCTACCCACCCGCGCGAACAGCGTCCGTCAGTGGGCGCGAGAACTGCATCTCCTGGACGTGTCGATGGTGGCCCACAAAAGCTCAGTTAATCCTATCAACGTCCCACTTTCGTTTTAAGGGAATCGTCGCGATGTTCAGATCGGCTCGATCTCACTCAAACACTGGCGCTATGGAGGTAACCCGCGAACTAACCCGCGAACCGCAGTGGTGCCTAAGAGGTGGCCCTGCGACGAACGGTGGCTTTCGGAACCACTTGACAATGCGCGTAGCATAGGCATCGCCATGTTGGCGAGACACATCAGGCTAAAACCATCTTGTTTATGGCGCGCGACCAACAAGACTCCTCAACTCCTCGCCTGTTAGCCAAACAAGCAAGTCGTCGTCCACAATATCCTCTTCCACCAGTTGCAGCATCGACCCGCCGGTCTCATAATGCGTATGTCCGTATTGCGCAAGAACGCCCTTATCCAACGTCCAGCGCGCGGCAAGTCCACATATGAAGTCGGGAGCCCACATGGCAAAAGACACGCCGCGTAGTATTGCCGCCATCATCTTTGGCATACCCTGTCCTCTAAAATCTCTGCGTAACCAAAAATCCCCGTGGTAGGCCACTTTCCCACTGATCATCTTCGCGCTGGGTGCCGTGCAGGTACACCGGTCCTGAGGATGTGCATGTATCGTTGGGTCACCATAAAACGCCTTCAAAGATTGAAGATGTTCCGCAAAGTTGGTGTGCGCAAGGTCATAGAGTCGAGCAGCCTCTACAAGCGCAACCTCGTTATTCTTGTCGACGCCTATCATCCAGTACCCCTCACCTAGCTTAATTGGCGAGCGGTCTGGTCGGAAACTTGGATATGTTGGCCTCTTTGTTGGAAGGGCCCGTGTGATCGAGATATATTCATGAAAATCGAATCCTATCGAAAGCTTGATGCCATTTTGAGCCGCCACGTCGTCATACACTCTCAGGAAGCGTGAGACTTGCAACGGGTTAACTACGCCTGTCATTGCTCCACCTAGCCTACATGCCGAGCTACCAACCGATAACTACAACATGAACAATAGATCGAGACACTACCTACTCTGGTGAGGAGTATTGGATTCGATGTTGGAGGAAGTAGTGTTGATACATCTCAGAATTCAACGGCCGGGCCGTTCTTAAAGCGGTAACAGGGCGGATCGGACTGCAGCTTGCAGCAGATGATGGCCATCCGAGAACCGGTAAGGGTGGAGAGCATGCGTCCTCATCAACCCGCCACAACCAGGAAGGCCCGCCACCTCACGATCGAGGAACCACGAGCCGCCGGCGCGCTTCTCAATGTCAAGCAAGCCTGCCCTCGCGCTTGGCGATGCCCCTCAACTATTTATCGTTCGCTGACAATGCATGATGCCGAAACAACTCACGCTAGGTGCTCTCTGCCGCATTCGGCTGACCGACGAGCGCGCTTCAGCCTCAACCAGCTCATGGCCTGAAACCGGCTGGGCCGGCGCGCCGCTACGAACGCAAGAAGTCCGGCGAACTCATCCATATCTACATCAAAAAGCTCGGCAGGTTCGTAAGAACTGCCCATCGGGTCATTCGCGATCGCCAGCGAAAGCGGCAGTGAAGGCTAGGAGTTCGTCCATGTCGTGATCCACAATGCATCGCACTTGGCCTTCTCCCAAATCCGGCTCGACGAGAGCGAGAGCGCCATTGCCTTTCTCAAAGACACCGTTTACTTGCTACCGTCGGGACGAAGATCACCGGCATCACGACCGACAACGGCTCCTGTTATCGCGCTAACGCGTTTGCCAAGATGTGCAAAGGCCGCGCGTCAGGCACATCATCACCCGGCCTACAGATCGCAAGACAAACGGCAAGGGCGAGCGCTTTATCCGCGTAGCTCCGCGCCACCGGACCTATGCTCCGGCCTTATGAAACCTCAGACCAGCCCGCCAAAGACCTGCCGAGCTGGCTGCATCACTATAACTGGCATCGTCCGCACGGCAACCTGGACGCCAAACCGCCCACCAGCCGCCTCGCCCTGCCAGGAAGACGACCTGTTGAGACTCCACAGGCCGGAGATACGGATGATGATTACTTGTATTCCCGTTCCGTCCACCACGGAAAAAAATCCGGCATATCGACAGACACCTTGTTTTTGAATACCGCGGGCCGCTTCTCCAGGAACGCCCTCACGCCCTCCTTGGCGTCAGCGGAACGGCCGCACGCATATAACGCCCGGCTATCAATCTTGTGAGCCTCCATGGGATCGTCGGCGCCCTGCAAGCGCCACATCATCTGCCGGATCAGCGCGATCGAGACCGGGGCTGTCTTCTCGGCGATCTCGCGCGCCAGCGTGCGAGCGGTCGGCAGCAATTGATCAGGCGGGACCACCTTACTGACTAAACGCCCCGCAAGCGCCTCCAGCGCTGGGAAGACGCGGCCAGTGTAGCACCACTCGAGCGCCTGCGCGATTCCTACGATGCGCGGTAGGAACCAGCTCGAGGCTTCCTCTGGCACAATACCACGTTGGGAGAATACAAAGCCGAAAGCTGCGGCCTCAGACGCAATGCGGACGTCCATCGCGAGTTGCATGGTCACTCCCATGCCGACGGCCGGCCCATTCACCGCAGCAATCACTGGCTTAACGCACTCAAATATCCGCAACGCGAGGTGGCCACCGGTCTCGCTGACCTTCGGATCACTGTAGTCCACCGTGCCATTGGGCAGCCGTTTCACCGGTCCCCGCTTCACGTCAGTGTCAAATGAGTCGGCGCCAAGATCGGCTCCGGCACAAAATGCGCGGCCTTCGCCGGTTACGATGATAGCGCGGACGTCGTCGTCCTTATCGGCGCGATCGAATGCGTCGATCAATTCGAGCTCCATAGTGACAGTACAGGCGTTGAGCTTCTCTGGCCGATTCAAGGTGATCGTCAGGATCTGCTCGACAAGTTCATATTTGATGGTCTCGTAGACCATGGTGCTTCCTTTTTTCCCAAATGAATAGCGACGGTCAGATTGCTGCGAAACCCATCTCGGTAGGCCTTGTGTTGGACGACACGCGCCTCCCAGCACGCCTCCAATCATTTACATAACAATGGGGAAAGCGAACCTACTAAGCTTCGTAGTTTTCTCTTCGTTAGAGAGTTGCGCATGTTGCGGCCATTCTTTGGACAAGCTGATTCCGAACTGAAGGAATCGGGAGCGATTGGTGGAGGGTGTAGCTGGCAAAGCTGCCTGGCAGTCATGGAGGCCAGGGCTCTCTGGCTTGGCCGCCGTCCGTATAGGAGCCTGACGTCCTGCTTTCCCATGGAGTACCTCCAAACAATATTTGTGACGGTTGGTACGCACAGACCTTTGTTAAGGCTGCCGCATCATCCCCGTAACGCATGGGCCCCGATGTCTGTTGCCAACTCAATTGCTATCAGAGCTTGTACCAGCTCCGAGATTCAAGGCTCCGCGGCGAAGCACAAATTGTAGCATCGCTCGATCGCGCTCGGTGGGGTGCCGCGCGGCAGTCACTGGCACATTTGCCAAGATGCCGAGCGAAACGCGCTGATACTCCCTAGAGGGCGCAGACTAGGTGCGCGGCAGCGTCTGAAAGCCTGCTGACGATCTCGATTGAAGATGGAGCGGCACCGCCATATCGACTTGGCGCCAGAGATACGTGTCAATTTATTACAAGTGCGGCAACGATCGATCAATGCGCTCGTGAGCAAAGCACGAGAGCGACGTCGCTCTGTAGCAAGTGCTCTACGACGCAGCCTTCCTGTTCGTACTTCAGCAGACTGGAAACATCCGACGCCCCAGTTTCGTCGAAACCGATCATCTTGATCACAGCGCTCCTTCGCGGGCAGTATCGTCCATACGCTCGTTCTCACGGACATCACGACCGGCTGGACGGAATGCGCGTCACTTCTGGTGCGCGAATAGAGGTTGTTGAGCACAATCCTGACTAAACTTCGTAAACGGCTACCGTTTCCGCACTTGGGTCTGGATACCGACAACGACCCTGTCTTCATAATGAGGCATTTTAGTGTATAATGAACAAGTTGGCATCGTCTTCAGCGCGCTGTCGCCTCTATTGCATAGACGATCATGCCTTTCGAGCATAAGAAGTCGGCCGTGAAGAGCGTCCCAAGTCATTGAGCGGGAGTCGATTTGTCGGTTGAGGTGGCGTCTGAGATTGCAGGCTTTTTGAGGCTTTAGGCCTCATACGCTTGCAAATTTCATTTTTGGGATTCCCTCGAATCGAGGTCGTGATTCCGTCGTCGCGTCGGTGGGAGCGATGCGATCGAAGGAGCGACACACGACAGCGACAGGCCGACCTTCCGCGCTCGCGGTTGGACGCGATCATCGACATGAACGATGCGCTGGCCAAACTGGCGTGGACGATCGACCGGGCTGCCGACCTTACGCCGATGGTCCGCGCATTGTTCGGCTGGTGTAGAGCGGGCGGACGCCGAAGGCCGCCACACGTGCCGTAGGCGTCTGCCCGCGGACCGCACTGAAGTGGATTGATCGATATCGCCGCGAACGTCTGATGGGACTGAGAGATCGCTCGCCGCGGCGGCAAGAAAGAACGCGCCACGTCTGGAACCAATCTGCGATGTCCTGCATACACGACTGGCAGCGCATTGAATCGTTGCACTGTTCCGAACACAAACCGGTTAAGTCAGCTGCTGCCTTCGTCAGCTGGGCAAGTACTCGCGACTCCAGCTTTCGCTTATCGCTTCTGCCGCGAGCAACGTATCTATTTCAGCTTCGGTGTACTGCAACGACCGCAGAACTCGTCGCGTCGAGGCGCCGTATTTTTCCGCGGGGGACAGCGAATAGACCTTTCCGACCGCCGAGCGGATTGCGTAAGGATCAACCTGCGTTACGGCGTGCCCGCTGGGATGGTCATGATCTGTTGAGAAGGAATAGCTGTCCTGTTCGGTTCCCGAAGCACCATCCGCAGGCCTGGAATTTGCCGAGCGTATGGCATCTATATTCTCGCAGATTGCGGCAGCGATATCGGCTGCATTCAATCTCGACAACCAATCCTCGGCGGACGCCTTTCGGATGGCCATGGCAAGGAAGGAGCTCCGGTCCTCCTTCGAAACATCAGCAAGTCCTTCAAGGCCTTCCACTCGGGCAAGGCGAGGCAGGTCACCCGCGACGGCGCTGAGCATGAGGCTGCTGCCGGAACTTGTCTCATAAAGGTGGGTCAGGGCATCATAGCCCTTGGCATCGGGACCGGCGGGCTCGTCGAATGGCCCCCGTCCTTCGTAGTCATAGCAGAACGGCGTCTGCAAGAAGCCGGACAGCGCCGACAGCGATGTCCGCGCCCGCCCTGCGTGCCCGGTCCTGGCCTTCTGGTACAGTGCAGCGGCAATGCCGAGAGCCGCGCCGAACCCGCACATGACATCGATCGTACCTGCCGTGGGCGCGTGGTCCTCGGGCGTCTCTGCGGAACTAGAGAACCTCAGCGTGATGCCTGTCGCCGCCTGGACGAGATTGTCATAGCCGAAATAGTCGCTGCGCGGACCTCGACGAATTCCGCCGAAGCAATCGAGCTGGCAGAAGATCGCGTTTGGATTGAGGGCCTTCAGGCCCTCCAGATCGAGCCCCATGCGCTTAACCTGTCGGTCAGTCGCATTCCACACCACAACATCAACCGACTTCACCAGCTTCTCGAAGACCTCACGGCCACCGGATGAGCTGATATCCACCAGAACCGAGCGCTTGCCGCGCATGTGGGTCATGCCGTAGATGATCGTGGTCGAGCAGTCGTAAAGCGGGATCGCCGGGTCGATCTTGATCACTTCCGCACCGAAACGGGCGAGATAGGACGCCGAATGCGGGCCAGCTATGACATTGCACAGGTCTAGAACCCTTACGCCGTCGAGCCATCCGGTCCGCGCGCGGTCCGGCGGAGCCGCTGATCGCTCAGCAGATGACGGCGAGAGAGTGGCGAGCGCCTCATCGAAGGTCACCCACTTCCGAGGCACCGGACTCAGCATCGCTTCCCCGGATTCTTCCAGCCAGGCCACAGGCCCGGGCTGGATCATTCGCCCGTACACGGGATCGTCGACCTCGATCATCAGGCCCGCGCGCTGTGCGTGATCGTCACTGATCCATTCCCGTAGCCAGCGGTGCGGCGCGCCGGGGATCTGGCCTTCCCCGAAGATGCGTTCCCATTCCTTTGCGGTTCGGGTCAGGAAGGCGGCCTTCATCCGCCCCGCGATCTTGTCGGCCCAGGATTTTGGCAAGGGAAAAACATTTATTGAGGCGTCGGATCGCCATTCGCAGATCGGAAGATAGCTATCGGTCTCCTCTGGAAGGCCCTCGGCCACGAGTTCGTCGTACAGGCCTAGAACCTGCAAGCAGCGCTTGGCATGGCGCTTGTGGCTGTGACAGACGGCATAAAACATACGTCCGTCCTTGCATTTGTAGTGGCGACAAAATGGATCGAGCAGTTCCTGCAACGCCCCATAAGAAAGATCCATTGGCAAGCCCTCCGCGCGCCGCCTCTCGAGTTCTCGCTCACGTGGTGATTTATAGCGGAGCGGAAGGTCATCAATGGTGATCGAGTTGTAGGCGAGGCCTTCCATTAGCGCGCATGCGAGAGGCACCTCGATATGGTCACCGGTTCCTCCGCGCTCTTTTGCCTGAAGCGCCAACACCGTGGCCGATACCGCGAGCATCGTGCCATAGGCGGATGCCAGGGGCAGCGGCGAGAAGGATGGACTGATGCCCATCAGCACCCGGTTCAGCCCCCCGAGGATGCCGCTGGTGAACACTCCCGAGGATGCCGCGATCACGGTCTCGAAGGCGCGCCATTCGCGACGCAGTTGGTCGTTGGAAGCAAAGCCGGGAATAGACACGGTGATCAGGTCAGGCCGCGCTTGGCGCAGGGCTGTGAAATCGATGCCGAGGCGCCTGAGCACATCCGGGCGGAAGTTCTCTACTACAATGTCTGCTTCCTCGACGAGGGTTTGCGCTCGCAAAAGGCCCTCCTCAGTCTTCAAGTCGATCTGGACTATCAGTTTGTTTCGATTTAGAGTCGCATTGGCCGAGCTGTCCCAGAGGGGCCCGGATGGTGGGTCAATATGTACGACCGTGGCGCCAAGATCGGCGAGGATCATCGCAACCGCGGGGCCGGCAATGTACTGGCCGAAATCGACGACCTTGACGCCAAAGAGGGGAAGTGTCGAACGTTGCATAGCTATCACTTCGTTGTCCGCCCGGCGGCGGTGTTGCTGGCGTCACGCATCTCGATGGGACTCACGCGGCACGTAGCTTGGCGCCTCGACCGCTGAGTTTTCCACCGACGCCACCGGAATATACCGGCTGCCTTTGTGACCGCGCAGACGATGAACACCTCGGAAAAACCATTCTCACCTTCTCCCGCCAGACCGACGATGTGTTTTCAATAAATCGTACCTGCCTCCGGGATCTGGAATCAGCTAATATGCCTCTATGGAATGCGGAATTTCTGCGTGCGCCCCCCCATAACATGAAGATTTATCTCTTCACACGAGGATGTCTGAGCTTTAGGAGGATTGAGCAGGCACAAGGCACCGAGGAGCTATAGGCGACCTGGGATCACGTTCATTCACAGGATATATCTTGTGCCGAAAGAGAGTGAAGCCTTGCCTGTCAAGCGATAGCTCATCGACGATCAGGCGGACGTTGCAAATCGTGACGTCGATAGTCGTATCCGGGATGAGGATCACGCGCGGGAGCTCTCTCGTCCGGTGTACGTCGAGCAAAGCCAACTCGACCCTGCACGCACCCCAAATGATCGCGGTTCACTCGTGCTGTCGATGACGCTCGGTTCGCATTTTCGCCCGCGGAAGCTGGTGAGCTATTTCGGGGTGAACCTGCGGGTGCGGCAGTGGGGACTCGGAGCCGCCCATCACGGTCGCATCAGCACGATCGGCCGCAGTCATGC
Organism: Bradyrhizobium sp. B124; assembly: GCF_038967635.1. Taxonomy (NCBI): domain Bacteria; kingdom Pseudomonadati; phylum Pseudomonadota; class Alphaproteobacteria; order Hyphomicrobiales; family Nitrobacteraceae; genus Bradyrhizobium; species Bradyrhizobium sp. B124. The sequence goes on along the minus strand of NZ_CP152413.1, from coordinate 7,922,438 downwards.
GCGCGCCATGCTGATCGAGGCGGCCTGGGCAGCAGCCAAGGCGACGGTCCACTGCACGCTTTTTCATGCGGATCGGCGCCCGGCGCGGCAGTCCGGTGACGCTTGCAGCCGACGCGTCACGCTTCTCCACGAGGTCGCCGAGCCCGACAACCATAATCGCGGCTGACGGCAATTCCAGCACGCCAGGAATGCAGTGCCGTTCTACTGCCAGCATGCCGCCGTGCTCGTGCCGGTCAAGGCCAAGCCTTGCGGTGCCGCAAATGTGGCCACCCTTGACAGCCCTGCGCGCGGCGGTCGCGGGATCGACGGCCGGAACGGAAGAATGACTCGGGGCGCAGCCGATCAAAAGAATGGACTTGCGGCGTTTTCCGCAATCGTCTCGTCTCGGTCATGAAGAAAGCGTTTGTCCATCTTTTCCGTCGTGCGCTGATGCTTCCAGTGCTCGGCCAGGGAGTCGTAAAAGGCGACAACGCGTCGCGGCCCATACCTTCGCCGAAGCGGTCGCGCACCAGTGGGCGGCGCACGGCCTCCGGATTGATGCCGGTCATGATCTGGCGCTTGGGAAATTGTCCGTGGCGCACCAGCCGCTGACGGCCATCCTCGATCAGCTTGTTGGAATACGTGCTCAGCAAAGGCCGAAACTTCGGTCTCGATCGCAACAACGCTCACGCGCCGTTGCGAAGTACCTCGGTGATGGATTCACAAAAGCTTCCGTTTGGGAGAGTTGGAAGACGTTCGTCTCGGTCACGGCGCATTCCTCCTTCGATGGAAAACATCAAGCACACCCATGACATCTCGCCTTGTATCGCCACCAACTTTCGTCCATGGGTTTCTGGCCTTGTCGGCACTGTTCCGGCTGTTCATGGCTAAACCATCACGTTCGGGGGGCCGTCCGGACGATCACTCACCGAGCGCGCGATGTGAGAGCCGATTGACGTCGAGCACCACCGACTTTTTCGTTGACGCTTGCAGTTATCGTCCAAGCTCGCTCTGCCCATGCTTTGGCGAAGTCATCCCCATCTCAGTTGATATTGAGCAGGACGCCGCTACTTCGACCGAGGTCGCAGCGCTGGCGGACGGGCCAGGTTCCGCGGTGTGCATCTTCCGCCGCCTTCATTTCCTAGTGTCTCGACTCACAAGATAGCAATCGTAGATGCGCAGTAGATTCGCGTCGACGTGCCAAGGATAGAGGCCAACGGCAACGAGTATCTAATCGCGGTCCGGCAAGTTGGCCCCTTGACATTGAGCGATGATGAGCGGGCCGAACTGACGTCGTGACGATGGAGCGGAAGACGGCGCAGGCGCTGGCTCTGAGAGCCCGGATCGTGCTGACCAGCGCAGAAGGTGGTCAGAACAAGGAAGTGGTGGCCAAGCTGGCCTGGACCGGCAGACGGTAGGCAAGCGGCAGCGTTTTGTGAAGCAGCGCGTGGCCGGGCAGCACGACGAGCCGCGCTTCGGCGCGCCGCGCACGATTGACGATGCCCGCATCGAAGCGGTGATCGTGAGGACGTTGGAAAGTTGCCTCCAGAACGCCACCCATCCGAACTTCGTGGCCAAAGTGCACGATGCCATCGGACTTTACGTCTCGCCGCCGGAGCACGCCAGCGTTCGGTGCGTGGATGAGAAGTCCCAAATCCAGGCGCAGGACCGCAGTCAGCCGATGCTGTCGATGCGTCCCGGCCAGCCGGCTCGAGAAACCATAACTACACGAGGCACGGCACCACATCGCTGTTTGCGGCCCTCGACATTGCGACCGGACGGGTCATCGGCAAGCGCTATGGACGCCGCCGCGCCGCCGAAATCCGCAAGTTCCTCGATGAGATCGAGCCCGCCGTGCCGCCCGACCTCGACGTCCATCTCGTCATGGACTATTACGTCATCACAAGACCCCACGGATCCGCAGATGGCTGGCTAAAAGCCCCGCGTTGGCACGTGCACCTGACCCCGACCAGCTCGTCATGACTCAATCAAGTCGAGCGCTTCTTCGGGCTCCTCACCGACAAGAAGATCATGCGCAGCATCTATCGCAGTGTCGCCTCGCTCAGGGCCGACATCACCTCGTTCATCGAACGACACAACCGCTGATCCCAAACTATTCCGATGGACCAAATCCGCCGACGACATCCTTGCCTCCATCGAGTGTTTCTACCGATACAATGCCTCGGCAAAACACGACGCGATTCTGCGAACTTCTGGTTCAGGACACCAGGATGACTTGCTCGGCGGCAGCGACGGAGCGGATGATATGCTTACGAGAAGCCGTCAATGTCCGCGCCCTTTAGCTTCCGATACTCTTGACGCGGACAGATTTGAACTATCTCGTTCTCACCAACTGCGCGATCCCACGAGCGCGTCACCGGCATGACCGAAAGTGCCGCCTTGACCTGGAGGGCTTCCAAACTGTTGCTGGGAGCCGCGCGGTCAGCCATTCCGAGGTCGGTCCTGCTCCGAGCCCACCCGCTCAATTTGACCAGCCCATAGTTCGGGGTATCGCATAATCGATTGCGCGTCCGCCAACGTCGTCCGACTGGGATGAGCCTTTCGGTCTCGTCCACCGCACATATCGCGATAGAATTCAGCGAACCATCGAGGCCGACGTAAACTATGACTTTTCCTTTTCTGGATCGAGGTCCAGATCGTGAGTCAAAACGCGCTACGTCATGGGCCAGAACGAACTTCAAATTGGATTAAGCCCGTGCGGGCAAGGTCACCTAGCAACGCAAGATTTTATTTTTTCGGGTAGACGCAGCATTACGGCGATTTTTGCAGCCATATCGACTGAAACCGACGCGCGAACCGCGTTATTCTTCTCCCTGCATCTCAGCGAAAGGGCAGGTGGGCATGACCAAGGTGGCGATCGTGACCGGATCCGCGACGGGCTTAGGTGCCGCGTGCGCCATCGAATTAGCAGATCGCGGCTGGAACATCACAATCAATTACAGCAAGAGCAAGAAAGATGCTGAGGAAACTTTCGAGAAGGTCAAGGCCAAGGGAGTGGATGCCATCCTAGTGCAGGCAAACGTGGGACAGGACGCGGATTGCCGCAAGTTGGCAGCCGCGACGTTGGAGAAGTGGGGACGAATCGACGGACTCATCAACAATGCTGCGACCACTAAGTTCCAGAAGGAGGGAGACCTCGAAGATGTCACTCCCGAAGACTTCGAGTGTATCATGCGTATAAACGTTGCAGGTCCGTACATGATGACTCGTGCTGTTTGGCCCACGATGAGGAAGCAATGGGAGGAGCGCGAGGAGCGCGGTTCTATCGTCAACATCTCTTCGATTGGTGGCGCCACGGGCAATGGCAGTTCGATTCCATACGTCGCGTCTAAGGGCGGTCTCAATACTATGACGCTTGCACTGGCGCGATGGCTCGGTCCTGCGGTGCGAGTTAACACGGTTTGTCCTGGCATCGTCCAAGGGCGATGGTTGCTCAATGGGATGGGAGAAACGGAATACGAGAAGTTAAAGGAAAAGATGACGCAGAACACGCCGTTGCGCCTGGCCGGCACCGCCGAACAGTCCGCCGAGGCCGCCGTGTTCTTTCTGACTAGCGCCTCCGGCGTTACCGGCGAGATCCTGTTAGTCGATGCGGGCAGCCATCTCGGATATGTGCCGCTGAAAGGGCGTTAGTCAACAGCCCGCCGGCCCTGGTTCGGAGGCAGCCACAGAGATGCGGGAATGGCTCGGCAACCTCGCGACGAATTCATCTGACATGCACCGCGAGATCATAATGGACGTCGTGATGACGCGGATAAGTGTGTTGCACCGGATTTCTCGCGAGCAGTCCAACAACGAAATGCACTAGCAGTTTGCTGAAAAACCTTGAAATGACGAGCTTTCGCATTCTCGCCGGTGGTTGTTGGGGCGGCGCAGTGGAGTTGGATGTAATTTTCTAACCTTGTGCTGGGTGCGGCCTGACGCGGGATGCTAGACTAAGCGGCAAGCAGTTTGGGAATGCGGATCAGGTTGTAGGCGATCAGATTGAGCAGGAAGTCGGCGGCAACGCGGGCGATGCCACGATGTTTGGTCTTGCGCATGGTCCCATGCTGCTTGCCCCATCCGAAGATGCACTCGACCATTGCCCGGCGTGATTGCGACATGCCGTACCCCGGATGCCGCGTGGTTCGTTCGTCGATGGCGCTGCTGCGGTTCTTGCCGGTTTTGGTGACGGCTTGGTTCTGAGTCACATGCGGCGTCACGCCGATGGCACGAAGATTGGCGACATGGTCGGCCGTATCGTATGCCTTGTCCTCACCAGCCGTGATGCGGCGGCCTGCGGCTTTGCGTCTCGCCTTCAGCATGGTCTCCGAAGCCCGGCGTTCGGCGGTGCCGTTGGCATGTGTGACCCTGCCGGCGACCGCCAGCCCATGCCGGTTCTCCATGGTGGCGTGGCCCATATAGCAAAGCTTGGCTTCCCGTCCGGCCGCCTTGCGATAAAGTCTGCTGTCCGGGTCGCTGGTACTCGCATGGGTGTCGTTCTTGCGCTTCTGGCCGTGGAAGTTGGCGCCATCATCGTCGCCACCGCTGCCGTCCTTGGGACGAAAACTCTTCTGTGATGCCCAGGCCTCGATCAGCGTTCCGTCCACCGAAAAATGCTCGTACGACAATAGTGGATTGACCTGCGGATGGTTCAGAAGCCTGTTCATGAACCTCGTGAACACATCGCCGTTCTGCAGCCGCTCCCGGTTCTTGGTGAAGGTGGTCGGGTCCCAGACCGGATCGTCCGGCGACAGTCCCACGAACCAGCGATACAAAAGATTGTAGTCCAGTTGCTCCATCAACTGGCGTTCCGAGCGGATGCCGTAGAACACCTGCAGCAGCAACGCGCTCAGCAATTGCTCCGGAGGGATCGAAGGACGTCCCTCGCTGGCGTAAAGCCTCCCAAGGCTGCGGTTCAAATCACTCAAAAACATAACGGACAAGTTCCCGGACCTTCCGCAGCGGATGGTTCGCTGCACACGCTTATCCGGCGCGATGTACGAAAACAGCCGCCCTGATCCGTAAACCTCCCGCGCATGATCGTCTGCGCCGATTCGAGATGATAAAGTGAATCATCAAACCCCATCCGTGACGAGACAGTTCTTCAGCAAACTGCTAGGTGGTGTGGACTCTAAGGGTTCCCTTTTAGGAGCAAATCAGATTCAAGGCTGCTTTTGGGGAGGCCGCCTTGGGTGTGATGGACCGTTTGGTATTGAGCGACGCGGCGTGGGAGCGGATAGCGCCGCTGATCATAGGGCGCCCCGATCAGAAGGGCTCCACCGGGCGCGACAACCGGATGTTCGTGGAAGGTGTGCTGTGGATCGTGCGTACGGGGTCTCCCTGGCGCGATCTTCCGGAGGTGTTTGGGGACTGGAACAGCGTGTTCCGGCGCTTCAGTCGATGGAGCATCAAGGGTGTTTGGTGGCGGATCTTCGAGGCGATGTCCGATGATCCGGACTTCGAATATCTGATCGTCGATTCCACCATTGTTCGGGCGCATCAGCACGCCGCCGGCGCCAAAAAGGGGGGTCTGAAGATCAAGCGGAAGATCAAGCGATCGGCCGCTCGCGCGGCGGCCTGAGCACCAAGATACACATGGCCGTTCGAGGCTTGGGATGTCCGGTGCGGTTCAAGCTCACCGCAGGTCAGAAGGGCGATGCACCGCAAGCCGCCGCATTGATCGAAGGCTTATCCGCCGAGGTCGTCATGGCCGATACGGCCTATGACGCCGATCACTTGCGCCAAGCTATCGCCGCCAAAGGCGCGCTCGCAGTGATCCCCAACAACCCGTCACGCGCGCTCAAATATCCACTCGACAAGCATTTCTATGCCCAGCGTCATCTCGTCGAATGCTGCTTCTCAAAGCTCAAGCAGTTCCGCCGCGTTGCAACCCGCTTCGAAAAGACCGCCCGAAATTACCTGGCCGTCGTCACTCTCGCAGCCATCGTCTTATGGATGCGATAAGTGTCCACACCACCTAGCGCATGGTGCCGTGCGGCTTGGACGATCGGTTTCGTTGGTGCGACGCAGCCCCACCGCGCTGGGGAGTCCGGCTAAAGCAGTCTGCAAACTTGATCGCCGTCGGCCAAGCGGGCAACTGACAGTTGTGGTAGGCTTGTGCCCTTAGGTCGCCATGCCGCGGGGCTTTAGCGCATGCCCGCCCATTTGAGGATCAGGCACTCGCCCGCTTCGACAACCGCCTTCGCATCGTTGTGGACGAAGCAAAAAGCGTTGCGCTCTTGACGACAGCCGAGAACGTCAAAAACAACCCCGCATGGTGTCGAGCAGGTACCCGAGGGACCACCCGTCCCGACTAAGCAGTAGTCCGAGAGTTGGTTGAACACCTGTTTCGAAATTTTCGGAAACCGCTATTGGATGTGCAGATTGTCGAATGCAGATTTACTTCTGGGCCATACTTGCTCTGCGGCTCGGAGGAAGCGGCGTAGAATGAGGAGAGTCAGCGGCGGCAAGAAAGAACGCGCCACGTCTGGAACCAATCTGCGATGTCCTGCATACACGACTGGCAGCGCATTGAATCGTTGCACTGTTCCGAACACAAACCGGTTAAGTCAGCTGCTGCCTTCGTCAGCTGGGCAAGTACTCGCGACTCCAGCTTTCGCTTATCGCTTCTGCCGCGAGCAACGTATCTATTTCAGCTTCGGTGTACTGCAACGACCGCAGAACTCGTCGCGTCGAGGCGCCGTATTTTTCCGCGGGGGACAGCGAATAGACCTTTCCGACCGCCGAGCGGATTGCGTAAGGATCAACCTGCGTTACGGCGTGCCCGCTGGGATGGTCATGATCTGTTGAGAAGGAATAGCTGTCCTGTTCGGTTCCCGAAGCACCATCCGCAGGCCTGGAATTTGCCGAGCGTATGGCATCTATATTCTCGCAGATTGCGGCAGCGATATCGGCTGCATTCAATCTCGACAACCAATCCTCGGCGGACGCCTTTCGGATGGCCATGGCAAGGAAGGAGCTCCGGTCCTCCTTCGAAACATCAGCAAGTCCTTCAAGGCCTTCCACTCGGGCAAGGCGAGGCAGGTCACCCGCGACGGCGCTGAGCATGAGGCTGCTGCCGGAACTTGTCTCATAAAGGTGGGTCAGGGCATCATAGCCCTTGGCATCGGGACCGGCGGGCTCGTCGAATGGCCCCCGTCCTTCGTAGTCATAGCAGAACGGCGTCTGCAAGAAGCCGGACAGCGCCGACAGCGATGTCCGCGCCCGCCCTGCGTGCCCGGTCCTGGCCTTCTGGTACAGTGCAGCGGCAATGCCGAGAGCCGCGCCGAACCCGCACATGACATCGATCGTACCTGCCGTGGGCGCGTGGTCCTCGGGCGTCTCTGCGGAACTAGAGAACCTCAGCGTGATGCCTGTCGCCGCCTGGACGAGATTGTCATAGCCGAAATAGTCGCTGCGCGGACCTCGACGAATTCCGCCGAAGCAATCGAGCTGGCAGAAGATCGCGTTTGGATTGAGGGCCTTCAGGCCCTCCAGATCGAGCCCCATGCGCTTAACCTGTCGGTCAGTCGCATTCCACACCACAACATCAACCGACTTCACCAGCTTCTCGAAGACCTCACGGCCACCGGATGAGCTGATATCCACCAGAACCGAGCGCTTGCCGCGCATGTGGGTCATGCCGTAGATGATCGTGGTCGAGCAGTCGTAAAGCGGGATCGCCGGGTCGATCTTGATCACTTCCGCACCGAAACGGGCGAGATAGGACGCCGAATGCGGGCCAGCTATGACATTGCACAGGTCTAGAACCCTTACGCCGTCGAGCCATCCGGTCCGCGCGCGGTCCGGCGGAGCCGCTGATCGCTCAGCAGATGACGGCGAGAGAGTGGCGAGCGCCTCATCGAAGGTCACCCACTTCCGAGGCACCGGACTCAGCATCGCTTCCCCGGATTCTTCCAGCCAGGCCACAGGCCCGGGCTGGATCATTCGCCCGTACACGGGATCGTCGACCTCGATCATCAGGCCCGCGCGCTGTGCGTGATCGTCACTGATCCATTCCCGTAGCCAGCGGTGCGGCGCGCCGGGGATCTGGCCTTCCCCGAAGATGCGTTCCCATTCCTTTGCGGTTCGGGTCAGGAAGGCGGCCTTCATCCGCCCCGCGATCTTGTCGGCCCAGGATTTTGGCAAGGGAAAAACATTTATTGAGGCGTCGGATCGCCATTCGCAGATCGGAAGATAGCTATCGGTCTCCTCTGGAAGGCCCTCGGCCACGAGTTCGTCGTACAGGCCTAGAACCTGCAAGCAGCGCTTGGCATGGCGCTTGTGGCTGTGACAGACGGCATAAAACATACGTCCGTCCTTGCATTTGTAGTGGCGACAAAATGGATCGAGCAGTTCCTGCAACGCCCCATAAGAAAGATCCATTGGCAAGCCCTCCGCGCGCCGCCTCTCGAACTCGAACTCAAATTGTGATTTATAGCGGAGCGGAAGGTCATCAATGGTGATCGAGTTGTAGGCGAGGCCTTCCATTAGCGCGCATGCGAGAGGCACCTCGATATGGTCACCGGTTCCTCCGCGCTCTTTTGCCTGAAGCGCCAACACCGTGGCCGATACCGCGAGCATCGTGCCATAGGCGGATGCCAGGGGCAGCGGCGAGAAGGATGGACTGATGCCCATCAGCACCCGGTTCAGCCCCCCGAGGATGCCGCTGGTGAACACTCCCGAGGATGCCGCGATCACGGTCTCGAAGGCGCGCCATTCGCGACGCAGTTGGTCGTTGGAAGCAAAGCCGGGAATAGACACGGTGATCAGGTCAGGCCGCGCTTGGCGCAGGGCTGTGAAATCGATGCCGAGGCGCCTGAGCACATCCGGGCGGAAGTTCTCTACTACAATGTCTGCTTCCTCGATGAGGGTTTGCGCTCGCAAAAGGCCCTCCTCAGTCTTCAAGTCGATCTGGACTATCAGTTTGTTTCGATTTAGAGCCGCATTGGCCGAGCTGTCCCAGAGGGGCCCGGATGGTGGGTCAATATGTACGACCGTGGCGCCAAGATCGGCGAGGATCATCGCAACCGCGGGGCCGGCAATGTACTGGCCGAAATCGACGACCTTGACGCCAAAGAGGGGAAGTGTCGAACGTTGCATAGCTATCACTTCGTTGTCCGCCCGGCGGCGGTGTTGCTGGCGTCACGCATCTCGATGGGACTCACGTAGAATGAAGCCCGCTGCGTTCTCGGCGATAGGTGGGAGCATTGCTATTCGCGCTGGTGAGCTCTGCATGACGCCTCGTCCACAACGCGCAATCAGCCCCTGGACCACCGCCAACGGCCCATCTTCGTGGCACCGAGCGGGTGGATGATGATGTTGGCGACGTCGCCCGCAAGCTTCGCGAGATCGGCGTCGATTGGCCTTGGCTTCCATTCTACACGCTTGAAGTGGCGGCTGTGATCAAGATTTTGCCGATCTGGCGTATTCTGTTCAGCGGCGATCTTGCGATCTCCGGTCTTACTGGCACGTGCGGGCTACGCTCCACGGCAGACGCGAACGATAGATGATGCGGCCTACATCTTGTGCCTCGGTCAGACCCCTGCGATGGAGACATCGAGAGCCTGGCGATCTTTTTTTTGGTAGCGGCATTCGTCATGTGTGGAAGGAAGTGTGAGACGCGCAACGGATTAACTACGGATGCCATTGCCATACGTTGTCATATCTTGATGAGCTGATCATAGGCTATACGGCGAGTTAGTAACTTGTTCATACATCAAACAAGGAATCGACACACTACCTACTCTAGTGGCACGATTGTGTTAGCTATTTGGAGAGCGGTGCCTTGGTAGCGATAGGGACTTCGGCTTGTGGCGGATCTCGCCGGCTAGCTGCGGAGTGTCAATGGGTCGTCCCCTGAGAGGCCGAGGCGGCTGATGGGCGGTTTAGCTTCGAGGCTGCCGTGCGGGCGATGCCAGTTGAGCGATGGAGCCAGCTTGGCAGGTCTTTGGCGCGCCAAGTCTGAGCGATCATAGGCGCTGAAGCGCTCGGCCTTGCCGCTTGTTTGTGGCCTGTAGGGCCTCGTAAAGAGGCGCGCTTGACTCCTGCACAGTATCATCGTCACGTTTGGCGACGGCATCTTCAATCCTAGGTGATCTCGGCAAACAGAGCGCCTCGAAAGGCAATCTTGCGCCTGATGACAGGTAGGATTGGGCATATGACAGCACCGCGAAGCCTGCAGCGCGCACGAGCTGCATCTCGACGCAATCTCATTGGTACCGAGAATGATGACGTAGTTCTTCCGGGAATCAATTCATTGAAACATTCGAACCGCGTCGAACTCGACTGCCGCAGCTCACAATTTTTGAGAAAGCATTGGTTTGCACTATCTAGCCACGGAGGTAAGAGGCGGGCCCATTCCGAATGCGTCAGCGCAAACGCGCGGCTCGTGCTTCTGTCGGAAGGCAAAAGCGCGGTTCGTTTCAGATCGACCAACGTGTTGTGAATGGGACATTGCGCGAGGCCAAGCCGATATCAATCCGCACCACTAGCGCTGGCCCAAATCCTGCAGTGGGATGGCTACGTGGATGCTGTCACAAAAGCCAACGGGCCAAACTGGAATTCTGTGACGGTTGGGGAGAGCCGCCCCCACCATCTCGAGATTTTCAGGTTCATGGCTGTGCCATACACGGATTGCCACCAGATCGAAAGCACATCAATGTCCAAAAGCCTGATCGATTTGCTCGCCATCCTCAACCTCGAACCGACCGGGGTGAACCTCTTTCGAGCCTACAGTCCGAACCCAAGCTTGCAACGAGTGTTCGGCGGCCAAGTGATCGGGCAGGCGATGGTAGCAGCATCCCGCACGGTGGAAGGCCGACTGCCACATTCGCTGCATGGCTATTTCATCCATGCTGGCGACCCGCAGCTGCCGATCATCTATCAGGTGGGACAGCTGCGCGACGGCAAAAGCTATTCGACGCGGAGCGTCACCGCGACCCAGCATGGGAACGCGATCTTCTCCATGATGGTTTCGTTTCATGCCGAGGAGCAGGGGTCCTTCGACCACCAGGACAAAATGCCCAACGTGCCGCCGCCGGAAAAGCTCACCGCCGAGGAATTATCTAAGCAGCCGATGTTTCCCGAGCTGCCGGAACGCATCCGCCGCTATTATGATCCCGATCGTCCGATTGAATTACGTCCGGTCGAGATCGGCCGCTATGTCGGTCAGAAGGTCAACGACGGCCGCATTCATATCTGGATCAAGACCGCCGCGAAGCTGCCCAATGATCCGGCGCTGCATATGTATGCCCTGGCGTATGCCTCAGACTTGTCGCTGCTCGATGCGGTGATGGCGCGTTATGGTCGCACACTGTTCGATGGGCGCATGATATCGGCAAGCCTCGACCACGCAATGTGGTTTCACCGGCCGTTCCGTGCCGACGATTGGCTGCTCTACGCCAAGGATTCGCCGAGCGCGCAAGGCGGGCGCGGCCTCACGCGCGGCCTGATCTTCAAGCCCGACGGCACGCTGGTGGCATCCGTTGCTCAGGAAGGCTCGGTGCGCGAGCGACGCGCCTCCCTGTGCTCCAAAACATGATTACAGCTCTCAAGGGGGACACTGTCGCACGGCCTTGTCGTCGTGGCCGGTTATTCTCCGGTTGATGAGGTTTGCGTTCAATGTAAGTGCTCCGGGGCATGAAGCTCGGATTTTTCATCCGTTCAAGCACGCCGCGCATGCTTTTTGGGTACGCCGATTATGGTGAACAAAGAAGAGGTCCAAGAATCCATGACTACCGATGGCGCGGTCCCTCAGTCCCCAGCCAGGAATTCAAATCAATACGTAAATGAGGCCCGTAGGCGCAGCACTGTCGAGGCGGCTTTGTTAACTGGACGTTGGCTGTGTCCGTAGCGGCGAAGACGGGCCAAACAGAACCCGAACTCATCAACCCGACGGGCGAGAAGGAACCGAAGACACGTCAACGTCCAAGCCGTTATTGGTCCGGCGCGCCTCACCTCACGCTGGCGTCAGGGCGACCCGGGGGACGGAGGCAATCGCTGCATCAGCGTCAGGATTCGCAACACATCTGTCTCGATAGGCAAGATGTGTACCGGATCGCCCTGCGTTCGCACCAGCCATTCCACCACCGCTGCAACCACTGGACCGCCTGGCGGGTTGCCCCCTAGTCAAAAGAATTTGGCTCGTCAACGCACGACGAAAATCGGAACAGGGGCTTGCCCCGCGGTTGGCTTGAAGATCATCTTGACGTTCCTGCCGATTGACAGTGTGGCCGGATCAACATCGATCACATTGCCCAGCAGGATTGGTCCCTCGCTTAGCACCACATACGCGAGGACGTAAGCCTCTTTCCCCATCCGGTTCACGGAAAACGAATAAATCTCGCCCTCGCCGGAAAACTCCTGCCAATCGAGCGCCGTCGATAGGCAGTGCGGACAAATACCTCGCGGATACCAGTGAGTCTTATGACAGTGCCGACACCTTGGTAGCACGAAGCGGCCGGTAGCGGCTGCATCCCAAAACGGATTGGTTTCGGGACTGTTCTCAACATGCTCTGTGCGAAGCATTTTTTGGATTACTCCCGTTCGAGAATGAGAGTCGCGCTGCCGTGGCGAGTGCCCATCCAGCCTCCGGTGCCGTGGGCAAGCGCAAGCGCGCAATCCTTGACTTGGACAGCTGGATGCGCCTCGCCACGCAGCTGGCGGACGGCTTCGATCACCTTGGTAATTCCGCCCCGGCCGGCCGGGTGATTGTTGCACAGGCCGCCGCCATCGGTATTGAAAGGCAAGCGGCCGACGCCGGAAATGAGGCCGCCATCTGCAACAAAATGACCGCCCTGTCCCTTTTCGCAGAACCCGAGATCCTCCAACGCAATGAGGACAGTAATCGTGAAGCTGTCGTAAGTCGACGCGTAGCGGATATCGCTGGGCTTGACTCCAGCCTCGGCGAAAGCGATAGCGCCTGACTGCCTGGCCGCCGAAGCAGTCAGCTCGACCTGGCCGGCCGACTGACCTTGAACAGCTTCGCCCGCCCCGATCACCTTCACCCGCGGGCGTTTGAGGCTCCTGGCGATCTCCGGGCGGGCCACCACGACTGCGCCGCCCCCGTCCGAGACAACGCAGCAGTCCATGCGGTGCAGGGGATCGGAGACCATGGGAGATGACAGCACATCTTCGACGGTAACAACCTTGCGAAGCATGGCGCGTGGATTATGCTGCGCATGATGAGAAGCGGCAACTTTGATCCACGCCAACTGCTCGCTAGTGGTCCCATACTCATACATGTGACGGCGTGCGCAGAGCGCGTAAATATCCGGGAGCCTGTGCTGAACGGCGCTCTCCCACATCTGGTCCGGCTGAGTCGGGTTCAGCTCGGGATTCCTCCATCCGTGGCGGGACCGTCCCGCCAAGGTAACCACAGCGACATTGCATTTGCCGGCCGCAATGGCTTGGGCAGCATGAGCAACATGCTGCAACGGTGCCGAACCGCCCATATCGGTCGACTCGCAGTGTCGCACGTTCAAGTTCAGAAAGTCTACCATGGTGAGCGGGCCGAGCCCCGGCGCATCGCCCGCGCAAAAGTAGGCATCGACGTCGTCTTTGGTCAGTCCAGCGTCCGTGAGCGCGCCGGCGACGCACTCCGCATGAAGCTGCACGACCGACTTGTCTGGCGCGCTTCGGGTTGGATGCTCCCACGCACCAACTATGTAGGTTTGTCTACCGCTCGGCATTGATTTGCCTTCCGCTAAGGTATGTGGTGATCCTTAATCCTCATGCCGCTTTCACGGCGGATGCGAGCGTGGCGAAGCCCTTGCCTTCCGCGGCCAAGCGCTTGAGCAGCGACACCGGCTCGAGCGAGGGATCGTTGGTTTTCTTAGCGTAGAAGGCGAGCCGGTCCGCGATACGGTTCAAGCCGACTTGATCGGCCCAATACATCGGACCGCCGCGATAGATCGGCCAACCGAAGCCATACAGCCAAACGACGTCGATATCGCCCGGCCGCGTCCCAATGCCCTCTTCGAGAATTAGCGCGCCCGCATTGATAACCGGATACATCATGCGTTCGAGCATTTCGTCGTCGCCGACGGCGTGGGGCTTGCGCCCGAGCCGCCTCAGCGTCTCCGCGATCAGCTTTTCGACCTCGGGATCCGGAAGCGGCGCGCGTGAGCCGCCTTCATATCTGTAGTAGCCCTTGCCGGCCTTTTGGCCGAAGCGGCCTGCTTCGCACAGCGCATCCTCGATTTCCGACTTGATACCCATTCGCTTGCGCGAACGCCACGCGCCGTCGAGACCGACAAGATCGCTCATCGCGAATGGTCCCATCGGTAGGCCGAATTGTGTCACCACCGCATCGATCTGCTGCGGCAGGACGCCTTCGAAGAGTAGCTTTTGCGCCTGCTTGTCGCGCTGGTCCAGCATCCGATTGCCGACAAATCCGTCGCAAACGCCGACGACCACGGGCACCTTGGCGATCTTGCGCGCGAGCGTCACCGCGGTCACCAGCGCGTCTGGTGCCGTCTTCGCCGCGCGCACGATCTCGCACAACTTCATCACGTTGGCCGGCGAGAAAAAGTGCATCCCCAACACATCCTGTGGGCGCTTTGTTTCGTTCGCCATCTCGTCGATATTAAGATATGACGTGTTTGAGGCAAGTACTGCGCCGGGCTTGGCGAACTGGTCCAACTGGACGAATATCTCCTTCTTCACGGCCATCATCTCGAACACCGCTTCGATCACCAAGTCGGCATCCCTGACGTTCTCAATGCCGACCATGCCATTGATCATCGCCATGCATTTGGCAGGTGCATCCGCCGGGATGCCGCCACGCGCTGCCGAGGCCTCCCAGTTCTTCTGCATTACCCTCATGCCGCGTTTGAGCTGCTCTTCACCCATCTCGATTAGAGTCACTGGAATGCCGGCATTGGCGAAGGACATCCCAATGCCTCCGCCCATAGTGCCGGCGCCTATGATGGCGACACGTTCGACAAGCCGCGGCTTCGTCCCCTCTGGTATGCCCACAACCTTTTTGGCTTCGCGCTCGGCGAAGAAGGCGTAACGCTGCGCCTTTGATTGGTCGCCACCGACCAGCTTCCGAAACAACTCGCGCTCCTTCTTCAATCCTTCCTCAAACGGCAGATCGACGGCGGCCCTCACCGCCTCAGCCGCGGCGAACGGCGCTTCCAGCCCGCGCGCTCGCCTGGTCATGGAAGCGACCGCATTGGTAATGATCGAGCGGTCCGCCTTCGCAGCAGCGAGCTTTGAACTATCGTCACGCAGCTTTCGCAACGGCCGTTTCTCGGCCAGCACTTTTCGCGCGAAGGCTTCACTGCCTGTCTCGCTGGCTTCGACGAGTTCGTCAATCAGGCCGAATTTCAAGGCTTCGGTCGCTGAAATAGGATCACCACTAACGATCATCCTCGCCGCGAGCTCAGGCCCAACCGCGCGCGGCAGGCGCTGCGTGCCGCCACCACCCGGCAAGAGGCCCAACTTGACCTCGGGGAGGCCGAGCTTGGCGTCGTTGATCGCGACTCGGAAATGGCAGACTAGCGCCAGCTCGAGCCCGCCGCCGAGCGCGGTGCCGTGGATTCCTGCGACGATAGGCTTCGGCGAGTTCTCAATCGCCGCCAGAAGGTCATTCCAGGCCGACGCCTTCGGCAGCTTGTCGAATTCGGTGATGTCCGCGCCGGCAATGAAGGTGCGGCCCGCGCAGGTTAGCGTGACAGCCATCACCTTGGAGTCGTCTATTGCGGCATTGATGCACTCTAGGATGCCGCCTTCGACAGCGGCGCTTAGAGCATTCACAGGAGGATTGTTGACCGTCACAATGGCGATGACGTCACGACGCTCGAGCTTGACCACTTTACTCATGCTACGATCCTTCCATTGTCTTTCTATTGCTTCCTGACTAATGAGACGCTCCCAGCGAAGCGAGCCGCCAGCAATGATCAGCATCCCCGAACGACATATCGATCACGGGCACGTGCTCGAGATAGTAACTGATTTTGTAGTCCATTGCCGATGCAGCTATGGAGCCGGATCGACTGCTGACCGACGGCCCTCTCCGACTGGCCGATCTGGGCCTTCACCGCCGAGATGCTCGTGGTCAATCGCATTGCCTTTCCTCGTCTACATTGCCATGGAACGCGACTGCTTCAGTTCGACGAACGTGGCGACCGCCGGCCTGCTCCGGGTTTGCACTTTGAAGAAGACGATCCACGATTCAACTGCGAACCTTTGTAGGCCTCGGCCAATCAGCCGTGATCCGATGGTCGCTTCATCCCCCACACGGCGAGACGACCTACAAGTTACGCAACCGTATCGAGCGCTGTTCAAGCTCAAACACTTCCGCCGCTTTGCCACGGCTTCCTCGCCTTCGTCCAGCTCGCCGCAATCTGCATTTTGGCTCCGTTGAATGTGGATTCGTCCTAGTTGAGGTCTCGCATCCAGCCTGACCGGTTTTGTCAATGACCCTAAAGTTTCGCCCTCTAATCTGTTGCGACAATCGCCGCAAGGTACGGCTTTTTGGATGCAAGCAAACCTGATCCTGTCCAGTTTCTGACATCGGCAGAGCGGCTGGCAGGTTCGAAACAACGGCCGTTGCAGCGTGAGGACTGTTTTCAGGTTCAGAATACATGATCTTGCCCGATCAGGCCCTTTCTACGCGTAATCAGTCAACCTACGGAGTGAAGACAACGCTGGCACAGCGATTGCTACGTTGATTCAACGACGCAGAATGGAGCGCAGGTCCACTTCGAGGGGATGTCCGCCTATTTCGTAGCGACGGCAGATAGCCCTCTCGATGTCATAGAAGCTCTGGATCATGCAGCTTCACTCTGTGTTTACTTTACCTGGCGAGGAGCACGCAATGAGATTGCTCATACTCACAAAGCACCTCGATTGCTTAGGTCAAAATGATGCAGCTATCTGTAACGGCTTCCGTCGTTTCGGCTGCGAAGTAATTTTCGGCGAGATCAATGCTATTGCGGCAGATGACTATCGCTATTTCACGCGAGGAGTGCTCGTACAAGGAAACGGCGAGCCGTACCATCCCGGCTCTGCGGCCTTGGGGAATCGTGGAGCATATTTCCTTGACGAATGCCAGCTTATTTGGGTCCTGGATATGCCCCAGGACAGCATGGCCCGAGACGTCTGGCAAATGCTGTGGCTAGCTTCCCAACATACCGCCTTTGTTAACAGCATTGAAGGTATGATGTTTCTAGATACAAAACATGCACTGGGCTATGTCCTGCCAAAAGAGAACAGGGCATTTTCATATATATCAAATGATTTTTCGCTACTCTGGAAACGCTATCAGCAGAGCCCTGATCAGTGGTGGGTGGCAAAGCCGCCAAATGCCTTTTGCGGGCAAAACGTCTTCTTACTTCCTCCGAACGGTCCGAACGTTCGGACGATCCTCCAATGCCTTACCGGAAACACTGTCGCACAAGACGAATTCGACACTGCCGGACAATTCGGCTATGGGCCAGCCGGCTTCAAAGCAGAGTACGCTGTTCTTCAGCAATTTATCCCGGAAGTAGCTCAAGGAGAAAAGCGCGTTATCGTGGCTTGTGGAAAGGCGGTTGCTTGGCATGGTCGACGCAACCCTCCAGACGATCACAGGTCGAATATAACGCAAGGAGGAAAGCCGATTTCAGTCGATTTACATTCCGGTGAAATCGAGCTTGCGGAGTTGATCGGTCGAAAGCTGATGACACATGGGATCAATTTCGTCGGAATAGATATGGCGTATCCCTATATACTAGAACTTAATATTGCAAATCCTGCGGGGCTATACGATGCGAAATTTACTTCTGGGATAGATCATTCGGACCAGGTTGCGGAGCTAATCATTGCTCACTTCGAGAAGCATTGTCATCCAGGATTGGGGCGCGGACCTCATCACTGTCAGTAAGCGTCCGAGCGAGCTTGCAATTACCCACAAATGCTTGATTCGATTGCAGTAGCCCTAATCGAAAAATCTTGAATCGGATGAATCGCTTGTGATTCATTGTCGAGCACCTGAATCGCGACGACGAGGTGCCTTGATGTGTTCAAGCGGAACGACGTCTCGTTGGTCGGCCGGCCCGGATGGTCGCCGGGATGATGGTGATGAAAGCGTCGTCGAACACTGGACAGAGCGCGAGATCGACAAGACAGCTTTCAAGGATGCCTGTCTTGGTCAGCGATTTGGCGAGCTAGTTGAAGCAAATTGGTGACGGCATGGGCGGGAGCATACCGTTCGCGTGCCGGGACTGGGCGAACACGAAGGCGGCCTACCGCTTATTCGCCAACGAGCGCGTGGAGGAAGCCGACATCCTCAGCGGCCACTTCGCCGCCACACGCGCGCGTTACGATGATTGTACAGGCCGAATTCTCCTCGTTCACGACACGACGGAATTCTCCTACCAACGCGCGAACACGAGCGCTATCGGCCACCAAGAGCGTCACAACACCGGCCGGGACAAGGATGGCCGTTGGCGCCATCACACGGTCTGCGGAATGCTGCTGCATTCCAGTCTTGCCGTGACTGTCGAGGGCCTACCGCTGGGATTGGCGGCGGTGAAGTTCTGGACACAGAAAAAGTTCAAAGGCACAGCGCAGCTCAAGAAGATCAACCCGACCCGCGTTCCGATCGAGAAGAAGGAGAGCGTTCGCTGGCTCGACAATCTCAGGCAATCGATCGAGCGGCTCCTCGGACAGCCGGAGTGTTGCATTCATATCGGTGACCGCGAAAGCGACATCTACGAATTGTATTGCGTGACGCAAGAGCTTGGCGCTCACTTCCTTGTATCGCGGCTGCGTCGATCGGCTGGCGGGCGATGGCGGTCATACGATTGCAATCGAGATGGAAGAGACCAGCGTCAAAGGCTTGCATTATATCGACGTGCGCAATGACAAGGGCGAGACGAAGGAGGCCGCGCTGGAAATCAAATTCAAGCGGATCGCAGTCTTGCCTCCCATCGGGAAGCAGAAACGTTATCCAGCCCTCGACCTGACTATAGTCCATCCACAGCGCGGCACGCCAAAGGGCCGTAAACCGATTGAGTGGAAGCTCATCACGGACCTGGCCGTCTGCGGGCGCTCCGAGGCAATCGAGAAGATCAACTGGTACGCCATGCGGTGGAAAATCGAGGTGTTCCACAAAATCCTGAAATCGGGCTGCAAGGCGGAAGACTCAAAACTCCGGACCGCGGAGCGACTCGCCAATCTAATGGCGGTCTTCTGCATTCTCAGCTGGCGCGTCCTCTGACTCACCATGCTCAATCGCATCGCCCCAGACGGGTCACCGAAGCTCGCATTGACGGACACCGAGATCGCATTGCTCGATCAACTCATC
Organism: Bradyrhizobium sp. B124; assembly: GCF_038967635.1. NCBI lineage: Bacteria > Pseudomonadati > Pseudomonadota > Alphaproteobacteria > Hyphomicrobiales > Nitrobacteraceae > Bradyrhizobium > Bradyrhizobium sp. B124. Next base: position 7,903,159 of record NZ_CP152413.1, on the reverse strand, counting down.
AGCGGCGCCAGCCATCGACGATGTCGCCCTGGAACCCTTGCATCTTACCTTACCAAGCTTGCACGACTAGGTGGCTACTTGGCCAGGGCCGGCGATCCGCCACCAGAAATGTTGTCATCTGGCGCGGCCTCGAGACTCACAGATATCGAACTCGGCGCCGAAATCGCATCGGCTGGAAATGTTGGTAATTGAAAGCCGAGCGAGGCCGCCTTGTAGAAGTGTGCGATTGTCATGATTGCAGGCGATATGGACACCATATCGACTGTCAATGACGTGAAGGTTCTGGAGATCATCGACACGGGACGGCGTCGGCGGTTCAGCGTCGAAGCGATGCGCCGGATTGTGGAGGAGATGTATTCTTGCGCGATCCTGTTTCTGTCGTTGCACGGACTTTTCCCAAGCCATCTGTTCGGGTGGCGCCGGCTGGCGCGACAAGGCGCGCTTGGCGCCAGCGACGGGAAACCGGGATTTGTCGCGGCTTTGACTGAGCCGGAGCCAGGGAGAACCGAAAAGAGGCTATGTGACGACGCTGGCTGCGAGCAAGCTGCTGCAGCTCTTCGCGCGTGAGGTACCCGATAAGGGCCCGATCTGTCTTTTTTATCGGGATAGCATGGATCCGCCGCGACTGGTCGAGGCAAGATGGCAGTCTGTACTCCAGGAAGCGGAAGAACGAGTTGATCACAGCGAGTCGGGCATTGCGTGTTCGCGCTGAGTTGCCGCGCTTCTTCTCCAAATGCTCCTGGAATGCCAGTATCAGCGGCGCATAGAGCTGCTCGAGCTCGATCTTGGCCGGCATGGTCTTGAGCCGGCCAGTTGCGAAGACAAGCAGGAGTTAGATGCTCTGCGCGTACGCCTCACAGGTACGCTGGCTTGCCTTGCGCTCTTTGGGCAGATGCTCGCGCAAGAAGTCGCTCGAATAGGAGCGCGAGCGCAGTCAGCGGCACCTTCGGTGGGTAACGCCTCGCCCGCCTCGGCGATCTGGCTCACCGGAGCCGGCGTCGCCCGCAAACTACAAATAATAGGTGTCGGTTACGTGCGCATAACCGAGGTAGGTGCCGAGCACGACGATACGCCGAACGATTGCAGAACGAGTCGTGGCTGCACTGCTCCAGCGATCGGACCGCAATGGGTGTGGCGTAGATCGTGGATGCGCGGGTCTCGCCCCGAGTGTGCGCCCCTGAGATTGGTGCGATCGAGGAGTTACGGAAAGACACCGCGCACGGTGTTGTATGACAGCGGTCGGCCGGCGACCGATATGAAGAGAGCGCGATCCATGGCGGCCAACCTCTGGCTGGCGACCAGATACCTTTGGAGTGCCAGCCGTGCCGTTGCGTGCAGTGGCAGCAGCCGGCTCTTCTGGAATTTGGTCTCTTGTACGACGGGTCGGTCGGTGATCACATCGTCGATTGGCAACGCCAATCCCTCTGCGATCCTCATGCCCGTAGCGGCGAGCAGAAGAGCTTTGTGCGCACATAATCGCTCTGATCGAGCCCTCCGGCCGGAGTGCCCCTGCCGCGCGAAGAAGTCGCGCAAGCTCGTCCGCACTATAGATGTACGGCGAGCAACGCTTGGAGACAGCGTGGCTGAGCGCGTCCGTCGCCGGAGCTTGATCGCGCAGGTTCTCAGCCCACATCACAGCGCAAACCGTCGCGCGGTGAGGAGCCGGTTGCGGCGCTGCTCCGGGTGCCGCGCGTGCGGCCCATTCAAGAACACGCTTGTCCTTAGATATGCCGATCGCCAAGTTCCTCGACGAAGGCACCGTAGCCTCTCAGCAGGATCTCCTAGACGCGGAACTTGAAGCCCAGCGGGCGCTGCTGGTTCAGGTATCGCGCAAGATCTCCGCTTAGCATCACGCATCTTCCGGCCAGGGCTGCGCGATCTGCTGCAGCATCACGATGTCGACCTTGGTATAATGTGCGGTCGTGTCCAGCGAACGGTGACGCAGTACGCGCCGACCATGTCAAGCGTGGCGCCCCCTCGCATTATCGCCGGCGCGGCCGAATGCCGAAGCTGGAGCGACGATGCCACTGCTGTCTACCGGACGTCGAACAACGCTTGAGACGGTCGAGCCGGACAGCACACGGAATATAGCATTCGAGGTGAGGAAGAACTCCTGTTGGTCCGCGCATGTCGGCTTCGCTTGAGATAGTCGAGTACAGCATCACCAGCATCCTGAGGAAGCGGAATCCAGGTCTCGGCCCTTTCCGCGAACGGTGAGTGTCGCGTGCTGCCAATCGAAGTCGTGAAGACGAGGTGCGAGAATGTCGTCCGCTCGCAAGCCAAGGCCTGCGCGCTCTCCCACGTATTTCTCGGATACGTCCTTTCACTCGGCGAATGCCGGGACAGCGACAGCGATGCCGCGCAAAATGACGCGACATCGACGTTGCCGACTGCAAGCCTTTCCCTGACGAGCCAGCAGGCGAGGTGGCGAGCAGACCCTGGTAGTTGCTCACCGTCAAGCAGGAATGCCCAGGGCCCGGAGATGGGCCATGAGCTGCGTCACTAGCGTGCGAGGTCACCCGCGTCCATATTACGTTGATGATTGCTGCAACCTTGCCTCGGCTTGACCATCGTTGGCGTACTCTCGCTGCTATCAAGACAGCTAAGGAAACTTCGAATTATGCTGAGTCAGATCCCGCTGGCCTCGGTCTAGGCCGTTGATAAGAAGGAAAGAACTCCGATCGGCTCGCCGCAACTCTGCCTAACCGTGCCCTCCGCTCGGATGAACTCCCCGGCGTCGAGCGTTTTGCCGGTTCTCGTTGCGATAGTCCTTCCACCGGAAGCGCATCTTGCCATCTTCGATATTGACGATCCGGTTGTTGGCGATTGCCACCAGATGTGTGTAACGTCCGACATATTCCAGAACCTGCTCAGCGCCCGCGAAGGGTGACGTGGCATATACCACCCAGTTGACCTGACGGACGGCATCCAGATAGCGCCGGAATGCGACGAAATCGCGCAGCCGTTCCAATGACAAAAGAGTCGCAACTCACCGGCCTCGAATGCCCTTTGCTGGCCTTCGAGAAATAGTCGCCGCAAGAGTCGGGAGAGTACGACGACTGATAGCCGGGGCGGCACGCGATCCATCGGCTCCCGTCCGGCGAAAGCCGGCTGCTCTTTGGGCGACCTATTCATCTGTGAGTTACCCTCGATACAGCCCGATACTTCTCCTTAAACCCTTCGGATTCCGAATCGCTCCGGACACTCTGTTCTCAAACGCTATCGCGCCTGACCAACGAGGCATTACCCCGTCTTCGGATACGGTGCTCGGCATTCGAGCACCGAAGGGACTTCAACCCTCGTGATTCACGCGCTGCCCAGCGCACACTGTGCCCTCGGCTGACTTCTGCGCTGCGGTCAGGCCGCCTTGCGGGGTTTCGGTCCCTTTGAGTAAGATCGACCGCCTTCGCCGCACGCCCGCCGGATTTACCACCCCGGTTTTGATGGACCGCGTTCCTTCGCCCGCTCATCCCGCTGCCAAACGCCATCCGGAACTGCCCCCTTTGCGTCATGAAGAACTGCCCCACCCTCGGGTTCATGATGTCGGTTGAAGGTTGGCTCCGCCGCTGACGGGACGGAGGGAGGCGGAGCCGACCGGAGGGCCGTCAGCGGCCGGCGGCTTGATGAGGCCGATCTTTCGCTTGGCGCGGAGCCGGTAGCTGTCGCCGCGGACCCGCACGTGGCTGTGGTGCAGGAGCCGGTCGAGGATCGCGGTGGCGACCACAGAATCGGCGAATACGGTGCCCCATTCGGCACCGCTGCGGTTCGACGTGTTCAGCATGGCGCCGGTTTCGTAGCGGCGGCTGACCAGCTGGAAGAACAGATGCGCCGCGTAGGGCCCTAGCCGCAGGTAGCCGAATTCGTCGACGATCAGCAGCTTTGGCTTTGGCTTCGCCGCTTCGCCAGCGCGAGCAGTTTCTCGTCCTGGCGCCGCTCGCCATGCGCCTTGGCGAGGCCGATGCAGCGTTCGCCGGCTGACTGCTACACCTTCCTCGGCCAAAAGGTCCTGACGCCTCACATCCGCATCGTCGCGGTGCTGAATGAACCTCTCGCGCAGCCAACCTTCAAGGCCATCGAGCCGCTTCGGACGCTCAGGCGACTTGAATGGATTCACCCCGCCCGCCGCCACGTAGCCTTTCACCGTGTGGAGGCTGCACTCCAGCTGCCGCGCGATCCGCTTCAGACCCACCCGCACGCCCTGAGGCGCAATATCTCCGCCACGTCATCTCGCGTCTTCATCACCTGCCCGTGGATCAATCCACGACGAGCCTTCCGTGATTCGCTCCTCGTTCATTCGCTCTCTCCTCGGCTATCCAAGGAGGGGGCAATTCCTCGTGACGCCGAGGGCGCAGTTTTCCTTGGCGCGCGAACCCGCCGGGTAGGCCTCTTATCTTGTCCATTGGACGTGGCTTTGCTCCACGCTTTCTTCAGGCCCCACCTCGCGGTGACGCCTTGCGCTTTGCGAACCCTTCCATCAGGCTGGATAGAGGACTTCCACGTCCAGGCTGTCGTTTATACTCGGCAGACAAAACGAGCCTCCGGCGGCATGCCGGAGGCGTTCTTTGGAGGTCGCTTTCTTTCGCATTTTTAGCGGTTTGCCAGCGCGTTACCAGTTGCGCTGAGCGTGGAGCAGCATCGTAAGGCTGTTCTGATTCTTCAGCTCATAGGCGGCACCAGGCTTGGCAATGCCGGACTGCTGTGGCAGCGTCACGGTGCTTCCGCTCGCATACTTCTGGTCTAGCATCGTGTAGTTGAGCTCAGCCAAGAAGGTCAGGCTCTTGACCGGAGTCCAGGATGTGTATGTACCGACACTCGCATAGTTGAAGTCGGGGTTACAGCCGGCGAACCCCCTCGACAACGCAAGGCCTGTGACTACCGCATTGCAGATGTAGCCCTTGGCGGTACCGTTATAACGCACAGCGGCCCATCCGCCGTAGATCGCGGTGGCCCAGTGCGGATTCCAATTGTGGGTATAGCCGCCGTTAAAGCCGTAGGTGGTGGTCAACTCCTGGCTGGAGGCGGTGGCAAACACGGAGTCGGAAAGACCGGCGAGACCGACACTCTGGTAAACGCCCTGCAAATTCGTACCGCCGTACATCGCGAAGGTGCTGCCAATATAGCTGTTGAAGTTGTAACGGCTTGCACCTTTTGTGTACACGCCCGCCATATTGATCGTGTCACCCGGACCAGTCGGGATATTCTTGATCGACAACGCCAGCAGACCAGCCCAACCCCACTTGTCGTCCGGATGGCCAGTCAGCTCAGTTGCGCCATAGAAAGCCGCGTGATTGTCGTGAGCAGCAGCTGACGCCTGGAACAGTCCCCAAGCCTGGTCGACACGAAGCATGGCGACGAGATCTGGCGCACGCGTTCCGCCAATGTCGTTGCCGCCATAGGTACCGGAGGCGAGACTCGCGGGCGTTACCGCGCTCACGTTCCAGATGTTGGTTGTGTAGTTGGCAACTTGATCCTGGGCGGAGACGGAGACTGAGACGCCTTGGCCGAAGTCGGCGGTGTACGTGAACTGGTTGACGGGCTCCCAGCCACTGCCGCCAACCACGTCGTACCAGTTGGCCGGATAGTCGGCCCAGGGCGGCGAGAATTGCGATTGCGCCTTACCGATTGTGAAACCAGCGAACTGAATGAAGGCGTAGTAGGCGGCGACTGTACCGCCAGCAACAGAACCTGGATTAGCGTTGTTCGGCGCCTGAACGCCGCCGATCGACTGGTAAACGGTCGTTCCGTTTCCTTGCGCGCTGTAGCTCGCATCAGTCCACCTGAAACCAGCCAGGAAGTAGGTGCGGAGGAGGCCATACTCGGTCGCGGTGCGCGTATCGATGCCAAAATTCGCTTGAGTTCGGATGGTGTAGTCGTTTGTAAGACGATTTTGTGCGCCACCCGCGCCACTATCGGCGGTGGCAGCGATCACATTCGAGCGCACACTGGTCCACATACGCACATAGCCACTAAGCTTGATGCAAGTGTCAGAGCCCGGAATGTAGTAGAATCCCAGGCCATAGAGGGAGCAGACCTTCACATACTCCATCGCCTTCGCCTTCACGGGAAGATCCGCCGCCTGTGCCCCGCCTCCGACAAGCGCGGCTGCAGAACAGAGGACAAGACGCTTTGTCAGCTTCATTGATAAGACCTCCAGGCTGGAAATATCGTTTACGTGACTTCCAAGACCCGCCGCGACTAGCCCTTGCCCGCGGGCGGCTGCTTGACGGAACAACTTCGAGTCGTCCCCCTTGGTGACTAAGTTTTACTTACGAATATCAATTGTTTCAATTAATTAATTTGAGTAGTCGTTTTTCACTGCGAATATGTCACAATTCAGCAACATCCGGGCCTGGGATGAGCAGAAAAAGCGAGCTGACAGGCACTTTGTCTGCCTCTGGGCCTGCGCAGGTACCCCATTTCAGCCAAGACGTTAGCTGGGGAGATACGGATTGGAGCACCAACGGTTGGCTATATTAATTGTGTAAGTAAGCTTATAACATGCCGCTTATGTCGGGAGAGCATCCGAGACGGATATGTGCGATTTAACGATGAGAGCATGCGGTGCATGGGCACCTGAGACGGAAAGACCAAATGGCCGAAGAACAATTCGATAGAGCCGTTACGGATTTCATCTGGAACATTGTCGAGCTCCACTCCCAACTTGAGGCAATACACAAAAGCTGGGCCCAGATGCTAGGAATGACTGAACCGCAATGGTTGATCCTAATGGCCATTGACGAGCTCGACCGTGGTCGCGGCGTCTCGGGAATTGCGGTCGCAAATAAGCTGAGAATACACGCCGCCTTCGTTACTAATCAGACGAAAAAACTCGAGAACATGGAGTTCCTGACCCGCGTAACGTCGCCTGATGACGCAAGATTCCTGCAGATCTCGCTGACTCAAAAGGCGCGAGCAGAAATCACGAAGCTATCAGAAAAAAGAGAAGCCCTCTACTCGACCATGTTCGGCGGCCTTGATGAGGAGTCGCTTGACTATCTCAATAGACGGCTGACCTCGATCGCCAAGAATAGCCGACTAGCATCTCAAAAACTGAACATAGGCGTATTGTAGGCGCATACTGACTGTGCTTGTCGCAAAGTCGTCTTCAAGTCGCAAGCCACGATTGCCCGCGCACGATAACGTCCTGCCACGCACGTGCCGGACGGAAGTAAGCTTGCATAACGGAAGCGACAACTTCGACTCATTGAAACCGGCATGGTCTCTAGTTGATTACGCACGACCAAAACTGCATCCACGACAACGATCTTGGCCGTGAATCCTGTGCGAGGCCGAGCGGCGCTTCGAAATGAAGATTGACTTGGAGAATAGCGCAAACCTTCGGGATTGGCAGCCCCCCTACCTCATCTAGAGGGATACGTGTTCGACAGCTGTCGCTAGATGTGAGTAGAACTCCGGCGCTTTTGACAACAGCTCTGGCGGACGACTTGTAATACACGTGTCGCTGTCACGCGGCGACGGTGCGAAGATCGCACGACGTCCGCGCCTGCGGAGCCCTTACTAGCTGGATGGCGCGGCACATGCGCATGTTCGTCGCGCTCGTATTGCTGCTGCTGGCACTGCTTCATCTGACGCTGATCCCGATGTCGCTGTCGAGCGCCGATTATGTGGAGTCCCGTTGGATTGACGGTATGCGGCGCTGGCCGGCAGACAGCCAGTGGATGTCTGCCGAAATTAACAGCTCATCGCCGGGGCCATCTCCGCGGTCCTAGCAATGGTCGTTGTGCGACGCTAAGCAGTTCGCGAGCATCTGGCAGCGGCTCCCTGATAACCGTCTCCCGGAAAATGCCCGCCAGTGCTTCGAGATGCGTAGCGTCTCTGTTCTTCTGGATGCCGCCGGTGAGGTGGTTCACCCTACGCGGTATTGAAATGAGGGTTACTCAAAGAGCCTATCGCCTGGAGGACGAACCGTGGAAGACAATAACTAGGTTTTCGTAGGTTTGGATGTTGCCAAAGATCGGCATGCAGTTGCGATTGCCGAGCAACGATGAGGTTCGATACCTGGGTGAAAAATATCCTCCGACAGCGCGTCGGTACGCCGACGGGATAAAATGGGAGATCGAAGCGTAAACGACAAAGAGACCCCGTCTGGCGGAGTGGGTGAGCGATCGGCTATCGGCTGCACTGGCGCGGCAGTCGTACCGATCCGCGCCTGCCGACGGCATTCAAGTGCGTTGTAGAAAATCCGGCAGAGGCGTCCCCATGCCTGCCCGGTCAAGACCGTTGAAACACGATCTCTATGTCGTCATCGCTTGCCAGCGCCAAAGGTACCCCACCGAATGTCTCTTCGTGCACTGAATCCTCCGCGGCACCGACCGTACTGAGCCATCTTCGCGGTATGCGAAGACTCTTTACGTGCACTTTGGCATTGCCGCTCTCAGTAAAGACACGATCGAGGAAGGCCTTTACTTCATAGCTAGTCCAAGTGTCCGCTCTCGTGCCCCTGATCAGTTCACCTTGGACACCCACGTCTTGGAAGTGCTTTGCTGCAGCATCAACAAGGGTATTCGCAATGTTGATGCGGTAGTCCGCGGGGTAGATGGCGAAAAACGCCCTTGCCTTTTCTCCCTCATACTTCAACCTGGTTCCTTTGCGGAACCAAAGCACGTCGCCAGGCCTTGCTTCGATCACACGGGCAAAATCATCGCCTGTGCGGATTCGAAGAACTCCTTCCAACACGATGGCAGCTTGTTCATATTTTGTCGTCCATTCGATGGAACAGCCGTCATACGTAGCGATTGTGGCACCGAGCGTTGCACCAATGTCGGGAACCACCGGCCGGCATTGGGTGTATTGCCCGCCAGCATTGCGAAAAAACTGCGAGAACTCCATGCTCTCGCGCTCCAAGTGCATGATTTCAACCATCATCGGTCCTTCATTTGTCGTTCAAACTGTTTTCAGTCTCATTTAGGTAGAACGCTCTTGACCCGCTTTGGAGGACCGTGCTGCACGAACCCTCGCCCTAGCCCCCGAGGAGTTCTCCTGATGATGTGGTCATGCTCCGATCACACCCTCGGTACGCAGCCGATTAAATATTGCCTCGTCGTATCCTAGTTCCGACAGTACTTGCTCAGTATGCTCTCCGAGCATCGGTGCCGGCTTCGCGGATTCCGTGATGGATCTGCCATTAACATTGATCGGGCTACCGACGACCTTTACGTTCCCGGACTTCTGGTGCTGCAATTCCAAAATCATACGCCGCGCGAGCGTTTGCGGATGATCCAATGCCTTGCCGACGTCGAGGACAGGGGCGTTCGGAATCCCTACACGGGAGAAGGCCTCGCACCATTCCGCGACCGACCTCTGCTTCAGGCACTTGCCAACGGCAGACTCGACCTCCTCCCGTCGTTCGACACGACCGGCCGCCGTTTTCAACTGTGGATCGACAGCAAGATCGGGCAGCTCGGCCGCCTCGCAAAACAGCGGCCAAAAATGATCGCCATAAACGCCAATCGCGACGTAGCCGTCGGCGGCCTCGAATGCTCCATAGGGGCATTCCTTAGGGTCGCCTGATCCAACCGGCGGCAAAATATCGCCATCGGCAAAATAGCGGCTCGCAAAATACGATTGCGTCGCGAGCAGGCAATCGAACATGCTCATGTCGATGAAACAGCCTCGCCCCGATCTTATGCGTCCGTTGAGTGCCGACGCAATCGCGGCCACAGCAAAAACGCCCGGAAGAATATCTCCGATCGGCACTCCCGCTCGCACCGGGGGACGTCCGGGCTCCCCGGTCAAACTCATGACTCCCGCGATCGCTTGCGCCACGAGATCGAAAGCCGGCTGGTCTCGCATCGGTCCACTCTGGCCAAAGCCCGAGATCGAACAAACGATCAGCTTGGAATTTAGCTCGAGGAGCCGCTCGGAACCGAAGCCGAGCGATTCTAGGACGCCGGGGCGGAAGTTCTCTACTAGGACGTCCGCACGCTGTACTAGCCGCTCAAGTATCTGTTTGGCCGCGTCATTCTTAAGATCCAGCGCCACGCTACGCTTATTCCGATTTAGGCCAACGAAGTTGTAACTCTCGCCCCCGCGCAAAGGATCAGCCCTGCGGCCCATATCGCCGAGACCGACCCTCTCGACTTTGATAACGTCCGCCCCCAAGTCAGCCAAGATTGTGGTGCAGTAGGGGCCAGCAAGAACGTGGGTTAGATCGACTACGCGAACCCCCCTCAGCGGCTGCCGCATGATCTCGTCTGCTGTGGGGCTCATTGCTGATTTGTTCAATAGGATGCTCTCTGTTGCTGTATGTCGCCCCAAGAAGCTAAGCGCATAGATTTTGCAACCCGCGGCGGTTCAACTTAGCTGAGATGAAAGCTGAAAGTAGCCTGACCATTCAAACACCACCACTTCTGCTAGCCAACCGCTTGCAGTGGAAATTCCCGGTCCCTCACTTTATGGTGCTTGATGGCTCACCCACTCTTCACGGCGTCTTTCCGTCAGCTCCGACGCGATTCGGCGGATTTGCGTATCCCAGGCTCCATGACGAAGTTCCATGGCTTTTGCGCGCTCCGACCACAGATGCAAGTCAAACTCACGCATAAAGCCCATGCCTCCGTGAAGCTGATGGGCGGTCAATGTGACGAATTTGTATGCCTCATTCGCCTTCAGCTTAGCAATCGCCGTTTCACGCTCGGCCGTCCTGTTCTTTCCCAGCAGCGACACTGCGCTATAGGCAGCCAGCCTGGCCCCCTCAACGGCAATATGCATGTTCGCAATGTGATGTTGCGCGGCCTGAAAGCTGGCGATTGGCCGCCCGAACTGGTGTCGGTCTTTCAGGAACGTGACGGTCCGATCGATTACCGCCTGCGCTCCACCCGCCATGTCCATGCAATGGAGCGCCGTTGTCGCGTTTGCGACCCAGTGCAGATCTTCTTGCTTCAGGCCTACGCCCTCAGCAAGTACGTGCGTCCTATCTATCTGTACGCCATTGAGATCGACCCGACACTGAGTGTCCCGAGCGAACGTGAGTCTCCGTTGCGCCTTGATGGCCTCTCGCGGAATGAGGAAGGCGAGAACAGATGGTACTCCGCTCCGATCTTGGACTCGAGCTGTTGTCAGAAGCACGTCCGCAGCATCGGCATTTGGAACGAAGTCGAGAAATCCGCAGAGCAGCCATTTCGAGCCGTGACGCTCTGCACGCAGTGACGGAGTAGTATTCGAGCTATCGCCAGCATCAGCAAGTGCACTAGTTGCGAGAACCTCGCCGGCCGCGACTCTAGGCAGCCACTTGGATGCCGGGGCAAAGCGAAATAGTGCTAAGCCCAATTCGATCGTGGTGTATACGATGGTCGGGCAGAGTGCTCGTCCGCCCTCTTCGTAAACAAGGCCCAAATCGAAAAGCGTGCCCCCATCTTCGCTGACCTCGCTGAGCGCCAGCTCGAACACTCCGACTTTCGTAAGTTGCCTCCAAAGCGAGGCAGGCTTAGGATTCGCTGCCGGGTTCTGGAGTTCTCGGACCAGAGACGGCGGGCACTCGTCCGCAAAAAGGCGCCGGAGCGACCGAACGAACTCTTTCTGCTCGTAGGAAAGCGTAGCCTTCATGCATTAATTCCTCGAAATAAACGTGACAGCGCATGAGATCAGTTGCGCTTAGATCTTCCGTAAGTCGGCATTCCATACCCACGTTGCGCGATGATGTCCCTCATCACCTCGTTAGTCCCGCCCCCAAAGCGGTTCATAGGGGCACTCCTGTAGAGTCGCTCCATCGCTCCACGACCAGGTGCATCCGGGTCTCGCCAGCTGAGTTGCCCATGAATACCGAAGATCTGCATCCCGAAGTCGGCGATCTTCGTACGCAGTTCACTGCTATATACCTTTGATGCGGTCAATGTCGTCGACGGAACCTCGCCGCCCTCAAGCAATGACGCCCCGTACAAGCCGTACAGCTGAGCAACCTCAACATCGGCATCAAGTTCGGCGAGACGCCGCCCCACATGCGGCTGATCAATGAGCGAAGCATCGCCGATTCGCACCGCGCGGCAAGCCTCGATCAATTCGTCCAACTCACGCTTCAAATCACCAGTTTCCGCGAGCCCGCCGCGCTCAAGATCGAGCGCCCCCACAATGTATTGCCACCCTTTATTGACTTCGCCGATCAGGTGCCCGCGGGGGACACGAACATCCGTAAAGAACAGCTGATTAGTTTGGTAGTCGCTCCAAGCGATGAGCGGCCGCACCTCGATGCCCCTTGCCGTCATCGGCACCATAACGATGGAGATACCCTCATGCCTTCGCGCCTGCGGATCAGTCCGAACCAGAAGCCACTGATGGGTCGAGCCATGCGCTGAGCTGTTCCAGATCTTGGATCCGTTGATGACCCACTCGTCACCATCGAGCTCCGCTCGCGTCCTCAAGCTGGCGAGATCCGTTCCAGCATCAGGCTCTGAATAGCCCAACGCAGTGCGAATTTCGCCTCGAGCTATCGCCGGCAAGAATTCCTGTTTATTCTGCTCCGTGCCATAACGCATGATCGTCGGCGCCACAACGGTCACAGTCATGTCGTAGACCGTATGGGGACTGATTTTGGCGTAATCGAGCTCCCTAACCAAGATGTACTGCTCGATGACACCCCTTCCCATGCCGCCATATTCTTTTGGCCATGCCAAGCCGTGCCATCCGGTCCGCCCCACCTTCTTGCGAAACCCCAAGCCTTCGGGACCATATCGCAACATGCCCTCCGGAGACTTGTCGCGCTCATGAAGAAGTTCTGGCGTGACGTTATGACGAATGAACGCCCGCACTTCGTCGCGCCATTTCAGTTGAGCGTCAGTCAATTCGAAGTCCAAGGTCTACTATCTCCTCAAAGCGAGTCTTCAAATCGTGGGCAGTTCTAGGCAAGAACTGCGCGCGCGATTGCGCCGAGATAAGTATAAAGACGTCCTCCAATCAAAGGCGGAAAAGATGTATTCCCGACTGCAGAAAGCCCGCAGCTGAGTAGCGCTTGGCGCGGTTTTTCTCTACATCGTCGCTTTTCAAGGGGCCTATCACCGTTACGACCTCAAAACTGTGGCCCGAAAACAGCGCTCTGATGCCCGCTGTCAAGGATTAGAACGCAGAGTACCGTCCGATCGTCGATCGGCTGTTCATAGAGATGGTCGTGCATAGGTGGAGGCGGAACCAAAGCACGTCGGTGATCAAGCTCTGATGCGCGGATTGGGTACCGCATTCCCGACTGTGCGTCCGAGGTCTGCTCCTATCCCGCTGCGGTCGTCGGCGCTGTTTCCGGCCACAAAGGGTCTGACGAGCATTCTCTCTGCCGTGATTCCGCCTCCGCCCATGCACGTTGATAAGAAGGTGCCCAATCAAGCTTTCTGCACTTGCATCAACCGCCCACTGAACCCGGCCAATTCACGAGCGATAGCTGTGCAGACCACCGTCGTTCGTTTGCCGCGCAAAGCTAGTTTCCGGCAGCGGGCCGTCAAGCGGCTCTGCGCCTCCCAAGCAGTTTCTCACGCACTGCTGGCGACGCCTGCTCGAGCCGGTATAGCTTTGTCTAGCCGATCTTCGGCGGGTGTCGATATGTCGAGGCGCGTTCGACCGACATGTGGCGAACACGGAGTTGCCGGACTTGGTGATGCCGCCACGCCTGACAGATTCTCCCGTCAATCGTTCGCCTGGCACCAGGCCGAGGTGACCAGAAGTTGACGCGGGCCTCAAACGGCTCACGTCACCAACCTCGGTCGCAATCGTCACTGCGACGAGCAGATCGACGCCGCACAAAGTTTGAAGCGCCCGCACGAGTGGCTCCAGAGACCAGGCCGAGACGAACTCTTCGATTGTGCGCTCGAGCCGGTCGACCCGGTTCCTGGCGACACAAACCGCTTCGACCATTTCTTGTAGTGCGATCTGATGTGCGGGGTGATCGAACTGCTTCCTGGAGCCACGCAAATAGCGCATCGTCCAGCCCTTTTTGCGGGGACAGGTGCGGCCATGCTTGAGCATGAAGGCGCTTACCGCCAGCGGCAAAGAGACGCCGTCTGGCGGAGTGGGTGAGCGATCGGCTATCGGCTGCTGAGTTTGTGAGCCGATGTGAGCTTCTATGTCTGCGCCTAGTTCTGGAACTAGAACCTTCCATATGATCGAAGCGGTCGCCGACCGTCTTGAGGGAGCGCCGCGTCAGCTTCGCCGACGCTGGTCGGACGAGTTCAAGGCGCAAGTTGTGACAGAGGCGCTGGAGCCTGGCGCGAGCGTCTCGGCGATCGCCCGCCGGATCGGCATTCACCCGTCGCAGCTGTTCGCCTGGCGCCGTGATGCTCGGGCCGAGCGGCATTATCGCTCGCGGCCCTCGAGTTGCGAGGGTGTGGTGGCTTCTGTGGCAGGCGCGGTGATCGAAATTGCGATTGGCGAGGTGGTCGTGCGCGCCGGCGTGGATGTTGACGAGGCGCACTTGCAGCGGGTGATCCCGGCGGTCCGTTCGGCATGATCCCCTCTGGTGTGAAGGTGTTCCTGGCCAGCCATCCAGTCGACTTCCGCAAGGGTATCGATGGCCTTGTTGCGCTGGTGCGCGATGCGGGCTCAGATCCGTTCGACGGTGCGCTTTATGTCTTCCGGGCCAAAAGAGCCGACAGAATAAAGATCGTATGGTGGAATGGCTCCGGCGTGTGCCTCTATTTAAAACGGCTTGAAAAGGCGAAGTTCTGCTGGCCGCGGATCGGGCATCATCGGGTGCAGATGAATCCTGCGCAGTTGATGGCACTGGTGGATGGAATGGACTGGAAGCGGGTCCGGACCGTGGCGGTCAAGCCGCCGGAGATTGTTGGGTAAAAGCGCTGCGGCGAAGTGAATCAGTGAGCTGAAAGGGCAAGAGAACCGGGGCAAAATGTGCTCGGGTCGGGCCAATGACGCCGCCGCCCGATCTCAGCCTCCCGAATGACATAGAGACGCTGAAGGCCATGGTACTTGCCATGGCCGAGAAGGCGGCCCGCGCCGATGCTCTGGAGAGCGAAGTCGCCGATCTCAGGGCGCGCAACGCCGATGCCGATGCGCGCATCGCGCGGCTGACGCAGATCCTGAAGGCCTTCGACCGCGCCCGGTTCGGCCGACGATCGGAAAAGCTCGGCTCTGCGAACGGTGACGATGAACAGCAGAGCTTTGTCTTCGAGGAAATCGAGACCGGCATCGCTGCGATCAAGGCCCAGGTCAGCAAGGGCCGTGAGCAGGCGGACGTGTGTGGACGCCCCACTAAATGCAAGCAAAATTTAACTTCGGAACAGGCATGTGGTCGGGTGCTGACGTGTGTCCGGCCTCTTTGATGCGACCTCGACACGTCGCGGGCCCTTATGGAATGCGTGGATTGGATCCAATTCGGCTATGCGTGCTCGTGGCACTCATCCACTTATTGATTCTTCCAATCCCAGTCCCTGACCGATGGCCCATAATCCTCCGTTAGACCTTACCACATTTCCCGACGTCTCTCGGCTTCTGGCCTTGCGCTACGCAGTGCCAGACGCTGGAGCTTGGTAAGCGCCACCGCGGACCATCAAGGCCCAAGCGGTACGCGCCAATTTGTTCGCTAAAGCGACCGCAATCAGCTTTGGAGGCTTCTTCGAGAGAATTCTCGCCAGCCAGGATCCTGCTGGCGATCCATATCGTCTTGCCCATCGCACGACGGCGGTCGCACCAAGCACAAGGAGGCGTCGGAGATCTCGCCGACCCATCCTGGAGATTTTGCCAAGCCTGTCCTTGCCTCCGGAAGAATTCTGTTTGGGCGTGAGACCAATCCAGGCCGCAAAATCACGCCCCTTGGAAAAGGTCTTCGCCGAGGGCGCCAAGGCCTCTATCGCTGTGGCGCAGATTGCCCCGATCCCAGGAATAGTCATTAAGCGAGAGGCGACCTCGTCCTGTCGAGCGCGCATCCGTAGCCCCTTCTCCAGCTCTGCTATCTGCTGCGACAGGGCTTCCACATGCCTCAAGAGATTCTGGCAAAGGCCACGAGCAAGATCGGGCAGGTCCGGATATGCTGCCAAGAGCTCATCCAGGCGGGGGATATGTCTCACGCCCTGAGCAACGATCAAGCCGTATTCCGCAAGATGTCCGCGCAAAGCATTAATCGCCTGTGTACGCTGTCGAACCAAGAGATCACGAACCTTGAATGCCATGGAAGAGGCTTGCTTCTCGGCGCTCTTGACGCCGACAAAGCGCATCGTTGGTCGAGACGCGGCTTCGGCGATCGCTTCCGCATCCGCTGCATCGTTCTTCTGACGCTTAACGAAGGGCTTCACGTAGGAGGGATGGATCAGCCGGACCTCGTGCCCCAATTTACCGATCTCCCGTCCCCAATAGTGAGCGCTGGCGCAGGCCTCCATCGCAACCACACACCTTGGCAACTTGGCGAAAAACTCGAGCAATCTGCTGCGGTTGAGCTCTTTACGCAGGACCATCCTTCCATCCTGCCCCGCGCCGTGGACCTGAAACACGTTCTTAGCCAAATCCAAACCAACGATGCTAACGACGGCTGCTACCGGCGACACGGAGGGCTCCGCAGCCGCCGGTAGCGTCGTTTCCGGTACCAAAGGCACAAACGATAAGGTATCCGCCGAAGCCGGCAGCACCAACTGGCCCAAACGCGCTCGACGGCGCCAGTCATGCACCTGCTGGGGCCGGCAGCCATGGCGGCGGGCGACATCTGTGACAATCGCACCCGGCTCGAGGCTTTCCGCCGCAATCTGTGCCTTCAAATCATCCGGCCAGCGCTTTCGACCTACGCCAGCATACACTTCGATACGCGGCGACAACGGTCGTCTTATGTCGTCCGAATGGTCGTCCATTGTGAGCACCCTTGCCGAAGGTGACTCTTCTAGCGATCCTCCCAAATCTAAGCACAAACAATCTCAAGGGCCTCGGCGCTACGCTTACGTCGAACACGCCATCAGGCCACAAACAATTGCGAGAAAGAATAGCCTCTTCGCGGGCAGCGACGGCGGCGAACGAACCTGGGCAACCATCGCAACACTGCGGCAGACAGCGAAAATAAACAACGTCGATCCATTCGCCTGGCCCCGCCTAACACTTCAGCGTATCGCCAACGGCTGGCCGAGCAGCGAAATCGACGCGCTTATGCCATGGAACCACGCCGCCTGACGGCCGCTTACCGCTTACCTGCTGCCGGTGAATCCGCAGCGTCTCAACCACTGCCGATCGGGCGCGAACGAAATCGCGCATCGCTTCGTGACCTTCATCGGGACCCCACACAGCCGTCAGCTCGCCGGCGCGTACCGCCGCGCGAGAGAAACGACGTCCCGGCGGTTCGTCTTCACGCGATCGCCCGGCTTCCTTGGGATCAGCGATGGCGCCACCACGCGGAATCTGCTCGACATGCGCCCTTCTCTGCTGCACTTGCGGACCGTCGCTGGCGCGAGCCTCAACGGCGTTTCATCAAGAAGCCAAGGCTTTCCACAGAGACCGCGATCGCATAAAAGGACTTGGCGCTGCATTGCCCCCTCCAAGATGCACACGGGCCCGTGGCGCACCAGCAGCTCATAGTGCTCATCTTATCAATCCGAAGGTCAGGCATGCGTGGAGCGGCATTTCCCGAGCCTCGATCGACGAGCGCGTCATCATCATGAGCGCGCACTTGCGCACACTTGACAGATGGCAGCTGGACAAAACAATAGCCTCCGGCGCGCATACCGGAGGCGTCTTGTCGCTATCTTTCGTCCTTTTAGCAGTTTGCTAGTATCACGAGTTGTGCTGAGCGTGACGCAGCATCGTGAGGCTGTTTTGGTTCTTCATCTCATTGGCAGCAACGCCATGGTTTTTGCCCCTCGTGGTCCGATATCGCATCGCCAGCCTCTTCACAAGACTGCGGATGACGACAGGTTCATCGGTCTGATCGAAGGAAGGCTCAAAGCAGGTTACATGAAAAATTGGGTCTCCGGACGCACTTACAGTGGCACGCCACGGGGCGGCGTCGTGGTTTTGCCATACCCTATTTGCTATCTGTCACACTGCATGTCCCACCGTCATTCCGCCGCAGACATACAGAACCTGTCCAGTAATGAAGCCAGCTCTCTCATCGAGGAACATTGCAACAGCGTGTGCGACCTCCTCAGGTTGACCCATACGTCGAGTTGGGACAGCGTCGATTATAGCCTGCGTGCGTCGATCTCCGTCAGGATTGGCCGCTTCGAAAAGCGCGGTTCTTATTGGACCGGGGCCCACAGCATTTACAGTTATGCCGTGCCGTGCCAGCTCCAACGCCCACGTCTTGGTCATCCCGTGCAGGCCAGACTTTGTCGCAGCGTAAAGAGAGCGCATTTCCTTGCCAAGCGCGGCCCGGCTGGAAATGTTTACCACGCGTCCAAAGCCCAGATGCTTCATCCCGGGCAGCAATGTCTGCATGCATTGCAAAGCACAGCGAATATTCAATGACACGACAGCCTCGAGATCTTTCAAAGTCGCATCTTCGATCGACGCAGGGCGTACGACCCCCACGTTATTAACGAGACGAGCAATCGGCCCATGTGACATAGCTTGTTTGAGACCTTCGATGGTTCCTTCGGAAGTGGACAGATCGGCGGGGACCCAGCGATCGGCCAATTCAAGTGGTGCAGCTTTGTCGAGATTGACGCAATCGAATCCGTCTTGAACCAGCCTTGACATTATGGCACAACCGATGCCCGAGGAGCCACCTGTTACAAGAACACGCCCCCTCATCACTGTACTCCTCTTATGAGCGCCAAAGATCAGGCACAAGTACTCGACTTAAGGTGACGGGGAACACACCACTGCGTCATAGCTCTTCGCTCGGCTCACGTACCGTCGCGCGTCAATGTTGCCTCGGCTGCGCAACGTTACGATATGAGACACATAACCACCAATTAGTACGTCCAATATAGTGCACAAGGTAGGTTGATCGCCGACAATTTCGTGCTTCTCGAGCTTACATTCTGCGCAAGTTGATGAAATCCGCGCGGAACTTGCGATCATGCATGTTCGGGCGAGTCTCGTCACTACTCCGGCATACTCGAAAACCTCGTATCCGTCTGACGACGTCCAATGACGGCCACCTTGAGTGAGGCGGCGTGTGAGAACTGGTCGCAGCTGATGTCGCGAGGGCACGGCCTGGAAGCGCGACCAAAGGCGGATTGTGGTGGCAGCTACGCCGCGCGAGTCATCTCACCAACCACGCCCGCGGCACCGCGGTTCGCTCACACCCGCTTGTAGGCTTCCCACACAAGCCGCTTCCGGATTTCAGACGGCTTTGTCTCAGACACCGGCTCATCCGATGCTGGTTGGCCAGCGTCTGTGGTTGGAGAGTGGTGTCGCTTTGCTCCACCCGTGTTACAAGGCTTCCTCGCTGGTACAGACCCGTCCGCCCCTGTATCCGCATCAGTAGTCCGCTCTTCATAGGTCAGCAACTTGGAGTTCGCCCTTTGGATCGACGCGACAGGTTTCCAGGTTCCACCCAAGACCCTCTCACTGGCCTCACGCCGCCTCCATTCGGTTACCACTCGGACAGTCGGCAGGCCTCCTCTGAGCTTCATTCCAAGTCAACGACTGGAGGCTCGCTTGGGCGACGTCCCCACGCTTTCGACACGTCGTCAACGATTCACTTGCGTTTGCCTTGCCAGCACGAACCTGACGGTTTACCCGCATTTTCCGTAACGCTCACCAAGCCAGTCATTGAAGCGAGCAGCTTGCGGTGGTTTGGACCCCGATCCTGTAATCCAAGTCCGTGGACCTACCCTCATCTCTTGCGCAGCAAGGCTGCATCGAGTGGGCTCTTACTTTACATGATCCTCTTCGCGCCGTCGTTGCACCATCATCAGCATATGTCGTCCTTTGAGCCTAAATCGCGCCACCTGCTCGAACTATCTCCCGATGCCCTCGTTGTCCGGGATCGATTGGCGCAACCCTCAAGAAACCCGGCGTCCGACGCGGGTCGGTTAGTCGTTTTACAGGTGCTGCTTGATCTGATTCAATGGCTTCGTGATATCAAAGCCGGACGATCTTCCATCGGACCTTGTCAGTGCCCTGGCGGCGCTGCAGGCCGAGCGTGAGGCGCGGCTGCGAGCCGAGGCGGTGGCTGCCAGTGCGCGGGCGGAGCTGTCGGACAACGAGGCGCTGGTCGCGCATCTCGAGCTGCGGATCGAGAAGCTCAAACGCGAACTGTACGGGCAGCGCTCCGAGCGCACGGCGCTGCTGCTCGAGCAGTTGGAACTGCAGCTCGAAGACCTCGTCGCCACGGCGAGCGAGGATGAGCTTGCGGCGCAGGCCGCAGCGGCGAAGACGCAGAACGTCCGCCCCTTCACGCGCAAGCGGCCGGTGCGCAAGCCTTGGCCGGACGACATCGAACACGAGCGCGTCGTCATTGACGCTCCGACAAGCTGCGCCTGCTGCGGCGGATCGCGGCTGGCGAAGGTCGGCGAGGATGTGACCAAGACGCTGGAGGAGATCCCGCGTCGCTTCAAGGTCATCGAGACAGTGCGCGAGAAGTTCACCTGCCGCGATTGCGAGAAGATCAGCCAGCCGCCTGCGCCGTTCCATGCCACGCCGCGCGGCTTCATCGGCCCACAATTGCTGGCGACGATCCTGTTCGACAAGTTCGGCATGCATATCCCGCTCAACCGCCAGAGCGCGCGCTCCGCTTCTCGACGACATGCACATCTGGTTGCTGCGTGAGCGCGAAACCCTCTCGCGCTCCTCCGAGGTTCTGAAGCCCATGAACTACATGCTCAGGCGTTGGGACGACTTCGCCCGCTTCCTCGACGATGGCAGGATCTGCTTGACCAACAATTGTGCCGAGCGCGCATTGGGAGGCATCGCATTGGGAAGGCGCAACTAGACCTTCGCCGGCAGCCAACGTGGCGCCGACTGTGCCGCCATCATGCTGACGATGATCACGACCTGTCGCCTCAACGACGTCGATCCCAAGGCCTGGCTCGCCGACGTCCTCGCCCGTATCGCCGATCTTCCCGCATCGCGTCTGCACGAACTGCTGCCCTGGGAATGGAAGCTCCTGCGCCTAGCTGACAAGTCCGCCGATCAGCAGGCTGCCTGACCTTCACGCAACGCCATCATAGAGCTCGCCGCGCCCGCGCGCATGCGTCAATCAGGCGGTCTTCGTCGTCTTACGATTACCCACATTTTTTGAGGTGCAGTGAGTCGAAAAACTTGAGTCGCCAGAATCGCTTGTGATTCTTTGATGGGCACCTGATTCGAGAAGAGGTGCTCTATGGGACTGACTTCACGCGCCCGGGATGAGAAGGCGCATCGGTTGGGGTCTGACGCGGTGACCTGGTTTGACCGCGAAGCTGCGCTGTGCGAATTCCAGGACGCTCGACTTGGCGAGAGATTTCGCATGCTGCTGAAGCAGATTGGTGGAGACATCGGACAGAGCATTCCGATGGTTTGCCAAGACTGGGCGAACACCAAGGCGGCCTATCGTTTCTTCTCCAATGAACGAGTAAGCGAGGCCGACATCCTGTCTGGTCATTTTAAATCGACGCGGGAACGTATCGCGGCCGCGAAAGGGCCTGTTCTTGTCCTGCATGATACGACCGAATTCACCTATCAAAGAGAGCGCCCGGATCTGATCGGGATGATTAAGCGTATCCCCAAAAGCAACTCTCGAAGATTGGACGGAAAACCCCAAACATACACGACATGCGGAATATTGATGCATTCGAGCCTTGCGGTGACCCTCGAGGGGCTTCCACTGGGGCTCAGCGCCGTGAAGTTCTGGACCAGAAAGAAATTCAGAGGGGTCGCTGCGCTCAGGCGCGAGGTCAACCTGACACGGATCCCCATTGAAACCAAGGAGAGCATTCGGTGGCTGGAGAACCTCAAGCAATCCACGGAGCTTTTCGAGGAGCCATCGCAGTGCATCCATATCGGTGATCGTGAGGCCGATATTTATGAATTGTTTTGCGCCGCCCAAGAGGTTGGAACGCACTTCTTGGTAAGGACCTGTGTCAATCGCCTGGCAGGCGATGGCGACCATACCGTTGCAACGATAATGGACGAGGTCGTGGTCAAAGGTCTCCATCGGATCGAAGTCCAGGATAGCAAGGGCAATCCAGACCAGGCTGTTCTTGAAATCCGGTATCGTAAAATCCGTATTCTACCACCGATAGGCAAGCAGTCGCGGTATCCAGCTTTGACTTTGACAGTGATCCACGCTGACGAAAGAGGAGCGCCAAAGAACAGAAAGAAGATTGAATGGAAACTCCTGACCGATCTTCCGGTGCAATCGCGCGGGGATGCGATCGAGAAACTCGAATGGTATTCCCTGCGATGGAAGATCGAGGTCTTCCACAAGATACTCAAATCCGGATGTAGGGCAGAGGACTCGCAACTGCGGACTGCTCAGCGATTGACGAATCTGATCTCGGTATTCTGCATCGTGAGCTGGCGCATTTTTTGGATGACGATGCTCAATCGTTCAGCGCCAAATGCCTCACCGGAATTTGTGCTGACCAAAGCTGAAATCCAATTGCTTGATCGGCTCGTCAAAGACAAGAAGACAGTCAGCACACAACGAAAGACATTGTCGCATTATCTCATCAAGATCGCCAGGCTCGGCGGCTATCTCGCCCGCGCCAACGATCCGCCACCAGGGAATCTGATCATGTGGCGCGGATTATCGCGATTCATCGATATCGCAACGGGCGCGAAACTCTGACTCAAAATGTGGGTAATCGTAAGCTTCGTCGTATGCGTACGAAGGAACGCCGTCTGGTGCGGCAGCAGCTGGCCGCTCGCCGAAGATCGATGCCTGTCCTTGCGCCAAACAGGCTCTCATCAGCCAAAAAGATCAAGCTCGCCGACGGCCATCCGGCCCGTCCTCTCGCGCTCTCTCAGGGCCTAGACGCGTTTCATTTACTACGACCGCATCGAACCATCGGTGGCAGTGGCGCAGCAAGAGCTGCCTGACCGAAAGGGCCGTACGCGCCACGGCAGCACTAGATGCCGCTGGCGCCCTCAAGCCCGGGGCGCCGCGCCAGCGGCACACTGCTCGCGGAGCTGACCGAAGCGCTGCGCAGTTTGCTGCGCGAAAACGGCGGCGCTTGCCTCATGGCGCGTGCTGACGCTGGTCTGGAGCTGGCCTCGAAGCTGTAGTGATGACCGCGCAGCCGGCGCAGGAAGCGCCACCGTCCGGACGCGTGAGCGTCGGGCATGTGGTCAATGCGCTGGCGCGGCTGAACGCGCAGCCGTCCCGGCGGCAGCCGACACGCGCCTGGCATTGCTGACGGCGCCGGGTTGCGACCCCGTGCGTTACGATCGGCTGCGACGATTTGAGGAGACCGAGCATTTTTCGGAGGCGTCATCACGCAGCTGAAGGCGCTGTGATTGCACGGCATGGTGGTCACGTGAGCGGAGCTCAGCGAGCAAGGCGGCCGCTGGCTGATGGACCCGATGCTACGCGTCGACGCCACGGACCACGCCGCGCTATCGCGATCTGGCCGGCTTCGAGTTCGAGGATTCGTCGCTGAGCGCGAGCTGTTGAGGCGGCTGGCCGGCGCGCCTTCATCGAGACTGCGCAGAATGTCGTGCTGCTCGGCGGGTGGGGCACCGGCAAGTTTCATCTGGCCACTGCCAATAACGCGGCTAGATCACTCCGGCGACCAACGGCTACGCTTCTACTCTACCGTGGACACGCGCCGCAGCCTGATTCATCGCGCCACTCTTGGCACCCCGCTTCGGACTATGCCTTTGCGCCTTGCCGCGAGCGATCAAGGGATCGCGACGATCAGGAAGAAAGGAGTTACAACCATCCACAGTCTTCCTGTCCCAAAGCTGCCAAACGTCATTCGTAATACACGAAGAACCGGCTCTCGATACTGGCGCGCGGCTTGGCGTCGGGATAGGCGCCGCGATTTTCGAATGTCGAATGAGCAGACCATCGGTGGTGATGGTCCGCGGAATCGTAGCCTTTGAACAGGTAAATCTCGTCGTGTGTCATGTCAGGCAGATAGTACCAGCGATGCGAAGGATTGTGGCGAAGGGCCCATGACTTGTGCGTCACGCCATGGCCTCGGTAGTCGACTTCGACCAAGTCGCCGGCCTCGATTGAGCCGGCATCGCAGAAAGTGAGGGGGTGGTCCTGCGGCGGCGGCGAAAGAGCCTGCCACGCCTGGATGATCATCAGGCGGGAATACGCCCGGATCTCGATGCCCTGCAGCTGGCAGTCCCGCGCAGCGATCATCGGCCCCCCGACCGGCGAGTAATCGATGTGGGCATGACTGGTTCCGGTCTTCCTGATACCGGATTTGGTGTCGTCCGTCGGGCGAGTGAAGAAGCCCTCCCCTCCGAGAGAACGCAAGTTAATTCCGCCGAGGTCCGCGGTCTGCACCCATGACGCCTTGAAGTAATCCTTAAGCAATGGAACCATCTCCTCCAGGTACTTCTTGCTCAGGAGATCCGGGTCGCGTTCATTCAGACAGGACAGCTCGTGCCGCAGGATAATGAAGCCTTCCTTCTCAAAGGAAAGTTCGTCCACCACCGGCCGCATGTTACGAATAGTAACGTCATAGACGACTTTGGGAAAGTCATATCCAGGTGACGGAGCGACCACCGCCAAGGCCTTCTCGTCGGGCGAGCGCCGGGCGAATCCCATCCGGCCCTGTACGCTGTCAAGCTTGTCACGGTCGACCGGCGTCCGGGCTCGCATTGAATCTCCCATAGCGCTGTTTCCTTTTCCTTATTGGGATGTCACTCGTAGGAGACATAGCTCCGGTTTCTACTTTCGCGGCGTCGTCGCCCTGGTGCATTTCCCCTCAGGCTCGTTCTAGCTTCGATCAAAATTGCACAGCGATTTCGGACCTACAGAACTGCAGTTCGAGGGCTGTATGCGAAGCGATAAGGGCGGCGGAAAAGAAAGAAAAGAGATATTTTTGGTATCTAAGATGCACAATGTTCATCTGTCGTGCCACCCGACATAGCAGCCAAATGTCTGAGCCGATTGCAGTTTGTGGGAGAGAAGAAAATCAAAACCGTCGAACAGCGGAGGCAGGGGCCTAAAGGCTCAGAGGATTTCATCTATCCTCCTAAAAACATCCAACCTCGCCACGAACGAGGCATGTGATGTTGAGTACAACGAGGTGTTTGGACATGGGCCTCGCGCGGCGGCAAGCTTTGCTGCCCGCTGTGAGAGAAGTGCTTCAAAGTTCCAAGGGTCATTCACGCGCCATCAACGCTGATCACCACCCACCCGGTCACCAGTCTGGCGGGCTTGTCCTCGAGGGGGAACACCTCTGATTTTAGGCGGGCAGGTCTCGTCGTCCTAAACGCTTGCTGCTGCCGTAGTTTGCGGCATTAGCATGAGCAGCGTATCGTCATGCATCGCGTTGAACAGCATCCGGCCGATCGGCAGGACGAAGGCGATCAGGATGAACAGCAGGAGCGGCAGAAAAACTGTGAAAGCCTTCATCTTGCGCCGGCGCTCGATACGCTGCAGCGGATCAGCAGCGGCATGCCGTCGGACTGCCAGCGATTGGACGGCCATCGTCACCATCGAATCCTCTGCTCAATCGTCCGTTCGAGGCGGCGAGGAACCCAAGCCCTCCCCCCGCCGCTCCTAATTCATTCTTCGGCGCGAACCAGGCCGCAAAGCGCTAGACTCTTATGTCCATAGTCAATGCTATTGAAGCATGAGCAAAGTTCGGACGTAGGGGTGACGCCCGGCTTTGTGTAAGTGAAGCTGCACAGAGCAGAGATGGGGCGCTCAAGACGACGGTCGATCAGACTCTTATTCGCGGATTGGTTGCCGCCTTCCGTGTTTCGGCTCAGGGCTGACCCGGCATATTGTGGCGGGCGTCGAGCGGAGCTCGGCCACGTAGTCTAGCCAGGGGTTCCCTTCCGCGGCCCCATCCCCGGCGCTGTGCAGTTGGATGATTGCCCGCCGCCTCCGGTAAGCGGATACACCTCCTGGCCGATGGCCCAAAGAAAGGCGGCTGACGGCACGAGGCCGAGGAATGACATGAGTTGGCGAGGGTCGTCGAACCGACGCACGTCGCCAATCTCCGCCACGAATGTGATGGCCACGAGAAAGGACACGCCACGCATTGCCTGATATGCCGCGACGACAGGCGCCATTGACCAGCTGGGGACGACCGCTGGTCGAGACCGTGTAATCGCCCGACGCGTCCTCGATCGCGTTGATAGCATCTTGAAAGACGATTTGCTTCGCCGGATGCTCGAAGCTTTGCTGCGCAAGCCAAGGCGAATGAACGCGTGTCCAATGTTTAAGTTCAGTAAAGATCCGACCATGACGGAGCAGGAAAGCCACCAATTGCTGCCGCTTTTTGCGCAGATCGTCCGCCGCTGACTCGCGCGCTCGCTTCAGGTCACGAACAGCTTCATGGACCGCATCTGGCACCTATACCGAGGTCAGTTCGCCCGCTCGATGCAACCGCGCCAACGTGACGGCATCACGTCGATTAGTCTTAACGCGGTCGCCAGGCTTCTTTGGCGTAAGCGATGGCGCAACGACCGCACAATCGTGTCCGAGGCCTTTGATCTGGCGGTGCAGCCCATATCCCGTGGGGCCGGCTTCGTAGCAGACGTGGAGCTTCATAAAGCATGCCGCGAGTTTGCCGATTACCTTCTCGCCAGTCGCCGGCGAAATATCGATCTCGCCGAGGTACCGAACCTCTCCTTCTCGGCTGCCCTCCGCTACCGCCAGCGCATGCCTCTTCTTAGATGCATCAAATCCGACGAATACTTCGCTATACTTCCGCATGGTCCGTCCTCCGTGCATGAGGCTCGGCACGGTCCTCCGAGCAACCCTCGCAATCTTTGCACGAAAGGGCGGACCGCCGATCCCAGCGTATCGCTGTTTGCGGCCCTCGACATTGCGACCGGACGGGTCATCGGCAAGCGCTATGGACGCCGCCGCGCCGCCGAAATCCGCAAGTTCCTCGATGAGATCGAGCCCGCCGTGCCGCCCGACCTCGACGTCCATCTCGTCATGGACTATTACGTCATCACAAGACCCCACGGATCCGCAGATGGCTGGCTAAAAGCCCCGCGTTGGCACGTGCACCTGACCCCGACCAGCTCGTCATGGCTCAATCAGGTCGAGCGCTTCCTCGCGCTCCTCACCGACAAGAAGATCAGGCGCAGCAAAACACGACGCGATGCTGCGAGCTTCTGGTTCAGGACACTAATTGTAATTTCCGCGCCCGGACCGCTTCATACCGACACAGGCTACATGAACTGTCCGGGCTACCATTTTGAACAGTCTGATAGCATAAGGCACTCTGCATGCGACGGGAAGCATCAGGTGTTACGGATGCCACGCAGGCGCTCCGAGCGGCGCCGCAGCAGCTCGACCGTAGTCAACATGGTAATGGAGAACAGGATCAGCACGGTGGCGGCGGCAAGAATGGTCGGACTGATCTCCTCACGAATGCCGGAAAACATAACCCTGGGCAAGGTCCGTTGCTGGACGCCGGCGACGAAGAGGGCGAGCACCACTTCATCGAAGGACGTGCCGAAGGCGAAGAGCGCGCCGGAGATCATGCCCGGCAGAATGAGCGGCAAGATGATCTTGAAGAAGACGGTGATCGGCGGCCCGCCGAGTCCGGCGGCTGCACGGGTCAGCGAGTGGTCGAAACCCGTTAGGGTTGCGGTCACAGTGATGACGACAAAGGGCGTGGCCAGCGTCGTGTGTGCCAGGATAAGTCCCGTATAGGTGTTGAGCAGCCCGGCATCGGCATAAAAGAAATACAGGGCCACCGCGGTGATTATGAGCGGGACAATCATGGGCGAAATCAACAGACTCATCACCGCCGTGCGCCAGGGGAAGTTCGGGCGACTGAGCCCGAGTGCGGCAAGCGTGCCCAGCGCGGTCGACAGCAATGTGACCGATACGGCGACGAAGAGCGAATTGTGCAGCGCGCCCTGCCACCGGCTGGTCAAGAAGAACTCCTCATACCAACGCAACGACAGCCCTGGCATCGGATAGGTGAAAAAAGGCACGGAATTGAACGACAGTGGGATGATCACAAGGATCGGCGCGATCAGAAACAGAAGCACTGCCCCGCAGATGAGCCGGTGCATTAAAAACCAGCCCTTCTCCATCGGAGAGGCATATGCGGAGGTGGTCATTGTTCTCACCCCATCTTGATCCGGTCGACGCCGACCAGCTTGTTGAAGACATAGTAAAGCAGCAGGGTTGCGGTAAACAGGATGGCGCCAAGTGCCGAGGCCATGCCCCAGTTGAGCTCCTCGTTCGTATAGTGGGCGACGAAATAGCTGACCATCTGGTCGTTCGGCCCGCCGACGAGCGCGGGGGTGATGTAGTAGCCCAGGCACAGGATGAAGGTTAGTAGGCAGCCGGCGGCGATTCCCGGCAGGGTCTGGGGAAAGTAGACCTTCCAGAAGGCGTAGAATGGGCCAGCGCCGAGCGAGCGGGCGGCGCGGACATGGCTCGGGGAGATCGTCTTCATCACGCTGTAGATCGGCAGCAATGT
This sequence comes from Bradyrhizobium sp. B124, assembly GCF_038967635.1. NCBI lineage: Bacteria > Pseudomonadati > Pseudomonadota > Alphaproteobacteria > Hyphomicrobiales > Nitrobacteraceae > Bradyrhizobium > Bradyrhizobium sp. B124. The sequence continues at coordinate 7,874,720 of NZ_CP152413.1, read as the reverse complement.
GAAGGGCAACTGGATATGGGTCATTGCTACCACTGTGCCGACTCGGTTGAAGATGAGCTGAGCCGGCTCCGATATAATGTGCAGCGCCATTAGCACGTCGTTGACAACGCCGTGCTGCTGCAGGAGCACGACCCAAGCCGTGGTGCGCACCAGCAGCGAGGTCCAGAACGGCAGCACGACCAAGATCATCAGCAGATTGCTGGACCTGGACGGCAGTGTCGCCAGGAGATAGGCTACCGGGAAGCCCAGCAGTAGGGTCGTGACGGTCACGCCGATGCTAATGCCAATCGTGCGCAGGAAAATATCTTGGAAAATCGCGTTCTCCGGCGGCGAGCGGACGATCTGGTAGTCCGGGCCATATTGGTAATCGACCGAACGCAGCAAGTAATAGGTTGTATAAGCCGAGCTTTCGCGCTTGAGCAGGCTCCAGACGTCGTGATGACCCCAGAGCGGATTGATCTCGATCAGCGCCCCCTTGTAGGGGCCCTCGGAAAGCGTGCTCGCCTTTCGGGCGCTCGACGTGACTTGGCTGCCCACGCCGGGCAGCTCATAGTTCATTCGTTTGCCAATCGCGCTCGTGGTCTTCTGCGCCCAAGCCTGCTTGAGGTCTTCGGCGAGAGCGGCATAGGCGCTCTCGTCGGGTAGGTCCTTGCCGTCCCAACTGCTTAGCGCTGCCGTGGTTCGGGGCATGAGCATCAAGAACGTATCATCACGGACCGCGTTGAATAGCATTCGGCCGATCGGCAAGACGAAAGCGATCAGGACAAACAGCAGAAGCGGCAGGACAAGGGTGAAAGCCCTCAGCTTGCGCCGGCGCTCGATCCGCTGCAGCCTGATCCGCAGCGGCATGCCGTCGGGACTGCCGGCGATTTGGACGGTCATCATCGCCATCGATTTCTCTCTTTCTCTCAGTTCGTCCATCCGAGGCGACGGGGAAAGCGGAAGCCCTCCGCTGTTCCTTGGTCTACTTCGCGAGCCAGGCAGTAAAGCGCTGGCCCAGCTCGTCTTCCTTGTCAGCCCAGAAGGCGGAGTCAGTCTCAAAGGCATTGCTCATATGGTTGGGCGCAGTCGGGAGGTAGGACAGCATCGCCGGATCGACGAGCGGGATCGCGTCCCTATGGGTGGGCCCGTAGGGTACGTAGCGCGTCATGTCGGCCTGCGGCTGGGGCGAACCGGCAAAGGCGAGGAATCTGTAGGCGTCGTCCCTATGCGGGCTGCCCTCGGGAATCGCCCAGATGCCGGTCTCCAATAGCTGGGCGTCCCACATGATCTCGAAGTGCTTGCCGGAGTTCTTGTTTGCATCATAGACGGGGCTGTTATAGATCGTGGTCATGATGACCTGACCATCAGCAAGAAGCTGCGGCGGCTGGGCGCCGGCCGTCCACCAGACGATGTCCTTCTTAATCGTGTCGAGCTTCTTGAAGGCGCGGTCGACGCCCTCGGGCGTGCTCAGGACCTTGTAAACGTCGCTGACGGGCACGCCGTCGGCGATCAGCGCCCGTTCGAGACTACCTCGGGGAAGCTTTCGCAGTCCGCGCTTGCCGGGGAATTTCTGCGTGTCGAAAAAGTCGGCGATAGTCTTTGGGCCGTTCGGCAACTTGTCCTTGTCGTAGGCGATGACTGAAGTAGAGATGACGTAAGGCATACCGCAGTCATACTTGTCGCTGTTCATCAACTTGGACCGGTCCAAGCCTAGCTGGCCTAGCTTCTTCCAGTCGATCGTCTCAACGGTGCCTTCTGCGCAGAGCTGTACGGCCTGGCCCGCGGCGAGGTCGACCACGTCCCAGCTCACGCTCTTGGACTTGACCATGGCTCGGATCTTGGCGATCTCGCCGTTGAACTCGTCTTCAGTGACCTTAATCCCAGTCGACGTCGCGAACGGCTCGAGAACAGCGCTATGCAGGGCCTTCTGATAAGACCCTCCATAGGAGACGATCGTCAACTGACCGGCCGCAAAGGCGAGTTGCGCCGGTGCAAGCCCCCCCAGCGCCAAGCCGATCGTGCCCGCGATCATCAATAGCGTCTTCCTCATCGTCCTTAACGTAGCCCTCATCGTGTGCTCTCCCTCCCTCTGGTATGTTATGCCATCTCAGGATCAGTACAGCCCTGCCGAAATCGCGACCAGCCGCCTTTGCAGCCCAGCCTCGGGCCATCCCCTCATCACGTGTCGAGCGCCCGACAATCCTCTGTTTTCCAGCCGATGGAGATCGCCGTGCCCGGCTCGAGCTGCACCACACCTTCCGAGTTCGGCAGCTTAATCACAAAGTCATCATGGCCGCAGACCGAGACGCAGGCACGCACGTGGTCGCCCAGATAGATCACCTCCGCTACCCGCGCACTGAAGATGTTGGGCAGCGCGCCGGGCGCCGGGTTCAGCTTCACCCGCTCCGGCCGCAACGACAACACGGTCGGCCGACCGACCGCCTCGACATTGATAGCTAGCGCCTGCACGTTTCCAGCGCCCGGAATCTCCACCTTGCAGGTCGTGCCGTTGATCGCCACGACCTTGCCGTGTAGTTGATTGCTCTCACCGATGAACTGGGCGACGAACGCGCTCTGCGGATGCTCATACAGCTCGGCGGGCGCGGCGAGCTGCTGGATCACTCCGTCATTGAACACTGCTATGCGGTCCGACATGGTTAGCGCCTCACCCTGGTCATGCGTCACATAGACCAAGGTGACGCCGAGATCCTCGTGAATATGCTTAATCTCGAGCTGCATCTGCTCGCGTAGCTGCTTGTCCAGCGCGCCGAGCGGCTCGTCCATCAGCACGAGCTTGGGATCGAAGACGAGGGCGCGGGCCAGCGCGACGCGCTGCTGCTGGCCGCCGGAAAGCTGACCGGGACGGCGCCCGCCATAGGCAGCAAGCCGGACCATGTCGAGCGCCCGCTTGATCCTGGGCTCGATCTCGGCCTTGCCGAGCTTGCGTACCTTGAGCGGGAAGGCAAGGTTCTCCTCCACGGTCATATGCGGAAAAAGCGCGTAGTTCTGGAACACCATCCCAATGTCGCGCTTATGCGGTGGCATGGCGTCGATCGAGCGCCCCTCCAGCAAGATCGAGCCTCGGGTGGGCACCTCGAAGCCGGCAAGCATCATGAGGGTCGTCGTCTTACCGGAACCGGAGGGCCCCAGCATCGTCAGGAACTCACCCCGGGCGATGTCTAGGTTGAGGTTCTTGACGACCAGCGTTTCGCCGTCGTAGGTCTTCTGAACGTCGGAAAACCTCACAAAGGCGGTGTTCGTACCTGGCATCGACCGCCCCCCCTCCTGTCCGGGCGCATCTCCCGCGACTGCGGCGCGGCCGACGACCAGACTACGATGTTCTTTCTTGATGGATTGCAGCTTCTCGCGCGCGCGGTCGAGATCGCGGGGATAGGCCTGCATAAGGCGCATGCGGTTGACCAAATGGTGCATTCCTTCCCTACCTGCGTTTGATTCTGCGACTTGGGGTCGGCAGAGGTTCTGTCTTCACGGAATTATTACCGGGCTATCAGAGCTCAATTTCATTGATTTAGCACCTCGCGCAGCCGAATTCGTGCGCTGCATCAGGAGAATGCGAGGGTTTTTGTCAGTAACACTTTCGGCCGAAGAACGCTGATAGATGATAAACGAACGTAGGGGCCACGTGTCCCACCGAGAAGACGCGCCTAACGGCGCTGTGCGCTCGTGGCGATCTTCTTTAACTCCGGCTAGGACCGGACGGTGAACCTGAGCGAAGTGACAAAAGATCCCCACCACACAGCCGGACGCGCGGGGTTCTGGTCGATGGCGTTTTTCATGGCGTTATTCCTCGTGTCCCAAGACGATCACGCTGCTGGTCTGACGAATGAGAAGATCCACCTTCAACACCAATCTTCATGATCGCGCACCTTTTGACAGAAGCGGGCCTCCCAAGGGTTGGTTTTGATTCAATATTCATGTTCGGAAGAGAGGCAGCATGAATAACCCCTAGTCGGAAGGCCTTCGGGGGCGTACGCTGGCGCGTTGATGCAGAAACGGTTCGCCCGAAGTCGGCACGTCCCGCATTCCAAGCGGAAGAAGTTGCGACGCGAACCGGGAGCCTGATGAACGGTGTCAAAAGAAGCTGCCCCTTTCCGGCACACTGCCGGCTGGCCGTGGCAGCGTATCCGCTCCGGTCCGTTCACTTTGCGGAACCTGGCGGCAGAGCCGGCTGCGCGCGGGATCAAAACGGATCCTCGCGTGGTGTGGATTTTTGTTCGCTGCGAAGGTTTGAGCTTTAAAAAATAGGCAGCCGCGCAAGATTGGCTCCAATATCGTTCGCAGAGGGCAACGCGACGATGGAAGTACCTTCATCGATATCTTTGCCGAGCCTTGCGAGCATCATGTCAGCGTGTGCGGCATCGATACTTACGTTGGCTACAAGTCTGTCTCAGCGCAGCGTTCACTAACGTAGGCGGGGTATCGTTCTCCCTGCAACCCAAAATGGCGAAGCGTTATCAAGAGCGGTGCTGGCCCGTAGCCGACGCCCACCAGTGGCAAGAGCTCAAGGAGATAATCGCTGCGACCAACGCTCACAGCGACTGCCGGACGAGCGCAGGCGATCGCCAAATATCCACGTTGATCGTCACGAGGTGCTAAGGCGTTTAGTCCCAGGCTTTGATGGTGCATTCTTGTCGCACGATTCGAAGGATGCGCTATAGGACAGGTTTTACACGGCTGCGCCACCACGACGGAGGCAGTCCGTCGAGCAATACAAAATAGCCAAGAGAGCCTGAGAGCACTCGCCAAGCGCTACGGGATCAATCAGAAGACTGTCGCTAAGTGGAAGCAGCGCGACACCGTCGCCGATCGTTCGACAGGCCCCAAGGAAGCCAACTCGACAGTCCTTGCGATCGAGGAGGAGGCGATCATCGTCGCTTTCCGGCGGCATACACTGCTGCCGCTCGACGATTGCCTCTATGCCCTGCAGCCGACCATCCCGCATTTGACGCGGTCGTCCCTGCATCGCTGCCTCCAGCGCCACGGAATCAGCCGATTGCCGGAGGTTGCGGTTAGCCTTCGAAGAAAACGTTCAAGGCTTATCCGATCGGCTATTTCCACATCGACATCGCTGAACTCCAGACTGCCGAAGGCAAGCTCTACCTCTATGTCGCAATCGATCGCACCAGCAAGTTCGCCTTCGTGCAACTGGTCAAGAAGACGGGAAGGACCTCAGCCGATCGCGGCTGTCCCGAAGCTCACCTTGCCGACTTCATCACCGCCTACAACTACGCTCGGCGGCTGAAAACCCCCTACGAATACATCTGCAAATGCTGGACTTCCCAGCCAGAACGATTCACACTCAACCCGCTCCAGCGAATGCCGGAACTAAACACCTAGTCTTACTGAGTCAGAGTGTCGCGGCCCTTGTCGACAGGAATCATATATTTGAGAAGACTCACTTTTCAGCGTGGGGAGGCTGAGATGGGTCTGATAAGATCGGGGGACGTAGCGTCGCGGTTTTCGGCATATATTGAGGGCCTTGCGAGCGTGATCGGACATGCGGGACGAGCCAAGCCGCTTCGCGATTACTGTACAGGGCTGGTAATGCCGTGCGATCGCAAGAGTGTCGAGCCGATGGCGGCGATGACGGCTCCTGAGCGGACAGCAGCGCAACATCAGGCCTTGCTGCATCTTGTCGGTCAAGGCGACTGGTCGGATCAGCAGGTGTTGGCCAAGGTCCGTGAGTTAGTGCTGCCGGGCATCGAACGCCATGGAGAGATCGAAGCTTGGATCATCGATGATACGGGCTTTCCCAAGAAGGGGCGGCATTCGGTCGGGGTTGCACGGCAATATTGCGGTCAGTTGGGCAAGCAAGACAATTGTCAGGTTGCCGTGACGCTTTCGCTCGCGAATCATCATGCGAGCTTGCCGGTGGCCTATCGGCTCTATCTACCAAAGGAGTGGGCGACCGACCGTGCACGTCGGCGCAAAGCCGGTGTGCCCAAGGAGATCACCTTCAAGACCAAGCCGGCCATCGCGCTTGAGCAATTGCGCTGGGCCTGTGAGGTGGGCTTGCCGCGCGGCGTGGTTCTGATGGACGCCGGCTATGGCACCGACACCGCTCTGCGTGGAAGTATTACCGAACTGGGCCTGAGCTATGTGGCCGGCATCTTGCCACAAACCTCGGTATGGGCGCCCGGAATCGGACCACGGCCGCCGAAGAAGTGGTCGGGGAACGGACGACCTCCAAAACTGCTACGGCGTGATAGCAAACACCGACCGATTTCGGTCAAGAAGCTTGCGATCGGTCTGCCAGCGCATGCTTGGTACAAGATCACGTGGCGTGAGGGTACGGCAGAACGCTTGTCTTCGCGCTTTGCTCGTGTGCGCGTCCGTCCAGCACATCGAGATTACTGGCTCGCCGAAAGCCGGCCGGAGGAATGGCTGCTGATCGAATGGCCAGAGGGCGAGGCAGCACCGACCAAATATTGGTTTTCTACGCTTCCGGCCAACATCGGGTTTCGTCAGCTGGTCGATATCACCAAGCTGCGCTGGCGCATTGAGCGCGACTACCACGAACTCAAACAGGAGGTCGGGCTTGGCCACTTCGAGGGGCGGGGTTGGCGCGGCTTCCACCATCACGCAACGCTGTGCATCGCCGCTTACGGATTCCTGGTCTCGGAGCGAGAAACGATTCCCCCCTCAGCAACAGCCGCCGCCAAAATCTTCAAGGAAGCTACTATTCCCGAAAATTATCGGCCGAGGGGATCCGCCATTGCGGCCTGAACGGCACGTTCCAAATTCGATTGCAACCGTCCGAAGAAGATTAAGCGCTGCTCTCGTCGCCACACTATCGCGATGCCCTTGTTGCATCAGGGCAATCTCAAGTCAAAATGGCTATCGAAATTTATGACGCAGTAAGACTAGCAGGCTGTTGAAGAACTCGGCCGCGTTCGCAAACGAAGGCTGAATCGTCGCCATTGTGTTTGTAGAAGTGACCGACGAGCCTGCCCGCAGTGCCGATCATAGCCCATCCGCGACCGCAGGCGGGGTCATTCTCGTCGTGCCCTTCCCCATGAGAACTCCGCGCAGGCCGAACTGTCTCGCGCGCCGTAGCGGACATCGAGGAAGCCCTTCAGCGCACCGAAGGCAATTTCACCGTCGGACTTGCCCTTGAAGGTGAGATGTTCGACGACGTCGAGGAAGTCGCCGTCCCAGTTGTCCATTTCGACGATGCGCCAGCGGCCAGCAAAGGCCTTGGCGAAGCCGGGCACCTTGACCATCAGCCGGCCTCCGCGATCAGCTTGGGCAGCCACACCAGATTGTAGGTGGCGGCAGCGAAGGTAAAGGCCCATCCGACGCGTTCACGGCCACGGAAGCGGGTCTTCTCTTGCCCGGCGACCGTCTTGATCCAGCCGAATGCTTCCTCGATCCGCTTGCGGATGCGCTGGCTGACGGCATAGCGGCCGTGCCGGGTCGTTCGCCCGTCGATCGCAGAGCTGCGGCCGCTGGTGTTCTGCGCAACACGCGGCGTCACGTTCATCGAGCGCAGCTCGTTGACGAAGTCATCGGCGTCGTAGGCTTTGTCGGCACCAAGCGTGATCGCTGTCGGTCGGTCGGCACGCGGTTCGATCATGTGCTGCGCGGCCACCAGTTCGGCATGCCCGTCAGCCCGCGTCAGGCAGGCGTCGACCAGCAGGCCGTGGCGGTTCTCCATCAGCCCATGTCCGATGAAGCACAGCTTCGTCTCCTTACCCTTTCCCTTGCGGTAGAGCCTGGCATCCCGATCGGTGGTCGAAGCATGGGTGTCGTTTGAGCGTTTCTGGCCATGGAAGTCCGCTTCGGCATTGCGCCCGCCGCCATGCGCCGGCGGCTCGTCAGCGCCATCCTTCGGCTTCACGCTCTTCATCGAGGCCCAGGCCTCAATCAGCGTGCCATCGACCGAGAAGTGATCGCTCGACAGCAGCTTCTTTACCTTGGGCTACGCCAGCACCGCCGCCGGGAACTTGGCCGCAATGTCGCCTTCCAGCAACCGGTCGCGGTTCTTCGAGAACACCGAATGGTCCCAGGCTTCGTCGTCGACGCCAATTCCGACGAACCAGCGGAACAGCAGGTCGTATTCCAGCCGTTCCATCAAAAGCCAATCCGAGCGGATCGAATAAAACGCTTGCAACAGCATCGCCCGCAGCAGCTTCTCCGGCGGGATCGACGGCCGCCCAATCGGCGAATAGAGCGCGGCAAACTCGCGCTCCAGCGTCGACAGCGCCTCGTTCACGATCGTCCGGATCGCTCGCAGCGGATGGTCACGCCGCACCCGCGCCTCCAGATCGACGTAGCTGAACAGCTCGCCCGTTCGATTGTCGCCGCCGCGCACGCACCATCTCCGAATCTCGTCGGAGCCAATGAATCACGGTCGCTGGTCGGCGGCGAGCACCTTTTTCAACAGCCTGCTAGTCTTACTGCGTCACAAACGATGATCTGTGTAGTGGTCGAACTTGATCGCACAACAAGGACGTCTCGACAGCGCTCGGACGAGCCCATGTTCGAGCCGCCGTCGCATCGTCGCGATTGAATTTGGAATGTGACGTTGGGTCCGCAGCGGCAGATCCGCGGGGTCTGTAATCTGCGGGGACGCGATCGAGCGGGATCGGCCGGGCGCGCCGAGCGCCTGAGTGGGGAATCGTCTCCCGCTCGGAGATCAGGAACCCGTAGGCTGCAATACACATCGTTGCGTGATGATGAAAGCCGCGCCAGCCGCGTCCCTCGAAGTGACCGAGCCCGACCTCCTGCTTGAGTTCCTGATAGTCGCGTTCGATGCGCCAGCGCAATTTAGCCGTCTCAACGAGAGTCCGGAATGCCACATCCTCCGGCAGTGTCGAGAGCCAGTATTTGGTAGGCTGGTCCTCGCCTTTTGGCCATTCGATCAGCAGCCATTCCTCCAATCGCGGGGTGGTTTGCCAATAATCACGATGCGCGGCACGGACCCGCACGCGTGCAAAGCGCGAGGTCAGCTTTTCGTTCGTTCCTTGCCGCCACGTGATGGTGCGCCAAGCTTTGGCCGGCAGGCCGATCGCGAGCGCCTTGACGGTGGCCGGCTGATGCTGACGGTTGCGGCGCATCAGTTTCGGTGGACGGCCGCGGCCCGACCATGGCTTCGGCGGCAAGGGACCGGTGCCGGGCGCCCATACCGTTGTGCTCGACAGAAGACCCGCTACATAGGTCAATCCCAGCGCCGTGATCTCGGTGCGCAGGTCGCTGTTGTTGCCATAGCCCGCGTCCATCAGCACGACACCGCGCGGAAGGCCGCTCGCACAGGCCCACCGCAACTGCTCCAGCGCGATCTCCGGCTTGGTCCGGAAGCCGACTTCGGCAGGAATGCCCACCTTGCGCCGCCGATCGCGGTCCTCAGTCCATTCCTTCGGAAGATAAAGGCGATAGGCGACAGGCAGGCTGGCGTGGTGGTTGGCAATCGACAGTGACACCGCCACCTGACAATTATCCTGCTTGCCGAGCTGCTCGCAATATTGCCGTGCAACTCCGACTGAATGTCGCCCTTGCTTGGGAAATCCGGTATCGTCGATGATCCAGGCTTCGATGGGGCCCTCGCGTTCAATCGCCGGCAAGACCATCTCACGTACCTTGGCCAGCACCTTCTCATCCGACCAGGCGCCGCTGCCGACGAAATGTAGGCGATTGATGCTGGGCGGCCGTCCGTTCCGGAGCTGTCACCGCCGCCATCGGCTCCACGCTCTTGCGACCGCCACAAGCAATCAGGCCGACGCAATAGTCGCGCAGCGGCGCCTTCCGATCAGCATGACCGATGACACTGGCAAGCCCTTCCAAATACGCCGCAAATCGCTTCTCGCTCGTCTTGGTGCCACGCCCGCTCATGTTGGCCTCATCGGCTGATGGTCCACGCTTCAACCATCGCTGATTCTGGCCGGCGGTTTTGTGACTCAGTCAAACTAGTGCCCCTCCTCGGCCGGCTGAAAGATTGATGCAACGGACCCTTTGAATTGGTACATACTGGTAAGGTATTTCGCGCCCCCCTTGAGCATGGCAGTGTGACATCATGTCCGCATGCGTTACATTTTGCCAAGCGTCTTGGATGACCAACGCTTGCCTGACGCTTCAACGATGGGCAAGATCCACATCCGGTCTCAACCTAATCGTCGGCCCTTCTCCACCTGCACCCTGGATCACCGCGATGATACCGGTTTCGGCGATACCCGTTTCGATGTGATTGATACTGAACGAGCCCAATTTCTCCGTCACGAAGCTCACGGTGTTGTGTAGCCGATAGTCGATTTTGGGATTTTCATGGAGATAATGGCCACGCGTTGCAGATCGCAGAACGTTTCAAAGCTATGCATTGTCCAACCACACAACTTGTGTATCAGGCACGGTAGAGCGTGTGCGGCGTACGACTGAGGATTTCCGCCCCACGCTCCGTCACCAAAACATTCTCACTGCATCCAAACAGGTAGCCGCTTTCACTGAACAGAATGAATGGCATGTGCAACGTCATACCCGGCGCGAGCAGATCGGTCGCACCTGGCTCCAAACTCAGGTTACCACGCTCACCCCAATTGATACCTATCTGGTACCCGGTTCGGTGGCGAAAGACCTCAGAGCGACCGGACTTCTCAATCACCTTCCGCCCGGCGGCGTCCACTTCGCCAGCGGTCACGCCCGGCTTCGTTGCCGCAAGCGCAGCTTCGAGGGCCTGCTCCGCCAGAGCATACAAGGATTCGGTCTCAGGGTGCCGACCAAGCACGGCGCTGCGAACGAGCCCCGCACAGTACGCGTGCTTTATCCCACCGACTTCGATCATGGCTGGCTCGTTGTTTCTGATCGGATGGCGCATAGGCTTGCCATGCGGCAGCTTATTGCGCTCACCGAAGCCTAAAGAAACCAGCCTGAGATCGTCGCCGCCACCTTTTCTTACCTCACCGTGAATGGCCGCAGCCACTTCCGCTTCTGTCGCGCCATCCCGCAGCGCCCCCAGAAACGTACGCACCGCTACATCGGTCATGGCCATGGCATCGCGCATGGCATTGATCTCCAGCTCGCCTTTCACGACCGATACGGATGCTATCAGACAAGTGGCATCAGCGATCTTCATATTTGGAAGTTGCGCCCGAAGCGCACTCACATCGGCCGGTGCCAGATTCCAGCAGCCGAGCTCAAAGCCGACCCTGCGGTTTTCCAGTCCATAGCGGCGCAGGACATCCGCGCACACTTTGGCAAAGTCCTGTTGCTGGACATACCCCACGATCTCGTCGATACAGCTTTCCGCGCGAACGCCATTTACCTCGTACTCTCGGACGACATATGTCGGCTTCCGGCCCGGCGCGAGGACCAATGGAAACGGCATGAAATATCCACCCTGCCCATCGTATCCGGTGAGATATCGCAGGTGCCCGTGGGCGGTGACCAAAAGCGCATCAAGGTTGGCGAGCTCCATCGCCTCAAGCACCTTCTTCTGCCGGCGCTCATACTCCGATCGTGGAAATGGAGCACCAGCAAAGGGAATCGCTGAGAACGTCGTAGCCATAATCATCTCCATTGGTCTCAATCAGATTAGACATTCGCTTGCGTTCGTGTTGTGCGTATTTTGGTATAAATCTGCAGCAATACTGCACTCCGCCCAACAAGGCGCCGGAAATCCCACAGCACCTTAATCGGTTATGCCCTTTCACAGACCGCATGTTTCTGGTCAATGCGGAAGGCTGCTCATCTATTCAGTCGAGCGAAACTGCGACAGGCTTCATACGAATACGTAGGAAGCATTCAAGCCTCATGGCGATCCTAGCGCTGCTAACGACTTACAATTTGTCCACTTCCTCGCGGCGTCAACTTTGATCACCGCCCTTATCGTTGCCGTTGGACCACCCGGCAACGAACTTTACGATATGCTGATGCATCGCCTTTGCCGCCGGCGCCAAGCTTTCTTGGCTCAGCGAGGCCAACACAATAACCCGGCTTTCTGCGGGGTAGAATGGAAAAACCTGCACTGCCCCCCTGTAGTTGAGCAGCGCCAATTGCGGCATAACGCTAATACCAAGCCCGCTCTCGACAATTGCAATGATGGCGGCATCGTCGATCGCACGCGCACTCGATCTAACCGAGATTTTATGTTTCGCCAGTATCTGCTCGGTCTCCCTTCCGTAGTCTTTCCCTTGGAGTACAACATTGTGGTCGGCCAACTCCGGAGCCGTGATATATGCTTTGGTTTTGGGTGCGAAGCCGAGCGGCGCAATACAGACGAGCGGATCCGCATACAGGGGCGTAACGTCCAGGCCAGGCGGTTCCGGCAAAATGATAAAGCCTAGATCGACCTGGCTCTTGATGATCCACTCAGCGACATCATCGTAACCTCCTTGTTCAATTGTCACGTCTATTTTCGGATGGAGGTCGGCAAACGAGCGAATGATCTTTGGCAGCCATGCGACGCCGACGCTGGTGAACGCACCGATCCGCACGGTCCCAGCCTCCAGCCCGAGTAGCTTCGCTGCCTGTTGCCTCAATTTGTCATTGCATTGAAGCAGCTCTCTCACAGTCGGCAGCAGAGCTTCCCCTCCAACAGTCAAACGAATGCCGCTTCGATTTCTGACAAGGAGCGAGAATCCCAGCTCTTGCTCGAATGACGCAAGCGCGTGACTGACCGCCGACGCGGATAGATTCAGTTGATGTGCAGCTGCCGCAAGGCTTCCGCGCTCCGCTATAGCGACGAATACTTCGTAGGCATTTAGCGACATGAAACCTCATTTAGATGAATATCTTAAATCTCTTGCTCTGTTAAAATCATGCGCGACTGGGCGAGCCTTGGCCAGCGCTAAAAGGATATATCCGTACTTACAATAACCTGCCAATGTGAGAGCAATTTCGAACGTGCTGATCGCCCGCGCCACAAGTTGAAGTCTTTGCATCTATGGATGCAAACGATTCGCTTTTTTTATCTAAATGTCATCAATACGATGCGGCGCGGCCATCGGGGAGCCGCGCTGGTTAGCTCGCTGCCGGGTTTTATCCAAAAGTTTGTAGGGACTTGGAAACGATCATGGCTCAGATGAAGCTCGATGCAAATCTTTTCATCGATGGTCAGTGGGTAGAAGGTAAGGCAGGTTCCCAGCCGAATATTGACCCGGGGACCGGTGAACCAGTTGGCGTCGTCACGTTGGCTGATAACGGCCAGATTCAAGCCGCGTTGAATGCGGCCCGCCGTTCTTTTCCCGCGTGGAGCGAGCTAACGGGTCAATCTCGAGGCGCCGTATTGAAGAAGGCGTCGTCTCTGCTGATCGACAGGATGCACGAGCTTGCAGACGGACTTCTATTAGAGTCGGGCAAAACGCGAGCGGACGCTATCGGCGAACTGCGACGCACTATCGAAACGCTGGCATGGAATGGCGAGGAGGCAAGCCGTATTTGCGGCAGGGTCCATCAGGGCGTGGTCGCTGGCAGTACTCGCTTATCCGTGCCCACCGCTCTGGGCGTCGTCGTAGCGATTACCCCCTGGAATTTTCCTGCTTTATTGATCGGGCGCAAGCTAGGAGCGGCATTGGCCGCCGGCTGCACCGTCGTTCTCAAAGCTTCAGAGTTTACGCCGTACACAGCGCGGGCAATTGTCCAAACCCTGGTCGATGCCGGGGTGCCCGATGGAGTTATCAATCTGATCTTTGGTAACCCGGGGGCTGTTAGCAGCCAATTGATGGCGTCCTCACTGGTTAAGGCGGTGTCATTCACGGGGTCAACGAGTGTGGGCAAGCAGCTGGCGGCGCTCGCAGCGCCCAATCTCATTCGCCCCATTTTCGAGTTGGGCGGGCACGCGCCAGTAATCGCGTGGAAGGATGTAGACGTCGAGAATGTCGTGCAGGTTACTGCGCCAGCCAAATTTGGGTCGGCGGGCCAATCGTGTGTCGCACCGACCCGCTACATCGCCCATCATTCCGTGCACGATGCGCTGGTCGATGCGCTCGTTACGAAAGCAAAGACTTATAAGCTTGGACATGGCTCGGAGGATAGCACGACACTCGGGCCTGTGGCGCACGGCGGCCGCGTGGCCTCGTTTTTGCGCCTCATCGAGGATGCTGTTGCCAAGGGCGCTGTGATCAACATAGGTGGCAAAAAACTCGATCGTCCGGGGTTCTACGTTGAGCCGACGGTGCTGTCATCAGTGTCACGTGATGCAGAGATTCTGGCTGAAGAGCCGTTCGGCCCCGTCGCCACGGTTCAGTCTGCTGAAGATATCGACGAGGCCATCGAATTGGCAAACGGTGCAGAATACTCCCTCGCTGCCTATGTCTTCACGGATTCAATCCATGTCCGAGACGCGTTGGTGCATCGTTTGAATGCTTCGAACATTGGGGTCAATCAGACAGCACCTTCACTTCCCGATGTCGCCCTCGGGGGCCTTGGCAATAGCGGCTACGGCTACGAAGGAGGAACGGAGGGCGTGCTCGCCTATATGCACCTACGTCTGATCAGCCAAACCCACGGCTGATCTCAATCAGCCACTATGTCCATTGCCTGCGCGAAACTTGAGATATCCAATTGACAACGATTCAGAAACTGCTCGCCAGCCCTGGGGTTGGCTCGTTCTTCTTTGACGACCAAACCGCGATTAAGGCCGGCGCCGTGCGTGACGGCGTTGCCTATACGGGCAAGCCGGAAACGCCCGGCTTCAAGGCAGTCCGCGAGCCATCTGAATCAGTGTCTGTCATGCTCGTGTTGAGTGATGGATACGTTGCAAAGGGGGATTGCGCTAGCGTGCAATACACTGGTGTCGGGGGCCGCGAGGCGCGTTTTCAAGCCGATCAGCTGGCGGCACAGATTGAGCAGCAACTGGCACCACGTTTGAGAGGCATGGACGTCCAGTCGTTCCGTATAGCGGCTCCATGGGTCGAGAAGCTCATCGAAGACGCATTTGCGGCCAAACGCGCAGCGGCCTACGGACTATCGCAGGCGCTGCTGGATGCCGCCTCCCATGTTGCCGGCCATCATTCAATGGCGCAAGTCATCAAAGATGAATGGCAGATCAGGAGACCGATTAAAGCAGTGCCCATCTATGGCCAGTGCGGCGACGAACGATACAGCAATGTAGATAAAATGATCCTCAAGAACGTTCCGATCTTACCGCATGGCTTGATCAACAGTCCAGACTTGGTCGGATCCAACGGCGAGATGCTCGAGGAATACGTAAAGTGGGTTCGCACTCGCATCGCGCAACTTCGGACATCAGATGATTACCATCCAATTATCCATCTCGATGTCTATGGCCTGATCGGAGCGTCCGCTGGTGGCTCGATCGAAGCAACGGCAGATATAATCGAGCGGCTGGAATCCGCGGCAGGTTCGCATAGTCTGCGAATAGAACATCCTTTGGACGCCGGAAGTCGTGACGCCCAGATCGACGCACTAGGTAAGCTGCGTCAAGCTCTCAAGTCTCGGGACAGCAAAGTGGCGATCATTGCCGATGAATGGGCGAACACCGCCGATGATGTGCACCTGTTTGCAGAAGCTGGAGCAGTCGACATGGTGCAGATCAAGACTCCGGATCTCGGGTCTCTGCATCACACGATCGACGCCATCCTCGATTGCCACCAACATGGTGTCGGACCGGTCCTTGGTGGCACCTGTGCAGAGACTGATTTGTCGGCGCGAGCCACGGCTAACATCGGCGTTGCGACAGGTGTTACGCAGATGCTCGCTAAGCCGGGCATGGGTTTCGACGAAGGCTTTAGCATCGTATGCAACGAGATGAACCGGGCGGTGCGTCTCGCAGAGGCGCTTCGCTAAAGCTACGGGCGCGCGTTTTCGCGGAAAGTGCGCGCACTATCGGTTACGGCCAATGTTTCTTAATAATAGTAGGGAGGAGGACTGGAAATGACAAATCAACTTAACGGAATCACGGCATATGCATGGTCCAAGCAGGCGCATTCTGCCGAGCGCGGCGCAGCCATGGAACTCGACAGAATTGACGCTCGTCTTCTTGATCTGGTGCAACGCAATAATCGCTTGAGCAGTGAAGAACTTGGCGCGAAGGTCGGCTTATCTGCATCCGGCGTCCAGCGTCGTCTGAAGCGCCTACGATCGGATGGCGTAATAGAATCGGACGTTTCGATCATTTCTCCAAAAGCGGTTGGGAGAAATGTGACCGCTTTGGTTCTCATCTCTTTTGAGCGCGATCGAGCCGACATCATCGATCGCTTCAAACGGACGATCTCTAAGATGCCAGAGGTGATGAGCGGATTCTACGTTACTGGGCAGGCCGATTTCGTTCTGCTGGTTACGGCGAGCGATATGGAGGATTACGAGTACTTTACGCGACGTCTCGTACACGAGGGTTCAGATATCAAGCGCTTTGAAACGATGGTCGTTCTCGATCGGGCCAAGTCCGGGTTCACTGTACCAATGGAGCCTATCGCATGCTGGTGAAAGGCTGGCATGACATTAAGGACCTTATGTTCTAACCGGAATCTCCTACCGTACAGGAGCTAGAGTAGGCTCGCCCCGTAAAAGAGAAACCGCAGTCTCAGCGGTGGGTCTGACCGAGATCGTTCCTCGAACGGCCCGGAGACGATGAGTCCGCGGGTTCTCTGTACTCAATCCGCGATAAGATGATCCTTAGGCGCAATCGCGCTGATAGGAAGAGATCGGGCATCCGAAAGTTGTCTTAGCCCAGCTCCTTCGTGATCTGTGAAACAGCTTCTCGAGCGATTCCTACGATCTCGTCGGCCTCGGCGTTAGTCATCGTGAGCGGTGGCGTAAAGCCAATGATGTCGCCGTGCGGCAGTGCGCGAGCAATCAGGCCGCGTTCCCGGGCAGCATTGGACACGCGAGCGGCTACCTTCAGGCTAGGATCAAAGCGCTCCTTCTTCTCTGGATCGGCGACAAACTCGACCGCTGCCATCAGTCCTACACCGCGAATCTGGCCAACGATGGGAGACTGCCCCAACGCCTCGAACAACCTCTTCTGAAAATACTCTCCAACCCGCGCGGCATTCCCGGCCAAGTCCTCGCGCTCGAGAATGTCCAAGGTGGCATTTGCCGCAGCAACACCAATGGGGTGACCCGAATATGTGTAGCCATGCGAGAATACGCCGACCTTCTGCGCTCCTGCTTCCAATACTTCAAAGACCCTCTGCCCAACGATGCAAGCCGATAGAGGCGCATATGCTGATGTCAGCCCCTTTGCGACCGTGATTAGATCCGGATTGATGTTGTACTTGTGAGACCCGAACATCTCACCGGTACGGCCAAACCCGGTCACCACCTCGTCGGCAATAAGCAGCACATCGTACTTCCTGAGCACAGCTTGAACAGCAGCCCAGTAGCCCTCCGGGGGAGGAGTAAGGCCACCCGATCCGAGAACAGGCTCGGCAATGAAGGCACCAACTGTTTCGGGACCTTCCCGAACAATCAACTCTTCGAGTTCCTTCGCTCGACGTTCGGAGAACTGCAGTTCGGTCTCTCCCGGATGCGCTCCCCAATAGTAAGTCGGTGCACCAGTTCGGAGAATTCCGGAGACAGGTAAATCCATATTGTCGTGGTAGAAGCTCATGCCTGTCATCGAGCCTGATACGATGGTCGAACCATGATATCCTCGCTCACGGGCAACGATCTTCTTCTTCTTCGGCTGACCGCGCAGGTTGTTATAGTACCAAACAAGCTTTACCTGGGTTTCATTTGCATCGGAGCCAGAAAGTCCATAGAAGACCTTGCTCATCCCGCTAGGTGCGATCTTGATGAGCCTGTCCGATAGTTTCGCCAGCTCGTCTGTCGTGTGGCCCGCGTAGGTGTGATAATAAGCGAGTTTGTGGGCTTGACGAGAAATCGCCTCTGCGACTTCGGTACGACCGTAGCCGATATTGACACAGTACAGCCCGGCCAATGCATCGATATATTCCCGACCATTGGCATCGCGAATACGGATTCCCTTTGCCCCGTCAACGATGGTGACTTCGCCATATTTTTTGGCCGCGTGATCGTGAAGTTGAGTGAACGGATGGAGCACCGACTTGCGGTCCATTTCCGAGATTTTTTTGATGTCCATACCAGGATCCTTTGTCCGCATTGCTGAAGCTCTTGAAGAGCTGCTCTATTTCCTCAGCCAAGTGCGGCACCTTTCCCTGGACGCCCCTGACCGCGGCCAGTCGGAGACGGCAGGAGCCGGCGCAACTAGCGGGTAATCGCCTTGTATGAGAAGAGATGCTCGCGTTCGCACATTCCCGGCCGCTCCTGGAGCCACCGCCTGACGTCTGGGCTTCGTTCAGCGCAGATGGTGCTCCTTGAAAACAACCCGATGCCGAGATCGTATCGGCGATGATCTGACGAAAATCCGCTTTCGAAGCGATTGATCCGTCCGAATGCTGCGTTCTTTGCAAAACCGCGATGATGTGCGGTCGGCCTTGGGTCTATCTCGCCGGGGCAAATGGAATGAGCTCTTCGTCACCGCAATCTGAGGGGGCCTGCGCAGAGGAGATGATTTTTGTCCCCCGAAGCTCTTCCTAGGCGAGCCGACGGCCGGCTGCGTGGGAGCTCGCGTCGCAGTCAGCATCCCTGCTGCTAGCGAAGTGCTCCAGCCACCCCCCTATTAGCCCTCCATCAAGCGGGCCCGAACCAGCTGACGCAGTCAGTAGTTACCCGACAAGCTAAGGGGGTAATGAGCGTCGGGGTCGCGCCGTAAGCATCTTATGCAGACGGGTCTGCGCGTCTTGGCCAATGGGTCGGGACGAGGACGGGGCCCCCGCGAGCCGCCTCGAACTTCATGCCATCTCATCAATGCCGAACTCGCTTAGAATGGCGCGCCGTATGGCCACCCGGAGCGGGGATAGGGTCCATGCGGTAGTCAAAGCTGCTTTGGCGCCCGGCGGAAGCAGCGTGGGAATATCACCTGCGGGTGGACGCGATGCTGCGCCAGCGATCGCGCGCACCCAGCTGCGGATGCGACCACAGACCGGCCACGTTGTTCATGCTGCCGTTGGCGATCTGGGCTTCGTCCAATCTGACTTCGACTGCTTCATCGATACGTGGATATGGCCGCTTTGCCCGTGCGATGGCGCTGGAAGAGCGCGGCGAGGATCGAGCTGTATGCGTACACTCCTGCTGCAATTGTCGGCCATCGAGTTGCCGGCCTTGCAGGGGCCTCGGATGTGCCACTAACCCACAGCAAACCTGCTTCCGCTTGTATCAAGAGATCATATGCCTTCTTGTCACGACATAGACCGTCGCTGCCGTAGCCGAAGATGTCGCACACGATCAACTTTGGGCAATTGGCGTGCCGCGCGTCGAACGACAATCCCATGCGTGACGCGGCCCCCAGCGCCAAGTTTTGCACTCGTACGTCCGCTTTCGCGGCAATCGTATTGAGGGAGTCGAGCTGCGTCGGGTCTTTTAGGTCGAGTGCCAGGCCTTCCTCGCTGCGATTTGTCCAGACGAAATGGGACGACAGACCCTTCACCCGTGAGTCATACGCTCTGGCGAAATCGCCGCTGCCTGGCGCTCGACCTTGATCATGCGCGCGCCGAGATCAGCGAGTTGTCGAGTGCAAAACGGCGCAGCGATCGCATGTTCGAGCGAAACGACGAGAATACCGTCCAGAGGCGGGCATTCACTCCATTTCGCTTACCGAACCCAATCCCAAAACCGTTTGGTCGTTCCGCAATACTCATCTACGACAGCGCCTCAGCGTGTTCTGCGTTGATCTAACGCACCGCGCGGCTGGTGGAGAGCATGACCTTTCCCGATGAGTGTCTCCGAGTTGAGAACACGTTACCAGGATTGGCTCCCCTTTGACGTAAGCGCCTCAATCGCCTGCCGGTGCACTTGGTGGGATCTCCAAACAACCATTTCCTTCCAATCCGCCCCCTGCGGATAATAATGCAGCTTGGTCGCGCGCCGAATCTCGCGGCCCAGACCAGAATCGGCCTCTCCTGCTCGATGCATGAACAACCAGTGGTCGTTACGCAGCAACTCCGGTTTTGAATCGTAGGTTCCGAACTCGAGGGCAACATAGACGTGCCGATCACCCAAAGTACGCTGCCAAAACTCATCTTGCGAGCCAGAGATGACGACGGAAGTAGAGGTCCCCAGATCCGGCGATGTGACTGACGGACCAAAGACGCGGACTGCCCGGTCGTACCCGGTCAATCCGGATGGCTGCTCGCATTGGAGCTCGCCGTAGCCGTAACGGCCCAATCCGGTGTGATAATCGACAATGACCACTTGATCTCGATCCGCGACGCCAAATTCAGTCGCTACTCGCTCGAGAGTTCGCCTAGCTTCGGTAGGCTCGGCTCCCCCGTAGAACAGCCCTCCCGGTCTGTTATACTGCCCTGAAGACCTCGCCACCCGAACGCTCAATTCGCCGCGCGCCGAACGATACGCCGCAACCGCGGCCTCAGCGCGCCGAATTCCGTCTGGTGTAATATCCGCGGGCACAAAATGCTCGGCCAGTTCCTCATATCCAGGATTCGCGGGCAGTGGTTCAGAGAAATCGACAAAATTTCGATTCAGGTCGCATCCCTCCGCAGTCACTCGCCGATCCCAAGCGAAACCGTAGCAGTTCAATGCATGCACACAGAGCACTGCCGTGGAGGGCGGAAGCTCCTCATGGAATCTTGCTCGCAAAAATGCAAGTTGAGCTGCCGACCCGCAGTAACCTTCTGGACCGTGCGTGCCGGAAACCAAAACCAGGAGCCTCTTTGCATCAGGGCGGCCGAAATAAGCCACGTCCGTGAAGAGAGCCTCACCAGATGGCCCGCCTGTACTGCACCGGTATGGTTTCGAGCTCGGCACTGCCGTCAGAAATTTCTGCCTAGCTTCCGCATAACTGTCAGAAAAGACGATCGACGCAAGTTGCTGTGCGCTATCAAGGTTCACTTTGCTCCGCCTCCCGCGGTTAACTCGGGCATCTATAGCCATCGTGATCTCGTCGCCAGGATATCGGCAGCGAACACCAGAAATCTTGGTCCTATAAGGCCAATTTTGTGACCTTATCGCCGCAACCCGACTCGGACGCGAGCTGACGTTCACGGGAGTTTTTCAGATCCAAAGGATCCTTTCAAAGCTTAGTTCGGGCTCTCGACGTTGAAAATATGCGTAACGTCCTCCGCTGCCGCACAATTTTCGCTCACCCGTGCGTGCGTTGAAGCGGCCAGGCTGCGGCGGAGACACAATTCCTTCGTTGCAGATAGAGCTGCTGGCCTCGTCGGATGGGTATGGTCTCATATCAAGCACCCAAATAATATTCCCTTCTACGATCATATCGCGTGCCTTCAGCAACGCGGCGGCAGAGAATAATTGTACAACTTCTGAGGAAATGGGCGAACTGGTTGGGTTGTCGGCCACGGCCTGTCAACGACGACTTAAGAGACTTCGTTCGGAAGGCCTCATCGAGGCTGATGGCTCAATCGTTTCGCCGAAGGCGGTTGGGAGGCCTATTCAAAATGCTGGTGCTAGTGAGTCTGGAGCGGGAGCAATTGGACATCATCGATCGGCTCAAGCAGGCGATCAAATCGTCAGTTGAGGTCGTAAATGGATTCTATGTCACGGGCGACGCGGAGTTTGTACTTTACCTTACCGCGCGCACCATGGACGATTTTGAGCAGTCCACCCGACGATTTTGTTGCGAGAATCCTGATATCGAGGGATTTAAGACGATGGTGATAATGGATCGGGTAAAATCAGGCTTCGCCATTCCAATTCAGGCTTCCGCTGAGGACTAGTTGATGCCGCCTAAGTGGGACGAGTCAACCAAATAGCCTGGACCGCCTGGTCTTCGCACGGAGGTAAAGGAGCTATGGACGAGATCTCGCATGCATTGGGCATGGCTTTGCCGCTCGCCGCCAGGTGACTTTGACCTCGCCAGGGACAATGCGCGTTGAAGGGGACGAAAGGATTGACCGCGCCAATCCGACGTTAGCCGTAGTCGTGACGTTCGAGGCGGCCACGCTCGACCGCGATGGGCTGATGCGCCTCACCGTGGGGTGCGTCGGCCTTCATCGAAGCGAACGATCGGCCGCTCGCGGTCTGACGCCGCGACACAGAGATCAAGGCCATCTCTAAGCGGGCGAGCTACTCGCCATTGACCTGGGAAACGCACCACAAGCCTTTTCACCAGGGATACTAGGGAGATCACCGGGTGTGACGTTCGCGTTCAGCGCGTCCGGATGCTCGCGCCCGCGCGCTCCGGACGAGGCAACTGAGCATGCAACCGCGCCAGCTCGAGAACGCGATCTCGCACTTGCCCGCGCACAGGTCCACTGCGTCCACTCCCCGCGCTCACGTGTATCAGCATCTGTTCGCTCGTCGCCGCCGGGCCGTCATCTCCTTCGCGCATGACCGCATGGAATAGATGAAATCGCTTGTCGTCGACGTGAAGAACCTGCGTGATCACCTGGACGCGATCCCTCGCGCGCAGTTCGCGGAGATGAGACAGATGCGTTTCAACGGAGAAGTAGCTGCCGCTGTTTGCCCGGTACTCGCTGTCGATACCGATATAGTTGAGGACGTTCTCTGTGGCGTCGCCGCAGAGCTGCTGATAGCATCTTTCTGTGACGTGGCCATTGTAGTCGAGCCAGCTGGATGGGATCTCCAGGACCGGCATTCGCAACGGCGCAGAAGCCTTGGTAGGCTGGGCAAGGCGATTGCGCAGCGCTCGCTCCCAGCGAGCGAGCACATCGCCCGCGCCATGCTTTTGTGAACCCAGCCCCCGCAGCACTGCCACAAGACAGTCGTCGCGCTTTTGCTCGAGCTCGGAAAAGGTGAGTTTCTCGTCCTCCATCTGCGCGTCTAATTGCTTGCTGAGCTTGTCCAGATAGGCGTCGGTGAGCTCGGGCACTTCGGTGAGCTTCGTCCAAAGTTTCTTCAGCTCGGGACCCATCCGTTCCATGGCGCGTCGCCCACTGGCTTCGTTGACGGCAATGCGGTACGTCTGGAGGGGACCCATGATCGGCCAGCGCAGCCCGAACGAGTAACGGACCGCATCATCGACCTCCTGCGCGCTGGCAACATCGTCATGCACCAGCCATATCGCCTCGCGCCACGCCGCTTCCTGCACCCGGCTCGTGATGAAACCATCGATCTCCTTGCGGACCAAGATCGAGTGCATTCCCACTGAACGGTAGATCTCGGCCACTCGCGCCGACGTCTCGGGCGCCGTGCGCTGTCCGGCGCACAATTCAGCTAGTGGCACCAGGTAGACTGGGTTGAATGGGTGAGCGACGAGGAAGCGCTCAGGGTGGTCCATCCCCGCCTGAAGCAACGACGGCAGAAGCGCCGAAGTCGAGGAGCAGATCAGCGTCTCCGGTGCCGTCGCCCGGCTGGCCTCTGCGAGGAGCTTCTGCTTGAGCTCAAGACGTTCCGGAGCGGACTCCTGCACAAGCTCGACGCTATCCACCGCATCCGCAACCGACTCCACGACCGTCAGCGCGCCCTCGGCAGGCAGCGGAACCGTCGTCAGCTGCCCAAACGCCCGGCGCGCATTGGCGAGAATGTTGCGGACACTCTCAAGCGCACCAGGCGCCGGGTCATAGAGCCGCACATCCACTCCGTTGAGGAGAAACCGGGCAGCCCATCCGCCGCCGATGATGCCGCCCCCCAACAGACCGACTGCGCGAGGCAGCCTATTCGCATCGAAGTCCTCCGCTTCAGACATCAATTTTGACCTCAAGCATGAACTTTGAGTGCGCCCTTTTCGCGGAGCTCGTCCGGATTCATCACCCGCGCCCCGATTCTCTTAAGAACTCCACCGCGCGTCTATACGAACCCGCCGTTGGTCGGCCAATGTTCACTCCGACTGCCGGACGAGCGCCGGTGATCGCCGCAGATATCCACGCTGATCATCACGAGGCTCTGGCGCTGGCGCCGAGATCGATGGGGATGCACGTGCCGTTTATTGCGGAAGCGCAAGGGCTTGCGAGGAACCCGACGGCCGCAGCAACCTCTCGAACGTCGACGAAGCGATTGGCCGGCTGTGCCGCGCGAAACCCTTCAATGACTTCATCGACACTAATGCCTCGAGTTGCAGCGTGAGCCTCCAGCTGACCGCGCATCATGCCGGTGTCCATCCAGCCCGGCGAGACGGCGTTGGCAGTAAGGCCATGCGCAGCGCCTTCCAAAGCGGCAACTCGGACCAGGCCAAGAACGCCGTGTTTCGAGGCACAGTATCCCGCCTTTTGGCGGGCGCCTCCCCAGCTGCAGGATGACGCCGTAACGATGACGCGACCGCCGGGCGCCTTCGTCAACGCCGACCACGCCGCCTTCAGGGCAAAGAAAGGACCATCCAGCATCACAGCACGCTGACGCTCCCATTCGCTATCTGGAAATTCGTCGAGCGGCGAGACGACCTGGAATCCAGCATTCAACACAAGGATGTCGAGGCGTCCTGCAGCTGCAAGTACATGGGCGACCATGTCCCGGTTCCCAGCCGCGGTGGAGAGATCGGCGCGAAAGACGTCCTGGCCAGCGATGTCGATGCCATACACGTCCGCGCCGCGTTCGCGCAGGTCGGTCACGATGGCCTTCCCAAGCCCGCCCGCCGCTCCCGTCACCAGCGCGACTCGCCCCTTCAGCGACCAACCGTTCGCATAGGATTGCTGTTCGTTGAGTGATCCGCTAGTCATGAAATGTCTCCTTTAGCGATAAGCTTTGAGTGCAAGCTTTTCGCGCATCTCATCCGGGCTCATGACCCGCACCCCGATCCGTTCCAGAATCTGCACCGCCCGCTCCACGAGCTCGGCATTGGTCGCCAGCCGACCGCGGGAGAGATACAGATTGTCCTCCAATCCCACCCTCACGTTTGCGCCAGCTAAGGGCGCCAAGGCCACGTACGGAAGCTGCTTCCGACCGATCGAGAAGGCCGAGTAGACAGCGCCCGGCGGAAGTTGATGCACCAACGCCATTAGAGTGCCGAGATCGTCCGGAGCTCCGTAGCGGATCCCCATGCAAAGCTGGATGAGTGGCGGATTGTCGATGACCCCCCCTTTGATCAAATCGTGCACCTGCACCAGATGCCCCGTATCGAACACCTCGAGCTCAGGATGCACTCCAAGCTCTTGCACGCGCTTACTTAGCGCGCTCAGCATTCCCGGCGTGTTGGCCATGATGAACTCGCCAGACCCGAAGTTCATAGAGCCACAATCCACAGTGCAAATCTCAGGGCGCAACTCTTCCACATGCACCAGTCGCTCAATCGCGCCAGGCATGTCCGTCCGCGGCGCCGGCGGCAGTGGAGAGTCCGGCCCGCCCAATACGAGGTCACTGCCCGTACCGGCAGTTAGGTTGAGGACCGGGTTTACGTCCGACTTGCGGATCCGTTGTACCACATCCCGAAAAAGCGCTGGATCCCGCGAACTCTTTCCTGTCTTGGGATCCCGGACGTGGATATGCACGGCTGCCGCCCCCGCCCGCGTCGCTTCGATCGCCGCCTCCGCGATCTGCTCTGGGGTTATCGGCACGTTCGGCTGCCTGGCGGCCGCGCCCCCCGTGACCGCACAGGTGATGAACACCTCCGAAATCATGCTTTGTCCTCTCCGCCGAACCGGCGATACGCTTCATCTCGAGCAAATAGTACTTCGCCCCCGATTCTGAAGTTGACCAATCTGAGCCGGCCGAAGGCAGAAATTCCGCGTCTGATCGTCATAACGCGAAGCTTTTACTCCTTTACTCGCGCTCTGCCGGGTTCGCCTCTGCAATCAACGAGGTCAAGCCCCCGGCGATGAACACGGATGTCGAAAACGCTCTATGTGCGTCGTCCTTATTGGCCCACGCGAGATTCGAGGGCGATGGATGCGCACTTACAACTTACCGACCTGACGACGAAGACGGTCTGCTCCAGAGAATTTGAGCGGGGTCACCAATGCCAGTATTACTACGTCACGCGCTCGCCTTGAAACGGAGATCCGGCATTTTAGCTCTAGCAGCACTGCAATTCTCAGCAACCCCATGGCTTGCCTGCCCGCTGCGGGCGTCTGCTGCATACGCTTTCCTTCCTGCAATGCTGTCGCCATTGCGCCGCGCAGCGTCCGGACGTACTACTTCGCTCATTCTTCCAGCTACAATCCGGAACAGTGTTGGGTCAGCCCGCACATGATCCGATTTGCAGCCCGCTCTGGATTCACTCGCGTTGACGTTTGCACACGCTCTTGACGGATAATCGAAGGCTTTATCCAGTTCCTCACCTCACTCGCCTGGAGGGCAGGCCGGGTGGAACTTGCACCCGTTGGAAAGCGCCGGATTTGCACATCGCTGACCGAGGGAGAGATGGCCAACACGGTCTTGGACTAGGATGATGGTTTCCACAATGCGCTCCCTTTACATCGCCATTTTTTCGCAACGCCCCGCTGCAGCGTTGGTATCGCGAGGCGTTCTCATCTTTGCAGCGCGGCCGATTTCAGACTCTTGAGGCTGTCCGGCATCCCTGGGAGTTGAATGCTTGCTCAACGGGTCCGAAAGAAGGATTGGATTGACCATCTTGGATTCCGAGACACAGACGTATCCAAGACCGCGGAATCGTCGGCAGAAGCTTAGCCCAGTCACTTAACGTTAGGGGGCTCAAATGCAAGCACACTCGACGCAGTAAAGACGGCCCGGACCGGTTGCCCGGGGACGAGACCAGCAGTTCTCCCGTCATTCTTGCGAATCGCCAATAAACGGCTCTTCCCGGGAAGCTCGACGACTACATGCACGTCCGCTCCAAGAGGCGCCACGTCGAGTACCGTGCACGATAGGATATTTGCGTCCTTGATCTTGGCAATTTCAGACGCAGCCAGGTCCACCAACTCCACGTTTTCCGGTCTCACACATAGATCTGCCGTGTCACGCTGGCGTACCGGCGCTGATTTTACGCGAATCTCAATGCCTTCTCTGGTAAGGAACACAGTTTTATCGTTGCTCGATTGAGCACAGCTCGCTCCGCGGAACCAGTTTGACCTTCCCACGAATTCCGCAACAAACTTATCTGCAGGTGCCTCGTAAACTTGTGTTGGCGTTCCACGCTGTACGATCCTGCCACCCCCCATAACTACGACTTCGTCGCCCAAGCTAAGCGCTTCGTCCTGATCATGGGTCACGACGATGGTCGTTGCCCCGACAGATCTAAGTATTTCCTTCAGCTCGACTCTCAATTCAAGGCGCAGCTTCGCATCAAGAGCTGACAATGGCTCGTCTAGGAGCACAATCTGAGGATCGATTGCTAGCGCCCGCGCCAGCGCGACACGCTGTTGTTGGCCACCGCTCATGTGGCGGGGGTACCTGTCTTCCATGCCGACCAACTGCACAAGCGACAGCATCTGCTTTACGCGAGAGGGTATTACCGATCGCGCCGTGCCGCGATAACGCATCCCATACGCGACATTTTCGCCCACCGTCATATGGGGAAAAAGCGCATAATCCTGAAACAACAACCCAACGCTGCGCTCATAAGGCCTTAGATGCCCGACATCCCGACCCGAAATTTTCACAATGCCACTATTGGGCGAAGTAAAGCCGGCAATTATGCGCAGTGTCGTTGTTTTACCGCAGCCGCTTGGGCCTAGAAGGGATACCACCTTACCCTTTTCGATCTGCAGAGATAAATTGTCGACAGCTACGAATTCACCGTACTTTTTTGTTACATCGCTCAGCTCGAGCACATTCATCGGATTACGCCTTGTAGATTCCGTGGCCGATCACACGCTCCAACCCAACCACGCGGTCGAGAACGACTAGCAAAACAACAGTCAGCCCCATTAAGAATACAGCGGCCGCCGCAAGCGTGAGATCGAAATCCGATCTCATGAGGCTGACGAGAGCTACTGGAAGTGTGTAAGTCTTAAAGTCGCTGAGGAACAAGCTGACCGTCAGGTCGTCCATTGAAAATGCAAATGCGAAGATCGCACCTGCAGCTATGCTGTTCTTCGCGAGCGGAACAATTACTGTGAACAATGCTTGCCGTTCATTTGCGCCGAGAGATAGTGCCGCCTCGCGTAACGCTGGACTGACGCCGCTTAGTCCGATCAAGGCCATTCGCAACGAATATGGGACAGTGATAATTAGGTGTCCGGCAATTAGCTTTGTGAACGGCGAGAGGACGTCCAACAGCGAAAAGAGCATAAGTAAGGCGAACCCGATAATCACCCCGGGCAGCACGAGAGGCGACAAGAATGCCGTTGTAAGAAGGTCTCGTAGGTGAGACGACATGCGGCTGATGGACAAGGCCGCCGCCGTGCCAATAACCGTTGCGATGATAGTGGTCGTCGTCGCCAAGATCAGGCTGGTGCCAAATCCCGACCACAGGTAACCGTTGTTGAAGAATTGCTTGAACCATTGCGTTGACAATGCCGGCGGGGGAAATGGACCGAGATAGTCGCGCGCATCGAAGGCCATGGTGACAGTCGTGATCACAGGCACGACCAAGAACACCGCTGTAACTGCTACGGCAGCTCCCACTCCGAAGCTAAGCATTGCATCTTTAGTTCGTTTGCTAAACATGAGCTCCTCACGTCCGGTCGAACTTGGTCGCCAGTCTTGATAAGACGAAAATCAGGAGCATCGAAAGTACGATCATGACGATCGATATCGCCGCTCCACTCGGAAAGTTGGCGTTTTCACTAAACCGGCTGTAAATAAGATTCGAAATGAATAGTACGCGCCCTCTCCCCAGTATCCACGGTATAGCGAAAGCACTCACGCCGAGTGTCATCGAAACAAGGAATGACGAGATCAGGCCGCGCATGCACAGCGGCATCGTGATCGTTGAATGAGCCTCGAAAGCCGAGGCCCCCAAAGACAGAGCTGCTTCGATCAAGCGGGGATTGAGGCTTTGTATCGCCCCGATCAGGATCAGGATTGAAATAGGGATTGCATATTGCAGCAATCCGGCAATGACGACCCAGTTGATATACAATGTCCCATTTGTGTTGACTCCGATGAAAGACATCAGTGGAGCCACCACTCCTATGGATCCGAAGGTCAGCTGGATCGCGTAGATTCGAACCAAGGCATTCAGAAACATCAATCCAATAAGCGCGGAGATCCACGTTTTTCGTACCCGTGGAGAGGCGTTTCTTGCGATGTAGTACGCAATCGGGAAGGCAGTTGCGACCGCGATGAGCGATGCACAAAAAGCCAAAACATACGTTTGCAAGAAATATCTAGCATAGACGGGGAGAAGGAGATCCGAGTAGTTCTCCGTGGTTCGAGGAGCGCCCGCAACCGCACCGATTCGCCCGGGCGAATATGTTCGAAAACTCTCATCGAGCACCATCAACATCGGCACTGCCAAGAAGACGACCATTAGCGCTGTCGCCGGAATGAGCAGCAGCAACGATGATTTCGCGCTCTTCATTCTCACCTCTTGCTGAATCGCTTTCGTCCGAAGCTCGAGTTCGACTTCACGGGCTACAGCAGCGGTTGAATTTCCTTTTCCCAGCGCTTCATCCACAGATCGCCCTGCGTAGACACATAGGACCAGTCCGGGACGTACGCATATCGCTCCATCTCGTCGCTGTTGTACGCAAACGTCTTCACCTCCTCCTGCACCTTCGACTTTGTGTTTACGGGGATGCCGCCGATCATGCTGTTGAGCTCCGCATTGATTTCCGGATCGATGGTAAAGTTCGCAAACTTGAACGCTGCGGCTGCGTTCCCTCCTTTGAGAACACTCCACCCTTCTTGATTGAAGAAGGTCCGGAATCCCGTTGCCTTTGGATCAAGCTTAGCCAAGAAATGTATTTGAAAGTTGCGCGCTAATCTTATTGCGGAGGTACTTGTTTCAAAGGTCACGGAGGTTTCGCCGGAGCTAATGGAGCTCGAAACATCAGCGTCAGAGGTAGCGACGCGTCCAATGTTTCCGCTCTGTGCGAGTCTTTTAATGAAGTCCCAAGCCGGCTCCATGTTTTTCTCATCCCCGCCTTTAGCGAGTGCCATCGTCACCATCTGAAGATTCGAAGTGATCGTAGGAGCCGGGAAGCAGATCTTCCCTTTAAGACGGGGGTCCAGGAGATCATCCAACTTCGCTATTTCGAAAGGAGTCGTATCCTTCCTGTAAAACCAAAGAATAGCGGACATTGTGCGGGGTATATTAATCAAATCGCCCCCGTCCTTAGCCAACAACTTCTGCGGGATATTTGCAAGGTTAGGAACCTTTTCCACAGTAACAGGCTCCGCCCACCCCTCCGCACCCATCATGGGCCAGTTGAGGTCCCACCCCGCAAGCAAATCAACGCCAGGATGCGGCCAGGTGGCCTTGATCTTGGAGAAGGTTGCTGAAGAACTTGGAGCATGTACCTGCCAGTTGACATTGACCTCCGATTGCTTGGAAGCGATTGTCCTCATCGTTTTGATATTATTGCCACCCCATTCAACAGCTACGATTGATTGAGCAGCGCAAGCGCCGGAGCCTCCGGCAAGCGAGGTAACAGAAGTAGCGGCGACAGCAGACGCTGCCCTTTTCAGAAGTTCGCGGCGTGAGATCGCATACATGATAATTCCCCGTTTTGTGTTGCTCATCCGGAGTTCGGTTCCAGCTAAGTGGACTCGATCGAACTCTGTACTATTCGCCCCCGTGAAATCGGTACCAAACTGAAAGGATAGCTTGCGTCCCACAATTTTGGAGAGAGATCACCTGTACCGGAGGCAGCGGACTTGCCAAGCTGACGCCATTGGCAATCGAATTGACCCTTACAGGCCTCGCCTGGGTTCGATTCACCTGACCGATTGTCTTGCCCTAATCGCCGCCCTACTATCACTCGCCCCCCGAGAGATTGAACCAAAGCACAGCCGGTGACAGGCGACAGTATTGCGAAGCTTCTGGGCATAAATTCCCCACTTAGCGAGGCTTCATGCACGCAATCCTGCGTTTGGTTGGCAGAATGCGAAGATTTCGCGCAGGCTACCCTGAGGAATTTAGCAACCCACGGGCGGTCGCTGCGTTTTGAGAACATCAATCTTGTCGCATTCTGGGGCTTCGGCGCGGTCGTTCGGAGACCGACAACTCTGTGGAGCAAGCTGACCTCGCGCTTTGCACGCGTGCGGGTCCGTGCCGCGCATCGTGATTATTGGCAAACCACCCCGCGATTGGAGGAATGGCTGCTGATCGAATGGCCAAAAGGCGAGGACCAGCCTACCAAATACTGGCTCTCGACACTGCCGGAGGATGTGGCATTCCGGACTCTCGTTGAGACGGCTAAATTGCGCCGGCGCATCGAACGCGACTATCAGGAACTCAAGCAGGAGGTCGGGCTCGGTCACTTCGAGGGACGCGGCTGGCGCGGCTTTCATCATCACGCAACGATGTGTATTGCAGCCTACGGGTTCCTGATCTCCGAGCGGGAGACGATTCCCCACTCAGGCGCTCGGCGCGCCCGGCCGATCCCGCTCGATCGCGTCCCCGCAGATTACAGACCCCGCGGATCTGCCGCTGCGGACCCAACGTCACATTCCAAATTCAATCGCGACGATGCGACGGCGGCTCGAACATGGGCTCGTCCGAGCGCTGTCGAGACGTCCTTGTTGTGCGATCAAGTTCGACCACTACACAGATCATCGTTTGTGACGCAGTAAGACTAACGGCGTGTTGTCCAATCTAGGTATCCTAATCCGGGGCGTCGGTGCGGCGTGGGCGATGACCGAGATGACGTCGTCGGCGGCCGACAAGGTCGCGCTAGGTGTTTAGTCCCAAGCTTTGATGGTGCATTCTTATCGCACGATTCGAAGGATGCGCTATGGGACAGGTTTTACACGGCTGCGCCACCACGACGGAGGCAATCCGTCGAGCAATACAAGATAGTCAAGAGAGCCTGAGAGCGCTCGCCAGGCGCTACGGGATCAACCAAAAGACCGTCGCGAAGTGGAAGGGGCGCGAGACAGTCGCCGATCTCCCGACAGGCCCAACGGAAGCCAAATCGACCGTGCTTTCCATCGAGGAGGAGACGATCATTGTTGCTTTCCGGCGGCATACGCTATTGCCGCTCGACGATTGCCTCTATGCGCTTCAGCCGACCATCCCACATCTGACGCGATCATCCCTGCATCGCTGTCTCCAGCGCCACGGCATCAGTCGATTGCCGGAGGTCGAAGGCAGTAAGCCTCCGAAGAAAAAGTTCAAGGCTTATCCGATCGGCTATTTCCACATCGACATTGCTGAGCTCCAGACCGCTGAAGGCAAGCTCTATCTCTACGTCGCCATCGATCGCACCAGCAAGTTCGCCTTCGTGCAACTGGTCAGGAAGACGGGAAGGACCTCCGCCTCCGCCTTCCTCGAAGCTCTGATCGCGGCTGTGCCCTACAAGATCCATACGGTTCTCACCGACAATGGGATCCAGTTCACCTTCTTGCCGCGCTACGCGGACGGCCCGACGGCAAGATACGTGACACATATGTTCGATATGCGCTGCCAAGAGAATGGCATCGAACATCGGCTGACCAAGATCAAGCATCCCTGGACCAATGGGCAGGTCGAGCGCATGAACCGCACGATCAAGGAAGCGACCGTCCAACGCTATCATTACGATCGACACGATCAGCTCGAAGCACACCTTGCTGACTTCATTAACGCATACAACTACGCTCGGCGGCTGAAGACCCTGAAGGGCCTCACGCCCTACGAATATATCTGCAAAGCCTGGACAAAGGAGCCCGAACGATTCACCCTCAATCCGCTCCAGCAAATGCCGGGACTAAACACCTAGTGCAGACAGCGACGGCGCTGCCGGTGATGCTGCTCGCACTGCCCGCCGGCGCCATTGCCGACATGTATGATCGCCGCCATGTGGCGTTGGTTGCGCTCTCGATCGCGCTCTGCGGCGTGACCGCGCTAATTGGCCTCCAATGGCTGCAGCTTAACACGGCGAACTTGTTGTTGCTTCTTTTGCTTTGTAGTCGGCAGCGGCGTGGCATTGATGTACCCGGCCTGGTACTCCTCCGTCTCTGAGCAGGTATCGCCCGAGACGCTGCCGGCGGCCGTTACGCTCAACGGAATCAGCTTCAACATCGCGCGCAGTTTCGGGCCCGCCATTGGGGGGGCGTGGTTAGCACCGCGGACGCAGTCGCGGCCTTGCACTGAACACGGTGCTCTATCTGCCGCTGATGATCGCGCTTCTCCTCTGGAAACGGGAGGCGCAGCCATCGCGGCTGCCGCGCGAACGGCTGAGCCGCGCCATTGTCTCGGGTGTGCGTTACATCACAAGTTTTCCGTCAAACAAGATTGTGCTGGCGCGCGCCGTGGTAACCGGCGCGGTCGGCAGCTCGATCTCGGCGCTCATGCCGCTGGTCGCGCGCGATCTCTTGAGTGAGGGTGCGCAGACCTACGGCATCATGCTCGGCGCCTTCGGTTTTGGCGCCGTCATCGGTGCGTCAACATCGGCGAGGTGCGCAAGCGCGTGACTGGCGAAGCTGCTATGCGTGCCTGCATGCTGTCCATGGGCGGCGCGACTGTGGCCGCGGCCCTTAGCCGCGAGCCGGTGCTAACCGCAGCCTCACTGATTCTCGCCGGCGCGGTGTTCACAGTGGCGTTCACGTTGCTCGATATCGGCGCGCAGCTCTCCGCCCCGCGCTGGGTGGCCGGCCAATCGCTAGCGGCCTACCAGGCTGCGTACTCCGGGGGCATCGCCCTTGGCAGTTGGGGCTGGGGTCATCTGACAGATGCAGCTGGAGTTCAAACTGCCGCTGCTTGTCTCGGCGGGGTTGATGCTGCTCTCGCCGCTGCTTGGGCTTTGGTTACGCATGCCGCGCATTAGTGGCCGCGACGAGGACATCGAGTCAGCGGTAGTGGCGCGTCCTGAAGTAAGATTGCCACTCACCCACCGTGGCGGACCGCTTGTCGTGGAGATCGAATATCGCGTCGCGGCGGAAAATGCGCGCGCCTTTCACAAACTGATCCAAGACGTACAGTTGTCCCGCCAACGAAACGGCGCTTATGGCTGGTCGGTTGCGCGCAACATCGTCGATCCCGAGTTGTGGACAGAGCGCTATCACTGCCCTACCTGGTTGGATTATTTGCGCCAGCGCAACCGCTGGACCCAATCGGATCGCGCGCTGGATCCCCGCGCAGCAGCTTTCCACATTGGACCCGACTCGGTCCGCATTCGCCGCATGCTGGAGCGTCCGTTCGGATCAGTACGCTGGAAGGAGGACGTGCCCGACCGTGATGCGAACGAGGTTCATCCGCTTTGATTGCAGCGCGTCGCCGGTCACTGGCGTAGTTGCTCAATGATCGATCTACAAAAATGCGTAGGAGGCGATCTGGAAGCCACGTCTGACGACAGTCAACCGGGCTTTTCCTTCAGAGCAGGACGCCGCGACGTTCTAGTTAATTGTATTAACCGAGCCCTTGGGGGGGGTGGAACTCTGCCGACGGGTCTTTCGGATCGAAATCGAGTAGGCTCAGGGCCATAGCGGCCACGATCAATGCTGAACCTCGACCGAATGCGAAGTTTCAAAAGCGTGATCAGCCGCTACTTCTCTCACGGCATCGGCGGCGGGCCTATTGAGAACGAGGACATGACGTTGCGAACCTCGAGTTTCTTGCTGCGCGAAACAGCGAGTGCGCGTCCATGCGGCATCTGGAAAGGCGGGCTACAAACTCGATGAATAGCAATACCTCCTCTAAGCCGCGGCTGCACCGCACGGTTTATCGGGGTTCATTATGGACACAATGAATTCCATCCTGTCAGTTGAGAGCGTTCAAGGATTGTATTCAGCGCCCAGCCCCGGCCGCTATCTATGCCGCATGCCACCACCGATCACGACGACAGGCCGGCTGGACTCACAGCTCGCTACCCGGAGCTTAGAATCTTTGCACCGGCCTAGCGATAATTGTCGTCCGTAGCACCAATGCTGACACCGACATTGGGCTCGGCCAGAACGCTCTGGCCGACGGCGACATAGCCGCGGACGATGGCGAGGCGAACATCATCCCACAAAAGCAGGGCGGAGATGAGCCAGAACTAGGCGCGGACATAGAAGTTCACATTGGCTCACAAGCTCAGTAGACTGTGCAAAATAATTGGGCAGGCAGCAGATTCAGATAGGCTCTAAACGGAGTTTCGTCCGCTAGGGCCGATTTTTCGGTCTGACGAAGACTTCTTACTTTTGTGAGTTCAGGCTTCCGAGAGCATTGCCGTTCCGATGATGTCCTCCCTTACCAAATGCGCAATCTCGGCATCAGAGAGCCCGAGAATCCCTGAAAGGATCTCCCTGTTATGTTGTCCCAACGTCGGCGCCGCTGCGCGGAGTTCGTAATATCCGGCGCCCTCGCGGATTGGCAGTGAGGCTTGCGGATGCAAGCCAACGAAAGCGCGGTCGATTTCCTGCAGAAACGCGCGCGACCTGAGATGGCGATCACTGAGCAGGTCAATCGGCAAGCGGGCCACGCCAGCTGCGACCCCTGCGGCCTGCAACTCGGACATAGCCTGATCCGCATCGCGGGTGAGCGTCCAGACTTCGATGCCTCTCTCAATCTCATCCTCGACGTCGCGGCGCCCCTCAGCAAATTTAAGCGATGCGTCCGCAGCCCAGTCTGGCCGACCGATAAGGACGGCAAGCCTTTGCCACATGTCCGCATCCGTCGCGGCTACCAGGAGCCAGTTGTCCTCACCCGCACAACGGAAGCAGCCGTGCGGCACGAACTGCGGATGTCGATTACCGTATCTTATTGGCGGCGTACCGCAGATCGAATTGACGGTGATCCATGGCGCAACAAAGGGCATCATGCATTCGATCTGGGCCAGGTCAATGAACTGTCCTTGCCCGGTGGTGCGGGCGTGAATCAACGCGACCAGAACTGCTGCGCAGCCATTCAACCCGCCCACGGCATCCCCGAATGCGACATGGCTCATCACAGGTGTCTGGCCGGGGCTTCCGATTGCGCTCGGCAACCCGGAGGCCTGTTCGAGGGTAGAGCCGTACGCCCGGCAGTTGCGATGGGCGCTGTTCGTGCCAAAGGCTGACATCGACATCATGACGAGCGAAGGGTTGAGTGTTCTGAGCACATCGTAGCCGAGCCCGAGCTTTGGCAGCACATCGGCCGAATAGTTGTCGACAACAATATCGGCTACCGCCAAAAGCCGCTTGGCAAGGTCTAGGCCTTGCGTGCGCTTCAAGTCGAGCGTGATGCCACGCTTGTTTCGATTCATCATGCAGAAGCGTGCCGCCTTTTCGTACATCTGGCCGGCTACGAAACCAGCAGGCCGGTTAAGGCCGCGCCACCAATCTGGATACTGGATGGCCTCGACCTTGATGACCTCGGCACCGAGATCAGCGAGTGTACGAGTACATAGTGGCCCCGCCCATCCCATCGAAAAGTCGATGACGCGAATTCCTTGCAACGGTAACCCGCCCGCATCGATGCGGCCGGACGACGCCGACGCAGTGCCAGTCTGGCGTCTTGGGTTATCCGCGAAAGCCTGCTGCTCGCCAGGAGCCGGAACTCTTCCGCCCTGCCGCGGCGGCGTCAATGTCAACAGCTGCATGGAGCCAACCGTCAGGCCCTCTTCCTCGCCAAGCTGGACGGGCACGACTGCGCCGCGCTCCTTCTTCTCGGCGTCCTGGAGCAGATCGGATATTTCGGGTACCGGGACGATCGGAATCTTGCGCTTTAGCCCTTCCGCAAACCACTCCTGCGCTGTTCGCGTCTTCAGTCTCGGGATGAACTGTCGTTCGATCTGCTCCATTTGTTGCAAGCGATTATCGTTGAGGACCAAAGTTGGATCATCGCGCAATGCGGGCAAGCCTAGCATGTCGCAGAACGCGCGCCATTGTGCCGGCGCGACAGTCGTAACACCGAGCCAACCCTTCTTGGTTTCGTAAATGCCGGTGGGGAAGTTCGGCCAGAAGCGGTTAACACCGATTCGGCGCATCACGTCGCCGTGCTCAAACGCTTCGAACATGAGATACTCGCTGAGGGAGAGACAGGATTCGAATATGCTGAGCGACCACGACCGTCCTGTCCCGCTAAGCGTTCGCGCAACTGCCGATGAAACCGCGGCGATAAAGCCCCACAAGCCGGCAAGAATACCCGTCTGAAAATCCGGCGAGTGCGATGGCGGGCCATCGGCCGGTCCAACCAGCTTAACGAGGCCGGCAAGCGCGCGGACGGTTGAATCGGTTGCAGCGAATCCTGCATAGGGTCCCTCGCGGCCAAACCAACTCGCTGCAAGGTAGATCAATCCGGGGCGCCGCTGCCGGATCGCTGTGATATCAACGGACGGGCAATCCGCGGGATCAACGTTCCGCCCGTCGACCAGAATGTCGCCCCCCTCGATCAGTGCCGTCAGCCGTAGGATTGCGTCGGCGTCAGCGCCATCTATGATGACGCTTGACTTGTTGAAGTTCAGGAACGCGAACCAAGCGCTCTGGCCGCCCGGCGTAAGTGGCGCGCTACGCCGAAGAGGATCTCCTGCTGGTGGCTCGACTTTCTGAACATCGGCGCCAAAATCCGCGAAAAGCCGCGCGCAATAGCTGGTTGCGGCTGAGCTACCGATCTCGACGACCCGCAGATGCGACAACACGCCCATCGATGACTCCGTTTTATCCGTGGATGGCCTTGCGCCGCTGCGCGCCCGGTCCCGGCCGGTTCTCGTCAAGTGTATCGGTCCCTGTCCGATCAGCTCCGTAAGATTCAGACGCAGTTAAGGTCGGCTTCAGTGTTGCGAGAATGTCTGGCCGACTCCGATCTGCTGTTGCACTCATTTGAATGCTGATCTCCTGAGAATACGCACCCGAGCGTTCGGTAATTCGGCGGGCGCCAGCGCCGCATGGCGACGACGGCCTGCCCTGGACCTACCATTGACATCTTGCGAGCAGCTCCATCGACGGCTGAACTAAACTACTGTCTACATCGTTGGACAGCTACCAAATTAGATAGACTGCGGTCATGCTCGCGTCCGGTACGAAGGCGCCGCTTTACTTTCGTGCGGCGCGAAGCCAATGGGCGTGCCCCGTCTCCAGGCAAGGCTCGCAAGTACTTTTGCAGCACGGCAAATGCCGACGTTCTGGATCTTTGATCTGAGGCGCCATACACCTCAACGGTTGCGAGCGGCCGCCGCGACTGCGCTCATTGTAGCGAGATGCAATACTCTGCGCGCCACAGTCAACTACCAATCCTTGCAATTGAGCTAGAGGACAGAAGTGCGTCACACATCGCTGATCAACGATGGTCGGTCAAGCGCACCGGTGAGGATCAACATGCAAGACCAATCACGATCTATTTTCGTTTACAGCTGTGACCCATACGCTGATTCAGCACTTGTGGAAGCGCTGCCCGCTAGCGAACTCGCTTTTCTCATGCAAGCACACGACGGCCTCCCCGCGGCGGTGACGCGCAAGCTCCGCCAACGTGGGGTTGAGTGCGGGACCTCATGCCACAGCGGAAACCATAACTGAAATTTTTGGATTGACGAGGAGCGCACGTGTTGGCCCAACGGACCGTTA
Source organism: Bradyrhizobium sp. B124 (assembly GCF_038967635.1). Lineage (NCBI taxonomy): Bacteria > Pseudomonadati > Pseudomonadota > Alphaproteobacteria > Hyphomicrobiales > Nitrobacteraceae > Bradyrhizobium > Bradyrhizobium sp. B124. The sequence continues at coordinate 7,836,365 of NZ_CP152413.1, read as the reverse complement.
TGCTCAAATCGTCGGCGACCGCCGCGGCGAGGAGCGCCGCCAAAGCAGCTGCCGCGAGGGGCAAGGAAATCATAGATCTGACGGCCGGAGAGATTTGGAGCGATCTCGCGTCATCGGTCCGTGAGGGCGCGATCGACGCAATTAATTGCAACGTCAATCGCTACACCGAAACGCTTGGTCTGATGGAACTGCGCCACGCTCTTGCTCGCAAGATTTCCGCGGAAACCGCCCAACCCTGGTCGGCAGACGAAATCGCGGTGACGAGCGGCGCCAAACAGGCACTCTTCAATGCAACCATGGTTCTTCTGAACCCTGGTGATGAAGTGCTGATCCCCTCTCCCTACTGGACTACTTTCCCAGCCCAGATCGTCATTGCCGGCGGCACGCCGATCTTTGTCGATACCCGACGCAATAACTATGTGCCAAGACTCACGGATCTCGCGGCAGCCATTACGCCGAGGACTAAGGCGATAGTTGTCAACACGCCCAACAATCCGACCGGCACGGTCTACGACCGGGACATCCTCGCTGGCATCGCCACGCTCGCCGTTGAGCGGGATCTCTGGATCATTTTCGATGAATGCTACGGGTCTTTCGTCCATGCCCCACATAGCCATGATCCGATCATCTCTGTGGCGCCCCGGGCGCGCGAGCGCACCTTGATCGTCAATTCGTTTTCAAAATCATTGGCCTTGGCCGGCTGGCGGATTGGCTATCTCGCCGGCCCGAACGCCGTCATCGATGCCGTTAAGGCGCTACAAAGCCATACAACCTCCAATCCCAATGTTATCGCACAGCATGCGCTGCTTCATCATCTGGGGACCAAGAATCCAACTTTCCAATTGCGATTGCAACGTCACATTGCTAATGCGCGAGCGCTCGGGCTGTCGATCCTTTCGGCACTGACATTGGTACCCCAACCGGCAGCGCAAGGCGGATTCTATTTCTATCTCGATCTCAGCGATTTGCAGATGCGCACCAAGGCCAATGGCCGCAAACTCGACGCCGATGACGTCGTTAGTGCGCTGATGGATGCTGGGGTTGCAACTGTCTCCGGCACAGCCTTTGGCGACCCCGCTGGAATTCGCCTTTCCTTCGGCATCGATCTCGAACTACTCGACAAAGGCTTGCGGCGGCTGACAGCAACTCTAAACGAACTGACGTTTTGCTTTGCAAGACACCTGTAATTATGCGGGTTATCATGGGGCCCGCAGTTCCAAGCTAAGCCGTCATTCCTTGCCGTGGGATTCGGCTCGCGTGTGTGGCTTCTTACCGGGCGCAGCTAAGGCCCCCGCGGGGCGTCGATGGCCGCCGCCCCGAACAGGTCTTTACCTGCTTATCGGTCACCTTGAACGGAACCATAATGACTCGCTTTGGAGTGGCCTCAGGTGGTTCGAGATCGATGGCAAGGCAGGTCCACGAGTAGCCGAATAGTTTTCCGCAGCCGGACCACGCCTATACGCGCGCGCTTTCCATCCTGGTCAACTATCAACCTTCGCAATTGATCGGCCTGTCGACACATAACTAATGGTTAATGAATGTGACATTCATATAAAATTGCAGCCGGGTTCACAATAACAACGGAAGCGAAATTTCGGATCACAGGTGAGAGCTCTCATGTTGGCGCAACGGGCGGTCGTGCTCGAAGCATCGGGCACCGCTCCGCAATGAACCGCCGCTAACGCTGCTGCGAACAGCGACTAAATCATCGATTTGACCGCCGGAAAGATCTGGAGTGACCTTGCGCCAACGGTACGCGAGCCAGATCGTTGCGATTAATCGCGACTTTGGGCGATGCTGCGACACGGACAACCTGACGAAATTGCGCTATGCGCTCGCTCGCAAGATTTTGCCGAAACCGCCCAATACTGGTCGCCAGACGAGATCGCGGTGACGAGCGGCGCCACAGGCTCTATTCAATTCGGCCATGGTTTTGTTAGATCCTGGGGACAAAGTTCTGGTCCCCCCGGCGGCAAGCCGGTCTTCATCGAGACCCGGCACAACAACCATGTACCGATGCTCACGGACCTCGCGAGGGCGCCGTTATATGAAAAACTAAGGCGATCGTTGTCAGCACACTGAACGATCCAACCGGCATGGTCTACGACCGCGACGTCCTTGCCGACATTGCCCAACTCGCCATCGACCGGGATCTTTGGATCATCTTCGATGAACGTTATGCTGCTTTTGTCCATGCCCCGCATACCCAATCCCATGGTCTCCGTAAACCCGCTGGCGCGTGCTCGCACTCTGATAGCCAATCATTTTCCAAGTCGCTGGTTCTGACCGGCTGGGGGATTGGCTATCTCGCCGGCCCTGAGCCGGTCATCAAGGCGGTTAACGCGTTAAAAGCCTATGCAACCTCCAATCGTACACACCATGCACTGCTTCACCACCTGGACTCCGGCGATACACCTTCCAACTGGAACTGCGGCTTGGCAAAGCGAGAGCGCTCGGGCTTTTAATTCTTTCGTCGCTGAGGTCAATATCCCAACTTCCTGCCCAAGGCGGATTCTACCTCTATCTTGATCTCAGCAACTGGCAGCAGTGCGCTAAGGGCCACGGCCGCGAATTTAACGCCGACTTCGTTACCTGTTGCGGATGGACGCTGGTGTCGGCTCACATTCGGGCACGCCCTTTGGCGACCCGGCCGGAAACCCGCCTCTCCTACGCTATCGATCTCGAATTGCTCAACAAAACGTTACGGCGTCTTACTGTGACTCTGAATACGTAAACAGGGCCCGCACTGGTCCCTAAACCGGCAAGCTGAACGCTATGCGAAGGAAGGTGCGCCGATTAGCCTGTTGACCCTGGCTGATCAGGTCGGCGGCTGAACGGTCGCGCTGACGCCCTTGTTCCAGCGCCTCGAAGCCCGTGCGCGCAGCGCCGAGCGACTGCACGGCAACGACACCACGGTGCCTGTTCTGGCCAAGGGCAAGACCTCAACCGCCGGATCAGCGTTTATGTCCGCGACGACAAGCCGTTCGGCGGGCCAGCTCCAAAGCGGTGTTTTATTACTCACGCGATCGTGCCGGTGAACATCCTCAGGCGCATCTGGCCAGCTATGGCGGAATCTTCCAGGCCGATGCCTGTGGTGCTCGGCAGGCTTTACGACCCAGGCTGCAACGCAGGATCCTGGAAGCTGCGTGCTGGGTCCATGCACGAAGGCTGTTCTTCGTGACGGCTGATCAGGCAAAGAATGCACGCCGCAAGGTGCAGGCAAAAAGCCCGCGGTGATCTCGCCCCTGGCGCTGGAAGGAGGCCGCCTGACGACGCCCTGTTCGAGGTTGAACGTAACCGGTATGAGCTCCCACGTCCGCGATGATTAGCGGTCGCGGGCGTAGCGGATGGGCATCCAGTGCTGGCGCAGCGCCTCGACGACGGCTGGGATATCGAGGTAGGCGTTACGGAGGAAATCCTCGGTTTTGCGACCGCTTCGTGGCGGTCCGAGCAGCGGACGGGCCTGATCGTCGCGACAATGCAGCAGGATGGGCAGCAGCAGGCCGTGATTGACGTTGTTGACGTCGAGCAACGGCGCCCACGCCGACAGTCTGAGCCGCATCGCAGCATAGAAACCCTGGCACCAGGGATGCGCATCGATGTTGCCGCTGGGGTCGCGCCGGTGCATCGGCTCGAACCGATCGGGGGCAGTCGAGAGGGTGTTGCTGATGTCGTTGTGGCGCAGCGCGACGGCGGAGATCGCGGCGAACTCCGGCGTGCCGCCATGGTTGAAAGCGTCGGCATCGATCGCGAGCAGCGGGCAGATCCAATCGAGCGGGCTCATCGACACCGGTCCGGCCACGATCGCGGCGGTATAGCCGTCGAGCATGGGAATGCTGGTGGCGGCAGGATGGCGATCGACGCGATCGTGGAGCCATCGCTCGAGCTCCGCAAGCGACATCGCGGCTGACGCCATCGACGATGCTGCCTTATGGCGACGTGGGCTCATGCCGCTGCCTGCGGTGTGTGCCGGCGCGCCGCCTTCCAGTTCCAGGCGAGCAGCTCGTGCAGCTGATGGCTCTTGGTTCGCCCAGACACGATGCGCTCCAGCACATCGGTCAGGTAGGCCTGCGGGTCGAGCTCATGGAGTTTTGCCGTGTTCACGAGCGACGCCAGGATCGCCCAGCTCTCGGCGCCGCCTTCGCTGCCGCTGAACAATGAGTTGCGTCTTCCCATCGCAATCGGGCGCATGGAACGCTCGACTGTGTTGCTGTCAACTTCGACACGGCCGTCGCGGAGAAACAGCGTCAACCCGTCCCAGTGATTGAGTGCGTAGTTGATGGCCTCCGCCAGCTTCGATTGGGAGAAGAGCTGGCCGACCATTGCGGTCAGGCACGTCCTGAGCGCCTCCATCAATGGAGCGGACCTGGTGCCGCGGGTGGCCAGCCGCTGCTCGGCACTGCTGCCACGGATCTCTGCTTCGATGGCATAGACCGCCTGCAGGCGCTCGATCACTTCGCGCGCGAACGGCGACTGGGTCGTCTTATACACCTCGACGAATTTGCGGCGGGCGTGGGCGAGACAAAAGGCGAGTTGGATCGCGCCGCCATGATCGCGGGCGAGCGCTTTGTAGGCGGCATAACCGTCGACCTGCAGAATGCCGGAAAAGCCCATCAACTGTCTGGCGATCTCCGCCGTGCCGCGGCCGTCGGCGAACACGTAGGCCACCGCCGGCGGCGAGGGACCGCCCCATGGCCGGTCATCCATGGCATGCGCCCAGAACTGGCAGATGCGCGGGCGATGTCGTCCGGGATCGAGCACCGGCATCGGCGTCTCGTCGCAGAACAGGCGCGGCGCGGTCTGGATCGTGCGCAGCTGAAGCGCATAGAGGCTCCTGAGCCACCAGGCCGCACGCTTCACCCAGCCGGCAAGCGTCGCCCGGTCGAGATGGACACCCTGGCCGGCCAGAATTTGCACCTGTCGGTACAGCGGCAGATACCAGGCGAACTTCGAGACTACCACGTGGCTCACGAGTGCGGTCGAAGCCATGCCGCTCTCGATCAGGCGCGGCAGCACCTTCGCCTGGATCACACCATCGGTGCAGCGGCGGCAGCCGTACTTGGGACGGACCGTCCGCAGCACCCGCAGGATCGCCGGGATGATGTCCAGCACCTCGCTGACGTCCTCGCCGATCTTGTGAAGCTGGCCCTGGCAACACGGGCATGCGGTCGCCTCCGGCTCCAGCACATGCTCACAGCGCGGCAGGTGCTTTGGAAGCGCGCCGATGTTGCGGCGCGCCTTCTTCCGCAGTGGCTTGCCGGGCGGCTTTGCCGCAGCTGCATCGTCGTTGGCAGCTGCAGGCGGCGTGACGTCGGTCTCAAGATCGCCAAGCTCAAGCGCGAGCTGCTCGGCCACGAGCGCGGCAAGCCGCTCCGAGCGCTTCCCGAAGATCATGTCCTTGAACGTTTGCATTGCTACGCGCAGCGTCTCGTTCTCAGCGTCAAGCGCGAGCACCATCTCGGTCAGAGCTGCCGGATCGGTCGGGAGAGTGTCGGGGCGAATCGCCATGACCAGACGATACATCCGTGCGACCCATGCTCCAGTGAAATCCTCACTTCTCAGCCGACAATGGCCGGCTGCTTCACAGGCTTGGGCGACACACGCGTCCACTCGAGCCCGTCGAGTAGCATCGCAAGCTGCGTCGCACTGAGATGCACAACGCCGTCGCGGATCGGCGGCCAGGTGAAACGCCCCTGGTGCAACCACTTCGTTACCAACACCATGCCGCTGCCGTCCCACGCCAGAAGCTTCACTCTGTCCATGCGCTTGCTGCGGAACACGAAGACGTCGCCGCAATATGGGTTCGCGCGCAGTGCTTCGCTCACCAGCGCCGACAGCGTATGCACCGACTTACGAAAGTCGACCGGCTGGGCCGCCAGCACCACCTTGAGGTCTGACCGTAGAGCAATCACCGGATCCCTCGAAGCGCCGATAGCACCACCGAAAGCGTCGCCAGTTCCACCCCCGGCTCGACCCGGATGCGCGCCCCGTTCACCTCGATCTCGACCACTCCACAGACCTTGGCCGGCGGCGTGGCAATCTCCACGGGCTTCGTCTGTACCGGCGAAATACACTCGGACTTGCCAACCCTCCCGCCATCGCTCTCGGCGCCAATTTGGATAGGCACGAAGTTCTGGGCTTTGCCGGCCAGCGCCGCCGCTACCTGGCGGCGCCACACCGTGAGCAGTCCGCGAGAGACGCCATTGCGCCGCGCCACCTCGGAGATGTTCGCCCCCTCCTCAAAGCTCTCTGCCGCGATCCGGGCCTTCTCCTCGCTCGTCCACCGTCGCCGCCGGCGCTCCCCAGTGATCACCTCAACGCGGCGATAAGAGTCACCTTCCTGCCTGGCATCAAGCATGGCATTTGCCATCGCGCCACCTCCACCGATCAGCTCTTGCCAGCCTGTATCGCAGACAAGCTTCGTCACTGCGAGGTGAGGCCCTCATGCCGGTTACGGTTGAACGAGGCATCAACGGCCAAAGCCCCGAACGGCGCCGGACGACCTGCCGGGAGCTGAGCGCACCGTTGGTCGCCGATTTTGAAACCTGGATGCGCGAGTGGCGCGTCAACCTCTCGCGTCGCAACGACCTCGCCAAGCCGATGGACTACTTGCTCACGCGCTGGAACGGTTCACCGCCTCCTTGACAGGCATCGACGAACTGCGCTGCAGCTCATAAAACGACGATTCACCTGGACCATCGATCACTGGCAGGCCCTGGCCAGCGGCGCTGGATATCTCCACGGACTCCGCCTGTGCTGCACCTTCGGTGCCCGCGACCCGTCACGCGGCCACGCCCTATTGGTCATCCGGACGAACACCACGATTCAATCCACTACCGACCCAGCTTGTTTCAGGGTTTCCGCCAAAGACTCCTCGAAAATATCAATTCCTTGAGTCAATGTTTCAGGATCGATCGTGAGTGCTGGCAAAAACTTTATAACCTGATCAATGGGCCCACATCGTTCGATAATCAACCCCTTCTCAAAGGCCTTGCGCACCGTAGACTCTGCAATCTCTGCCGTTCGGCAATCAAACCCGAGCACCATGCCGCGCCCTCGAACGGCAAAATTGTTGCAGTGACTGGATGCAATGCCCTCCAGTCGACGCCGCATAAGTTCCCCCTTGCGTAGCACTTCCTGCGACAAAGTTTGGCTGCGCCAATAAATGTCTACAGCGGCGGTGGCAGACACAAGCGCAAAGTTGTTTCCTCGAAACGTGCCGGGGTGTTCCCCTGGCCGCCATGCGTCGTACTCCTCTTTGATCAACAACATTGATAGTGGCAGACCATACCCACTGAGTGATTTCGACAGCACGACAATATCTGGGGACAACGCTGCAAACTCGAAGCTGAAGAATTCACCTGTCCGACCACAACCCATCTGGATATCATCAACAATGAAAAGGGCGTCAATATCTTTTGCCGTGGCCTGAACTGCCTGCAACCATTCCTTGCGAGCAACATTTATGCCCCCTTCTCCCTGCACAGTTTCGACGAGAATGGCAGCGGGACGATCGATGCCGCTACTCTCGTCCGTCAATACTTTTCGTAGATAGCCCACCGTATCAACACTTGGCCCAAGATAGCCATCGTAGGGCATGAAAGTTGCGCCAAACAAAAAAGCACCGCTGGCCGCGCGATAAAATCGATTACCGCTCACAGCAAGCGCCCCTAAGCTGGCGCCGTGGTATCCATGCGTGAATGAAATGATATTTTGGCGTCCGGTGACTCTCCGTGAGAGCTTCAATGCCGCTTCAATAGCATTGGCACCAGTTGGCCCAGTGAATTGGAAACGGTAGTGCAGCCCTCGTTCGCGAAGTATGACAGAGCTGAACGTCTCCATGAACTCAATTTTTGCGGGAGTTACCATGTCTAGTCCATGGATTACGGCATCCGACGCTAGATACTCCGTAAGAGCAGTTTTGATTCGGTGATTGTTGTGGCCGTAGTTCAGCGCTCCGGCACCGGAGAGAAAGTCAATGGCCTCTTGACCAGCCTCCGTCTTTATAATTGAGCCGCGCGCTCGACTGAAAATTGCCGGAAATGAACGTGAGTATGAGCGAACATTTGATTCCAGCTTTTCCAAAGACTGCATACCAAGTGGCTCACCAGTCGTTTCATTCATAGTCGCCTTCCTTCGCTGGTAAGTTATTCCAAGCAAGCATGCTACTCACAGATCTTGCTGGCTCTGGATACAGTGACCGAAGCGTGCGCCACTTTTCGGCGTTGCGCTAACCAGTCTTCCCGAGATACTCCACTCACTTACCTAAGAACCGGAAGCGAAGAACCTACTAATGCCCATAGTCTTCTGTCATTCACAGTATCCGAGTGAGTCCTGGTGCTCGGCTACTATCGCTGATTTCGACCCACTTAGTTGTCGATCAAGATCTAAAAGAATCCTTCGCCGTGATGGCGCGGCTCTGGATGAACACCACTGTTTTCGGCGAGGGTTGCCGATGGGCTACACGCACTCGTCAATCGTGCTCCCAGCATGGCTTCGAGCCGCGCGCTACCGTCCATTACCGCCGAAAACAGGGGACAAGATAGCGCAACCATCGGCGAGGAGACCATTTTCGGCACGCGTTTCTTAATCTTGAGGAGATCAATGGTCGGCCTTGTCATCAGCTGTGATACTGTTACTGATCCTTGGGTGCTTGCCACGAGCGCTCAAGGTGGAATGAACCGTTCGCCAGGAAATGCGCACTGCTGCAAGCCTTACAAATGCCCTGTAGAACGGTGGTGTTGCTGGAGTGACGGGCTTCGTATGAGCAAATGGACAGCGTCGGCAGGACCCTCGGCATGAGTAACGCCGGAAGGCATCCGCTCATCGCCGACAAAATCCGGTCTTTGTGGGCGGCGTTCCGGCGGCAGGACCAGCTGCCGGCAAAGAGCGTGACATGAAGCGGCCCGATCCGGCCGCATCGCAACCTAAACGAGCCCACAGCTCCAGCGGGCCGCCGGTGATCACGCGCTCTTCGTTCACCGGAAACTCGTCCGCTTCGCAACCCGGGACTTCGCCTGATGAGGGCATACTTCGTCATCAATCACATCAAGGGCGAGTCTTGTCGGCAAGAGAACGCGTGCTGGAAATCATTGATGTACTCTGGCGATCGATCGCGGCAAGCTCTGGCCCTACCGAAACTGTCGACGGTTGCCGAAGAATTCGCGATGCATGACCGCGACCTGGTGCCAGCATGGTTCCGAGTTAGTGGCCGAGGATGGTGAATACTCGCGCATTAAGAGCGGTTGTTTCGCTGTCAAAGAAGTCCAGTTCGCGGGCTTAAGACGGCATGAGCCCTCGGTGGCCGGTCACTAAAAACACACATATGCGTCAGCCGCTTCCGCGTCGCTCTTAGGCCACGGCTTAGAGGGATTTAGTTGCTTTGCCCAGGTCGGCAGCTCGTCGATGTCGCGGTTGGGATGACCGCAGACGATCCTGGTCAGGACGTCAGTGAGACAGTCAAGCGGTAACCGTCGTCTTCAGGCCACGGCTTGAGTTCTTGCCTTCGGTAAGCCCAAAGCAAGCTGATCGTGACGTCGGTGAGGTAGCCCAGCGGATCAACGTCGTTGATCTTGCAGGTTTATGCCGCCCGCCGAACTATGCCGAACGGGTTTGGTATGGCACGGCGCGTGACGATCACACGGAACTTCACCGGCACCACATCCAGACGCTCCGACACGTCCTCGCCGATCAGCACCTTCTGCTTGCCGGCATGCTCAGCCAGCTCTTCCGGCTCAATGACCGTTTCGATCCGTTCCAGATGGGGCGCAAAGCCCTTGCGCCGACGCGGTGCACGCTTGCCGTCCGCCTGCTCACGGCCCTTGCTGACCTGGGCCTTGATCGCAGCGATGCCGGTCTCGATTTCCTCGAAGACAAAGCTCTGCTGTTCATCGTCACCGTTCGCAGAGCCGAGCTTTTCCGATCGTCGGCCGAACCGGGCGCGGTCGAAGGCCTTCAGGATCTGCGTCAGCCGCGCGATGCGCGCATCGGCATCGGCGTTGCGCGCCCTGAGATCGGCGACTTCGCTCTCCAGAGCATCGGCGCGGGCCGCCTTCTCGGCCATGGCAAGTACCATGGCCTTCAGCGTCTCTATGTCATTCGGGAGGCTGAGATCGGGCGGCGGCGTCATTGGCCCGACCCGAGCACATTTTGCCCCGGTTCTCTTGCCTTTTCAGCTCACTGATTCACTTCGCCGCAGCGCTTTTACCCAACAATCTCCGACGGCTTGACCGCCACGGTCCGGACCCGCTTCCAGTCCATTCCATCCACCAGTGCCATCAACTGCGCAGGATTCATCTGCACCCGATGATGCCCGATCCGCGGCCAGCAGAACTTCGCCTTTTCAAGCAGTTTTAAATAGAGGCACACGCCGGAGCCATTCCACCATACGATCTTTATTCTGTCGGCTCTTTTGGCCCGGAAGACATAAAGCGCACCGTCGAACGGATCTGAGCCCGCATCGCGCACCAGCGCAACAAGGCCATCGATACCCTTGCGGAAGTCGACTGGATGGCTGGCCAGGAACACCTTCACACCAGAGGGGATCATGCCGAACGGACCGCCCGGATCACCCGCTGCAAGTGCGCCTCGTCAACATCCACGCCGGCGCGCACGACCACCTCGCCAATCGCAATTTCGATCACCGCGCCTGCCACAGAAGCCACCACACCCTCGCAACTCGAGGGCCGCGAGCGATAATGCCGCTCGGCCCGAGCATCACGGCGCCAGGCGAACAGCTGCGACGGGTGAATGCCGATCCGGCGGGCGATCGCCGAGACGCTCGCGCCAGGCTCCAGCGCCTCTGTCACAACTTGCGCCTTGAACTCGTCCGACCAGCGTCGGCGAAGCTGACGCGGCGCTCCCTCAAGACGGTCGGCGACCGCTTCGATCATATGGAAGGTTCTAGTTCCAGAACTAGGCGCAGACATAGAAGCTCACATCGGCTCACAAACTCAGCAGCCGATAGCCGATCGCTCACCCACTCCGCCAGACGGGGGTCTCTTTGCCGCTTACGCCCCTTCTCCAGCTCTGCTATCTGCTGCGACAGGGCTTCCACATGCCTCAAGAGATTCTGGCAAAGGCCACGAGCAAGATCGGGCAGGTCCGGATATGCTGCCAAGAGCTCATCCAGGCGGGGGATATGTCTCACGCCCTGAGCAACGATCAAGCCGTATTCCGCAAGATGTCCGCGCAAAGCATTAATCGCCTGTGTACGCTGTCGAACCAAGAGATCACGAACCTTGAATGCCATGGAAGAGGCTTGCTTCTCGGCGCTCTTGACGCCGACAAAGCGCATCGTTGGTCGAGACGCGGCTTCGGCGATCGCTTCCGCATCCGCTGCATCGTTCTTCTGACGCTTAACGAAGGGCTTCACGTAGGAGGGATGGATCAGCCGGACCTCGTGCCCCAATTTACCGATCTCCCGTCCCCAATAGTGAGCGCTGGCGCAGGCCTCCATCGCAACCACACACCTTGGCAACTTGGCGAAAAACTCGAGCAATCTGCTGCGGTTGAGCTCTTTACGCAGGACCATCCTTCCATCCTGCCCCGCGCCGTGGACCTGAAACACGTTCTTAGCCAAATCCAAACCAACGATGCTAACGACGGCTGCTACCGGCGACACGGAGGGCTCCGCAGCCGCCGGTAGCGTCGTTTCCGGTACCAAAGGCACAAACGATAAGGTATCCGCCGAAGCCGGCAGCACCAACTGGCCCAAACGCGCTCGACGGCGCCAGTCATGCACCTGCTGGGGCCGGCAGCCATGGCGGCGGGCGACATCTGTGACAATCGCACCCGGCTCGAGGCTTTCCGCCGCAATCTGTGCCTTCAAATCATCCGGCCAGCGCTTTCGACCTACGCCAGCATACACTTCGATACGCGGCGACAACGGTCGTCTTATGTCGTCCGAATGGTCGTCCATTGTGAGCACCCTTGCCGAAGGTGACTCTTCTAGCGATCCTCCCAAATCTAAGCACAAACAATCTCAAGGGCCTCGGCGCTACGCTTACGTGCGAAAATAAACAACGTCGATCCATTCGCCTGGCCCCGCCTAACACTTCAGCGTATCGCCAACGGCTGGCCGAGCAACGAAATCGACGCGCTTATGCCATGGAACCACGCCGCCTGACGGCCGCAGCTCGCCGCTTCCCGACGATCCGCGCCTTCGCTTCATGAAGCCACGCGCGGCGGCGACCCGCTCCCGTGAACACCTCAAACCCGCTGCGCTGGCCTGGTGATAGCATCGTCATCTGTGATCATTCTAAACCTAGCGGCTCAAACCAGCCCGCAGGTTCTCAGATAACGACATCATTCGGAAGGTGCTGCCGGAACACCGCTTACGTCAATCGCAACCCCGACGGCGTTTCTCAACTTCGCGACGTCGTTTCCGACGAATGCTTCCTTGTAGTCTGTCACGGCTCGTCCTCCTGTGATGAGGATCGGCTCGGCACGCCCGACTAACCCTCGGACGCGCCGTGCAAGCCGAGCCACCTCACCGGCAGAGGCGGACATGCGGTGCTCCGCGAAGCTCCGCCCGACAGAAACGCACATTTGGCCTTGGCCACAGAGATCCCTGGACAACGGTACACAACCCAAAACATCAGGAACCGAGAAGCAGAGAACTATAGGCCGAACGCTGCTTATTCGATTCAGCCGGGAACTTTGTGTCACCTTCTGGATATAGTGTCTCGTGAATACGCCGGGCCAAGTCGACCGCCCTTTCAAATTCATACTCAAGATGGTGACGTGGCTCTCCAGATCCAATCTCGCTTACTAAAGTGGCCGATTCAATTGAACTCGGAAGTGGGCCGGTAAGTTCAAGCCTTTGGATTGCGAAGTCGGCGTCGCCGGTGAGGCACATACAAGCGCCACCGCCTTGAGTCGCAAGCGGGATTGCGCCAACTTCAATTTGATCTAGGTTCGAGCAAGCTAGATCACGGTCGCTAACCTTATTGAAGGAGAGCAACGTCGCATCACGAGCCAGCACAACCGAGTTGGCCTCTCCCGCAGGCCCCACGCGCGTGCCAACGATCTCCCCATCGCCTTGCAACGACTTGCAAATGATCGAGACGCCATGTCGTTCCGCGTACCCCACTGCGCGGTGGTGCAGCACCTTTGCGCCATGTTGAGACATCTGAGCAATAGCCCGAAAAGTAAGTTCGGGGATCAACCGCGCACTTGGAATGATATAGGGATCTGCAGTGTATACGCCGCATACATCTGAGTAGATTTCACAAAATGAACAATTCAATGATGCAGCAATGACCACTGCTGTCAGATCAGAACTATTTCTTCCCAACATGGTCAGCCTTCCCGACCGATCAATTGCTTGACCGCCCGTGACGATGACAATATCGTGGTTTTCAAGCGCCTTGAGAACAGGCGCTGTATCGACTTCTTCGATTGAAGCACGACCAAAATCAGAGTTTGTGCGTATTCCCAATGTATAGCCGCACAGTGACGTGACGGGGATGTCAAGCCGACTAATAGCAGCCTGCAACAAACAGGCGCTTAGCATCTCTCCCGTGGCAAGCGCTGCATCCAAAGCTGATGGCGGTGCGCGATTGTTGACGTCAAGCATCGCTGTTTTTAGATTGCCCGTCGTGCCGGACATTGCACTGACTACCGTGATGATTTTGCCGGCACCTTCTCGTCGTCTTGCTATCTGCGAAGCAACTCGGCAATAGTGATCGGGCTTTAGGAATGAAGCCCCGCCGAACTTCAGGATCGTTAAGTTCATATTGCACCTACAAGCCGGTTACTGACCGCAAGTTCTGCAATTTGCACTGCGTTGAGTGCGGCTCCTACATGCAGATTGTTAGCAACCACCCACATCCAAAGCCCTCGGCCATCATCGGGATTTACTCGGATCCGGCCGACATGGACGTCACCATGGTTTTGCAGCAGACGTGGTGTGGGATAAGGTCGGCAACTTGCGTTATCATAAAGCTGGATACCTCGCTCGCGCGCTAGAAGTTCACGCACGTTATTCAGCGAAACGTGCTCCCTAAACTCGATGTAAACGGCTTCCGAGTGCCCATTTGTTACCGGAACGCGTACGCAGGTTGCGGTCAGCTTCAGTTCCGACAAACTAAATATCTTGCGCGATTCCTGGATCAGCTTTCGCTCCTCGAGCGTCGCCCCGTCAGCGGAAAACTCGCCTACCTGAGGTATCACATTGAAAGCAAGCGCGACCGGGAACCGCTCACTGGATGGCTCATCGGTTCCATCCAGCACGCCTTTTGAACCGGTTAGGAGTTCGTTGATGCCCCTCAAGCCTCCACCAGAGGCTGCTTGGTACGTAGTCAACACTATCTGGCGAATGGCAAGTACTTGGACCAGCGGGCGAATGGCTCGCACCAGCTGGATTGTGGAACAGTTTGGATTTGCCACTATCCCACAATCTGGCCGCGAGGTCAGCACGCAGGGGTTCACTTGTGGGACAAGGAGCGGCACATCGGGGTTCATTCTAAACGCGTTTGAGTTGTCTATCACCAATGCGCCGCTTGCTGCGAACCGCGGTGCCCATTCTAGGCTGATGGCTCCGCCCGCCGAGAAGAAGGCCATGTCGAAAGTCGTATTACCCGCGCTCTCGATAACATCCACAGGCCACGCCCCGCCCCGAAACGCTATTTGACGCCCGGCTGAGCGCGATGACGCAATCAGCCCTAGCTGCGAAACCGGGATGTGAGACTTTTCCAACAGCTTGATCAGTTCAGCGCCAACGGCGCCTGTTGCTCCTACAATGGCAATCTTAAGTGGGTTCATGATGCGATCCTCCACCCCGGCGGCACCACGAAAGACCCTCGTCTTGCCAGGCCAGCAAGGGTCGCAAGCGAGTCGTACGCGTGGTCGAGAACATGGTCCCCGTCCATTGATGGCACGGTTTGCTTGGTGCGAGCAGCGTGTTCACTGGTGATCCCCAAGTTGCCGCCCCCCGATGATCGAACACATAATAAGATATCTTCTGACCTCTTGCAGCCTATTCAAATCCTCTTATGCATCGCCGTTTAAACTTCCGATGACGATCGCGTCCGCATCAGGATTTGCGGGACATACATAGACGAATTCCTCGATCGGCTTGTTGGCCCCTCGGACATTTGACCTTGCGGCGAATGAAACGCAGTTCATACGAGCTACGCTTTGGCCACAGTATGGTCATCACGTTCAGTGATACCAAGCATAACAAGTCCATTGTTTGACGTTCTTGGACACTGCGAATCATCGAAACTCTTCTCATGGATGCGCATAGTTCGTCCGAAGACTATCTGGAAGTCCGCGCTTTCAAACTACCGAAATGGATAGTTGAATATCGTTGTCCGGAGCGACATCACTTGCTCAAAGAGTCGAAACGAGATCATCGCACGGACAATTCAACCTGCCACAATTACCCGGGCCGAAGAAGGCCTGGCCGAGAGCTCTCCCGACCGATCCGGCTCTAACCGAGAACGCCCCAAACGAGAAGCACGACGCGCCGATACGGACGCTCGAGGATTATCTTTCAAAAGCGCTCGCTTAGAACGCATTCGCCTGGCTCGTGGATTGCCGATCTCCGACCAGCTCAACGCACAAGCGGCCACTGCAAACGTTTACTGAGTCGGCGAACGATAAGGAGACTAGGTCTGTACCCTAGAGGAGCGGCTCTCTAGTTACGTAGCTCTATTCATAGCTGATCACGCTTGTTTGTGCTTCATCGGTTTCCCCGAGGTTACTCGAACTATTTACTTGCCCTAGGTGTTTAGTCCCAAGCTTTGATGGTGCATTCTTATCGCACGATTCGAAGGATGCGCTATGGGACAGGTTTTACACGGCTGCGCCACCACGACGGAGGCAATCCGTCGAGCAATACAAAATAGTCAAGAGAGCCTGAGAGCGCTCGCCAGGCGCTACGGGATCAACCAAAAGACCGTCGCGAAGTGGAAGGGTCGCGAGGCAGTCGCCGATCTCCCGACAGGCCCAACGGAAGCCAAATCGACCGTGCTTTCCATCGAGGAGAAGGCGATCATTGTTGCTTTCCGGCGGCATACGCTATTGCCGCTCGACGATTGCCTCTATGCGCTTCAGCCGACCATCCCACATCTGACGCGATCATCCCTGCATCGCTGTCTCCAGCGCCACGGCATCAGTCGATTGCCGGAGGTCGAAGGCAGTAAGCCTCCGAAGAAAAAGTTCAAGGCTTATCCGATCGGCTATTTCCACATCGACATTGTTGAGCTCCAGACCGCTGAAGGCAAGCTCTATCTCTACGTCGCCATTGATCGCACCAGCAAGTTCGCCTTCGTGCAACTGGTCAGGAAGACGGGAAGGACCTCCGCCTCCGCCTTCCTCGAAGCTCTGATCGCGGCTGTGCCCTACAAGATCCATACGGTTCTCACCGACAATGGGATCCAGTTCACCTTCTTGCCGCGCTACGCGGACGGCCCGACGGCAAGATACGTGACGCATATGTTCGATATGCGCTGCCAAGAGAATGGCATCGAACATCGGCTGACCAAGATCAAGCATCCCTGGACCAATGGGCAGGTCGAGCGCATGAACCGCACGATCAAGGAAGCGACCGTCCAACGCTATCATTACGACCGACACAATCAGCTCGAAGCACACCTTGCCGACTTCATTAACGCTTACAACTACGCTCGGCGGCTGAAGACCCTGAAGGGCCTCACGCCCTACGAATACATCTGCAAAGCCTGGACAAAAGAGCCCGAACGATTCACCCTCAATCCGCTCCAGCAAATGCCGGGACTAAACACCTAAGGGACAAGGATGGTGCCGGATCGTTTAGATGTCGCTGACGGAAACGGTAGACACGCACTTTGCGAGTGTCACGACACGGTGGAGGCACTCAATGACCTTCTTTTGATAAGTTCGGCATTCACGAGTTTGACGGTTTAGCCGGCTCACTACACAGGAACTGCCTAGAGAAAGCTCGCTTGAAAGTCGCTCCGGGTTTTGAATACCGGACCGCATGCAGTGCTGAGATCGTCCCACGAAAAACCGATTTCCGAGATCAGGCTTGGGTGCGACCTTTAAACGCCATACATATATTCGACCTCTTACTTATGAGTCAGGCACGATAGAGCGTGTGTGGTGTACGGCTGAGTATTTCCGCACCGCTCTCCGTCACCAGAACGGTCTCGCTACAGCCAAATAAGTAGCCACTTTCGCTGAAGAGAATGATCGGCATGTGCAACGTCATACCGGCCAGGAGAAGGTCGGGCGCACCTGGCTCCAAACTCAGGTTGCCACGCTCTCCCCAGTTGATGCCAATTTGATATCCGGTCCGATGGCGAAAGACCTCCGGACGCCCGGATCGCCCGATCACCTTGCGCCCCACGGCATCCACCTCACCGGCCGTCACGCCCGGCTTGATTGCTGCAAGCGCGGCTTCGAGGGTCTCCTCCGCTAAAGCATACAGAGACTCGGTCTCCGGATGTCGACCAAGCACGGCGCTGCGAACCAGTCCCGCAGCGTACGCACGCTTTATTCCACCGACTTCGATCATGGCCGGCTCGTTGTTTCTGATCGGATGGCACGTGGGCTTAGCGTGGGGCAGCTTATTCCGCTCGCCGAAACCCAAGGAAAACAGCCTGACGTCGTCGCCATCAGCAATTCGTACCTCGCCATGAATGGCTGCGGCCACTTCCACTTCGGTCACACCATCTCGCAGCGCAGCCAGAAACGTGCGTACCGCCACATCGGTTATGGCCATCGCATCGCGCATCGCCTTGATCTCCAGTTCGCTTTTTACCACCGATACTGACGGAACCACACGAGTGGCATCGGCGACCTTCATATTAGGAAGTTGCGCCTGAAGCGCAATTACGTCGGCCGGCGCAAGATTCCAGCAGCCGAGTTCAAATCCCACCCTACGGTTCTCCAGCCCATAGTTGCGTAGGACATCCGCGCATACTTTGGCAAAGTCCTGCTGCTGGACATAGGCCACGATCTCGTCGATACAGCTTTCCACGCGAACGCCATTTACCTCGTACTCTCGGACGACATATGTCGGCTTCCGGCCCGGGGCGAGGACCAATGGAAACGGCATGAAGTATCCGCCTAGTCCATCGTATCCGGTGAGATACCGGAGATGGCCGTGAGCGGTGACCAGAAGCGCGTCGAGGCTGGCGCGCGCCATTGCCTCAAACACCTCCCTGTGTCGGCGCTCGTACTCTGATCTCGGAAATGGGCTACCGGCTGAGGAACTCGCCGAAAATGTCGTAGCCATAATCACCTCCACTGGTCTGGGCGAAATAAACTCTACACTTGTATCCGCGCTTTGCGGATTTTGGTTACGGAAGGGCCTCTGAATGTTTTGAGTACGCACTGCTATCTATGCGGCTCGCCTGCTTCCGTGTCGGGGTCAGCTTTGACTGCAGTCCTCACCGGTGGACCACCCGGCAACAAACTTTTCGATATGTTGGTGCATCGCCTTGGTCGCAGGCGCCAAGCTTTGTTGGCCTAGCGAGGCCAGCACAATGACCCGGCTTTCGAGTGGATACAATGGAAGCACCTGCACCGCACTCTTATGGCCAAGCAGTGCCAGTTGAGGCATGACGCTTAATCCAAGCCCGCTCTCGACCATTGCAAGGATGGCCGCATCGTCGATCGCCCGCGCGCCGGATCTAATCGAGATTTTGTGGTTCGCTAGAACCTTCTCCGTTTCTTTTCCTTGGTTTTCTTCTTGTAGCACGACATTGTGGTCGGTCAGCTCAGGAACCGTGATACATGCTTTGCCTTTTGGCGCAAAGCCGAGCGGCGCGATACACATGAGTGGGTCCGCATATAGGGGCGTTGATTCTAACCCAGGCGGCGCAGGAAATATGGTAAAGCCCAGATCAACCCGGCTGTTCATGACCCATTTAGCCACATCGTCGTGCGCCCCTTGTTCAATGGACACCTCTATTTGCGGATAGCGGGTGGCGAACGAGCGAATGATCTTCGGCAGCCACGCGACGCTGACGCAAGTGAACGCGCCGATACGCACAGTCCCCGACTCAAACCCGAGAAGCTCCGCTGCCTGCTGTCTCAACTTATCATTACATTGAAGCACTTCTCTCACGGTCGGTAGCAGTGCTTCACCACCAGCAGTTAGACGAGCGCCACTGCGAGTTCTGCCAAAAAGTGTAAACCCCAGTTCTTTCTCAAACGAAGCCAATGCATGGCTAACCGCTGACGGCGACAGATTCAGTTGATGCGCAGCCGAGGCAAAGCTACCGCGCTCCGCGATCGCAACAAACACCTGGTAAGCATTCAGCGACATGACACCGCGCTGCTGGTATGAATAATTTGCATTTTAAGGCTCGTAACATCTACGCGCCCTGAAGCGCTCGAACCAATCGTCTTAGGATTAAGTAGCGCGACGGACATGACGCGCTGATTCGCTGTCTAAGCGAAATGGGCTGAGCATCTGCTTCGTGGCCGAGGTCCCCGCAGCTTGCACAGGATCGACCGCTGTCAAGCTCTCTGACAGTAGCTGGTCGTGACGTTGAATTAAGACACGCGGATAGGCAGCGGCAGCAACGATGACTACTCTGCAACACCGGTCCGCTTGCCTTATCTTCCAACGCGAACCGCTGTCGCTGGAGGCTGGAACAGCAGCTTGGGGGCAATGCCCATACACATGCCGCGGGCGCGACACGTGCAAGACCATATGCCCGAGAGTCCCGGCAGCACGCGTATCCAGGAGCGCACCGACATGATCGCTAGGGTCAATCTTTCCGGTACGCATCTCTGGCGCTGAGGACCTCGACGGGGACAGCACGCCGCTACCACCGTTCGGCCCGAGCACTCGCTCTCCAATCCCTGAAGCCTTACGTGAAACGACTCCACACGCTCCGGCCAACATTCAATGCTGTGCCTCTCTACTGGATCGAGGCCATGGTCGTCCGCGACCGAGCAGCTCGATCAGGCGCTGACCAAAACGCCTGTTCAAGCGTCGTCGTGAGAATGGCTAGCATCACCCACATACCCGCATTGACCGGCCGACATTGTGACCGGCGCATTAAACTGGATTTCGGACGACACCGGCGGCGACGCGTCGACCGTCTCCGCAACCTGGAGCGTCGGGGAAGCCGCGTGTGTCCGCCGCCGATGACATTGATATCGACCTCCACTTCGCCTGTCGCGCGTTCGATCCACGGGGGCTGGAGCTGTCACTTAACAATGGTTCGTGCGAATTCGGACCGCTCTGCATCGGCGAACTCCCTCTCTCAGCCGTAGCTGGTTGCCGCATCGGTACTTCGCCGAGGGGCCCGAGTTCCGAAGCTGACATGCGTTAGAAATGCCGTAGTACCGCGCAAGGCCAAATGCCGGGCCCAGCACCAAGCCAGCCCCCCTAGCTACGCAGAAGATGTAGGGAAAAATCGACATCGCGTCTCCAAGTGTTGTGCGACCGACAAGTCCTGCGCAACTCACGAAGGTGTACAGCGCTCGCTCTGACAGGGCGGGTAAATGCCTTAGCCGCGCAAAGGCCGCCAGTTGCGACGATGTCCGACTTAGGTCCACCACAGAACGAGATCCGGCCGCGCAAACCCAAAGAAGCTGTTCAGCAGAAGGCGACGATTTTCGTTGCCCAATTGTCGGGTAACACCATGAACAAAACCGCCGTCGATCAACGCGACATCCCCGACCTTGAGCTCAAAATCGTGGGACGGAACAGCCTTGAGATAATCCGTCGAATAGGGATAGCCCGTGGTTTCAACATTCTGCGACTTTCGGTCCGCGACCGTCGGCTTATGGCTCCAGATTCGCAAGTTTCCACCTTCTTCGGGCATACTGGGATAGAAGTTGAGTGCAACGACGGTGTTGTTCGCCACCGCAGCAAGCTCGTAATCGTTCCCAGCACACAGAACCTGAGCGACATCGTCGTGAGGTTCCAAGGCATACGTGCCCGTTCCAGACCACCAAAGAGCACGGCAAACATTGGCTTGACCGTGCTCCGAACGGGCCAGCCGCAACTCAATGCCGTGATCACGAAGGTCTCGTTTCAATGCACTGAATAGTCCGCGGACCGGATCAACTAAATCGCCGAAAAGGGCGTGGACGAACGGCCGCGCAGTCTCCGACTCTCCGAAATAGGTGGCCGCGTCCTTGCTGTAGTGAGATGCGCCGATATATTGTCCCGGAACGCCATCTTTGCGCTCCTTGCGACCAGGATTGCGAAAAAAATTCGCGGAGATCTCTTCGGCCACCTCGATACTAAAGGCTTTCTTGATGTGCAGGCCGGTGATCTCCCCTTTCAGCATTGAGACGATCTCCGCGGTGCTGATCGAACCGGTCCGCTCTCTGATCGAAAGTGGTGAGATTGACGGCGGTTGAGATACCCGGGCAGTTGCCATTGGCGTGATCCTGTCGTGCGTGATTGAGGATGAGGATGCAATGATTGAGGTTCGGTAATGGTCATCGGGGGATCGTCTGTGTGACGTCGCAATTACGCTCACGATTCGATTGAGATCGCCTCGGATTACGTCATTGTGCACGCAAGCTGTGCCTTTGATCGATGCATCTCGTAGTTTTCGTTGCTAGGCAATCAAGACCTGTTGCAACGGGGCAATCATGGTGGCCTTGCCGTTTGATCGCCGTTCTCTCGCCTCTTGCAGCAACTTGCCTGTCAGACCACATTTGCTTGACGCACGTATCCCAGAATGGTTCCCTTCACTTACCTAAGAAACGCGAACAACGAACCTACTAAGGCTGGTAGTTCTTCTGTGATCCAGCGCTAAGTCTGCGTTTCCGATGTGTAGGTGCGCGTCGTCGAGTTCGGGACACTGAGTTCCTTGAGTGTTTCGCGTAGTTGAGTGCAATCGAGAGCCGCAACCATGGGTTAATAGCTGACTTAAGTTGTCAGCCGATCGTGGATCGGGAGGCGATTAGCAGCTCTTTTGCTCAACCCCGAGAGCCGTACAGGTACCGCGCATTTCTGGCGGCGTCGTTCGCGAAGAACGACTCAACTCTTTATCATATTGAGGCTTCGTTCAGATTGAGAAGCGTTTCACTGATCAACCATTCAGATCCCCAGGCATCTAGGCTGAACTTCACGCTAACACATTGTCGATGGAAACGCTGGTTAACCAACAAGCAACAGAGGTGGTACCCCGCTCGGCTCTCAGTCCTGCACAGGCTTCCCGTCACCGTGCTCTGCCGGGCATTAGTGAAGAATCCTGCCTCGAGACGTTTTGCAGTCAGTTGACTCATCGCGTCGGCACCGCCCGGCGATTCGTCCAAAAATATTCGGCGAAGACGCGCGGCGACCACTGCGGGTCATCAGCCGCGACCAGCATACCAGCAGTATCGCGAATAGACCCCGCTTAACACCCGGGCCCTACTTTGCGGCCGAGCTCACGGTCATCACACGCACGGGCCCCGCTATGCTGATGCCAAACGGATGTAGGCCAGATTGCGAGACTGGGAGCTGCGATTTGATGAGCGACGATTGCGCTGGTGTTGGTCAGACTAGCCAAGAGCTTTGCAATCGCACATGGGTAATACCATAGCGAATCGGCCTCGTGAGCACGCCAGCGAAGCGACCAAGCGGAGAACGCGAACAGTCGCGATACGCCGTCGATTGAGCTCGACAACAGCGCGACTGGCTTCCCCGATCAACCAGCGGCGCCAAGACTGGCTAACATTCGCAGAATTCTGACGCAATCGCTGGCTGGCGCCGAGCAATGCAGGCAACTCCAAGCTTCCACCTCTACGCCGCCAAACAACAATAGGGCCAATCCGCGAGGTCGTCACGGGCGGACGTCAAACCCACATCTACTGACGCTGCTCACTATGCGACCGGATTTAATCGTCACCCCGCTCAGATCCGTCAACTAAGTATCTGCGCGATGCGCAGTGCGCGGTTCATTTCATTGAGGACAATACTGAAGCCTTCATCGAAACCCATGCCCGGCTTGGCCAGCACCTGCGTAACCCCAGTGGCAATACCGACGTTGGCGGTAGCGCGCGCGGACAAATCAGTTTCTGTGCAGCTACCGCCCAAAAACGAACCTACGCCGTGTTCATGACAATCAAGTATGGCGTTGATGGTGTTGTGCAGGGAACCGAGATCAGGCGTCTTAATGTGCACCATATCGGCCGCTCCAGCCTCTGCAAACAGATGCACGTCATCGGCCGTGTTTGCCCATTCGTCCGCGACGATGGCCACCTTACAGCCGCGACTCCTGAGGGTATGGCGCAGAGTACCTAATGCTTCGATCTGCGCGTCCCGGCCACCAGCGTCCAATGGATGTTCGATGCGCAGCTGATGCGGACAGGCCGCGGATTCGAGCCGTTGGATGATGTTCGCGGTCGAGTCTATCGAACCGGCGGCGCATGTGCCGATCAAACCGTATACGTCAATGTGGATGACTGGATGATAGTCATGCGAAACGCGCAATTGCGCAATGCGCGCATTTACCCAACGAATGTATTCTTCAAGCTTTTTGCCATCGACACCAACTAGGTCTGGCGTGTTGATCAAGCCGTGAGGCAAGACCGGCACGTTCTTGGGAATCATCTTGTCGACATTCCTGTAACGCGCGTCGCCACACTGGCCGTAAATCGGGACGATCGCAAACGGCCTCTTGATCTGCCATTCGTCCTTGATGACTTGCGCCATCAGATGATGACCCGCCACGTGAGCGGCGGCATCGAGCAGCGCCTGTGACATTCCATATGCCGCTGCGCGTGGGGATTGCAAAGATTCATCAATGATCTTCTCGGCAAGTATCGCCATCTGACGAAAAGACCGCACTTCCAACCCCCTCAAGCGTGGCGCCAATTGTTCTTCTATTTGGGCTGCCAAATGAGCTGCGTGGAAACGCGGCTCGCGGCCGCCAACGCCCGTGTATTGCACGCTTGCGCAATCACCCTTCGCTACATATCCGTCGCTCAACACGAGCATGACGGAGACTGACTCGGAGGGCTCACGGATTGCTTTGAAGCCAGGCGTTTGCGCTTGACCAATGTAGGCGGCACCCTCGCGGCGTGCGCCGGCCTTGATTGCTGCCTGGTCGTCAAAGAAGAATGAGCCAAGGCCTGGACTCGCGAGCACTTCTCGGATTGTTATCAAGATCGACATATGAGGGTTGAAACGTTTTGCTAGATTTTTCACATCGGCAGGAAGGTCAGGCCGGTGACTGGCTGATCAATCGAAGATGCATATAAGCGAGCACGCCTTCCGTTCCGCCTTCGTATCCGTAACCGCTGTTGCCAAGCCCCCCCAAGGGAACATCGGGTTGGGAAAACGCAGTCTGATTGACGCCAATGTTCGATGCATTCAGACGATGCACCAGCTCGTCCCGTACACTGATCGAATCCGTGAAGACGTAGGCGGCGAAGGAATATTCTCCGGCGTTTGCCAATTCAATAGCGTGATCGATCGTCCCAACGGACTGGACCGTCGCGACCGGGCCGAATGGTTCTTCGAGCAGGATCTCGGCGTCCCGCGACACGGACGAAAGCACCGTTGGCTCAACATAGAAGCCAGAACGCTCGAGCCTCTTGCCACCAGTGTTGATTACGGCGCCTTTGGCGACGGCATCTTCAACGAGATGCAAAAAGGAGGCCACGCGTCCGGCGTGAGCTACGGGTCCCAGCGTAGTGGTATGCTCACCGCCATGCCCAAGCTTATAGGTCCTTGCTTTCGCCACGAGCGCATCAACCAGTGCATCGTGGATCGAATGATGCGCAAGGAAGCGCGTGGGTGCCACGCACGACTGGCCCGCTGACCCAAATTTCGCGGGAGCTGTGACTCGCACGACGTTCTCAATGTCTGCACCCTTCCACACGATAACTGGGGCGTGCCCGCCCAGTTCAAAAATCGGGCGAATAAGGTTTGGCGCTGCCAGTGCCGCGAGCTGCTTGCCAACACTCGTGGAGCCGGTGAAAGAAACCGCCTTAACCAGCGAAGACGCCATCAGCTGCCTGCTGACGGCCGCTGGCTCACCGAAGATCAGATTGACCACGCCATCTGGCATGCCAGCGTCCACCAACGCTTGAACGATCGCTCGTGCGGTATAGGGTGTGAATTCAGAAGCCTTCAGAACTACCGTGCAACCCGCGGCCAAGGCAGCGCCCAACTTGCGGCCGATCACCACGGCTGGGAAGTTCCAGGGCGTGATCGCGATGACTACCCCCAAAGGTGTGGGCACAGACAACCGGGCGCTGCCGACGACGAGGCCCTGGTGAACCTTTCCACTAATTCGGCTCGCCTCCTCGCCATTCCACGCCAGCGTTTCGATCGTGCGTCGAAGCTCACTGATGGCATCGGCCTGCGTCTTGCCAGACTCCTGGACAAGACCCTTCGCGACCTCTTGGATCCGGTCTGCCAGCAGGGCTGATGCTTTCTTCAATATTGCACCTCGTGCTTGGCCCGGCTGCATCCCCCACGTCGAGGAAGCCCGATGCGCGGACTCCAAGGCGGCCTGAACCTGGGCCGTATCTGCCAATGTCACGACACCGACCGCTTCACCAGTTCCCGGATCAATGTTCGGTTGCAAACCGGACTTACCTACCTCCCATTGACCGTCAATAAGAAGATGTGCATCGATGTTCATCTTGGGCCACTAGCCGTTGCGACGGGATTCAGACATCTACTAAAGCATCGGACCAGACCGGGCAGTTAGTGCGTAGAGCCGGAGAGTCGCGCAAGCGTTAAACTTTCTTCATCACGTGCAAACGCCCTCGCCTGCAACGTGCTGTTTGAATCGCGATGGATGGCCTCCGAGCGGGAGCCCATCCAATACGCCCCGCAGAGCCGGTAACCCTGCCTCGATGACCTGCTTCGCCATTGGTCAACTCCCAAGGCCCGCTGCTCCGAGACCGCCATGGTCGTTGCTAATCCGTCACCGCGTCCAAGCAAGCGGCGTGCCGACCGACCTGGTTAACAGACTTGCCGGGAGAGGGCGAAAGCGCATGCTTCGAGCCGCGCCCGTGCGACATTTGCGGCTCGATGTCCGGTGCCTGACATAGACATCTTCAAGACATACCGAACACGACAAGAGGGAACGTCGAATGGTGACGGTGGCGCCAGCACAATGTCCCCATACCGATCTCAAGCCCGAGGCACTCCCCAGCGTCCTCGTCTAATCCTGGTATTGACCGCGCAAATTCGGGGGAGCTGGTCTGGCGAGGCATCGCGGTTCCAGGCATAGGCCAAGCACCGCGACATGCGATGGACACTTCGGGTGCCCGGCTCATATTCCGTGCCCCAGATCGCGTTGATGAGTCACTGCTGCACTAACAGATCACCGGTCCGAAACATCGGAACTGCCGCCTGTCGCTCTGCTCACGGTGAACAACCGCATGCTCGGTATCTCTCCCCGGCGATACCGGGTAGAAAAGAGAACATGATGACAGTGGGGTTCCTAATCGGCATAAGTCTGCGACGGTGCATAGATGCGCATGACATGTAGAATAGGCTTTGGAAGGACCAACCCACGCGCTACCGGCATCGCCGTCGCAAAGAAATTTCCATCGCCCCGTCAAGCTACCTCCTGATTTAACCTCGCGACGACGAATTGACCTCGTTTTGCTGGAAATGAAGCAAGCCGACCGCAAAGCACGCCCCTCATAGCGCCTTAGCGAGCGAGCGGCTTGCGTTAAGGCTTCTTCTCTGATTTGGCATGTGGCGCGGCGGGCTTCAGCAGAAATCCGCTGCGACGATTCTCCTTCAACCGCTACCTGTAGCGGCGGATCGAGATGCGTGGCTGTGGTGCAGCAGACGATTAACGATCGCGGTGACAACATCGTCGTGCACCAGCCTCAGCGCCTCGCGCTACACCGCCTCCTGCAGCCGATTTGAGATGAGCCTGTTCACCTCTTTGCGAACGCCTGAACTGGTTGGTGTGGTCGATCTCCGAGTGTAGCAGTGACCGCCGAAGCCCGAGGTCGACGAACAGATCGGGGCCTCCGACGCCGCCGCCCGCAGCCGTTGCTTAAACTCAAGACGATTTGTCC
Organism: Bradyrhizobium sp. B124; assembly: GCF_038967635.1. NCBI lineage: Bacteria > Pseudomonadati > Pseudomonadota > Alphaproteobacteria > Hyphomicrobiales > Nitrobacteraceae > Bradyrhizobium > Bradyrhizobium sp. B124. The sequence goes on along the minus strand of NZ_CP152413.1, from coordinate 7,809,419 downwards.
CCTGCCTGCGATTCATCTCGGGCACCGTGTCCGCCACCGGCTCTACCACCGTCAACGCTCCCTCGGCCCGTAACGGCACCATCGGACGCGCCTTTGAGCTCCGCTTAGGATAAACTGTGCAGCCCACGCGCCGCCTCGCATAGGTGCGTATGCAGAAGATGCTGACCAACGCTTGGCGGTATGTCGTCAGCTGACACACCAATAGTCTCGTTCCCAAAAGTCCGACTACTCACGGCCGCCTGTCAGATGCGAACGTGGAAGCGAACTGATCTTTCAGGAAACTTTGAGCACGAGCTTTTCGCGCACCTCGTCCGGACTCAGCACCCGCACCCCGATCCGCTCAAGAATCTCGACTGCCCTCTCCACGAGCTCGGCGTTGGTCGCCAGCCTACCGAACGAGAGATAGAGGTTGTCCTCCAATCCTACCCGCACATTAGCGCCAACCAGGGGCGCCAGTGCAACGTATGGGAGCTGCCTCCGACCGATCGAGAAGGCCGAGTAGATAGCGCCAGGCGGAAGTTGATGCACCAGCGCCATCAGAGTGCCGAGATCGTCTGGGGCTCCATAGCGGATCCCCATGCAAAGCTGGATGAGCGGCGGATTGTTCACGACCCCCTCTTTGATCAAATCGTGCACCTGGACCAGATGACCCGTATCGAACACTTCGAGCTCAGGACGTACTCCAAGCTCTTGCACGCGCTTACTTAACGCGCTCAGCATTCCCGGCGTGTTGGCCATGATGAATTCGCCAGGCCCGAAGTTCATAGAACCGCAATCCACAGTGCAAATCTCGGGGCGCAGCTCTTCCACATGCACCAGTCGCTCAATCGCGCCTGGCATATCCGTCCGCGGCGCCGGTGGCAGAGGAGAGTCCGGCCCGCCCAACACGAGGTCACTGCCCGTACCGGCGGTCAGGTTGAGGACTGGGTTTACGTCCGACTTGCGGATCCGCTGCACCACCTCCCGAAAAAGCGCCAGATCCCGCGAACTTTTTCCGGTTTTGGGATCCCGGACATGGATATGCACGACCGCCGCCCCCGCCCTCGTTGCCTCGATCGCCGCCTCCGCGATCTGCTCTGGGGTTATCGGCACGTTCGGCTGCCTGGCGGCCGCGCCCCCCGTGACTGCACAGGTGATGAACACCTCCGAAATCATGCTCAGCCTCTCCTTTCGATGATAGCTTGCTCTGGTCAAAGCCAGATCGGTATTTTTCTCGATTTTTCCTGTCAGCGCCCCATTTTGTTTAGGCTCGCGCCCTATGGTGTTGATTGCACGGCTATGGCATGTGGCCAATGAAGACGTTCGAACACGATCGCGTCATCTGATTGCCCCAGCGCACGTTGGCGTTATGGATCACGTCTCTACCACGTCACCTATGCAGGTGCCTGTGTCCGGCGCGCAAATACCCATTCAGACTCTCTCCTCAGCCAGGGAAGTACTCGCGCCTCCAGCTTCCAGGCAACGGCTGCCGCGGCGGAGCAACACGTCATTTGGGCTTCAGCGTATTGTAGCCACCGCCGAACTTGGTGCGTAGGTCGCCGTATTTCTCGCTTGGGAAGATGTGTTGAGTTTTCTGACAGCTGAGTGGATCGCATAAGCGCCAACCCGCGTTAAGGCACGCACCAGGCACAAGACGCTTTCGAACCTTCCGAGAACAAGATTTTCCCGTCCGTATTGGCCTCTGACGTAGCCAAAGAAGCGAATCATAAACAGGTGGTTCGAGATTCCCAAATAGCGGAACGCCGGCGGTGCAGGCCCTTTGATTGCTTGAAGGATTGAAGCGGCAACTGCGCGTGTACGCTAACGGTGTGTGAAAAGTCACTTCAGCGCCAACGCCTCTCCTCAGTGTCGTAGGTTCCGGCAAACGGATCGCTCACGGCCATCAGCTCACGTTTGAGCACTTTATTGCTGGTGGCGGTTCTAGGAAGCGACGGAGTAAAGGCAATGTAACGCGGCACCTTGAACGATGCAAGGTGCGCACGAGCATGCTCGAGAATGCGCTCAACCACCTGATTGTCTGGCGTGACGCCTTCACTCAATTCGACGTGAATCTTCACCTCCTCGCCGCGCTTCACATCGCGAACGGGCACAGCGGCCACATCCACAATCTCGGGAATTTCGCGGATGACAGTCTCCACCTCGCGTGCAGCAATGTTCTCACTTGAGCGTCGGATCATGTCCTTTGTACGCCCCACCAGCCAATGAAAGCCGAACTCATCGCGATGCATGAGATCACCGGTCTTGAACCAGTCGCCTTCAAACAATGCGGCATTTGCGTCCGGCTTGTCCCAATATCCCTTGAAGATTCCGCGCCCCCTGACCCACAGCTCGCCGACGTCGCCAACCCGCGTGGGGCTGCCATCCTCGTTCATCAGCCGCAGCGCCCGAAAAGGTGCGCAAATCCCCACCGAACCCGAGTCGGCAAGCTCGTCGAAATCGTTCGCCATTCGTGTGCCGAAGCCGATCTCCGTCATCCCGTAAGCCTCCTGGGTACCCACCCGAAACCGCTTCCGAAATTGACGCACCGTATCAGGACTCCAACCCCAATTAAGGGTCTGCTTCAGGCATGTTGCCCCGTCTTCGTTGGCCGCCTCCGCTTGGCGTGCTACTAGCTGGGGAACCTGGCACCACTCGATGCGGTGCTGCTTGAGCCAACCAAGGAAGCGCGTCGAACTGAGTTGCGGGCCGAGGTAGAGTGTCCCGCCCTGCCGGTACGAATTTAGAAGATGAATTGGCGGATCGATATAGAAGAACGGCTGCACGGACAAATATCTCTGGTAAGGCTGCTCGTCCCAACACGCCCCCTGGAACGAAAACACGCCAAAGTAGTCGTGCGTCAACATGCATCCCTTCGGAAAGCCCGTTGTCCCCGAGGTATATTGAATGTTCAACAGGTCATCGGGTTGGATATCCTCCTCTACCGGAGAGCCGTCGATACCGTTGAGCAATTGATTGAGATTAGTGGCCGTCCTACCCGAGAGCTGTCCAACGGAGATTACTCGCTCTTTGCCGAGGTCTTGAGGCCAAGGGTCCATCCCCGAAAACGCTGACCACGCGGATTCGTCGACGACGGCGAACTCGGCCCGCGTATCGCTCAGAACGTATTCGATCTCCCTCGGTGTGTAGCGCATGTTGATCGGGATCATCACCGCACCGAGCTTGGCGATCGCGAACCATAGGATCGGAAATTCGATGCGATTGGGCAGCATCACCCCAATGTGATCACCCTTGCGTACGCCGAATGCTTGCAGCGCACGTGCATATTTGTTCGACGATCGATCCATTTCGGAGTACGTCGCGCGCTCGCCGCGGTCGAAGACGTCAATTGCCGTCTTTGAACCGTGCGTTCTCGCCCGCCTTGAAACCAGTTCTCCGATCGTGATCGTCTCATATGCGGATTCCAGCGCCTCGGTTCTGCGCAGCACATTTGCGACGCGCTCTTGCAGTTCAGATTTTGTCAATTTTGTAGCGATCATCCTTGGAAAACCTTGGAATTGGTGGGACGTAGGCAGGCCTGAAAACGAACACAACCGCTCGATCTGAGAGCTGAAGGTTGCCGATCACCAGAGCTAGCGCCAAGCCACGTGGATTTCCCAGACCACTGCCTGCCGTTCAGCGTGCGCGACAGAGACTCGGCCATTAATCATTGCCCCCTTGAGCGGGGGCTTGAGCGTGGCAACGCGCAGCCCTCACTCGCATCTATGTCGGACGACGCTAACGCAGTCGATACAGGCTCGCATGACCAAGACATCCATCGAGAGTTTGGTGATCCTTTTTTATAACGGCGTTTTATCCTGTACGCGAACAAGCATAAGATGACGCCGCGGATTAACTACCCTTGCCATTGGATCACCTTGTCCTATGTTGATGCGCCGGGGTCATAGCCTATACGGCGCCACGGCGCCTATACGGGGCGTTAGTAGTCCTTGGTACATCGTCAACGATGATCCAGACACTACCTACTCTGGTGAGGGATACTGTTTTGGCCGTTTGAAGAAGCGGTATTGGCACGTATCAGAATTCAAGGGCGGCAATGCAGCGGGAGCTGCGTGAATGATCGCGGTTACGCTATCCAGTGTCGGCATGTAGCTCTCCGGATCGCATTGCGATCGCGGTCGGTTGCGGCCTAACGGGCGTAAGTCTTCGGCCGCCTCGCTATCCGTAGACGGGACCGGGCCGCCTCGCCGATGCCGTTAGCTCAATGTCGCAATGCTCGTTTGCTCTGCTCCCACGACTTGAGGTCTGGATGCGCATCCCGCGCATTAGCGCCCTCGCCCGAGCCCACGAGATGCTGGCGATCGCCGAGATGCGGCTTGAACTCACCGGCAGGGTTGGCCGCTTCTGGTGGAGATCGAATATCGATTGCGCAAGAGAATGTGCGGACACCTTTCACACGCGGTGCAGGAGTGCAGCCATTCCGAGAACGGAACCGCGCCTATGCATTGCGTGCAGCCGACTCCAAGCGCTCTTTGCGCGCGAGCCAAAGAATCGACAATGAAGCGACCTTTAAACGGCAAGAAGAACCGACAAGTCCTGGCTGTCGAGCCTCCCCGCCCGATATCGGTTTTTTCCGTGACGGGCCTCGCCGAGTTACGCTAGCGCATCGAGCGCGACTACCAGGAGCTCAAGCAGGAGACCGACCTTGACCACTTTGAGGGGCGCGGTTGCCGCGGCTTCCAGCATCACGGCGTGCTCTGCATCGCGGCCTACGGATTCCCGATCACCGACCAGGAGACGATTCCCCTCAGGCCCTCGTTCCTCTATGATTCATGGTCGAGTGAGTATTTGGGAAAAATAGCTTGGCTCCGCCCGGGCGGATAGGCTGACGAACGACCTTGCCGTTGTGCTGCCGAGATTGTCCTTTGACCACGATATCGTCGGACGGAGCGGTCGGCAGGAAACCCTTCTCGGCATTAGTCTGAATGCTGTCGCCATCCACCCGTCCCTAGATCAACCATGGCACATTGATCCGGTCATGGCGCAGGACCGCCAGATCGGTCATGGTCTTCCAGCGGCCGCGAGGAACCTTGGCGGAGGCCTGGGCCGCATGGCACCCATCCCCGCAAGTTAGTCGTCCAGAGCAACGCTGCGGGGTCTCTTCGGCCAGATCCATCCAGTCTCTTGCTCTGCTGATCCCGAACTATTCGGCGGCCTCATTGCGCGACATGGCGCTATCAGTCGCCGTTACCTGCGCCTAGCCCTCGGTTTGCCGGTTTCAGTACCCGGTCCCACTATCGCGATTGCCACCGGTGTTGCGCGAATGCGTAAACCGGATTGATACCGCAATAGCCACCTGCGCCGGACGCGGTGGCCTTGCACTGGTTATGAGTCGAGAACTGGCAAGTGCCCGGATATCCGCCCCAGGCACGTCCTTGCAAACAATAAATATCCTGTCGAGCCGGAAGCGCGTATCCCGCTCGATTTCGTGCAGCGGCGCTCGAATGCGACCCAAAGTCAACCAGGACGGAAACTGCGATTGCAACGATGAGCAGAAGGTAGCCCATGACACCCTCCATACCATAATTCTAATTGTGTATAACTTTGTTGAAGGCTAGGTGGTGTGGACACTAGCGCATCCATAGAACGATGGCTGCGAGAGTGACGACGGCCCGGTAGTTCCGGGCCGTTTTTTCGAAGCGGGTTGCGACGCGGCGGAACTGCTTGAGCTTTGAGAAGCAGCATTCGACGAGATGACGCTGGGCATAGAAATGCTTGTCGAGTGGATATTTGAGCGCGCGTGACGGGTTGTTGGGGATCACGGCGAGCGCGCCTTTGGCGGCGATGGCTTGGCGCAAGTGATCGGCGTCATAGGCCGTATCGGCCATGACGACCTCGGCGGATAAGCCTTCGATCAATGCGGCGGCTTGCGGTGCATCGCCCTTCTGACCTGCGGTAAGCGTGAACCGCACCGGACATCCCAAGCCTCGAACGGCCATATGTATCTTGGTGCTCAGGCCGCCGCGCGAGCGGCCGATCGCTTGATCTTCCGCTTGATCTTCAGACCCCCCTTTTTGGCGCCGGCGGCGTGCTGATGCGCCCGAACAATGGTGGAATCGACGATCAGATATTCGAAGTCCGGATCATCGGACATCGCCTCGAAGATCCGCCACCAAACACCCTTGATGCTCCATCGACTGAAGCGCCGGAACACGCTGTTCCAGTCCCCAAACACCTCCGGAAGATCGCGCCAGGGAGACCCCGTACGCACGATCCACAGCACACCTTCCACGAACATCCGGTTGTCGCGCCCGGTGGAGCCCTTCTGATCGGGGCGCCCTATGATCAGCGGCGCTATCCGCTCCCACGCCGCGTCGCTCAATACCAAACGGTCCATCACACCCAAGGCGGCCTCCCCAAAAGCAGCCTTGAATCTGATTTGCTCCTAAAAGGGAATCCTTAGAGTCCACACCACCTAAAGGATCCAAATTGCATGTCTTTCATTGACCGACTGCGGTTAGGCGGCGGCAGATCACGGGAAGGTTAGGCACGGGGCTAGCTTCCACGATCGAACGCTACGAGCGCGTTCGCTTCAGTGAAGGCAAAGACGACCAAGCTCCAGCAGACCAACTCGAAAGCAGCCGCAATCAGCGCCAGGAAGCTGCGGCGAACAAACAACACCATGGAACGGCAGAGGAGAGAGCATCAATCGTTTGATCGAGCTGTTTGGCAGATTGAATCTTAGACTGTCGGCGCATTAATCCTGCAGTCATAAGGGATATAATGCATTTTTTTGCACCCTTGTGCACTGGAAGTGCAGATATGCTGCGATCGTGGCCTTACCTCGAACTGGCTGAGGAGCGTTTCAACGACCGTGACGCCTGCTGTCAAATAACCATGTTGTATCGCGAAGCGTTTTGCGGCCGCTAGCCGTGGGGGGTCCGCTCCCAAGATAACTATATGATGTCCTCAGTCCTAGGCGCCGTCGTATTCCTTGTCGGGGGTTAACCTGACGAATCTTCTCAATAGCGTGTGGCCGCGGCGAACGTCGCCCTCGTCGAGGAGCAAATTTCAACTAGATATCGATGTCGCTGGCACCGTGCTTTCGGCGTCAAGGCTCAGCTACTCGGCGGTACCTCACATCGCGTCGGCATCCACCACGAAGACGTGACCTGACATCCGCGCACCCAGATCCGACACCAGAAAGAGGAGCATGGCGGCGACATCATCGGGTCGCACCGGCGTGCCCATAGACGAAGCGGCGAGCAAGCGGGCGCGGACCTCCTCGGGCTCGACTGCCTTCTGCGCCGCAGTCTCGGCGATGACGCGCTCCATACGGTCCCCGTCGACGAAGCCTGGGCAGATGACGTTGACACGGATTCGTGAGGGGCCCAACTCCTTCGCGAGGCTTTTGGTCAGACCGATGACACCCCATTTCGACGCGTTGTAGGGCGAACGCCGCGCGTGGCCTTCGAGCCCTGCCGTCGACGAGATATTGACGATCGCGCCGCCGCCCGCCTTGCGCATGAAAGGCGCCGCGAGCCGGGCGAGCAGAAAATGGCTCGTCAGGTTGATCGCCAGCGTACGGTTCCATGCCTCGAGCGCGATCATTTCGGCGGGCTCGATGGGACCGGCTATGCCTGCATTGTTAATGAGAATGTCGAGCCCGCCGAGCCGCTCGACCGCACCGGCGAAGAAGCGCTCGGTAGCAGCCGCATCGGCAAGATTACAAGAGAATGCGCCAACGGCAGGAGAATGTCGTTCTATCTCCGCAACCTTCGCCTGATCCATGCCGCACACTTCCACCCGGGCTCCCGCTTCCGACAGAGTTTCGGCAATAACGCGCCCGATACCGGATGTCGCCGCGGAGACGATGGCTCGTCGGCCGGAGAGAGAGAGAGAAAGAGCCATGAACCGTGCTCCAAATCAGGTGCCATAAAGGAGTTTATAGCCGCAGCTTGAAGTTTTTCTTTCTAAGCCGGCCCTGCTGGCCGAACCGGCCTGCGTGGCGGCAGCCCGCAACTGTCCGTTCTGAAGTCTGCAGACTTAAGCATCCCTTTTCCCGGCCATGTTTGCGGCGTTCGCCATGACGCCGGTGAGTTCGCGCTGCGCCAACTCCGCCATGTAGAAAAGGCGACCCGATGGAGCCGGGGCCGGATTTCACAGACCTTGACCTGCTCCATCTGGCCCCCGCCTGACGGAGACAACTGTTGATCACGCATGTCATGACAAGGGAGCTCGAACGTCGCAGCGCGCAGCTTCTCATTCGCGACGAGCTTCGAATGGAGGTGCGCACACAGCACGACGCGGTGCACATTCTCGGGGGGTCTTGTTCGAAGGTTTATTGGCGACGTTCGTCGCAGACCAGAGACATTAAAATGGATCAAGTCTTCACCATTTTTGCACCTTGTCTCCTATCACTATGCGATACTTAGAGCCCAATTCTTGGTACATCACAAACAAGGGTCGAGACAACTACCGACTCTAGTGAGGAACAATTGGAGAAGCGGGTATGCGGCAGCGAGAGCGATGGCTCGCGTTGCTTCCTGCAGGTCTTGTCAACAAAGTGATCGACGCGACCTTTAGCCAGATGCCGGCAGACGGCCAAGCGCTCTCTTTCGCAGAGAACGTTGGAGATATTTCGAGCTGGCACGCATCGTCTAATGCACGGTTTTGACGATATCGCCGCGCATACCGAGTTGGCGAAGGGGCGGATCCGGCCCCGGCATCAACGTCCTGGACGCCGGCTCTGTGGGTTCGGTCAGGCCGAACGGTTCGAGTTTGGTCGCCCGGCCCGAGCTCAAGCCGGCGCAGTTCGGGATCCTCACATCGGGGTCTGCTTCACGTATGTTGATTGATCGTCGTCGGATGCCCCAACCTGCCGTGCTAACAGCTGCTGAAGCTGGCATGCATGTCCTATCGATACAGCCCAAAAGGAAGCGCCGGCCATCTACTCCGTGGCTACTGGCGCTGCTACAGCAACGCCCCTCACGCGCTCTAGGCAGACCTATTTGACTTGGTAGCTGCCCTGGCGCGTAGCCAATGGTTTAGCTCGATGGGAAACCAATCGAACTTCCCGTACGATTCTTACAGAATCTCCGGTTCGGCTCAATTTCGCCAAGCCTGCTGTCGAGCGAGGTGCTGCTGAGCGGTCGGCTGCATATCCTTTAGAGGTTAGTATGGCGCATGAAATGCAACAGCGGATCGCTCGCTTCGATGGTGGTCACCCGATTGAACACGCTCGGATGAACGCGCCGTATTTTGATGCAGCTAGAATGGGCGGTGTCATGGCTGGCTATGGACGTGGACGTACGGGTGCTTGGGGCGACAGGCCGCTTGACAGTTGCCCACAGGTAATTGACTTCATAGGAAGCTCTTATCTGGGCCTCGACAATCATCCGGTGATCGTCGCTGGGGCGATCGAGGCGATCGAGGCGCAGCGGTCATTGCACTGGTCCTGGGCCCGAGCCCAACTCAATTTCGATTTGCTGCGAGAACTTGAAGAACGTCTTTCCGAAATGTTCTGCGCGCGTGTGCTCGCCTTTTCCGATGTCATGCTCGCCAATCTAGCTGCGATGCCCATCCTTGCTTCGGGCCAATTGACCGGCGGAAGGAAGCCCGTCTTAGTGTTTGATAGCTTTGCGCATAACTCCCTCGCCTGTCAGCCGATGGCAGATAAAACGTGGGTGAAAACGATCGCCCACAACGACATTGACGCTCTCGAACGCTTGTGCCGTGAAAATCTCGTGGTCGCCTATGTATGCGAGGGTGTTTATTCTATGGGAGAGTATTCGCCCATCAAGGAACTCCGTCAGCTCCAGGAACGTTATGGGCTCTTTCTCTATATTGATGATACTCACGGCTTATCGATCTTCGGATGCCATGGCGAAGGGTTCGCGCGCTCTCATTTTCCGCAAGAGCTCAGTGAACGGACGATCATAGCAGCCTCGCTCGCCAAGGGCTTCGGTGCATCGGGCGGAATATTGATGTTTGGAACCGCCGACCACGAGTCGCTGTTTCGACGTTACTCCATTCCCGGTGTCTGCTCGGCGGCACCCACTCTAGCGGCGATCGGTGCGGCGCTTGGGTCGTGCAAGATTCACCGCTCGGCAGAACTCGGGCAGCGGCAAGCGCGACTGGCGCAACGCATCGAGCTCTTTGACCGTCGTGTCGCAACCGTTGGGCAAGGCAATTCATTGCCGATCAGAACGATCGCCGTCGGATCGGAGGCCAATGCGATCGCAATCGCAAGAGGGCTTCTTGACGGCGGTTTCTATACCTTGGGGACGTTCTTACCAACGGTCGGGCAGCGGAAAGCGGGAGTTTGGGTATGGATTACAGCCGAGCACGCGGCCCGCGACATAGAGCGACTATGCAATTGCATCTTGGAAAGAGTGGCAGAAACGACCGGGAAGCCCTACCCTTTGAGGTGATGTGACACTTTGCGGACCAATTCGTGGAGTTACTTGGTAAAACTAAGGCGTATCGGTTACTGGGGAAGGCAACGCAACGTGGAAGCCTTCAATCCTCGGGCCGTCGCTGCGGAGGGTCTATGTCCAATTGAAATACGCGCTGAACATCTCAGTTCAGTTTTCCGCAAGGGGAATGCTCCACATTCGGGACATTGGCGCAACCGTTGGCACTCGGGTCTTAGAGCTCGCTAATCCCTCTGCACTCACGATGATCATTGGAGAGCCTTGCGCGCGACGCTGTGCCGATGTGGTGGTAACCGAGACCTGGAACGATGGACCAGACCCGCGTTGCAACAGGATCGACAAGTCTATTTTTGATGTTCAAGAAGGACCACGGGCTGAAATTGTGTGCTTTCAATCGGATTGTAGATGTTCCTTCAAAGTCTGGTCATGTGTGTTACGTAATGTGGCCCAAGATTGTTATTAAGTCACGACCCTCGCGAGCGACCTGCTTCGGCGGTGGCTATTGCAAAGACGCAGCAGACGAATCTAAGCTCAGACCTACTCTGTAGAGGGCCTCACGGGCGCCACGAAAGCGTTGCTCCTCGACGCTGGCGAACGCCGGTTGAAATCAGCAAGGATCGGCGTTCTGTTATCTCCCTCTGGTGTTCACCGGCTATCGCGTCGCGCGATCGCTTTCCGCGCTCGGTAGCATCGAGAGGGCAACAAGTTCCTTGAGCGATCGATTCGCGGCGAACTGGCACGAGCGTTCCGCCTGCGCGGGACGAAACACATAGTCTCGTCCTTTTCAAACAAAGCACGCACGTCTCTTTTGCGGCATGCCGATTGCTAGCGCTGGCTAAGTATCCGTTACGGCCATGGCCGCTCCGCAATCACCGCCCAGGAGATCAGATGAGACTTGCTCGATTGATCCGGATCAATGCAATGGACGCTGCACTGTTGAGTGCGGACCCGCCAATTGAACCTTGGCCGCGTCTGTCGCGCGCGTTGCTGTGTCGTTCGCTCAGCAGCGGGCAGCTCTGTCGGTCTTCGACGGGCCTCAGATTCTGGCGATCGATTTCCCAGGTTGGTAAGGCGCAAAGAAGATGATAACGGCAAAAACGGCCTGTCCGGAACTGCACATCCCCAAGACCTTTTCAGCAGCTCTCATAAATGCCCGTCTGACGCGGCAATTGTACGCTCAAGATCTGCCCCAGGCCTGTGAAGCGGGGGTGCTTGCTAGTCGCCTGCGGCGGTCGCTCGAGGTCTTGGTAACTGGACAACGGAGCATCTCAACAGCTGAGGGTCGGATGACCCGGATTATTCAGTTCATTTGCTGTAACCTTGCTAGAGAGGGACTCCGTCCTCTGCATGCAGCGAAGGAGTTCAAGTGCTCCTCGCGCACGATCCACAGAACCTGCGCTGACAATGGAACGACTTTCCGAAACGTGCTTACGGAGATCCGCCTGTCTGTTGCCGCCTATCGATTGTCCATAGAAGAGGAATGCATCTCCGAGGTCGCTTATTCATCTGGATTCGCAAGCTTGGCTCACTTCTCTCGACTGTTCAAAGCCCGCTTTGGCCTCGCCCCAAGCGACTACCGAAGGCGATCTGCAAGGCAGACGTGAACTCGCAGCTCAATGGTTCGGATCGTAGCGCATCCGAGATGATACCGCGCGTCCCAGTTCGGTCGGAGCGAGCTCGAAAGCTTTCAGCCTAACACCGTCTGCCCGTTCTTGACGACGGTAACTTGGCGCTCTCGAACATGACCTTCGAACGAAATCGAGTTGCCGTCCTTCCATAGATTGATCGTGATCGTCTCACCAGGGAACACCGGGGCCGAAAAGCGCGCGCGATGACGGCGGAAAGCACAGGGATCGTAGTCGGCATAGGTCTGCAACACGGCCCTGCAGGTCAGGCCATAGGTGCACATACCATGGAGAATCGGCCGGGGAAAACCACCCCGACGGGCGAATTCTGGATCGCTGTGCAAGGGATTCCGATCACCGGACAGACGATAGATCAGAGATTGGTCGGCGCGGATCGGGATATCGATTGACCTGTCCGGAGCTCGGCGGGGTACCTGATGCGGTTCGCCCTCCCCCTTCGAAGGTCCGCCAAAGCCACCGTCGCCCCTCGCAAAGGTCGAAGAAGTGATCGTGACGATCTTCTCACCATCGCAATCCCTGACGATGATTTCGTTCTGAATGATCGCACCTTTTCCTTTGCCCTTGTCGTACACGCCGCGCACGCGAGCATCTGCGGTAACCCTGGCTATGACAGGGATCGGCTTGTGAAAGGTGATGTCCCGTTCACCGTCAACAAGCAAGACGCGGTTGAGGTCGATGACTCCCGGTCGTGCCCCCCAAACGCAGACCGAAGCAAAGGTCGGAACGACCTTCAGTGGCTTGGGCACTGCAAATGTCTCGTTAACAAATTGCAGCTCCTTTTCGTTTAGAGGATCTGAGCCCATGCCGATGCCAAGCGCATAAAGCATGACCTCACGATCGCCCCACGAATAGGGAGCGGAATCGGTTTTGAGATTGAGTACGGCTGGGTAGTCGATTGGCATCGGCACTCCCTTTGTTGACGTTGCCGCACAAGGACGGCAACGAGAGCTTGCACCCCTTTTCCCATCACCCGTACCGAAGGCAATTCAATCGCGAGGTTTGACGCCAATGAATGGTTTCGCCGGGTGGTTCCAGTTCTGTATCCTGCCAGTATAGCGGCTGCTCGACTGGTTGTTTGTCTGAGAACGACAAGGGGTGCAATTTCGTCGCATTTCGGTCGGCTATCCGCCCTCGAGCGGGGCTGAGGCCGGCACTGGCAGGATATTGTCATCGCAAGCACGGCAGGCGCGTTTGGCACAGCGGGTACGAGCATTCGGAACTGCGCCGCGACCAGGTCCAGCCGATCCCTTCGATCCTCGCCAATCAGGAGTAACCGGATGATGCGCTCAGGATCGCCCTGGAGTAGGAGGCGCCACGCTAGGTCGCGGCAACGGCGCGCACAGACGGTTCCCCCGCTCCTCCTCATAAGATGACGGTCAATCCGAACCGAAGGACGCCGCAGGCAACAGGTAGCGGTTCCTACACCCGCCGATCGTCTAGGCGATCGCTGTGCGATCTGTGAGACGATACAACAGCATTGGCCCGTTTGCGCGCGCCTCCAGTTCGACTACGCGATCAGGGATCGTGACCAAGAGCGGGGTCTCAGATTGCAAGACACTAAAGAGAGTCGCGGCCAGAGTTGCTGGCTTACCGGACGAGGCGATAATGATCGAATGAAGCCCCTCGTCCCGTCCATTCATCAAGGCGCTCTCGATCGCTCGAAAGTTGGTATCTAGATCTGTTCGCCCAACGATCGGTACCCTATCGGGATCAACGTCTATGTGTCTACAACATTTCTGGAAGACAGGTAACGCCGTTGGAAGCGCAATCGCTTCTGATTCGAGCACGATGTCGACGCGTGCAGGCTCAAGTTCGAGAAGCTTCGCCATGGTCCGCTGGTAGTCAAGGCCGCAAAGCATTATTATGTGGCGACCAAGCGCTGACTTATATTTTCCCTCAGCATATGGAACGGCAGAGAACAAAAACTCCACGTCGTTGATGTCCTGTTGAAAATCGGATCCCGCGAAGACTTCATTGAGCGGGAAGGCTCGATACAGGTACTCGAAAGACTGGTACAGGACGTCAATTTTCGCAGCAATTCGTGTTCTGATGAGCATGCCGAGCAATGCGGCGAAGAGCGCCTTCGGCATGGAGTTAGCGTCGATAACGACGCGCACCTCTCCGTTCGCGCCGTTCAATACTTTCGTGATTTCGTCCCGCGCCTCCATAAGCAGGCGCGCCACACCCGCCACGGAGGCCACGTCGTGCCAACATACCGTAGTGAACTGCAATAATTGTCTCCGCACCTCCGATGTTTCGATCAGCATCCCCCTGGTGTTGAAAAGCACTGGGCTGACGCCGATTGCATCACGCCAAGCGGGGGATCCAATTCGGTCGAGCGTGTCTTGGCCGACAAGGGCGACGGTGTACCCGTCCTCGGGTGGCCTATCGGCGACTTCAGCAACTGCGATTTCAAACCAACCAACTCGTTTCATCAAGCCCATCCACTGTGATGCTATGATCAGAGAAGGTCAGATTGAACGGCAGCGCTGTTCGACGAATCCTCGTCTATGTCGCTGAATCCGCCCATTACTCGTTGCGCCCAATTTTTTTGGGAAACCCGACGAGACTCGACAAATTCAAGAAAAAATGGAGCGGTACATCCACCACCCTCTGAGGTCCGCGACTGGATATATTGAACGCAGGCGCAGCAAGTCGATGCAGGCGAAATGCAATCAACGTCCGTACCACTCGCGCCCGCGCTTGACATGAACTTACCTTCGTGCAGCCGGATAATTCCCTTGTACTGACCGATATCGAGCGCCCGTCGAAGCAACTCAACCTGGCTCGTTTGACGCCTAGTAGTGTTACTTCGGTCAAATCGAGCCGTATTATACCTCGCTCAGGCAATGACAGCGCACGTGCGCGATCTCTTGACTGCAGCAGGCGTATGAACTCGCCTACGCCGTTAACGACATCGGCGAGCACGCGTTCGGCACGTACCGTAGGCACATCAAATTGCTCGATATAGTCACGGCTCGCTTCGAAAAAGCCGCGGCTCTGCTCTCCAACCGGGATCTGCCTAGTCGCTGAAGCTGCTGAGAAATAGTCAAACGGAGGGCGCCGCGACTGACGCTGGTGAATACCCGTGCGAGCGCTCTCATAGAGGCAAGCGAGAATTCTCAAGAAATCCCGCACGCAGCCGTCCGACATTGCGGCAAGCGCGTTAGTACCAGCGTACGGCACAGCGCGCCCGAGCTCATTGGATGCGCAGACCAACGCCGCTACGTTTTTCTGTCGGAAATAATTGTCGACCTGTTTGGGTGTACGAGAGCTCAGGAAGCTTACAAATTTGTTGCGGTCAGCTTCAAACAGCGAGATGAATATATAGGTGTGGTAAAGGTACTTGCGTGGATCGGCCGGTCGACTTGGGCGACTGCCCGTCCTCTCCGCTGAGTTCAGCAGTGCTGCAATGTAGTCAAGGTGTTCGTATATCCGCTCGCGAAATCCTTCGCTGGACGTTGTCTCGAGAAGATGATCGAACAACACGCTCACGTTAGGATTGCCCAATACCTTATCATAGCCGGGCGAGCGAAGCTCCTCTTGGTCGTCGCTGGCTGGCGGCAAACCAACTCGCATTTCATACAACCGCAGACAAAGCCGGCGGAACGCCTTGGGCTCCTTAGCGTAATTCAGATCGATACGTTCGACATCATGGCCCGAAAGAGGCGCATCTCTGTCGCTCGACAATCCAGCATCATAGTGATTTGAGACGAACGACAAATTCCATGAGATTGGGGCTGTGTTAAGTTCGATCAGACCATTTAGGAGAGCTTGATCATCTCGTCGAAATCGATGAACATCATCGAGCGAAACCTTGACATGGAATCTGTGACCGCGGCTGTGTAGCAACTGGCTGTCGGCCAAGATCCGGCAAGCGGTCCGGTAGAATTGCACCGGCTGCACGCCCTGAACCAGCGCAACGACTCTGTCGGTATAGAGTCGCAGGCTGTTGATGCGCACGGCCATGCACATCTTGAGAAGCAGTGACGCGCACGCAAGTAGGCTATCAGGCTTGCTTGAGTTGGCGCCAAGCTCGAAAGCATTTAGCCAGAGCTGCTGCCAAAACGTCTCGACAAACTCCATTTCTTGCTTGGCGTCATAGGAAAGTATGTCCTTACGTCGACATTCATCGATCGCCTGGAGGGAACGCGCAATAGCGGTAAAGATGAGATAGGTGAGGGAAGGCCTGCGCATGTATGCGTGAGCCGTGGTGGAGGACTGCCTCAGGTGGCAACGTAGTAACCGGCGCCAGTAGCGGCAGATAATCAGTAAATTCGTGCAAGATGTTGATATATACGCCAATGCACGACGTCGGCAGCGCATCGGGATTGAGAAATTTGTACGTTTTCTTAAATGGCGCAAGGGGATCCAGACAGTTCAGAAGCGCCGTTTTTCCTGTGCCGCGAAGACCGCTTATTAGACACGCCTTTGTGGAGGCAGCAATCGATACACTTGGAGGCACCCAAATGTTGTGCGAGATCTCGGTCTCCCACCGGTGCTGCGCGAAAGGATTGTCGGATTTGGTCCAGCTTCTCATACTGCAGACCTGATGTTCCACTGTTCGGGTTTCCGGTGGCGGTTTGCGATCTCAACCAAGCCTAGCCACTCCAGTTCGACCACGGCACGTTCGACCGCTTCAGCTTGAGCACTTGAATATGCCTTGCATAACTCGTTGAAGTGGAACTGGCTGTTCGCGGAGAAGGTCTTGTAAAAAATTTCCCGAGCCAGCTCGGTTATGGCGGCAATGCGATGCTTGCCTTGGCGAAAAGGAATCTTCCGAGGCGATGGTTTCGAGATCTTGCCGAGACCGTCTTGACGAATTGGAATAACAACTATCCCGAGTGGAACACCATTCTCGTCGAATTCGACCTCGAGGATGTTGTACCCGCTAGAGAATTCGGGAGCTGATATCGATATAACGCAGCTATCTGGCCTTTCTTGAGAGTACACGATTTCAATCGGATTCTGATGAATGTGGCCATGCAAGTAGACTATTGGAGTTTCCTTAGTTGAAAGAAAGGCACGAAGCTCACCAGAATTGACGAGTTCACTGAATGGTGCCACGCGCGGTATAGGTTGCGGCAACAGACTGTGATAGCCAACGACGATTTGGACAGCATCCGGTCTCCGGGAGCATTTCTCCAGCTGCAGATCAAGCTCATGAAGTGTGGCCCCATCAATCACCGGCGCATCTAATTGCTCGGTGAGATCGAAGAAGTCGGTGATGATATTCTCGGCAACCTCCGATACGCCGCGCTTAAACAGGTCGGCGAGTTGCGCGGCCAGGTCAGCCTTTGTCTTCTCAGGAAACGACATATACTCACCGCAGCCGAGGCAACTATTCAAACCGTATAGAATCACTTCGGAATCGTCGACTGTGAGAGACACCCGGCTGACGGTATCTCCCGAAATATTCTTGTGGCCTAGCGCACCGAGTGTATTAACGTAGTGCTCGAATTTTGAGCTTCTTGTGTCTGGGGTGGTCGGACACCTCGTGCGGTCGACATCATGGTTTCCAGGGACAAATAAGGCTTTGACACGCGAGTCTTTTCCCAGAAGCGGGCTCAAAATATTCCTCTGCACATAATCAAGACACGAAGTGAGGCCCGCGAGCTGACTGGAAACGTTCGGGCTGCCAGTGGTGTAATCACCCATGAAGACGATGCCATGAAAGTATCCCGAGGTATACTGTGAGAGCGTCTGCGTGATCTTCTGGAAGCGCGCCCCTTCCGGAGCGATCTCGCCCGAGATATCAAATGCGTCGCGCTTTAGATCGGCGGAGGGCCGGCTGGTCGTCGCGCTCGGATAGTGAATGTCGCCGATCTGCAGAATTCGGACCGTAGTTGTACTTGTCACTACATTCCCCAACCAGCCGGCTTGTTACGATTCAGATGCGGACAGCATGCAGCCTTTGGCGTTGATAGCGAACTGAGCGAGCTCGCAATTGCCCTATCGGCCGAATGTCATCCGGAGTGATAGGCAGGCAAGAGCGACCCTGGGAGCGCAACAACGGTTACTCAAACTCGCGCATGTCTTCTTGATCACATGTCGACAACAACACGAATGTAAGACTCGCATGCCAAAGCGGACCGTGGACGTTATCCAGCTCGCAACGGTTCGATCCATTTTCGATCGCGCCTCGCCACACACAGCTCTATGATTAAACATCAATCATTCAACGAATGCAACTTCAACGCACTTTTGATATCCGTCCCTATGTTTAGTTGATGCAAAAACGCTGGCGTGGAAGCAACTGAGCCAACCGCGAGAGGCGCGCTTCGGCCAACGTTCGATCTGATGCGGGCCTGGTTCAAATTTGAAACTCTGCTTCCGACTACGATTTGATGCTCGTTGGCCGTAGGTCACTCAAATTGGTTGGCCCCGCTCTGGATGGCGATCGTTGCCGAACAGCGCGGCGCCGAACCAGACGCCGATGCCGTCGACGGGTCGGAACGCTGACCGGATTCATTTCAGAACGGTGGCATCGCGTCAGAGCCGCCGTCTATATTCTTCTCTCCACTTAATGATATTTTTGTCCCCTGTTATCAAATGCGATCTTCGTTCCTTCAAGGACGTCGACGACGGCCCTGTTCATCAGGCCGTCTTCGATCGAGCCTGACCGATAGCAAATACGCGCGCCGCTTTTCCTATCGAAGGTTGCGTGGATGATCTGCTCGGCGTCGCAAACCACCGCCAAATTTGGATTGTGAGTGACCATAATGATCTGCCGAGACTTCTTGGCCTCATTGAGGACCGGCACCAGCAGACTTACGACCGTCTCATTATCCAGATTCTCCTCAGGCTGATCGAGCACAATCGGATTACGGCCCTTGTCGACCAGAAGGTAAAAGATCAATAGAAGAGCGCCGCGCTGCCCAGGTGACAGCTGTTCGATCTGGGTATCCTGAAAGAGCAACGTATACTTCGGCTCAAGGTACTGAAGGCCAAAAAGATAATTGTAGACCTCTACCGGATTCTTGTCCTTTCGCATGAGGACTCTGATGCCTGGGACCTTGCTGGCTGCCTTATCGGCGCTCTCCGCCAACAGGAACGCCATCTCCTCGGCAAATCCAGTCGCGTCGTCGGCAATCTCAAATCCATATTTCTCAAATCGGCTACGAACCGCAGCGAAACTCTCGTCCTCGCCTCTGAGCTCGCCAATATTCTGCTTGATCGCGCCAAATAGGTTTGTTGCGATCGCGTCGGGAGAGCCGAGGAGTTTAGCTTGGAATTGAAGTTTGTATTCATATCGGACCAGAGAATTAGTCTGAATCAGGTGCTGCAGCGGCGCAAATAGCTTTTCCCGTGCAGCGCGCTGCTCCTCCAGTACCGCAAATATCTGGGCTGTAATATCCAACCGTGATGCTCGCTTTTGTGTGAGCACCGTCGGCAGCTCCTTTATTTGGGCGAGCCTCCGCTGCAACCCCTTAAGAGTTTCGGGCTCTGTCTCCGAACCTTCAATGTCCTCCAAGGCGGTTTGCCATTCCGTTAGCGCTTGCGTGTACTTTTGATATTTCTGCTGCGGCTCGTTCAGTGTCTCCGAAAGCTGCTTTTGTTCCCCCACCAGCGCGGCTTCTGCTGCTACACCGCTTGCGATCTTTCGCCCAATCTCCTCGTCACTCGTGGCTAGCGCCCGCTGCTGGAGAATCAGGACATTGCGCCTAACGGCCAAAGTAATCAGTTCATCTACCTTCAATCCGGCAGTGGCGAGATCGTCAGCGATCTCGCTCACGAAATTGTCAAACTGCTTTTGAAAGAGGTCGATGCGCTCGCCGATACTGCGGATCGATCGCTGCCTTCTACCGTTGACTTGTCTGTCATCGGCCGCTTTTCTACTCTCGTCCTTAAGTTGCTGCAGCGCCACGCCGATTTCTGCAAGCCTGGCGCTAGCCTGTTGCTGATCGGCGTCGAGTTCGGCTGCTGGTTGTTCGACCACCGTCGGCTTAATCGCCGCGTGCTCCTCTATCTGCTTCAGCTTAAGTCGGATCTGCTCCTCGACATTCTTCTGCATATTGGGATGAAGCTGATCTTCGATATCGACGATCTCCTCATTGACCGATCGCAGCGATTTGCGAAGCTCGCTCGCCCGAGCGCGAAAAACGTTCTCTTGCTTGTCAATGAGCTGATCGAAGCTCAGAGCATCAAGACGCACGTCGGTCGGGACATGCGAGAAGATGACGTCGCGGAGTTCCTTCTCGAACTCGTCCGTCTTTCCCGATACATGGTCATTACATAGGGCTTCGAACCGTCCTTGGGGGATGTAGCGAACGAGTTCGACGCGTTCGACGGATGGGTCGTCGGCCAGACTCATCTCGCAGGGATCGCCAGCAAGCCAGGATAGCTCGCCAACGAACTGGCGTGCCGGCTCCCCCGCCTTTCCGCGGAAGCGATCCCGCTTCAGAAACGAGAAGTGAGCGCTCTGCTGGGAGTTGCCCAGTAACGCCATGATGTCAGCGAGCGCGCTCTTGCCGCTCCCCTTGTTGCCGATGATTGCAATGAGGTCGAAATTCAGAGGAATTTCGGTTCCGTCGAGCCAAATATCGGCTAGCTCGCTATCGGGAACTTTGTTCACGCGTATTCGATCTATGTAGAACGTCTTGTGTCGATTAATCCGCTCGAGCTTCGGTGGGCGTTCACCAAGGAATGAACGTTTGGCCGGCTCTTTCAGAGCCTGCAACAATCCTCTCCAAGTTGGATCAGCCTTAATCCAGGTGCGCTTGCCGGACGGAAACTCTCCATAGCCACGCTTATCGTTCGTGCCGTTGCCGCGATAGCAGTGAGCATCGCTGCCGGAGACGGCGAGCCGAGGAATACCTTTCAATGCAGCTTGAAAGTTGCCGAGCCATTTCTTGTTATTTGTCGTCTCGACCCCGCAGAAGGCTGCCCAGAGATCGGGATTTCTTGTTTCAAATATCGGGGACGATTCGAACAAGGCGAGCGCATAAGCGTAGTGCTCAGTCCAGTCGACTGAATTAAGTCCGTCGTTGGTGGAAAACGGCATAAAGCCAACCGCTCGACCACCAGGCACGAGGCGAATTGCCTTCTTATACGAATCAACGTTCACTTCAGCGATCTTGCAGCCAGCGACGAACGCCGCGCCATCGTCCGAAGCAATTTTGCTTTTTTCAATGCCGTGTTTCGCCAATTTGTCTGCGCCTGCATATCGCGCGTACTCGATGAGTGCATCGCGAGACAGAGGTTGATCAATGAGCTCGAGCTTCAACCGAGAGAGAAAATCGCGGAGATGTTGGTCGCTGATCTCATTTGAGAATAGCACGTGGGCATTGAGTCTCCCTTCCATTGGCGCGGCCAAGCGCAGTTCAATGCCCGGGAAGACCGTCTTGGTGAGTGCAGGTGCATTGGCTTGCGCCAGCCGCGCTTTCAGGGCGAACCAACCATCAAAGGTCCAATAGTCCATAAGCCCAAATGCTACCGGCGCGGCGTCATTGAGGCCACTGATCATCTCGTCGACCAGCTGTTCATTTCGCTCTGTGATGATTCCGAACTGCTCGCCATTCCAGTGAAAAGACGCCGGCGAGTGGATGTGCAAATCCCACTCCCGCCATTCAGACCCCCGCGCGTACATACCTTCTCCAACTGCCAGCTTAGGCATCTAGAAATCGGAGCGGTCGCCGGCGTCCAGACGCCGTTGAATCATCATAGAGCCCGCTCTGCGTTCGTGCGTCGGTAAGCCGCTGGCGACGCATAATGGCCGCGAAAATCGGCCATGGATTGAAGAAATCCCGCAAATTTGGACTCTCGTTGCGACTTCGACGCATCGGGCACGATCGACCGCTCGTCTGAATGGTCGCTGTCAAATGCACGCACCTGCGCGCGCTTTCGGCGCTCGCAACGGCGTCCGGTTCGCGAGCAGGTCGTGAGTTCACGGCGAAACGCGCCCCGGCTCTGAGCAAATAGGCCTGATTGATGGCTTGGTGACCGATGCGCATCGGCTTGTCGTCCGCGAAGTCAATCGGCAAGCGTTCAGCAATCTAATCCGGGCTTTAAGCTCTCGCGATTCTCGATCCGTTCTCGGGCCGCACCATCAGCCTTCACAGAACGCGGGGCTTGGAGCGGGGGCGCTGCTCGATGTCACGACGACGCCGGCCAGGTTCCGACTCCACCTAGGAGTGCAGGGTTGGGTCGAGTGCAAGCTTGGTAAGTTTGGGCAGACGGGCCGATTGAACTGGCGTTGTCGAGACGGCCAGCTCAAGCACACTGTGACAATGGCAACTATGTCGGCACTGCCGAGGAGCCCTTCACCGAGTTTAGCAAGCTGTTCTATCAGGCGCCACGCTGGCGTTGGTGGTCTACGAAACTGCATGAGTACATCACTACCAACCGTTGATCGGAACTCGGAACTGGCAAGATCGCTTTTCGCGTGTCCGGTTGACGACATGTATGTCCGGCAGTGGCTACCGAAGCGAAGGGTTCGCCGCATGAGGTGTGAGGGCGCATCATTTTTATCCCTCTTGCACTCCCTGACTTTCTGGCACGCTAGTTGCTGAGACATGTGTGGCTCGGCTGCTCGTACTTTCGCGTACCCCCATGAGACAGCCCAGCTTGGCCTAAACTCGCGCGGATGGTTCCTCCCGCCGCCCGCGCGCTTTTCCGTGGCATCGGCCCGCCATCGCGGCGCTCAGAGAATGGTCCGAAAAAGGGTCGAAACGAGCATCGTTCTTATCGCGATCGCGAAACTTGAAGCGACCAGACCATCACCTTGGCCGCCTCCAAAACAGAAGACCCGATCGCGGCGTTGTGCACCTCGCTAGGCTTCGTGGAGATCATCTCGTGACTCGTGAGGAGGCCTTGGAGAGCGGCGTTCCTTTGCCAGCCGCTTTTCTCATGGATGCTTTTCCGCGCCAATGGCGACGCAAAGCACAAATGCTGCATCGCAATCAAAAAAACGCACGCAGCGAACGCAATCACACGTCTAATTTCACCGCCGCGACGGAGGGGTTCGAGCCGCAATTTTGCGCGCGCCGGTGGTGGGCATTCCAGTTTCGTCCGGAGCTAGCGCGCCAACGGCGGAGGCCCATCTGGCGACCCAAGCCAATCATTTGAGAAAGACTAGAATGGCCAGCTATAAGTACGGAAGCTATCTGGAGCAATCTAACAGCGAGGCTTTTGATCAGGATCACGGACCAGGAGCTAAGGCTCCCAATGCCGGCATCTATCGATGCATGGGTTGTCACCGTGAAATCGGCATTGCGTCAGGACACGTCTTGCCCCCGCAAGGACATCATGCGCACACGACGGCCCAAGGATCAATCCGATGGCGATTGCTCGTGTACGCAGACCATCAACCGAAATGATTGTTCAAGATAAAAAGTCCGACGAGAGTCGGACTTTCATCTTTTGACAGTGTGGCTCGGCGGAGGCTACCGCTGCTTTTACAGAGCATTTGGTGGGGGCTTGGACAATCATTCCGAGTTAGCTGAGGGGATTCGTTTCTGGCCGAATGCAAAACGGGCATCACCCGAGCCGAGACACAGCTCGATATCTTTTCGCCTTAATTACATTGAAAGATTCTGTAATCGAATCCGATTCCCCTTCTGCCATCGGGGATACATCGCCTCGATCGAGATGTAGCGGAAAGCGGCTTAGCTCTGTCCACTCTTTTGGCCAGATCGTGCGCCGCCCTTCCAACGAGAGGCGAAGGTTCGCTTCCAGGCAGAACAGATGAGGTGAGCGGATCGCCTGGAGCGACCGCTTAGCTAGTCGCCCGTTGTGCTTCCGGTTTCCGAACCGGCATAAGCATCTGAGATCAGCTTGTAACAGCCACATGCCCTTTGCTCGAGGTTCTTGCGTTCATCAATCTCCAAGACGCCGCGCCTCTTGCGAATCAATTTTTGTGCTTCGAAGCGGATCAGGGTCTCCGTCACCCCAGGCCGGCGCAATCCCAAGACGGACGAAAGGTATTCGTGGGTAACGGGAAGCACATGATCACCAACAGCGTCACTCGCCAGGCACAGCCAGCTCGCGATCCGTTTTTCGCTACCGTGCCGAACCCCGCATAGTCCTGTCTGAGCGCAATGCAAGGCGAGCGCTTGATTATACCGAGAAAGATATTCTCGGACTTCAAGGTGCTCATTCGTCACCCGACGCAAATCCTCGACGCGGATTCTGCGCGCAGCTCCGGCAAAGAGCACCACGTATTGGTGTGTCGAGAGATGCCCTCCGACCAGGAGCGAAGCGCCGGCCGCGGCCCGATGTCCCAGTACCGCCGTTTCAAGGA
This sequence comes from Bradyrhizobium sp. B124, assembly GCF_038967635.1. Lineage (NCBI taxonomy): Bacteria > Pseudomonadati > Pseudomonadota > Alphaproteobacteria > Hyphomicrobiales > Nitrobacteraceae > Bradyrhizobium > Bradyrhizobium sp. B124. The sequence continues at coordinate 7,785,159 of NZ_CP152413.1, read as the reverse complement.
CGCCTCCCGCCGCGACAATCCTGAGCGAGACGAGGCCAGAATCGATGAAATAGACATGGCCAAGGTGCCTCTTCGGCTCTAGCAGCACCATGCGCTCTTTCAGGGCGATCGGCTCAAGGAACTCCTCAATGGCTGCGAAAGCTTGAGGAGAAACTCTCCCCAGGATCTCATTTTGGACGAAAGACCGCGTATTAGGAAGCATCTTGCCAAGCTGACGAAGGACTTGCGGTGTGCCGGCGCTCTGCTTCAGAGCTGCCTGTTCCGTGCTGTCAAGCGTCTCCAAGCACGCGGGCACGTGGTCGGTCATAATGCCGTCCGTCTCCTGGCATCTCGATTTCTGCGGCTATCGCGCTGAATGTAGCGATGTTTCGTTCTTCATTAATGCAATGAATCCCGGCTTGGCGCTCAAATCCCGCTGTCGAGCATCTCTTTTCGCCGGATTCCAACTGCTTGAGGGCTGGTTGCCGCGGTTGCAAAAACGTTGCTCGGAGCAGCGCCAACGACCTACCCTTACGTCGTGGCAACCAGACCTGAGTCAAGCAAAAGCCGCGCCCGAAAGACGGTAATAACCGCCTCTGCCGGTGAGGTGGATCGTCCTACCCTACGGGACCGAGGTTTGCTCAGGCGGTTCGAGTCAATCCTGATCACCGGAAGACGAGTGGTGGTCGACGACAGAGATGCATTTGTGCGAATCGGGCCCCGCCAAGCTGACAAACACCGTCGCAGTCGCGAAATCCAGGCCGGAAGAGAAGGTTCGTCTCTTCAGTGACGTCAAAATGATGGTTGAACAGCGTTGGCCAATCACTGAATGGATCGTCAGGCGCTCGATCGTGTGCAATTCTGTTAGAGGCCGATTGTGTCGACCGCCGCTCATGAGGGTGCTGCAGGCGTCGAGAGGAATCGATCTGATCCTCGCAGAGACATTCGCCAGCGAGGTTGGTGACGCAATTCGTTTTGAAAGCTCGCTTCAACTGGTGGGCTATCTGGCCTGGTGCCGAGCGAGCTATCGACTGGAGCGAGTGTCAGGCGCGGTGGCATCAGCAAAACCGGTAACGGCCCTGTCCGCCACATGCTCATCAAGTGCGCCTCAACCTATAGGCACCCGCCCGAACGGGAGCTATGCTGGCTCGAGCAGGTACGGACGGTGGTGCATGAAGACACAGAGCCGCACGATAGACCGCTATCGGAAGCCGGCCGCGCCGTCAGGCGCGGCAAGTGCCAGCAACGATATTGGATGCGCTGCAATTCTCCCCTTCAGAGTTGGTAGGACGACTACCCAAACTCTTGCCTGTATCCTTTACCCTCAAGAACGAGACTGTCGCGACTAGCGCGCTGCGAGTTGTAAGTGGCAGGTACCCGGAAAGCGATGGTCGTTCGAGATCACGAGCGATATTACGCTTACACGGGACGGAGGGCACCACATTCAAGACCGGCATCCCGATCGAGGCTGCACATGGCAGGTTCCGATAACAATCAACCATTCAAACAAAAAAGATGAAGGAGACGAGAGTGACCACTCAAGACCAAGCCTCCAGAATTCGCGTCCCCGAACATCCTGCTGACCGTATGTTCGTCGATCGCTGGTCGCCGCGTGGCTTCTCCCAGGACCCGATTTCGGAGCCAATTCTGAACACCTTCTTCGAGGCTGCTCGATGGGCGCCGTCGGCGTTTAACTCCCAGCCGTGGCGCTTCCTCTATGCCTTGCGCAGCCAGTCGGAATTCCAGGCCTTTCTTGCTCCCTTGATCGAATTTAACCAGGGTTGGGCACGACACGCGGCAGCGCTGGTCTATCTGTTGTCCCGCAAGGACTTCACACCACACGGAAAGACCAACGCGCAATTTTCACGTACGCATTCCTTTGACAGCGGCGCCGCCTGGGCCAATTTTGCCAACCAAGCGATGGCCGCAGGTTGGGCCGCGCATGGCATGAGCGGATTTGACGTGGACAGGGCTCGCGCCGTGCTCAAGGTGCCCAAGACCTTTGCCGTCGAGATCGCGATTGCCGTTGGGCGCAAGGGCGACGGTGCACACCTGGCGCCGACTCTCGCGCAACGTGAACAGCCGAGCGCGCGTTCCCCTGTCGGGGACTTTGTAGCCAGCGGCTTGTTTCCCGATCGCTTCAAGAGCTGACGCATAATCGACATCGCTTGTTGAAGCCCCCCGGGGCACCCGACTTAACGATCGCCTTCAACTTCCAGTTAGGTGGGACCCTGTATTCTGCGGCAACGCATCAAGCGGGACTTAAGGCCCTCAGGACAACATCGGGCTGACGCCCCCGTGAATATAGCTATGCGGCGCTCCCGGCGAAGAGACGACTGCGAAGGCCATGAACCTGCTAGCAAACTGTCCTATCTACTGGGGTCGACACTGTCCCCGCTTGACGACAGGACCACCAACCAGGCTCCTCTTGAAAACCGCACGCAGCTTGCTCATTCCCAATTGAATGCAAGCTTTCGATCCTCGCAATGGCCGAGAGCTTGCGATCTCCCTGCCAAAACAGGTTTAGTGCGAGGGCTGCGGCACTTCTGCACGGACGTCGCTTACACCTGCGCTCGTGAACCGATTAACCGGCCGCTTGAGGCCCAGGTTGTCTCTTAGTGTTTGTCCGGAGTATTTGGATCTGAATTTGCCTCGTCGACGCAACTCGGGCACGACGAGCTCAACAAAATCCTTCAGTCCGCCGGGAAAGGTTTCCGGTATAATGTTAAATCCATCGGCCGCGCGTTGATCAAACCTATCCACCATGACGTCTGCAATTTCGTCCGGCGTACCAACAACCAAGAGCTGGCCTTTGCTATCCGATATATAGCGGATCAGTTGTCTCCAGCTGAATTTCTCGCGAGCGGCCATCTCGAGGAGCAGCTTTTGACGGCTCTGGATGAAATTTGTCTGCGGTAGCGTCTCGGGAACCAGCGAGTCGAGGTCCGTTGAACGCAGCTCGGTGACAAAGCCCAGTAACCGATCGGCTAGTCCGGTCAGAACGTCGATGTGCACAGCTGAGTGCAGCCTTTCAAGCTTGTCGGAGGCCTCCTGCTTTGTCCTCCCAACGACCGGTACAATGCCAGGCATGACTTGCACCTGATCGTCCTCGCGCCCGAATGCGCGCGCTTTCTCTTTGAGGGTTGCATACTGTCGTTTTCCATCCTCTACGTAGGGGGCGGCGCCGAACACGATCTCGCCGAATTTGGCGGCGAATGCTGTTCCGGTATCAGATGCGCCAGCTTGAACCAATACGGGATATCCTTGCGGCGGCCTTGCAATATTAAGGGGGCCGCGAACTGACAAGTGCTCCCCTCGGTGGTTAAGCAAATGCAGCTTCTTGGTGTCTACGAAAATACCACTTTGCTTGTCGCGGACGAAAGCGTCATCTTCCCATGTGTCCCAAAGGCCCGTGACAACTTGCACGAATTCCTTGGCTCGAGCATAGCGCGTGTCATGATCCGGAAGTTCGCTTTCACCGAAATTCTGTGCTTCGAACTTGTACCCCGACGTAACAATGTTCCAGCCCGCGCGTCCACGCGAGAGGTGGTCGAGCGAGGCGAACAAGCGCGCAAGATGATAGGGCTGATTGTAGGTCGTTGTAGCTGTCCCGATGAGACCGATCCTGTCTGTTTTCATCGAGAGTGCCGACAACAGCGTGATCGGCTCGAACGCATCGTTTCGGCTCGACCGAGCGATCGTGGCCTCATCCCGTTCCAAGACGCTTGGGCTATCGGGGAGGAATACGAAATGCAATGCTGCGCTTTCGGCGAGAGTTGCCAGATCAGCATAATAACCGATATCGACGCCACCGTTTGCCGGCACGCTCGGATCGCGCCACGCTCCTTCGTGAACTCCCGCTTGTGCGAGGTACACCCCCAGCTTCATTTCACCATTGCGTCCCATACTGTCCTCCTGCTGAATTTGACATCCTTGCGAACCGTGCTCAGCTGGCAGGTCCTGCACGTTGCCCTACCAGCCAGCATCACCCTTGCTATGCCGCAACGGCTGCCGGCTCTGCCTCGTCCATTTCGAGCGAAGTCACAGTGGCGAACCACCGCTGGCTCAGCCTTCTTGATCATCTTGAGACATGGCGAGCACATCACACCCTTTGCGCATGCCAAGCTGCAGAGCGGAATCTCAGGTTGACCGGCTGCCGCCTTCGGAAGGTCTCCCCGATCATTTGCAGTATGGAATTCCACAATTCCGAGGAGACCTGACTGGGAATATCATGCCGCCCACGCCAGTAGTTGACATACCGCTCCTCGCTCATCGGTATCGCTTGGCTGGTCGCGAGAAAAATACAGTTCCCGAGGCCAGGATACTGGTTGAGGAGCGCCTCGTAGGTGCCCATCTGGCCGATGAGGGCGGTCCGCGACCGTCGTAGAGCCGGTGCCATGTCGCGTATAAGATTTTCGATTTCGAGCTGAAAGGGATCAGTCTCAAGATCCGCGAGGACGTGCGTTATTGTGAAGAAACCGCGAGGCCGTAGGATTCGCATGCTTTCCCGAAGTGCTTCCGCCGCGTTCGTCAAATGGAATGACAGGCTGTAGCAAACCCAATCTAGCGACTCGTCGGCAAGGGTGGTGTTTTCTCCCGGCGCATTAATCCAGGATATGGCAGGATACGTTGGGCTGCGCCTCTGCCCCACTGCAACCATTTGACTCTCGGGTTCGATCGCGTAGCCGGCAAGACCCATGTCAGCTAACGTATAGGCGATTGCGCCCGTACCTGCGCCGATATCACCGAACACCGGGCTCCCGGTTAGGTGCTTGACCTGGTCGACAAGGACCTGAAGCAGCCGCCGTGAGTAGGGTGGGAACGCAGGATAAAACTCTGCAATTTCGGAAAAGCTTCCAAAAGACGGTCTCTTAACACCTTGCATCTTTGTCTCCACAGCCATTGATTGTTAGAGTGCAATGGCCGCGGCAACTCGCAATGCCCAAATTGCCGCTTGGGCATTACGCCATCGCTCCTGACCTGCAGATGCACTCGTACGAACGATCCTGTCAGCACGTCACCGCCGATGATCCCCTCGAGTTCGCACCATTCCCAAGGGGCTCTTAGCGATCAAGACCAGCTCATCGATCTCCCTATCTCGCGCAGGCCTCCGTTCCCAAATCGCTCGGCGCCACCCCGCGCACAGGAGTTGCCAGATCGATGTTCTGCGTTCTTGATGGAACCATCCAACAGCAGCCTGATATGCTTGCACTCACTGCTTCCAATTAGACGAGCGCTGTCCGCGTGACCGCGTTCCGTTGCGTATGAGTAACCGACGATAAATACGCAACGAGATGCCGTAGGCCGGCACGCGCTGCGAGCATTATCGTCGACAATATAGCCCCGATCACCAGCGGGCTCAGATCGCGGAGCCCTGACGTGGAGGCCTGTCCCGACAAGCGAGAGGCCGCGCTTCATTTCGTCATTGCCCAGCATGCCAACTCTCGCTTGTCAGACCACTACCTCGACTGCGTTCAGTTGGCGAAGCGCTTACTTGTCGAAGCCAGCCTCCTAGCTCAACATGTGAGCGGGCGGCCTCGATCATCGCGTGGGCACGACCGCGATGCACGTCAGCGAGACGGTCCATCACCTCAGCAAGAACAAGGATGCCGAGGCAGAGCAACACAACATCTCTCCACGCCATCAGCCAGCACATCGACCGACACCAGGCGGCGTCAACAGATTGCAATCGATGCCGCATGCTGCACTTCTTTTTGCGAGTGAACACTGAGCTAACCAGCGCTTTGTCGATGACCGGCCAACCCTCCTTACCCGAGAGGTCGCATGCCGCGGCACGCTGGATCAACTACTAGCTTTGGCGGCTGACAACCCACAAGCTGCCAATCATAAGCTCTCTCTGAAGCTCACGGGCCCTGCGGCCCAGCGCTGCAGATTCACAAGACGTTCGAATGTGCAAGCCAGACGCCCATCCTCGATCGGTTGCGATGACGGGATTCCGGCAATTTCCGCAACCAGTTGTTATCAAGCTCGAAGAGGGCGAGAACTCTGGCCGCGAACGGCACTAGCTGCAATCGCCCTCGCGTGCCCGCGTAGCTCTGTATCGGCTGAGCGACTACAACAGCTCATTGCGGACCGCAGCCTGCCGCCATTCCTGCTTCAAGTCCGCCTGGCGATGTTCGCGACGTGTGGCCTGGACGGGACATTTGCCGGATCGCGTCGAAACCTACCCGCATATTGGCCGCTCGAACCATACCGAACCTTGGCCGATAGACGTTAAGACCGGCAATTTTCCGCTGCACTGCGGATGCAGCGACGCTCAGGCGCCAACATCGGACCATGGCTCGCCCATTACTTCACAGCTCGCCAATCCAATCCCGCGCCCGCGATAGCACCCACCACGACCCGACATCGCTCGGAGATGCAGCTGAAGCAACATCGGCAATTCTCGTCTCCTCATCCAAATTGGTACGATTTTTGAATCTTTTGCCTGGCCGCCATAGATGGTCATCACTATCGCTTCGCGAGACCCGACCTATTGAGGGAAGCAAGACGAGCATAATGTCACATCTACGACGCGCATTCGCGTTTCGCGCCGGCTTTCTTACTCCGCAACTAAAGCACCGTAAGCACCGCCCAGGATGAGACGCCAAACGGCGCCTAGCCGTTGGCCACTCGTCCGACACTCAGGAACAATCGCAGCATGAATGCACCTACAAAGCCGTTCACCGCCGATGTTGTCGAAATGCTTTCCTTCCCAACGTTCGTACAAGTCACGCACAATTTGATTGCCGCGAAATTCGATCTTATGAAGTTCACGCCGGCGAAATGTATACTTGATATCGCACTGGCAACTGGACGACTGCGGGCTGACGGACATGTGATTGAAAGCAGTTCTGGCACGTTTGCCTTGGCGCTGGCTATCCTGTGCTCTTTATATGACCTCCGCCTCACGCTGGTTACCGGTCCAACATCTGACGTGGTCCGCTGGCGCCTAGAGAATCTGGGCGCAGTCCTACATACAGTTCACGCCAGCAAGAACTGCGAAGGCGGAATCCAGCAAGCCCGCCTTGAGGTGCTGGCCGGGTTGCGCTCATCGATTCCCAAGAGCTTTTGGCCACAACAGTACACAAATTATCTGAACTCTTTTTCTTACAGGCCGATCGCCGAGCGTGTTCTGCTGACACAGCCAAAAATTGATGTGATCGTTGGTACGGTGGGCAGCGGTGGATCCCTGTTTGGAGTTGCGTCAGTCTTGCAACACGCGAATCCCGATTTGAAGGTCGTCGCTGTCGATCACAATAGAAGCGTTATTTTTGGTGCCCAAGCTCGGCGGATCAGCAAGATGTGCAGGGAAACGTTCGAGCAAATTCTGGCAATGGGAGCCGGAATTCCCATGGGCAACGTAGATTTTGAACGTTGCGACGAGGTCCACTGGGTCCCAGTGCCGAAGATGGTGCAAAAGGTACACGATTTTCATCGACGTAGCGGAATGCTTGTCGGACCGTCGAGTGGTGCCGCTCTTACGGTTGCGGAGTGGTTTGCAGCTCAGGACCCCTCGCGTACCGTTCTGACTATTCTACCGGACCACGGCGTCCGTTATGTGGAAACAATGTTTAACCCTGGATGGTTGAACAACTGGAACGAGGACCTTAGTCGTGATTGGGCAGGGCCAAGAGACATCGCTTCACTACAGGAGGTATCGGAAGGATGGTGCCGATTCATGTGGGGCCGACGCAAATACCGGGATGTCGCCGGGGTCGATCCGGCGCCCCGACCTGCTGGGTATAATCCGTAACGCCCTTTCTACCTGACTATCTCGGTGTTCGGTGCGTGAACTAGCCACCGCGAGGTTTCAAGGCAACACGATGGATCATCCGAACTGATTGCTGCGGCGTCTCCCTGGTCGGTTACCAAGCCGCGTCGACCTCACCAATGCGATTTGCCATGGCTCATCGGATCATCCTCCCGTCGCATAGGCCCACAGGGCCCTCCTCGCCACGGCGTTGCGCAATCCACGTTCGCGCGCCAGCACGTTCGTTGCTCGGAGGCCAGTCTGCAAGCTCGTGCGCTCGCCGTTGGAAATGGTCATGCGCCGCCTCCGGACCTCCAAAACCCATCTGGTATCTCCGTCGATCGGGATATCCTCATTCCAGGAATAGCGACATGAATGAGCGTGAAGGACCGCCAGGATGTTCAATGAACGACCGTTCTGTCGTGTTCAGCACAATCGTGCTCGGACGCTCTTTTAAGGGCTGCCCATCTAAGCTGTTGGTAAGCTTTCAGCGGCCAGTTCCAAGATCCTTCCTCCACATTGGCACGATTTTTGAAGTTGTGGCCGCAAGGCGTCGCAACGGCGCATCCGCAACTTGCCAATCTCGAACAACCCGCAATCAACTCAGGCACCGAATCTTGATCATCGGCTGTACACTCAACTTTCGCTCGGATCCATGAGATCAACTGTTCCTGCATCACTAGGCTACGGTGAGGCTATCGGTCACCATGGAGAGCTGCTTCAGGGCATATTCGAGGACGAAAATGCTCGTCTGCACCGTGGTCTGACATCGCTGCCCTGCCGCGATCTTAAATCTACAGCAACGTTCAAGGCGAGCAACGAAGACGGGGTGACCGTCACTCCAGTGTGTTGTGAAAAGTCGAAACGCGCCGCCGAGCTCGCGCTTGCGAGGTTCGCAAGGATCAGAGTTGGCGGGCATCTGACAATAGCAAGCAATATCCCTGTTGCGCGCGGCATGGGCTCATCGACAGCCGACGTCCTGGCCAGCATCTCGGCCGTTCTCGATTATCTGCACGTCGAAGCAACGCCTGACCGGGTCATGGAAATCGCGGTGAGAGCGGAGACGGCATGCGACTCCACGTTGTTTTCGCAGCAGGCAGTGCTCTTTGCACATCGTGAAGGGATCGTGATAGAGTCTTTTCGAACCTCGCTTCCAGCGTTCGATTTCATCAGCGTCGATGCAGCTCCCGACCAAAGCGTCGATACGCTGGTGTTTGAGCCGGCACGGTACGATTCTTTCGAGGTCGAGCTTTTTCGTCCGCTCCGGAGTCTTATGCGTCGGGCGATCAGGGACGCCGACCTTGGACTACTTGGCCGCGTTGCTACCGCAAGTGCGCTGATCAACCAGAGATTCCTCCCAAAGCCGCGCCTGGACGAAATCCAGGCAATCGGCACTCGCCATGGCGCTGTTGGCGTGCAGGTTGCGCACAGTGGGACTGTTGTCGGTTTGCTGTTCGATCCAGCAAGCGCCAGAACCACCAAGCACATGGATCTAGCGATGCATGACCTGCGAAAGTCAGGCTTCGAGCCATCGATCTTCCGGAACCGAATGACATTTGGAGCAACGATTGGCTAGCCGAGCTCTCATGCGCAAGCTCGAGGATTTCGAGAATCCGAGAATCATCCAGTTGAGAGATGGCCTGTATGCTGCCAGTTTCTTTCTTCTGAAGCTTCTCCCTGCCCGCTTCATCCTTGAGCGGGCCGCGGAGCAGGGTTTTCTCAAACCGGGTGGGCGCATTTGCGCGTCCTCTTCGGGCAATTTTGGGTTGGCCCTGGCCATGCTTGCCGTGCAGCATGGATACAAACTCACTCTGGTGAGCGACCCCACCCTCGATCGGCACCTTCATAAGCGCCTCAGCGATCTTGGGGTGCACCTAGACATCGCCCCAAATCCAGCACCCAGTGGCGGATTTCAGCGCGCGCGGTTGGACAGACTTGCCGCATACCTGAAAGAAACACCTGACAGCTATTGGCCCTCACAGCATACCAACCCGGACTGTCCGCTTGCTTACGCGAAATTCGCAGCCACGCTCATCGACAGGATCGGAAAGATTGACTGCCTGGTTGGCGCCGTCGGGTCAGGCGGTTCGACGTGCGGCACGTCCAAGGCCCTAAGGGTACTATTCCCCGAACTGCATGCCATCGGCGTTGATGCTCCAGGATCCGTTCTGTTTGGGCAGCCCAGTGGCCGACGATACTTCAGCGGGCTGGGAGGTGACACCCTACCCTCCAATCTCGACCACAGACAGTTTGATGAGGTGCATTGGCTGACGGCGGCAGAGGCAGTTCACGCAACTCATCGGTTACACCGGGACCATGGATTATTCATGGGCCCCACCAGCGGGGCTGCGTTTAAGGTTGCGAACTGGTGGTCAAAACTGAATCCGGGCAAGAGGGTTGTTGCCATCTTCCCGGATGAGGGCCATCGTTACACTGAAACCGCCTATAACGAAGAATGGCTGTCCGCCATTCCTGAGTGGCCGACGTCAGCACGCGAAGAGCCACTGGCTGTCACAGCCCCCACCGAAAACCTGAAGGGCTGGTCCTCTTATACCTGGGGCAGGCGGGCACTTGACGAAGTGCTTTCCAGACTGGTCGACCATGCTCCAAACCATGCTCCAAGACGCATAGTCCAGTCTCTCCTCGGTTCGGCGATCTAAGGCCCGGTGGATCGTATCGACATGGCACACCGTAAATCGACCAAAGCTATCCAGGACACCTGCGTTGCAGCCCTGAAAGCATTGTCTCACTTTGATGAGGCGACAGTCACGCATTTAACCCTTTGCCCCGAGCAGGAGCAGTTTGTAGATCCGATAGAGTTAGTGTTCTCCGAACTTCGAAGCAACTCTTGTCCCGAACTAAAGCACCCGTTCTCGATCGTTGCTGGCAACAAGGTCGTCGGCTTTTTTGTGCTGCGTGAAAGGACGGCTGTACCGGAGTGGGCACCACCAGACGTGATTACTTTGCACGGCCTCCGTGTCGGCCCAGCATACCAAAGCAATGGGTACGGTATGGCAGCAATGAGACTTGCGGTTCAATGGATCCTGACAAACCGACCATGCGTCGATCACCTCATGCTCGCAGTGAATGCCCGCAATGGGACAGCTAGGAACCTTTATTTGAAGTCTGGCTTTCGTGACACGGGCGCTACCTACCTCGGCCCGGTCGGCATCCAGAACATTCTTGAATATGAAATGCGCTAGAAAATGAGGAGCATCGCTGTCTTTTCGGCTTTCGACAAAAGGCAGAGCAGAGATATCGGATGGCCATCATAGTTGATGAGGCACAAGCTTGCTTGAAGCATAGCGATTTAAGAAGCTTTGCTATGGTGCATCGCGACCGTCCGCTGCGCCATTATTTCTATGGCTGCGCGGACATTCGAAAGCAATGCGAGCTGGTGCGTCGACTACAATGTTTCCTTTTTGGATTTGGTGCTTTCCGGGGCCTTGTCTGGTTCAGCAGGAACACGGACCAGCTTCCGAACACTTCCTTAGTTCCACCGCGACGAGCGCGTCCCGATGACGCTCGCATCGACGCCCGTCACGAATCTGTCCGATTCGTCTTGAGCTGAGCTGCTGTACGGCGGGGAGTACATGAGCCAGAGAAGCATCTCAGGTTCGTTTGGTCAATTTCTGGGAGTCTCCCAATGCAGAAGACGGTTACCGGTTTGCTGCATGAAACGGTCAGACAAGAGATCGCGCGGCGAGTGATGAAAAACGAATACAAGACAGGGGAGCCTCTGCCATCGGTCGCGGCATTGGCGGAGGAGTTTGGCGTAAGCGCAATAACGATCAAACGTGCGCTGCGCGACCTTCAATCCACCGGCGTCCTGCGTACCGTCTCTGGGCTTGGAACCTTTATACGGGAAAGGCACAGGTTCATTCGCGACGTCAATTTCGGCTTCACATCACCCAAGGATGAGCAGGACGTTGAGTGCAAGCCGCGCATTCAGTTGAGATCAGTATCAAGAGAGGCGATCTGCCATCCGTCGTTTAGCGAGTTTGGCGCACCTACTGGAACAATGCTGTGCCTACGAAAGGTAATATCGGCCGATGGCATACCATTAATATTCGATACTTCGTACTTTCCACTTTCCTTCGACCGAGTGTTCGATGAATTCGGAGACGAGCTTGCCTGCGAGGCACTGCACGGGTGCGGCGCGAACCATGGAAAGATAAGCCTGCTTATCGATGCCGCACCAGCGTCGGAAGAAGCACAGCAGGCATTCGGGATTCCTAATGGATATCCCACCCTGCGACGGCTTTATGAACTTACGACCATAGAGCCTGCCTTCACGGTATTTGGAATTTCCGAATCGCCATTTGACCGGCTGGCATGCTCGGTACATCTGAACAAAATAGACGAAATCCACGCGCCAACGCAGAGGTCTTGAAAGCTGCGCCAAGTCTTCAGCAGGAACAGAGCTGGCAAGGTCCCGCCGCCTATGCGGACCTGTCGCGCCGGCCGATGCAAGACGGACAGCGGCCGTTAGCCAGGCCCTGCCGGTGCATAAGCCTCGTCGTAAAGCACCTCGTCGTAAAGCACCACGTTCTTTGGTCCTAAAATCGCGAATGCAACGGACCAAAATACCGATGATAAAAATCCAGGAACCGCGGAGCTTCCCTGGAGGGATCGAGGCGTAGATTTGGACAACGTGTGATAAGCGCCTTGAGGCTCTCCCTTACTTCGAGCCTCGCCAGATGCATGCCCACGCAGACCCTCGGGCCTACGTTAAATGCCAGGTGATCGGTCAAACGCGGACGTCCCAAATCGACGATATGCGGACATGCATAGTGTTCGGAATCTCGATTTGCGGCTGCGTGGAGAAGGCAAATCGTATCGTCCTTTTTGATCGTCACGCCGCCGAGCGACACGTCACGATTGGCAACTCGGTAGCGAAATTGAACCGACCCAAAGAGCCGGAACGTCTCTTCGACAAACGCATTGAGAGAACCTTCCAGATCGCCTGTCACTGCGGCTCGCACCGCGGAATTGGTCAAGAAGAGATAAATGGCGTTGGCAGTCGCATTTGCCGTGTTCTCGCCGGCGCCGAGCGCCAACTCCCTCACAACTCCCAGCACATCATCTACCGCGACCTCGCCGCAATCTTGCTCGGCTTGAGACCAAACCAAGCTCACGAAATCGCTGCCGCGATTGTTCTTTCGCTCAAGGATACGAGGCAAAAGAATTCCATTCAATTCCTTACATGCCAGCTGGGCCTTCCTAGTTAGATCCTCGCCCGAATACTTCATACCGATCCAGGCCACAATGTCCCTGTGCCACCCAGCCATATCGTGGAGAAGCGCATCGTCGTTCCAAGGAAGTCCGAAAAGGCTTGCCATGACCTTACCGGTTATCGGTTCACAAAATTGAGAGACGAGTTCGGCACTTCCATTGTCGGCAAAGCGATCAATGGTTTCGTTGATGATCGGGACGATGTGCTGGTCACGATATTTCGGCATGGCAGACGGTGCGAGAAGCTTGAGGTAGACCCGACGCATACGGGCGTGCCTCTCTCCCATAAGCGCCGAAAGCCCCTCACCTCCTCTGATCTCGAACACCAATGGAGGCGCGTCGGCGTAAGTAATTCGATATGCACTCTCGTCCGATTCAACCTCCTTGCAGAGGTCATAAGTCAGGATCAGCCAACAGTTCATACCGGGATCCCAAACGACCCGCCCCCTCTCCCGAAGCAGATCATAAGTCGGAAAAGGATCCTTATCGGCAAGTGACAGCATGGACCACTCTGCAGAAGACTGAGGAACGGTGGCAACGCCCATATCAATTCCCTCTTCGGAGCATCAAATCAACATTCAAGTTATACCCGGCATACCGACAATATCAACGTCATTCAGTTTTCCAGATCTTGGTGTCGGTAGAGATTACCCTCTCCTTTCACTGCAAATTTGACAATAATAGACTTGTCGATGGCGCGAATAGGCCGCAGTATTTGCAAGCAATGACAAGATTATGGACAGTATTTATAGGTTGGTAGTGGCCGGCCTTCTATTGGAACGTGCAACGGATTGCAGACCGCTTAGCTACTCTACGCCAATAGCAGGGCCGCCTGCTCGGGCGGATGGAGCGTCCCGCTCAAAGCCAAGCGACTCTCCAGATCCTCACTGAAGAAGTCGTGAAGTCCAGTGAGGGCGGCGGCGAGGTTCTGAATCGCGACCAAATCCCAGATCATCCATTGCCCGCCGACTTTGCATGGATATTGGGGCCCGGCCGCCGGCGGACCTCCATGTGGAAGGCGCGGTGGAAATGATCCTCGATGTCACTGAACACTACGCTGCCGATCTCACAGCCAAGCGTCTCCATGTCTGGCACGCAGCGCTCTTTCCCTACCGGGGCGAAGCGGCATGATGAAAATCGTTGTCGGCGCGTGGCGTACTGCTGAAACCGGTCGGATGCAGGTGGTCTCAGGCCCAATCGGGCCCGAGATCGCGGCCTGGTTGGTAGTGATGGAATGGAGATTGCCCGTGAAGAATGCGCCCAGTGCGGCAGCCGATCCGGCGAATGACGTCCAATACTCTCCCCGCGCAGCTATTCTTTGCCGCGCACTGAAGTAAACATTTGAATTGACTCACTCTTTTTCCAATCTCTTGAGCCGGAGACTGGCTCGGCCAAGAGTTGGTCGATCAAGTTGCGGTGCCACACCAGTCCAACGCTGGCATTGTTTTCATCGTCGAACAGTCTTCCAGAATAAATGCCCATGAACTCCGAGACTAAGATGTTGTCGGCGTGAATGGAGCCATCCCCGTGTGCTGCAGGTCCAAAGACCCGCGCGAAAACTGGAGAACCTGACATACCCTTTGAGGTCCGACTATCGATCAGGAACGCCGGTCGCATGTTCCATGGGACGATAATCTCACTTGCGATACTTCCCCGCTTCCAAATGGGAAATGGCACAGGATAGGCGTTCGTGGTTTCGGGCAGTGCGTGGCCCAGCACAAAAATCTCGCTTCCGGCAAAGTGATATAGCCTTGGGTAGGTATAGTCGTTGACGCAAAACACGTCTCCTCCGCCCAATTTCTCTGTCACGTCGAGCGCCACCACGTCGACATTCCACTCGTAAGCCATCGGGTGCTGAACCCAATATGGCTTGTGAAAATCTTCAAAGAGCGAAAGATTGATGTCCGGCACGGTCATACTTCGCCAACCATCTGGTTGGGACGCTCCCTTTACGAAGTACCGCAATACGATGCGCTCCGGTACCCAATGATTGCCTATAGCTTTTCCATCCATCAAGTTGAGGCCGGTCACCACATGCCAATTCGTGATTAGAAACACCTTCTCTGAACGCCGCCAAAAAAATCCGGTTGCCTGTCGCGGCGCATCGCCTACGCCTTTCAAATCCAAGAAGCACGCCGAGAGCGAAAGAGAGTCAAAACGAGTAGCATAGTCCGGCAGAGTCATTTGCATTGGTCTGAAGTCCTACGTTTCTTCTATTGTTCGCCCGGCCATCAATACGACGGTGGACCGCATGTCGAAATCCTCGCTGGCCTCAGTGCAACCAGATGGCTGCGCTCGTAGGATAGCCCAGCAGCACCTTTGAGTGGTCCTTGCAACCCAAGTCGCGCTCGAGCTCATGGATTGGTGTCGTCTCGTTCGACGCATGATATCGAGGGCTACAATCTGATGTGTGTCGCAGTCGATCCGTAACCAGCCTCCGGGTGGGGTCGCCATCGCGCGCGCGGCGACTTGGCAAGGTCGGCGGTATCGGTCCAATCGATGCAGTTGTATTTCCTTCTTCACGATCTTCAGGGGCGCGATCGACGAGGGATCGGACAACATCCGCAGCACAATTGCGGAGCAGGCGCATCGAACAGCGATTTCTGGCCTGGCAACATCTGGATCCTTAATCCGGGTCAAGGAGCTTGTGCCGCCGAACGAGGGCCGTGGCAATTAATCTGTTTAAGGCGAAGCGGGGTTTTCGGGGTGTTTCCCTGTGGGTTGGTTCGCCTGGTTAGGATCTGTATCATCCCATTTGCGATTCAGGAAGTTCTCCACGTCATCGAAACCGCCATGTTCGATGTAGGCGTGAATTTTTGGCAAGATTGGCTTTGGCGGGGCCCAGCCTGCCTCACCGGACAGAACTCCGATCCAATAACCAAGGTATGGATAGACGTCATCCTGCTCGACCAGTTTGCGCTGGATGGCGCGTTCAAACTGTTCAATGTATACGAAGAAGCCATCGAGGCTATCGAGCATGTGGAGCTGCTGAGCGCTAAGCGGCGCCTTCCCCAGTGCACTGTCAATCGCGTTGCCCAGCTCGTCGAAATTGTACGAATAGCGTTCATATTTTTCGCCGCACTTGTAAGTTATCTCGCGTGGATCGCCCTCGAGCATCCAGCGCGCATTCCTGCAATCCTCGTTCTCCGAGAATTCCTTAAAGAGCTTCGCTACAAATTCGGTCTTTTTCCAGTTCTCGGACCGCACATATTGACCCAGCGCGATCGCAAAGACCACGACCGCTCCGAGGGGAGCGGCGGCGCTCAAGCCGTGCAATATATACTTCGACCAAACCCGCGCATCTTGGATAAGCTGATAGATGAAATCCACGTGATCGCCCCCTACCTCTACTTCAGTCCTGATCGCCAGGGAACGTCGTGTGACACCAAGGTGAAAAAGCCTTGCCTCCCGGAGCGGCAAGAGCGTGACGCTCCAATTGTAATGTCGCGCAACAAGGCCGATGCTGTTCGAAGGGCCCCTCGATCGTAACTCCGGCGGCGCAAGCGAACACCGGAGCGGCCTGCGCCAATGAGCTGAAAGCAAACGGACCGTATCCGCCCCCACAATCGTCGCTGCCGGCGCATATCGCGCCCCGCTACTGCAATGCGTTGTTCAGGAGTTTCGCAAGACGTGCTCCCGCGATAGCCGCCCGTTCATTCGCAACCGCCTTCGCCTTTCGCTTGTACGTGTCGGTCATGGTGAACGGCCCACCGCCAACACCGATCGGCGGCTTGTAAACGTCGCTCTTGGCCAACTCAAAACTTTCCACGATCCAGGCGTGGACGTCCTCATTGGCGGCGCTCCCGGCCGGCGCATCGTCGATCTTTCGCGCTGCATTGATCGCCGCGCGCGTGCTCGTTCCCGCGCCAAAAAGATTGTCCCAGAAGGCGTGCAGTTCGTTCCTGCATGGCCTTTCACACAATTTCACGTCGTTGCCGCCACGATCACCATCCGGCAAGTCCCGGGTGAAGCGCGAGGTCGCGTGTAGGGGCTGGTGCACGTCGCCGACCAGGTGAAGCAGCCAGACGAGGTCATACGATCTCACGTCATCGGAAGCCTCCGAGGCTAGCGCATCACGAAAGACAATAATCTGAGTCTCGGCATTAGGCTTGGGCCCGTCATGCGTCTGGGTGTTGTCCGGCGAGAACGGAATATCCTTGTAGTGCCAGTAGCGATGCATCAATTTGTCGCGGTATCCAATGTTACGCGCAGAATCCGGACCTGACGGCTTCTCGCCGTCATCTGTGTAGTCGTTCTTTTTCTTGATGTCGTCGGCCCATCCGGCGGCCCGGGCGAAGGCGGCCTTGCTTTTCTCGCGGCCCGAGAAGCCCTCAACCCAGCGATCATAATCCGGGTTCAGTCTCAGAAGCTGACTGGCCCTAGCCTTGGTTGCGGGCGTCAGCTGATCCCAGGCGATCGCCGCTATCTCCATATGGCCCCGGAGATTCCACGCGGAGGCGTCACCGGAAAATAACAAACATATTGCAAATGGGATCATCGCAATGGCCTTCATCGCACTCTCCAAAAAAGTGATCGGTTTTGCAAAATTAGCTGATAATCGGTCGCTGGATGGTAGGCACACGCACTCCCGGCTTCGGCCACGCGGCCGAATGCGAATGCATAAGACCCGCGCCTTGAGATAGCGCCGTCCAGCCAAAGGTTGTATAAGGCGCTATATTCGCCCAGCACCAAAAAATTACAACCACGGATTTTTTCATGAGGCCGATATGCCCCACGCCTCGACATCGATTATTGCCGTGCGCAGTTTTTGCTTAGTACGTTACGTACATAGACCAGCTGGCACGTTGCTCGCTTCGGCGGCTGCCCTCCTCCTCGGTCTGTTTGCGCCAAACACGGCCATCGCCGACGACACCCGGCCGGTTCACGGCGCAGTACAAGCCAAGAACGGCAAGAAATCAAAAGACGTGAGCGGTATCGCCTGCGCCAGTCCTCTTGGTTTTCCGCGCACCTGCCTCGTCATCGACGACAATGCGCAGGCGGCGCAGCTCGTGAGAGTGGAGGATGGCGAGATTCAGGCTGGCGAGATGATTCCGCTCATCGACAACCGCTTCAAAGGTAAGGCACTCGAGCTCGACGGCGAGGGCGTCGCCTACACCGACGGGTTCTTTTACGTGATCGGTTGGCACGGCCGTCCCCGCGACAGTGAACACAAGCTCGGCAAGAAAGAAACTGCGGCGCGGATCGCAGCAAGCAGCCAGATCGTACGCTTCCGCCCGGAGGGCAGCCACGATTTGTCTGTCGTCGAAAGGCAGGGAAAACTTCGCGCAATCATCGATCAGGAGCCGGCCCTGTCGAACTATCTCGATCGCAGGCTGGAGGACAATGGGCTGACCATCGAAGGCGTCGCAGTCAGCGAACGGACAAATCCTCGTGGGGTTCCGCGGGCCTTCATTGGCAAATGGCCGCGCCGCCGTCCTGTCAGTAGCCGTTGACGCCATATTCGGCAATGCGACCGCCAGCGCCCGTCTTTACCGCTTGCCTTTGGGAGAAGGCCAGGGAGTCCGTGACCTCGCCGCCTTCGGCGATGGCGTCCTGGTGCTCGCAGGGCCGACCACAAGCGATCCCGGGCGGTATGCGATCTATTGGTGGGATGGGGAGAGCGAACACGCAAAGTTTCTCAAAGATCTTGCCGGCGTCGTGGGAAAACCGAGGAACGCGCAAAGCCGAAGCCATTCTGCCACTGGATGAGAGCCCGTCCGGTCTGCGCGTCCTCATCCTGTTCGATGGCGAAAAGGAAGGGGCACCGGTCGCCCTGACGATCCCGCGACCCTGACCTTTTACCGCGAAGGATCCCGCGGCACGAACCGGTGAGGAATTGCGCCAGCCTCGACAATCGCAACCGACCCACCTTATTCCGGAAGACGGAGGAGCGAATGACCGACACCAACTGGACAGACTCTATGAAGGAACAGGGCGCTCAGCCGCGGCGCGACCGCTCGCACTTGCCTCCGCGTACGATGGCAACATTGATTATTGCTCTCGCAATGATGCTGTCCTTCGCAGCGGCTCATGACGCAGTTGCACAACCACAAAGGCCCCTTGTCTTTGTCCCAGGTATCCTGGGCTCGCGCCTGGTCGATGATAGCGGCTCGGTCATTTGGGGTGACCGCAACTCATATCTGAATTTTCCAAAGCTCGAAATAATGCCTTCAAGTCTCGTAACCTCACTACACTGTGACGGTCGTCGAATCGAAAGCATCAACGTTCTTGGTCCGTTTTGGACAATTCATCAATGCAATACACTCCACCATCTGCATAGTCTCAGGTAAACCGAGCCGCACGGCATGGCCGCGCTTTGACCACGGCGCTGTGGCCGCGTTCCGCCGTGCGTATCCTGCCCTGCGTCTCATGGCCGAGGAAGAGGAAACACAGCTTGCCGCTCTCGAAGACACTATCAATCCCTTAAAATCGACAACGATTCCGAGGAAGCGGTGGCCGAGGCCGAGCGGCTCAAAGCCCACATCGCTGTCTTGCGCGGCGACGATGTCTTCTCCGGACGTGATCGCGCGCGCGGGCGAGGTCGTGACCGAACCGTGACGGGACGCTTCGCATCGAGCGCGGCTTTGTCCAGCCGGTGGACAACACCCGAACCTCCAAGGCGAAGACTGACAAGCCCGACACGGGGCGCGAATGACGGATCGACTGGCTCAGGCGTTCGCGAGCTTCTTGAGTTCGTCGCGCAAGACATTCAGGGAGCCCATCGCGGTGTTGAAGTCTGGCTTGTCGCCATAGACCATATCGCGCTGGAATTGCGCGAAGCCATCCACGAAGACTTCGTCCTTGGGAATGCCGTCGATCGCGCGCAAGGTTTCGCCAAGCCGGTCTTTGGCCCAGGCGGGGAAGCGGTTGCCACGCTCCGCGGCATCGGCCTTCATGACCTCAAGCGGCAAACCGGCGACTTCCGCCGCGTCGTATTCACCGCGAATTTGATGAATGTCGTCGATGTGCCGCACCAAGGTCGGGTCGCGCGCCGTGCGCAGACCCGCAAGCTCCGAGCCCGCCCGCCACGTCAGCGCGACAAGCTTTTCGGCGGCCGTTTCGAGCACAGAGGAGCAGGCAAATTTTGCGACTTCGGGCGCGCGGCCATAGGTTTCGGCCACGAAAGAACTGATCGGCTTGTCCACCGTATCACGCCGCAGCGGATTGAGTGCGGCCTCGATCCGCACATCGGCGCGCAAGACTTTGGCTTGCGCCAAGAGCTTATAGGGCAACATGTACTTGGTGTACGTTCCCTTATATATCGACACCAAATACTTCTCGTCCTTGGGGGCAAACTCGAAACCCGCTGCAAGCAGCGCGGCGGTGATATCGCCACGTAGCTTGCGCAAGGCCCCGCGCGAGGGATTACCAGGATGAACGATCTTGAGATCGACATCCTCCGACATCCGCTTGGTGAGCTTGTAGGCGCGGCTCAAGGCCGTGCCGCCGCCGAACACGAGGCGAAACTCGCCCGTGTCGATGCCCGCAATCGCGGGCCCACGCCTGGGCGACGTACCAATCCTACTCAACCAGCCCCGGACTCGGGAGCTTGAAGTATTCCTGCACTTCCAGCAGCTCTTCGAGGGTCGGCTTACCGTTCAAGGACAAGCTCCGTGTCGCCGTAACGCAGATGGCGCGAGAAACGGCCTTTGACCCGAACGACCGGGTTGACGGGGATCTGGGTCGAGCGACCCTCATTATAGGCCCGTTCGGCTTCGGTAGGTTCCCATTCCACGCCGAGCTTGTCGAGCGCCTGACGCGCCACGCCAGCGAAGCCATCCGCGCTCATCAGCACGGGTCGGCCCGTCAGGCGCGACGGCATGGCCCGGCCATAAACGCCGTAGCCGAGCCGCACGAGACGGCCCTTGCTGACGAGGGTGCGCAGCGCGCGCAAGACCTGGTCTTCGCCGCCGAGCTTGGTGAATTCACGCGGCAGGAAGACAGCCTCGTCCTTCTTCCGCGCAATCTTCTGTTCGATTTTTTTAAGCAAGGTCTGGTGCTTCGGCATCACCGCCTCCATTCCAGCAAAAACCCGACATTCAATGTACACAGAAACCCGACGATTTTCAACGAAAAATACAATTAAATCATAAAGTTACGGTATTTCAATGCGCTGAACAGCCACCCAGCGCTTTACGGCATGTCCGGGTTCCCGGCTTGAGGCTAGCTCAAGTCCGTCGCGGAAAACCCCAGCCGTGTCCGCCTCAGCCGATCGATGCCTCGAAACCCACCCATGTGCTGGCCGAGAAAGCGATCAAGGATGTTTCTGAAGCGGGCGAAGAAATAGCTCGCTTTTTGCTTCATCGTCGAGGCCCGCCCTACTGTTCGGGAATCTTGACAGCCCCGTCTCCGATCACGACGAATGGAGCCCATTGTTCGGGCGTGTATCTGTTCTTGCGGAGCTCGCTCATAGAAGCGGTCAAGGCGGCCGCTACGGACAGATGATCGCGGTTCATCAGCATCAATGCGTGTTCGAGAAGTTTCTCAGTCGCGCTCGGTTCGGCATCCCAATAGGACAGTATGAGAGCCTTGGCTCCAGCGGTGGCGAACGCTAGTCCGAGGCCGGAGAGTCCCTCTTCGAGAGAGCCGGGAGCGGCTCCAGCGGTGTGACAGGCAGCGATTATCGCCAGCGACACGCCGTCTAGATCCATGCCCGCGATGTCTGCGGTCGTGAAAAGGCCACTGTCTTTCGGATCGGATGGATCTGGCGTCAATACAATGGCCGGCAGCTTGGAGATCTTGTCGCCGCCGACTAATCCATGGGTGGCCAACACCAGTATCCCCGCCCTGCTCAAATCGGCTTTGCGAAAGGTCTTGACCGTCGCGTTGGTGCCGGTTTGAGGAACGGCGCCGCCGAACATTGCGAATGTTGCCTGGAGAAGGGCCTCCGATCCATAGGCTTTGCCCAGACAGTTCACGAGTTGCCGTGGTTCGCTCACGTCTGGCTTCGGACACCCGCTATCGTCAAGCATCGGATCGCCGAATCCGGACGACGAACGCGAGGGTTGCTTGTCCGCGACGGCGGGGTTGCGCAATGCGGCCAGCATCGACAGGGAGGAGAGCGTCGACGTTGCGGACAAGTCGCCTAGCAGTGTGCTTCCGATCGGTAGCAGGTGGGCCGGAAGGCGTTGCAGATCTCCGTCGGCTACCAGGAATACGTGGTCGGTTCCATCGAAGAGTCCCTTTAGATCTTTGAGCCCAAGTACGGTCCCGAGCCGATCTGTCGCTGCGCGAAAATCCCCCTGCCTCCGCGCATCGATCACCGACGTGACGGCCGCGGCGATATCGTCCCGGGTTGCGGTCCTTGATAGAGCCGAGGCCGTGACGACGTTCGCACCGCGGCGGGCTGCGATGAATACGACCGAGAAATCGCTACCTACCCGGAAGGCGATCATTGCTTCGCGATCACGCAGAATATCCGGCAGGTCCTCCATCGACACTTTGAGCCTTCCGGTCGCGAACTTCAGCCTGACGTCCGATTGGATCGTACGTTCGCTTTCAGCCATTGCAGCTCGTGCCCTGTTCAGGCGCTCCACGGACAAATCCAGGTTCGTCCACATTGATTTGACTGCCTCGTCGAAAGCGGACCGCGCTGCGCAGAGTTCGGCGAGAGATCGCTGGAGACGTCCTATTGTTTCTTCGTTTGTTCGACGAATCATGCCACGCTCGATGGCAACTCCGACCCGGTCGAGTTCTCTCTCTTGGACGAGATCGAAGATGTCGCGGTCTATCTTTCTGAACTCCTCTTCGCTTGCGCCTCCCTGCTTGCGCAGCGCCTGCCGTTTGAGGATGGCGAACATGCCGCGGCTTTCGCGGACCTTGGCTACCAATTGACGGTTCGGCGTGACGCCGGCGCGGCAACCCGACGATTCCTCGGTCAGCCAGGCGCCCAGCGCGCGGTCGGCTGCCCGCGCTCCTTCCAGCGCAGCATCGAGGTCGCCCGACCCGCCTTTTGCGAATGCGAGATCGATCAGCGCCTTCGCAACCTCGAATGTTCCCTCGGGCACCGCTCGCCTCGTTCCGGCGAGCGCTTGTTCGTAGAAGGGTAGCGATTGCTTGAACTGGCCCGTTGCTTCGAGCAGTGCGCCCTTCGTGGCCGCTATGTTGGCTTGTTCCAGCGGAGTGAGAGAAGATTGCGGAATGCCGTCGAGCTCTCGGATCAGCTCGACCGCCTTCCTGGCTTCGCCCGAATTGATCGCCATCGACGATCGTTTCTGAAGCGCTCTCGCGAGAACTTCCGGGCGGCCTCCCTTCGCCCTGAGAAGAGCAATCGCTTCGTCCAAGCGGCGGATCGCGCCTTCCTGGTTGCCTGAGTCGAGCAGGTTGTCGGACCACGCTATGAGAAGATCGGGTAGTCCCAACGTGATGGCGTCCGGACGGTCGACCACCATCTTGTACGCACGCTCGAACAGCGGACCGGCTTCGTCCATTCTCTCTTCGTAGCCCAGAAGAATGGCGTTGTTTATGAGCGTGACCGCCAAAATACGCTGATGTTCGTCCGAGGCGTCGGCCGCGCGGAAATAGTCGACGACCTTCGGATCGTCGAGTTCGGCGATCAGCAACCTGTTGAATTCGAAGGCTTCTTGACGACTGCCGCGTTTACGAGCCAAGCGAGCCGCAGCCGACAACGCTCCCAATCTGGTCTTGGCTGAAGCGTAGTCCTTCGACGAGGGCACGATCTCGAGTGCCTCGCGCAGCTTCGGGGTCGCCTCGTCCAACCGATCCAGGTCGGCATAGAGAGCACCGAGGTTCGTAAGCAATTGCGCACGCTGTACCGAACCGCTTGGCACGAGCGTGATAGCGTCCTCGAGCGTTGCCGTCGCTTCTCTTCTGCAGCCGAAGTGCAGATAAAGCTTCGACAGCGTCAAGCGGAGTCGGATTCGCTGGTCGGGCAGGAAGTCGGACCAGGCAGTGTCCTGCCGGCGCGAAAGGGCGGCGTCGAGGTACGAAATGTCTTTCGCGGCTTGAGCGGCCACGCCAGGATCGTTGTGGTCAGCGCGGCTCGAGAGCTCATTTCCTTCTGCGATAAGGTCGCGCTTTAACGTATCAAGGGTCCTTGGATCGTTGCCCAACGTCAGTCGGGCGAGAAGAGATGCGACGGAAGGCGATGGCGCTAGATGCTGGTCGATTCTCGGGCATATGGTCAGGCCGCCGCCCTGGGCTGCGGCATGCTCCGCGAGCATGGCAGTGAACGCGGCGACGATCAGTGATCTCAAAAAGCGTTGGGAAAAGCGTTGCTGAAGCGGACGTCTATTTGAGTGTCTTGATCCAAGCATTAGCAGCGCGCTCCTGGATTTCGATCTGGACGCCATTCGTCACATCGAAGGGGATCAAGCCGTCTGCAGGCTCCCCGCCGAGCAGCTTGCGCGGGATGTGGGTCGGCCGGAACGCGACGGACGAGGGCCCCTCGGTCTGGAGCGTCACCGCCTTCTGCCCCTTGAGGTCTATCTTGGCCCCGATCGATGCATCGACCGGCAGAACGCTTGCCGCACCTCCCGGCAGTAGGTTCTTCAATTGCTCAATCTTTGCCTCCGCGCTGGCGTCGGTACCGAAGGACATGACGGTGTTGGTCTTGGCCCTGATCACGGTTCGGATGAGGGTCGCGGTTCGTCCGAACAACGTGATGACCTTACCCTCCATGATCAGCGGTTTGAGGAATTCGCACTCCTTGGACAGATTGGACTGCAGATCGTCGAGCGTCACGTCCTCAATGGCGCCCTCGCTGAACACCAGCGAGACGCTGTCCACGAGCTTGTCGTTGGCCGTGAGGCCGAACCACTGCTTGACCTCGAAAAGGAAGGAAGCCGCCGTCTGGGACATCCCCACGAACTTCGGAAGATCGAATTTTTGGGGCTGAGGCGGGACGAGATTGGGAAAACACGCGGCTCGGCGCTTCAGCACGGATCGCGTCCTCACGTCTATCAGGTCACCGACTTGCTGGCCCTCGGATATGATGAACGGCTCGTAGCCGCCCCGGAGGCTATTGAAATATTGGACCAGCGCCGATCCGTATTCCTGGATTCCGGCATCGGCGAGCGCATGTCCGGGCCATAACGCGGCGCTCGTTAGCACGGCTGACGCCAATACCATTGCTGATCTGATGCTCAATCTCATCCCTGCCCCCGAGTCTGGCCCATTTCCCGGAAACGCAGTGCCCGGGTCGTACCAACATAATGCGTAGCCGGCTGCCGTCCAATGTCCTCGTACGGCTGTTTCAAGGACGGGACCAAGTTGACATAATCGGCAGCGGCCAGACAAGCTCCTACGAAGGAGAGCCAGTTGGCTACTTCGACGGCTTGATGAAGAATGAGATACAGCCTCTATTGTCTTCGTAGAGCCATTGATAGGTGCGCGGAAGGATGAGGACCGCGTCGTTTACGTAAAAGAACAGTTCGTCGGTCACCTTGGGCGTCACGTACTCAGAAATCTTCTTCACGCGCCGGTCGGGGTCAGGTTCGAGGAAGTCCACTTCGCTGCCAAGCGAGCCATAACGTGCCATCGGCTGGAACCAGGGCTGAAAGTAGTAGCGCCGCAGCGGTAATGCGAGAATATGGACGATGGTCTCGGTCCAGGACAGCTGGGTGCCGTCCTCCGGATTGCGGAAGGTCGAATATCCGCGCGCGTCCGTCTCAACGCCGCCATTCATCAACATCGCTTCGCCTGCGCCCGCGGCCACTTTGCATGTGTCCTTGCTGGTCGAATAGTTCCCATACTGACGGGCAAGCGTAGCCGGGTCCGGGTTGGTCCAAACGTAGTATCGCTCGAGGCGGCCGACCTTGTAGCCCGTGGCAAAGCACGGGTCGGACGTTTCAAAGGAGACCAGCGCTCCGGCATCTGGGATGTAGTCCAGCTTGCCCGTTGGCTTGCAAATCAGTCCCGCCTGATCCACAGCCGTGAATAGAAGTCGGTCCCCGACCGTGAGTGCCAAGTATGCAATGATAACGGCGGAAAGCGCCGGGCCCAGATAGTAGCGCCATCCTGACCGGACTCCCATGAGGATACGTTCACGACCGCCCGGCATGGAGTTGGGAGCCGTCATCGGCGCAGAGAGCTTTCCGGCGAATGCTTTGCGCCAAAGCGCGGTCATTCGGTCGTCGATCGCGGAAGCGACGCGCTCACCGCCGATGATCAATGCTCCAATGATACCCACCAGGATCAGGAACGTCCCGGGATATTGTGCATAGGAGGCGAGCCATTGCGATATCCATGACGGCAAGAACCCGCTCAACGTCCGGATAATGTCTGAAACCCATTTGAGCGCATTGACCCTTTCACCAAGCGGATCGCTCCGCCCGGCGAAGGGAAATATGACGAACACTGTGGTTGCCGCCAATGTGAAAAAATACAGCGCCGCGCGGGTGTAGACCAGCGGCCAGACGTCCTGGCGCTCGGCGAGGACGCGGGCCTGAGCCTGCTCCGAAGTTTCCGGCGTGTTGATCGTCGGCCCCGATGCACCGTCCGGCAGGCTATCGATTCTGAACCGGACGCTGCCGTCTTGCGCTATCTCTGGCGAGACAACATCATAGTTATGTGGAATTCCAATCGGCGCATAGACATGGGCGTTGTTCCTTATGCGCCTTAATACCGTCTCGTGGATCTTAGGCTTCTCGACATATACCTCATCGCCCGTCGTCCAGGAGAAGCGCTGCCCGGTCAGGCGGGATATGCGCCGTGGCCCATAGCGGTAGTAGCTCGCCGCGCCAGCGCGGGAATCATACAGCCGGCCGTCTTTATCCTGCGCCTGCCTGGTTTCCGCGAGTGCCGCAGGATCCGATAATTTGAAGCAGAGACCTTGGGCTCTCGCCTCCTCCATCATCCAGTATAGCGGGATCTGAGCGAGGGAATCGTCCGGGTATCCGCCACCAACGTTCGCATGTACGCCGACGAACCAGACCTGGCTAATTCTCTCCGCGGAGGTGTAACGAGGAGTTCCGCTTGCCAGTTGCTTCTCCTGTCTCTCATTCCAAAGAACAGGATGAAATGTGGTGCGCTCGTCATCGAGGGAAAGCGCATGGCACGCGCGCTTGACACTCGGATGAAGCGTGTGGCCGGGCAATTCCAGCGGCCAGATCCATTGGCTCACGCCTTGGGTCATCTCGTCGATCGGAAGACCGTAAGCCGCAACTGTATCCCACAGCCCCAGAAAGCGGATGACCGGCGTTTGCCTTCCGGCGGGGACGGTCGATGGCTTGGAAGACACTTCTCCTCCAAACAATTTCTTCAGGCCAAGGACCAGCAGGTACCAGTTCGTATGGAAATGACTTCTGTGATACGCCCGGTAGGCCTTTTTCGCCTGCCGGTCCAATTCGCTATCGGAGATGCCCTGCGCCGGAATCAAGCCCTGGTCGAGGATCAAGCCCATCGTCACGCGGATAGTGAAAGCGCCACGGCTGAAGCCGAATGCGAATATCTCGTCGCCCTCGTTGCGGTAGTTGCGACAGGCGAACTTGTAGAGCGTGATGACATTGCGACGCAGACCAATCCCGAAGGCGCCACCCAGGACCGCCAGCGGCTTGAACGACGAGGTCCCAACGCCGTCATCATAGCAAGCGACTTGATCGTCGTTGGTAAGATCCAGCGCGCTGAACATGCGCCAAACGTTTGTCCGCCAAACCTTTGCCGATGAATTGCCGGTGCCATCGGAGAGGAGCACGATGCGTCGTGGCATTTTCTTCCTCAATCAAAACTGAAATCAGCAAGCCGCCGCCGCAGAACAATATAAGGTTGCAATATCCTTTAGTTGAACGCTCCGGAGGCGCAAGTCAAGACCATTTGCAGTCTGCTTCTCAAGGGATATTTCCTTAAATCGAAGAGACTTGCTGCGCTGCCAACATGCAGGAAATCGATGCAGAAGTTCAGCGACTTTCTGCATCATCTCGCAGGATTTCAATAGATGACTGGCCTACACTGATCGCAACATAAACTGGAGGTGGGCGGCTCCGATAATGCTCCTACCCGCCCACCTTCGCGCGAGCAGGCAGTAGCCGCCAATCTCCTTCAGATGGTATTCAGTCGGAACCCAAAACCCATTGCGATCGCCATCCGTCCGGACCCAGACAAATTCCCAGCTCTGAGCTAACCCAATCACTCGACAACTAGCACCTGAGCTGTTCCCATCCATGGATTCAGGCTTGGCGATT
The DNA here is from genome assembly GCF_038967635.1 of Bradyrhizobium sp. B124. Taxonomy (NCBI): domain Bacteria; kingdom Pseudomonadati; phylum Pseudomonadota; class Alphaproteobacteria; order Hyphomicrobiales; family Nitrobacteraceae; genus Bradyrhizobium; species Bradyrhizobium sp. B124. The sequence goes on along the minus strand of NZ_CP152413.1, from coordinate 7,757,052 downwards.
TTTCGTGGACGATGTGCTCTTAATCTCAGCGCGCCAGCGGACGCAAATGCGGATTTGGCGAGGAGTTTGGGCCTAAGTTATCTTTATTGGACTCGATCCCTGTAACAACCCTTTTTACGTCCAATATCCGCAAGCGGGGTTCCGGTTACAGTTCCGCACGCACGAACGATTCACCGGACTCAAGGCTTCGAATTACGAAATCACGCACGGCGCAACGGGGAGGAGCGGGAAAACGGGGAGGATCGGGAAAATGAGTGTCGTTTATGATCGTTGGCTACGGCGTCGCTTGCCCCTGGCAACCGGGCCTTTGTAAACAGTGCTCGCGTCCCTCGTGATCCGTGCGAAAAGCTTCGATGAAGCCGCCTCGACGCTGCGTCACGAATACCGTCTTTCCATCAGCACCACCGAATGCAAGGTTGGTGGGTTCGCGACCTTGCAGATCGACCTCTCTCTGCAGCGCGCCATCGGCTTGCATAACCGCAATCTTACCTTTCTGGATTCGTGCGATCAGCAATCGTCCCGCAGTGTCGGTACGCAGGCCATCCACCGTATCCGCGTGGAAGGTCTTGAGAGCGCGGGCCGACGTCAGTTCGTTGCCGCGAACCTCATAAGCCCAGATCTGGCCGCTGTTCGACTCGCTGACATAGAGGGTCTTCTCATCGGGGCTCAAATCGATGCCGTTCGTTGTGCCCATTGATCGTGCCGCAGTCATCACCTGGCCCTGCACCGACCCGTCAGCGGCTTTTGCAATCCGCCAGATCCGGCCGCTACGCGCCTTCCAATTCGGGTCACTGGCGTAGATCGTACCGTCTCGGGCGATAGTCATATCATTTGGCTGACTCATGTCGTCGGCATGAAAATAGACTTCTGGTTCCAGGCTGCCTCGCTTGATCTGGAAAATGTTGTGCTTCTTGTAATCGGCGACGAACATCGTCCCATCGCGAGCAAAGCGGATGGAGTTGCCGACACTGCCTTCCGGCAAGTCCAGGTATTTTTCCGAGCTGGCGCTTCCCGGGGCGAGCTTGCCGATCGTGCCCTGCTTCCCGAAATTGACGACAAACAGACTCCCATCGCGATCGACGGCGGGTCCTTCGATGCCGAACGTGTATTCGCCAGGTGGCGTCACCTCCTGGCTCTCGAACAATTTTGGACCTGCGCACGCAGCGCTCGCCACGAGCGTGACTAGCAATGCGCTACCGCAAGGGCACAAGAGCCTTTTGAGGAATGTAATAGCCATCGGCGTCAGTGCACTCTCCGCTCAAGAAAGCATCGGCCGGCCGGTAAATTCGGCTAAAACCCGGCTTACCTACGGCCTCCGCTTGTGTCACGATAACGACCTTGGTTGTCGGAATTTGGCCGCAGATCTTACCGGTCTTGCTGAAGAAATCCCTCTCGGCCGGCCCCTGCTTGACCTTCATCCGCGTACCGGGAACCATCGTGCCGGCCAGGTAGTCCGCCAAGTCGAGAAGGCGCGCATAACCCGGTTCCGTCTTCGGCAAGGCCTCTCCTCCGGGCGGCATCAGCCTCTCGGCGCCAAAGCCACGTAGACGCGCGCGCAATTTACCGGAATCGGGATCCCCCGGATAGATCCAGCCGTCCTGCGACAGCATGAATTTCAATGCGGCCTGATCTTTGTCCGCGTCTGATTGGCCATGCTTCAAGGCGAAATCCGAATGGCAGCCAACGCAATGTTTCTCGATAATCCCGCTGCGAACCGCGGTAAGCCGGGCGCGGTTCTTAGGATCGCTTGCGACGAAGCCAACCAACTCGTCGATCTGTGCTTGGGTTCGCATATCGCACGGCAACGGATCCGGCGCATCGCCAGGCGCGCGATCAATGCGGATGACGGTCTTGTTCTTGTCCTCCACCAGCCAGATCGCCCCGTCGGCCGCGACAGTCAACCCGACCGGTGCCCCTCGCGGTCGTGCGCCATTGACCCTATGCCATCCTGAAATCAGCTCATCGAAAGGCGCTGCCGGGGCCCTGCCCGCATCGGTCTCAAACGCACGCGAGGGTACGGCCTCGCAGCTGACCTTATAGCTGACTGGCGGAGCGATGACCTTTGGAAAGCCGTGATCGTCGACGTCGTAGATCAAGACCCGGCTGCCCGCAGGTCGATAACCGTGCAGAGCGACCAGCAACTTGCCCTCGAGCTCCGGAAATTTGCTGCCATGATAATACAGCATCCCGAGCGGCGCGCCGTGGGGCGGCAGCAGCGAATGCGGCGGTTTGTAGATTGCCGTGTCGTTGCAGAAGTTCCTGTACGGTCCGTTCTGCAACACGGACCTAAACTCTGGGCTCGGTGTTGCCAGATCGTAGCAATACGGCCAGCCGTAATGTTTTCCTTTTTCGATCGCGTTGATCTCTTCGTTGGGTTTGAAGAAATCCTTCAAGTCCCTGCCGTTTTCACCCTGCAGAAAAGCAAAGCCCGGCTCCGGAAACCGCGAGTGCAGCGCCAGCGCCATCGAGTTGCGTAGTCCCCGTGCGTAGATCTCGCGCGGCGGGTTGGGATCGGCGGGCTTGAGCGCGAGGAAGACGCCACCATTCGGCGGCGTGAACATCCAGATCGATGCGAGCGGCGATGTTCCCTCTCCCGTGGGGCACACCTTGGTCACAGGTTTTCCGGGATTTGGGATGCAATCGTCGCTGTCCGAGCCGACGTTTACGAAGATCCTCCCCGTCTTGTCGAATACGAACTGCTTCAGCGAATGGCTGCTCTCCGCTACCTTCGTGCCGTCGGAAAGAGTTGTTCTGCGGCCCGGCAGGCCCTGGATGATCGTCTCCATTGTACTGCGCGGATTGGAGGCGAGCGGATCGAAGCGAAAGATCATCTCTGCCGTTGAGGCATAGACCTTGCTGTCCGGGCCGATCGCTAATCCGAAAGGATACTCGAGCCCGGTAATCGCTTCCCTGATCCGCTTTCCATCCGCGGCATGAGGATCCAGGATCAGTAAGCGACCATCCGTGCGTTGCCACCCTCCCATGTCCGAAATAACAAAAAGGTCATGGCCAGGAATCTGAACGATCGAGCGCGGAAAGATCAGACCGTCGTCCTCGCCGGCGACCAGCCCTGCGCAGAATCCCTGCTTCATATCGATTCTGATCTTGGGGAACGACAGCCTTCCGCTGCCGCATTGCTCGGATCCCAGCGTGTAACCGCTCTTTTTGAGGGTTTGCGATGACGCGACTGGATTGCCGGTCAATAGAACAGCAAGCGCAATAGTCGACGCACGAAAGACATGCGCGAGAGGACGACAACGGCCCGAGACTTTCAATGACGAATCTCCCAAAATAACTGACGGCAATACGACTCAGTCTCCAACAACCATACCGTGTGAATGCACGGTTTGTCTCGTCCCGTGGCTCTATCAGACAAATGTACTTGGCGGACGACGCTGCGAGCGCGATTGCTTAGTCGTGGCTGGCAAAGAACCGGACATCGATGATCTCGCGATGACCGCATGCTGGCACGTCCGGCAGATTACGTCTCTATTTCCCCGATTGCCGCCTTCGGTCTCACTGCTGGGACAAAGCAATGGCAACCAATTCCCGAGCGCAGAAGCCCAGTCACGAAGCATTCGTCGTGACCAGTACAATTCGTCGTAACCCAAAAAGGGCGAATGTACGTTCTGGACGAATGTTGACTGCATCTGGCCGCGCGATGGCGGCAAGGCCTTCAATGTATCGAACTGATCGCTGTACCCAGTGGCAGCCGACGCCATCCGCGGGCGCAAGGAGGCGGGACACTAGCCGCGCGATTGATTCAGCAAAGCGTCTCAGTCGCTCCGTGCATTCTCCCTTCGCAGTGGCACGGCACACTGGCGCAGCGAGGAAAACCACCGATGCGTTCACGCCGGGTCGAAGCAAGCGAGAGCTGTACAGTGAAAGCTGAGCCCCAAAACCTGCAGAGCGATGCCTGTCCGGAACGGTTTGGGCCTCGCATCGACAGAATGGACGCGGATCCTGCCGTCGCCGAGACGTCAATCGCGTGTGACATACATCCCGCCAATCAGTATGAGGCCCACGCTTTTCTCGGTAACGGCAAAAGGAATGGCCGCCGAGGATAGAGGACCTGCTTGGTGCATGTGCGGCGCTCTCGATCGATAGCGTCGTTCGGATGGGTGTGAAGTCATCCGCCCTCCTGAACCACCCGGAGGCGCTGGCCCGAACGGTCTCACCGGACATGGCGCAGCACGGCACCCAGCCAAGGCCAGCGACCTCGGGCAGGTCACCAACGCTGTCATCATGGAGACGGCGTGCGAGGGGGCCACCGCAGGCGGCAAACACTATCGTCGATATGAAGAAGCCCCGCGATGGCCGAGGCGAAAAAACGGCTCCTCGCCGCCAAGAGCTGGCCTGCGGACGTGTTGCGGCCGCCGCAGAGCCGCGTCGCCAACATCCGAGCCGCCTGACGGCCATAATGGAGCAAAACGACCGGGCCGCTTCGCGGCCCGGTTTCTTCTTCTACTTGTCAGGCGCCTCGCCGAGCTACCCTGGAATGTACACGCAACCGGGATCGTCCGGAGGACAGTCGCATTCACCGATCGTCTCGGCCAAATTGGAGAGTTGAGGTCTGTCCTTCACAAAGTCCTTGATGGCCGTCAGGCTCTTCCGGCTTACCTTGACGAACTGTCCGGAAGACTCGAGATGTGCATTGAGTTGGTCACCCAAACCCGCGTTGTGTACGGCAGTCATGATCTTTCCCAGGCCATGGACACCGAAATCGACGTGGGTCGCTCCTGAGCGGGCCGGCTTGGGCTTGGCGGCTTTCTTTGTCGCGTTCCGCGCCTTTGGGCCTGCTGCTGGTTTGCCCCTCTTTGCTTTCTTGACTGTTGCCATGTCTTGCTCCCTTTAGAGAACCGGTCTGAAAATCTTTAATGCGAGAAACTGCTGAACTGCCCGCGCCGCGCCTCGTTCGGCACTTCCGCCCGATGCGGTAATGAGCGAACCTTCGTAAATCGGGCCACGGGCCGCATCGAGAATCTTTGCTTCGCCCTTGTCCAGATACAGCCCTACCGTTAGCTGATGCGTATCCTTGCGCGATACTGCAATGGGGAAGCTCACATCAGTGGCTTGTAACTGCGGCCCTGTCGGCGCGAAGACAATCTTGGGCGATGCCCCGCCACCAATGGTCGTGGTGAACTGAAGCTGCTGAACCATGCTCGGCGGCCCTTTCTTCACCGTCGCCACGTCCTTGTTGAGCTCGTCGAGATTCTCGAACAGACTCATCAAGGTGAATTCCTTGATCAACTTCGCGAGACCAATCTTGCCCGCGATGGGATAGACATAATCTTCAGTTCTCACCAGATGGTGCGCGCAATAGCTTTCGCTCGTTTTTTGAACCAGGTTTCCGAAGTTATCAGTGATCGTAAACGACCATTCGTTCTGTCTTTGCCTGTCGAAAGTTCCAGTGAGACCGAGGGTCACAAGCGACGTAATGGGCGTCGGCCGAATGAGGTTCGCGGCCGGATCGATGTTGTTCGTTTCCAGGCCTGTCAGATCGTAGTAGTAGGCGATGCCTGTGCTGTAGAGAAGCTTTGTCAGCGTACGGGCGAAACCGGTTACCTGTGAAGGATCGAAGGCTCTAATCGATTCGGGATTCTCCTGGTACGCGCGTTTCAGCTCGATTCCGACGGCATAGGAGTAGTCGTCCAGTTTCTTCTTGTTCATATTGTTGTCAGGGCTTGCGAGATAGCCGAGCAATGCGTCTATTATGGCCTGCCGTGCCTCACAGCGGACCTGCCTCGCAATATTGGAGGCCGAAATGTGCGCAACGTCATCCGTGACCGGCGCAATAGCGCATCCGCCCAATACAAATAATGCGCTAAACAAAGATAGGCGACCGCCCTTCGTCCGTATTCCCATCGTATCCCCCATAATACATTACTAAAATCCGCAATTATTGAAACGCTCGGTCTCAAATTGGAGCCGAAAAAACTCAACCTCGCACTGATTGACCGAGCCCTTCGATAGGAAAGGCGCCGCATGAATACACCTTGGAGAAGCGCGTCAATGTGTTTGCAGACGCGGCTCGCCCTCAGGTCACGTCCCGCGTTCAGCCCCCAGCAGTCCCACTCGGCAACAGCCTCAGAAAACTCATCTCTTTGGAGAGATCGAACGGATCACTCAAATGCGACGCCCCACAACCCCGGGGTGAGCCTAACCTATCCATCTGGTCAGACAACCAGAAAGTGCACCAACATCTCGCAGTTTTTCGGCAAAGAACCGCGCACATGCGCATAGCCGCCAACATGTAGGCATCGTGTTTGAGGAGCGACCGCCGCCACGTCGCACGGTCTTCCAACCGGCGCGGGGTCACGTTGGAGAAAACCGGCGCCGGCGCTCTCCCCGGGCCGGCGCGCCCGGCATGACTACGCCCAGGTCTCTCCCGGAAGGTCTGTGGACTTTCCTTCCGGATGTCATTGCGGGGCGCGAGCGTACCAGCCAATATTCGGAAGCGGAGGTGGTGCTTTCTCCTGCCCTGGCGCTCCGTCCCTTTCGTACGATTCTTTTGACCTCGAGGGGGTCTTCTGTGACGGCGAGCCGCGCAACTGCACTACCGTCGAGAGACGCCGCCTGCCGATCGCCAGGTATTTGCGTCTTGCCGCCGCTTCTTGTCAGTTCAGTCCGGCCAGCAACACATTGCTGGCCGGACTCTGAATATCCTTGAGAGCAATACGACGACCGCGACGCACGACCTGGTCGCACTCGCCGTCGTCTCTTTCTGGTTTTTCATTGCGCGGATATCAGACGACTTAAAGTTGATCGTTCCGTCGCTATCTATTTTTTGGTATCGCACCCGCGGATCAAGATGCCGTCCCAATGAGGGGCTTTACGATGAAGCGCATTGTTGTTTGCTGTGATGGACCTGGAACGCCGATGATACGCAGACGACCGATACAAACGTTTCGCTGCTCGCGCGATCGGTGCACGGGTCGCAGTCGACCGGTGGTACGCTTCAGATTGCGCTCTACCTGAGAGGGGTAGGAACGACAGGCCTTCAAGTTGAAAACTACATCGAGGGCGATACGGGCGTAGGTGTGGATGATAACATCCGCTCTGCCTACCAGTTTATCTCGCAGAACTATTTGCCCGGCGATGAAATCTACCTCTTCGGCTTCTCTCGTGGTGCATTCACGGTACGCAGCCTTGCCGGCTTGATCACGGCGTGCGGGCTTCTATTTCGCCAATCATTGGGCGCGCTCCCCGCCGCATGGACCTATTACAGGAGCCCCAAACCTCACTCTCCCGCCGCCTTCGCGAACTCGTGCGGTGCAACGTGTCACGTCGATCCGGCGATTACGTTTCTTGGGGTATGGGACACTGTTGGAAGTCTGGGCATCCCCGGCAATCTTCTGGCAGCCAAAAACAAGGCACGGCTTGCGTTTCACGACACCAGCCCCTCGCCCCGCGTGAAGCGCGCGTGTCATGCGCTGGCGATTGACGAGCATCGGCATGACTTTACGCCGACCTTCTGGACAGGTGTCGTGCCTCCGGGCGTAGCGATCCAGCAGGTCTGGTTCGCCGGCGCCCATTCCGACGTTGGTGGCGGTTACCGAACACGGCGCCTGGCCGACACCCGACTGGTTTGGATGGCCAAGCAAGCCGAGGCCTGCGGCCTCGCGCTCGACTGGACATGCCTTCCAGATCCCTCGCAGCTGGATCCCACTTCGCCGGCCCATGATTCCTCTTCGGGATTGTTCGCATTGGACCGCTATCATCCGACCATACGCGAGATCGGGATGAAGAGCTGCAAGGTACGGATTAATGAGAGCCTCTACGCGGCCCTCGACGAAAATCGATGACCGATCGCAACAATCAATGAGGGCGTCCATCGCAGCGTGCTGTTGCGCTATTGCGGCGCTGGCGCCCAACTCTGCTCAGATGACGAAACGGCGCCTGCGCTTTGGAGCCGTACAGGCCCGAAAATCTGGCTCCGCTTTTCAATGACAATGCATTTGCTGGCCTGCCGGTCATCGACTAGGCCGCTGCGGCCAGAGACTCTCGCAAATTCGGCTGTCTTCCGCCCAAGATGCTATTGCCCGCTAACCCGCTTAGGGAACAAGTTGTGCTGAGAATGATTACAGCGATCTTGATTGCCTCCCTGCTGATACTGAAAGTGCTCCACCGTCCTCGGCCGCTCGACCCTCCCCGATACCATTCTTTACATCGTTGGCTTAAGCCCGGCAGTCTACATTGGCGGGAAACTCGTGGCGTCGACGAAGCCCAAAGACCACCTGAACGTCGCACTTGATGATCTGCGAACTTTGGAAAAGAAGTATCGAGATTGCGCGGTAGCTATCACAAGGCAGCTGTGAGCGACCTTCAAAATGCGATCTCTCTAACCGGCGCAGATCCTCCAATGCGTATATAGATCGCGCTCGCGACGTCAGTGCCGTTGTCGTTCTCACAAACGTCATTGAACGTCTCGCCGATCGCACTCGAGCCGTCGCTCACCTGAGTCTCGAGGCTCATCGTCACCGATGTAGGCCAAATCAACGCCGCGTCGCGCGAGCTCTGAGCCCGGGACCAACCGTGAAGCCACGCCAGATTGTGATCGCGGAGGGTTCTCGTACCGCTCACTGAATTCCGCTAGACTGTCGCCACTTCGATTCCAAGTCGCTTCTTTCGTCAACTATTGACATCAGCAGATCGCTGCACTAGGAGTGCGTGACCGCTCTGATCCCCGTTGTGCTCAAGCACCTATGGAGGGGATCATGGAATTGGCGATGATGGCTCTGGCCGGAGCGTTCGTTCTGGCTGCTTTATCTTTGGTCGTTAAGCGGCGCCTCAAGATTTCCTTGAGTTGGAAGGGGCTGTCCATTGATCTCGGGGGCCCCGCCAAGGTCAAGCTGTAGCTGCCGCGGCAGTCTCGTGATCACCGCATTGGAGTGCGCGATCATGCTGTGCCGCGACTTCAAAGCTTCAATTCGAGGCCCGAGCTTCTCTCCTATCTTTGTGTAGGAGCTGAAGCGCATGGGATCCTTTTCGAAACTCTTCACTTTACCCAGCAGTGAACAGACCCAATCCGCAGCCTGAATCCCCAGTGACCAATGGCTATGAACGAAGAACATTGGCTCCTTGAGATAGTCATAGAACCTGTTCCTCACGATAACCTCTTGTGAGTATTCCTGCCTGGTCTGCAAAGCAGCAATGGCGTGGATCTGTTGACCAGTGCTCCGAGCTCTCACACGGTTGGTGTTGTCGTCGTCTTCATGATGATGATCGAAGATGAGCTTGATCTGCGATCTTCGCGCCGAGGCTTCCTGATGCGCGATTTGAAGCACGTTCGGGACCAGATTGACATGCAGCGACCGCGGACGTTTTCTGTTGCGCGGTCGCGCGAAATAACCCGCCTTATCAACACCTGCAAAGAAAATCTCGCCGTCAAATTGCTCAATCAATGACAGAAATATCGACGCACGCCGCAATACGGACCGCCGCCGTCGCGAGGAACGCCGCGATGAATTCAGATAGGAGCCCGAGAAGAAATCGGTACCTCCAACCTCGTCCGCCTTGGAATAGAGACGGAAACGATCCTCGGAAAAAATTCGGTTGAACTCTTCGAAAGAGATCGAGCCTTCCGTCGCGATGTGCTTGGCGAAAGCAATATTCTTGACTCCGATCATTCTCAGTCGGGAAAAATGCTCGCAAAATTTCAGGTAGTGCCCAGCTGGGATAATAATCCCGCCATAACCGCAAACCGGGCGCCAACTCTCATGAGAACTCTGCTCCTTGCCCTTATCGTCAAACGACGCAGAGAAGTCTCCAAACTCATCAACGAAACAAAAATACATCTAGCATCTCAATCAAAGCGGATCAGAACAAGCAGCACATAGTACAAAGCCCGCGCAGTGCGCGGGCTTCGAATTGGCCGCAGACCGAAGTCTGCCAGCCGCGTCGGGCGATAACGCTCAACCACTCCAAATTATTCTTAGAAGTGCAGGTGTCAAGCCATCACAACCCTAGATTAGTCAGGCTTGTGGAAAGCGGTAAAGATGCCAGAGAGACTTCCTGGAAAATACAAAGCCCGCGCAATGCGCGGGCTTTGAATTGGCCGCAGACCGAAGTCTGCCAGCCTGGTCGGGCGGTAACGCCCAACGCGCGGCAATGTAGCTACATGCGTGCAGGTGTCAAGGACACACAACTATAGATTATATCAGTTCTGGGAAACTTGCTGAATTGCTGGTTGCCGACTGGCGGCGTACCAAAATACAAAGCCCGCGCAACGCGCGGGCTTTGAATTGGCTGCAGACCTAAGCCTGCCAACCGCGTCGGGCGATAACGCTCAACTCGTGTTAAGTACTCCTCCGCGGAAAATTTCAACCCGTGCAGGTGGTATCTGCACATCGTTTCCCGCCGTTCTAGGTAATATTACACCGCAATGCATCACAAAGACGTGAAGATGCGAAATTCCTCTTGGAATCGAGCCGGCTTTCTCTTCGCGTTAGAAGCCGCATTGCGCCGCAACATCGCTCCTCAACGAAGCCGCATCTTGGCGCCCCCGTAGCGGGCGAGAAAATACGACGGCGATCTGCAAACTCGGCAAGAGTGATCCGAGCGCCCTTGCGCATTCCCCCACCGTTCGCCCGTACTCATTCCGAGCGGCGCCGTCGTTCACGCCACTCGCGTCGAGCGACTCCGCCGGCAATTTGACGCGCGCGTTGGTAAATCGGTGAGCGCTGATGTCTCAGGTTGCCGCCTCGTCCGCAGCGATCGTGCGCGATTTGATAAGTGCCAAGGTTCTACCCATTCCCTACGTACCGGGGCTCCTGCCCTGTCGAGGCGCACCGCTCAAGGCCGCTCGACCAACTGCCCTCAGAACATCGATCGAGGTCTCTCCGTTGGCCGCCGCCTCAAGTAGCTTGGAAGCTACGCGCGTTCGGGCAGCGGTTTCGTAGTGCGACACCGTTTCGCACACCTCATCGAGAACCACCCGCAAGAGGGCAGCGGTTTTGGGATCGACCATTTTGAATTGTCCTCAATCCACCTCAACAATAATCATCGGTGCCAAAGTGTTTTCGGAAATGCGTCCGCAAAGACTCACTCTTTTTTTAAAGTGTATTATCAGTCAAAGCATCTCTTAGTTGAGAGCAGTCTGTAACGAGATTACAACGGGGACTGCGCCTGTTGAACCTGCGCAGCTCTGCCAGGTCGGCTCGCAAAAAGAACTGCCGTACGTTTCGTACTGAATTAGTCGTTGGAAATGACTTACGGGTTAGGGCCCGGATCGAGGGGGTTCGGCGAAAAGTCTGGCGCCCTAGCGTCTGCGCCCTCGCCGAGACAAAAGCCCAGAACTCCGAAAAATAGAAAAACCGAAATTGTTTCAGGAAATGCCAGACCGTAGTTTTGTGGAAAACTTCGCCGATTAGTCGAAACACCGCTTGCATCCCCAGTTGCTTCTCGGTGCACACGTTTTCGACGAGCGCGAGCTTCGCCGCTCTCTGAGAATCACATAAATTCACTGGCATTCCCATAGTTCGAGTTGCGTCGCGTCCCCTGTCACAAGAGGCGCAGATGAAGCACACAACGAAAGCACTGCGTGAGGCTACACAGCTTCGCGAGGAAATTGAGACAATACTTGCTGAGGCGGATGGTTGGCGCGGATATGAAGACCAGCGCCGCTGGCTTCGCAAGCTGTTGCAACGAGAAGCGAGTTACACCTTCACCGAGAGCGAACGTGAGGCCGTGCGCCGGATCGGGTACGCGCGCACCTTCTTCGAAGGCTGGGCTGGATACAGCGTTCAAGAACTTGTTCGCGCAGCACAGAGATATATCACCGACTTCGACTATGAGAGCGAGTGCTTCTTGAAGGAAATTGAACACGCGACACGAGCGGTCAGAGGTGACATGAGAGCCTTGGTCGGCCTGTGCAGGACGGCGGGCATGGAGATCCCGCGCTTCGGCCAACGTGCCAACGAGTACGAAGACGCGTAGGCGCTTCCAAGATTAGCGGCTCAAAAGCTTTCGCTATTCGGCACGAGGATACTTCTTCATAGCGTCACCGGGCGCCCTCAGCAGCAGTGACATCGGTAGCTGACACAACCCGAAAACGCTAGCGCTCGATCAGGCCTCGCAGAATGGCGTCCGCGCGCATGGCGACCGCGGTGTAGTGCTGCGCGGCCTTGATGCGCTTGCTGTGATCGATTTCAGGATCAGCTAGTAGGCGCTGGAGCCGAGCCCGGCGCCAAGCCTGCACGCGACGAAGGCGCGGCAGGATCGCCGGCTGTGCTGCTATCCGTTCCAACTCTGTCGCCATGGTTGTGGATGCTAGCCAACGCGCGGCATGTATGGAAGAGCGTTCCGTGATCCTACGGGCTAACGGCTTGTTCATCTGTTGCCGCGAGAGTGTCGGCGCGGGTTGCGTATCACGCCCGAACGTAAAAGAGCCGCCGCACCGATCTCAACCCGGTAGCGGCGGCCTCTCGTTCGTGCCGGCCCATCGGTCAGGCTGCTTTCGCTGCCGTTGATCCGCGGAGCGCGGCAAGCGTCACCAATGCCCGCACACCTCCTGAATTTACCGTCCCGAATGCGATTGTAGGCATCAATCCAGATGTAACCGTTCACGCGTTTTAGTCCTTTCATCGGTGAGAAGGGAGAGACGCAAACGCGCACGTTCGAAGACGCGCCGGTCATGCGACCGGGGCCTCGATCTGAATTTGAGGGCTTCGGGGGACTCGCTGGCTTGTAGCGGGCCCCTACATCCGGACATGAAAAAACCCGGCACGAGGGCCGGGTTGCGGTAGGTGCAATTCTTCTAAAGGGACAACGCTCCGCTCGTCCGCGGATGCATCGTCCCGGTGCGCAAGTTACCTTGCCGCCGACATAGTTCGAAGGCCGCGGGGGTCGGCCCGTCGTATTCGGTCTCGGGACACAGGAGCTGCAAGCCCGGATGTTCCTTACACCTGGCCTGTACTCGGGACACAATACGCCGTTCATGAACGGAGCTTTTTCCGTTCCGTCCGCCAAGCCCGAGCCTCAAGGGGGCTACAAGGGGTGACTTCGCAGGCCTATCCTGCGCATCGGCCTAGCAAAGCGCTGCCTTCCCCGTGGCACCCAGTTTGGCCGGAGGTTGGCTCAAGGGTGGCGGACCAGGGACGCAACAACTGCGGCAAGCGCTATCTGCGTGAGGCATCCGCAATTGCGGCTTGACGCGCGCAGCTGCAGATGCCTTCCACATCGGTCTAAAGACAGCACAGCGTACCCGCTTTAGGTAAAGGCGAAGGCGAGCAAGCTCGAACAGAGAAGAACGAGGCCGACCGCGGTCAGTGCCAAGAAGGTGCCTGAGATAAGGTCACGATTGCGCATAGCGGCGATGTGCCACGGCGGGGCCGTTAAACCGCAGGGGCCGCGTGATTCGTCCTGTGCGTGCTCTGCATTCCACGGCTTGGGCCAAGGCCTGACACCCTGCTCGAGTTCAGCCACGATGCGGCTGGCGATGCGCTTAAACATCTACTTTCATTCGCTTTTCTCCTAGTCTCAAAAGCGGTTGCGATGCAACCGGACGAGGCCCGCGCCAACGAGTGGGGGCTGGCGCGCAGCGACGACACGGCCGTCGTTTTTCCGCCCGCGGGGCTTAGCCTTGACGGCAGGGAGGCCGTAGGCCCCAAAAACAAACGAAAAAGAAAACAGCTGCAAGTTGTCCTGCCGGCCTTGCGTGAGGAGGTCGCTTGCGGCCGGGCATTCCCGACATTCCTTGACGGCTGGAGCGTTCGCTGAGTATGCTTACAGCCGTGAAAACACTTGGCCAAAAGATCCGTGAGCGTCGGGAAGAGTTCGATCTCTCCCTTCGCGAATTCGCAAAAAAACTCGACTGTTCGCCCCCGTTCATCTCCGATGTCGAGCACGGGCGGCGCTTTCCGTCCGACCCGATGCTGGAGCAGATGGCGAAGCTACTGAAGCTGGACGCTGCCGAATTGAGGCAGCACGACCCGCGCGCTCCGCTCGATGAACTTAAGCGCATGACGGAGCGGGACCCAAGCTACGCCTTTGCGTTTAGGACCCTCCTTGAAAAGAAACCGACTCCTGAGGAAATTCTCCGCTTCGTCAAAGACGGCAAGTCGGCTCCGAAGGGGGGATCGAAGAAGTGAGGACCTACCGGACAAATCGCGGCCCTTTTACGAGCCAGCCTTTTTACAAGCCGTCCGAAATCGACCGCATTTGTGGCAATGCGCTGAAGGCCGCCGGGTTGATGCCCGACTCCCCTGAAGCGATCCGAATCGACCGGTTCGTCGAAAAACACTTCAAGGTCTCTCCGCATTACGAAGCGCTTCCGGACGGCGTGCTTGGCTACACCGCGTTTGGCGCCGCCGGCGTCACCGCGATCGTCATCACGACGGCGCTGGACGACGAGGGCGGCAGTGTTTCAGAGCGGCGCATCCGCACCACCCTCGCCCACGAAGCCGGACACGGCCTCCTCCACACCCATCTGTTCGCTCTCGGGGAAAAGCCGGGCAAGCTGTTCGATGACGGCCATGACAGGCCCGAGATTCTGTGCCGCGACGTCCACGGCACGCCGCATAAAGCGCGCTATGACGGGCGCTGGTGGGAATTCCAGGCGAATCGTGCGATCGGCGGGCTTCTGATGCCCGGCGGCCTCGTGATGAAGGCCGCCGCCCCGTTTTGCGAACAGGTCGGGGGTCTCGGCCTCCCCGCGCTGAAGGAAGATCAACGGGAGCGCGCCGCCCGTGAAATGGCTGAAATTTTTGATGTAAATCCGGCCGTCGCTCGCATCCGGCTCAGCGACATGTTCCCGGGTGGCAAAAGCGCCCAGCAGACACTTTGATTTTTTTGCCGAATGTGTTAGCTATATAAGCTAACGTTGGCGGACAGTCCCGATCCGTTATCGAGCTCTCAGCCGGAAATGAACATGGAGAACGGAACGATGAGTCAGACAGAAGCGAAGGCGGGCGAGAAGCCAAAATACATCCTGAACATCGAGGGGGACGACTTCCCCTGGGACCAGGACACGATCACGACCGAGCAGATTGCCGAACTGGGCGGCTGGGACATCTCGCAGGGCGTGATCGAAGTCGATCAGCACAACGTGGAGCGCACGCTCGCGCCGAACGAGGTGATCGAGATCAAGCCGGGTCACGGTTTCGGCAAAAAGCACCGCTGGAAGCGCGGCTGATGCGTGCCCGCATCAAGGACGAACTGGCATTGCTCCTTCGCCACTTTTCCGGCGCCGAGCATGCCGAGGCAAATGGGGAAGACTGGTTCAGGATTCCCCATTATGCGCTGCCTGATGGGTGGCGTATCGGCGATACGGCGATCGGCGAGTTGCCCGTTTGCTTCTTGGTCAAAGGCAATTATCCCGGCGACGCTCCCTATGGATTTCTCACGCCCGCCGGACTGAACTTCGACGGGACCGCGCCGAACAACACCGGAGCGCCGCCCGCCGCGCCGCCCTTCTCCGGGGAGTGGCTGCATTTTTCCTGGTCGGTCGACAATTGGGCCGCAAGCGGTGAGGTCGGCAAGGGATCGAACCTGCTTGCCTGGGTCCGCAGCTTCGTGGTGCGTTTTAAGGAGGGGGCATGAAAGCATTCCTGGAGGTACAAGGCGGCATGCACGATGAGCTCTTGGCCCATCTTCTCCCGCAGGACAACGAGCAGGAGCAGGCGGCCTTCCTGTTTGCCCGCGCCCGCCAAGGCGACGCGCAAATGGTCTTCGAGGTCGCGGAAATGAAAAAGCTCGGTCCCGGCGATTTCGTCGTCCAGAAGGACGACTATCTGGAAATGACCGACGCGACGCGCGCGGCCCTGATCAAGAGAGCGCATGATCTGGATGCTTCGCTTATTGAGCTTCATTCCCATCCCGGTCCCTGGCCAGCAGGCTTTTCCTATGCCGATCGTCTAGGCCTCAAGGAAACCGTCCCGCACATGTGGTGGCGTCTTAAGAAGCGGCCCTATCTCGCCGTTGTGGTCGCCGCATCGGGATTCGATGCCCTGCTGTGGCTCGATGGCCCAAATGTCCCGCGCCCGTTGGATGGAATTCTGGCGGGGGATCGCATCTTGCGGCCCACTAATTTTTCGTTGGGAGGCTGGGGTGAGTGAACTGCCTAAGCGCTACGACCGCAATATCCGGCTCTTCGGCGAGGAAGGTCAGCGCAAGCTCCGTAAGACGAATGTGACGATCATCGGCGTTGGCGGGCTTGGCAGCCCCTTAGTCCAGCACCTTGCCCTGCTCGGCATCGGAAGCATGACGCCCGTCGACGACGAAGAGCTGGACGAAACGAATCGCAACCGCTTTGTGGGAGCAAAGCATGATGATCCAGTCCCCGGTAGCCCGAAGGTAACGATTGCAGCGCGCCTCGTGCGCGAGATCGACCCGAGGGTCGCCGTGACGCCTGTGCAAGCGAGCCTCGTGAGCGAAGAAGCATTCGCGGCGGTGAAGCAGGCAGATTGGGTATTCGGCTGCTTCGATGAAGACGGGCCCCGCTCGATTCTCAACGAGCTGTGCGCGGCCTATGCCAAACCTTATGTTGATCTCGCTTCGGACGTGCCGGAGCCCGGCGTGTACGGCGGGCGCATATGCGTCGCTTGGGACGGCGGAGGCTGCCTGCACTGTCTTGACGCCCTCGAGGCGCGGGACGTCCAGGATTACCTAAGCACTGAATCGGAGAAGGCGGGTCGAGCCGCAATCTACGGGATTCCTCAGGATGCTCTGCGGGAAGCGGGCCCTTCGGTTTCCCCGATCAACGGAGTCGTCGCGGCCCTGGCGGCTGGCGAGTTCATGTGCGCGGTCACGGGCATGAGGCCGCCGCAGCGACTGATCAACTATTACGGCCACGTTCCCAAACTGACGACCGGGAAGCCGAAGCCGGATTGCTACTATTGCCATAGCATCCGGGGCAAGCCGGACGATGCCGACGTCGAGCGCTTTCTGAGGATGCCGCACCTGCGCCAACGGAAACACTAGTTAGACCGAGGGCTCGATTGCCCGCAACCTGCGCGAAATCGTAACCGGATTCGGAATGCCGGAGACGGCTCCGGGATCCAACCTCCGCGGTGGTCATCTCAATGTCGGCTGCAGCTACTGAGCACCGCGTGCGCGACCTTGGGTCCGCTGAATACGAAAAAGAGCCTCTGCGCCTTACGGCGGCCGCAGTTGATCCCAATTGATTGAGCGCCCTTAAAGACATGGCTCGTGTCGAAACTTCGATTCGCCAGGTCCGGGAAATCAAGGACTTGCGCTGGACTGGTAGCGCTGGGCCGTTTTGATAGCTTACACCCCGGAAAAGGCTCCCCGGTTTCGGATTGTCCGGATCGCTGCCTGAGCCTGACTGCCGAAAGTCAGCCAGGGCGCCGGCAGGTGCTTCTGGCTGCTGGTCAAATGGGGCCCGTCGATCAACCCCTGATCCTAA
The DNA here is from genome assembly GCF_038967635.1 of Bradyrhizobium sp. B124. Lineage (NCBI taxonomy): Bacteria > Pseudomonadati > Pseudomonadota > Alphaproteobacteria > Hyphomicrobiales > Nitrobacteraceae > Bradyrhizobium > Bradyrhizobium sp. B124. The sequence goes on along the minus strand of NZ_CP152413.1, from coordinate 7,739,687 downwards.
AGGACCGACTGTTTTTCCTTTTTAGTCCCTTTGTCAGGGCCGCCAGAGCCCAAGCGTGAAAGACCAGGACGCCTGTCCGGCCTGGCATTTGTTCAACCTCGGCTTCCGAATGAGGCCCGGCCTGCCCACCGGCGGCGGTCCTTCATTCCAAACCAGAACCCCTAATTGCGTTGCCGCTGCGCCCCTCAAATCAAGCAGGAAGTGCCGCTTAGCTTTGACAATGAGGTTCCGAACCGAGGGCCGGGGTAGCCGGGCGCCCCGCCCGCCTCAAGCTTTTGATCCTAGACAGCGGAAAACGGGTGGTCGGGGGCATTTTTTCCGGCCATTTTCAATATCTTAATCCGGGTTTAAGATGATCAGGGGTGCTTTGCGGCCGAACCAACTTAATCGGAACGCTGGTCGGCGCCGTGTTGTTCACAGGGAAGCGCCTTTCGTAGCAGTGTCGCGACACGAGAATATCCGTATAGGTTGTCGATTATGGCCAAGAGCGACCTTCTCATCTCACTTGTGCGAGCCGGCGCCGCCGGTGACAGGCCCATGCTGCGCTCAACGGTGGAAGCGCTTGTGGCCGATGAACGCGCCAAGAGCCATCACGCGGTCGCGGACAGGCTCGAACGGGCGTTGCAGGCGGTCGCGGTCACGCCACCAAGTTTGGTCACATCTCAGCGATCCGCTCACGCAAGCGGCCGCGATACGATTTTGGAAGTCACGGCGCGCATTACCATTGGCGACTTGGTATTGCCGCTTCCGGCGAGAGCCGAAGGACTTCAATTGATCGAAGAACACGTTCGTGCGGACGTACTTCGAGCCAATGGATACGAGCCGCGGCATCGAATTCTGCTATCTGGCCCCCCCGGAAACGGCAAGACCTCCTTTGCGGAAGCGATTGCTGAAGGCCTCGCCTTACCGTTCTTTGTCGTTCGCTACGACGCACTGGTCGGGAGCTATTTGGGCGAAACGAACGCGCGCCTTCGCGCGCTCTTCGACTACGCGCGCACTCAACCATGCGTCCTATTTTTCGATGAGTTCGATGCGATTGGCAAAGAACGCGGGGATGATCATGAGACCGGGGAAATCAAGCGCGTCGTTTCGTTCTTGTTGATGCAGATTGATAAGCTTCCAAGCTACGTCGTTACGATCGCGGCAACCAATCATGCTGAATTGCTTGATCGGGCCGTCTGGCGTCGCTTTCAGTTGAAACTCTCATTCCCAGCGCCGCAAATAGCGGAAATCGCTCGCTTTATTGAACGCGTCGTTGCCGGCTGGCCGGAGCAGCCAATGCTGACAGCAAACGAACTCGCGCAAAAAATTGAAGCGACCTCATACGCCGAGGTTCTGGACTTCCTCCAGAATGTCAGGCGCCGGCAAATCTTGGGTTTGGGGGAGGTCTCGATAAACTCTGCGCTTTCTTCCGAATTCGAAAATTGGTCATCACGGGTAAAGCCAGAGAACATTTATGGTGGGCGATCCAACGAAGCCGCTGCTGCGGCTACAGCCGGGCAACCAGGAAGCAAGGCCGACAGGCAGACAACAGAACATCCCTAGGCCCGCCCACTATTCTCCGACCGCTCAGAACGCTGCGTTCGGTCGCCATTTTCGGCGGCTGGAGCAGGTATTAGCCAGAGACCCATCTGGATTGACACTGCGTACCGATCCATCCGCGTTAGCACCGGAACGACTATTGGTATTCGAGGTTCGAGGCGCCATCGCAAACTTTGCGACCGCAATTCGAAGGGTGCCTGGCCTCGAACTGATTGACGAAGAAGAGCTTGAGGGCGACGAAAAAGACAAGTCTCCGGAAGCGTATCTGCTCGTGCCTGATACAGCGGCGTTACACAACATCCTCTCTCTTTGGAAGCGATGGACCACTGGACAGGAGCTTGGAACCGGATTTGCTCCGTGGCGCGATGTTTTTGCAACCCTTCGAGAAATCAGAGTTTGGGGACCGAGCGATCGTGTCCAAGAGGGCGATCGCGAAATTCTAGCCGATGAGATCGAATTGATGAGAGATGATCAATCTCTCGTCATCGAGATTGAGTTGGTTTTCCGCGCGTCAGAAGAGTTGGCCGCAAGCACTGAACGGGCTGTACTCGGCGAGATTGCTGCGGCAGGCGGTGTCCTTGTTTCAAGGTGCCGCATCCCCGACATCGCTTATCATGCGATTCTTGCGCGTCTACCAGTGGCGGCGATCCGACAGATTGCGGAGCGCTCTCCAACCGGAATGAGTGGCCTGGATGCGGTGATGCATATTCGGCCACAGAGCGTCGCGCTGCCAGTCCAAGTAGATGACGCTGTCGAACAAGCAGCCAGCATTCCGCCGCCACCTGGTAACGGAGAGCCAATCCTAGCTATCTTGGACGGGGTTCCTGTCTCAGAGCATCCGCTGCTTCGCGGCCGACTGAGTGTCGACGACCAGTTCAATCTTGAACCGCTTGCGGTCGTGGAAGAAAGAACTCATGGCACAGCAATGTCTTCGCTAGTTGTGCATGGCGACCGGAACGTCGTTGAAACACCCTTGGGACGCCGTGTTCATTGCGTGCCGGTGCTCGGTGAAGCCGATCAGTTTCCTCAGGATCGGCTAGTCGTTGATTTGATCTATCAGGCCGTAACGGCAATGCGTCGAGACGTCGACCCAACTGCTCCGTCCGTCCTGATAGTGAACCTCTCGCTCGGAAATGTACGAAAGCCATTTCAGGGCCGCCTTTCGCCATGGGCGCGACTTATCGACAGACTGTCGCACAGCTACGGGATTTTATTCTGCGTGAGCGCCGGCAACCATACGCAGCAGTTCGATATCGCTTCGATTGCCACGATGGCCAATTACGAAGCCACGTCACAGCCCGATCGCGCAAAACTCACCCTTGAGGCGCTATCTCAGTTCGTTGCATCGCGGCGGCTACTCTCACCTTCCGAAACGGTCAATGGAATCACCGTTGGCGCAGCGAACATCGATGCCGTTAGCGACGCGCAACGCCGGGCCGCACGAGGCCGCGTCGACCCGTACCACCCGATGGTAACTGCCAATCCATCTAGCAGCTTAGGTCCGGGGTTCGCGAACAGCGTTAAGCCTGACATTCTGATGCCGGGCTCTCGTGAGCATTTGACCATGGTAGCTAGTGGAGCAGGACTAAGTGTCCGACCGGCAGGACCGGCTCGACCACATGGCCTCAAAGTGGCAGCACCGCCGCGAGCCGGGGCCGCTAGCATGGAGCATTATACCAGCGGCACAAGTGCTGCCGCAGCGCTGGCTTCTCGAACCGCACACCGAATTCATGACGCACTGGAAACAGAATACGGCGAACAATTTCTTGCGCTATCTCATCATCAACGGGCAGTCATCCTCAAAGCCTTGCTCGTTCATACTGCAGCCTGGCCAATGGATAGTGCAGACCTCATAAAAAGCGTGCTTGGCCCATCCAATCCTAAGCAGCATGTTCGACAGCGAGATAATATCCGCCGGTTCTTAGGCTATGGTATCGTAAACTCGGACGATGCCATTTATTGCGCTTCCGATAGAGCGACGTTCTGGGCTGTCGGATCGCTTGCCCCAGAGACCCGGCGCTCCATCGTCGTTCCGTTGCCAGCTTGCATGAGCGGACAGGCTCTTCCGCACTCTGTAAGCGCGACCCTTGCTTGGTTCACCCCTGTACAGCCCGGAAGGCAATCATATCGTTCTGTGAGGCTGTCGTTATCTACGTCCGAAGATATCAACCAATTTCGGGTATTACCTGCGAAATCACAGCCCGATACCAATCAGGCAAGTCGCGGCACCATAATGTCTCGAAGATGGGAGGGGAACAAAGCGCCCGCCTTAGTCGGAAATTCTGCAGTCGAGTTTGTTGTTCAGCGTGAGCCTGATCGCGGTGCCGCGATTGACGAGTTGGTTCCATTCGGCCTCGCCATTACCGTGACCATGGCGAGCGTCGCTGAAGTCTACAGCCAAGCCCGAGCCAGAATTACTCCGCCCGTTCGCGTTCGTCCGCGAACCCGCTGAGCCACAACGGGCGGATGTTTCGATGACACGTTCGGAAACTGCACACCCGGTGGTACGGTAGTCAGCTGCGTACTCAATCCTCAACGAATTGACGATTTTGCCAGCCGGCACGCACCAAGCTCATGACGCCATGAGCAGCAGATCGCGAGAAAGCATCTAAGGAGGCGTCCGGGCCAAGGCGTGAGCGTGCGGCGGACGCGCACAAGGCCACCGATCGGCTTGCGTGTGAAGCAGGGACCGCTCGCATACTCGCGTTCCAAGGGGCGGCGCAGCCATCCTCTGACCTAGGCGATGCAATCAACGACCGACTACGGACCTCGAGGTGAAGTGCCTACGCGATTAGCTCGCCTAATCTTTGTCCGCGCCGCTTCGGGCTCATCGACGACATGGTGATGTAGCAGCAGCAGGTCACTGACTGCGATGCAGCAGAACTCAATGCGCATGACCCGCCCGGAAATCGTGCCCGGCAATTTTAGTGACGACCGCCCATCCTCGTACGATCGGGCGCGGAGCGCAGCTCTGGATAAACCCCAATCGGGATGCGGGATTCAGGACACTGGGCACAAGCTAGAAAGATTTCCTGGACAAGGTCATCACTTAGGTCGGCTGTTCACGCAAGTGGTCGCCCATCGGTAGGCGCTTCTATGGTTTTCGCAGTGCCTGGTTCAGGATCATCGCCAACCGTACGCCCGCCCTGCTCAGCTGAATTGCAACGTCATTTGTTGCCGTCGTCACGTAGTCCTCTGTCAACCGAAAGCTTCCATGCGCGTTAGGAGCCGGAAGCTGGCCATACGCGTCATCCTTTGACAGAGCAGATGCTTCCTTGGCCCAGTCATCAGGTTTTCCCGCTTGCCACAGCGTTTGCTGTTCCTTCGTGATGTGGCCGATGAGATCGGAGGCGATGGTTCGAGAATCGGGGCCCAGCTGGTCTACAAACTCGGTGTCCCAGAAATGGTGAAGATTGCCGGCGCTAAGTCCGGTTGCCGAAACCCGCTTGGCGTTGCCGCCGCGATCGTGGTCGTCAGAGCTGTGCAGCGGCTGGTGCACGTCGCCGACGAAGTGAAGCAAGAATTTGAGCGCGGCGACCTGCTCCTCGATATCTGTCGCGGGATTGGCGAGCTCCGCCGCAAACTGCTGAATCTTGTCGACCACGCAATCGGTCTCCGTTCCATCAGAAGCGGGCGTGCTATTCGGCACGGGCGGATGATTGAAACAGGCTTCGTCGAAATTCGGAGCGGTGATCTCAATATCGACAAAGTGCCACTGCCGCGTCCGCTCGCGTGAATTGTTCACATTCGCATCCCGGTACTTGTCCGCCCATGTTGCTGCCGACGCAATGTCATGGGCGGTGAGCGGATCGGTATCGGCGGCCAGAAGGGCATTCACGCGTTTGCGCACATCCCCATCGAGAAAGGACTGCGCCACCAGAGCTACCACCTCATGGCCTTCGTCGCCCCAAGCGAGCGCGCCGCTTATGTTCGAACAGCTGAAAACTGCACCCCAGGCGAGGATCGCCAACCTCGTCGTCACTCGCATCATAACTAACTCCCTCAAAATTGTTGGTAGAACCAATGAAGATTGGAAATGCTCACAGACCCTAAGAGGCACTCACAGATTTTGATGAAGCAGTCTAACTCTCGCAGAGATTGCGTGAATGTCAATCAGCACCCTGCCGGATGGGCTGGTCGATCAGGTCATTTCGAGCGCAGATAACCAGGCATAATGTACGAAACGAACAATCTCGGTGGGCCGTACTCCTATTTGAAATCTTCAATTCGGTTGTAGAATCTCAAACTCAAGGTCTTCGGGGAAGAGCGCCGCATCGGGGCCAGTGCATTCCGCGCGGCACCACCTCCGAGGAGTTCTGCCGGGGTGATCTGATGCGGAAAAGCGACGTGACGTGCCCTAGCTGCGGTGCCGGATTCCGGCGCATCGAACTGATATCTAAGCCCGGGACCAAGGGTGAATATCGCTGCCCTGTTTGCGATACCCCACTTGAACGCTTCAGCGGCGACAAGTTCATTGCATACCGCCTAACGGTGCAGCCGGAGTTCTCGCGGGTCCTGAAGTAGTGGGGCCGCCGGTCGCACCAATCGACGGCCCCTTAGCCACTTGAAATGCCTCTTAACCGAAGTAGGCGGCAGCTACACCAAAGCGTATGGCAAAGCTACTTTACAGCTTTGTGACATCCGGAAAGGGGCCCCTCAGCTGGCGGCGGTAAGCGTTTCATATCAGCACGACGCGATGCTTTCTACGGCGATATCCCCGACTTGGTTTCAACCCAGAGGATGCCGGAGACAATGCGCGCAGCACAAGATCTCGCAAGCTGGAAGTGACTTCACTCTATGGGGCAAGAAAACGAAGGCCCCAGCACCTCTGGAGGCCGTGGGGGGCCGGTACCGGGGCCGTCGTCGCCTGATTCGGCGGTAGCACGAATAGGCAGCTTCAATCGAAGCATCGCCAGTTCGATTCGTCAAACCGGCTCGGGATACTTATCTTCCCGACATGTCGAAATCGGCCCGTCGGCCCGGCATCCACACCGTGGGAATGGCGTGCCCGGCGGTCACGCCCTGACCGAGGCGGACGATCGGGAACTGTGGCAAAAATGAAGCTGAGCGAACTGACTGCCGATAAAGTAGAAGCTGCGATCACGGCAATTCTCGCTAAAACCCTCCGATAGAAAGTGGTGCCGCTTCGAAGCGGCACCTAGCCGCCGAAAATAACGCGATCCACAGCACCTGCGCCAGACGGACTTGGAACACGACCTTCAGGCTATCGTACAATACTTTATTGATCGACCAACTTGGCAGTGAACCAGATGGACCTCAGTCAGTTCGACGCGCCCTACCAGGTACATGCCCCATCTCTCGGACCGATTCTCGTCAGTGCTCGAACAGCCGCATTCTACGATTGGTTTGATAGCGAGGACCAAAGCAGGCCTTGGGCCGACGGAAGAGCTTTTGTTCGGATGCTCTTGACCGATTTCACCAGATTGGCAACTGGTGAAGGGCCGAGCGCTGAGGCCGTCGGCTGCCTGACAGATACCGAATTGGACACAATTGCGGTCGCCATACTGAACCTCGCGGGAACGAGTGCTGAAGCCGAAACGACACCCGAATTCGACAATGGCGGCAGTGACCGACTGCTCAACTACCTGCGCTTGCGTGGCGCTAACCGAGCGGCTCGACGAGATCAAGTAAAGAACGCAGTGGAAAAGGCCGCTATACGAGCTAGCGGATTCCAGCCGCCAGGCAGCGCGGTTTCCGCGATCAGCAGTAACCTTGACCCGCTTCATGGGGCAAGCGCCTGGCAAGAATGGCAACGCCAGGGACCGGCGATTCAAGCTGCGTTCGATCAGCTAAAGGAGCACGGCTCAACCATTCAGGGCGCGTGGGAAGAGTTGCAGCGCAAGGGTCCGGCGATTCAGGCTGCGTATCATCAGCTAAAGAATCATGGCTCGGCCGTTCAAGCCGCCCTCGAGCAAATTCGCGGAGTAGACCTCTCAAATTTTGCACGCGAGTTCGCCGCCGTTAATAAAGCATATTCCAGCATCCGCGACGGACTGTCTGCGCATGCGAGACCCCGCTTCAGTCGTCAATCAGCTTCGGCAACTCTCAGAGTTCGCGAGAGGTCCCTCTCTCAGTCTGCCGCCGGACTTCGCTGCGTGGCCTCGAAACCTGAACCGATTGTTCGACCTTGGCCTTTCGGCCGCAACCCTCGCTGCTGCATCGTCGATAGGCGCCGGTCAAGTAGGCGGGCTTGAGAATGCCACAGAAGCGATAAATCTTTTGCGACCCGGGTTCTACGCGACAGCGACAGCGGGCGTCGACGGGTTGGCGGGTCGAGGCGCGGTGGCCGATGTGCTCGCGCGATATGACCAAGGCGGCAGAAACGACGCGCCGGTATTCAGTGCAGTTTTGGACGGCATACGCGCGTTCGACGCAGACGAACCATCAGATGAACTCGTGGCGGAAGTGCTTGCGCGCGTGGACGAAAGCGTTCGCGCTTCCGGGGCCTTAAACTCCTTGAAGGGCCAAGGCATTGCAAACTTGATCGGCGTGCTGAGTTGCGTAATTGCGTTGGTGGGAATACCGATCGCACTAAAGAGTCTTGAAATCTCCAGGGAAAGTTTGGCTGTTTCACGGGAGAGCGCGAAATCTGCTCGGGAAGGCGCTACATCAGAGGATATCGCTGCCCTCTTGCGGGTCCACCAGGAGCGCACAAAAAAGGAAGTCGAAGCGGATCGCTCCATTCGATATCTCCACGGCCGAACCTTACTCAGATCTGGCCCGAACGGAAACGAGCGCACGATGAGGATCGTTTATCCGGATCAGTTGGTAAGGGTGCTAGAAACGAAGCGCGACTGGGTGAGGGTTGAGGTCTACGACTATGGCAACGAGATGCCAATCGTCGGTTGGATTAGCCGCAGCCTTCTTCGAGTGCGCCCCGCCAGGTAATCACTTCTTGGCCCGTGGAATAGCGGGGGAACGTTCGGGGGTGCTCGACTAGCACCTCAAATGCGATTTGGTTGCGCCGCAGACAAAGGACGCTTCGTCGAGATTTACCCATTTCATGACTTACGCCCTCTATCGTCTCGACAATGCTCTTTGAAGACGCTTCCGACCGACATTGGCGGTGACGCCGCCGAACAATTGCAAGTCCGCTACCCATTGGCCGTGTTTCAGCTGGTTGCAGGCGATTGGTGATCGGACCATCCGCCAATTTTTCTGAGAAGACGAACTGGGCGCCCGAGCGCTTGCTCGACCAGATCGAAGGTGTCGAGGAGGACGTGCATTTTAACGAGTCGACCGTCCTTGAAGTAGGTGAATTGCGCTGCGCGACACGCAATCGGCGTATCGGCATTTCGCGGCGCCAGACAAAGGCGCACCGAAGGTGGTCATCTCGCGATCAAAGCGACGGACCCGGAGGTGCGAATTCATGGATCACATCGAGCACGGCTTTCTTGCCATGACGCGTACCGAGAAACGGAAACATATCGACTGACCATAAATTGCCCAATCGACGTTATCGTCAATGAAAGCCTCAACATCCTGAACGTGTCGGTCGTTCATCGCGCGCAGCAACGTACGCGAAAAACGCCAGTAGCAATGCTCCGTCATTTGACTCATTCCCGAGGTCAGCGTGCAAGACTCGTTCGTTATACAGGCCCCTAACATTCTGTGGCTCTTGTAGTCTCGCTGCCAGGTCACAATCCTTTTCGGTGAATCTTGTACGCTTCGGACAAATCTATCCAGCTGGGCTGCCTAGATCCACGATCGCCTCACAACAGCACGGCTCCAGCGAGTCCGCGTCAACGAGCGCGTCACGATCTCTAACGTCATCACCAAATCGCCGGTAACGCCTAGCTTGGAGCTGAGCAAAGCACCCCCGCGAACAATCAAAAGCTTCCGAGGGGGACCGCGCGTTTCAACAAATGCGCTCGCGTCGCGTGCGAAACGCGCAATTGCTGCTGAGCTATGGTTCGCAAGTTTCCGATTGAAGTGTGGCAAGGCGCGGTTTGCCGGTATGCAGGTCACCGTCGCATCAGAATCACCCTTTGATCTGCCGGTTTGGGAAGCAAAGGCCAGGCCGTGAACCAAGCTGACGCGACAGCGCAGCTCGCGCGTGCAGATCATAAATTCCAAGTTTGATCCGGATTGCACTCGGCGAGCGGTGAAAGGATCCAGGACACCAATGCTTTGGACATATACCAGGTATACTGTATAGTCAAACAGGCTGCAAAATGGGCAGTTTGTGCGCTATTAACGTGCAACTGGTGTCGACTGGGGTTCAGTTCTGGTTCGAACAGAAGAGAAGAGCTTTGAACAATCTGCAACTGGGGACTTCATCAGTCTTGCACGAGCGCGTCCGTGAGGAACTCCTCAAGCGCATTACGATCGGCACCTATCCGCCGGGAGAATCGATTCCATCAACAGCCGCGCTTTGCGAGGAATTCGGCGTCAGCCCGATTACCATCAAGCGAGCATTGCGGGATTTGCGTGTCTCGGGAGAGTTGGTGGCGGTCGCAGGCAAGGGCACGTTTGTTAAGCGGAAAAGAAGATTCGTTCTAGCGCTGGACGCTGGGATATCGACTTGGGGTGAAGCCAGCATCCGTCTGCTATCGATTACAAGGGAAAAAATATCCGAGCCGACGATGGAGATCTTCAATCCGCCGGCGAAGGCAATGCTCTGCGTCAGGAAAATGATATTCTTCGCCGATGAAGTGACCGTCATGTACGATGCGACTTATCTTTCATCGGATGTCTCAGGCGACATTGTAGATGAGTTCGGTGAACGGCTGATAGCTGATGCGCTACGGCGACACGGGATTGATATTGTCAATACGTCTCATCTCGTCGATGCGGCCCCCGCTGCCGGACAAGCTGCGGAATTGTTTTCGGTTCCAAACGGGTATCCGATGTTACGCCGCTTCTACAAAGTCGAGACAGCCAAACCTAGCATCACCGTTTTCGGTGTGGTGCAATCTCCATTCGACCGACTTGCCTGCTCCATAAACATCCCGTCGGGAACCCGTCCCAAGACGGAGTGAATGGTGCATGCAACGTCTCGCCTACGCGCCAATTTCACAAGTCGAACTTGGATGAGCTTGCGGAGCTCTGACGCTTCATTGGCGCAACAATACGTTGGTTGTAGCAAGCGAGCGAAGAAGATCAACTGTAGGCTCGGCTGGCAACTGTGCTTGTTCGTTATGTACAAAACTGACGTACCGACGACACGATGTGGATGAAAAACCAGGTTTCCCTCCAGGGCGGATAGCATCGCCAAAGATCTGTTCCTTACGATTGGTTATACTGGCGGAGGCCGCTTTATGCTGAGCTTGCTAGCCGGCGATCAGCGGCGTTCTCCCTGACCTTGAGCCGCTGGCTTTCAATGCCGGCGGCTCTTTTTTTGAATTACGACTTCCCGCAGTCTGTTCAGTCCAATGCTGTCGCGGCGACTGTAGCGACTGGTCACGCGGGGCATTTAAGGGCTGCAGTCTCGCTTTTTGACTCTGAACGTTCAAGCGTAGCTTCGGAGGCACTTCACTTGCCAGTGCCCCTCCTCACCGTTCTTCGGGTTGGCAACGTCGGCAAGCGACGAAAGTAGGGTTCATCGCCCACAGCAGGCCGACATACACGCCGGCGCTTGTGCTCAGCTTCCCGCGCTCGGCATCGGCATCACACGACAGTCAACACCCAGCCTAGCCGCAAGGTCAGCATGGCTCAGGTTCCGACGCAGGCGCGCGGTCCGGAGGTTTGTTTTCCAGACGCTTTATGGCTTCGCGGACCGCGGCCGGTGGCGCGGTCCTGAGTTCGCTACGCGGAAGCATGGCGCCTTAAGGCTCCACTGTTTAGCTTTGCGGCGTCTTATGGCGCCAACAATATGCTCGACGACAACCAAATCTGCACGCGGCTTCTGGCGGATCGCACGCACAGGCGCTCTTCTTCATTGCGTGCGCATTTGATGGGACGGCGTCGACATTGCCCTCCAGCCATGCAAGATGATCAACTTGCTTCCGGAACAATGGTTTGCACGATTGATGCATCCAGCGACTCGTACTCCTTCAACCCGATCAGCTCATACAGTTCGGCGCGTGTCTGCATCTCTGAGACGAGGTTGTGAGCGCCGCCGTCTCTTTTCAGGGCGGCAAACAAATTAGCCTGAGCCTTGTTCGCAATACGCAATGACGAAACCGGCCATATCACCATGCGATAGCCCATGTCCTGAAACTCGGAGGCGGTGAAGAACGGCGTTCGCCCGAACTCGGTCATATTCGCGAGTAGCGGCACCTCTCCCATGCGCCGTGCGAATTCCCTGAACATCTCGCCGCTGGTTAGCGCCTCTGGGAAGATCGCATCGGCGCCGGCTTCGACATATAACTTGGCTCGCGCGACAGCTCCATCCAGGCCCTCGCTCGCGGCGGCGTCCGTGCGCGCGATCAAATAAAGATCGCGTCGTGCGCGTGCGGCGGCGGCGACCTTTGCTGCCATATCACGAGCGTTTGCGAGTCTCTTGTCATTCAAATGACCGCACTTCTTGGGAAGGATCTGGTCCTCGATGTGCACCGCGCCTGCACCTGCATCTTCAAAGCAGCGCACCATGTGCATGACATTCAGCACCTCTCCATAGCCGGTGTCCCCATCCACGACGACGGGCAGCCCGCTCGCGCGCGCAATTTGGCGAATGAAGAATGCGACGTCATCCACGGTGATAATGCCGAGGTCCGGCAGCCCCATGGACGCGCTCATCGCCGCCCCCGAAAGGTACAGGCCCTTGAAACCTGCCGCTTTTGCCTGAAGGGCCGCCATTCCATTGTGCGTTCCTGGAAGCTGGACTATCCCGCCGCTCTGCACCAGCGAACGGAAGCGCTGCCCGGCGGAGGACTGCGGTACATCAGCAGCGATCAAATAGGGCATGACACTCTCCTCACGCCGCGCATGGCGCAGAGGACCTATCCCTCTGCTGGATCGGTACGAAGGCGCGATTTTCCGGTCCAATATAGTTGGCAGAGGGCCTTATGATCTTGTTGTCTGCGCGCTGCTCGATGACATGAGCGGCCCAGCCTGACGTGCGTGCGATGACAAAAATCGGAGTGAACATTGCGGTCGGCACGCCAAGCAGGTGGTAGGAAACCGCGCTGTACCAATCAAGATTGGCGAACATTCTCTTGCGTTGGGCCAATACGCCCTCGATCCTTTCGGCAATATCGAACATTCGGCTTGAGCCCGCCTGTTCGCTGAGCTGGCGCGCAACCCGCTTGATGACTTCGTTGCGAGGATCGGCAATCGTATAAACCGGATGTCCGAAGCCGATGATAACCTCCTTGGCTTCCACCCGACGCCGAATGTCACGCTCTGCCTCGTCGGGATCGCCATATCGCTTCTGAATGTCGAACGAAACCTCGTTGGCCCCGCCATGCTTGGGACCGCGCAGCGCGCCGATCGCACCTGCAATAGCGGAGTGCATGTCCGCGCCGGTGCCCGCGATGGAACGCGCGGTAAATGTGGACGCGTTGAACTCATGCTCGGCGTAAAGGATGAGGGATGTGTGCATTGCACGGATGTGACTGCCCCGCGCCGGAACGCCGTGAAGCAGACGCAGGAAATGCCCTCCGATCGTATCGTCATCGGTCTGCACTTCGATGCGACGACCGTTGTGTGCGTAATGATACCAATACAGTAACATTGAACCCAGCGAAGCCAGAAGCCGATCGGCGACATCGCATGCGGCAGCCACTCCGTGATCGGCAGCTTCGGGCAGGACGCAGCCAAGCGCCGAGACACCGCATCGCATCACATCCATTGGATGAGCCGAGGCAGGCAGCGCTTCGAGTGTCAATCGGACCGCCATTGGAAGCCCGCGCAAGGATTTCAATCTGGCCTTATAGGCAGCGAGCTCTTGGACCGAGGGGAGCACACCATGGACAAGGAGATAGGCGATCTCCTCAAACTCGCAGTTTTCGGCAATATCGACGATACTGTAGCCGCGATAATGCAGATCGTCTCCTTTGCGCCCGACGGTGCACAACGCGGTATTCCCTGCGATGATGCCCGACAGCGTCACAGATTTCTTGGGCGCGCGCGGCTCGGGTGTTGAGGTAAGCTCTGTCATATCGATCTCCTTGAGACGGGCATCCCTACTGCGCCCTGGCGACCACCACTTTTCCAATCAAACACGCCGGCGGCCTCCGATTTACCCAGGAAGCTCGCATCAACCACGAAGTTGAGGGACTCGAGTTCACCGGCCCTGAGCTGTTCCACACGGTCGACGGCCTCGAGGAAGCGTGTCTGCTCGGTTGGACTTACGATGCCGTCGGCGAGCGTACGGAATTTGCCAATGTAGTCGGAGCGGCCGAAGGGGCGGGCGCCGAGCGGATGAGCATCAGCCACGGCGAGTTCGTCCTCGATCACCCGACCGTTGTCCAAGGTGACGACCACCCGCCCACCGAACGCCTTCTCCCGCGGGTCATGGCTGTGGTAGCGGCGGGTCCATTCGGGATCTTCGACCGTCTTGATCTTGTGCCAAAGAGCGACGGTCTCTGGACGGCCCGCCCGTTCGGACGCATATGATTTCTCGTGATGCCAGGCGCGGTCTTCGAGGGCGACTGCGAAGATGTACATGATCGAATGATCAAGTGTCTCGCGGCTTGCATGCGGGTCCGTCTTCTGTGGATCGTTGGCCCCCGTCCCGATCACGTAGTGCGTGTGATGACTGGTGTGAATGACAATTTCTCGCACACGATCCAAGTCGCCGATCGCCGGTGCCATTCGACGCGCGAGGTCTATGAGCGCCTGGCTCTGATATTCGGCCGAGTGCTCCTTCGTATAGGTGTCGAGAATTGCTCGTTTTGGCTCGCCGCGCTCCGGCAAAGGAACGCGATAATTCGCCTGTGGACCGCCAAGCAGCCAAGCGATGAAACCATCCTCCCCCTCCCATGCAGGGGACGGCGCGCCTTCTCCACGCAGCGCCCGGTCCACCGCCTCCACCGCCATTTTGCCAGCGAAGGCCGGCGCGTACGCCTTCCAGCTCGATATCTCCCCCTTGCGGGACTGCCTCGTCGTCGTCGTGACATGAAGCGCCTGCTGGACAGCTTGATAGATCGTCTCAGGTGAAAGGTTGAGCAATGCGCCAATGCCGGCTGCCGCGGATGGTCCGAGATGGGCAATGTGATCGATTTTGTGTTCGTGGAGACAGATACCCTTCACGAGATCCACGTGGATCTCGTAAGCGGCAGCGATGCCTCGAATGAGATCGGCGCCGGAGCGACCGCAGTGCTGCGCAACTGCAAGAATCGGCGGAATGTTGTCGCCCGGATGAGAATAGTCTGCGGCCAGGAACGTGTCATGGAAGTCGAGTTCCCGAACCGCCACACCATTAGCCCAGGCAGCCCATTCCGGTGAAACGCGATGCTCGGGGGAGAACCCATACAATGTCGCACCGGGCGCGTAGCGATGCGCCACAGCTTGCGCTCGCGCGCTCACGACTGGCCGTCGCTTTAACGATGCAGCCGCGACCGCAGCATTGTCGATAATCCGGTTTCCGATCATTTCCACGACCGCGCGCTCCACCGCAACGTGATCGGCTGCCACTTCGGCGATCTTCCAGGCCAGTTGACCGGTCCTCGGCAGGCTGGCGCGCGAAGGGTGAACATGAACGTCGTGCTGCTTCATACTTTGCACCTCGGCTGAATTTATGCAAATTTAGCAAACGGCGCTTCTGTCGAGGAGTGGCAAACATGCACGTTCTAGCTGATCATCGCGCTCATTTTGTAAATTCTGCAAACCCATGAAGCAGCTCAAGATCTTCGCGGGGGACCGGCTGCGGCGCCTGCGGGAGCAGCGTGGCATGACGCAAGCGGCCTTGGCCCAGGCAATCAGCATCTCACCGGGTTATCTCAGCCAGATCGAAGCGGACCAAAGGCCGATTACGCGACGACTGCTGCTGGCGCTGACCCAGTTGTTCAATCTCGAAACGGGCTACTTCGCGGATGACGAGGATCTGCGCATGGCGGGCGAGCTGCGCGAAAGCGCAAGCGATCCGTTGTTCGGAACAGCGGTTTCCGCCGACGAATCGAGCGCGGCCGTTCGCGTTGCCCCCGAGGTCGCCCGTCGGTTTCTCCATCTCTACCGATCGTATCTCGCCTTGGAGGAGGAACACCGTGCACTTCAGACGAGTATTGCACAGGAGGGAGGCGGCGCCGCGAGCCGGTTTCCCTACGACGAAGTCCGCGACTGGGTGCAGTCGAAGCGGAATCACTTCGATGTGCTGGATCGTGCCGCGGAAAGACTGGCCGCTGCGAAGCATTTCCGACCGGAGAACCACGGGGACGATCTTCTCAAGTATCTGCGTGATGCCTACCGGATCAGGATCGAGCACGCACCGGAAGCACTCGACAGCGGAATGATCTGGAGGCTGGATCGCAATGCACGAACGCTGTTTCTGTCCAAGGACGCACCATCAGAAAGTCGCTTGTTCTGGGTCGCACACGTAATCGGATTGCTGGAGCAGCGAGATACGATCGATCGCCAGGTTCGACAGGCCGGCCTGAGCAACGAAGAGGCAGCCGCACTTGCTCGCGTCGCCCTCGCCAACTACTTTGCTGGCGCACTGGTGATGCCGTACGAGACCTTTCTCAGCAACGCGCGCGAGGCGCGATACGACATTGAGCGGCTGCAAAGACGTTTCGGAACCAGTTTCGAGCAGGTGTGTCATCGACTGAGCACATTGCAGCGCAGAACTTCACCGGGAATCCCGTTCTACTTCCTGAAAATCGATATCGCAGGCAATGTGTTGAAGCGAAGCAGCGCAACTCGCTTTCAATTCGCCCGCTTCGGTGGCCCCTGCCCATTGTGGAACGTGCATCAGTCATTCTCTCAACCCGGCCGCATTCTGGTTCAACTCGCTGCCACGGCCGATGCGACAACCTACCTGTGCCTCGCACGCACGGTGAGCCTGTCCGGCGGCTCTTATCTAAGCCGCCCGCGCGCGGTCGCGGTCGGATTGGGTTGTGAGATCGCGTATGCCAACCAGGTCGTCTACTCGAAAGGGCTCGACCTGGAAGACATCGAGGCTGCCGATCCGATCGGGCCGGGCTGCCGCGCGTGCGAGCGCACCGATTGCCGCCATCGCGCTCTGCCACCGATTGGCCGGCCTCTGGACGTCGGCACGGCCGAGCGGGGGGTGGTGCCGTATCGGATCGAGACGAGGATGCGTCAACGTTAAACCTCGGCTGGCGACCCCATTGGCGAGCCAGCACTAGAGATGAGCTGGCGCGCCGAGGCTTGGCATTGAGATTGCAGCGGCCTCCCGACCATTCGGGACCATTGCGGCTCATCAGGGTCTCCTTGGCGACCGACTGCGCCTTGCAGCGGGGCCGCGTCAGCAATGCCGGCAGCCCTAACCGGCGTTGCCCCGCGCTGTGACCAGAGCAGCAACAGCAACAGCTGTCACGGCCGAAAGCGTCCAGCCAAGATGTCCATGGCCGGTGTTGTAAAACACGCGCGGATCGCGGCCTCTCATGACGTGCGGGAGCATGTCCGGCATCATCGGCCGCAGGCCTGCCCAAGGCACAACGTTTCGGGTGCTCATGCCAGGGAAGTGCGTGCGGCACCATTCAATCAATGGCTCAATGCGCGCCGCCCTTATATCCTTGTTGATGCCGTTGAACTCCGCGGTGCCGGCGACGCGGAAGCGCGCGGAGCCAAGGCGGCTGGTCACGATCTTTGCGCGGTCATCCAGCAGACTTGTCCACGGCGCAGCCCGCTGATCCGAGCCCTCGGGAAGGTGCACGGTGATTGAATATCCCTTCACGGGATAGACATTTACCCGATCACCAAGATTGGCGGCGATACGGCGAGAGCCGACCCCGCCGCAAACAACGATGCTGTCGAACCGCGTCACCTGGGTATCAGGGTCCTGGCTTTCGGTCGATCTCCAATTCACTCGCACGCCCTTGCCTTCGTCCAACACGACCGACAGCACATCGGTGGAGAAGTTCAAGGTCGCGCCGAGGCGAGCACAGGCACGGGCCAGACCAGTTGTAAACTTGTGGATGTCGCCCGTGAAATCGGAAGCGGTGTAGAAACCGCCATAGAATGTCCCCCGCAGAGCCGGCTCTATCGAACGGATCTCTTCAGGTGTCACTGCATGCCGCTCGAGCCCTCCCTTGGCGAGTAACGCCGAAACCCGTGCAGCGGCTTCGAATTCCGCCTTGCTGTGATAGAGGTGCAAGATGCCACGGTTCTCGCAATCGAAGTCGATGTCCTCGTCTCGGGCCATCCGCCTCAGGTGGTCGCGCGACTCGATCGCTAATCGCACCGTTGTAACAGTATTCTCTTCGTATTTTGGGATCGAGGCGACGAACTGGGTCATCCAGGAGAGCTTGTGCCACGACGGCTTTGGGTTGACCAGAAGCGGCGCGCCGGGCGTGAACATCCACTTGATACCCTTGAGCACTGTCGCCCAACTATTCCAAACCTCGGCGTTCGAGGCTGAAAGCTGGCCACCATTGGCGAAGGACGTTTCCATCGCCGCATAAGGCTGCCGGTCGAAGATCGTTACCTTGCACCCCCGCTTGAGCAAATTATAGGCTGTGGTTACTCCGGTGACCCCCGCGCCGATGACGGCAATACGGCCACAGTGAGAATCGGTCATAGGTGCTCCTGCCCGCGATGCGCGGGTCATCTGGCACCCCCTCTGTCATTGGCCTGAGAGCTTCATCGCAGCCGTTTATCCGTACGGCGACTTTCACCATCGGCGCAGGACTGTTGCCCTGCTTTTCAGAGTCGAAGTTTTAGCGGTTCTTTTGCCTGAGAGTTTCCGGGGCCGTTGCTCCGTCGGCGTCGCGTCGGCCAGAAGCCGGCCGCGATCTCTCCCGCGTTGGACCTCAAACTATTAAAGTATACCCGGTATGTCAATATGTTTGCAAAGATCCGTTCGCTGTGCGCTGGTACTACACCATCGGCGTTGACCCCTCCGTTGGCGTTCTTGCGGAAGGCGGAGTTATGCCAGCGGGCACGCGGCGCTGGAATAGATCCGGCAAAACTGCGTGTATGTGGCGAGCTGAAGAGAAGACAATCAGCCTTCCGGCTGTTCGCGCAAGAGGCATTCCCAGGCGCCCCCCGAGCACCAGACCGGTGCCCGCGCTCACTGCGTGCTCACAACCAGCGCAACATGTCAGCTTGTCGTTCGCTGCTCACTAAGGTATACCTAGTATGTCTACAACAGAAACATCGCTCGTTTCGGGCGACCAGTGAACGGGAGCGACGTTGAGGCAATGGCCCTGGAAAAATCTCTCGCTAATGCTCAGGTCTCAATGGGACCCGATCGGAGCACGTTTCCGCTATTCCCGCCCAAGGTGCGGGGCGTCGAGAGCGCAGACGCCTCCTATCAGTATCCGCTGGAGATCGGGTTTGAATACTTTCGCCTAGACCGAAGCTTCCTTTCGGCGGAGCCCGGCCGAGGAATGCTTCGCTGGCGTAGTTTGCTGCCTCCCGTTCTCGACGAGCTAAGTCTTGGCGAGGGAGGAACGCCTCTGATCGAAATTCCGGGCCAGGCCGGTCAGGCCAACGTTTACCTTAAGGACGAGAGTAGAAATCCGACCTTCAGTCATAAGGACAGGCTGAACCTGTGTGTGGTGAGCGCCGCCAAAATTTGTGGCGCGCGCGGCATCGTTGCTGCATCGACTGGCAACCATGGCATCTCAACCGCGGCTTATGCAGCCAAGGCAGGTCTCTCCTGCATCATACTCGTCCCGGAGCGATTCAGTAAGAGCTATTTCGCTGCGTTGAATGCTTACGGGGCATATGCAGTTCCGGTCAGGGCAGACTGCAAATTCGAGATACTCGGCAAGTTTGTATCCGAGCTTGGCTTTCATCCAACCAGCAATTCGACACGCTACCATACCGGTCATTCTTTCGGGCCCGAAGGGTACAAGACGATCGCATATGAGCTGTTTGATCAGCTCGGGCGAGCGCCGGCAGCCGTAGTCGTTCCGACAGGTTACGCCGAGTTGCTGTTCGGGATCGTGAAGGGGTTTCAAGAGCTGGTCGAGCTCGGCCTTGCGGGTGATTTGCCCCAAGCATTCTCGGCCGAGCCTGCGGGACTGGCTCCGCTGGCAACTGCGCTGGAAAACGGGCTGCCGATGGCGGCCGTCCCCGCTGCGGACAGCAGGTTGGCTTCGATTGCCTGCACCGTGAGCAGCTACCGGGGTGTCTGGGCAATTTCGAAGTCCAAGGGCGCAGCATTGCGGGTCACTGATGAGGAAGCATTGAACGCCCAAGCCAAGTACGCCCGCATGGGTCTTTGGCAGGAGCTTTCCAGCTCGGCCGCGCTGGCTGCTGTCGACTTCATCTCCCTGAGCTTCAGGAACAAAGATGTGGTGGTCATTGGCACATCAAGCGGAACGAAGGACCCTATTGACTGGCAGACCGTTCAGCGGGTTTGCTCGACGATGGATGAGGCCCGCTCCTATTTGAAGGACGTCTACTCCTATGATCCTGGTCCAAATGCACAATAGCGGGCTCCGCCGATGCTGACGCAGACAAAAGATGATATTCGCGAGCCCCCTGTGACGCAGGCTGCTGTCAATTTGAGTGGTGTCAACAAGTGGTACGGCGAATTTCACGTGCTGCGCGACATCAACCTGGACGTTCGCCGAGGCGAGAAAATCGTCATCTGTGGGCCATCTGGCTCGGGCAAGTCCACTATGATCCGTTGCATCAACAGGCTCGAGGTGCATCAGAAGGGGCAGATTATCGTCAACGGCACGGAGCTTACCGGCGACCTCAAGAAGATCCATGAGATCCGCCGCGAGGTCGGCATGGTATTTCAACACTTCAATCTGTTTCCACACCTTACGATCCTGCAAAATTGCACGCTCGCGCCGGTCTGGGCGAAACGGATTCCCAGGAAGGATGCGGAAGAGATCGCGATGAACTACTTGCGCACCGTGAAGATTCCGGAGCAAGCCCACAAGTATCCGGGCCAGCTCTCCGGCGGACAACAGCAGCGGGTCGCCATCGCACGCGCCCTCTGCATGAACCCGAAGATCATGCTGTTCGACGAGCCGACCTCTGCGCTCGACCCCGAAATGGTAAAGGAAGTGCTCGACACCATGGTCGGCCTTGCCAACGAAGGAATGACCATGCTCTGCGTGACCCACGAGATGGGCTTCGCCCGCCAGGTCGCCGATCGTGTGATCTTCATGGATGGCGGTCAAATCGTTGAAGTGAACGCCCCGGACGAGTTCTTCAGGAATCCCCAGCAGGAGCGCACGAAGCTTTTCCTGGGCCAACTCCTGCACTGAGCACATCGGTTCGGCCGCGCGGCGTGTGCAAGTGATGTATTCGTGTCCGCTAAACACGTCGCGATCTTGGCGGATCATATCGGCGCACACGACGCGGTAGAGGCCGAAGCAATCTTGGGGGACTTGTCCGCCGCTGCCGGCGCGCGCTTCGTGCGTCAAACTGGCGAACACGATCTCAACGGTAGACCGCTCCTCAGAGAAAACTTGCGGCCGCCTTCCCTCGAAGATCTCCGCAAGAAACGATGCCGCGTGATCAGTTTTCTCGGTGTCGGCCCTTTTGGATTCCATCGAAGATGATCCAGGAAAGCAGCAACCTCCGGCGCGGACTTTCAACCGCGTCGCCAGCTTTTTCCTCTCGCAAGCCGTTCTTTGAACGTTGTTGGCTAAGGAATTTTGCACGTTCTATACCGAACGACAGGCCTTTTTGCGTTCCAGAGTTCGGCAAAACGTTCAGATGGCCAGAAGCGCTCCTCCCACGACCTAGTTGTTTGGAAGCTTATGCCTGATGCGGTGAACAGGGCAACGGGAGAGCACCTGGGTCTCCCGCGCGAATGCTTCTTCTTCCCCCGGCGCTCTGTCCCGGCTCTTTGCGGTGCGGACACCGGCCGACAGCCCCTTGCGAAATCCGGTGCGATCACGCCACGGTTTCAAGCAGGCGGCCCCACCCGGGTATAATATCTTGGCATTTCGCCAATCGCAGGGCATGCCAACACAGAGCCTGATTAGACGAGATGATTGATTTTCCCGTGACACGCTCGAGCTCATCGATAATGGCTGCAGCGCGCATCTGCGTGCAGGCTACCACAATTGTGTCAACCTCGGCTTCATCAGCGATTTTTCGAACCGCATTGGAAATGCTGGCTGGGGAAATGAAGGGCGCGTCATCGGCAATAAAGCCATCCGCATTGTGAAACGTACTGGCTTTTGGCACGCGGAAGCCCGCGGCTTCGATCTCGCCGATCATCTGCTCAGCCAATTCGCGGGGATATGGCGACACATAGCCCACGCGCACCGAGCGAAGTGCCCGAAGAGCCGAGAGGATGGCCGTAAAAGGGTTCGTTACACATGCCCCCGGATGCACCTTATGAATACGAAGCTCCAGCTCCGTGGGCCCAATCGCCATTGCAGCAGAAGTGCATCCCAGCGCGACGACGTCGGACGAACGCATTGTGTTGATCTGGCGAAGTGACTCGTCGATGCTCTCAGCCTGCTTCTTCATTCCATCGAGAGTCACGGCCTGGTTGCGCTCGCGCGACGCTGGCACGCGGCTTTCGTATAGCGCCACTCCTGGAATGTTCAGCATCGCCCGCGCTTCGTGCGAGAGCGACTGGTCATTTGAAATGACAACCATTCCGATGTGCGCTCTCGACCCAAAGCCTCGATCGAGATCGTACGGAACATCGCTCCAAATCCTGCTTTCCGACGGCGCTGGCTGTTGGGACATGCTGGAGTCTGGTATCCTTACGGGTGGCTACATCAGCTGACTTGATCGACAGCGTGAAGTCCTCGAACTGGGGTAACGTTTGCAGAGCGCGGCCTCTCCGGAGTCCGTCGGAATAGAAAACCTCAATCGTGTTTGAAAGACGCCCCTTTTAAAGGTCCGCGCCTAGATAATTTCCCACGGGAATGAGTCGAGCCGCTCTGCGCCGTGTTTTGTCACAACTACTTGCGTCTCTAACTTTACGCTTTCAGACCCTTCTTCCGCAATTAGACTTTCCACATTGACGACCATGTTCTCTTCAAACATGCCCTCCCGGCCAATCCCCCAGTCAGCGTGAAGCGGTACCAGCGGCCATTCATCCGCCATTCCCGATCCGTGGAGCGCCACTGAATAGCGGTATGGCAGATAGCGTTCGGGAACGTGCCACGATTTCTCATTGAATTCCCTAAACTCCACGCCGGGCCGAATGAGGGCCATGTTGTGTTCAATTTGCTCGACAGCAGCGCAGTATATGCGGCGCTGTGTAGGATTCATGCGCGTATGTCCGCAAGTCCAGGAACGCGATAAATCCGCTATGTAGCCGTATGGACCGATCATGTCTGTATCGAAGGCGATCATTTCCCCCTCCGAGACAACACGGTCCGAGCATTCTGTCCACCAAGGGTTAGTTTTTGCCCCCGAGCTCAGAAGTTTTGTTTCTAGCCATTCTCCACCCGATCGCGCGTTCTCGAAATGTAACTGCGCCCAGATTTCTCGCTCCGTTTTGCCCGGAATAGACTCCTCATACATGCGAGCCATCCCTGCCTCGCAGACGCGAATCGTCCAGCGCATTAGCGTGAGTTCGTCGCTCGATTTGATCGACCTAGCTCTCTCGATCGTGCGTTGCGCGTCGGAAATCGTAACGCCACGTTTCTGAAGCGCCCAGGTGCCACGAGGATCAAGATGATCCACGCCAACGCGCATGTTGGACTTATGGTCTGAAAGCAATGAGACGATCTGATCTGCCCAAGCCTCGACGTGTTCGGCTTGATGCTCCGCCGAGACGAAATACGTCCAGGATTGATTGAGCCTCACCTCGTCGATACCGGGGAGACCTTTGAAAAGGTGCTTCTCTCTGTCGAATAGAATTGCCGGACCGCCGGCAATAACGAGTCCATAGCGCGTCGGATTATGCATACACCAGATGGCCATGTTCGACGAGTCAAACACATACCGTAGATTGACCGGATCGTAGAGGAGAACCGCTCCGAGGTTATCCTCTTGCATGTGTTGCCGCGTTCTTGCGATGCGATAGCGTCTCGCGCGGTCTAGCACGTCATCCGAGATGGGACTTACAAGCGCACGGTCCGCCCCTTCTGGATTTAGATACGCCCGCTTGCGGTCATCTTTGAATACGTTCTTCATGCGAGAAGCCTTTTCCATGTCGCTGACAAGCGTATCAATCGCCACATACCGTCATTGCGGTGATCCCATTCGGGACATTATCCTTCAGGCTTGAGAAACCGTATTGGGCGAGAATTCCTGCAACGGTACCGTCGGCCTTTTTCTGTGCCAGCGCTTTATTGAATAGAGCCACGAAATCCGAATCCTCCTTTCGAAAAGCGATGCCAGCGTAGGCGACCTGCTCTTTGCCGTTTTGCACCAGCCCTTGGAAGGGCATTGCGCGTTCAATACCTTTAACGTTGGGGTCGCGCAAAATGCCAAGAGCGGATCCGGTGGCGAAGAGGAGCGCGTCCAGGCGGCCAGAAAGTAGCGCCGCCACTTCCGCTGAAGCGTCTGGGAACAGCTGAATCTGATCTTTGGATACGCCCGCAGCGAGTGCATTGGGAGTAGTCGACGCACCTCGCATGTCCCCCACTCTTATCCTCGAGTTTTGCGCAATGTCTTGATAGCTGTGTATATTGAGTGGATTCCCTTTCCTTACGAGTACAGCATCCCCAGAAATCATGAAGGGGTCGGAGAATGTCACCTGCTGGCATCGTGGCGGCGTAATGTTCATGCCTGAAGCCACGGCATCGATTCTTCTCGCTTGCAGGCTCGGAATAAGTGCGCCGAAATCCATCACGACGAACTCGACCTTTTTGACGCCGAGCTGTTCGGTGACTGCTTTGAGGACGTCGGGGTGTATGCCGGAGGCACTTCCGTGATCGTTAACGATGCCCCATGGCCAGACATTATGGATGCCGATGGTGATACGCCCTTCGGTGGCTACCTGATCTTTCAAACTCTCCGCGGAGGCTCCTGATGCCGCGAAAGCCCAAGACAACGCGACAGCCGCGCATACCCCTCTTCTGAAAGCGGTCAGAAACAGTCCGATGAGCCTCTGCATTGGTAACGCCCTCCGTTCCAGTAGCTGTCGCTAAGGCACTTCTTGTTTCGAGAGCAACGAAGCTCCCCAAGCGTTCGGATTTCCGGCAAGCTGTAAGAGCATGTATACCTAGTATGGCTAGGCCGTATCTGAGTGTCAATGCGAAATGGCGGTTGGCGCTGACCTTGGCATACATGCTGACCGCGCCACATACCGACTGTGCCGCACGATCGAGAGTTCATCGTGTACGACGACCGCGCGTAACCGCCGATCGTGAGCGATCAACACGTGATGAAGACGACGCTTTGCTTTCCTGCGGCCCCCACGGCGGCGACTGTCCCCTGCTGCCGGTCACGGTGTACGAGGCGAGCGACAGCAGCCTTCCTACCGGCAGCATTCACGCCTGCGGCATCTGAGACCCGGTTAAGGCCGAGCAGCTGGCGGGCGCCACGCGTTCCGTCAACAGAATACGGCCAACCTGACTGCGACGGATTAGCTCGGCTACAAAGCGGGAGGACTCACGATTTCCAGTTCTTCGGAGCGCTGGCTACCTCATCATCGTCATCCTATTTTGGTAGCCGCACTTGTTGTAACGCCCTAAGCCTCGCCGGAGGGAATTGATTGGCGGATGCCCCAATACACGTGGCTGCCGCAGGAGGCGGCCTGATCGCAAGGTTTTGAAATCGATCACACGATCGGCAGATCGGACAGATCCTGCATTTGTGATTCTCTGTGAGCGACGGCCGGTGAATTATTCTTACCGAGACGGTGTGATCACGCTGACGGCGATGCTGCTTGCCGGGCGCGCGTGCTTGTGGTCCAACCGGTAGACCTCTCCCGGACGACCCGCCTTCTCTCCTACTCCGATAGCGCCCAGATGCTTCCTAGCGTGAACTATCGCAATAGTTCACAGAGAAACTTACGCGTCCGATCATGCGCCGGGTTGGCAAAAAACCTTGCCGGAGCAGCCTGCTCGAGAATTCTACCTCCATCCATGAAGACGACCTGGTCGGCAACCTCGCGCGCGAAGCCCATCTCATGTGTGACGCAGATCATCGTCATGCCTTCATTGGCAAGCGCTGTCATCACGTCGAGAACCTCCTTGGTCATCTCAGGATCGAGAGCTGACGTCGGCTCGTCGAACAGCATGACTTTCGGCTTCATGCAAAGCGCTCGTGCGATCGCGACGCGCTGCTTCTGTCCGCCTGATAGTTGAGCCGGGTACTTCTTCGCGTGCTGTGGTATGCATACGCGCCGAAGGTTTTCCATTGCGACTGCCTCGGCTTCGTCGCGCGACATCCTCCGCACGCGGATCAGAGCCAAGGTGCAGTTGTCGAGCACGGTCAGATGCGGAAAAAGGTTGAACTGCTGGAAGACCATCCCGATTTCGCGACGCACTTCGGCCAACCCCCTCATGCCCGGCACGAGCTCCACGCCGTTGACGACAATTCTGCCCTTCTGATGTTTTTCAAGCTGATTGATACATCGGATGAACGTGGATTTTCCCGACCCTGATGGACCGCACACCACAATCCGCTCGCCCGCGGCAACGGAAAGGCTGACGTCACTTAGGGCCTGGAAATTGCCATACCACTTGCAGACGCCCTCGGTCACAACTGCTGGAGACTGGACTGCCATTCCAGGCTGATCAGCAGTACTGTCCAACCGTGCTATGTCAGGCGCCATTTGGTCCTCTGGATACTCGTCACAGGCTTAGTGGGGTGGAGCAACGACCCCGAGCCGCCGCTCCAGTCGCCCGACAAGAGCGACCGCAACCGATGCCAAGCCAAGGAAAAGGATTCCGACGACGAACATCGGTTCGGCATAGCGGTATGTGTCCGACGCCACGTCAAACGCGCTGCTAAGCAGCTCAGGGACGGCGATTACGGCCAGGTATGGCGTTGCCTTGAGCACCGAGACGGAATAGGCGCCGAGGGGCGCGGCAACGTTGCGCAGCATCTGCGGCGCGATCACGAATACCAAGGTATCGAGCCAACTAAGACCAAGGCTTTCGGCAGCCTCACCTTGCCCTCGCGGCACGGCGTCTATTCCGGCTTTGAACACTTCCGACATATAGCCGGAGTAGTAGAATCCGAGACCGAACACGCCGACGAACATCGACGGCAACGTGATGCCGTAGTACGGAAGGACGTAAAATGCGAAGTAAAGTTGAGCCAGCACGGGTGTGGATCGAATGGCATCGATAACAAACTGGACGATCGGACGCACGAATGGGTGAGAGCGTCGAAGCATCTCCCATAAAAAACCCAGCATTGCAGCGCAAACAAAACTAAGTACCGAAACGACGAGCGTGTTGCCCAGCCCCTCCAGAATGCGTGGCAGAATTTTCAGCGCGAAGCCAAAATCGAAGTTCATGAGCCCCCCGCACGTCCTTTGCCAAGCGACTTTTCCAAACGCCGCCCGAGGACTGTCACCGGATAGCAGACGATCAGATACGCAAGGAGGAGAGCCGAGTATATCGGCACCGGATTATAGCTCAACTGAGAGATTTCCTTTGCTCGGAACGTCATATCGGTCAGCGTGAGCAGCGAAACGAGCGAGGTACCTTTGATCAGCTGGATAGCCAAGTTGATGAACGTCGGCATCATCACCGTAATTGCCTGTGGCAATTCAATCAGACCTAGGACTGCCGAGCGACTGAGGCCCAGCGCCAGTCCTGCTTCGCATTGCCCCTTGTCGAGAGCCTGAAGCGCTGCGCGAACCGACTGGCTGCCATAGCCGCCGATATTCAACCCAAGCACCAAGGAGGCGACTGCGATGCCGGACAGATAGATTCCAAAGGCTGGGAGTGAATAGTAAAAGGCATACAGCAGCACAATCGCCGACGAACTGCGCCAGAACTCTATAATGGCAGTAACGATCCAGCGAGAGATGCCCGTCGAGAAGTGTTGTAACACGCCGGCGACGAGCGCAAACGGTATCGCATACAGCAGGCCGAGCAAGGTCACGATCGCAGTGATACCGAAGCCGGAAGATATCTCTGACAGGATATGAAGAAAGCTCATTGGCCTTACCGACTTAACCGACGGTGAATGATCTGCGCTCGGAATCCTGAGCCGCGGGGCGGAAGGATTGCACCTGGAAATTGCAAACACCGTGTTGGCTCAGCGCGTCGCTTCATTGATGGTTTCTTCCTGTTCGACGCGGCAAATTGCATATTTCGACGCCTTCGGTCGCAAGGCGAACGGCTAAGCTGCAATCTATCCGCCAAAGCGGCATTGGCGCGCGGAACTGGCCACCAAGGGAGGTGCGCCCCGGACCTGGGCTCAGGCCTCCAGAACGAACCCATCGCAGCCGACGTCGGCCTGCCTCTCACCTCGAACATGTTAGTGCGCGGCGGCGCAAAGCTCCACCTTCGTCGACCGCATTGCCTCCCTAGCACTTCGCTTAAGATATACCCAG
Source organism: Bradyrhizobium sp. B124 (assembly GCF_038967635.1). Taxonomy (NCBI): domain Bacteria; kingdom Pseudomonadati; phylum Pseudomonadota; class Alphaproteobacteria; order Hyphomicrobiales; family Nitrobacteraceae; genus Bradyrhizobium; species Bradyrhizobium sp. B124. The sequence goes on along the minus strand of NZ_CP152413.1, from coordinate 7,711,714 downwards.
TATATCAAGTTGGCGTGACCGTCAAGTTCAGACATGCCAGGCGAGCCACGCCCCACCCCGACTTTCGTTGGGATGGCCCGCTATCCCGGTTTGACAGCAGGCTCAAAGCGCCGGCTTGCTCGCTCCGTCAGCGCTGCAAGATGGCAAAGCAGGAGGCGCTGGCCGGCCGCGCGCCCAGCTTTCAAAGTCTCGACGTTCAATGCTACTGTGCGCATAAGCGGAAAACCGTTCGACGCACAATCGGCAGATGTAGTACTGCTTGCAAGGTGACCAAGCCAGGGAGATCAAAGTTGGTCAATACAGCCAACGTGAAAGCAAAGTTACGCAGATCCAGGTCGGCCCAGGTAAAAAGAAGCAACCTTGCGGCAGTATCCAGTGTCTCGCAACCTTCCAACTTTCAGCACAGCTCGCGTCCACTGCACGAGATGGTTCGCATCACGTTGCAAGAGCGCATTCGCTCCGGGTTCTACGGCAAGGATCTTGCGCTTCCTTCGGTGCCCGCCCTGGCCGAAGAGTTCGGCGTCAGCGCAATTACACTCAAGCGAGCACTGCGAGATCTGAAAATGGCCGGGCTGGTCCGCTCAGTTGCGGGGCTCGGCACTTTCGTGCGTGAGCAGGAGCGTTTTGTGCACGACATGAGCGCTGCACTGAAGCTGTTTGGCAGCAAAGAAGATGCGTTGCGCTCCAGCCGGTCCTTGCGAATCAAGCTTCTTTCGGTCTCAAAAAGCGAGATACACGAGCCGGCACTTCTGCCCTTCAAACCTCCGGCTCAGATCTACCTGCGTGTCGAGAAGATGGTGTTTATCGATGAGATTCCTCTCATTTTCGATCGCGCCTTCATCTCCCAGCCGGTCGACGAAGAGTTCGTAGAAGCACTTGGGTCGCGGTTCATTTACGAGATCGTACGTGAGCGCAAAATGCCCATTGTCTCAAACCGAATTTTGATCGACGCCGCGCCGGCAAACGCGGATGCTCAAGCCACGTTAGGCATCCCCGACGGTTACCCCACTCTGCGCAGGTGTTATCACTTCGCGGCCGGCGCAAAACCGATGCGTGTTTATGGGATCGCCACGTCGCCTTTCGATCGTGTCGTCTGCTCGCTGGATCTGTCGGAGTCAATCCACACATGACCTGAAACGAGAAACAGGTTCAAACTCCGGCAGCGGCAGCGGTGATTGGCGACCGGAGCTCATGTTCTCATGGCGTTGAGAACAGTTAAGGCAAGGACACTGGCGCCAATTGCAAGAGCATCCTCATCGATGTTGAATTCCGCAGTATGGTGCGGCGCGGTGATACCGCGATCCGCGTTACCGCACCCCACAAGGAAATAGCACCCTGGAACCCGCAGCAAGAATTCGGCCATGTCCTCGCCTGCCAACGTGCAGTAGGGGACGTTCGGGTCACAGATGCGGCTGAGCGAGGCTGCCGCCGCCTTTCTCACGTTCGCAACGGCATTCTGATCGCTGATGCAGGCCGGAATGGCGCCGGTGGCCTCGATCGATATCGAGACTTTGAACTGCCGGCCGGTTGCTTCCGCAATCTCGTTCAGTCGCTCCAGTATGAAGCTACGGCTTGCTGGGGACTGGGTCCGCAGCGTCCCACCCGCAGAGATCGCCTCCGGAATAACATTGTGTGCGGAGCCGGCTCGCAGCTGGCCTATACTGATGACCGCAGCCTCCTGGGCGTCAACCTCGCGCGCCACGAGATGGTAGTTTGCCTGGATCAATTGCGCGAGAGCGCCGACCGTATCATGCGCGAGATGTGGTATCGCACCATGCCCACCTGTGCCCTTGATGGTCCAGGATAGTTTGTCGCAAGACGCAAAAAGCGCCTTTGAGGTAACTGCGAGCTGGCCGGTCCGAAGTTCGCTCCATAAGTGCAGGCCGTAGCATTGAGTCGGCTGGTAGTGCTCAAGCACCCCATCGCGAATCATTGCCAAAGCGCCTCCGCCAGGCTCTTCCGAGGGCTGGAAGCAAAGCACAAGTCGACCGGCCATCGACGCCTTGTGCCGGGCAAGAATGCGGGCCACGGTGAGCGCGATGGCCATATGGCCGTCATGCCCACAGGCGTGGCTGTTGCCGGAAATGGTTGAGCGCCCTTCCCGCCCCGCGATTTCCTCAATGGGAAGCGCATCCATGTCGGCGCGAAGCATGATCGTAGGACCAGGCTTGGCTCCTTCAATCGATGCAACCAGCCCCGACTGGCCGTAGGGGCGTTCGTCGATGGTGCATTCGAGGCTGGCCAAAGCTTGCGCAACGAAGGCGCGCGTACGCGGCAGATCGAAGCCAAGCTCAGGGATCCGGTGCAACGCGCGCCGGCATTTGAGAGCCCAATTGAAATCGTCATCTGTTATAAATGCTTCTTTATTCAGATACGATCTGTATGAGACGAGGGACAACTGGGCCTCCATGCTGTGCAGCATCAATAAAGTCATTGGCCGTCGAATGGCGGGACCACGCTCATCTGGCACACACGGCAGAAGCAGTGGCATCGGGCAGCTCGGTTCCTGAAAACCCGTACTTCTGCAGGATCTTGAGCAGCGTGCCGTCAGCCTGCATCGATTTCAGCTGCGCGTTATAGGCGTCGCGAAAATCGGCATCGTCCTTTCGGAACGCGGGAGCCACGTAGCTGAAATGTGGATTACCGGAGGCATCCCGCTTGCCATTGAAGGGGACAGCACGCTCCACGCCCTTGTTCTTGAGGTCGTCAAGCAGAGCAACAATGGAGCCGAACGTCGCCGAAACCGCATCAATTCGTCCGGCGATCAGCGCCGAGATCGCAGCCTGATTGTCTGGATACAGGACCTGGCGGTCCTTCGGCACGCCCGCCGCCAAGGCATCCGTCGCAGTGTTAAAGCCGCGTCCCGTTCCAATCGTTGCATCCGGGTTCTTTGCGACATCCTCGTAGCTGTGGAGGTTCTTGGGATTGCCGGCCTTCACCAGCAAGGCATCGGCCATCTTTGCGGCCGGATCGCCGAACGCGACCAGCTGGCAGCGCTCGGGAGTGATGGCCAACGCGGCACTGACGACGTCGATCCGGTGCGCCTGGAGGCCAGGGATCAGGGCGGCGAATTCCGTGCTCACGGCGTCGAGCTTTTTTATGCCAAGCCGCTCAAGCGCTGTGCGAACGACATCGACTGCCAAGCCGTGAAATTCGCCCTTCTCGTCGGTTACACCCCAGGGAGCCTGATTATAAACCGCGACTCGGACAGATCCGGTGCGGAGAGCCTGCTGATACATCGACTCGGCATTCGCCGCAGGAACCGTGAGCATTCCGAACAAGAGCGCGATAAATACCGATGACGACTTGAAAAATTGGACCGGTCGCATGTCCGCCTCCTCCCATATTGAATTCTAGTACCGACGGTATTATACCCGGTATACCGCCTCCGGCAATGGCTCCCGGCGCGGTTTTTACGGGCCGCCGCACGTTTTTTCGCCGGCCGGTCCTGCTTTGCACGACCATCGAACCCGACCGGCTGCCGAATTGCGCTATAAAAGCAGGTAGCCGGGTGTGCGCGCTGCGATGAGATGTCAGTAGGTCCAGCCGCCGCGGCCATCATCCAACACGTGAGCGCGTAGACATTTTGAGCTGCTATGGCCCGCGATGACCGATCACGGGGCTGTCGATTGCAGAGCCGTATTGATGACCTTCAATCGGGAGTAACGAGGAGTCTAATAGCCCAAATCGAACTGAACCTCGTGCGTGAGAGACTTTCCGTTCGCAAACTCCACCAGGCTCTGAGTGCCCCACTCGAGACAGCGTTGCAGGACGTCGTCCGCATTGTGCGCTTCGGCCATGGACACGAGAACGTTCGGCAGCTTTTCGATGCCCAAGCGCGATGGATACGAGAGGGACCGTGGGTAAGCTCTGACGTATTCATAGATCCACCAGACGTCTGCCGCATAGCCACGCAGACGGGCGGTTGTCAGCGCATCATAAAGCGGCTTTTCCTGAATGATGTTGGCGCGAGATACATTGACCAGATAAGCAGAAGGCTTCATAGCCTCAAGCTCTCGCTTTCCGATCAACTGATTGGTCTCCTTGGTAAGAGGAGCCGCAATGACGACGTAATCGCTTTCACCGAGCACATAATGCAGCTCATCCATTCCATGCATCGAGTCCACGAATTCGGCCGGTTCGGCCTTGTTGCGGCGAACCCCAAGGACCCGCATATCGAAACCCTTTGCGAACCTGGCAACACGCCCCCCGATACTTCCCGCGCCAATCACACCCAACGTACGACCGCTCAGCATGGCCGATCTATTATCGTCTGCCCATAGCGGGTAAAGTCTGCGGCATTCGCGACCTGCATGATGCTTGCGCAGGGTCTGCTTTGCGAGAGCCAGGATAAACATCATGGCCTGCTCTGCTACGGCAAGAGCATTCGATCCAGCGATGTTTGTGACCTTTACACCGCGCTGCTTTAGTCGCGCGAGCAAGCCAAATTGGGCCAGATCGTCAACGCCGGCGTGCAGCCAACAGAGCAGCTTAAGTTTTTCGGCAATCTCAAGCACGCCCTCCGGCACGGAAAAGCCGATAAGCACGTCAGCATCACGAGCATCCGCCTCCAGTTCTGCGTATGTGCTTTCGTAACGCGAAAAGTACTCACCTTTCGGCGCCACGACTTTCGTGTCTTTCGGCATGGCCCGTTTGATATTCTCGATCTCATCGTCGCTCGCATGCCACAAGCAGAGAATTTTCATCGGTGACTTCTCCTGATTGGATCGTCCAAGTATCCGCGTGCATCAGAGGGGCGATTGGTTCATCGCCTGCGGAGGATCGTCGTGATCTTGCCTGCTTGGATCCTGTCCGTCAGCTTTCGCTCGATCATTGGCAACGATGCGGGCCCGCCACAGCGGACTTGATAGGGCCGTCGATCATGACTTGGCGCCCATCCCATCGATGGCCGCGCAGCGTTGATTGGCTGCCATCGCCGTGTCACCGCTGGCCGCGGCGCTTCAAGAGCGCGGCGATATCGAAATCAACATCCAGCAAATCGCGCTTCATGATTTCACCCCCGGCCAGGAGGCGGCGCGCGGACATGTGCTCGCGCGGCCGGTTCACACTTTCCACGCAGATGCAAACGTCGCCACGGAAGTGGAGCACAGAAATGTCGGAGGCCGTCCCAGGTCGCACAACGCGCTCGGTGGCCCCAAACGGAAGTCCCGCGATCTGAAGCTTCAGCTCGTATTGGTCCGACCAAAACCAGGGCAAAGATGCGTATGCCTTGTGAATTCCCGCAATGACGGCCCCCGCCACCCGCGACTGATCGATCGCGTTTTGCACGGATTCCAGTCGTAGCCCGCCTGAATTGAATGGCCCGCAAAACAGCGCGCAGTCGCCAGCTGCAAATACGTTCTCTCGGCTGGTACGTGACTGAGAGTCGACAACAATACCGTTGTCGCTCGGAAGCCCAAGCTGGCTTGCCAGTTCAACGCTCGGAACCGATCCGATCCCGACGATGACAATGTCCGCATCAACCAATCCACCGTCGTCGAGCACCACCTTCCGGACGACGCCGTCGTCGCCAATCAGCGACTGAACAGTGCAGGACGTCTGCAGTTTAACGCCACGAGCCGTATGCGCCGACGAAAAGAACTGGGACAGTTCCGGCGCGACGACGCGGCCGAGCACCCGGCTCCCGGCTTCTATGACCGTGACACGCTTTTGCTGCTGCACCAAGGCTGAAGCCACTTCCAGACCGATAAACCCGGCGCCGACGATTACAATGTTCTCTGCCTCCGCCACCGCAGCTCGAAGCAAACTGGCATCAGCAACCGACCGCAGGTAAAACACATTTCCAAGATCTGCCCCTTGGCATGACAGCGCTCGCGCACGCGCACCGACTGCGAGGGCGAGCGCGTTGAAGGCGATGCGGTTGCCACCAGATAGGACAGCCACGTTCGCCCTTGACTCAAAGCCGACGACCTTCGCCCCGAACTTCAAATCGATCTTCTTCGAGGTATAGAAAGCTTCCGCCTTGAGCGGCTCCGCTCTAGCTGTTTGATCTTTGAGGTAGGTCTTTGAGAGCGGTGGGCGATGGTAAGGGAGGTCGGCCTCCTCACTCACTATGAGGATGTCTTCGCCGTACCCATTTTCGCGCGCATGCGCTGCAAGCTCGCACGCCGCGTACGATCCGCCGATTATGAGCAATCTTTGCCGCATCAGAGACGTCGAAATTTACGCAATGATGTTCCGGCTGAGGAAGCACCGATCCCGTCGGACCGTCCAATAATGCCTCCGGGCGCCGGCCGACCTGGCACCGTCATCTGTCAAAATTCGGCGCCAGGCGCGAGTGTTACGATCAGGCCGTCAAGCTCCTTCGAGAGCTCGACTTGGCAAGACAGCCGCGAGTTCTCTTGTCGTGCTTCGGCTACATCCAGCATGGCGTCCTCGGTTTCCCCGACGGGCTTGAGCCTGGTGCACCAGGCTTCATCGACATAGACGTGACAAGTCGCACAGGAGGCGCACCCGCCACATTGAGCGGTGATATTCAATCCCGCATCCCGGATCGCCTGCATAAGCGTTTTTTCAGCCGGGGCCTCGAGCTCGAACAACGATCCCTTTTGGTCGTAGACCAGTACCTTCATGGTGAGACGTTCCTAAAACAGCACATGCAAGGGGGCAAATGAGCGATGAGAGAAGTCCGCGAACCGCGGAGTCTCCTTTGCTGGATCGAGACGCAGATCCGGAAGACGCGCGATAAGCGCTTTCAAGCTCTCTCGCACCAGAAGCCGCGCAAGATGCATTCCCGCGCAAACGCGGGGACCAACACCGAATGCCAAGTGATCCGTGAGCGGCCTTCGCTTCAGATCGATCATGTGCGGGCAGGCATAATGTGCCGGATCGCGATTGGCAGCCGCATGCAACAGAAGGACAGAATCATCCTTCTTGATCGTCACGCCGCCAAGCGAGATGTCCTGATTGGCGATCCGGTAGCGCCACTGGACCGCTCCCAACAGCCGCAGGACCTCCTCGACAAAGGCATTCAGAGCTGCCACCTGGTCATTCTTCACCGCTTCGCGCATGGCGGGATCGGACAAGAACAGATAGATTGAATTGGCGATGGCATCGGTGGTCGTCTCACCGGCCCCGATAGCCGCATCCCTCACGATCGCCAACACCTCGGCCACGCCGACCTCGCCATAGTCGTCGGAGGCGCGCGACCAGATCCAGCTGATAAAATCGTCGCCACGATTGTCCTTTCGCTCGAGGATGCAAGGCAGGAGCAGTTTATTGAGCTCATCGGACGCAAGCTTCGCCTTGCGCGTCAACTCGTCTCCGGAGTTCTTCATGCCAATCCAGGCTGTGACGTCCTTATGCCATCTGGAGATATTGGCAATGAGCGTATCATCTCTCCAGGGCAGCCCGAAAAGCGATGCCATCACCCGCTCCGGGATCTTTTCGGAAAATTGAGAGACGAGCTCTGCACTTCCCTTATCAATGAAGCGGTCGATGGCGTCGTTGATCACCGGAAGAACGTGCTGGTCGCGGTATTGCGGCATAAGCTTGTCGCCGAGAAGCTTCAGGTAAACCCGACGCATACGGGGATGCCTCTCTCCGACCAGAGCCGACAGGCCCGCTTCACCGCCCTTGATCTCGAGCGTCAAAGGAGACGCATCAGCATACATGATCCGAAAAGTCTTCTCGTCCGACTCAATGACCTTGCAAAGGTCATAGCTCAGCACGAGCCAGCACTTCATTCCCGGATCCCAGATGATTTCCCCTCTCTTGCGCAGCGCCTCGTAACTCGGAAATGGATCCCTGTTTGCGAGCGACAGCATGGACCACTCTGCAGAAGACGGAGGAATCGGAGCAGCACTCATGGGGTTCCCTCGGACGGCGGCCTATTAATCAGGCATATTATACCCGGTATACCCTCATGTCAACGAGGCCGCCGCTTGTGCCGACGGTTGGCCGATGAGAGGATCTAAGGATCGCGAGAGGACCCCGCCGCCGCTCACGATGGACGGTGCAGGTACATCAATCCACTCGCACATCCCCGGCGGCTCGAACGACCAGGCCTCGCGTGCCCGCCAGCACCAGGGACCCACTCGTGCCTCGGTAGCCATTGCGGCCGGTTCGACTACGCTCACGACAAGGTCGACGCAGTCCTCAGCCTATCCTTTCGGATGCATAGCTGCCGGGGCTTGCCGGAAAGACGACGGTTCGCTCCCCGTTGACGAAAGTGCGGTGGTCGATATGGGCATGGATGGCGCGGGCCAGAACCTGGCTTTCCACATCGCGGCCGATCGAAACGTAATCCTCCGCCGACTGCGCGTGAGTGATGCGCGCGGTATCCTGCTCGATGATTGGCCCTTCGTCGAGGTCGGCGGTGACGTAATGCGCCGTCGCACCGATCAGCTTCACGCCACGCTCATAGGCCTGCTTGTACGGGTTTGCACCCTTGAAGCTCGGCAGGAAGGAATGGTGGATGTTGATGATCTTGCCTGACATCCTTGCACACAGCTGGTCCGACAGCACCTGCATGTAGCGGGCCAGCACGACAAGCTCGGCGTCAGTGCTCTCGACGATTTCCGACAACTGTGCCTCCGCCTGCGGCTTGTTTTCCTTCGTCACCTTGATGTGGTGGAAGGGGATGTCGTTGTTGACGACGAGCTTCTGGTAGTCGAAGTGGTTCGAGACGACGCCGACGATGTCGATCGGTAGTGCACCGATCTTCCAGCGGTAGAGCAGATCATTGAGACAGTGGCCAAAGCGGGAAACCATCAAGAGGACCTTCATGCGCTTCGACGTATCGAAGATCTCCCAGTCCATGCCGAAACTGTCGGAAATCGGCTTAAAACCTTCCACCAGCGCCGCGCGCTCAACGCCTTGTTCGGAGATGAAGCTGATCCGCATGAAGAACATGTCGGTATCGCGATCGTTGAACTGCGAGCTATCGACGATGTTGCAACCATTTTCCGCCAGGTAGGTCGAAATCGCGGCGACTATTCCCCGCGCCGACCTGCACTTCACCGTCAGGACAAGGTTGCTCGTCATAATCCCCCCACAAAACCACGCAGGCTGGCCGCGCCAGCGGCACACTGCTTGTGCTTCGAATCCAAATCAGCGAAATTCCGCACTGAGCTCGACGAGCTCATCCCACAGGCTTTCCGCAAATCCCCGCAGCACCATCAACTCGAATCCATCGTCCGAGACGCGGGTGATGTGGGCGGCGATGTGACCGATCAGCGCCGTCGTCGCATGGCCAACCGGAAAGACGTTCAAGGCGAGGTCCACGGCGGTCCCCTTGGCCAACACCGACATCGCTTTCGCGCCGGCGATGGCTATTCGAACGCGGCCGTGGCTCTGGTCGACGACCTCGGCATGCGGCTCCACCTTTTGCGCGATGTCGGCAAGAGCTTTCGGCGACAACGCCACGTCGCCGACGACGAACCACTGGCCGGGCGACACGCTCCTTTTGCCAAGCGCATCGCATCGGAGCACAGCGGAAATCGTGCTCGAAACATCGCCAGCTGCGCTCGCGGAGAAAAGATGCAGCACATGGCCTTCGGGAAGCGCCTTGAGGGTCAGGCCAGTCGATATCAGGGCGGTTTTGCCGGCGAGCGCTGCGCGGTGTTCAATCGCGAATGCGGACATCTGCTCAGCCTTTCAGCTTTTCGTTGGCGGGATCGACGAAGACCGGCTGGCAGAGACGTCCGGCAGTGAATTCGTTCTGAAGCGCGTTCCAGACCTGCACCTCCTCACCATGGCGTGAGGAGCCGCGCTTGACGAGTGCGAGGCCAATGGTCGATCCGACATGCGGTGAGTAGCAGCTGGAACTTATATAGCCCTGGTCGTTGTCGAGCGTCGCCGGCGCACCCTTTTCGAGGATATGGGCGCCGCTGCGGAAGGATTTGCCGGAATCGAGCGGCACGATGCCCACCAGTTGGTGCCGGTTCGGGTCGTTGAGCCCCTCGCGTTCGAGCATCCGTTTGCCGATGAAGTCCACCTTGGTGGCCGACACCATCTTGCCGAAGCCGAGATCGGCCGGCACGACCGTACCGTTGATCTCGTTATGCGTGACGTGGCCCTTCTCGATCCGCAGCACCGAGAGCGTCTCGACCCCGTAGGCGCAGATCCCGTGCGCCTTGCCCGCGGCCATCAAGGCATCGGCCGCGGCCTCGCCGTAGCCGGCGGGAACGGCCAGTTCGTAGGCAAGCTCGCCGGAGAAGGAAATGCGGAACAGCCGGCCAGACAGCTTGCCGCCGAACAGCGAGACCTCCCTGGCGGCGAGAAAGGGAAATGCTTCGTTAGAGATATCCTGGTCAGCGATCTGCTGCAGGATGAGGCGCGATTTCGGTCCCGCGACAGCCATCTGCGCCCACTGGTCAGTGGCCGAGGCAAGCCGCACGTCAAGCTCGGGCCACAGCGCTTGTGCGCAGAATTCGAGGTGGTTCATGACGCCTGCCGCGTAGGCGGTCGTGGTCGTCATGAAGAAGCGGTCGTCCTCAAGGCGGCTGGTGGTGCCGTCGTCGTAGATGAAGCCATCTTCGCGCAGCATCAGGCCGTAACGGGCCTTGCCGACGGGCAATTTCCTGAAGGCGTTGCAATAGACCCGATCGAGGAATTCCGCAGCATCCTTGCCGGTGATCTCGATCTTGCCGAGCATGGAGACGTCGCAAAGGCCGGCATTGCTGCGTACGTTCTTGGCTTCACGGTCCACGCTTTCGCGCCAGGTCTTTTCCCCGGCAAGCGGGAACCAGGCGGAACGGTACCACAGACCCGTCTCCACGAAACTCGCCCCATTCTTGACGGCCCAGTCATGCAGCGGGGACTTGCGCACCGGCTGGAAATGCTTGCCGTGGGAGGTGCCGGCGAGCGCCCCGAAGGAGACAGGGCTATAGAACGGGCGGAAGGTGGTGGTGCCGACCTCGGCGGGAGATACGCCGCGCGCCTCGGCGAGCAGGCCAATCGCATTGACGTTGGAGAGCTTGCCCTGGTCGGTCGCCATCCCGTTGGTCGTGTAGCGCTTGGCGAGCTCCACGTGACCATAGCCTTCGCGGACCGCAAGGCCGATATCCCTATGATGAACGTCGTTCTGGAAATCGACGAAGGCCTTGCCCTTGATGCCGGGAATGATCCAGACCGGCTTTGTGGGCGCTGCGACAATGTCGCCTTCGACCGCGCCGAAGGCGGCAGGCTCTGCCTTGATGTCGAGCTTGCCCAGCAGCGCTGCGGCCTTCCTGGCTCCGGCCTGAAGGCAGCCGCCGAGATCGCTTGACTTGACAGCGGCGCCGGCCAGCGAAAGCCCGTTGTGATCCTCGGCCGCCACGAAAGCGGCTTCGGTATCCGACCATGTTGGCCTGCTGCCACGATGGTAGGCGAGATGGATGACCGGGCTGAAGCCGCCCGACATCGCGAGCGCATCGACGGCGAGCTTTTGCTTGCGGCCGTTCTGGACGATTGTGATGCAGGAGAGCGCCCTGCCGCCGTCGGCGTCGGGTACGAAACCGCCGTTGATGATGCGGGCCGGACCGTCATAGACGCCTGCTGCGGCGCCCCAGCGCCGGCTGTCGATGATGGCGGCAAGCCGCACGCCAGCCTTTTCGAGATCGCGGGCCAATGCGTAACCGCTGTCGTTGGTGGTGACGACCGCGACCGATTTGCCCGGTGCAACGCCATAGCGGTTGAGATAGGCGCGCATTGCGCCTGCCATCATCACTCCGGGAATGTCGTTGCCGCCGAACACCAGCGGGCGTTCCTCGGCGCCCGTGGCGAGAATGGCCTGCTTTGCCACAATGCGCCACAGCCGCTCGACTGGTACTTCAGCGCGCGGCTCGGGAACGTGCTTCTGGACCCGCTCGATCGCGCCAAAGACGTTGCCGTCGTACCAGCCGAAGGCTGTCGTGCGCGAAAAAAGCTGCACATTGGGCAAGCTTGAGAGTTCGGCAACCGCCTGGCCGACGAATCCGACCGCGGACACGCCGCCGACCGTCGCGGTTTCGGACAAAAGGCCGCCGCCAATCACCGCATTCTCGTCGACGAGAATGACGCGAGCGCCGGCGCGGCCCGCAGTCAGTGCCGCGGCAAGGCCGGTAGCGCCGCCGCCGACGATCAGCAGGTCGCAGTGCGCCCAGCGCTTTTCGTAGCGGTCAGGATCGGCCTCGTAAGTTGCCTTGCCTAGCCCTGCAGCCCGGCGGATCAAGGGCTCGTAGAGCTTTTCCCAAAGGCCTGCCGGCCACATGAAGGTCTTGTAGTAGAAGCCGGCGGACAGGAAGGGCGACAGCAGACTATTTAGCGAACCGATGTCAAGGTTAAGCGAGGGCCAGCGGTTCTGACTCCGCGCGACAAGGCCCTCGTAAAGTTCCTGCATGGTGGCGCGACTATTGGGCTCAGTGCGCCCGCCTTGGCCAATGGTCATCAGCGCATTGGGTTCGGAGGCGCCGGCCGACAGCACGCCGCGCGGCCGGTGATACTTGAAGGAACGGCCCATCAGCATCTGGCCGTTGGCAAGCAGGGCCGAGGCAAGGCTGTCGCCTTCGAGGCCGGTCATGCGCTTGCCGTCGAAAGTGAATGAAAGCGGCTTCGAGCGGTCGATCAGGCCGCCCTTCTCGAGACGATAGGACGTCATTTCGCCGTCTCCGTGCGAGCGGCGGCGTCACGCACGCCTTCGATCTCATGGGTTGCCGTATCGCGCGTCACCACCAGCCAGCGGCGGCAGCCGGAGGTGTGGTGCCAATGTTCGTCGAAACGGCCCCGTGGATTGTCACGCAGATAGACATAGTCAAACCACAACTCCCAAGCGGCGTCCGCAGCAGGACGGGCGAGCGCTGCCCCCTTCACGGTAAATTCTTCCCTTGGCCTTTGTCCGCAATGTGGGCAGGGGATGAGGCTTGCCATTTCGGTGTCCTTGCTTTCCCGAAATCAGTGCAGATTCGGTTGGGCGCCCTGGCCCTTCTCGTCGACCAGATAACCCCGCTCGAACCGGTCGAGACGCATGTCGCGCGTGACGGCGTGCGGTTCGTTCCTGGCGATGAGATGGGCGAAGCAGAAGCCGGAAGCGGGCGTCGCCTTGAAGCCGCCGTAGCACCAGCCGGCATTGAGGTACAGATTGTCGATATGGGTACGGTCGATGATCGGCGTGCCGTCCATGCTCATGTCCATGATGCCGCCCCATGAACGCAGCACGCGGACCCGCGACAGCGCCGGGATCATCGCCTTGCCGGCCTCGATGACGTGTTCGACGCTGGCGAGATTGCCGCGCTGCGCATATGAATTGTAACCGTCGATGTCGCCGCCGAAGACGAGGCCGCCCTTGTCGGATTGCGAGACATAGAAATGGCCGGCGCCGAAAGTGACGACGCAGTCGATGAACGGCTTCAGACCTTCCGAGACGAAGGCCTGCAGCACGTGACTTTCGATCGGCAGCTTGATGTCGGCCATCGCGGCCACCTGAGAAGAATTGCCGGCCACGGCGACGGCCAGTTTGCCGCAGCCGATCGCCCCCCTGGTCGTCTCGACGCCGGTCACCCTGCCCCTTTCGCGACGGATGGCAGTCACTTCGCATTGCTGGATGATGTCGACACCCATGGAGTCGGCGCCGCGGGCATAGCCCCACGCCACGCCGTCATGGCGCACCGTGCCGCCGCGCCGCTGGATGAGGCCGCCCTGAATCGGGAAGCGAGCGTCGTCGAAGCTGAGGAAGGGAAGCATCTGCCTGACCTGCGTCCGGTCCAGCAGGTCGGCATCGACCCCGTGCAGCCGCATGGCATTGCCACGCCGCGTGTAGGCGTCGCGCTGGGCATCGGAATGGAAGAGATTCAGCACGCCACGCTGCGAGACCATGGCGTTGAAGTTGAAGGCCTGCTCCAGCCCTTCCCACAGTTTCATGGAAAGCTCGTAGAACGGATTGTTGCCGGGCAGCAGGTAGTTCGAGCGAATGATCGTCGTGTTGCGACCAACATTGCCCGAACCGATGTAGCTCTTCTCCAAAACAGCGACGTTGCGGATCCCGAATTCCTTGGCGAGATAATAGGCGGTGGCAAGGCCATGCCCGCCACCGCCGACGATGACCACGTCATAGTGCGGTTTGGGCGTCGGCTCGCGCCAGGCAGGCCTCCATGCCGCATTGCCGCGAAGGCCGTTCAGGAAAATGGAGAAAGCTGAATAGCGCATTGGTCTGTTCCACGATATTCGGCCTTGTATAGCGGCTATTTTTGCATAGAAATTTCACAGGAGAGCCATAATAAGACACGCAGCAGCCATGAGCGAGCTAGCCGGCAGATTGACGCAAACCATGGGCTTCCTGTTGCTGCCCGACTTCGCGCTGATGTCCTATGCTTCTGCAACCGAGCCGTTGCGCGCCGCCAACCTGCTTGCCGGCCAGTTTCTCTATGATGTCAGGCCGCTATCCCTGGATGGAGCCGCGGTCGCGAGTTCATCGGGCGCCGTCGTCCCTTGCCAGCGTCTCGATCAATCGTTGCTGCACACGATTTTCGTATGCGCAGGTGGAAATCCCTCGAGCTTGGGATCCGCAGCGCTTTACGCGGCTCTTCGTCAGCTGTCGCGAAGCGGCGTCCGGCTAGGAGGAATTTCAGGCGGACCTTACATCCTGGCGGCAGCGGGACTCCTCGACGGGCGGGATTTTACCATCCACTGGGAGCACGCGGCGGCGCTGATCGAGGCCTTCCCTCATCTTGCTCCAAGGCAGGCTCGCTTCGTGCTCGACGGAAACCGTATCACCTGCGGGGGCGGCGTGGCGCCATTGGACATGATGCATGCCCTCATCGCCGACCGGATGGGCGCAGATTTTGCCCGACGCGTCAGCGATTGGTATCTTCACACCCAAGTAGCCGAGCCGGCCGCACCGCAACGCGCCTCGGCCGCGGAGCGTTTCGGGGTCAATCATCCCGTCCTGCTGAACATACTGGAGAAGATGGAGGCTGCGATCGAGCAGCCGCTCGATCGCTCGCAGATGGCCATCTATGCGGGCGTCAGCCAGCGCCACCTGGACCGCCTTTTCTCCCAACATCTCAATGCAGGATACCTAGAGGTCTATCGAAACTTGCGGCTGGCACACGCCCGACGATTGCTGCAGCAGAGCCCGCTGTCCGTGTCCGAGATCGCATTCGCCACTGGCTTCTCCAGCGCATCACACTTTTCACGCACCTATGCAACCCTGTTCGGTAAGACTCCAAAAAAAGAGCGCCGATAATTGGCCGTCGCGATCAAGCCTTACCCAGCAGTGCCGAAGCAGTTACGACAAATTCTTCGATTTGCGTGACTTCGTTCGTCGTCAACCCGGAAAACTCATTCTCCCTCGCCGCTTTGAAAGCGAATCGTTATTCTGCCAAAGGAAACCGAAGTGAATGTTGAGCGTTCGCTCCGGCATGTCGATGATATTCTCGACTCCGGACCGGAATGTGTCGAGGTTGCGAAGGAAGTTCGTCTCGTTCGGCAGTCCAGGCGGCATCTGCGATCGGCGCGATGAAGATCCGCACCGATCGCGAGCATCACCTCATCAGAGCAACCAAACGGAAGTTGCCAGGAGATGCCGTTAATTCACGGTCCGCAAGGATCAGGATTGCCATCATCTGCCGCACACGTCCGAAGACATCGCGTCAGGCATCTCGGCTTCCGAGAATCCATATTTCTGCAGTATCTTCAGGAGTGCGCCGTCTGTCTTCATCGCCTTCAACTGCACATTATAGGCATCACGAAAGTCGGCATCCTCCTGGCGGAATGCGACGGCTGCGTAGTTGAAATGCGGTTGGCCCGAAGCGTCCCGCTTGGCGACAAAGGGGACAGCGCGCTCAATGCCCCTGGTTTTGAGATCATCATAGAGAGCCGCAATAGAGGCCGCCGTCGCCGACACCGCATCAACCCGGCCGGCGATCAGCGCCGAGATCGCGGCCTGATTATCGGGAAACAGGATCTGCCGGTCCTTGGGCACCCCGGCAGCCAATGCATCCGCGGCCGTACTAAAGCCGCGAGCCGTTGCAATTGTCGCAGCCGAGTTCTTGGCGACATCCTCATAGCTGTGCAAGTTCTTGGGATTGCCGGTCTTCACCAGCAGAGCATCCGTCATTTTGATGTCGGGATCACCGAATGCCACAAGCCGGCAGCGCTCGGGGGTGACGAACAGCCCGGCAGTCACGGCGTCGGCCCGGTGTGCCTGGAGTGCGGGGATCAGGGCAGAAAACTCTGTGCTGACAGCCTCGAGTTTCCCTATGCCCATCCGCCCGAGCGCTGTCCGAAGCACATCGACGGCGAACCCGTGAAACTCCCCCTTCTCGTCGGTTACTCCCCAGGGCACCTGGTTATAGACCGCCACGCGCGCCGAACCGGTGCGGAGAGCCTGCTGGTATGCGGTTTCCGCATGTACCGAGCTCACCGTAACCACCCCAAGCGCGACCGCGCCCCAGGAGCGCAAACCAAATGATGTCAACAAGCCCATATCCGCCTCCGCCTCTTTTGTTGACGACTACGCTATACCTGGTATACCGTCTGGTCAACGCAGCCGAGGTGTTCGAGCACCGGGTCAGAAAGGTCAGCAATGATAGCGAGTTTACAGGCGCACGAAGTGGGACGGCGAATTGAAAAGCTGCGCGGTGAAATGGCGCGCCTGTCGATCGACGCTTTCGTTTTGACGGATCAGTCCAACTTCGAATATTTCACCGGCTACAGGTCGTTGTTCTGGGCCTCCAAATCGCGTCCGTTTTTTGCGGTAATCTTTGCGGACGACAATGCACCACTCATCATTGCGAGCACAGCCGAGGCGCGGACACTTAATCAGTCTGTCGGCATGCCGGCGAACCTGCGCGTCGAATTTTACACCGGGTTCATCGAGGCGGGCCTCGCAAAGCTGATGGACAGTGTCGCGCCCAGACTTCCCGTTTCGGGAGTGATTGGCCTCGATTATGGCAACGACCATTTCGGGCGCGGATCGCTGACACTCCCCGAGATGTGGCACGCGCGTCGGCAAGACATCGAGATCATCGACGGATCGGACACGATCTGGACCGTGCGCATGATCAAATCGGAATATGAAATCGAGCTGAAGCGGCGGGCAATGAAAGTCGCCACTGATGCGTTCTTTACGTGTCTTGAGACGCTTCGGATTGGAGACACAGAGGAGCAGTTCGCCACGTCCCTGAAGCGCGAGATGCTTGCTCAAGGCGCGGAGAGCGTGCCGTGGCTGCCGGTCCGCTTCGGCCGAGCAGACATGGCTTATAGCCTTAGACCCACGACGAGACAGCTGACGGAAAACGATTACATCTGGGTCGATATCGGATGTGTCCGCGAGGGCTACATGTCTGACGTCAATCGCATCGCCAAGGCCGGCACGGTCACGGGTGAAGAACAGGAAGCCTACAGGACTATTCGAAAGCTCACGCTCGACATTCTGCATTCCATCCGGCCCGGGATGACGGGAGGCGATGTGTATAGAAATTGCGAGAGGCTCGCCTCCTTAACGCCATTTGGGGCCCCGGCAGCCGCGGCATCTCGGATTGGACACGGCTCGGGTATCGATCTCACTGAACCGCCCTCAATCATGGCGGCCTCCAAGGAGGTGATCAGACCCGGGATGATCATTCACATAGAGCCCAAATATGAGACCCAGCTCGGCGTCTTCCAGCTCGAGGAGGTTGCTGTGGTACGCGAGTCGGGGGTCGAAATGCTGACCCTAGCTGCGCCCGAGACGCTTCCGACGCTGAAGGTGCATAAGGGCAGCGTGCAAACCGAGTTGGTGCCCTAGACCTGCAGAGCCGGATCGCGGACGAGCGGACACTGGAGGTGGTGCTCTGTCGCCGATACGAATGTCTAGAGGCAGCCTTCGCGCCGACGAGCGAAGGCTACCTTGCGGCCAGCCGGTCCTTGGGACGGTACATGTTCGTGGACAAAGACGATTATAAACTGGAGACGTTTCGGCGAAGACGGTGCCGATGTTCAAGACCTCGAATGTCTGGAGCGGAAGGTGGAGCGGGTACACACTACGCGCTACGTGCGCCCTAATACACGGACATCCGTCAAGAACATGATTCTGGCGAGGATCTCTCTTCAGGATCTTGCCGCGGTTGGGCCGTTCCTTGAGCCGGTCATGCTGCGAGAACGTCTGGTTCTCCACGAACCGAAAAAGCCCCTCGAATACGTCTATTTCATTGAATCGGGCCTTGTTTCCTTAAGAATTATTGCTGAGGGGAGCATGCTTGAAACGGCACTGATCGGATACCGCGGTGCGGTCGGGGCTTCATTCTTGCTCGGTGGGCATTGCTCGACCCATCAATCGGTCGTGCTGTTTCCCGGAATCGCGCACAGAATTCGCGTTGACGATTTGCGCAAGGCGATGAATGAACGCCCGGAAATCCAGGAGCATCTCTCTCGCTATGTGCAAGCGCTGAGCTTGCATTGTGCTCAGATGGCTTTGTGCGGCGTTCGGCATAACCTGGAAAAGCGGCTTGCATCCTGGCTCTGCCTGGCGAGCGATGCGATCGACTCTCATGTCCTGCCAACCACCCATGACTACCTTTCGTCAGTCCTGGGATTGCGCCGCGCCGGGGTAACGGAGACACTAAACCGCTTCGAGGATAAAGGCTTGATTCGCAAGTCACGCGGCGTCCTGCAGATCGACGACCGCAAGCACCTCGGGCAAAGGGCGTGTTGCTGCTATAAGCTCATCTCCAATGCTTATGCCTCGCCCGATGCCAGCATTCCGATAGCGGCACCAGCGGATTAGCAAATTCGCGCAAGGTTCCGATTTGCTCAGATTGCAAGACAGCCCTTCATCGAAGGGGCCTGCAGGGCAAAGTTATGGGGACCTTAAACGGCGAAAGAGGCCCCAAATTCGGGAGCCTCTTTCAAAGATGTTTGGACTCAGGTAACGACCCAAAGGCAAAAGTCGCAACGCGCCATCCTGATCGACGTCAAGGAGGGAACCAACGGGGCAATCCTCAAATACTGTCCGAACGATTACGGCCGCGGACTGTGGCAAATCCGTTCAATCCAAACTCATCTCGCTTTAGTTGGTACAAGACCAGGGTCCGACGTGTCACGTCAACATTGGTGACCAGCATGCGATTGAAGCCAGTGGAACCGTGAATCCTGCTTTGGCTCGGTCCAGGACAACCATCGTTTCCAAGCGCTTGATGTCCGGATTTTGGCGTACAAGACGCCGGGTAAACATCTCATATTCTTCCAAATCATTTGCTGTGACAAGCAGGGCGAAGTCGGCGCGGCCGGTCACATGGAATCCGCTCATCACCTCTGGCATCCTGCAGATTGCTCTCTTGAAGCGATCGACGATGTCAGCCCGAGCGCGCTCAAGATAAACGAGAACCAATACGGTCACGCTCCGTCCGATCGCCTTTGGAGAGATGATCGAAACATCTGCCTCTATGATGCCTTCCGATCGCAAGCGCTTCAATCGACGCTGAACTCCAGATGCAGACAAGCCGACCTTCGCGGCGAGTTCTTCGCTGCTCAAGCGATTATTGCGTTGCATGAGGTCAAGAAGACGAGCATCGATTTTGTCGAGTTCCATGGCTGCGCTGCGGCCAACAGAGCGTGCTTCCCTGGTCCAGGCATACGATGTGATTCCGTTAGCACCTGTCATTGCCCACCTCCTCTCTCATGAACACGAATGCGCGGCTTGGCCGACAATGTTCGCAATTGTTCGAAGGCCCAAGGAATCATTGGACAGAGGAACACCTCTCATGGTGCATTTTGACCGAAGCGCGCCAGCGCTTTGATCGAGCTCCTCCGGTGGAAATTCCGGTTGGGCGAACTGCCCCGGCCCATCGCAGCGTCGAACTCGCTATTCGTCACTTGCCATTTCTTCGTCAACCCTGGATCGATTCCACTTCAGCTCATCGCGCTTTGGCAAACTCACGTAGGGTTCTGATTTCCCTCTTGCGGCCAAAGGCTGGCTGCCTCGTCGACACGAGCCGATGGCGCAACGGTCGATCGCGGCGTCGCAGGTAAACCAGCAACGTCTCCTGCCAGTGTGATTTCAACCTTGCGACCGTTTTCCACGAGGCTGTATGCGCAAAATCTTGTCATCCGCCAAGAACCGGAACGACCGACGAGTTCAACCGGACGACTGGTCGGCTGAACAGAGGAAGAGATAAGTCGGCACATCGGGTGCACAGGACCCAAGCCAGATATCGGATGATCTGACTGAACGCGAATTGGGTTGAAAACGGTGCCATGAGCCCTCCGTCAGGCGGTCAGTGCTCTTCCCCCAGGTCTGGCGATCGGAAGAACATCGGTACATACCCCTTCGAACAGTTCTGCGGCCATACCTATCGTCTCACCCAAGGTTGGATGCGGATGAATCGTCCTGCCAATATCGACCGCATCGGCTCCCAGCTCAATCGCCAGGCATATCTCCCCGATCATATCCCCGGCATGCGGCCCAACGATTACTCCCCCGACCACGCGATGAGTCTCGGTATCGAAGACAAGCTTCGTCATCCCGTACGGCACGCCAGACGCGATCGCGCGACCTGAAGCGGCCCAGGGAAACTTGACGGATTTCACGCTCCGTTGCGCGGCCATGGCATCTTTTTCCGACAGGCCCACCCATGCAATTTCCGGATCGGTATAGGCCACGCTGGGGATAACGCTGGCATCGAAATAGCTCTTCTGACCGGCCGCGGCTTCGGCCGCAACATGCCCCTCGTGCACAGCCTTGTGAGCCAGCATCGGTCCCCCCACGATATCGCCTATCGCGAAGATGTTTGGGACGGATGTTCGCATTTGCTTGTCTACCGCCAAGAAGCCGCGCTGATCAGGCTCAAGTCCGATGGAAGACAGTCCAAGTGCATCACTGTTGGGCGTTCGTCCTGCCGATTGAAGCACGAGGTCGTAAGAATGCCTCTCCAGGACCCCACCTTTTATCGTGACGACGACTTCATCATTGACGATCTCGGCGCTTTCCACCGAGGCACCCAGCCAGACGTGATCAAAGCGATGAGCATTTCTCTTGCGCCAGATCGCAACCGCATCAGGATCGACGCCGGACAACAGCTCGGGCAGACGCTCGACGACATCGACACGAGCGCCGAGCGCGCTGTACACCGTGGCCATCTCAAGGCCGATGATCCCACCGCCGATCACCAGCATCCGGCGAGGCACTTCTCTTAGCTGAAGAGCGCCCGTGGAATCGACGATGCGCGGATCCTTCGGCATCATGGGTAATCGGACGGCCGAGGATCCCGCCGCAATCACACATGTCTTGAATCCAACGGCCCGGGTCTCGCCGCCGCCCGATGTGACGCTTAAGCGGATCGGCGATTCGAATTTGGCCGATCCGTGCACGATCTCGACTTTTCGTGCCTTCGCCATCTGGCTCAACCCATCCGTCAGACGTTTTACCGTAGCGCTTTTGAAGGATCTGAGTGCATCAAGGTCGATGACGGGGGGATCAAATCGGATGCCGCTTGAAGCGATCCGCTGGGCCTCCTCTTTCACGCCGGCAACGTGGAGCAGCGCCTTCGAAGGGATACAGCCAACGTTCAGACAAACGCCGCCGAGGACATCGTAACGTTCAATCAGGGCAACTTTCATTCCGAGATCAGCGGCACGGAACGCCGCTGAGTAGCCGCCCGGCCCTGCCCCGACCACCACGAGGTCGAACTCGGCAGCAAGCTGGGGGTCGTGCGACTTCAACTGCACCGCCACTCGATCCTCCGCAGACGCAGGCTTTGAGCCCACGATCTTGGCGATCACAGTTCCCTGCGAAACTTTGTCGCCAACCTTGACCGTGACAGACTCGATCCTGCCGGCCGAGGGCGACGGGATCTCCATGGTCGCCTTCTCGGATTCGACGGTCAGGAGAGCCTCGTCCTCGACAATGATCTGACCTGTTTTGATCAGCACTTCAATGACCGCGACATCCTTGAAGTCACCGATATCGGGCACGCGAATCTCGGATATTTGGGTCATGACTGATCCTCAGAGCGCAAACCGACGCAGGTCACTGATGGCAGCGGCGACGAAGCTTAAGAATTTCGCTGCTGCAACACCATCGACGACCCGATGATCCCAGGACAGACTGATGGGCAGGATCAGCCTCGGCTTGAAAGCGTTCCCGTCCCAGATTGCCTCGGTCGCCGATCGTCCCGCGCCAAGGATTGCCACTTCAGGGGCATTGATAATCGGTGTAAATCCGCAGCCGCCGACACCGCCCAGCGAAGATACCGAGAAACAGCCGCCCTGCATGTCTCCTATGGGAAGGGTTCCCGAGACTGCCTTGTCGGCCAATGCGCGCATCTCCGCTGCGATCTCGAAGAGCCCCTTTCTGTCGCAATCCCTGATAACCGGCACCATGAGGCCGTTCGGCGTGTCGACGGCGAATCCGATGTGAACATACTTTTTCAGAACGAGCTCTTCACCGTCCAGCGATGAATTGAATCGCGGGAATGCCTTGAGCGCGAGCGCGGAAGCCTTGATAAGAAGAGAGACCATGGTGAGCTTGGCACCCTGTCCTCCCCCGTCGTTCACGCTCTGACGGAATGCCTCAGCATCTGTCACGTCGGCCTTGTCGAAGTTCGTGACATGAGGAATGACATGCCAGTTCCGCGACAGGTTCGCGCCGGCGATCTTCTGAATTCTCGATAGCGCAGCACGCTCGACCGGACCGAACTTTGCGAAGTCCACCTTGGGCCATTCGGCAAGCCCACCACCGCCTGCCATCAGCTGCGGAGACGCAGCTGAACCGAGCCCCCGCTTGACATATGCGGCAACGTCCTGCCGCAGGATCCGTCCTTTTGCGCCGCTCGGCGTCACCTTCCCGAGATCCACACCCAGCTCGCGCGCGAACGCCCTGACCGACGGCGTGGCATGCGCCATAGCGTCCGCATTGGACGCTGCCGGCTCAAGCCGGCTCTTCTCCGCGGGTTTGGGAGCCGGGGTTGGCGCAGCAGCGGCCGGAATTGGCTCGATCGTGGCAGGCTCAGCGGGAGGATTGGCCGAGGAGGCCTGCTGGTCGAGCAGCATGAGTGGGCTGCCTTGCGAAACCCGACTGCCGACCGCCACCTTCAGCTCCCGTATCACGCCCGCGAACGGAGATGGCACTTCCATCGTGGCCTTGTCTGATTCGATTGAGAGCAACGGCGTGTCGATCGAAACGGAATCGCCGACCTTTACGTTGATCTCGATGACCGGCACATCTTTATAGTCGCCGATGTCCGGCAGAACGACATCCACCTGTCTCGTCATGGTGAGCTCCTCCTCAGACGGACCACGGCGAAGGAGCGCCAACCGCTACGCCATAACGCGAAATCGCGTCCGCGACCTGCTGCCTGTCGATCACGCCGGAACGCGCCAGAGCAGATAGGGCGGCAACCACCACTTGATGGCGATCGACCTCGAAAAACGCTCTGAGCGCCGCGCGCGTGTCACTGCGGCCAAACCCGTCGGTGCCCAAAACGGTGAAGGGAGCTTCAATATAGGGCGCAATGAGCTGGGGATATGCGCGCACATAGTCGGATGCTGCGATGACGGGCACCTGGCCCGGCAGGCACGTGGCCACGTGGCTCGCAACCGGTTCCGTCAACGGATTGAGGCGATTTCGTCTTTCGACTTCGCGCGCATCGCGCGCAAGCTCGGAGAAACTGGTGGCGGACCAGAACTCGCAGGCAATGCCCCACTCGCTCTCCAGCATCTTGCCGGCCTGGATCACCTCAGGCAGGATCGCGCCAGAGCCCACCAATCGTACGCTCGGCAGGTCTGCCTTCTTCGCGCTGTGCGCAAAACGGTACAGGCCCTTGACGATATCCGCCTCGATGCCCTGCGGCATCGACGGCTGCGAATAGTTCTCGTTCATGACCGTCAAGTAGTAGAATTCATCACGGTCCTCCTCGAGCATGGCCCGCATGCCGTGGTCGAGGATCACTGCGACTTCGTAGGAGAACGCCGGATCGTACGCTCTACAGTTGGGAACGGTCGCCGCCACGACGTGACTGGATCCGTCCTGATGCTGGAGCCCTTCGCCGCCGAGAGTGGTGCGTCCCGCGGTGGCGCCGATCAAAAAGCCCCGCGAACGCTGATCAGCCGCGGCCCAAATGAGGTCGCCAACACGCTGAAATCCGAACATCGAATAGTAGATATAGAACGGTAGCAGCTTCAAACCGTGCACGCTGTACGAGGTGGCCGCGGCGGTCCAGGACGAAATCGCCCCCGCTTCGGTGATCCCCTCTTCGAGCAGTTGGCCGTCGACTGCTTCCTTGTAGTAGAGCATCGAACCGGCATCTTCCGGTTCGTACAGCTGCCCGACCGGCGAATAGATCCCAACCTGTCTGAACAGGTTTGCCATTCCGAACGTTCGCGCTTCGTCCGCGACAATGGGCACGACCCGCGGGCCGACCTGCTTATCCTTGAGCAGATTGGAAAACAGCCGCACCACGGCCATCGTGGTCGACATTTCCTTGCCGTCGCTTTTCAGAGCAAACTCGGCGTAGCTCTCGAGTTCGGGGACGCGGACCGACGGTGCTGTTCGTTTCCTGGACGGAAGAAATCCGCCGAGCGCCTCGCGGCGTTGCCGCAGATACTTCAGCTCGGCGCTGTTCTCTTCCGGCCGATAGAACTCAAGGCGCTCGACCTGTTCATCGCTCAATGGAAGAGAGAACCGATCCCGGAAGGCATAGAGTGCATCGACATCCAGTTTCTTCGCCTGGTGGGAGGTCATGCGCGACTCGCCGGCACCTCCCATGCCGAAGCCCTTTTTGGTCTTCGCGAGAATGACCGTGGGCCTGCCTTTTGTGGCCTTGGCAGCGGCAAAGGCAGAAAACAGTTTGCGGAAGTCGTGACCGCCTCGCCGAAGCGCGTCGACCTCTCCGTCCGACATGTGAGAGACCAATGCTCGCACTTCCGGATCTTCGTCAAAGAAGTTCGCCAGATTGTACGCGCCGTCCTTTGCGCCCAGGGTCTGATACTTGCCATCGACGGTTGCGGCAAAGCGGCGAAGCAGCGCGTGTTCGGTGTCGCGGGCGAAGATATGATCCCATTCCGATCCCCACAGGACCTTGATCACGCCCCAGCCGGCGCCGCGAAACAGCATCTCCAGCTCCTGGATGACCTGACCGTTGCCGCGAACCGGCCCATCGAGGCGCTGAAGGTTGCAGTTGATGATGAAGGTGAGGTTGTCCAGACCCTCGCGCGCGGCAATCGAAAGCCCCGCGATCGATTCCGGCTCGTCCATCTCTCCGTCGCCGAACACGCCCCAGACATGGCGGTTCTCCGTTTCAGCCAGGCCCCTGTTCTGGAGATACCTCATGAAGCGGGCCTGGTAGACGGCACTGATCGGCCCGATGCCCATCGAGCCGGTCGGCACCTGCCAGAAATCTGGCATCAGCCATGGGTGGGGATAGGAGGATAGTCCACTGCCGGTCAGCTCCTGGCGATAATGCTTGAGGTGCTGCTCCGTCAGGCGACCTTCCAGAAACGCGCGCGCGTAGACGCCTGGCGATGAGTGCGGTTGAAAGTAGACGATGTCTCCGCCTGATCCGCCGTTTGAGGCACGAAAAAAGTGATTGAAGCCGAGCTCGAAGATTTCAGCCGCCGAGGCGTAGCTCGCGATGTGCCCGCCAAGCTCGCCATAGGCCTTGTTGGCGCGGACGACCATGGCCAACGCGTTCCAGCGTATGATGGCCGTGATGCGCGTTTCGATGTCGATGTCGCCTGGATATGGCGGTTGCGATTCCAGCGGGATGGAATTGCGATAAGGAGAGAAGGGTGGCGCCGCCGAGATGACGCCGAGCTCCTTTGCCCGCGTGTCCAGTGCCGAAAGGACAAAGCGAGCCCGCTCGGCACCGCCATTGCGGTACAGCGTCGCCAGGGAGGCCAACCAGTCTGCCGTTTCCGAAGGGTCGGCGTCGACGGCCGCGGACGCCACGGCCTGGCGAATCTTCTCGACATCGTGAATCATGGAGGTCTGCCACTCTCGTGAATACGAAAGCTCTCCTAGCACTCCATGCAAGAGCAGGTCATACCGAAGACCTTGCGAAACAGCCTTTAAACAGCTAGTTATGCTGCTTCCATAGACCCATTCAGCACGTCATGCCGATTCAAGAACTGGACGCGATCGACCTCAAAATACTCAAGCACTTGCAGCGTGACGCCAGCCTGTCGAATGTAGAGCTGGCGGCACGGGTCGGCCTTTCGCCGTCTCCCTGCCTGGCGCGTGTCAAGCAACTCGAGGCGTCCGGCGTCATCTTGCGTCGTGTTGCGCTACTCGATCCGGTGCGTTTCGGCTCCGCTCTCAGTGTCTTCATTCATGTGGCGCTCGAGAAACAAACGGAGCCAAAACTTCAGGCCTTCGAGAAATCCATGGCGAACTTGCCGGAGGTGATGGAATGCTACCTGATGTCCGGCGACTCGGACTATTTGGTGCGCGTTGTGGTGCGAGACGTGGTTGCCCTGCAGCAATTCATCGTCGAGAAGCTAGCCAAGACCTCTGGCGTCGCGAATATCCGATCGAGCTTCGCGCTCAAGCAGGTCAAATACAACACCGAACTCCCGATCGAGACGCTGGTGAATCTCAAGCCTGGCAAATCAGGGGCGCGAAAGCCACGATGACCGCCAGCCGTGCGCTTTTTACTCCGCGCAAGGCGAAGAGATGGAGGGTCTGCGTTTCACGTGATCGGCACTCAATATGCCCGCTGCGAGCTCAAGGCGTCGGTCGGATCCTGCGACATCAGTGTCGAGCGACGGCCCTCGACAAGACGAGTTCGTAACACGTTCCGAATTGCTCTGTGGCTGGAACGCCCCCGCGAAATGAAAAAGCCCGGCACCTTGAGGATGCCGGGCGGAGCTTGCGCCAAAGTAATAGTCCGAGGCGCTTTCCGGGAGGGACCGGAAATCGATGATCAGATGTCCAAGGTGTGATCGCGCTCCCACTTGGTCAGGTGGCGCGTGAAGCTGCACCATTCTTCGTGCTTGAGCTTTAAAAATGCGTCGACGAAGGAATTGCCGAGCCGATCGCGCAGGACTTGCGATTCTTCGAGCGCCCGCAACGCGTCGAGAAGATTGAGCGGAAGGCGCTTTGCATCCTTCACGGACGCGCCCTCGGTATACATGTTGATGTCGAGACGCTTGCCGGGATTGCGCTTGTTCTCGATGCCGTCCAGTCCGGCCGCCATCACGCAAGCGGGAAGAAGGTATGGATTGGCGGCACCGTCCGCCAGACGAAATTCGAACCGCCCGGCATCGGGCACGCGGATCATGTGCGTGCGGTTGTTTCCCGCATATGTGATGGTGTTGGGTGCCCAGGTGGCGCCGGAGACGGTCCGCGGGGCATTGATCCTCTTGTACGAATTGACCGTCGGATTGGTAATGGCGCACAACGCATCCGCATTGTGGATGACCCCACCGATGAATGCGTAGCCCAAACTCGACAGACCAAGCTCGTCGCCGCCATCGGCAAATACGTTGTCTTCTCCCTTCCAGAGAGAGACATGCATGTGACAACCGGAGCCCGTGAGATCGATAAAGGGCTTGGGCATGAAGGTTGCGCGCAAGCCGTGCTTTTCAGCCAGCGTCCGAACCATGTACTTGAAGAACACATGGCGATCTGCCGTTACGAGAGCGTCATCGTAATGCCAGTTCATCTCGAACTGACCGTTGGCGTCCTCGTGATCGTTCTGGTATGCGCCCCACCCCAGGGTCAGCATCGCGTCGCATATTTCGCGGATCACGGGAAACTGCCGCATCAACGCCGATTGGTCGTAGCACGGCTTGGACGCGTTATCCGCAAGATCGCTGATGGTTTCGCCCGAGGGCGTGATCAGGAAATATTCGCATTCCACTCCGGTCTTGACCTGGAAATCCTGCTTCGCCGCCGCGCGGATCACGGATTTCAGGATATTGCGGGGGCCCTGAGCCACTGGCTCGCCTCCCATATAGAGATCCGATGCAAGCCAGCCCACCTCCGGATTCCAGGGAAGCTGGATCAAGCTGTGGGGATCCGGAATTGCGAACATGTCGGCGTCCGCGGGTGACATGTCCAGCCAGGTCGCAAATCCGGCGAAGCCGGCGCCGGCGGCCACCATGCCCGAGATCGCCGGAGCAGGAACCAGCTTGGCACGAAGGCCCCCGAACAGATCGACGTAGGAGACGAGGAAATACTTTATTCCTCGCTCCCTGGCGATTTCCGACAGATCGGCTGCCCGCGACGATCCAGATGCTGGCGATGTCATCTTGTTCATGTGTTTCCCCCTCGACTCCGTTGCGTTACAGGCCGGGTATCCAGTTCGTCCCTGCAAGGGGCACGCGGGCCATCGCCGCCGCCTCAACGGTTAGCGCGACGAGATCTTCCGGTTCGAGGTTGTGCAAATGGCTCTTGCCACAGGCCCGCGCGATCGTCTGCGCCTCGAGCGTCAGCACGGAGAGATAGTTGGCCAATCGGCGTCCCGCCTTCACCGGGTCGAGGCGGGCCGTCAAAACGGGATCCTGGGTCGTGATGCCGGCGGGATCCTTGCCTTCATGCCAATCGTCATATGCGCCGGCGGTGGTGCCGAGCGCCTGATATTCGCTCTCGAGCGATGGATCGTTGTCGCCCAGAGCGACCAGTGCCGCGGTGCCAATTGCGACAGCATCGGCGCCAAGAGCGAGAGCCTTGGCGACGTCCGCTCCGGTGCGGACGCCACCCGAGACGATCAGTTGAACCTTGCGATGGAAGCCGAGATCCTGCAGCGCCTGCACGGCCGGCCGAATGGAACCCAGGATCGGAAGCCCGACATTCTCGATGAATACGTCCTGGGTGGCGGCCGTGCCGCCCTGCATGCCATCGAGAACCACGACGTCTGCACCGGCCTTCACAGCGAGCGACGTGTCATAGTAGGGACGGGATGCCCCGACTTTCACATAGATCGGCTTTTCCCAATCGGTGATCTCGCGCAGTTCCTCGATCTTGATCTCCAGATCGTCGGGCCCGGTCCAATCCGGGTGACGGCACGCCGAGCGCTGATCGATTCCTTTTGGGAGGGTTCTCATCGCAGCGACGCGATCGGAGATTTTCTGTCCTAGCAGCATGCCGCCGCCACCCGGCTTGGCACCCTGCCCGATGACGACTTCGATCGCATCCGCCTTGCGGAGATCGTCGGGATTCATTCCGTAACGTGAAGGAAGATACTGGTACACAAGGAGCGACGAATGTTCACGCTCTTCCGCCGTCATTCCTCCGTCACCGGTCGTGGTCGACGTTCCGATCGCGGAGGCACCTCGACCCAACGCCTCCTTGGCCGGTCCTGACAGAGCGCCGAAGCTCATCCCGGCAATCGTCACCGGCGTCTTCAGGGTAATGGGCTTCTTGGCGAAGCGCGAGCCCAACGTCACGTCGGTCCCGCACTTCTCCCGGTAGCCTTCGAGGGGATAACGCGAAATCGACGCGCCGAGAAAAAGCAGATCGTCAAAATGCGGCAGCGCTCGCTTGGTGCCCCCGCCGCGAATGTCGTAGATGCCGGTTGCGGCAGCTCGCCTGATCTCGGCGAGCACATGAGGGGAGAAAGTGCTCGAGAACCGCGGGAGCGTTTGCGGAGCCGCCTTGGTATGCATGGTCATATCGGTGCCCCTCAATACGCGCCGGCATTGTCGACGTGGAAATTGTACAGCCGGCGCGCGGAGCCGTACCGCTTGAAGCTCGAAACATCGACCTCACCGGCAACGCCCAATTGCTTCAGCTTCTCGTGCAGCGCCGACTTGTGCTCGTCCTGCATCGGCTTCTCGATGCAATCCGCTCCGAGGCTGGCGACCGATCCCTGGACGAACAGGCGCGCCTCATACAGGGAATCTCCGAGATATTCTCCCGCGTTACCGAGGACGATCAGGTCTCCCGCCTGCCCCATGAAGGCGCTCATGTGGCCGATGCTGCCCTTGACGAGGATATCGATCCCCTTCATGGAAATGCCACATCGCGCCGCAGCATTGCCATCGATGATGAGCTTACCGCCCCGCCCGGTGGCGCCCGCGGCTTGGCTTGCATCGCCATGGACGTGGACCATTCCGGACATCATGTTCTCGGCGACACCGACGCCGGCGTTGCCGTTGACGATTACGGTCGCCTGCTGATTCATGCCGGCACAATAGTAGCCGACATGGCCGTCAATCTGGACCGTCATAGGAACGCGGATCCCGGCGGCGACCGCGTGCGCTCCATTCGGATTCTTGACGACCCAGCGCTTGGCGGCATCTGCTTCAGATGCTCCATGCAGGGCCGAATTAAGATCACGGAGCTTGATGCGCTCCAAATCGAAGACGTTGTCGCTGACCATCAGGTTCACGCCGCATGCTCCCAGAAGTAAACTGTGGCGGGCTCGGGCTCCCACAACTTCGCGTTCGCAATGCCGGGCAACGCCGCCAAGGCGCGATACTCCGATCCGAAAGCCACGTATTGGTCGGTCTCGGCCAGGATCGCCGGCTTGCAAGCAATTGGATCGCGGATGACACCGAAGCCGGATTCGGTTCCGACGACAAACGTGTAGAAGCCGTCGAGATCTGACAGACCCGCCTTCAATGCTTGGCCCAACGTTTCTCCCTTGCTCATCCGCCAAGTCAGGTAACCCGCGGCAACCTCGGAATCATTATCCGTTTCGAATTTCAGCCCTTCATGCTCAAGCCTGCGACGAAGGCCCGCGTGGTTCGACAGTGAGCCGTTGTGCACGAGACATTCGTCGACCCCGGTCGAGAACGGGTGAGCCCCTCGGGTGGTGACCGCAGACTCGGTCGCCATGCGGGTGTGACCGATGCCGTGCGAGCCGGTCATACGGGGAAGACCAAAGGAGTTCGCAACGTCCGAAGGCCAGCCGACGTCCTTGAACACCTCCATCCTGCGGCCGGCGCTGACGACACTCAGGCCGGCCGCGCTCCTCAGGGTGGAGCGCGCGAAGCCCTCGTCTGATGTCCGTACCGTGATGGTGGTGTGATTGAAGCGGCGGACCGGCCGCAGGTCATATTCGAGATGCGCCTCGATGTCCTTGATGGCGGATTGAGCGCTCTGCGGATTGACGTGGCTGAAGGTGATCTTGATGCCGGTCTGCGGGCCGGTGGAGTAGACGGCAAATCCGGCGCTGTCGGGCCCGCGGACGCACATGGTCCCAAGCATTCCAGACAATAGCGCTCCGAGATCCGGCTCGAGCTTCTTATCCTTTAAGAACAAGCCGACGATGCCGCACATGATTACCACCTCGCTGGTCAATCCAACGAAGTGATAGGGCCGGGTCACTTTTCTGTCAAGAAAAAAACTTTCGTGTCAGGAAACTAACCCGATTCCCGCGTATACACGATGATCGACAGATATGTCATAGGAACTTCAATGAGTTGGTCGGGTCCGTGAGCAGTCCGGGAGTCGAACATCAGGGAGTCGCCAGGGCTGAGTTCGTAAACCTGATCTCCGTGCCTGTATCCGACCTTACCGCTCAGCATGTAGATGAACTCAATACCTGCGTGCTGGAACCCGGTGAACGTCTGCGCGCCTTCTCGCAGCGTGATGAAGTATGGCTCCATGACGATGTCGCCGCGCAACGCATGTCCGAGCAGTTCGTAGACATGCCCCGACTTGCTGCCGCGTCGTTCGATGATGAGGCCTTTTCTCGCGGCCACGTACGAACAGTCCCCCCTCTCTTCGGACGCGGCGAACAACGAACTGATCGGCACGTTGACTGCGCCGGCAAGAGAGGCAATCGTCGCCAGCGACGGCGAGATTTGACCGTTTTCGATTTTCGAGAGCATGCCAACCGAAATGCCGGCCGTCTTCGCAAGGTCGGCAACGGACAGATCCTGAGACCTGCGGATCTGCTTGATCTGGCGCCCCAGAGCGCGCTCCAGTCTTCGTTCCGAAGCGGCCGGCGCGCCGGACCCGGTTGTAAAATCATCTTCAGACAAAGTGCACCCGCCGATTGCTCACGCCTAAATAGGCATGCGCCCTCGCCATGTCCATGATTCAATTGTCTGAATTGCTCGTCAGACGCTCAGCTTCCGGTCGCTGCGACAGTGGTTCTGCGCGTTCGCACTCCCCCGGCCCCTTGGCGGACAGACAGGGGTGGCGCCGCTGATCCGAGCGCAGCGCAGTCCGTCGCTCGCTCAATCCTGCGGAGCGATGATCTTCGATGGCTTCGCTCGAATGCTCTGTGCTGCATCTGGTCCGGAAGTTCGGCGGCGCGTGAGCGCCGCAATCACTCTTGACGGTTGCTATCAGATATTTTAATTTGATATCATTGCAGTCAGTCTCCGGAGGACGCCATCATGGCCGCTGTCACCATCCGCAACCTTTCCGAGGAGGCGCATCGCGCCCTGAAAGTCCGCGCGGCGCAGCACAATCGCAGCGCGGAAGCGGAAATGCGCGCCATTCTGGAGGCCGCCGTGCGTCCCGAGGGCCGGCTACAGCTCGGCACCGCCCTTTCGGAGATGAGCCGGAAGATCGGCCTCACCAATGCCGATGTCGAGGCACTTGAACATGGCCGCGACGAGCGCGCCGCTGAGCCGATGCGCTTCGAATGATCCTACTCGATACCAATGTGGTCTCCGAGGCGATGAAGCCCGAACCGCATCCATCGCTCCGTGACTGGCTCGACGCCCAGGCGGCCGAGACGCTGTTTCTCTCCAGCGTCACCATCGCCGAACTGTTGTTCGGCATCGGCGCGCTGCCGCGCGGCAAGCGCAAGGACAGGCTGGCAGCTACGCTCGACGGCGTGCTGGACCTGTTCGCGGCCCGCATTCTGCCCTTCGATACCGCCGCGGCGCGGCGCTATGCTGATCTCGCCGTCAAGGCGCGCGCGGCCGGAAGAGCTTTCCCCACGCCCGATGGCTATATCGCCGCGATCGCCGCGGCGCACGGGTTTGCCGTGGCATCGCGCGACACGAGTGCCTTCAATGCCGCCGGTCTGACGATGATCGATCCTTGGACCGTGGCCAGCTGATAGGGTGCCGAGCGGGCGCGTCACCGTAACGGCAGAAACCGCGAGGAATTGCGACAAATGCTTCCCTATCATCTGCCACGGTTCGTCCTCTGATGAGGATCGGTTCGGTACGCCCGAGTAATCCTCGAACGCGTAGGGCGAGCCACCTCACCGGAAGAGGCGGACATCCGGCCTTAGGTTTTGCCGCTCGGTAGCACGCTGCATCGCTGGGCACCGAGCAGTTTGGCAAGCCGCGCGAGACGTTCGCGAGCCCGGTCCTCGGTACGAACACAAGCGGATCGCTGTCGAGCTTTAACAGGCCTGCGTGGAGATCGGCAAAAGGGCGATGTGGCCGCCCGTTACAAGCCGATCGCGGACCCAGGGCACGCCGTGCACCTTTATTCCGATTGTGCTTGCGCGATTGCGCGGGGCCTAGTCTCGGGTGAGAAGAATACGGCCGGGTTGGCTTTCCGCAAGGCGATGCTCAGGCAGTCATTGAAGGAAGCGCCGGATATGTGGACCGAAAAGTAAGAGCGCGCGCGACGCCCTCCGCCGGAAGGTCGATCAGGATCTCCAAATATATGGCGGAGCGCCTTCCCCCCGAACTGACCGGAGCGAGAGTCGCGGCGCCGCTGATACCGGCGCCGTCGATCGCCCACACAATCGTTCGATAAGACCGCCAGGGTCTGAAGCGCGACCCGCCAGCTAGAGGTGTCCGTTGTCGTAGATGGGAAATGCTGCGGTCAGCGAGCGCACCCGTTGCTTGACGCTGGATTGAGCCTTCTCAAACGCGAGCTCATCTCCTTTCGTGAAGGCCTCCAACAGATCCGCAATCATTTCCCCGATCGCCTCGAATTCGAACCGTCCGAAGCCGCGGGTTGTCGCTGCCTGGGATCCCAAGCGGATTCCGGACGTAATGAACGGTTTCTCGGTGTCAAAGGGAACGCCGTTCTTGTTGCAGATGATGTTTGCGCCGACGAGAGCTGCTTCAGCTGCTTTGCCGGTTAGACGTTTGGTGCGGAGGTCGACGAGCAAGAGATGATTGTCGGTTCGGCCGGAGACGATCGCAAACCCTCTGGAAGCAAGCGTTTCGGCCAGTGTCTTCGCATTGCTGACCACCGATTGGGAATATTCCTTAAATTCCGGTCGAAGCGCTTCCCCGAACGCCACCGCTTTTGCGACGATGACATGCATCAGGGGACCACCCTGGATCCCGGGGAAGATCGATGAGTTGATCTTCTTGGCAAGCTCGTCGTCATTGGTCAGGATCATGCCTCCGCGCGGTCCCCG
Organism: Bradyrhizobium sp. B124; assembly: GCF_038967635.1. Classification (NCBI taxonomy): domain Bacteria; kingdom Pseudomonadati; phylum Pseudomonadota; class Alphaproteobacteria; order Hyphomicrobiales; family Nitrobacteraceae; genus Bradyrhizobium; species Bradyrhizobium sp. B124. The sequence continues at coordinate 7,677,584 of NZ_CP152413.1, read as the reverse complement.
GAGAGTCTTGTGCGTGGTCGTGGTCACCACGTGCGCGTGCGGGAATGGTGAAGGATGGACACCGCCTGCAACCAATCCAGCAAAATGCGCCATATCCACCATCAAATAAGCGCCGACGCTGTCAGCGATGGAGCGAAACCGTTCGAAATCCCAGAACCTGGAATAGGCTGATCCGCCCGCAACGATGAGCTTCGGACGATGCTGGTTGGCCAAGGCCTCGACCTCGTCCATGTCGATTGTTTGATCGTCTCTTTTCACGGAATATGGCACGACGTTGAACCACTTTCCCGACATGTTGACCGGGGAGCCGTGCGTCAGATGACCGCCGGCGGCCAAATTCAGACCCATGAATGTGTCGCCTGGCTTCATGAATGCGAAGAAGACCCCCTGATTGGCCTGAGAGCCGGAGTTGGGCTGCACGTTGGCGTGAGCACAGCCGAACAGTTTCTTTGCTCGATCGATCGCCAGTTGCTCTGCTTCATCGACGCGCGCGCAACCGGCATAGTATCGCTTCCCGGGATATCCTTCGGCGTACTTATTGGTCAGCACCGATCCCTGGGCTTCGAGCACCGCGCGGGAGACGATGTTTTCAGAGGCGATCAGCTCAATTTCGTGCTGCTGCCGGGCAAGCTCGCCGCGCACGATCGACGCAACCTCAGGATCGGTATCGCTGAGAGGACTTGAAAAGAACTTCCGGTTAACAATCGCATTCATGAATGGCTTTCCTTCAGCACTCGGGAAGATTGACCGCCAATCCGCCCAATGACGTCTCTTTGTATTTTGACTGCATATCGCGCCCTGTATCGCGCATGGTCCGGATCACGACGTCGAGCGACACGATATGCTTTCCGTCTCCTCTCAGAGCCAAGGATGCGGCGTTGACTGCACTGACCGCTCCGAAGGCATTGCGTTCGATGCAGGGGACCTGAACCAATCCCCCCACCGGATCGCAGGTCATGCCTAGATGGTGTTCCATACCGATCTCGGCCGCATTTTCGATTTGCGCGTTGTCTCCTCCGAGCACCGCGGCGAGACCAGCCGCGGCCATCGAACACGCAACACCGACCTCCCCCTGGCAACCGACCTCCGCGCCCGAAATCGAGGCGTTCATCTTGAAGAGAGCACCAATCGCAGCCGCGGTGAGCAGAAACGTCCGCATGCCGTCCGCCGAACTTCCCGGGCAGTGGTCGCGATAGTAGCGGAGCGTCGCAGGTACCACTCCCGCCGCGCCGTTGGTCGGAGCAGTGACGACGCGTCCGCCGGCCGCGTTCTCTTCGTTGACGGCGATCGCGTACAGGCTGACCCAATCCATGACTTCATGCGGACTGCGCATGTTCGATCTGGCTGACGCCTCAAGCTGATCGAAGATCGATTTCGCCCGGCGCTTGACCTTCAGCCCGCCTGGAAGCTCTCCTTCCATGCTCAATCCCCGGTCGATACAGCCCATCATCGCGGCGGTGATCAGATCGAGATAATCCTCGATCTCCTCTCGGGAGCGAATAAGGCATTCGTTCGCCATCACCGTCTCGGCAATGCTGAGCTCGCGTTCGCGGCCGAATCTGAGCAGTTCCTCGCCACTTCTGAAGTCGAATGGCGCGGTGGGTCCGGATGGCTGAGATGACGAGGCTTGCGCGATCTCGTCTTCCCTGCAGACAAACCCACCGCCGATCGAACACCAGGCCTCCCCAACGACCTGTTCGCCATCGCTGTCGAGCGCGCAGAACAGCAGGGTGTTGGGGTGATGTTTGGCCTCGAGAGCGACGTCAAAGACGATATCGAGATCCGGATCGAACGACGCCCGGTGCCCCTCGCAAATCGGGATCGACTTGCTGTTGCGTACTTCGGCAAGCATGCGATCGATCTGTGCGGGATCGACCGAACTCGGCAGCTGACCCAGCAGTCCCAGCACGACGGCCTTGTCCGTTCCATGCCCTCTCCCGGTCCAGGCTAGAGACCCGAGGAGACGGACCTGCAATCTTCGAACGCTGCCGAGGCATGGGCTGCGCGAGAGCGACTGCACGAAGTCGTGCGCAGCCCTCATCGGACCGACCGTGTGGGACGACGATGGACCGATTCCGATCTTGAAGATGTCAAAGACGCTGATCAAAGGATCCCCTCACACGCGCAAATATTTCGATTTCCATATGAAGCACGCCGCGCCAGCGCCGGCGCGCCAATCACTTGCACAATCGGCGGATCAATGACGAGTATATCTCGAACGCATCCTCTATTTTCTGGACGTAGCAGAACTCGTCCGTCTGATGACATTGCGCGGCTTCGCCCGGCCCTATCACAACCGTCGCGACGTTGTTGAAGCCGGGCACGAGCGCGGAGGCATCGGTGAAATAGGGAGCACCGGCGGGCTGTGGCACCGTCTGCAATCGGGATTCGAGAATCTGCATCAGCGGCTGAATGGAGGGATCGTCTGGATCGGTTGCAAACCCCTTGAAGTCCGTGATGACCTCGATCGTCGCCTCGTCTCCGCACAGGCGCACAATGTCAGCCACCAGCGTCGCGTGCTCGTAAGCGGGAATGGTGCGAAAATCCACCGTGAAGCCGGCCGCGTCGGGAACGGAATTGATGTTTTCGCCGCCGAACGCAGTGGTCACCGAATTCGTGACACGGCCCAGCAGCGGGTGCGGTTCGATCGGAAGTTTGTGGGTCTCGATGCGGCGTATCCATTCAGCGATCTTGTATATCGCGTTCTCACCCAGTTCCGGCATCGAGGAATGAGCGGTCTTGCCCTTGGCGGTGATCCGCACGCGCAGCGAACCCTTGTGGGCGATGATCGGCAAATTCGACGTCGGTTCGGCGACGATCAAGAGCTCCGCGGACCCCAGGACGCCGCTTTTCGCGAGGTGGAATGCCCCCTCGCAGCCGGTCTCCTCACCGGCTGTGATCACCAGGGTAATGCCACGCTTGAGCGGCAATTTGCCTTCGGTCTCGGCAAGTGTCGCGGCGACGAACGCCGCAACACCCCCCTTCATGTCGCTCGCTCCGCGTCCAAAGAGCTTGCCTTCGCGAATTTCTGCCTCGAAAGGCGGCACTGTCCACGGCTTGTCTCCGAGCGGAACGACGTCGACGTGTCCCGTAAACACCAACGGGGCGAGGCCGGCATCGCCGCGTGATCGCGCGACGATCGACGGCCGCCCCGGGACGAAGTCGTGAGTCTCGACCTCAAGACCCGCGCGCGACAGCATATCCACCAGGAACTCGATGCAAGCCTTTTCCTCACCCGGCGGATTCTGCGAGCGGAACTGGATCAGCTTCCTCGCGAGCGCGACGCTACACAGTGCCATGGTTCAACTCCTCGCCCAATTGGGCGCAATCGTTACGCCCGCGAGATCGCCGAGCGCGCCGTGATCACGGCGGTCCTATGCGTACTTCCCGTTCAGTGATCCAGCACGGAATGCAGGAACGCGCGCGTGCGGTCGGACTCGGGATTGCTGAAGATCTTGTTGGGCGGCCCCTGCTCTATGATACGACCGCGATCGAAGACTATAATGCGATCGGAGACCTCGCGGGCGAAGCGCATCTCATGCGTGACGATGAGGATCGAAACATTCGATTCATGGGCGACGCCGCGCACGACGTCGAGAACTTCTCCGGCCAATTCCGGGTCCAGCGCTGAGGTAATTTCATCCAGAAGAAGTATCTCGGGTTTCAAGATCAGCGCTCGTGCAATCGCGATGCGTTGCTGCTGACCTCCGGAAAGTTGGGCGGGATAAGATCGTACCTTGTCTGCCAACCCCACCTTCTGAAGATATTCGAGCGCACTCTGCTCTGCCTGTTCTTTGGAGTGGCCGAGGACGGTCGTTGGGGCCAGAATGAGATTCTGCAATACAGTCAGATGTGGGAAAAGATTGAACTGCTGGAAAACCATCCCGCATCGACGCCGGATACGCGCTTCCTGGGCGCTTGAGAGTGCTTTGCCATGCTTATCAAAGAGTATGCTTTCTCCAAGAATCCTGATGTCGCCGCTCGTTGGCTTTCCGAGCGTCATGGCGAGGCGAAGCACAGTGGTCTTGCCTGATCCACTCGGACCAATCAGTGTGACTTTCTCGCCTGGCCGCACTTTCAAATCGAGATCCACCAGCACCCGGTGAGTCCCAAATGATTTGCAAACCTTGTCGAACTCGATGGCCCACGGGAACTGTTCCGCGTTACTCATTGATGATTGAGCCTTCGATTGAGCCATTGTCTTGCTCGACGCTGCGGCAGAGTCCTGGCTTGCGAGCGGTCCCGATGGGCTGAATTGGGTTATATTATGCATGGCGGACCTTGAATCGGTAGAGGATGTAGAGGAACGGCAAATTCATGGCCACATAGATGAGTCCCGTCAGGGTGTAGGGCTCAAGGTATCGGTAGCTTTGTTCTGCCACGACATCAGCTTGAAACATGAGGACAGGAACACCTATTGCGAACAGCCAGGCTGTGAGCCGGAACAGGCTGAGCACGTAATTGAGCAGAGCGGGAATTGACCGCCGCACCATCAACGGGATCAGGACGCGCTGCCACATGGCAAAGCGGCTCAAATTCAGCGCCACGCACGCATCGCGCAGTTCGCTCGGGATCGTGATCAAGCTGCCTCGATACACCTCGGAGCAGAACGCAGCGTAGACGATCCCTAACACGCCGATGCCGATGGGCAGCGCCGGCATCGTGATCCCGACTTCCGGCAGGACATAGAAACTGAAATAGAGCAGAACCAGGACTGGCACGCCTCGGAAGAACTCCAGCCAGAAGCGCACGAATGTCCTGCCGAGCGTGGTACTCACACTCTCCAGAATTGCGAGCAACAGACCGCCGATCAGTGCAATCGCCGAACTCGCGATGGTCACCAGAATGGTATACCAGATGCCGATCATGAGGTTCGGCAGGATCTGCTGTACGTAGTGCCAATCCCATGTCACGAGGCTGCTCCTTCGAGGGCGTCCAGGTCGGGCACAACTCGCGCTGGGGCTTGCGCGGCTCGCAACGCGCGGTTCAGCGGCAGCGCCCGCTCAAGCAAGCGAAACGCGGTAGCGCATATAAGGCACAGGATCCAATAGGTTGCGGCAAGCAAAGCAAACACGATTGCCGTCTTGAAGGTCTGGCCTCGGACGTAGTTCGCCACATAGAGGATATCTTGCACGCCGACAAAGCTGACGATTGCAGTCCATTTGACCATGTCCCTTGCCAGGCTACCGAACGCCGGCACGATCTGCGAGAGGGCCTGCGGAAAGACGACCCTGGTGAAACTGTTGAATTTGCTTAGGCCCAGCGCATGGCATGCATCGAACTGCCCGCGATGCACAGTCTCGATGCCGGCGCGTACGATTTCGGCACCGTACACAGCTCCGTCGAGCGTCAACACCAGTATCGCAGCTGTTTGGGGTCCAAAGCGCGGCATCCCTGGAATGAGCGGAAGCGCGTAGAAGACCCAAAACAACAGCACGATCGCCGAAGGTCCGCGAATGAGCTCTGTAAAGAGCATCGCGGCTGCTCGGATCGCGGCCGTTTTGGACAGCCTCAACGCACCCAGGAGAACAGCGCCGACTGCGCCGCCCAGGATCGTGATCAGCGCGATCCACGTGGTCACCCATAATCCCTGCAGGAATGCAGGCCAGTACTCCAAAACCTCACTCATGGCGGACGCAGCCTACTGGCAGCTTGGAACGAGATCGCTGGCTTTACTCACCTTGGCGAGCATCTGAGCTTGTGCATCGCCGCCTGACAGTCCGTACTTGTCGTAGAGCTTTTGAATGACGCCGCTCTTGACCATTGCCATCCTTTTCTCATCGAACGCATCGCGGAAGCTTACGTCTTCCTTGCGGAAGGCTGCCGAAGCCCCGGATACGGGCGCCTGTTCGTCCACGACCAGGTCGAGGCCCATTTTCTCCGGGTGATTGACCGCGGTCGTGCTTTCTACGTACGCGTCCGCCCGTCCATTGAGGACTGTTGCAACGCCAGCCTGGACGTCAGGCACACGCACGACCTGCTCTGGCTTCACACCGTTTTTGAGCGCGTAGGCTCCTTGAGCTGAACCATCGATCATCGCGACCTTGATGTCGGGACTTTGAGCAAGATGAGCGATGCCGGTCAGGCGCTTTGGGTTGCCTGATCGCACATACAGCGCGACGCGATAGACATAGATGGGCGCGGTGAACAAGACCGCTTTGCAGCGTTCTTCGGTTGGCGCAAGATCGGCAACGAAGTCCACCTGACGGCCCTGAAGCGCGGGAATCATGGCGCTCCACGCGGTGAGCTGAGGCTTGATCATCGGCAAGCCCAGCTCCTTGAGAATCATGTTCTCGACTTCCAAAACGGTGCCCTGCGCCTCGCCGTTCGGTGAAATCAACATGTAGGGGGGCTGTGAGGCCATTGCGACCTTGACGTCGCCAGCCTTGCGGATCGACGCCAGCAGCGCGTTATCGGTTTCAGCGAAGGCGGGACTCCAAACGAAAGTGAGCGCGAGCCCGGCGGCGAGCAGCAAACGGTTCTGTATCTCACACATGACATTCCCCTTCCTCGTTAACGTTTCCTCAAAGTTCTTTGCAGGCGGTTCCTACAGTCCGAGCTTTAGCCGTGCCGTGACCGCCCGAGAGCAGCACGTGACGATTTTTGTTGATTGCTCGGTTTCGAACAGGACCGAGTCGCGGTGATCGGCAACGCCCTCCAGCAGATCCACGACACAGGTGCCGCACACGCCCTGCGTACACAGGAACGGCGGATCCAGACCGTGCCGGCGCAACGCAGCGAGAATCGTCTCATTCGCCGCCACGGCAATGACCTCGCCCGTGCTGGCGATCTCGACCTCAAAGGGCTTGTCGTCGCCAGTCGTTACAGCGGCGGTGAAGCTCTCAAAATGAACATACTCCTTGGGCCAATTCTGAACCGCGCCTTCCACCCGCTTCATGAGCCCGGAGGGACCACAGCAATAAATGTGCACGCCATCGCTCTTCTCGATCTCTGCAACGCGCTCGACCGGCATTCCGCGGCTCGGATCTCCTCCGTCGAGGTGGAGGGTCGTGCGCGGCGCAAAAGACGGATCGGCGAGCAGTTCCAGGAACGCTCCGCTCGTTGCGTCCTTGATGCAGTAGTGCAAGTGCCAGTCTGCGCCTTGCTCGATCAGTGCACGCACCATCGAGAGGATCGGAGTAATTCCGATCCCACCGGCGATCAGCACGTGTCTCCTGGCGGACGCGGCGAGCGGAAAGTTATTTCGGGGCTGCGAGATCTGAAGTACTGATCCGCATTCGATTTGGTCGTGAAACTCGATGGATCCGCCGCGCCCATTGAGCTCGCGCAACACCGCGATGTGATATGAGTTGGGTGCTTCAGCCCCGCCAATCAGGGAATATTGTCTGACCAATCCAGAAGGCAGATGAACATCGATGTGCGCGCCCGGCGAGAATCCCGGCAACCCATCCTCCGTGCCTTCCAGGACATAGGACCGAACCCTCTCCGCCTCGGTCCGCACGTCCGCAACTCGAACCTGCAAAAGTCCATTGGGTTCAGCCGTCATGACAGCATGCCTTCCGTTCCGCCCAATTGTTCAACGAGGTCGAAACGATCCAAATCATTCACCAAATCCATGTGAACGGCGGTCATCCTGAATGCTCGGCCCGTCAATCGGGCCTGATGAGCAGCGGCTCGCCCGCGGCAGGATATTTCGGCGTCCACTTTCCGGTCGCCCGCGCGCCCGCGGACCGCGATGCTGTCGACGTTGAGGCGCCGTGCCAGCGAATCCTCGAAAGGAAGCATCGACGCGAGATCACCGTTCCGTTCGCGGGCGGCGAGACCAGCCTCTCGGACGCCAGACCATCTCTTCTCCGCTTCGCCGCGGGCCTTGCGTTGCGTTACTCTGACTGTGAGCTCCACCGACGAAATCCTTTCCTCCACGCAAATCGCAGGATCTAGTCGCCTGCGGCGCGCTTTTTCATGCTGAATTGCGGATCCTCGGGGCCGACAAGGTCCGGAATTGAGAAGCGAAATCTGCACACATGATCGCCCCTCGTCTTGAGCGACTCCCAACGGACCAGAGTCTGCGGGTGATAGGTTTGGTACAACGTCGTGTGCAGCTCAACGTCGTACAGATATCCCAAGTCCAAACCTTCGTTTCCAAACTGAGACCACACGTCGGCATACGGACAATAGACGCAATCCTGGTGCCAGGTTCCCTCTGACAGATAGCCCTCGTCCTTGAAGACCCAGGTCGAGACAAGCGGGCCGTCCCAATCAAGCATCAGCGTCTTCATATTGAGTTCGCGGCCTTCCCGAAGGTGCTTTTCGCGAAGCGCCAATCCGCGTTCGCGCCCGAAGCCGCGGACACCCTCTCGAACAAGCTGTTCACCGGCCGCGTCGTAGGCACGGATGACCTCGCGAGCAACGAACATGTAGAGTGCGCCCGCGTTGCGCGAGCTGCGACGGATCAAGGGCAGCGCACGCTCGGGGTCGGACAGAATTTCCGTGTCGATCCCGATATCGCTCCGGACCCGTCCTTTCGCATGTGATGCCAGGAAATCGACCGTGATCGTCCAGGGACCGAAGATATCCGGAGCATCACTTCTGATCGTACAGCCTTCGCTAAATCCGGCCGCCATTCCGGACATTGTTTCAGCCCAGTAGCGACGCAGCAGGTCTGCCTTGCCGAGACCGGTAAACTGCTCTGACCCGAGCATGGACGGCATGGTGACGCTCGCCTTCAGTGGCCCCCCCACGATCTCGGTCGACGCATCCAGCGTTCCCAAGACAAGATCGCCGCTGTCCCAGTTCTGCAGCAGTGCGCGGGCATTCTGATTTCCTGCGATCGCGGAGGGCGCTATGCGCAGGTTCTCCGCCCGCCACTCACCGAACTGTCGAAAGCCACGGTCGATGACCTCAAGGCCGGCTTGGCCGAGAGCGGCCTCCACCGGCCCCACCAAATTGCGCACCAGCATGAACTGCTTCTCGGTCACGTCCCGAAGAGACGCGAGAAGTCCGTCGCGGCTGGTTACATCTTCTTCGAGTCCCATCTTGCTCGTCCTTGAAGCCTAAGTGCGTATGGCCACAGCAGACCCGTGGCGCCCGTAAAGATTCCTGTCCTCAGATCGCAACTATGCGAACCGCCCGCCTCGCGCGCTCGCGCACAACTTTGCTGATCGCGCCCTGCAGTTCTTCGAAGCCTCGGCCGGCTACTCCTCAAGAGAGCACCGGCACGCAGCCTTCCTTCTCAACCGCGCTAGCGCAGACGACCCACGAGACGCCTAGATGGTCGCCTGTGGACAAGCACGTTCCGGCGCAGCGTCAACACGGACACAGAGATCAGCGCTCCCGGCGAACAATAGGCGAGCGCTGCCCAAGGGCATGCCACCTTAGTACCCACGATCCGGCTGCACCTGGTGAAGCAGCGGCTGTCCAGCGACATATCGCTTGATATTGTTGCAAAGAATATCGAGACACCGGACGATGTAATTATTGTCGTCCTGGGTACCGATATGCGGCGTCAACAGCAGGTTGGGCGTATCCCAGAGCGGGGAATCCGATGGGACCGGCTCGGCCTCATATCCGTTGACGATCGCACCGCTCAAATGGCCGTCCGACAGCTTGGTACGAAGCGCATCCCAGTCGAGCACCTGGCCGCGCGAAATAGAGGAAAATCCGGCGCCCGGCTTCATGATGTCGAACTCTTTCCGACCGATCAGCTTATGGGTCGTATCGGTCAGGGCTGCGCTGAGGAATACGAAGTCGGCGCGCGCCAGCACCTTGTGCAGCGCGTCCGGTCCGAACATCTCGTCCACGTTCTCGTGCGGCTCGCCGGAGCGGCGAACTCCGAGGACCTTGAAGCCGAGCTTCTTGGCCAAACCTGCGACAGCGCCCCCGATGGCCCCGACGCCGATGACGGCAACAGTCTTGCCCTGCACGGTCGAAATGAATTTCCGTTCCCAATTATGGTTGCGCTGATTTGTGACGTACCAGGGCATCTTGTTGTTGAGCATGAGCAGCGTCGTGAGACCGTATTCAGCGGCCACCGGCATATGGGCGCCCAGACTCTTGGTCATCACCGCTCCGGCCGGCATCCAATCAAGCGGCAGCAAGTGATCGATGCCCGAACCGATGTAATGGACATATTTAAGCTTCGAGGCGGCCGAAAGGCGCTTGAGCGGGAACGTCAGCCCCATCAGCGACGTAAATAGAATGTCGGCACTCTCGACGATGTCATCGATATCGTCATAGTCTGTGCCGATGCGAAATTCGGCCAGATCGGTCACGCCCTCGTGCTTTTTCAGAGCGGCACTCAAGCGGTCCGGAGTAACGCAATAGATTTGCGGCACAGCCGTGATGTTTGCGATGTTCACGACCAGACGACGCGATGCGTTGTTATTCATCAAAGGTTACTCCCAGATATGCTGTTCGTCGGCCGCTTGGACCGGGATCTGTTCGTGCATCGAGATTGAAATCTCGCGGACCGCTTCGGTCTCGTTCGCTACTTTGCCGTGACCTTGCCGATGACGTAGTTGGCGAAGCGATGGATGAGGATTTCCTCATCGGCATAACGGCCCGGCACGCAAAAGCGAGATCGCTGCCCTTGCTGCACAAGAGGCGCCACATCCATGTCTTCCTGCAGCACGGCCTCATACCGGTCGTAATAGCTTGCCGCCACCTCCGCGAAACCCGGTCGCTTGGTCGTGGTCTCCGGGAAACACCAATTGTGCACGAGCGCGAGCTTATTGGGCCCCTGAGGCAGATATTGGCGGTAGTAGAGATAGGTCGAGGTCAGGATCAATTGCAGATTGGGCTGAACCAGCAAATGAAAGGTGCCACTTGCCTCGCGCTCCGACAGGGTCTCGATCACGGGCAAGTCCGAGAAGGCGGTAATGCCCGCAGGGACAAAGAGGGGGAAATAAGGCCCGGTTGTCTTTGGAAATTCCGATACAGTCGTTTTGCCCGCGAGATGTTTCGTATGCACGGTGGCAACATGATAATTCTCCATCGAGTTCTCAAAATAGACCTTCCAATTACACTCGATGGTCTTCACGTGGCTGTGTGTTAGCCGCATGCTCGCAAGCTTGTAGTTCTTGACCAAATCCGGCAGGTCGCCGAGCCACTCGATCAACGGCCTGGCGTTACGGTCGAAGTTGACGAAGATGAAGCCTTCCCAAAGCTCTGTGCGATGCGAAACCAAGCCATAGTTCTTCGGATCAAAACCGGCTGCGTGATCCATTGGATCAGGCGAGCCGGGCACCGAAACCAGCTCGCCGGAAAGAGCGTAGGTCCAGCTATGATACGGGCAGATGAAAGCACGGCACTTACCCTTGCCTTGCGCAAGAATGGCGCCACGGTGCCGGCAGACTGCGCTATGCGCACGGACGACACCCTTGCCGTCCCGCACGATAACGAGCGGCTCGCCGACAATGTCGAAGCGGAAATAATCACCAGCATTAGGAATCTGCTCTTCGCGCCCGACGCAAATCCACTCCTTGGTGAAAATGCTCTCGACTTCCCGCTCGTACCACTCGGGGGACGTGTAGCAGAAGCCCGGCATCGTTGACGCCCGTTCGAAATCGGCTTGCGTGTTGGCCAGCAAGGTTGCCTGCGTGCTATTCATGGCTCTTCCCTTTCCATCTGGGGACCCAACTCACCGGGCGAGTAGCGGGAGGCATACGAGAATTTGACGCGGTCGATGCGGTAATGCATCGCCGTGAAGGCCCACGACTCACCATTTTGCAAATAGTCAGTACCGGTGCTGACCACGATCATCGTGCCGGGGGTCACCCCCAGGATCTTCGCTTCATCGAGCGAAGCCGGCGCAAACTCCAGCTCCATCTTGTGCTCGGTGATTGGCAGCTTTGCGCAGCGGCCGAACAATATTCCGGCCGGCACAGTACCGATCTTGCTCAGGTCAACGTCATCGATGATTGAATCCGGGACGTAGCGACGATCAAACGAGATCACCCTGTCCTCGACACTGCGAAGCAAGGTGACGACCGAGATTGCATCCGAACGCGTGCGCCGCAGCTTTTCCAGGACGTGACCGGGAGCATCGGCACTGCGCTCCACCGACAAGACCTCGGAGCGCATCTTGATCCCTCGCCGCGCAAAATCCTGCTCGATCGGCAACAAGGGCATCAGTGAACGCACCACCCTGGGTGGGTTGACGATGGTCCCCCGGCCGCGCTGCCGGTCCACGAGCCCACTGGTCTCCAACACCGCAAGAGCGCGTCGGACGGTGACCCTGCTGACATTGAAGCGCCGAGCAAGCTGATCCTCGCTGGGCAACAGCGAATTGAAGCCCAGACCCTCGATCTGGGCCCTCAACTCGTCGGCCACAGCGACATACCGAGCCATCATGCTTGTGTTTCCAACCCGACCCTCGACGGAGACCGGCGAGGCTCTTGTGTATACTTATATGTAAGTGCTAATCTGTAGATACTAATTTGTCAATACCAATAAGTAGACACAAATCAAGGGGGAACCACTCGCGAGGATTGGCCAGTCTGGACCAAGTCGTCGCTCGCCACTGGGCTGCGCCTCGATCAGGCCAGCAGCCGGGATGGCGGGGTCCGCGTTGAAAACCAAATTCGTGTTCGCAAAGCCCATTGAAGCACTGCGCGGAGCAGCATCTCGCACCGGATACAACTGAGGGATCTAGCCCCACCATTCAGTTGCATCAGTCGGGAAGAACAATCAGGAACGAAACGTGCGCCCCCACACGCGGACATCTGTCAAGAACACGATTTTGGCGAGCGTCTCTCTTGAGGATCTCGCTGCTATGGGGCCGTTTCTTGAGCCTATCCTGTTGCGAGAACGTCAGGTTCTGCACGAGCCAAAGAAGCCCCTCGAATACGTCTATTTCATCGAGTCGGGCCTTGTCTCCCTGAGAATTGTCGCAGAGGGGAGCATGCTTGAAACTGCGCTGATCGGGTTTCGCGGCGCGGTTGGCGCTTCATTCTTGCTCGGAGGTCATTGCTCGACCCATCAAGCCGTCGTGCTATTTCCCGGAAGCGCGCACAGAATTCATGTCGACGATTTGCGCAAGCTTATGAATGAACGCGCCGAAATCCGCGAGCAGCTCTCCCGCTATGTGCAAGCGCTGAGCCTGCATTGTGCTCAGATGGCATTGTGCGGCGTTCGGCACGACCGCGACAAACGGATTGCATCCTGGCTCTGTTTGGCAAGTGATGCGAGCGCCTCTCATCTCCTGCCAACCACCCATGACTACCTTTCCTCACTCCTGGGATTACGCCGCGCGGGGGTAACGGAGACGCTAAACCGCTTCGAGGACAAAGGTTTGATTCGCAAGGCACGCGGCATCCTGCAGATCGATGAACGCAAGCACCTCGAGCAGTGGGCGTGTTGTTGCTACAAGCTTATTTCCAATGCTTATGCGTCAACGGATGTGGCAATTCCGGCAGTGGCGCCAGCAGGTCAGCGACATCCCCAGCCCTTGTGATGCCGGTTGCACTCATTTCCGCGGCGATCAGTCGAGCCTCCAAGAGCTATAATATGGGCTTTGGCGATCGCAGCTCGCGATAGGTGTTTCTTGATCGCTAATCTCGCTCACATCCGCCGAGGAACTCCTATTGGCCTCCGCCTGCGCTTGAGGCGATCGACACCACGTCTTCCGTGGCACGGCCGGGCGTGTCGCCTTCCCAAGGCACCGAACCAAATGGCCGCTCGAGCATGCGGCGGACGCGCACAGGATCGGAACCGATGTGGAAATCGATCGCCCGCTTCTCCATCGCGCGCTCCGACTGCGTGGACCGGTTGCGCTGGCGCAAATAGTCGAGCCAGGTCGGGCAATGATATCGCTCGATCCATACCTCGGGATCGGCAATGTCGCGCGCGATCGACCAGCCGTAAGCGCCGTTGCGTTTCCGGAACAGCTGCACATCTTGCATGATGTTATGAAAAGCCCGTGCCTGCTCCTGCGCCACGCGATATTCGACTTCGACAACCAAGGGTCCGCTGCGTCCGGTCAGAGGCAGCCGTATTTTGGGATCATCCAATATCTCGGACTCCTCGCCTCGCGCTCCGACGGGCGGCATACGCAGCCAGAGCCCAAGAAGCGGTGAGACGAACATCAAGGCCGCCGCAACCAGCAGCGTTATTTCTACACCGGCGACATCGGTCAGATTGCCCCAGCCCCAACTGCCGATAGCGATTCCACCTGAACTCGCTGCCTGGTAGGCTGCGATCGAACGGCCGGCAACCCAGCGAGGTGCCGAGAGTTGTACGCCAATGCTAAAGAGCGTCCACGCCATCGTCCACATGGCTCCCGCGAGGACCAGCGCGACGGCGGTCAACACCGGCTGACGGCTCAGCGCTACCGCAGCAATCGCGCCGCCCATCGCGAGCCCGCAAGCACGGATTGCCGCCTCACCGGTCATGCATTTGCGGATCTGCGCGAAACCAAGCGCTCCGAGAATCGCTCCGAGCCCAAAGACACCAAGAAGCATGCCGTAGGTCTGTGCTCCTCCCTGCAGGAGATCGCGCACGACCAGCGGCATCAGCGCGATGACCGCGCTGCTGATGACCCCGGTCACCATGGCACGGGCCAGCACGATCTTGATCGGTGGTGAATTGGCAATGTACCGCACGCCGGAAACGATGGCGCGCCCCAGCCTTTCGGGCGGCAGACGCGATGGTTGAGCGATGCGTTTCCACAGGAACAGCGCGACCATCAGCGGCAAACAGAGGAGCGCATTCAGCGCAAACGCCGCCGCGGCACCGGCGTACGCAACCACAATACCGCCGACGGCGGGTCCAACGCTGCGCGCAATGTTGTAGCTGATGCCATTGAGCGCTATTGCCGCCGGCAACGTTTCCAATGGCGCCTGCTCCGCGACCGAGGACTGCCAAGCGGGTCCCATTAGAGCCGTACCACTACCGACGACAAAGCATAATGCCAGCAACAGGGTTGGCGTGACGAGACCCGCCCAGGCAAGTGTCGTCAATGTCGTGGCCCCAGCAAGCGCTACACCGAGTGCGATCAGCGCAACGGCGCGTCGGTCGTACATGTCGGCGATCGCACCGGCCGGCATCGAAATCAGCATGACGGGGAGCATCAGGGCAGTCTGCACCAGCGCGACCATGCCGGCTGACGACGTCATTTGGGTCATGGCCCATGCGGCACCAATCCCCTGAATCAGAGTGCCGAGGTTCGATAACAGGCTTGCCAGCCAGATGCGCCGGAAGACCGGAAAACGTAACGGCGCGGTGATCCCCTCAGCGCTAAAGGCCCGCGGTTTAGTCATATCGGCTCCTGCCTCGCCGTCTTGCTCCTGCTTAATATTCGGACAGAGTCGATGCTATTCAAACAGATGTTTTGTCGCGGATGACCAGCTTTGCGTCTCGACATGCCTTGACGATCTCGTCGCCGAATCTCCGAGCGCCCCCTCGTCGCCCCTCGAGCGACCTTCTCGCCGATACCGGTCTCTCGACTAACCGCGTCCCACGAACGGCATCTTCGTTGCCATCACCGTCATGAACAGCACGTTAGCTTCCAAAGGCAGCGTCGCCATATAGGCCACGGCGTCTCCAACCAGCTTCGTATCCATGCGCGGCTCGGAGACCTTGCGGCCGTCGGGCTGTAATATGCCATCGCGCATAGGATCGGTCATCGTGGTTGCGGCATTGCCGATATCGATTTGCCCAACCGCGATGTCATACATACGGCCATCCAGGTTGGAGGCCTTGGTCAGACCGGTGATGGCGTGCTTGGTTGCAGTATAGGCCGAGGAAAACGGCCGCGGCGCGTGCGCGGAGATCGAGCCGTTATTGATGATGCGCCCCCCGCGGGGCTTCTGGTCCTTCATGATGCGGAAGGCGTGCTGGGTGCACAGGAAAGGACCGGTGAGATTGGTATTGACCGCGGCCTGCCACTGCGAAAGTGGCAGATCCTCAAGATTCACCGGCGGCGCGCCCACGCCGGCATTGTTGAACAGCATGTCGAGCCGGCCATAGGTTTGCTTCACTCTCTCAAACAGGGCCGCGATCGCGTCCGGACTGGCCATGTCAGCCGTCACGACCAGACTTTTACCAATATGCTGGCCGAGCTTTTGGGTTTCCTCCAGCATCTCCGGGCGGCGACCGACGAGCACGACGGTAAAGCCCGCGCCCATCAAAGCTAGCGACGCCGCACGTCCAACGCCGGTCCCTGCGCCGGTCACCACTGCGATCTTGACTGTTTCAGTCATAGCTTCTCTCCGCTTTGGTCTTTGTCTTCGTTTTTCGATGAAAACAATTGCGGCAACATACCATTCCCAGGTGCGCCCAGCACAAGCACACCAACGGAATCAGATCCACCAGGTTCGAACCACTGATTTGATCCGGTTGCTTTGATCTAACGCTGATCATGCTTCATACACGGCTGATCGTGTGCGGCCGATCGAGGGAAGGCGCGACCGGTTCATCTGCATAAGGCGAAGCATTTCCTGCAGCATTGTCAAAGAGGCAGAGTCGCTGCTTCCGCCTGCCGCGCTCGGTGTTTCAATTCTGATGCTCGCGACGTTCACGTAATGCTCGTGGCACAGATGGGCGAACGACATGTCAGTCCTATGCTGTCCGAAAGCTCCGCAAGACAGCGTGGAGGAGCTCGACAGCTCGTAGGCCGCCGGCGGGCATGCCGGCGGCCCTACAGGAGGTCAACTGAGGAGAGACCCACCTCCTGGTTGCTGGTTTGACTAAGTCTCAGAAGTTATGCTGGGCCCAGAGCTGGAGCGCAAAGCTGCCCTGATCCTTCAGCTCATACACCCCCGCCGGTTTGCCGATACCCGATTGCAGCGGCAGGACCACCGTGCTTCCGCCGGCGTACTTCTGGTCCAGCAAGCCGTAGGTGACTTCCGCTCCGAAGGTCAGGTTCTTGACCGGCGTCCAGGTGGTTTTTGTACCGACAACGGCATAGTTGAAGTCGGGATTACAGCCGGCAAGCCCGCTCGAAAGCGAGAGAGTCGCAACGAACGCACCGCAGATGTAGCTCTTCGCATTGCCATTATAACGCACCGCGCCAATGCCACCGAACACACTGCTGGCCCAATATGCGTTCCAGTTGTGGTTATAAGCGCCGTTGCCGCCGAACGTCGTCGTCAACTCCTGGCCCGAGCCCGCGATGAACACCGAGTCAGAAATTCCGCCAATTCCGAGGCTCTGGTACGCGCCCGGCACGTTGGTCCCGCTGTACCTTGCGTAGGTGCTGAACATATAGGGGTTGAAGACATAACGGCTTGCACCGTTGGCGTAGACCGCAGTCAAGTTGATCGAGTCGCCAGGACCGGTCGGGATGTTTTTGATGGACAATCCGAGCTGAGCAGCCCAACCCCATTTGTCGTCCGGATGACCTGTCAGCTCGGTTGCCCCGTAATAGGCGGCGTGATTGTCATGGGCCGCAACCGACGCCTGGAAAAGACCCCAGGATTGGTCGACACGAAGCGCCGCGACGAAGTCGGGAGCGACGGTACCGGCGATGTCGTTGCCACCGTAAGTACCGGTCGCGAGGCCGGCAGCGCTCGCCGCGCTCACATTCCAGATATTGGTTGTGCTATGCTGGACCTGATCTTCAGCCGAGACAGAGAACGTGACGCCCTGACCGAAGTTGGCAGTGTAGGCCACCTGGTTAACTTGGTCGAAGCCGGTGCTGCCAGGCAATTCGCTGAAGTTGCCTGGATATTCCATCCAAGGCGTAGCGAACTGCGAAGCCACCTTACCGAAGGTAAAGCCAGCAAACTGAATAAAGGCGTTCCAGACGCCCACCGTACCACCAGCAACAGCTCCCGGGTTAGCATTGTTAGGCGCCGTAACACCGCCGATCGATTGGTAGACAGTCGAGCCATTTCCTAGCCCGCTATAAGTCCCCGACGTCCATTGAAACACGCCAGTGAAAAAGGTACGAACGGTGCCGTACTCCGATGCGGTGCGCGTATCAATGTTGACGAGTTCGCGGGCACGGTACGTATAGTAGTTGGTGAAGCGGTTCGCGGCACCACCCGCACCAGAATCGGGATTGAGACCGAGACTGTTCGAGTTGAAGTCGGCCCAGGCACGCGTATAACCACCGAGTTTGATGCACGTGTCCGTGCCCGGGATGTAGTAAAATCCCGGCCCATACAGCGAACAGACCTTAACGTACTCGATCGCCTTTGCTTTGATCGGCAGATCTGCGGCCTGCGCCGCAAAGGAGATCAGGCCCACGGCCGAACTGAGCAAAAGGCTCTTCATAACCCTCATAATAGTCCTCCAAAATGCTCCCCCCGAAGTGGCTGATCACTCCTCAGAGCGACCAGACACCTCCCGCCCCCAACCATTCTCGACTTGCGGGGCCCCGTAGAAAGATCACTGATATGATCCAGCGACGTTGCAGCGCGGACGACTCCGCCGCTCGCGCAAGTAGGTTGCCAGATTGCCCCGAGAAAGGTGGAACAAACTCGGTGCGAAACGGACCACCGCGCAAAGGCGCTCGACCGTAGTGTTACATTAGCGTCACAACGGTACGTTTCGTACCAAATTACGCATCTGGCCAAACCGATCGAGAAGGGCCTTCTTTCAGAGGCTATCCGGAGTGCCCGGCGGAGCGGCGCCTCGCGCCGACTGATTGCGTCCTTGGCGACTAGTCTAGAGGAAGCGCCTTACGTTGCGAGCTTCGGTTTCTCAGGTCCGGCCGGGAAGCGATGCGGGAGTTGGACTACGGCTGACAGTACGCAAGCTCGACGGGTCCTTGAGGGGCGGTCGACGGATTTCGCCCATCGTGCCAACGAGTCTAGGTGCCCGTGCGGTGATCGAAGTCTCGAGGCAGGCGAAGCCACCGAATCCAAAATCGACGTTGCGCGTGATCCCGAGCATCGGCAGTTGCAAGCCTACCTGCATGCTAGTAGCAGACCAAAGAGCAATTTCTCCTGCTCCTCGCAAAAGCTCTATCCAAGTTCACGCCGCCTTCGAGCGGACGCCGCATGGGCCGCGCTGCAGGATTCCGCCTGAACCAGTCCTGGCGGTCACCAGCTCCGTCTTAGCGTCGACAATATGCTTTGGCAGTTTCAACTGAGTGACTGTTTTGGGCGAAGCTATGATGTGCGTCCTCCCGGAGATGACCTGCTGCCGACTAAAAAGACGATCCGACGAAGACGCAGAGCCAAACGGCTTTTTTTGGCATAAAAGACAAGCAGCCAGATCGCCGCTATGTCTTGGGCGCTCAACATTCTCGACAGTCTCAAGTGCTCGGTTTATAGCGCGACAATCTGGCTGGGAAGCCGTATTGCCTCATGGAGGAATGTTCCCGAAGACGCGATCGTTGCCTCATCTATCTTGCTCCCGAGAAGACGGAGGGTCGGTACGGCGAGGCCAGTCGTGGAGAGCTGGCCGGGGTTGCGCAACGACAGGCCCCCCGTACCGGGAGCGGCCGCTGTCATCGCGCAACCTGTGCCTCGTCGAACCGCTCCGCATGATCCGCCGATCAAAATAGCAGCGCGCTTGCCTGCTCGCTACGCCTGGATTTGAGGCGGCGCTGAAGCGTTCGCAGCAGCTTATCCGGGTAAGCGCCCGCATATTCCGCCTGTAGCCTTGTCAGGAACTCGGCGCCGGTTCGCCACGGCTCGGCCTTGAACCACTCCTGCGGCTGCGGGGGGCGCCTGAACGAGCGAATCAGGGCGACGGCGATCTCGCTTCGCTTTGAGGATCGGCCGGTCCGTCGGTCGAGATGCGCCCTCTTTCCAAGTCGGGCCGCAGCAGCAATCGAACCACCCGCCGGCTTCACATCGGCGAGGTCGGCCAGACCTTGCTGCGCGGCCCCGATGTCGCGCAGCAACGCGACCGGGTCCAAGCTGACGCAGATTTCCTGCAGCCGGTCCCGAACCGCATCGGGGGTGCGTCGGTCGGCTGCCAGCCGCTGATGCGGCGTCGTCGGCGCACTATAAGATTTACGGACGGGTGCGCCATCGCGCTGTTTTCCGATCACCTTGAACGACGGCTGGAAGAAGTTCACGAACAGGCGCACTGAGCGATAGAGTTCTGCGAGCAACGCAGCCGCCTCGAGCCCCTCAAACCGCCGATAACCAACCATGCGTCGGACCACGGCTCCGTTCTTCTGTTCGACAAACGCCTGGTCGTTCTTGCGGTAGGGTCGGTAACGCGTGAACACAATGTTCGCCAGCTCACAATACGCTTTCAGCGTCTCGTTTATGGACACGGAATCATTATCGGTATCGATGCCCTAGAGCAAAAACGGCAGCTGTCGCCGAAGTTCACACGGTGCGCAGGAGCGCTCACGTCCTGCTTCGTCGTGAAGGCTGGCGCCATGGCCAGAACAAGATGCGACGCATCTTCGCGAGTTGGGTCTGCAATTACGCAACAAAACGCCCAAGCGCCGGGTCAAGGCCAAGCTGCGCGATGATCGCAGGCCGGCCACACGATCCAATGAGACCTGGTCGATGGACTTCGTCCATGACCAGTTGGCGAGCGGACACAAGCTTCGCGTGCTTACGATCGTCGATACCTTCTCCCGCTTCTCGCCGGCGCTGGGACCACGGTTCTCGCGCACGGCGCGGGTTACGTGACTCATTATTTTGCCTATCGAAAGCGGGCTGCGCATCTGCGGAGGTGACGATGTTTTCACCTCACGGGAGATTGCTCTCGCCGCAGGTCTTTCGGCGAGGAATTATGGTTTCCTTGTCGACGAAAAGTTGGCACCGCCCGCGCTCGAACCAGCGGCCGATGGACGGTCCGGAAAGCAAACTCTAGCACGCCGAGGCGATGGCCAGACGGCGCTGGTCGGCGCGCTGCACGCGGCCGAGTTCGAATTGCTGGTCTCCGCTCGGGTCAAGGATCGCACAAATCGTGAACTGAATCGCAGCGCGGAAAGTCAGAGTTGATATTGGCATGGATGCCTCTCCAAGGCGCCAGCTGGAGATCTGCAGTTTTGGGATGCAGCAGTGTGAGTTGGCCCGCCGTCTCGAACTTGATGCGCACGCGCACCGCTGGGCACAATTCGTCGTTGAACAGCCCATCGCAGCACAATGGGCGGCGCCTCTGTTCGTCCCTGCCGACGTGGACGTTGAGGAGAGCGGGACCTAGTTTTCTTTTTCAACAGGTGCGAATTGCGTGCAGAATTCGCCGCCTCCGAAAGGCGGTCTCGAGAGATTGCGATTGCATCCCATACGACGTTGAAACGTTCGGTCGCGCTGATCGCTGGGATGAATAGTGCCCCGATGTTCTGCATGCGCCTTCTGATCTCGATTGATCGCCCTTCCAGTTCTTGCCGTCGCCTTATCCCATTTCCCTATGAGCTCTTGGGAAATACTCTCGAAGTTGGCGAGTGAGATAGCTTATAGTCGCGTGATGCGGGTACGAAGGGGGCCTTCTCGGTGCACGATAGTTCGGTGGAAAGAGCCAGATGGCTCCGCGATTTGCTGCGCTTTCTGCCTTTGCGTAGCCAATTCGTGCTCTCGGGCAACACCCGCGACCTCCAGATGCATGAGGTCGTTCCAGGCGAGGTGACCGCAGCGCCGCTATCCAGGGTCCTGCCGGACGTTTTAAAGGCAGCTGGTTATGCGCAGATCGCATGGTTCGATCTTCTGAATGGATTTCGGGAGATCGAGCCGGCGGACGGAAGCTACCTCACGCGATTGGGTCTGATAGCGACGGGCGGCACGGCGGCAGGCGGCATCGACCTCCTGTCGACGACGCTTGAACGTCACGTCGCAACTGATGGGCAGCCCTCCGTCCTCATCGTCGACTTCGCCTCCAGACTGGTCGCGCGAAACGAGGCATTGTCACCTGCCGAGCACCAGCTTTTCTCCCGTGCGCTGATCCTCTCGCATGCGGCGCGTGCCCGTCCGGCGGGCGACAAGCGGCTGCCCTTCTTCAATACGGTGGTTTGGATCGTCGACAAGGAGGGTGATCTGCCCGATTGGTTCCTGATCGGAAACCCGAAAGTCAGACACATCCCGATCGGACGACCGGATCATCTTGCCAGAAGAACCATGATCCGCTCCCTCGTCCGGGGTCTGCCGGGTGCCCAGAACGCGGAACAATCGGCATTGGGTAAGTGTACGCAAGCGTTCGTGGACGAGACGGAAGGCCTTCTGTTGCTGGACGTGAGCGCGGTCGCGCAGCTTGCCCGCAGCGAAGGCGTCCAGTTCGATCGGATTGGCGACGCCGTCCGGCGCTTCAAAGTCGGCGTGACCGAGGATCCCTGGCGCAAGATCAGCCGCGACAAGATCAGCTCCGGTGAAGAATTCGTCAAACGACGCGTCAAGGGACAGTCTCACGCCGTCACGCATATGCTTGATATCGTCAAGCGGGCGGTGACCGGGATCGGACAATCGCCGCGGGGCGGCCGACCAAGAGGCGTGGTTTTCCTGGCTGGCCCAACCGGCGTTGGCAAGACGGAACTTGCGAAAACGATCACGAGCCTGCTGTTCGGCGATGAATCTGCCTATATCCGCTTCGACATGTCCGAGTTCAGCGCGGAGCATTCCGATCAGCGGCTGATCGGCGCACCTCCAGGCTATATCGGATACGACGTCGGAGGCGAGCTGACGAACGCTATTCGTGAGAAACCGTTCAGCGTCGTCCTGTTCGATGAGATCGAGAAGGCTCATCCGAGGATTCTTGACAAATTCCTGCAGGTTCTCGACGACGGCGTCCTCACCTCCGGACGAGGCGATCGTGTCTATTTCTCCGAAGCCTTCATTGTCTTCACGTCGAATTTAGGCATCTACGTACCGGGGCCGTCCGGCGAGAGAATTGCCAACGTCACGCCCGAAGAGACTTTTGATGCCGTACGCAGCAAGGTCCGAAGCGAGATCGAAAGGCACTTCAAGCAAGTCCTCAACCGGCCCGAGATATTGAACCGCATCGGAGAGAACGTGATCGTTTTCGACTTCATCCGCCCCGAGGTCGCAAACGAGATATTCGATTCAATGGTCGACAATCTGCTCAGGGAGGTCAACTCGCTGGGCTATGACGTGAGTTTGACCGCGGCTGCGCGCGAGGTGCTTCGCGGCCTGTGCCTAAATGATCTTTCCAACGGCGGCCGAGGCATCCGCAACCAGGTCGAATCTCACCTCATCAACCCGCTATCACGGGATCTGTTCGATCGCGGAGCGCAAGCCGGACGCAGATACCGGATCGAAGAGGTTCGACCCGGGCCATCGACCACGATCGATCTCGTGAGCGAGCAGCCTTCATGAGCACGATGGTCAATCTATCGCGCATCCATTTCCCGATCACCACCTTGGGACCCGGCCGGAGGATCGGAATCTGGTTTCAAGGCTGTTCGATCCGTTGTCCAGGATGCATCTCCATGGATACATGGGTGCAGGGACGCGGAACGACCGCCGTAGACGAAGTCGTCCAGACGGTTGCGCCTTGGCTTTCGACGGCGGACGGCATCACGATTTCGGGTGGAGAGCCTTTCGACCAGCGCGAGGCCTTGTTCGATCTTTTGGTACGGCTTCGAGCTCGAACGGATGCGGACATCCTCGTGTTTACCGGCTACCCATGGACCGCCATCTGCGAAGCGCTCGCGACTTCGCCATCTGTAATCGACGCGATCGTCTGCGGGCCGTTCGATATCGATGAGACGCAAACCCTCGCGCTTCGTGGCAGCGACAACCAGGAACTGCACCTCATGACGCCTTTGGGCCGCGCTCGGTTCGCGAGCTTCGAGCGGCGGATGGACGAAAGAGACCGCAGCTTCGACGTCATGTTCGACGACAACGGAGACGTCTGGCTTGCCGGCATTCCCGCGCGCGGCGACTTCAGACGGCTGCGACATATTCTCGAAGGCGGCGGATCGACGCTTGGAACTTCGGAAGACACCCGTTTCCCATCTCTTTAAGAATTTGACTGATGATCAGACTTTGCCCGAACTGCAATACCGAACGGCCCGTCACCGAGATCTTTTGCGAAGGCGCCTGGAATGGCCAAACCTGCGGCTGGGACCTGTCGACGGTCGATATAACGGCGCCCGGCGCGGCGAGACCGAAGCCGAATCCACATGTCAATGCTCCTTCGAGCGTCCCGACTTGCCGAAACGGTCATCAGGGCTCTCCCGGCGACCTGATCTGCGGTATCTGCGGCGAGCCGACCATCGAACGCGATGAGCCGCCCTCACCGGCCGAACCAACGCCGGAGCCGGAGCCTCCGCCAGAGACCGAAACGATCGTGGACGGTTGGCATCTGCGGAAACGGATCGCCTCCTCCAGCGCGGTCCGCGAGCGCTTCGCCGCCATGCGCGCTTCCGACGGACAACGTGGAATACTCACGCTTTACGCTGTTGGCTCGGAGCCGGATCAAGCGATCTACGATTTGCTCCTAAAGCTCCCTCGAGATCACGTCCCGGAATTCTTCGCAACCGGCCGCTGGCAAGACCGCGCCTATGAGGTCGCGGAGGAATTTAAGGGCGGCACTCTGGCGGATTTTGCCCTCGATCCTGCCGATCCGGCGGCGATAGCTAACTTGGTCGGCGAGCTCGCCCAGGCCGTTCACGCGCTCACCGAAGCCGGATTGCGACACCGCGATCTGCGCCCTTCGGTCATCTTCGTGCGATCAAGAGAGCCACTTGACCTTGTCATCGGGGGCTTCGGATCGGCGCGGCTGTCCGAATTCGACCTCGATATCGTGTCTCCGCTGGAAACCACCCGCTATATGGCGCCCGAGGCGATAGCCGGCGGCGTCGCCCCGGCTTCCGACTGGTGGAGCATGGGGATGATCCTGCTGGAGAAGATCACCCAAGGCGCCTGCTTCCAAGGCACCAATGAGCAGGCCTTTCTGATCCACATTCTCACCAATGGCATACACCTCCCCGAACATCTGGATGGCCGGATCAACACCTTGCTGCGCGGCCTGCTGGCGCGTGACCGGCGTCAGCGCTGGCAGTGGAAGGACGTTCAGGCGTGGCTGCGCGGAGAGAGTGTATCGGCTCCAGCAGCCGAGCCAGCCGGCGACACACAGGGGCGGACCTCGATTTCGCTCGGTGGAAAGCAATACCGATCCGCGAACATGTTCGCATTGGCGGCGGCTGAAGCTGGGAACTGGGACCAGGCCAAGGCCCTCATCCTCAGGGGCGCCGTTGCAAGTTGGGCTTCCGAAGCGGCGGTCGCGGCCACTCTTCGGCAAATCCTGCGGACCGAAGATCTTCAGGAGGATTTGAAGCTCTCCATCTCCTTGAAGACGCTCAATCCTTCGATGCCCCTGATCGTCAGGGGCAACATCGTCACGCCGGGTTGGCTACTCGACCACCCGAGCGATGGTTACGGTCTGATCACCGGCCCGGCACCCGACCTGCTCCGGAAGATTGATCCGGACGATTGGCTTTGGCGTCTGAAGGTCCGCTCGGACACGGTTCGAAAGCGACTGGCCCAACTCGAAATCGCGGTCGACGAGGACGCTCTGCGCGTCCACCTTCTGTCGACCTCTATGGCCCGCCTGGCGGCGCTTTGGGAAGAGCGGCGAAAGCTTTTCCCCGATACCGACCATGCCGGCGTCGCCACGCTCACCGAGCGCCGCATCTCGGCCGAAGAAGATCTTCTTATCCTGCTCAGCGCGACGTCGAACCAGTTCCGTTCTGCTTCGGAGGTCATCGAAGAAGCAGAAAAGGAAGCGTCCACGGCGGGGCTCGGCAGCTTTTCGGCCGAGAAGGCGACAGAACTCCTTTGCCGGCCGCGTCGCGAGATCTATCAGGCGATCGACGAGCGCATTCAAAACTTTGCCAGATGCGGCATCAAGCAAGTTGACGAGTGGGCGGATCAGTTTCGCCTGGATAGACGGATGCCGCTTGGGCGCGCGCTCGCCCTTCTCTGTGTGGACGAAGACACCTGGAGACCACTTCCAAAGCAGGGCTATGTGTCGACGATCCTCGACTTCTTCGCCAAGCGGATTTCGGGCGGCGTCTTGCGCGGCCCGCTGACGCGGATGCTGATCGGCAAATCGGCCAGGATCGACCTCACCGAGCTCGATACGTCCAGAGTGCCGGCGACTGATATTCTCGATCAACTGCTTGGTCGCACGAACCGGACTGTGAATCTCGATCCGGCCGCGTTCGCCGATGATGACGGCCTTGAGCGAAGGTTGCGATCGTTGCACT
The DNA here is from genome assembly GCF_038967635.1 of Bradyrhizobium sp. B124. NCBI lineage: Bacteria > Pseudomonadati > Pseudomonadota > Alphaproteobacteria > Hyphomicrobiales > Nitrobacteraceae > Bradyrhizobium > Bradyrhizobium sp. B124. The sequence continues at coordinate 7,651,546 of NZ_CP152413.1, read as the reverse complement.
CCCACGCGCTGCTCTACAAGCGCGATACCGGCATCGATGGCCTGTTTATGGGATTTCCGTTCCTGATCATGCGCGATCACCGGCCGAACGCGAGACCGCGGATCGCGCCGGTGCTGCTGTGGCCGGTGCGCGTCAATCCCGAGGTCGGAAACCGCGGTCATGTCACTTTAGGCTATGGACGCGAGAGAAATCCCGATACCGACATCGAGCACGTTCTCGTCAATCCGGCTCTCGAAGGAATGGTCGGCATCCCCGAGGCGAGGCGTTGGCAAGAAGCTGCCAACGAGCTCCTTACCCATGCAAGCCTGTCCGTCCAGGCGGTAATGGATGCCTTCAGCCGATTGGCCACGCCGGCCGGCAACGAATTGACGGCCCTTCCCGGAAAGGACGTCAACGTCGGCGCCCAAGAACGTCAGCTGGTGCCAGCCGCCGTGCTCTTCCATCTGGCGTTCATGGGCCAGGCCGTCATGAAGGATCTCGAGACGCTTCGCGGCTTACCGCCGACCGCCACCGCACTCGAGGCCGCCCTGCGCTTGAGCGAACAGCAGGCGGCGCCTTCTGCATCGCCCCTGGTGAAAGAGGCCGACCGGTATTTCACCGCCGACAGCGACCCTTCGCAGGAGGCCGCCGTCCTCGAAGCGCGCCAAGCCCCGGGGCTGGTCATCGAAGGACCTCCCGGAACTGGCAAGAGCCAGACCATCGTCAACATGGTCGCGGACGCGATTGGCACGGGAAAATCGCTCCTCGTGATCTGCCAGAAGCAAGCCGCTCTCGAGGTGGTGCGCAAGCGCCTGGACAAGGAACACCTGACGGATCGCTTCGTCATGATCACCGACGCCAATCGCGACCGCGAGCCGATCGTCGGCGCGATCCGTTCGCAGGTGCAGGCCTTGCACAGCTTGTCCCCGGGAAGGTCTCCGGCCTGGAAGCGAGAGCGCGAGCGCCTGGCGGCGCGCATCGAGACGCTCGAGACGGAGCTGGACCGCCGCCAGATTGCGCTTCATTCGGTGGACGATCGGACCGGGTTGTCCTATCGAACGCTGCTCGGCGAACTGCTCGAGATCGAAGAAGGCAGCCCAAAACCCGTCGACGCTCCTGAACTGCGCCCTTTGCTGTCAGATCTACATCCCGCGGACCTGGCGACGATCGAGGAGAACTGCGGCCCGCTCGCTAAATTCTGGCTGTCGTCGAAATTCGAAGACAATCCCCTATCCGCCCTGAAGCCATTCAATCCCGATCGAGGAACCGCGACGGCCATCGCCTCGCATCTGCAGGCATTCTTGCACGCTGATACCCGGCGGGAGGAGACCGATGCCGAAACATCGAACTGTCTGAAAATATCAGATGCGGCGGAATTCCAGTCGTGGCTCGCCGAAACAGACGAGCTCCGCTCGATCAGCGATTCGGTGTGCGCAAATCTCGCTCGATTGCGGCCGCTGTTTCGAAACGTCGAGGGTGGGGCATCGGAAGCGGCACGCATTCTCGGTAGCCTTTTACAGATCAAGGAAATCCTTTCATCGCTTGACGGCCCATCCTACAAGCCGAACTTTTGCTCGAGGCTCATCGCCTTCAACGAGGACGAGCTCTGCTCCGCCGGGGAGCTCGCGGGCCAGGTTCGCTTGCCGGCAAGTGTCCTGCAATGGATCAACCCGCTACATTGGCTCCGAACGCGTCGTGTACGCGAGCTCCTTGCGTCGTTGCAGCTCCCACAAGACGCCAGCGCCATCAGCGCGTTGTATTATGCGGTCGAGCTCGAATTGGCCATGCGCCAGCCAAGGCGCGAACTCGAGCAATATTTCATGATCCTCTTCGGCCGGGCCCCCAATCTGGATCTGTCGCCCGGCAAGCTCGCCGATTTCGCCGAGAGGCTTGGTTCGTTCCTCAATGGTCTAGGCGGCCACAATTCGCTTATCGATCGGTGCCCGACCCGGCCCGAGCTCGATAGAGCGCTCTCGGCCGGAACCAGCGAAGAACTCGGCTTGTTCTTTGAGCGGGCGGATCTGGCGCTCAGAAGGCATGACACGCGAGACGAGAGCCGCGCCGCCTTGGACCAGCTCAGGACCTACTTCGACGAGCTGTGGCTCGGATCAAGACGCTCGGCGATCGAGAATGGGCGTTCCAACGCCAGCGCCGTCGCCGAGATCGTGCAGGCTCTGCCGATGCTGAGCAACTACCAGGAATTTCGGCTTCGATCTTCCCGCCTGGGGGCCAAGGAGCGAGCCATCTTCGCAACTCTCAGGTCCAGGGAGTCCGAGCTGTCGAAATTGGCTTCTGAAGACCTCGATCCCTGTATTCGCGCCTCCATAGGGCGCGAGGCCCGTCTTTCATGGAAGGCCGGTATGGAGGGCGCGAATCCTGACGTATTGTTCGATGGCGACGAGCTGGAGGCGAAGGTCAAATCGCTCGCGGAAGCCGACGCGCAGATCCGGCAGTACAACAGGGATCTTCTCGTCCAAGGTATTGACGCTGCAAAAGTGCGCCCGACGACCGAGTGGGACGCGATCACGAAGCTGCGTGGCCCGAGAGCGCTAAGATTGCGCGAATTCATCGATCGCGCAGCTCCGCTCGGTCTGTTCGCGCTCCGCCCGGTCTGGCTCATGACACCAGACGTCGCCAGCCGTGTGCTGCAACCTCGCGCCGGCCTCTTCGATATCGTCATCTTCGACGAGGCCTCGCAGATGCCGGTTGAATACGCCTTGCCCTCGCTGTTCCGAAGCTCTCTCGTCGTCGTTAGCGGCGACGAAAAGCAGATGCCGCCCACCTCCTTCTTCGCAAGCAAGGTCGAGAACGATGAAGCGGCGATATTCGACGGTGAAGAACCAGAAGAAGGAGCGAGTGAGGAGGAACGCGAGGCCTTTGCCGAGACGTGGAATCGGAGAGAGATCAAGGACTGTCCCGACCTCCTCCAGCTCGCCCGCTCCGTACTTCGTACCCGTACTCTGCAGGTGCACTATCGTTCGAAGTATCGGGAACTGATTTCGTTCTCGAACGCATCGTTCTACGCCAACACTCTTAGCGTCCCCGTTCGTCATCCCGAAGAGACAATCCGCCGGCTCAAGCCCATCGAAGTGGTGCGCTCAGACGGCACGTACAAGGGCCAGACGAACCAAAAGGAAGCCAGCGATGTCGTTGAATACCTATCCGGGCTTTGGGAGGATTCATCGCCGCCGTCGGTCGGTGTCGTCACGTTCAATCGCAAGCAGGCCGACGCCATCGAAGATGCTTTGGAAGACCGCGCCGAAAACGACGCAGTATTCCGCGAGGCATTGATGCGCGAGCGCGAACGTATCGAGCATGGCGAGGACATGGGCTTTTTCGTCAAGAACGTGGAGAACGTGCAAGGCGATGAGCGTGACATCATCGTTTTCTCGACGACCTTCGGCCGCAACGAGCACGGCGTCTTCCGCAAGAGCTTCGGCGCCCTGGGGCACGCCGGGGGCGAGCGCCGCCTGAACGTCGCGGTGACACGCGCGAGAGAGAAGGTGGTCATCGCCACATCCATGCCGATATCGGAGATATCGGACCTGCTGACGAGACGGAGCGGTCCCCGGGTGCCGCGCGACTATCTGCAAGGCTACCTTGAATATGCCAGGACGGTATCCGATGGCCTCGCAGGCTCCGGAAAGACCCTGTTGGACCGGATGGTCACCGAACAGCGTCCCCACAACGAAACTGCAAATCATGAGGAGGACGGCTTCACCAAGTCCGTCGCAGCCTTCCTGGAGACCAATGGCTACAAGCCCAGTCGGGCTCGCGATGGCGGCGCATTCAGCCTCGATTTCGCCGTGACCGATCCCCGGACCGGCCTCTACGCTATCGGCGTGGAATGCGACGCGCCACGACATCGATTGCTGGAAAGAGCGCGCGCTCGCGAGATCTGGCGCCCGAAGGCGTTGGAAAGAGCCGTCCCTTACGTCCACAGAGTTTCGTCGTATGCTTGGGCGCATGCCGGAGACGCCGAACGCCTGCGGCTCAAGAACGCTGTAGAACACGCGCTCCGCGGGGGAGGATTGCAATGAGCGGGCCCAAAGCATTCAGGATCGTTACCCGAGCCGAGATCATCGCCATCTGTCATCGCAACCTGGCGCGGCTCGACGCCGCGATCGAAAGCTGGACCACAGCCGGCAGACGCAACGGTACGATTGAGCAGAAGGACATCGAAAAGGTCATAGCCCGGCGAGACGAGCTTCAACGCCTGCTCAACGCCGATCGTTTCGTCGAACTACAGAAGCAGGTTGCAGCCGAGATCGGCTTCCTTCAAGTGGATTCCGAGCGCCGCGTCGAAAGGGCTGCCGAAATAGCGGCACGCTCGAAGCGTGATTTGAGGCGCTCGAAAGCGGCAGCCGAGGCGCTGCTGCAGAGACTGCAAGCGCTGAAAGTCGAGATTCCTGCCGACATTCGAAGCGAGCTCAGTGGCTCGACCGGATCTTCCGAGCGCTTGGAAGCCACTATGGCAAGGGCGTTCCTGCTAGTTCCTTCTCAGGCGCTCGATACCTCGACGGATCGCCAACGCGCGCTTGCCGACCGGCTTGGCGCCGGCGAACGCCGTGAGACGCTGCAAGAATGGCTTTCGCGACAACATCAGGAAATGGAGGATCCGGCCCTGGCGCGCGTCGATGCCGTCCTTGGCGAGCTACGCGGGCTTGGCATCGATTCGTCCCCGTTCTCGGGCCGTGTCGCACTCCTGGAGGCAGAATCCCCGGCTCGAAGATCGCTTGTCGCGGATAGCCTTCTGTTGGACTTGGCAGCGGCCGTGAAGGATGGCCGCGCCCGGGCGCGACTAGCCAACGAGCTTCGGCAACGACGCGCCGAACTGTCTGTGATGAAGTCAACGGAAGCGGCCTCGCTGCGCAGCGAAATTGAGGAGACCCTTTCCTCGCCGTCGGCCAGCAACGGCCAAGAACTCGTCAAGCGCGCAGATTTTCTCATCGAGGAGGAATTCAAGGCGATGGCCGCCGAGGAGCGCAGGCGTGCCGTGCTGGAGGGTCTTGCCAGCCTGGGCTACGAGGTGTCCGAAGGAATGGCGACCGCCTGGGTCGATAACGGCCAGATCGTGCTGCGCAAGGCAGCCAATCCTGGCTACGGAGTAGAGCTCTTGGGCGGATCGAGATCGGATCTCCTGCAGGTGCGGGCCGTGGGTATCGGCAGCTCGGCCGAAATTCGCGATGAGATTCGTGACCGCGACATGGAGACGATCTGGTGCGGCGAGTTCGATCGATTGAAGGCGTTGGTAGCTAAAGCAGGCGGAAATGTTGCGATGGAATTCGCAAGGCCGGTCGGTCAATTCCCTCTGAAGATCGTCTCAGATCCGGGTGTAAGCCACCAAGCGGAGATTGCCGAAAGATCGTATCGAGAACTACCACTCAACCGCCACAATTAGGGATTTGCCAAAACCCCAGCCTCCAACCCAAGAATTGCGCAATCGAGAGCTTTTGCGGCGACAGCTTTATAGCCGTCCCTTATGATGAGGCTGTCTATTGCCCCACGCACAAGTTCTGGATTGAGCTTATTGATCTGAACGACGGTTTCGACCACGTGTCGATATGGGCCGCCATCTCGCCGCAACGTCTATCACGACCACGACAACTGCTCGGCCGGAAAGCACATCAAGCAATGGCACAGACCCGGCTCAGCTGGTAGGCCATGTCGCCCGTGAACTGATCGTTCAGCCGAGCTGATGTTGCGAGCCACCGGCTATTCCGCGTATATGATGATTGTGATGAACTGGATCTGATCATCCAAAAGCTTTTCGGGACCATGAAGAACGCCGCCCGAAAAGGTGAATGCGTCACCGGGTTCAACGAGAAAGGTTCTGTCGCCAAATCGGTACTGCATACGGCCGCTCAGCATGTAAATGAATTCCGTTCCAGGATGTTGGAATCGAGGATAGCTCTCGCTTTCCTTGTCCATGTTGATAAGGAACGGTTCAAAGGCTTTCCGCGGGCCTTTGTGATACGATAATAGCCGATAGGTGTGCCCGTGCTTGGTACCTGAGCGGACAACCTCCATCTGGTCAGCGGCTTTGATAAGTTGAGCCTCGCCCGTTGGTTGCTCCACCTCCCTAAACAAGGTCGACAGGTCCGTTCCCAACGCAGCGCAGATCCGCTCAAGCAGCGCGAGGCTGGCGGTCGACTGACCATTCTCAAAACGACTGATCATCGGGACCGAAATGCCAGCCGCCGAACCAACATCGCTGAGCGTAAGCCCGCGCTCCAGCCGGGCTCGCCGCATAGCGGCGCCCATTCTCTCATCGATAGGCGGCTTTGCGACGGCCGTATCAAGGGGAGGAGCAATCTGCTCCGGAGCGTGAGATCTCCTGGACTTACTCCGGCGCTTCTGATTCGCTTGTTTGACTTTGCTCAACTCAACGTCTCCGGCAATCTTTGCAGGATACGACGTCTAAAGCGTTTTTGTGCTTAGCGACAGCCCTTTATCGCCACTGCTTCTCCTCGCTAATCCACCATGATCCTGGCAGCGCGCCGGGCTTTACGAACGCTTCAACGACGTTCGCCAGAAGCCGGGATACGTTGTTGTCGAAGCTCTTGACCGGCAGAGCCTGCCCAAACGCAACAGAGCCTGCTGAGAAGACTGCACCATGATTGGGAGCCGTGAAGAAAGCCATATCGGCGCGGACTCGGTAATCGTAAGATCCCGACAGGCCTTCGAAGGCATAGTGGATGACCTCCGGGTTTACGAGATAGCTGTCCGTGTGACCGCCAGAGGAGGCGATAAGCTTTACATGGGGTGGCGTGCCAAGGCTGGGATCGCAGCGATCAAGAGCGACACCGGCAGCGCCACCATAGGCCAGACCGAAGTCTCCGATGATCTCTCCCTCAATACCCTTGGTCAGCCAGGACACTGTACGGTGATAGCTGTCAGGCATCCGTCGGTAGAATTGACTTTTTCCGTAACCTTCTGAGATGAAGCCAACACCCACGACCTTTTGTGCCGGCCGTCCCTGTGCACGCCATGCACCACCTTTTTGGCCATTGCTGGCCATGTAATATTCGCCGGGACGCGCATCCCAAGTCTTCCATGCTGGCCCGAATTTGCGGCACTCAACAACCCATGGCTCGTCTGGGCGGAACGCTACACTCCAATGGAAACCGTTGCCGCCCAGATATATGTAGCGCCCACCGCCAGCGATATAGTCTTCCGTCGCATCGAGCATCCGTTCGGAATAATACTCCGGATGAGTGCCACTGATGATGCAGGTATACGGCTTGAGCGCCTCGATACCTTCGCGTTCCAAATCCTCGTCGGTCAGCACGTCGTAGTCGTAGCCCCGGTGTTCGAGCCAGGCGATGACCGACAGATCAGCCGGAAATTGCCAAGCAACATTCGCGCTGGAGGAACGGTATTTCGGCCGCATATTGACGATCGGACGATGGTAGGAGCTGTAGCAGACGCCCTGACCGTCGGCCCAGTGATCGCAGGCTGAAAGACCCAACTCATCGCGCTTACCAAGCTCAATATCGATATCAGACAAGATGGCCGGCATGCCTGTGACCGGCTGGGTGATCGGCGCTTCGAAGCTCTGCCGTTCATTGGCGTAAGCGATATAGCTTGCAGTCGGAAACAAAAACGCTATCCGGCTGGTCGGCTTGGTAGGACGGACGAAGAACGGGATATATTCTTCACCGAGGCCAGTCCCCTCACCTGCCCGCAAGCGGATGGCGTAGGCTCCGCTTCGCAAAGTCTGAGGCAGCTTGACCGCCTTCGTCACTTTCCAGTCGCAGTCCGTCAGCGCATCGGCATGGAATTCGATGCCGCCATATTCCTGTGGCGCCAGGCGAAAGGAGTCATTGCGGCCGCTCCAATTCCAGCCTGTTTGACCGCGGACCGGTCGATTGTGTCCCTCGGCATGCAGCCTAAACGGCCCTATGTCGGTGACGACATCCCCGATCCCCGCGTCGGTGTAACCTGCGGCTGTATCCCAATAGGCCACCAACCCCTGCGGGGATGGCTTTTGGCCAAATCCGATCTGCTCCGATTCCTCGCGGGACAGCGCGCGGTCGAAAAGGCCAGGTCGATCGATTTTACCACAATAGAGTTGCGAGACGAACTGCCCCCGGCCGTCCTGCCAATCGTGCGCGCCCCCGATCAAAAACGGAGTGGCTGGGAGATTCTTCTGTCGTGATCGAAAGGTTGCAGAGACATGAGCGCTGTGCTGGACCAGCGCCACCCTGCTCAAAAGGCTATTGTAGCGATTGAGTACGCCTTCCTGGAACAAGCTCGCCCGACCTGTCTTGGCTTCGAAAGCCGCCGCGACGAAGTACCAGGTGTTGGCCTGCATAGGGACATCAGCCTCCAGGCGATCAACCTCGGCACCCTGTCCTACTGTGAACTCAAGCCGGCCATTCTGGGAGATGCCGAGGTAGAACCCGCAGCCCTCCCTGTTGTCCCATCGGCCAATCAGGGTTTGACGGCATTCAAGTTGTGGTCGCGTCGGGCAGATGAAGGCAAAAACCGTCAGGCTACCCTCCAGAGCCAAGCGGCTCGAGCTATCCGCCACTTGCAGGAATGAGCCGAGCTGTGTGTACTGCCTTTCGACCTGCCACGTCCCGTTGGCGTGACAATCGATCTCTTCCTCCATGAATCCTGGCCCGGACGGATGTTGATCGCCATGGATCAGCCGCACCAACTTTGCTTCGGCGCGGTCTGTGCCTTCGCCATTGACGTAGAATTGGAGAAGGTCACCCGGCTTTACCGACAGCTTGTCCGAATAGCCGAAGAGCTTAGGCTTGGTCATTTACGAACTCCAAAATTTTCCGGCTTCAGTTCGGCGGAACAGGATCGACTGAACGCGAAACTCATACGTCAGGCCTCCAGCAAGTCCTGCACGTTGCGCATGAAGACTGCGTGCTGCGCTTCCGTGTGAGACGTGTAGATCTTCTCGTCCACCTCCTTCGGCGGCACGCCTCGCTGTCCTGAAAGGATCACGACCCGATAGGCCTCGAATGGTCGGACAGTTACGATCGCGTACCGCTGAGCTAATGGCCGGCGGTTGAAATAGACGAGCAACCGATCCAGAGGCTCGGTGTGCTGTCCCAACGGAGAGAGACGATGCTCTTCGATCACTTCTGGCGTGACGAGCGTTCGCAGGAACTCTCGCTGCCTTGTCTCGAATACACGCCTGAAGACTTCGTCCCTGTCGTCAACTTGCGCCGCGTCCTGCATCATCTGTCTCCTTGTCAGTATCCCGCAACTTACGAAGCAACAGACTCGGGCTTTGGCACGGCTTCCACGGGTGCTGTGTCCGGCAGCGGCCCAGGTTTGACGAAGGCGTTGACGACATTGGCCAGAAGCCGAGAAACGTTGTTCTCGAAACCATTTACCGGCAGCGCCTGGCCGAAAGCGATCGAACTGCAGGACAAGACCGCGCCATCATTGGGAGTGGCGAAGTAGGTGATGTCCCCACGCACACGATAATCGTAGCTGCCGGTGATCCCCGGATGCTGATGCAATTGAACCTGCACGTGTGTAATGTAGTTGTCGGTATGGCCGCCAGACGAAGCAATTACCTTGGCGTTCGGCGGCGTACCGAGCGTCAGATCGTAGCGGTCCAACTCGACGCCGGCAGCTCCATTATAGGCAAGGCCGAAATCGCCAATGATCTCGCCCTCGATACCTTCAGTTATCCAAGACAGTGTCGGTTCATAACTATCCGGCATGCGGAAAAACGGTTCGCTCCTGCCAAAACCCTCCGACACAAAGCCAACACCCATGATCTTCTGAGGTGGCCGGCCCAGGCATTTCCACGGTCCACCTTTCTGCCCCGTGGTCGCCATGTAGTGCTCACCAGGGCGCGCCTCCCACGCCTTCCACGTGTCACCGAACTTGCGGCACTCGAGCACCCAAGGCTCATCCTCGCGGATGGCCACATTGCAGTAGTATCCATTGGCTCCGAGGTAGATGTAACGGCCGCCGTCCTCGATGTAATCCTCGGTCGCATCCATCATCCGCTCGGAGTAATATTCCGGATGCGTCCCGCTGATCACGCAGCGGTATGGCTTGAGCGCTGCAACGCCTTCGAGATCGAGATCTTCATCAGTCAAGACGTCGTAGTCGTATTTATGGTGTTCAAGCCAGGCGATCACTGACAGATCGGCAGGATACTGCCAGGTGATGTCCATGCTCGAAATGCGGTACTTCGGCCGCATGTTGACCACTGGACGACGATAGGAGCTGTAGCAAACCCCTTGGCCGTCGGCCCATGAATCATAGCAACCGTGCCCGAACTCGGGGTTCTTGTACATCTCGACATCGATGTCGGTCAGGATCGGGGTCATCCCCGTCATGCCCTGAACGATCGGCGCATCGAAGCTCAAATGCTCATTGGCGTAGGCTAAATAACTTGCCGTAGGCACGAGGAAGGCAATGCGACCGGTCGGCACTTTCGGGCGAACAAAGAAGGGGATATATTCCTCTCCCAAGCCGGTGCCCGGGCCCGCGCGCAAACGCATGGCGTAAGCGCCGCTGCGCAGCTCATCGGGCAGCTTCAGTGCCTTGGTAACCTTCCAATTGCAATCGATGAGGGCATCGGAGTGGAATTCGACCCCGCCGTATTCATTCGGTGCCAGTCGGAAGCAGTCGTTGCGTCCGCTCCAGTTCCACCCGGTCTGCCCACGAACTGGCCGATTGTAACCCTTGGCGTGCAACTTGAACGGACCGACGTCGGTCACGACATCGCCGACTCCTTGATCGGTGTACCCATGGGTCGTGTCCCAATAAGCCACCATGCCTTTGGATGGCGCAACGTACCCGCTTCGGATGAGATCGAGCTCATCGCGGCCCAGCACACGATCAAACAATCCGGGTCGGTCGATTTTTCCGCAGTAAAGTTGAGAGACGAAATGCCCCCGCTTCTCGTGCCAGTCCCGCGACCCCGCCATCAAGAACGGCGTGTCCGCCAAATGCTTGGGACGGAAGCGGAAGAGTTCCGAGACATGCGATCTGAGATCAAGAGGGGCGACCTTGCCGAGAACGCTGTTATAGCGATTGACCACGCCCTCTTGATAAAGCGTGGCGCGACCGGTTTTCGCGTCCAAGCTCGCCGCCACGAAGTACCACATGTTAGCCTGGAGCGGCACCTCGGCCTCCAGGTAATCGACTTCGTCACCCTCACCTACCCAGAACTCCAAGAGCCCGTTCTGCTTGATGCCGAGGCCAAAGCCACGGTTTTTGTCGTTGTCCCAACGTCCGATCAAGCACTGCCGCATGCCAACTTGGGGCCATAGCGGATGGATGAACGCAAATACCGTGAGGCTGCCCTCGAGAGCCAACCGCCGCTCTGGGTCCGCGACCTCGAGAAAAGAACCCACTTGCGTGTATTGCTTCTCGACGCGCCAATCTCCGTTGACGGAACAGTCGATCTCCTCTTCCACGAATCCTGGACCTGCCGGATGTTGGTCACCGTGGATCAGGCGCACCAGCTGCGCCTCCGCGACATCTGTCCCGTCGGCATTGACATGAAATTGGATGACATCTCCCGGCTTGACCGAAATCTTGTCCGAATAGCCAAAGAGCTTAACTTGCGCCATCTAGTGACTCCCCACTCACATCTATGTTCCGCGTCTCAACTCGCGGCCTAGGATTCGAGAAGATCTTGGACCCGGCGTAGAAACACACCGTGATAGGCTTCAGAGGGTGACCTGTAGATCTTGTCCTCGACCACGCGGGGCGCGACACCCCGATGGCCTGAAAGCGCGACTATGCGGTAGCCCTCGATCGATTGAAGCGCGGTGATCGCGTATTTGTCCGGCTGCGGCTGATTCCTGAAGTAGATCAGTAGCCGCTCCAATGCCTCGCTATGCTGCCCCTGCGGCGCGCGTCGATGCTCATCAATCACTTCGGGCGTCAGGAGCCTCTTGAGAAATTCTCGTTGCATCTTGTCATAGCGGCGACGGTAGACGTCATCCACGCTGCTGGCTTCAGTCGCTTCCTCGGGCAGCATTTCCCCGCCCTTTTCCGCGCGGGTAGAGCGGCGTTCGCTCTTCTTCTTGTTTCTCCAGCTGCGGAACTGCTGCTTGATGCCGAACAGGCCGTTGCGAAGATAGAGCACAACAAACAGCATGATCAGCCCGATGATAATCAGGCGCATCGGCCCCAGCGTGATCAGGACTTTATCAAAAAAGACCACGATCAGGGTGCCGACCACCGCGCCTTCAGACCGTCCGACGCCCCCGATCACGAGCATGGCAAGTCCGAGCAATACAGTATCGAAACTGAAGATTGAGAAGGCCACACCGCCGTAGTTTGCGGAATAGAATCCTCCGACAAAGCCCAGCGCAATGGACGAGATCAAAAACACCCGGACACGCGCCTGGCGGTAGTTGACGCCGGTGGCCTCCGCGAACGCCTCTCGCTTCTCCGGCGCCATCCGCAAGATCCGCCCCAATCGCCGTCCGTTGACGAAGCGGTAGAGGAGCAGCGCAAGCAACATCAGCGTAAAGCATGCATAATAGGCAAGCTGCAGCTGGCCCGAGGAGGACCAGTCCTGGGGTATATAGGTGGCAGCACCATAGAGTCCGCCCGTGGCCGAGCCGAATTCCTTAGACGTGACGAAGTAGACGCGGCATAGCTCATTGAGCCCGAGCGTCAGCAAAGCATAGTAGAACCCGTCAAGCCTGGTCGCCGGCAGCGCGATAATGCCTCCAAAGATCAAGCCGACTACCGCGCCGAGCGGCGGCAGCGCCCACCATGGTAGTCCGAGCGTCGCCGACGAGTATGCGGTGACAAACGCCGCGGTTCCGACGATCGCGTAGGTGGCCAGCGAGAAGATGCTCGCGGTCCCGATGACCAGCATCCAACATAGGTTGATGGCAGCGTAGATCCCGAACGTAACGCCTGCCGTGAGCAGCGTGTTCTCGAGACTGGCCGGCGTGATGAGGGGAATAAGTGCCAACGCGATCAGCCCCATGACCCACCAGATGGGACGCTTGTCGACAATCGTCTTTTCTCGGCGCAGGCTCTTCTCGTTGTACTCGCCGCGAATACGCAGTACCCGGCGGCGGGTCGGCCAGTAGCGATGGCGCCGCCAGAGGCTTTCGCCATGGCCCGCCCATTTATGGTAGTAGCGGAGCCGCCCGACCGGAAACAGCTTCGTGCTTGAGGCCCGGGTTGTATCCCAGATCTCCTGATGGCTGACAAAAGAGGCGGTCGGAAGCTGTTCCACTTCCTGTCCGCTGTCCCACACGAACAGCGGATTTCGCCAGGTTCTCTGAGCTTGGCTACGCTCGGTCATGCTTTAAGCCTCTCTCGCCCGGTCAAGAATTCCAGCGATCCCTCTCGGGCGCACCAGCAGGATTAGAATGATCATCAGGAATTGCGTGATCAGAACGTAGCGGCCGCCTATGGAGACTGTTGTGAGCGCCTCATTTAGACCAAGCACCACCGCTGCAATGACTGCGCCCTGCACGCTTCCAAGTCCGCCGCATAGCGCAATACTGACGGCCTTGATCATCGCCGTAAGGCCGCCGAAGGGCGAAATGTAATAGGTCTGGGATAGAAGGACCGCAGCCAAGCCCGCCAAGGCCCCTGTGAGCGCCATCACGTAGAACGATGTCCGCCTCACGCCGATGCCGACAATCGAGGCGGCATGCGGATTCATCATCATGGCCCTGATCTCAAGTCCGCGCCGGCTCGATCGCATCCATCTGAGCACAAGCAGAAGCATGACAACCGAAGTGATAACGTTCCCGACCTTGTCAGCCGTCAATGTCATTCCGGACAGGGAGAACTTCCAGGTCCCGAATATCTCGGGCAAGCTTTTGGAGCGCGGACCAAACCACCAGAGCAGAGACTGTGTCCCGATCAAGTTTATCGCGAGCGTCGCAATCAGTCCCCGGATCGTAAAGTTCGGCTTGTCGTGGATGGGAATGAAGGCCAAGGCGCATACAAAGAGCCCGCCCAGAGCCCCCGACAGAACGCCGCTTGCGAGAACGGCAGGACCCCAACTCGATACGTGCTGGGCAAATAGCCAAGCTCCATAACCCGCAAAGGCAAAGATGAACCCATAAGCGAGGTTTAGCAGCCCCAGGCTTGACCAGGTGATGGATACGCCGATCGCAAGCGTGCCATAAATGCACGCCAGGACGATCGTATTGCTGACGACGAACCAGATATCCATCGCTCACGCCTTTCCGTGGTCATGCAGCATCAGCGCAGCCGAGGCTTCGCCTTTCAGCTTGCCCACATGCATCCCGATGATACGGTCAACACGCCCCTCCAAGAGGGACACGTTCTGCTCGGCGATCACCATCGCTGCCCCACCGAGATCGAGCGCCATCAGCGCGTCGATCACGTTTTTTCCGATTTTTGGCGCGAGCCCGAGTGAAGGTTCATCGATAAGGAAGAGCGACGCTTCTCCCATCAGGCCCCGGCCGATCGACACCATCCGACGCTCGCCACCCGACAGTCGTCCAACCGGAACGCTCATCAGCTTTTTCAGAGGCGGAAATATCTGCAGAATGCGCTCTTTGCGTTCTTTGCGCTCGCGCCAGGAGCGCGGGGTGAACGCGCCGGAATCAAGATGTTCTTCGACGGACAGACCGTGAAAAATCTCGTCTCCCTGCGGTATGAGGGCGAGGCCTGTGCGCACGATCTGATGCGTGTAGCGTCCCGGACCCTGGCTGCGCGTACGGCCAACCTCAACGCCGTTCAACTTTATCGATCCTCGTTGCCATCCTGTCAGTCCGGCGATTGCGTAGAACAACGTCGACTTCCCGTGGCCGTTAAGACCCACAATGCCGATCCGCTCTCCGGAGCTGACGATCAGGTCGAGGTCATGGATGACTCTCATCGGCCCATATCCGGCCGACAGGCCGGACACGTTGAGCACCTCACGTCGGTGAACTTGCGGATGCGCCGCCCGGCCGAAATCCTGCTGCATGACGTTCATGTCAGGCTGCCTCGTCTACGTTTTCAAAATAAGCCGCGTGGACCTTTGGATCAGAGAGCACCTTCGCCATGGAGCCTTCCGAGATCACCTCGCCTGCGTCCATCACCATGACGCGATCGGCAATCGTCCCCAAAAGCTCAATTCGGTGTTCGACGATGATGATCGCGATGTTCATCTCCTTTGATAGCAGCCGAAGAAGAAAATCGATCTCCTCTACTTCGGAGTTGATCAGACCGGCTGCCGGCTCATCCATGAGCAAGAGCGAGGGCCTGCGCATCAAGAGGCAGGCGAGCAGAAGCTTTCGGCGGTTCAGCGTTTCAAGCTGAGCCGTCGGCACGTCCTCGTCGACTTTCAAGTTGACGAGTTCCGCGCCGTACTCCGCGTCGAACTTTGTCAGATATGGCGGAAATGCTTGTCGCGCCGCTTTGAATGTTTCGCCGACCGTCAACTCTTCCGGAATGACGGGTGTCTGATATGTGCGACCGATCCCGAGCCTGGCCCTCTTGTGCAGCGGCAGCGAGGTGACGTCCTCGCCCTTGAAGGTGACTTTGCCGCTTTTCGGCGCCATTCGTCCCGACAGCACCTCGAAGAGGCTGGTCTTGCCGGCACCGTTCGGGCCAATAACGCCAAGCACCTCCCCGACCCCGACGTTAACGTTGATATCCCGAAGGATCTCCCGTCCGCCGAGATCGAGATGGATGCCGCTGCACGAGAACAGCGGCTGAGACGGATTGTTGTCCCACGATCGGTTCTCGTGCGAGCTCTTCAACATCAGGACCACCAGGGGGCTTTTTGAAGCTTCGACTCAGCAACTTCGTTCGGGAAGATCAGCTTGTGCTCCACGTTCTGAACCTGGAAGTAGAGCTGAGACACCCCCTTATCGATCTCCGACACCTGGAGCGTGTCACCGCCATTGTTCGGGAAGTGGAAGCTTTCCTGATAGGCGTTGTTCATGTTCATGAACCCACTGACGCCGCGCTGGGGGTTGGCTCGAATCCAGTCGCAGACCTCCTTGAACTTCCGGGGATCGCCCACCGCCTCCCATGCTTTCTTCAGGTAGTAGGTCTGATCATACGAGATGCTGGGATAGGCAAATCCCATGATCCCCGGGAAGCGTTTCTTGTACTTGCGCGCGAACTCGCGGCCCTGCTCATCTGCATAGAGGCCCATCGTCGTTGACCAGACAAAGCCATTGGCAGAGTTGCCCGCCAGTTGCAGAAACTCCGGTTGCGACGGGCCATACTGGAGATAAACCAGAGAATCCGGCACAGGATCGGCGACGAACTGCTTGCAGAAGGCGGCATATTCAGCCGCCACCCAATGATCGACCATGATGGCTGCCGCACCGACTTCCTTCATCTCGCGAATGACGGGCGCCCAGTCCTGGACCGGAAACTGAATGTCGGTGATGCGCGCCACCTCAAAGTTGCCGCGCTTCTTGAATGCTTCTTGCGCCGCCTTAGAAATCGTTTGGCAGTAGGCGACCTGCTCCTGGACGATGTGGACCTTTCGGTTCTTTGGCTTCCAGACACCCCTCTTCTCTTCATGTTCAAGCCAGATCGGATAGGTCCAACCGTAGTCGACCTCCGAGGGTGGTGTCTGGAAGACGTGGCTATACTTTTCGGGATTGTTCTTGACGGCCTCGCTTCCCGCACGTTGCGCGCTACCGTGAATCCAGGGACACTTGTATTTGACGGATGCGTCCATCGCCGGCACCGGAACGAGGGTAAATGCAAAGGAGATGGCATCGACTTTCGCGTCAACGCACGCGGCAACCGCCTGCTTGCTGCTTTCCGGCGAGAGAACATCGATGTCGACTGTGAATATCTTCAGCTCACGGCCGAGCACGCCGCCGGCGGCATTGATTTCCTCAACCGCGAGCGTTGTACCCTGGACAAAATCCAAGTGATCAGCCACCCCCGCGGCCGACGTCTGCGCGGCTGGAATTCCAATCACGATGGGCTTCCCGCCTGCCGCATGTGACCGCACAATCCACGGCATCGCCAAGCCTGCACCAAGGCCCGCTGTCACTGTCCGTCTGGTCAGCTTTGAAGTCATTTCAGCATCCTCCTCCTGCGCTTATTGAGATCGGTCGGATGGACCCGGCTGCGCCACCGATGAAAAAACCGTATCCCTGGTTTGCATTTTATGCAAGTCATTTTTACTTCATGCAACTGACGCGACGCGAAAATGTTCTGCCTCGACGCAGCCGGTACAGGCGGCGCCTCCCAAAGCTCCACCTTCGCTGCGGATCAGACCGCCCGATGCCGCAGAAAAATCACGCGGTCTCTGCTTGAATCGTCGATCGCTTTGTCGGTCTTCCGGCGATGAGTTTGCCTAGCCAGGCGCCGTCAGCCTCTCGGCGGGATCTGAAACGATCAAGGCACTTCTTGGAGCAGAGGGGGATCCGCCATGAGTAGTACCGGATAAGACCAAACCTGCCATTGCAGACGGCGCATCGCTTGGCTCTGCGATTTTCGAGACTTTCCGAGGATTGGCGCATAGTCGTCTCCGCTTGGTTTGATCGCAGCTATTGGCCGATCATCCCTTCATTGTCGCGCTGATGAGCATGTTATAGGTGGCTACCAAGGCTCCTTCTCGCCCAGCGCCTCCTTGATATTGCTCAAATCCAACGCTGCGATTGCCGCAGCTTCGGACGCGCAAAACCTTGCTTCAATACGTCACTTGACCGATTTTGTGGACAGCAGCGGGATCGGCTCAGGACTGGTTAGTTCCGGAAAACTGTCGGCGGCTGGTCCCAAGGCGCCGCCCATTTCCATGCACCCATGAGCAGCCGCTGGTGCCGATGATGAAGCGCCGGCTTGTTAAAGTCAGCGTGCCTCGGACCGGTAATTTGCCGGTGCCAACACTTCTGACCTGTCGTAGACTAGCCAACAAATGAGCAGGGTTGGAGACCGCCCAAACAGCCATTAAGGCGGCACGACAGCCCCGCAAAAAGAAGTTAGCATCAGACCGAACGCTACCGGCTGGCCCCTTCCGGAAACAACATCCCAGGGGAAGCAGTGAGGACGCACTTGGATAGCTCGGTGATTGTCCCGTGGGACGCGGCATCGGTCGACCCACGCGCGCAACTGATCGACAGGACGGCTGAGGTCACGCGGCTTATCCGCGACCTGGTGAGGTGCCCTGCTTTCACGTTGAGCGCCTGGGATCCTCTGTCTCAGACCCACCTTCATCAGACACTTGCAAGTGACGGCTATCATGAGAAACTACTCGAGCACATCAACGATGATTTCGTGAAAGATAATCCTGCCTTCGCCATCGCGCATCGAGACGATCCGCGCTCGCTAAGGTGGCAGGACTGTGAGCGGGACTGGGATCTTTGGTTTCCCGATACTCTGATCGCCCGCGAGTATCTCATCCCGTCAGGTTTCCACGAGGGCTCGACTATGTGCTTGCGGTTACCAGATGGACGCTACGTCGGCGCCATCCATATGAACTGGACCGCTTCGTCTGCCGCAACGGATGAGCGCAGAGAAATTACTCAGCGATTTCGCCCCATTCTGGCCGAGTTGTGCGACCGGCTCCGCACACCGCGCCTGATCGCCGAAGGAGTAGCTCCGACTTCCTTTGCACTCGTCATTTCCTCGAGCGGTGCGGCCTTTAACTTGCTGGCACGCGCGCCGGGCCCCCATCTCGGCGAAGGAGGCGAGTTGCGCCAACTGCTGTTGAAATTGCTCCGGCCCTGGACGCCACGGCGCTTCCTGTGGAGCGATGACGCCGGCCAATGCCACCGCGTTTCAATTATCCCGTGCCAGCACAACATGGTCCTGGTAACTGAAGAGACCATTCCATGGCCATACGATCTCTCACTAAGAGAGATACAGGTTTTGCAACTGGTTGCGACCGGCGCATCCAATCCGCAGATTGCCGAGCATCTGTTCGTTTCGCCGCGCACCGTATCAACCCATATCGAGCACATTCTCGCGAAGATGGAGTGTGTCTCACGTGCACAACTCGCGGCGAGAGCCATGTCGGAGGGTCTGCTGCTTGCCCAGACTCCTGGCAAGCGCGCTCGCGGCCTCGATGTCTGGTAGACTGCGAGCTCACCCCGCTAGGATCCTGGTATCCAATCTGTCCCCGCCAGCGGAAGCCGTGTCATGGCGGCTGCCTCGACCGTCAGGGCGACAAGATCCTCTGGCTCCAGGTTGCGCAGGCGACTCTTGCCGCAGGCGCGCGCAATCGTTTGGGCCTCGAGCGTGATAACCTTGAGGTAGTTCGCAAGCCTGCGCCCAGCCAGGACCGGATCAAGCCGCGCCGACAGAGCGGGATCTTGGGTGGTGATGCCCGCCGGATCTTTGCCCTCGTGCCAGTCGTCATAACAGCCCGCGGTCGTTCCCAACATACGGTATTCGCGCTCATAGCAGGGATCATTGTCACCGAGTGCGATCAACGCGGCGGTCCCGATCGCGACCGCATCCGCTCCCAGAGCAAGAGCCTTAGCCACGTCGGCACCACTGCGAATCCCGCCAGACACAATCAATTGCACCTTTCGATGCATGCCAAGATCCTGCAAACACTGCACCGCGCTTCGGATCGCCGAAAGAATCGGAATACCGACGTGCTCGATGAAGACGTCCTGCGTCGCAGCGGTACCGCCCTGCATGCCGTCGAGGACCACGACGTCTGCCCCGGCTTTCACCGCGAGAGCAACATCGTAATAGGGACGGCTTGCACCGATTTTCAGATAGATCGGCTTTTCCCAGCTTGTCAGTTCGCGCAGCTCAAGTATCTTGATTTCCAGATCGTCCGCCCCCGTCCAGTCCGGATGCCGGCAAGCAGACCTTTGGTCTATTCCCTTGGGAAGCGATCGCATCTTTGCAACGCGATCAGAAATCTTCTGACCGAGCAGCATGCCACCGCCGCCCGGCTTGGCGCCCTGCCCAATGACGATCTCGATCGCGTCCGCCTTGCGCAGATCGTCCGGGTTCATGCCGTATCTTGACGGCAGATATTGATAAACGAGTGTCTTCGACTGGCCTCGCTCTTCTGGCGTCATGCCGCCGTCGCCAGTAGTGGTCGACGTTCCCGCCAGACTGGCTCCCCTGCCGAGCGCTTCTTTGGCCTGCGCCGATAGCGCACCAAAGCTCATACCAGCGATCGTCACTGGGATTGCGAGCTCAATTGGCTTCTTGGCAAAGCGTGTACCAAGGATCACGCTCGTTTCGCAGCGTTCTCGATAGCCCTCCAGGGGATAGCGCGACATTGATGCGCCCAGGAATAAAAGGTCATCGAAATGCGGCACCTTCCGCTTGGTGCCGCCACCACGGATATCGTAAATGCCGGTCGCGGCCGCGCGCCGGATTTCGGCGATCGCATGTTCGTCAAAGGTGGCAGAGCGGCGCGGCGGAATATAGCCCCACGTCTTCTCGATCGCGTTCATCAATAGGCCCCGGCATTGTCGATGTGGAAGTTGTAAAGCTTGCGGGCAGACCCATAGCGACGGAACTCCGACACATCTACATTGTGAGCCTCGCCAGCCCGTTTGAGTAGCGCAAACAGCTCAGCGCGATGCTCGTCCGTCAACTCCTTTTCGATACAGTCGGCGCCGAGACTCTCGACCTTACCGCGAACATAGATGCGGCCCTCGTAAATCGAGTCGCCCAGTGCTTCCCCGGCATCGCCGAATGAAACGAGACGGCCGGTCTGAGCCATAAAGCCTGATAAGTGGCCAATACCGCCCTTCACGACAATGTCCGCTCCTTTCATGGAGATACCGCAACGGGCACTCGCATTCCCCTCGATCAAAAGGAGGCCGCCATGTGCGGTGGCGCCAGCACACTGGCTGGCATCGCCCTTCACGTGGATCAGACCGGACATCATGTTTTCACCGACTCCCTGCCCGGCATTGCCGTCAATGATGATGCTGGCCCACTTGTTCATGCCTCCACAATAGTAACCGACGTGGCCCGCGATCTCGACATCGAGAGGCGCATTGATGCCCACGGAAATCGCGTGTGCGCCGTTGGGATTCAGGACCCGAAAGGACGCCTCGTTGGTCTTGGTGCCACTGTCAAACGCCTGCAACATAGAGTTCAGATCACGCAACGGCGTCGTGAGAAGATCGATCTCTCGAGCTTGTTTCGATGACTGGGACTGTTTCAGATCGCGGTGCGACCATTGAGCCCTCTCGACCTGATTCATGGCTAGTGCTCCCAGAAGTAAGGTGTTGCGGGCTTTGGCTCGAACACCCGCGCGCTTTTGATCCCCGGCAGACAAGTCAGACTCCTGTACTCGGAAGCAAACGCCACATATTCGTCGGTTTCGGCCATGACCGCAGGCTTGCACGCGATCGGATCACGCAGCACACCAAATCCGTTCTTGGTCCCGACCACAAAAGTGAAGAATCCGTCCAGATCGTCCACGCTTGATTTGAGAGCCTCTCCGAGCGTTCTTCCGCGCTTTAACTCACGGGCCAGGTACCCCGCGGCGACCTCAGTATCGTTCTCGGTTTGGACGACAATCCCGTCGCGCCTAAGCTCACGCCGAAGCGATGCATGGTTGGAGAGAGATCCGTTGTGGACCAGACATTGGTCGGGACCGGTCGAAAACGGATGAGCACCAGTGGTCGTCACTGCGGACTCAGTCGCCATTCGGGTATGGGCGATGCCGTGGGTTCCAGGGATGGACCCGATGTTGAACGAACGAGCCACCTCGTCGGGATAACCGACCTCCTTGTAGATTTCGAGATTGAGGCCCTCGCTCAATATTCGAATATCCCGGGCATTCTCCAGGAGCCAGTCGCGGCAAGATTGCGCGAGAGAAGTTGGCACGCTCAAAACAGCGTGTGTGTAACGGCTCGTCAGCGAGACCGAAGCGCCTAGGGATCGCGAGAGCATATCTCCAAGCGCGTCGTAGTCGGCCCTCGCATCCACAGACGTCAGCGTAAGTTTCGTTTTTCCTGACTCCTCCGCCGTATACAGCGCAAAGCCGGCCGAATCGGGCCCCCGGCTACATAGCGTCGACGTCATCGAAGCAAGCAGCTCGCCGAGGCGCGGCTGAAGTCGAGTTTCTTTGATAAACAGGCCTGCAATTCCACACATCTTGCTCTCCGGCATAGGTAGGGTCAGAAGAAGCTGAGATATCTTTCAACTTCCCAGTCGGACACATGGCGGTGATATTCCAGCCACTCCGATCTCTTCAGCGACACGAATTCCTTTATAACCGGCTCCCCGAGAGTGCCGGCGAATAGCTGATCGGATTCAAGCGCATCAAGCGCATCGGTGAGCGTCTGCGGAAGCAGATCCACGCCCATCTCATTGATGGCCTCGAGCGAGAGACCGTAGAAGTTGACGTTCCTGGGCACACCCGGATCGAGTTTGCGCTCAATGCCATCGAGACCGGCAGCGATGAGTGCCGCAGTGGCGAGGTACGGATTCATGCTGCTGTCGCCCGTGCGAATCTCAAGCCTGCCGTAGGGAATCCGCACCATCGCGGTTCGGTTGTTGTCGCCGTAGGCGATGAAGGCAGGAGCCCATGTCGCTCCGGACACCGTACGACCGACAACAAGGCGCTTGTAGGAGTTCACCGTGGGCGCCAGAAGCGCCGTCAGCGCCCTTGCATGCGCCAGCACGCCACCAAGGAAATGATAGGCGAGCTTGCTCAAGCCCATTCCATTCGGGTCCGCGTCATCGTGAAAGAGGTTTCGCCCGCCCTCATCGGCGATCGAGCAGTGGATATGCATGCCATTGCCTGTCGAATTGCTGCGCGGCTTGGGCATGAAGGAGCAAATCGCGCCGAACTCGTGCGCGATCTCGGAGGCCGCCATCTTAAAGAAGACGATCTGGTCCGCCGTCTTCAGCGCGTCGGCGTATTTAAAGTTGATTTCATACTGCCCGTTCGCGTCTTCATGATCGATCTGATAGACATCGATCCCGACGGCCTGCAGGGATTCCGTCACGCGCTCAAGGAAGCTCCGGCCACGCATGAGGCCACGATAATCATAGGCGGGCTTGGCCAGCGTATCCGTGCCATCGAACGGCGAAAGCTTTCCATCCGGCTCACGCCGCAGCAGAATGAACTCAGGCTCCAACCCCGTATTGAGCGTCCAACCACGGTCGGCAAGTCGCGCGACCTGCTTCTTGAGGACGTTACGCGTATCGATCGGATGCGGCGCCCCCTTCACGGTCCCTGCACCCATCATGCGCGCGTATCCCGGCGCCCACGGCGTGACCGTCAACGTATTGAGTTCACAGACCACCATGTATTCGGCCTCATGGGGAAGAAGGCCAAGGCCCCATGCGCCACCGCCCGCGAAACCGGCCCCATCGGTCAAAACATCTTCAAGATGCTGCACCGGAACGGCCTTGCTCTTCGCCACTCCATGCAGATCGACAAATTGCGCGAGCAGGTAGCGGACACCCGCCTGCTTCAGGAAAGCCTGAGCCCCGGCCAGATCCACCCCCTTAGGGGTCAAAAGACTTCCCGGTGACAATGCGCCAGTCCACGTGTTCGGGAGATGCATTCGGACTTCTCCTTTGATTGGCTCCTCGTCACTTTGCACCAAGTCTGGCGAGTTGCCCATGCCGGCGGAGATGTACGTATATCACTATTGCATTTCATGCAACTTGTTTTTATTATATGCAAACTACGCGATCGGGGATAGCAAGTGTCAAGCTCCGTCGAGACTGCGAACGCCGAAAATGAACCCATAGGAATTCCCCTCTCGGAGCTTGCCGACGGCTGGGCAAAGTACTGGTCCGCGCCGGCGATCCCATTCTGGTGGCGCGCGGCGGCGCCGAGCTCCGGGCCTTGGCCAATTCCGGCCGACAAAGCGGATGTGGTCGTTATCGGAGCAGGGTTTACAGGGCTTTCTGCTGCCCTGGTCCTCGCTCGTGCGGGACGGCACGTTGTTGTCGTTGACGCGGGCGCACCTGGCTTTGGTGCGAGCACTCGTAACGGCGGTCAGGTCGGCAGCGGTAATCAGAAGTTTCGGGTGAAGACGCTCATCCAAATGAAAGGCGAGCGGAAGGCGGTTCAGCTGCTTCGTGAAGGAATCGAAATGCTGGATGGTATCGAAACTCTCATCCAGCAGGAGAACATCGATTGCTCATTTACGCGCTGCGGGCGCTTCCGCGGCGCGATGCGGCGAGAGCATTATGATAGCATGGCTCGCGACCTGGACGATCTGAAGCGTTACGTTGGCGTCGAATCTTGCATGATCAGCAAAGCCGAGCAGCGCCAGGAGATTGGCTCGGACCTGTTTTATGGCGGATCACTGCTACCGCACGATGCGAGCCTCCATCCGGGCAAGTACCACGCGGGCCTCCTGAACAGCGTTATAAAGGCGGGCGCTGCCGTGCATGGTCAAGCAGCGGTGCTCGGGATCACGAGTGGGCGGGCTGAGCACACATTACACTTCGATAACTTTCAACTTCGGGCCAGAGACGTCCTCGTTGCCACGAACGGCTACACAAAAAATGTAGGTTCTTTCTTTCAAAAGCGGATCGTTCCAGTCCGCTCGGCGCAACTGACGACCGAGATCCTACCGGCGCAGATCTTTGATCAGTTGATGCCGAGGAAGCGCGTGTACGGCAACACCAACCGCGTGTTCTTCTATTTTCGTCCGGCGCCGGACGAGAACCGGCTGATTTGGGGTGGGCGAGCGAACCATTTTGCAAGCGATTCGGCGCTCGCCGCCTACGCGCATCTGGCGCGCGATGTACTGCGTACCTTTCCTATTTTGCAAGACGTGAAGGTATCCTACGCATGGAGCGGCCTGATCGGTTACACATTCGATGAGTTTCCGCATTTGGGACGAACGCCCGATGGGATCCACTACGCAATGGGATATTGCGGAACGGGCGTTTCGCGCTCCACCCATTTTGGTCGAAAGATAGCGCTCAAAATGCTCGGAAAGGCGGAGGGTCGGTCGGCGTTTGATGAATTAAATTTTCCGAGCCACATTTTTCACGCGTTCGCAAAATCAGCCGTACCAGCTGTCGAAGGATGGTACCGCGTCCGCGACGTCACGGGACGGTAGAAGAGCGAAGATCGCCAGAATTCATTTGCACTTCACAGTTCTCTACTTGCAACGCGAGCGAGATCGACGAGATACCAGAATGCAACGACGATCAGGCAACGTTCTTGGAGCGGCTACGGCCGATGAACGTCGCAGAATTGGAGGAGATGAAATGGCAAAGGGCGCGAGAGCACAACAAGGCCGACAAAATATATCCTCAGGGGGAGCCTACGAGAATATCTTTGGCTATTCCCGAGCTGTCGCCAAGCATGGTCAGATTCACGTGTCAGGCACGTGTGCTCCGGCTGACTTCGAGGGCCGTGGAGCATACGACCAGGCAAAAGCGGCTTTAAGGACAATTTCGATGGCGCTTGGAGTAGCGGGTGCCGAGCTCGCGGATGTGGTCCGCACTGTAGTCTACGTCCGCAACATTGCTGACGCCGATGACGTTGCAAGAGCTCACCAGGAAACATTCGACGCGATCCGACCGGCTTCGACGCTTGTTCAGGTCACTTCTATGTTGCGCGAATGGCAACTCGTCGAAATCGAGGCGTATGCGTTGGTCGGATAGATTGCTAAGCCTCGAAAGCTCTTGAGAGAGATCCATGAACCCACCGATCCCGATGGTACTCCTCCTGACTAGCGGCGCTCCCTTCGGCTAGATCTGCGATTCGCGAGCCGTCAGCGAGCTGGGTGCGCGCCCAGCAAATGACGGCGGGTGCCCTATCTGGGTGCTCCTCCCTCCACTGCCCGGAGCTTTAACAGGCTCCGGGCCTTTTTTTGGAATCCTCTCCGACGGGCAACGGGCTGCAATGCCCGAGATTCCATGCACTGAACCTCTCGAAATCTCCATGGGCTTTCGCCGTTCCGCCTGCGCGTGCAAATATCGTCGCAGCTATCCAGCAGGCAGAGACGACTTCTCTTGTCGAGGCCAAGCACAGCAGTCGACCCACGTGATCACAGACGATCGGCGCCTGTGCGCCGCCAATGAGATACTCGCGCCCCAGACGCGCACTAACCACCGCTGCAAAATCGGCCCCGCCGCCAAGCTCACTATGCACTGGCTGCCGCAAGGCTAGCGGGCCCATACAATTATCGCGCATATATGATCATCGTGATCAACTGAATGGAATTGCTTAAGAGCTTTTCCGGGCCATGCGGGACGTCCCCGGGGAACGTGATTGCGTCTCCAGGCTCGAGAAGTAAGGTCTTGTCGTCCAATCGATAATGCATTGTCCCGTTTAGCACATAAATGAACTGCGTCCCCCGGTGCTGAAAGCGGGGATAACTCTTACTCCTCTTATTCACTTCGATGAGAAAGGGCTCGAACGACTTTCGTGTCCGATAGGACAGCAATCGATAGGTGTACCCATACTTGGTACCCGGGCGAACGACCTCCAACAGCTCGGTGGCCTTGATGAGTTGAGCCTCTCCCCTGGATCGCTCGATCTCGCTGAACAAGTTCGAAAGGTCGATGCCTAGCGCCGTGCATATGCGTTCGAGCAGCACCAGGCTGGCCGCAGATCGTCCCGTTTCGAAACGACTGAGCATTGAGACTGAAATGCCTGCTGCCGATGCGACCTCGCCAAGCCTGAGCCCACGCTCGAGCCGGATATTCCGAATGGTACCCCCCACTCTCTCACCGATCGACAATTTCGGCCTGCTCTGGGCGACGGACGAGAGCCGTTCAATCAAGCCGCCCGGGTCGACATTCTCGCTGCGCTTCGGATCTGCTCGCCGGGACTTGCGCAATTCCGGATCTGCCGCCGCACTGGGATCGGACTGGGAGGCCTTTTTTGCGCCTAGACCTGGGCGATGTGGATTCGGCCGCGAAGGCATTTCTACGTTGGTTCCAGTAAAACAGGCGGCGCATGCCTTTTCGAGCGAGCGACCACTGCCCTTTGTTGGCTGTGTCGATGTGAGCGCAGGACGGCACGCCCGCGCTTGAACATCATGGATCCGACAGCGCGCACTAAGACGGCTCAACTGCGTCGTTACAACGCAACATGCAGGGCGAACGCCCTCACGGTCATCAAGAACATTATTGCTGAAGCCGACGACCCGCCCACAATGCACAACACGCTGCCGGCGCTTCACCTGCCACTGTTCGCGATCGCCTCGATCAGCGCATCGAGTTGTTGCTTGGTCGTCCCCGGCGTCACCACTACATGACTAACGTCTTGAGTGGCTATCTGCCACTTCGCTTTGACACCCTCTTCGACAGGCGGCAAGACAACAGTTAGCGCATGGGGATTACGCCACGCGTCGACACCGCGGTCGTTAAGCTCATCGGCGGTATAGGCAGCCAGTTGCTCGCATTGATCGAACATGCGCTTGATCCCCGCGATCCCCAGACAGCGGATCGCGTACCAGAGGACAATCGGGCTATACGCATTTCGAGATCCGCTCAGCGTCGTATCCAAACTGCCGATATAGTCGATCGCGCGCATGACCCGCCGCACGTTTGACTTACGCGCGAGAACAACACCGCACGGCATCGGCGCCCCAAGAAATTTGTGCCCACTGATCGTGACCGAGTCCGCTCCATCCTCGAAATCGAAGGACGGCTTCGGGTTTAGAAATGGAGCGTATGGCCCGCACAATGCCGCGTCGGCATGAACATAGCTCTCACGAACTCCGACATCCCGCAGGACCGCACGAATTTTTGACGTGTCGTCCCTACCTTCCTTCATTGTGGTGCCGATGTTTGCGACTATCAGAGCCGGCCGATTTCGTTCATTGCTCGCCTTTCGCGCCAGATCGTCATAGTTAATTTCTCCGTGTGATTGCGAATCCACAACGGCGTGCTCCAGCCGGAGCAGACGAGCCGCTTTACTCACACTATAGTGCGAGTCCCGCGAGAAATACGCGACGCCATCTGGATAAAGTTCTCGACCGAGATACAGCCCATAAATATTTCCCTCGGTTCCGCCGTTTGTGATGTAGCCCCAGAAACCGTCATCAGGCGCCCGGAATAGCTGAGCGAAAAACTCAACCACTTCGCACTCGAAGGCATGCGAGTTGACACGATAAGTCCCTGGTTCGAACGGATCTCCGAGGTTGTTTCCGGTGAACTTCAGGAAGCGCCACAACGGCTCATAGTTGAAGTCCTTAGCAAACGGGTAGCCCAGAAAGCATGCATTCGCATCCCGCATGGAGTAAAATAGTTGATCAAGTCGTGTGAGATTCTGGGATCCTAGCGTCACGAGTGCCTCACTGCGGTCAACGTCGACAGACTTGGCTTCAGATTCTGATTCACGAGCGGGCAGACCATGCTGTCTAGACCCACTCGCTGGCGCCTCGCTCAAGAGAGGGGCGGAGCATTGGGAAAAACGGCGGCGAACTGCCGATCTGCACTTCACCCACGATCTGCCATCCCAGGCGCTCATACAGACGCGCCGCCTTAAGGCTGGTGGCTTCTGTAAATGCCAGTCCTTTCGCCTCGTCCAGGATGGCGAGACCATGGCGATAGAGAAGGCCTCCTAAGCCCGATCGCTGGTGTATCGGATCGATGCCCAACATAGTGAAGTACCAGTGCGACTCCTTAGGATGATACTTGCCGAATTTCTCGAATATCTTTTCCGTTTCCGTTCGTCTGTAATCCGGCACACTGCCAAGCAGGAACCTCATCATTGCTGCATCATCGCGAGGCGCCTTGTCGGTTAACCACAGAAGCGCCCCTTTATCGCCGCCATCAAAATACGCTCCGCTTCGATCAGCGTACGGATCGCCGGCATAAAAGTCGAGAAAGCCTGCGAAATGACGTAGAAAGCGATCCGGCTCTGGGTATAACCACCTCAGTAACGGACACATCGCAAAAGCTACTGTCAGAATGGCAATGACCCTAGGGCGGTCCTCTGGGGCGACGACCTTGATCGACTCGCGCTGTCCCGACTGGGATGACATGATTGCACCTCTCACTAATTGCGATTGGAATGATCGCGCGACGAAGCGGAGCTAGAAACGCATACGCAAGCGTTCGAACCCAATGACGATAATCCGCATGACTCACACCTTCGGACCCGTTCGCCGCACTCAGCAGCCTCGGTCGAGCCGTGCTGCCACAGAGAGCCATTGCAGGAGTTGGGCCACTCAGATGCTCGCCATTGCCTTACCTTTTCCGAGCCACAAGTCGCAATCACGACAGGTTGTCGGGTTGCAATCGTGGAGTCGCGTTTACTTTTGGACAGAAGAACGCGCAATCCGGGTTCATCTATTGAGCTGCGGAAATCGACCGCCGGCACACCGTCCCAACAGTTTGCTGGTGGACACATTCATGCCCTCGGCGGCTCGCATCATGACAGACGGTCGTCCATGCCGTTTCGGGTCCACTTGCCATAACAAGGCATCACGTGGCTCTGAAGTTCTCAGACCTTATGAATAGCGATAAACACTCGGCCACCCGGTCGCAGCGACGCCGGGTCTCCGCAACAGCATCGCAACAAGGTCGGCTCGCCGCCTGACCATTTTGCGTGTCGCGTGATCCCGATCTCGACCTGCTGGCCACCGGGCGGGGCGGCACGCGGCACTGCGCGCACCTGGGAGCCGTCCACCACATCTTCGTCGAGTGACCTGCCACTGCGTATACGGCATCGTTCTTACCTCGTTTGACATAGGGCTTTGTGTAGGCCGGCGGCATCAGAGACACATCGTGTCCCATGGCCTTCAGTTCGCGCGCCCAATAGTGCGCTGAGCCGCAAGCCTCCATGCCAACGCGGCACGGCTCGATCTTCGAGAAGAACTCGCGCATCGTCCGGCGCGTCAGCTTGCGCTTTACGGCTGGTGCATCCTCACTAGACAGCGCATGAATCTGAAAATAGTTCTTGGCGAGATCAACGCCTATTCTGATAAACTTCATCTCGGACGGTCTCCCTTCTTTGTGGCGCTCTGGCGACCACGCCTTGGCACTATGATGCCGTTGAGGTGAGGCCGTCCACACCATCAAGGATGAGGAGATCGACGCGGCCGAGCGCGCGCAGCAGGCGCGGGTGGCGGCCGTCACCGCGCGCCAAGGCCAGATCGCTGAACAGTCGCGGGACGCGCTGATAGAGCACGGAGCGATTGTCGCGGCAGGCTTTGTTGCCGAGCGCCGAGGCGAGCCAGCTCTTGCCGACGCCGGACGGGCCACAGATCAAAAGATTGGTGTGGTCGTCGATCCATTGGCCTTCGACCAGCATCGTCAAGAGGCTGCGGTCGAGGCCGCGCGGGGTGCGATAGTCGATGTCCTCGACGCAGGCCTGCTGGCGCAGCTTGGCATATTGAAGCCGCTTCGACAGTCGCTTGTCGCGTCGTAGCGACGCTTCACGTTCGAGCAGCAGCGCAAGCCATTCGGCGTGGCCGAGGCTTGCGGCCTCGCCGCCGGCTTCGATGTCGGCGAAGGCCTTGGCCATGCCGTGAAGGCCGAGCTGATGGAGTTGATCGAGGGTCGGATGGGTGAGCAAGGCGTGATCTCCTAATTATAGTAGCGCGGCCCGCGGATGTTGGGATGAAGGATCAGCGCGTCGTCCGCGGAGCGCTTGGGTGAAGGACGCCGATCAAGATTGTTGGCGAGGATCGATTTGACCGAGCCGTAAGTGCGCGCGCCGATGTCGATCGCCCGCAGGGCAGCGGCATCGAGCCGCTTGCGGCCGTAGGAGCGGGCCAGTCGGATGATGCCGAGACAGGCGCGGAAGCCCTGTTCCGGATGCGAGCGCTCATCGAGGATCAGATCGCACAGCGCCGCGGTGGCAGGTCCGATGATGGCTGCATCCTTGCGGATGCGCTCGATGGTCCAGCCGGCGTAGCGCCGATGACTGGAGGCCATGTGCTCCGGCACGGTCGTGTGCTTGTGGTTGCCGCTCATGCGTTGATGCGCGGCGATCCGCTCGCCCTTGTGGAAAATCTCGACGGTGCGCGCGGTGAAGCGCACCTCGACCTCGGCGCGAACGAAGCGATGCGGAACGCTGTAGTAATGCGCCTCGACCTCGACGTGATAGTCGATGCTGACCCGGCAGATCCGCCACTCGGCGAACACGTAAGGGCTCTCCGGCAAGGCCTTGAGCGCCGGCCGGTCGATCTCCTCCAATAGCTTGCGGCGGGTGACGCCGAGCCGCCGGATCGGCCGCTCCTCGTTGAGCCGGGTCATTAACTCAGCGATCGCCGCGTTGACCTCGGCGAGGCTGTGGAAGATCCGGTGGCGCAGCCGCCCGAGCAGCCAGCGCTCGACCATGAGGACCGCCTGCTCGCCTTGGCCTTGTCGCGTGGCCGCCGTGGCCTGGCCGGCAGAATGGCGGTGCCGTAATGCGCCGCCATATCGGCGTAGCTGCGGTTGATCTGCGGATCGTACAGGCAGGCCTTGATCACCGCGACCTTGGTGTTGTCCGGCACCAGCAGCGCCGGCACGCCGCCGATCGCCTCGAAGGCGCCGACGTGGCCGCTGATCCAGTCGGCGAGCCCCTGCGTCCAGGTCGCCTGCGCGTAGGTGAAGCTCGATGCACCAAGCACCGCGACGAAGATCTGAGAAGAGGCCTCGTCACCCCGGGCGACATCATCCCAGAATGGTGGGCGAGATCATCTCGGAATGGTGGGCGACATCAAATCGGAATGGTGGGCGAGATCATTCCGGAATGGTGGGCGACATCGAGCGGAGCAGTCCTGTTCTACAACACCCTCCGGCACGGCATATCCTACAAAGATCCGGGTGCCGACCACTATGAGGAACAATATCGTAGCCGCGTCCTCGCCAATCTGAAGCGGCGCGCCAAATCGCTGGGCTTCGTTTTGCAAGCTGTTCCCTGCGGCCCTGAGGTGGCTGTTTCTTAGGAAGGCCGCAGCCTACTTCGCGAAGGAAGCGACATGAAGTTCGCCTTCGTCGCGAAGCACCGGACGATCTGGCCGGTGGCATGGCTATGCGATGCGCTGGGAGTGTCGCGGTCGGGCTTCCATGCCTGGCTGAACCGCTCTCCCAGCGCCAGATCCCGCAGCGACGAGGAGCTCGGCGGCAAGGTCAAGGCCAGCTTCGTCGCCAGCGACCGCACCTATGGCGCACGCCGGGTGTGGCGTGACCTGCTCGCCGACGGGGCGGATTGCGGCCTGCACCGGATTGAGCGGCTGATGCGCCTGCAAGGCTTGCGGGCGCGGCCGCGACGCCGGCGCTTGCCGAAGGATGACGGCGATCGACAGCTCGAGACCGCACCGGCGAACCTCCTTGACCGGCAGTTCGCCGCCGAGCGTCCCAACCAGAAATGGATCGCCGACTTCACCTATCTCTGGACGGCCGAAGGCTGGCTCTATGTCGCAGCGGTGATCGACCTGTTCTCACGTCGCGTGGTGGGCTGGTCGATGAGTGCCGCCATGACGGCACAGCTCGTGACGGACGCATTGTTAATGGCCGTCTGGCGACGCGGCAAGCCGGATGCGCTGTTGCATCACTCCGACCAGGGCAGCCAGTACACCAGCGAGCAGTTCCAGCGCCTGATGGCCGACCACGGCATCGTTTGCAGCATGAGCCGCTCCGGCAACGTCTGGGACAACGCGGCGATGGAGAGCTTCTTCTCCTCGCTCAAGACCGAGCGTACGGCCAACAAGATTTATCGAACCAGAGACGAGGCACGCGCCGATGTGTTCGACTACATCGAACGATTTTACAACACGACCCGCAGGCACTCGACCATCGGCTATCTCAGCCCGGTTGAGTTCGAGCGCAAGGTGGGATTAGCTTAACCGGGTGTCCATCAAACCGGCAGCAGCTCAATCGAGAGCAATTCTCTCCAGAGGAGCTTCGGCGATGGCTTGAAGATCAATCCATACCGTCGCCAGTCTCCGTCCCCTCAGGGGAGCTTCAGCGACTGGAAAAGGACTTGCATGACGAGCTGCACGGACACCCTGGCCCGTCGCTCTCCGCCGATCCAGACAAGTTTAATTTCGATCTAGAGCAATTCTCTCCAGGGGAGCTTTGGCGATTGCTTGATGATCAATCCATACCGTCGCCAGTCTCCGTCGATCCAGGGGACTCGGCTCTAAATCCAGGGCCGTCGGATCTGTCCCGAAAAACTGGAGGGGTTTAAGCGGCTTTTGGCTCCATCCCGATCGGGCGATATATCGATTGCGGAATGGAGCCGGGTTCGGGTTGTAGAAGCGCGATGAAGATAATGCGCTGGGCATCGGCGCGGGTCCTGTGGTTGCGACGACGAACGAGCTCGGTCAGTGTATGGAAGACGCTCCCTAAAGACCCGAAAGCGGATCAACCTAGGCCTCCCCCGTTCGCTTGCTGAGGCGGAGCAGCGCTGGTTTGTTGGCGCGCACGCCAATGTAGGCGGTGGCTATGCACGGGAGTTATAGCTCGGGATGCCATAGATGACGTTCATCCGGTACGAAGACACGACGGCAGATCTCGGGGCGCCCTTGGTCGATGGAAATCAGGCTAGGAAAAAGTACCGAGAATGATATTTCATCTGCGCGAAAGAAGCAGCGGTGGCACTGAAAAGCCGCAAAGGCGACAACCGATCCGCGATGCCCGTGCTTTTCTTGTACAGGCAATATCTCGAACTTGCGATCAAAGATGCTCTTCATTTTTCGAAGGCATTCGATCTCAATCAGTCCGAAGAGAAATTCCGGCATGACCTCCCAAAGTTGCGGTCGGAAGGAAAGAAGGTGCTGACCACCTTCGTCGGTGCCGATTTGCTGTCGTCCATTGACGGCATCGTCAAGGAGTTTGATGCGATCGATAAGGGCGCCGATGCTTTTCGCTATCCGACCAACAATAAGGGGGAGCCGCAGCTACCGAAGGACGCGCACGTTCTTTATCAGCAATTGATCGACGACATGAACGAAGCGCAGACTGTCCTAGAACTTACAATCGACGAGATTCGGATCAAAGAGGCCAAGCTCGACTCGGACATCGCTAAGGCAGTAGCTAACGACCGGCGTTAAGCTCAAGCTCCTCTCTCGGCCGTTTGAGAACGGGTGCCGAACCCGCCCTTCGGCTGACTTGGCCAGATACTCGATGTCCGCCAGCTGCTTCGGCTCGATCCAGACGCCCTTGTACATAATGCGCTTTGCGCACGGCCGGGTCTTCCTGACGAGTAGCTTTAGCCGACGTCGGAGCTCCGCGGGAAGCAGCAGCGCATCAACTCGTGCGCATCGCGCGCCACCATGGCGCTTTCCATATCTTCGCGGATTTCGGCAAAGCGCGCCTGCCCAAGCTGCATCTTCGCCGTGACTTTTGGCGGCTGAAGATGGTCGTTCACAAAGCGCCGCGTCTTGTATTCGAGCTGGTTCGGCGGAATCCCATCCTCCCGCTTCGTCGGCGCCAGTACACGGTCGCGCTCCCGCGCGACATCGCTAGGGTCATAGTCGGGAAGATCGTTTTCGGCAGCGAATTCGGCGGCGTGCTCACCGGCCACGGCGCCGTTGGTAAAGGCTCCGAGCATGTAGTTATGCGGCACACTTGCCATATCGCCGGCAGCATACAGGCCCGACACCGTGGTGCGAGCAAACTCGTCAACATAGACGCCGGATGCGCTGTGCCCCGAGCAGCATCCTATCTCGGATGTGCATCTCGATCATGCGCTCCCGGTAGTTCGTGCCACGATTTCGTGGAAACGCCTGCGCGACGGCCGCTCCACATGATGCAAGATTTCCTCGATCTTGCCGATTGTCTCGCTGTGCAGATGATTGAGTTTCAGGAAAACCGGGCCCTTGCCGGATTGCAGCTCGTTGTAGAACTCCTGCATCATTTGGCCGGACCAGTAGTCGCATTCGATGAAGCGGTTGCCCTCGCTGTTGGTGGTATAACCCCCGAACGGACCGGCCACGTAGGCGCAGGGGGGAGGCCATTGTAGTCCTTGATCAGTGGATTGTTCTGGTAACATTCGAGGTTCGCCAATCCCGCCCCAGCGTGATAGGCCATCGCATAGCCGTCCCCGAAATTGGTGGCATTCTCGTAAGTACCCCAGAGATAGCCGGACTGCGGCAGGCCAAGCCGTCCTGCCAGCGCAACCGGGCGAGTCGCAGAGGCGGCCAGCTACTAACTCGAGCTCTCGGCTTCGGCCTGCCCGCACTTCGTGCTCCCGGTGCCTCTGTCCCGATGGTCGCACCATACGCCACGATGTAGAACACCGCAGCGGGAACGTTGGCACCGAGACATCTCATACCGGTTACCAATCCGCTCGAACGCGTCAACGGCGAGATCAAGCGCCGAACCGAAGTGGTCGGCATCTTTCCCAATGAGGACGCCATCACCCGCCTGGTCGGCGCTATCCTGCTCGAACAGAACGACGAGTGGGCCGTCCAGCGCGGTCGCTACATGACACTGGAAACAATCACCCCGTTCGGCGATGATCCCGCCGTCAGCTTCCCGGCAATCGCCACCTGACCGATCCGGCCCATGCCGGCGAACGTAGTGACCCGCACTCACCTACACCACGCCACGGGACACAATCAACGCTGCCAAACCGGCGCGTGAACAGCTGACGTTGATCCGGATCTTCGAAGACCTGCGCGGCCGCGGCTGTGACGGCGGTTATGCGGTGCGGCGTTACGCCTGCCGGTGGAGTAAGGAGCGCGGGCAATCGACCGCGGCTGCTTATGTCCCGCTGAGCTTTGCACCCGGCGAAGCCTACCAGTTCGACTGAAGCCACGAGGTGGTTCTGCTGAGCGGCACCACGGTGATGGTGAATGCTTCCCATGTCCGGCTCTGTCACAGCCGTATGCTATTCGTGCGGGCCTGTCCGCGGGAGACGCAGGAGATGGTGTTCGATGCCCACGACCGGGCCTTCGCCCTGTTGAAAGGCACCTGCAGCCGCGGCATCCACGACAACATGAAGACCGCGGTGGAGACGCTTTGTCGGCAAGCATCGTCGCTACAATCGCCGCTTTCTTCGGATGTGCAGCTACTATCCGGATCGACCCGGTTGCCTGCACGCCGGCGTCGGGCTGGGAGAAGGGCTAGGTCGACAACTAGGTCGGGCTGGTCCGAGAGCGCTTCTTCCCGCCCCGGTGGCGGTTCAAAAACCTGGATGAGCTAAACGCCTGGCTGCTCGACAAATGCATCGCGTACGCCAAGGCTCATCGCCATCCGGAGCTGGCCGATCAGACGATCTGGGCGTGTGTTCGAAACCGAACGGCCCAAGCTCGTTCCTTATGCCGGCCGCTTCGATCCATGCGGTGACGGCATCGGTCTCGAAGACCAGCCTGGTGCGCTTCGACAACAACAAGTACTCAGTCGCAGGCAGCGCAGTCGGAGGCCCCATCGAGGTCCAGGCTATACCGATCGGATCGTGATCCGCCAGGATGGAGGAATCCTTGCGGAGCATCCACGATCCTTCGGACGCGGCGAGACGATCTCCGATCCCTGGCACTATATGCCGGTGCTGGCTCGCAAACCCGGCGCTTTGCGCAATGGTGCTCCCTTCAAGGACTGTGTGATGCCGGCCTCACTTCAGCGATCCGGCGCAGGCTTGCCAGCACCGACGACGGCAATCGGCAGATGGTCGACATCCTCAACTCCGTGCTGACTGACAATCTGCCCGCGGTGGAAGCCGCCTGTGGCGAAGCCCTTGAAGTTCGAAGATGCGGGGGCGCTAATTGACACCCGAATGGCCGGGGCTGCACGGTCCCTGGGCGGCAATCGTTCGAAACTTCAAACTGAGACACCGATTCAAATTTCCATCGAGCTCGGGAGCCGCAGCAGCGGATATATATAGCGCTGCCGTCCCTGTGCTTTCTTGCAGATACCGGACCAGTACAGGCCGGCCACAAAAACATTTGGCCCGCCCGGGTTTGCTGCCCGATCCAGTCAAAACTTGTAAGACGTCTGAAAGAACGTGCCCCAACGTTCCATACTGTACTTCGCAGGGGTGCGTGCGCCGTAATTAAAGGAGACATCGCTGTCACCGCCGGTCCACATCGCCCAATACCGGGCCCCAACACCAATGCTGAAGTTTTTGCTGAGAAAGTAAGACAATGTTCCTTCCACCTGAACGCCCGCACCACTTCGCCCGCGCTGATCGTAGAAAGCTGTTGCATCGCGTAGGAGATGGTTGTCGCGACCAGTAAAGTCGGTCCGCGGCAGGTAAGCAACGTCGGCGCTCACGCGCCAGCGCTCGAGCAGCATAGCTTCTGCGCTCATGCCGATGCGCGGCGCATTCCAATTGGTGTCTTGACTGCCGATGAGCCGTTTCGAGACCGGGACCGCGCACGGCCCCACCACCGGCGAGGCGATCTGCGCGCATCCCATGGAATCCGATTTTTGGCCGTAATAGGCCCATCCGGCAAAGGCGCCTAATTTGTAGGCCTTATCGCGCAAAAAGTCATATCCGGCGTCGACCGTATAGTACATGAATTTCCCATTCGCCTGGTCTGATAAGGTGTTGCTATAGCCGATGCCGTAGACACTCGAATCCTCGTCGTTCATCTTTCCCTTCTCGAAGCGTCCGAGGCCAACATTGCCCTTCATGAATATTCCCCAGGGGCTATCAAGACGTGCGAAAAGCTCGCCGGAAATGCCGTCTAGCCCGTGATAGGTGAGCCTCGAACTTGGTATGACGCCATCGCCAGGCATCGGAGGTGGAAGATTGTAGTCCCATTGGAATGTTCCCCTGCTGAGCCAGACCCGTGAGCCGCCTTCAACCGACCAATCATCGGGATATGCACGATGACCGGCCCACGCTCTGTCGGAGAACAGCGATCCATGGGACCATTTCGGCTGACTCGGGCCGCTTCCGAAATGATAATTCAAGCCGACCTTTCCAACTTGATAACTGCTCGATAAATCGCTTGCGCTGGCGGGGATGACAGCGGGCGGCGGAGACTGCATGGTCGGGGGCGTCGCCAGGTGCGGTCCAGCAAACCTCATATAGTCGTATTCGAATTTGAGGGACCAAGCGGCCGTCAAGGCTTGCTCCACACCGAATCCGACTGTCCATCCGAAACGACCGTAGTCAAATTGCGTAGTGTGCTGCGGAAATCCAGAAGACTCCTCGTCGTGAAATTCATTGTTGTTAGCGATGCTCCCGCGACTGTTCTGCCAGGCTGCGCCGGCTTTGACATAGGTGAGCGTGCGACCCTGGGCACCAAAAGTGTAACCGACCCGAGCGGTGCCTGTGACAAAGACGTTCGGACTTGCCTTGCAGGTGGCGATCACAACGTTACCGGAGAAGGCAAGACAGCTATTTGTGCCGTCGGACACAGCATGGCTTACATCCAACTCGGCGCCAAGAACCCATCCGTCACTTTGCCAATTGTAGCCGATCTGACCGCCGGCCAGGAATATTGGGGTGTTGACGATGTCGCCATAGATTGACGGCCCGTAGGGATCAGTGAAGGACGTACGGCCATAACCGCCACCGCCGTGAAAGCCAACATATCCTCCAGTCCAGCTCCACAATGTCGACGAGACACTCGCCGCCGGGGTTAGCTCCGCTGGGTTAGCCAGACTGCATGTTGCAAGCGAAACTACTGCGCCGCAAACAAGAACTCCAGTTCGCATATCACCTCACAATAACATGCGCGCCATTTGCGACGTGGCCCGAACGGTCGTCGTTTGGCATCGCTACCACGACGGTAGCAGTCTGCAGAAACCGTGCCACCTGGAACAGTACGTATTAGATGTTTTCTTCCATGGCCACGTCGGATTGCCGACCAGACTGGTCACAGCTGCGACAAGTCGCGCGTTTGAGTGCCGAGGTGTGCAATCATCGCAGTGTCCAAGGCGCGTACTCGTCCAATTTTGGCAATGGCACACACCGATGTTTACAAGCCTTCGGCGCAGATGCGTGCAAGCATCGGCCAATCGCATACTTTTGCACACAGCGGATGGCAGGGCCGGTTGCCTGGAGTCAGCGGCAGCGCTGTTGGTCGTCTGCGTGTTCTCCGCGCTGCACTATGTGAGGCTTCGCGCCTTCACTCCTGCCCCGTCACAGCCGGTGTCAAAGCGCGTCTAGCAAACTTCTTCAGCGGCATCCGCTTGCCGAACAGATAGCCCTGGACAACGTCGAAGCCGAGCTCGCTCACGCCACCAGATCGGCCCCGCTCTCGACGCCTTCCGCTACGGCACGCGCCGTAGCCCTGCGCCAGTTCGACGACGTGCCGGCACAGCGTGCGTTTCAGCCGATCATTGCCGCAGCCGGCGACGAATTGCCGGTCGGTTTTCAGCTTGATGAAGGAAATCCTGTCCAGTCCCATCAGCTCCGGCCATTTGACGCCGAGTTGCGCGGCTGGGATAGCTACCGACAACGAGCTCCGCTCTACTGAGCGCTTGTTAGGTTCGAGACCAATGTCGGCAAGTTGACGACATGCACGGTCGGACAAAGCGCAAAAGCAGCAATTTCAGTTTGGTATGCGGATTGCTTTGTTAAGGCGTCATCACCATCGCTTCCAAGGCGACGGCTAGGTAGAAACATTTAGCAGAGGCCCGGCCATGTCGCAGGCTGAGGTAGAACGGTTTGTCAAGAATCTGGGGAAAGAGGGTAGTCTGCTCGAAAACCTTAAGCAGAGTGCTACAGGTCTTGCACCGATTGTAGCGGTCGGAAAGAGCCACGGCTACGATTTCACGCTTGATGAGGTTAGGAGCTGCATCCGAGCGCCAGGCCGACACGAGTTGATGCAGCTCGACGCGCATGTCGGCGGCAAGCGGGATTTGAGCGGTGCGGGCTTGAGCGGGATTGTGCATACCACTGCGTTGGCTAGCTAGTCCGTCTGCGGCCATTCCGGTGAAGCGAACCAGGGCGGTGATGCTGACCGCAACGGACCCGACGACCGCGAAAACCGTCTGCCAGGCGGGTGAAGACATCGTCATCTGGGCAATTCCATGCGTCGCGCCGTAACCGGCGACGGTAGCGGGCGCGACGTAGAGGAGGATGATCAAGAGTCTAAGCCAGGTCCATGGCACGAAGGCGAGCGCGAGGTGGCCAATGCCAATGGTCACACCGCCCGCCATGAGCCCTGCTGCTGCGCCACCGAGCACTCCGGCGCCGGTGTGGAAGGCCCAGGTGCCGATCGTCAGGCCAACGAAGAAAGGCAGTGCGAAAACAGCGAGCGTGAACAGCAGCCAGCAGAAGAAGCCGATGCCAACGAGGACAAGCAGTGGTCCAAAGATGATCATAGTGGTGGTCTCCGTGAGATAAAGGTCTGACGGTCGCGCCTTCCACCACCACCACGGCGCAATCGACAGCATAGCCAAAAACGGCGACGACGGGGAGCGGAAATCCGTAAAGACCTCCGCTCACCGGCCAGCGATCTGCAGCGCCCCTTCGTCATTGGAATGGATCGAATTCGTGGATGACGGCAGCCGGATCGGCCATCGTATTCGGTGGCCGGCATCACGCCGTATCCGCCCATGCCGGTACGGAAGATAACGACGCAGACCATGAGGGTGGTGGCGAGGTTCCATGCGTTGGCGAAGGCAAGGGTTTGAGACATCGGTCCGGCTCCTGTTCTGAGGCGGGGACCATCCCCGCGCGACAGGCGCCCGATGAATCCGGCAGTAGGCCGCAATCACCGCGCAGGCGAAGACGAAGCGACGGCTCGCTTCAGCGTGAGCCGACCCCTTGCGGGTTGATGGCGTCAGGCCTGCGCCCGGATCAAGGATCAGCGCCGATGCAGCGGGGCGGTGTTCGCCGGACAGGAGCCTGGTTGTCGGGGCTGCGTGGCTCTCAGCTGGAACATCGTTGCCGTCACGGTGCGGGGGTGATCGGCTAGAATGGGTTGTGAGTCGATGTGCGGTTGGGGAGGTCGACCTGGCGGAGTTCAAAGGGCGCGCCAACCGCTCGCTGGATCACGCCACCATGCTGGAGATTGGCCTGTAGGAGCGATGGATGGGAAGTTACTGCGGAATCTATTTCGATAGGACCGAGATCTGTGGCGCAAAGTCCGTCGTTCCCGATCATTTTCTGCGCGCTATTCCAGGAAAGCGACCGAGCCGTCAGGCCGTCGGTCGATGAAGAGGAAAGTTCTGACTTGGTCTACGAGGCGCTCCGAGCGGTCGTCTTGTCCCGCCTGGATCTCTTGGGCTGCACAGCCGCTACGGCGCGTGAACGACTGGAGGCTTGGCACGCAACAACGCGCGAGACGTGGGAGGAATACTGCGCCGATGGCGGTTGGGCAGAGGAAACGGCCGCCGCACTGCGCTCATTCTCTGTCGAGGATTCGCGACCATGTACACGCGCGAGGAGGCGACGGACGAGATCGATCGCCGGATGCGTGATCGCGACGGCGAGGGCTGGCTTTGGTTCGATGGCTATGGATCCCTGATGAGCCTCCGGGCTTTGTTGGATGCCTGCGTTGACGTGCGGTACGTCTCTCTCGACATCACGGCGCTGATCGGCGGTGGTTGGATCGAGTCGGCTGCCAGCATTTGCGACGACAAGAGGGCTTCTGCTCCCCTTGACCCCCGTCCGCTGGCAACGACGGTCATCCTTGCCGAGGGTAGTACGGACATCCGGATATTACAGCGCTCGCTCACAGCGCTGTTTCCAGAGCGGAAAGATTACTTCTCGTTCTTCAACCATGCTGAGCTGAGCGTGGATGGCGGCGCCGCGTATCTTGTGAAATTTCTGAAGGCATTTGCGGCAGCGCGGGCACCGTTGCGCCTCGTCGTCGTGTTCGACAACGACACAACCGGACGTCAGGCGTATCTGCAGGCCAGCGCCTTGGGGCTGCCGGACAACATGATCGTGGTCGTGCTCCCGGACACAGAGCTTGCGCGTCAGTACCCGACTTTCGGCCCTCAAGGAGAGCATGTCGTCGACGTCAACGGCAAAGCCGCAAGTATCGAGCTTTACCTCGGCCGAGCGGCTTTGACGAAGGATCGCGCGCTACGGCGGGTACGTTGGAGCGGCTACAATGCCGCCGCCGATGCCTATCAAGGCGAGATCGAGGGAAAAGCAGAGGTAGAGGCTACGTTCCTCCGCGGCGTGGCGAATTGTTCAAACCCGGCCGAGGCGCGAATGGAGTTTCCGGAGTTGGTTGAAGTGTGGACCACGATCTTTCGTGCCGTAGAGAAGGCGGCGGAGGAAGCGGAGCGAAAGTTGCACGATCGCGTCGTTCAAGTCGGGTAATAGAAATTTGCGGCGCTCACGCGCCGCCGAATTTCCAGACCGGAATACCTAGCTTCTTGGCCTTGTCGGCGAGATTGTCCTGGATCCCGGTGCCGGGGAAGTGCATCACACCGATCGGTAATGTCTCCAGCATCGCATCGTTGCGTTTGAAGGGAGCGGCCTTGGCATGCTTCGTCCAGTCGGGCTTGAAAGCGATCTGCGGGACCTTGCGGTTGTCGGCCCATTTGGCAGCGATCAGCTCAGCCCCCTTGGGCGATCCGCCGTGCAGCAGCACCATGTCGGCATGCTTGGCGTGCACCTGGTCAAGCTTGGCCCAGATCAAACGATGATCGTTGAAGTCGAGACCACCAGTCAGCGCGACTTTCGGGCCGGGTGGCAGGAGCACCTGATTGTCGGCGCGCTTCTTCGCGGCGAGGAAATCGCGGCTGTCGATCATCGCGGAGGTCAGATTGCGGTGGTTGACCTTTGACCCGTTGCGCGGCCGCCAGGCGGAATGAGTGTGGCGTTCGAACTCGTCGGCGGCCTGGTCGCGCATCAGCTCGAAGGCGTTGCGTCGCTCGATCAGTGTTTGACCTTCCGCCGTCAGGCGCTCCAATTCGACGGATTTCACCTCGCTGCCGTCCTGTTCGCGCTGGGAGCGCTGCTGGGCCAGTTCATTGCCGTCGAGCTCTCGTTCGATCCTGTCGCTGGCGCGGTGGAAGACGTTCACCGTCGACCAGAGCAGGTCTTCGAGGTCGGGCTCAAGACGGGTACCTACGCCTACATGTTCGGACGCCCACCCGCCGAAGCCGACATCCAGCGCCACTTCCGCGTCAGCCCGCCTTCGGTCCACCAGATGATTGTCACCCTCGAACGAAACGGCTTCATCCGACGTCAACCCGGCGTCCCCAGACGCATCGAAATCCTCGTGCCGCCGGAAAGCTTGCCGATCCTCGAATGGCTCGGCATCAAAACGTCAAAATCACTGTGGTGAACCACTACCTAGCGCGATCTTTGCCTTCAGTGCCGCGTCGACCTTGCGTCTCGTCTTCGTCGTCATCATGCGTTCCGTCTATCAAACGGAGCAGCCCGTTCAACAAGCACGTGGTCCCAAAATCAGGGCCATTTCAGTTGCGATGGTCCCGTGGGAGACGATCAAGCTCAGGCTCCCAGCGTTTGTGCTCTATCGCAGAAGGGCTGGACGCGTTGCAGTCTTCTCTCTCGGCCCTGCACGTGGTCATCGTCAGGTTACCGACAGCTTTCCCCGGCTAAACACTTGGCGCTGATCGGACTGGAACACATCGCACGATGCTCACGGTGTAGGCATACTCGTGGGGGTGTTGTGGTGTGAGGGCCACGTCGAGAAGTGGACTCTTAGATAATCGGCCTCGATCTTTGTTCGCAAACCCCGGGACGTCAGATTCAGGCCAGCTTCAAACAGTGCTATATCTTTGAAAGTGAGAACGGATGGATTTCCCCTCGACCCAGTGGGTGCGTGAACAATCGGACAGCGCAGGCCCGCAGCAGAGGTCGGCCGCGGTTCCGTCCCCAGGAGCGGAGATATTTGAGCGGCACCTGACCGAGATCGTTTTTGGAAGCGGTGAAGCAATGCCGGAGCAGCCGGCTCAGCCAACAGCGGTTGCAATAAGGCGCAGCCCGCAGCCTCTTTATCCCGAGGATGCTTCGCTTATTTGTGGGCTTCAGGACGCCCTCATCAAGGGCGGGGCCACCGAAAGCACCGCCAAGTCCAATGTGTGTCGCCTAATCACCTTCGGCCACTGGCTCTTAGCAAACAACAAAAAGTCGATCGGTACCCGGCTGAGCCATGAGTCACTAATCGCTGATGCGCGTCAGTTCATCGCAGAGGGGAATTACAGGGGTATCATTGGGGCAATACGTCATCTTCGGGACTCGCAGTTGATGGGCGGTGTCGCGCAGGTCAGACGCCCAAATCCTCACTTCGAGGACGTGACTCTCATCAAAGAGTACAAGAGCGAAACACCGACCCGAACCACCAATAACTATGCCCCTTATCTTGTCCGCTTCAGTGACTATCTTCGTCGAAACAACCGGCCGAGTTTAGCTGCTCGGCTTTCCGAAACGTCGTTGTATGAAGATGCCAAGACTTTCAAAGCGCACCACGGTGGTGATCGGAGGACCCTATCCGCGCTCGCTCATCTCCGCAAATCCCAGGCGGGCGCTAAGGCGATGGAGCTTGAGCGCCATATTGATCCCGAAGACGCAGCCCTGAAG
The DNA here is from genome assembly GCF_038967635.1 of Bradyrhizobium sp. B124. Classification (NCBI taxonomy): domain Bacteria; kingdom Pseudomonadati; phylum Pseudomonadota; class Alphaproteobacteria; order Hyphomicrobiales; family Nitrobacteraceae; genus Bradyrhizobium; species Bradyrhizobium sp. B124. Next base: position 7,607,394 of record NZ_CP152413.1, on the reverse strand, counting down.
GAGCCGAGGCAGGTCGGCGCCGCCGCTGCGCAGCACAGCGCGCCGCAGGAAGTCGGCGGCGGGCCAAAGGAGCTTCCGGCGGAATGCCACGATCGGGATTCGCTTTTGGGGCTGATGGATGAACCCGGCGCTGTGTTATCTGTCGAGCCGGCCGCGCGCCATGACGGGGCACCCGACCCCGGAGCGTCGGTCCGTCCCTTGACCTTTCGCCAAGACGGCGGGCAATCGCCGGACGAGCCGATAGGCGCGCGTGCCAGGAGTGATCTGCCAAGCGAGGGGGACCTTATCATCCCTGATCACCGCATGGTGGAGCGCGCTGACCCCGGGCAAGGCCCTTGGCAGGCGGAGGATGATCTGGCCTGGTCGCCGCTCTTAAACGTTGACCCAGAGGAGCTTCGACGGCTACTGGATGACGAGCCGATGTCCTCGCAGCCGATCTACAATGCGGCGGAGCTTCAAGACAGTGAAGACCCGTTTGAGCAGCTGCCGAGCGAAAATTTGGCGGAGCTTCTGGAGGCGCTTGCTTCACCTCGCCATTCGCCAGCGGACAGTGTCGATCAGCCTGGCGCAGCCGTTCCTTGGCCATTGCAAGCTGGCGATCGCAACCGCATTTGGCTGGAGGCGGAGCAGGCCGGCCATCTGCCCATCAGCGGTGCGCATGACCCAGCTGATTTGAGGCCAGCGAAGAGGCCGAGAACCCTAGACCCTTTGCAAGGCGTTGGCAGCGGGCAGCAGTTGAGCGCGGTCGGCAATTCGGGCGGCCGCCTGCTGACGCCGGCCTCCGCCGATCAGCTGGGTCCATCGCCTTGGCAGGCACAGCCGATAGTGCCAGAGAGCGGCTACGAAGACGCCGCGGTGCAGCATGCGGTCGCGACTGACCTTGACGCCGCCGCTGCGCAGCCCAGCGTGCCGCAGGCTGTCCGTTGGCCATTGGTCGTCCCGGAAGATTACGTTCAGGGTCTGCATTTGATGGTGGAAGACGGCCCGCGGTGGCCCGGGATTCCTCCTCAGCAGGAGCAGGACATAGTTCAAGCTGAAGGGCAGGAATCTGGCTGGTCCGCCTCAACCTGGTCGCCGCAGATGCCGTCCGACTTTGATTGGAGTATGTGGCCGACCTTGGAAACAGCGCCAGCGCGCTTTGCTGTCAGGACTCACTCAGACGCTGACGATGGTCTTGAAGTATCGTTTAATTCGAATTCGCTCGCAGCCTTCGAGCCGCATGACACTTGGGGGCCGCCGCTTGACGTTCCGCCGCCGTTTGCAGGGCCAGGACTAGGGCATCACCGTGGCGCTCGACAGCTCGAAGCGCCGCAGGAGCTTGCCCCAATCCCGGGCGGGGAAGAATTAGCTTGGCTGACCGAGCAGATGTGGTCTGAGGATCCATCGGCTAGGCTGTCAGACATTTACCGCAGTTCCGTTAATCCGAATCCACCTGCAGCCTTCGAATTGGGTGACAATACGAGCTTTGCGCCGGTGCACGTCGCCAGGGCTGGCTCAAACCTCTCCTCAGGTCTCCCATTGGTTGACCTGACTGCACCTACGCTGTCCGAATTCAGCGATGAGGCTGATTCTGCGTGGCGGGGGCCAACCAGCTTCAATGCTCAGATCGTGACTTTGGATCCGACCGTCTCCAGCCGGAGCGGGCTGATGCTCGGCGATAGGGAGTGGCTCACCGATAACCATATTCTCAGGGATTATGAGCTCCTGGAGGAGGATTTGCGGAACATCGATCCGATTCTCGCCGGCCGGACGCAGTTCGTGGACCCCATCGTAGCCAATCAGCAGCTGGCCTGGGGCGATACGCAAAGTGCCTTCCAAAGCATCGTCAATTGGCAAGGTCCCGATAGAGCCGACTTTCTGTTCGTGCCAGTGAACGATGCCCATCCTCCTGATTTCCGCGGCAGCCATTGGTCACTGTTGCTCGTTGACCGACGCGATCGTCAAGAGCCGGTCGCCTATCACTACGACTCCGCCGGACGCTACAATGCAACACCTGCAAGACAGCTCGCAGGCCGGCTAGGCGCCCGTCTGGAGTGGCCCCGCGCGCCTCGGCAGGACAACACCTATGATTGCGGCGTCTTTGTCGTCGACGCCACGCGGGAGCTGGTTAGTCAATTGGCGCAAGGAGAGCAGCCGGACCAGCTGAACCTCGACGAACTCGTCCCCGATCGGCAAGCACTGCAAAACCGACTGAGGGGCTGAGGTCGGCTATGCGGATCCCGCGAATTTTACAAGCTATCAAACTGCTCAGCCCTCGCGCGTCTAAGCGGAGCTATCGCCAAATTTTGGTGACGGCCGAGCCGGTCAGGCGGCGGCGGTTTTGGGCTGAGGCCGGCACCGGCTTGACCGACCTCGATCCCCTGAATGTCACACCGAGAACAAGTTTTTGGCGAAATTGTTGGACGTCGAGACGACGCCCACTTTCTTCGCTCGCTGCCGAAGCATACGGAGACGCAGGAGGCCGATACCAAGGCGGTCGGGCTCGGCGATGCCGCGCTCGCGTCGTTCCGCGCAACGGCCGCCGAGACGTCCGCAGTGCAGGGCAATAACGGCAAGGAAACGGCGGCGCAGGCCGCCAAGTTCGCCGAGCTGCGCGATCGCGCGGCTGCTGCTGCCGACGCCCTGGCGCGGGCCAAGGTGAGCCCGCAGATCGATTTCAGCAGCAGGACGGCGTTTACTACACGCTCGAGCTCTGGCAGTCGTCGTTCGACCAGCCGGCGCGGGTTGTCGCCAATGTCGGCGACGATATGGCCTTTGGGCTCGAGGCGGGCGCGCCGCGGGACGCCGGCCAGACGGTGACATTCATCGCCCGTCCGTTCCAGGCTGGCTATCCGGAGCATAAGGAAGGCCAGCCGCCGTCGACCACGATCAAGATCGACAACGTCAACCGCGAGCCACGAAACGGAGAGAGCGGCAAATGAAGGATACAATGATCGGCGTCGACCTGGCAAAGAATGTCATTGTGCTTCATGGAACCTCGCTGACGGGCGAAATGAGATTTCGCAAGAAGCTGTCACGTGGACAATTCATTCAGTTCATGCAACGTCAACCGGCCGCTGTCTTTGTTTTGGAAGCATGCGGCAGTGCTCACTATTGGTCGCGCGAGTTGATGGCATACGGCCATGAAGTCAAGCTGATCGCGCCGCAATACGTCCGCCCCTTTGTCAAGCGGCAAAAGAATGATGCCGCTGATGCCGAAGCGATCGCCATTGCTGCACGTCAGCCGGAAATGCGCTTCGTGGAGCCCAAGACGCCAGACCAGCAAGCGAAGGCGGTTCTCTTCCGGGCGCGGGAACGCGTCGTTCGTCAGCGGACGGAGCTGGTGAATGCCCTGCGGGCCGTGCTTTATGAATTTGGGCAGACCGTTCCGCAGGGCATTGTCCATATCAAGAGACTTGAGGCGGTCATTACGGATGACGCAATCGACTTGCCAGATCTCGTGCGAGAAGAGTGCCGGGATCTACTCGCACAAATTGTGCGCGAAGACAAACCGTATCGAGGCGAAGACGAAACAGCTCGCCGAGCTTTCCAGAACCAACGTCACGGCACGGCGCCTTCAGACCGTGCCGGGTGTCGGACCAATGATTGCCCTGGCAATTGAAGCCTTCGCACCTGCTATGGGGACCTTCCGTTGCGGGCGTGATTTTGCGGCGTGGCTTGGGCTCGTGCCACGGCAGTTCTCTTCCGGAGGCAAAGAGCGGCTTGGACGCGTATCGAAGGCAGGCCAGGCTGACATACGCCGACTTCTGATCATCGGTGCGATGTCGCATGTGAGAGCGGCAAGCCGCAAACCGCCCGCGCCGGGTTCATGGCTGGCCCGGATGCTGGCGAGGAAGCCGAAAATGCTCGTGGCGGTCGCGCTGGCAAACAAGATGGCGCGAAGAATCTGGGCAATGGTGACGAAACAAGAGGATTACCGGGAGCAAGCGTTGATGGGGGGTCGTATGATTTATACTGAGCTGAATGCGCTGACACACCGGTAAAAGAGGTGTGAGAAGTCGATGACCTGAATGGGCGCATGATCGAACCGATCCGGATCAGGAAAGCCAGTTTAGCACTAAGAGCGTAGCAGCTCGGAAAGTAGATTTTTGGAGCCCGATCCGCAGATCACCATACCGGCCAGCGGTCTTTGGAATGCCGCAATCAAAGGCCTGACAGAAGACCGCACTCGATCACACGTTCAATCGGTCAGAAACTTCTTGCATAACGGGCGGCAACCACAGAAGTGCTAACACGACTTTGGCAGAATGTGTTTGCGCCGCTGTTTTTCAAGGACTTGCTTTCGGCAATATGGGCATTGCTGAGGCGGCGGCCGAAGGATGAGATCGACGATGGCATGGCGTACGGCGGGCATGGTTGGTTGAGGCGGAGGCGGAGGCCCGTTGATTCTTTTTTTTCCGCCCCGCGTATGCGAGGCGACGATGTTGCAGGAAGGCGTAGGCAATCATTGTCATAAGGGCGTGGCGATGCAGACCTTGCCATGATCGCCCTTCGAAGTGATCAAGTCCAAGCTCCTCCTTCAACTGTTGATGCGCCTGCTCACAAATCCACCGTGCCTTGATGGTGGCGGCCAGCGTGCGCAGATCCGCCGTCGCCGGAAGATTGGCGAGATAGTATAGTCGCCGGGAAGCCCACTTCGTTGCAAACCCTTTCCAGCACCTCGACAACATCGGTGCCGCGGAAAGTGAGCGCGGCTCCAAGGCGGGCGAGAAGCCCTGCCGAACAGCAGGGCCGTTTTCGCTTCTGTCGGTTCGCAACGATCACGGATCGTCCCGCGGCAAACGATATCCCTTTGGCCGCTTCTGCGTCTTCTGTCCGGCGGCTTTTTGCTCTCGCCTTTTCCAGCCTTTTGCCTGTTTCACGTCGGCCGCATGCAAGCTGTCCGCTGGCAGCGTGATATCGAGCTCGTTGACCTCGATCCGTTCCTGAAGCGTTTCCGCCTTCTGCCCGCGAGCGGCTTCCATTTCGTGCACTTGTCGGCGCACGCTGTTCTCAAGGGAACGAAGCTCCCAGGCGTCCAGCCGCCCGAGCGCCGCATAACGTCGGTCCAGCGCATAATTTTCCCGTCCGTGCCGGCGGTCCAGCGCGTCGCGCTCGGTGCGCTGGCGCTCCGCAGGGTTGATCTTGGGATTGCGCCGCAGGGGTGCAATCACCGAACGAAGCTCGGGCACCCTGTCCAGCAGCGCAAAAATCACGCCCGCCGCGCGGGCGAATGGCTTGTCCGACTCCGATTTATGCGCAGCATGCAGCGCCATGCGCTCCGCAGCATGTTCGGTCGCCACTTCCTGCGCGCGCATCCAGCTTCCGCCGCCGGCCCGCCTGACGGGTGGCTAGCTGCGCCGCCAGCTCGGACATGCGCTTCGTCACGCGCTGCTTCACGCGGGCATTGGCGGCGGCTTCGCGGCGGATAACCGCCTCCCGCGCGATCGGAGAGACCGGTTTGCCCTTGCTGCCTTCCCTGGCGTTCTTCTCGATGTCGGCCAGCTCGAAGAAGCCCCGCCGCGCATGGGCGAAGCAGAATGCCGGCGTGATCGGCATCGCTTTCCTTTGCGGGTCGAACAACGGCTCGAAGCCGCTATAGCAATCCGCCTGCAGGATACCGGCGAAGGCGGCCAGATGCTTCTGGGGATGCTCGCCCCGTCTGTCGCTCGAGGCGTAATAGACCGCCGCCGGCGGCGCAGGCCCACCGTAGGGCTGATCGTCGCGCACATAATGAGATGGACGGTCCCCGCCCTGATAAGCTCCGAACGCATCCAAGAAGGAGGACAAGCTAAGAGCTGGCCCCGCAAATTCGGACAGTAGCTTGAGTGGATTTTCTGCCTGACAGCGGCGAGGATTCTTGCTGCGAATCAGGAGCGAAGATGACGAAGAAGAGCCGCCGGACGCATTCTCCGGCATTCAAGGCGAAGGTTGCTTTGGCTGCGGTCAAAGGCGACAAGACCCTGGCGGAGCTGGCGCAACTGTTTGATGTTCATCCGAACCAGATCACGATCTGGAAAAACCAGCTCCTGGAAGGCGCCGCCGGCGTGTTTGGGCATGACAAGACATCGGCCGAGACGCCGGTCGATTTGAAGGCGTTACATGCCAAGATCGGCGAGCTGGCGTTGGAAAACGATTTTTTGTCCGGCGCGCTCACCAAGGCGGGCCTGCTGAGCGCAAAGCGATGATCGACCGCGGTCATGATCTTTCTATCGTGCGCCAGGCGAAGGTCCTGAAGCTGGCTCGCAGCACGGTCTACTATGAACCTCGGCCAGTTTCGGCCGAGGACCTTGCCTTGATGCGTCGGCTCGATGAGCTGCATCTCGATTATCCCTTCGCGGGAGCGCGTATGCTCCGATCGTTGCTGCGGCGGGAGGGGGTATACGCCGGTCGCCGCCACATCGCGACGCTGATGAAGCGCATGGGGATCGAGGCGGTCTATCGTCGCCCGAACACGAGCAAGTTGGCTCCGGGTCACAAGATCTACCCGTACCTGTTGCGCGGATTGAAGATCGAGCGGCCCGACCATGCGTGGGCAATGGACATCACCTACATTCCGATGCGGCGTGGCTTCGTCTATCTCGCGGCGGTCGTCGATGTGTTCAGCCGACGGGGCCTGGCCCATCGCGTCTCGATCACAATGGAGGCGGCCTTCTGCGTCGAAGCGGTCCAGGAGGCGTTGGCGAAGCACGGCAGGCCCGAGATTTTCAACACGGATCAGGGCAGCCAGTTCACCAGCCTCGAGTTCACCGATGTGCTGCTGGACGCGAAGATCGCCATCAGCATGGACGGCAAGGGCGCCTGGCGCGACAACGTGTTTGTCGAGCGGCTCTGGCGCACGGTCAAATATGAAGAAGTTTAACTCCGCGCCTACGACAGCGTGTCCGAGGCGCGAGCGTCAATTGCCAAGTATCTGGCCTTCTACAATCAGGGACGCCCTCACTCGAGCCTTGACGGGCGCACGCCCGACGAGGCTTACTTCGGCACGCAAGCTATGGTGATGGCCGCATGACCGTCGCCGACGATTTTGTCGTCGCTCTGGTCGGGCTACGCCCTCCCGACGCAACGACAAAATCGTAAAGCCCCGCGTTCAGCACAACCCGGCAGGAATCCACTTAAATCCAGCGGGGCGCTGTCCAAACAACCGGGGCCAGCTCTGGCGTGCGCGCAGGCCTGCTCGACCAGCCGTGCTGGATACTTCCGGCTCAGCCCGACAATGCCCCACATCGCGCGCTGTCCGGGGCGCCCCTCGGTGTCGAACACTTGCTGGCATAGCGCCCTGGTCTGCGGCCCGATGCGCTCGGCGCTCGCCAGCAGCACGGCGGTTTGCCGCGACGGATTGAACGGCCGTTCGCTGGTCGGCAGGACAACAGAACCGGGGTGCGTCATCCGGGAATGAACACGCAGCAGCGCATGGGTGTGGCGATCACGGATCTCGATCGTGGAGGCGTAGATCCGCACCACGACCTGACTGCCGATCGGCGCGGGCCGCGCGGCGTAATAGCTGTTGTCGACGCGTACGGTGGTGTCGTCGCAGACAGTCCGGACGACTTCGGTGAAGATGCGGAAGGGAGCGACAGGCAGCGGCCGCAGGTGCGGCTTCTCTTCCTGGAACATCGCCTCGACCTGACGGCGCGTGCTGCCGTGGATGCGCTTGGAGGCCCAATTCTCCTCCCAGTGCCTCAGGAACTCGTTCTGGGCTTCCAGTGTCTCGAAGCGCCGTCCGGCCAGCGCGGTGCCCTGGGTATGTTGAATCGCACTCTCGACGCAGCCTTTCCGATTGGGATCGGCCACCCGCGCGGGATCGGCGACCACGGCGTAATGAGCCAGCATCGCGCTGTAAATCGGGTTGAGCTCGGGCTCGTACAAATCCGGCTTGAGGACGCCTTCCTTCAGATTGTCGAGCACGACATAGCTGGGGACCCCGCCAAAATACCGGAACGCCTCTTCGTGGAGCTGCGCCCAGACGTGTTGGCTGGACTTCCAGACCCCCCGCCGGAAGCTGCGCCGCGAGTAGCGCAGCGTCATCACAAACAGGCGGGGACGGCGGTACCGGCCGCTCCTGGGATCAATCGTCAGAGCGCCCTCGCCATAGTCGACCTGGGCCTCCTCGCCAGGCAGGAACTCAAGTCGATCAAACTGCTCGGGATCGCTGTGTCGCAACGTGCGCACAAACCGCTTGACGCTCTGATAGCTGGACGGAAAGCCTGGTAAATCGCCTGCGCATTCCGCTTCAGCCGGACCTGTTCTTCGATCCATGCCCGATGCGGTTCGCAGGCCGAGCGGGCCAGGCTGCAGGCGGCTGTCGCTTCCGACACCCCAAAAGCCGGTGGTCGGGGTGGGGGAATTTGGTCGTCCGCGCTCACCGTGCCGGTGGTCACTTCCCCGGGGGAATTTGCCTCCGCACCAGCCCGCAGCGCCCGGTAACGCCGGATCGTCTTGCGATCGACCCCCGTCAGCCTGTGGATCTCGCGCTGGCTGGCGTTGCGATCAAGTAATGTAAATACCGTGCTTTGCAGATGTGCCTTCAAGACGTTCAACTCTCAGTCCCCTTGCTGGATAAAAGGGGACCAAAATAAACGTCCTGCCTGACCGGCTACTGCTGTTCAGCGGCGCTGACGGCGATCATCAGGTGGGGGAGTTTCAAGTGACCATACCCGGGGGATTTTGACCGACCCACGGGGGGCTGTGAAGCCTCAATCCCCTGCAATCTCAAATGCCGCCGCAACCGGAAAACAGACTCCCAATCAAGTGCTTGGAGGCTTGTTCACGGACAACGATGGATGTCCAGACAATCGGACTTGCGGCGCACTAAGCGGATTTGAGTGAACGCTAGTGAGGCTCGCGACAATTAACTACAGTCGCCTTAAGATCGTGGAGCATGCCCGTGATCCCGTCGATGAGCTCGTCGATTTGATCCTTGTTGACGATCAGAGGTGGGCATATCGACAATGCATCGTCTACATTCCGCACGATGATCCCTCGCTCGTGCAGCAACCGGCTCGCAATGCTGCCAACATCGCCCGGTGTAGTAGCGGCGACTTTCCGTTTCTTGTCCAGCACCAGCTCGATTGCCGCAATAAGGCCAACGCCACGGACCTCCCCAACGAGTGGATGGTCAACGAGCGTGCGCAGCCGTTCCTGCATGTAGGCCCCGATGCGGCCAACGTTCGCAATCAGACCCCGCTCCTCGATGAGTTTGAGGTTTTCGAGCGCTACGGCGGCTCCGACCGGGTGACCACCGCCCGTGAAGCCATGAGCCAGCAGTCCAACTTTATTGCTCTCGTCCGCGATTGGTTCGAACATGTAGTCATTCATTATGATCGCAGATAACGGAAAATAACTGGACGTGAGCTGCTTCGACACCACGATTACATCGGGCGCGATGTTGTAGGTTTCGCAACCGAACATTTTTCCGGTCCGGCCAAAGCCGCAAATCACCTCATCAGCGACCAAAAGGATGCTATGCGTTTTTAGTACCCTTTGAATTTTGTCCCAGTAAGTCGGCGGCGGAACGATGACGCCGCCCGCGCCCATTACAGGCTCACCGAAGAATGCTGCAATGGTATCGGCACCTTCGCGCTGAATCAGCGACTCGAGCTCCTCGGCCCGACGCGTTGCAAAGGCCTCCTCCGATTCGCCCGCACGGCTGTCTTTGTAGAAATGGGGGGAGCCCGTGTGCATAATGTTGGGGAGCGGCAGATCGAAAGAGCGGTGGTTGTCTGAAAATCCGGTCAGGCTTGCCGCACCGATCGTGACGCCGTGATAGCCGCGCAGCCGGCTGATGACCTTCTTACGCTGAGGTTGGCCCGCTGCATTCGATCGATAGGCGATCAGCTTCAACACCGTATCGTTCGCTTCCGAGCCGGAAATTTGTGAAGAACACCTTACTCATTGGCACCGGAGACATCTTCACCAGCTTCTCGGCAAGCGTGATGGAAGGCCCATTCGATCGTGATGCGAAGGTATGATAGAATGGCAGGATTTGCATCTGGCGATGCACAGCTTCGATAAGCCGCTTTTCGCTGAAGCCAAGACCCGCACTCCAGAGACCGGCCATCGCATCGAGGTAGCGTTTTCCTGCCGTGTCGAAGACGTAGGGGCCCTCGCCGCGTTCAATTATGAGCGGCCCGGCCCGTTGGTGCGACCGCGCGTTGGTATAGGCGTGAAGCTGATAGGCCACATCTCGGGCCTGTTGAGAACTGGGCAGCATGGTCGGCGTCATCATCGGTTCAGAATTGGATAGGGACCGGAGCATCATGTGCGGAAGCGCCGGTCCGTTTCCGGCTTCTCTGGGCCTTGCAACAGTCGTGGTTGACGATCGCTTTAAAGGGATTCGCGTGTGCCTATGCCTGACGACAGGCTTAAACGCACTGTCTAAGGTGACGATGTCCAAGCACGACAAAGCGTCGGATTTCCGGGACGCGTTAGTCGCCGACGGGAGCTTCTATCAAACTGCCGGCGGCGTTCAGGCCGTAGAGAGTCGGTGGTCGTAGCGCCGAGGACCGCGGTTACGTATTCGAGCCCACCACGTTCAGGCCGTCCACTCCTCTGAAGGCCAGCGTGTCATGTGTGTTTAGCACGTATCCCAGCTGCTGCCGCGCATCGTCACGGGCTGGTTGGGCTCCGAGCCAACACGCGTGATGAGTAACACTGCAAGCAACAACCCGCTCTGATTGACCAGTTTCTTGTGGGCCATCAGTGATCTCCTTGATCTCGTTGGTGTCCCGGCTTGGCGCGGTGATCCGCGAGACCGAGTTTCCCCAGAATACCTTAACTCGTTGAGTTGGTCGCCTGCCAAAGCTTGTAGGCTCACTCCCAACCGGCACCCGCGCCTTCCACCACCACCACCACCACGGCGCAACCGACAGCATAGCGACAAATGGCGGCGACGGGGAGCGGAAACCCGAAAGGATCTCCGCTCACCGGCCAACGATTTGCAGCACCCACTCGTCATTGGAAAGGGATCGAAATCATGGATGACGGCGGCCGGATCGCTGTTGTATTCAGCGGCCGGCTTGACCTGTATCCGCTCATGCCGGAACAGAAGATAACGACGCAGACCATGGGGGTGGTGGCAGGCGAGGTTTCATGCGTTGGTTCATCACAGTGATTTTGACGTTTTGATACCGAGCCATTCGAGGATCGGCAAGCTTTCCGGTGGCACGAGGATTTCGATGCTTCTGGGGACGCCGGGTTGACGTCGGATGAAGCCGTTTCGTTCGAGGGTGACGATCATCTGATGGACCGAAGGCGGGCTGACGCGGAAGTGGCGCTGGATGTCGGCTTCGGCGGGGGGACGTCCGAACATATGGGCGTAGGTATGGATGAAGGCCAGGTAATAACCCTGCTTCTCGGTGAAGCGCGCGCCTGATTTTTGACTCATCGTTGGATTCGTCCCGGCCTCCGACAAGGAGGCAAAGCATGAATGTACGTTATCGGGTCGAATTGAGCCAAGCCGAGCGCGACGAACTGACGGCGATGCTCGGCGGCGGCAAGCACGCCGCCCGCAAGCTTAAGCGGGCGCAGATTTTGCTGGCGGCCGATGGAGGCTGCCGCGACGAGGAGATTGCCCGGACCGTGAGTGTCAGCCTCTCCACCGTCGGCCGGACCAGGCGCCGCTTCGTGGAAGGCAATCTGGAGCGGGCCCTGAGCGAGGAGCCGCGTCCGGGCGCTGAGCGCAAGCTGACCGGCAAGGAGGAAGCCCTGCTGGTGGCGACCGCATGCGCCAAGCCGCCCGCTGGCTGCAAACGCTGGACGCTGACGCTGCTGGCCGACACGATGGTCAAGCTCACCGATCACAACAGCCTGTCGGGCGAGACCGTGCGTCGCCGGCTGGCCGAGAACGACCTCAAGCCGTGGCGCAGGGACATGTGGTGCATTCCCCATGTCGACGGCGAATACGTTGCCCGCATGGAGGACGTGCTCGACCTCTACGCCGAGACGCAGAATCCCGCCCGGCCGCTGGTCTGCTTCGACGAGACCCCCATCCAGCTGATCGGCGAGGTGCGCCAGCCGGTCCCGGCCCAACCGGGACAGCGCGAGCGCTACGATTACGAGTATCGCCGCAACGGCACCGCCAATCTCTTCGTCACCTTCGATCCACATCGGGGCTGGCGCAACGTCAAGGTCACCGACCGCCGCGCCGCCGTGGACTACGCCCACTGCATGCGTGATCTCGTCGACGTCCATTATCCCGACGCCGCCTGCATCCGTGTCGTGCAGGACAATTTGTCGATCCATAAGCCTGGGGCGCTGTATGAGGCCTTCGCGCCCGCCGAGGCCCGGCGCATCCTGCGCCGCCTCGAATTCCACTTCACCCCGAAACACGCCAGTTGGCTCAACATGGTCGAATGCGAGATCAGCGTGCTACAGCGCCAGTGTCTCGGCCGCCGCATCGCAGATCCCAAAAGGCTCCGAAACGAGATCGCAGCATGGCAAAAGAGGCGGAATAAAACCCGAGCCCGCATCAAATGGATGTTCACAACAGAAAAAGCCCGCACCAAACTCGGCCGCGCCTATCCAGCCACCGCCAAAGAGTCATAATCACTGTGATGAACCTTGCCCGCCACCGCCGCCGCAACTTGGCGTCGCCACACCGTAAGCAGCCCCCGCGAAACGCCATTGCGCCGCGCAACCTCGGAGATGTTCGCACTCTCCCCAAAGCTCTCCGCCACGATCCGGGCCTTCTCCTCGCCCGTCCACCGACGCCGTCGGCGCTCCCCAGTGATCACCTCGACGCGACGATAGGAGTCATCTTCCTGCCTGGCATCAAGCATGGCATTTGCCATCGTTCCACCTCCACCGATCAGCTCATGCCAGGCTGTATCGCGCGCAAGCCGAGGGGTGGCTAGGTGGGGGCCTCATGCCGGTTACTGCCAATCGCGTTCCTCAACGCACTCAGCTTGGCTTCCTCGCGGCGCAGCAGCCCGCATGATCCACCGAACCGCCGGATACGGACCGTGTGTCCGGTGGTGTGGGAGGGGCGGAGTCGCGAGACTCCCCGTATCCCGATTTCGTGATTTGGGAGCTGCGTGGCTTCACGGGCGAGTGCCTCGTCAGCTTCTCGAAAGCTTGCCCGGGTAGGCTTCTCAGTTGATCTGTAGACGAGAGGCTAGCGTGGACCCGCACAATTTTGACCCCTCCAATGTAGCGGCCTCCTCAGAGGTGCAGCACGCACTGATGGATGATCAGCAGGCAGACCGGGCGGAGCAAGAAGCCTTTGAGCAGCAAATGGCAGCGGCGCGCCTGGCCGATTGGGCGATGCCCGATTGGGGGTCGCGCGGTAGCCTGCGCCCCAATGTGTCTAGCGACGGCCAGCAGTCCCGCGATGAGCTGATGGATGCACTTGCCAGGAGCAACCTCCTGTCAAGCGAGGAGGTCGTAATCAACGATGAGCATGGCACAGCTGAGTTGAGACCGGTAAAGAAGCCGAGGATCCGAAACAATCCGCAAGGCGTTCCGCTTGAGCGGCAGCTAGGCGAGATCGCGAATTCAAGTGGAGGTGGTGGAGCAATGCCGTCAGCCTTGGCGCTGCAGTCGGCTCACTCAACGGGAATTGTGATAACGGAAAAGCGGGACAAGCGGCCTCTTTATTCGGAGGATGGTCCCGTTATCTTGAGCCTTGAGGCGGCCCTCATCAAGGGCGGCATGACCGCCACCCCGGCGAGGCAGTATGCAAGTTCTCTTCTTAACTTCAGCCGTTGGCTCTTCGCAAACAACAGAGCGAGCATTGTCGCTCGGCTCGACAGTGAGGCGCTGAGCGATGACGGTGACGTACGCGAGTTCACCGCAGAGGGTAAAAATAATAAACTCCTTAAGGCGTTAAATCATCTCCGGAAATTTCGGTCGACGGGCGTAACCACGCCCGTCATCCACCCGGGGCGCGAGACGCCGCCTCTTTATGCCGAGGATGTTCCCGTTATCTCGAGTCTTGAGGAGTCTCTCATCGAGGCTGGGATGGCCGCCACCACGGTGAAGCCGTATGTAGGCTCTCTTCGTAGCTTTAGCCGTTGGCTCTTCGCAAAAGACAAGCCGAGCATTGCTGCTCGGCTCAAGAGTAAGTCGCTGAGCGATGACGGTGACGTGATCGAGTTCACCGGAACAGGTAGTCGCGTAAACTTCTTTCGCGCATTAAACCATCTCCGGACCTTCTGGTCGACGGGCGCGCCGATAGGACGCGACACGCCGCCTCTTTATGCCGAGGATGTTCCCGTTATCTCGAGTCTTGAGGAGGCCCTCATCGAGGCTGGGATGGCCGCCACCACGGTGAAGCCGTATGTAGGCTCTCTTCGTAGCTTTAGCCGTTGGCTCTTCGCAAAAGACAAGCCGAGCATTGTTGCTCGGCTCAAGAGTGAGTCGCTGAGCGATGCCGGTGACGTGTTCGAGTTCACCGGAACAGCTAGTCGCGTAAACTTCTTTCTCGCATTAAACCATCTCCGGACCTTCTGGTCGACGGGCGCGCCGATAGGACGCGGCACGCCGCCTCTTTATGCCGAGGATGTTCCCGTTATCTCGAGTCTTGAGGAGGCCCTCATCGAGGCTGGGATGGCCGCCACCACGGTGGAGCAGTATGTAGGCCCTCTTCGTAGCTTTAGCCGTTGGCTCTTCGCAAAAGACAAGCCGAGCATTGCTGCTCGGCTCAAGAGTGAGTCGCTGAGCGATGCCGGTGACGTGTTCGAGTTCACCGGAACAGCTAGTCGCGTAAACTTCTTTCGCGCATTAAACCATCTCCGGACCTTCTGGTCGACGGGCGCGCCGATAGGACGCGGCAACACTAAGTCCAATCCTCCCCCCCAGAAGGTCGCCCGCGTCAATTCCGAGAAGGCGGTACGGATGGAGCCGAAAGGCGTCGGCAACGCCGCTGCGCAGCACAGCGCGTGGCAGGAAGCTGGCAGGCGGCCCGAGCAGATTCCAAGACCACGGGATGATCAACCCGCCCCGTCGGTTTTCGTCCAAGAGCACGTCGCGTTCGATCCAGAGCAGATGTCTCCGGGGAAGCTTCGGCGAGTGCTCGAACATCTGGATGATCAATCTATGCCTTCTCCAGCCGATCCAGAGGGGCTTCTCCGACTGGAACAGGAGCTTCGCCAGGACATCCAGGCAGGGCAGAATAATCAGCCCGCTCCATCATTTGCCGTCGGTCCAGATTTCGATTCAGGGCAGCTCGCTTTTGAACCGGAGGAGCTTCGGCAACTACTGGATGATGAACCGGCGCCGTCGGGAGTGGCATCTAACTCAGGCCCGACAGATCAGTGGGCTCACGAGCGGGGGCCACTGCCTAATCTATCAATGTATCTCCCCCTGGACTTCCAGCACAGCCCCAAATGGGCGTCGGAAGAGCACGTCGCGTTCGACCCAGAGCAGATGTCTCCAGCGGAGCTTCGGCGAGTGCTCGAACATCTGGATGATCAATCTATGCCTTCTCCAGCCGATCCAGAGGGGCTTCTCCGACTGGAACAGGAGCTTCGCCAGGACATCCAGGCAGGGCAGAATAATCAGCCCGCTCCATCATTTGCCGTCGGTCCAGATTTCGATACAGAACAGCTCGCTTTTGAACCGGAGGAGCTTCGGCAACTACTCGATGATGAACCGGCGCCGTCGGGAGTGGCATCTAACTCAGGCCCGGCAGATCAGTGGGCTCACGAGCGGGGTCCACTGCCCAATCTATCAATGTATCTCCCCCTGGACTTCCAGCACAGCCCCAAATGGGCGTCGGAAGAGCACGTCGCGTTCGACCCAAAGCAGATGTCTCCAGCCGAGCTTCGGCGAGTGCTCGAACATCCGGATGATCAATCCATGCCTTCTCCAGCCGATCCAGAGGGGCTTCTCCGACTGGAACAGGAGCTTCGCCAGGACATCCAGGCAGGGCAGAATAATCAGCCCGCTCCATCATTTGCCGTCGGTCCAGATTCGATTACAGAACAGCTCACTTTTGAAGCGGGGGGCCCTGCTCCGAGCAAGGGGTCATGATGGTGGCTGTCCCCCGATATGTCAAACGCCATCCGGAACTGCTCAAATTTGCAAACGATGACGTAATTGCGGTCGACGTTCGGGAGGGAGGTACTCTCGCTATTGTCGAGCTCTCGCAATCAAACGATTCGGAGCATCTATGATGAAGCAATACGTTGGGCTGGACGTCTCGCAGAGGGAAACTGCGATATGCGTAGTCGGCGAGATGGGACAAGTAGTTGTCCGTTCTTTAATCGCGGGCACAGTGTCAACCCCGACAAACAAAAGTGATCCACTGCCGGGTTCATGGTTCTTTCCGCGGTCGTCTCGATGCAGGAGCGCCGCATGATGGCGTTCAAGAGGTGTGGCATCTCGATGTGAAGAGCGCGGTGCATGGAAGCCCGCAGGGACGACTTCGAGATTGCCCACACCTTCGTCCCGGCAGGGACGCTTGTTCCGCCGGAGGCGGATCTGGGTTGGTTTAAGACTTGTTCATGCGGTGCGCATCTCTGCCTGGAATTCGGTGCCATCGGTCCAGATGGCATGGAGGATCACAGCCATTTTGCGAGCGACGGCCACCTTGGCCCTCTTTGCGCCGATGCGTTTGGCCAGCTTGCTGTCCCAGCGCTTGAGCGCAGAACCTCGCCTGACAACGGTCAGCAGGACGTTCGCGGCCTCGAACAAATAAGTCCGCATCTGGTGGTTGCCACGCTTGGAGATGCGGCCAGTACGATCCATCTCACCGGATTGATAACGTCTTGGTGTCAGGCCGAGATAGGCGCCCACGTCGGCGGAATGTTTGAAGCGAGTGGGGTCGTCGATGGTAACGACGAAGGACAGGGCAGTCAGGGGACCGATACCGGGAACGGTCATCATTCGCCGAACAGTTTGGTCGCCTTTTGCCAATGCCATGAGTTGTCGATCGAACTTCTCAATTTGCTCAGTCAAACAGGATTGGGCAAGGAGCAGCGGTGCGAAAATATCTTGCAAATCCGGCGCTTCAGCAAGCACGGCATCGACTTTGCGAGCCAGGTTGGTCGAGCCGGCCTTGCCGAGCACTATTCCCAACCCCTTGCACAGACCGCGCATTTGGTTGTCAATATCTCGCCCCAGATTTACCAGCTTGGTTCGAGCCGCCAGCATCGAACGGGTTTTCCTGCTCTCCGCCCCCTTCACGGCAGCTTCCCGGTACCATCCCATGCGGGCCATTTCAGCCAACCCCTTGGCATCGTTCTGATCCGACTTGTTGATGCGCATCGATAGCGCCGCGTTGGCGTGACGCGCATCAAGGCAAATCACCGGAAAGCCCAGTGCCCTGAGTTGATGCCAGAGCCAATTGGATAGCGAGCCCGTTTCAAAAACGATCCGCTCAGCACTGCCGGCATGACGCCGTAGGAGCTTAGCGATCGCCTCCGGATTGGTCGGCGCACAACCTTCGAATGTCACGCCTCCGGCCTGGTCCAAAACGCAAATGCTGGTTTCTTCCATCGAGATGTCCAGACCAACGTACTGCTTCATAGCGCGGCTCCTCTTCGATTTGCTGACGCCGATCGTACCGATCCTCGTGTTCTCAAGAAGACGTCAGCCGCGATTACGCTGCGCGTTTCGCGGGATCGTGAGCACGGATTTCAGCGCATCGTGAGCAACGATTTCAGAGGATCGTGAGCAGCGATTTCAGGCGATCGTGAGCACCTTTTGGCGGTGCCGGACGCTTCGGCCGACAACTCAACCGGGCTACGGGTTTCTCATTCAACCAATGAGGAAGCCTGATGCCTACCCAGAGATTGTCGATGCGCCGGATCCGAGAAGTTCTACGTTTGAGGCATCAGGGCCTGACCGAGCGCGTCATCGCGCGGACGTTGGGAGTGAGCAATGGTGTCGTGCATGGCTACGTGCGTCGCGCCCGCCTTGCCGGGCTGAGCTGGCCGCTGCCGGAGGCATGGATGACGAGGGCCTGGAGCTGCTGCTGTTCCCGGCGCCAAAGGCTGCCTCGCAAAGCGACCGACGACCGTCCCCCGACTGGGTTTATGTGGAGAAGGAGCTACGCCGGCGCAGCGTGACACGCCTGCTGTTGTGGGAAGAGTATCGCGCCGCCAATCCGGACGGCTTTGGCTATACCTGGTTTTGCACGACTTTCGAGGCATGGAAGCAGCGGGCGCAGCCGAGCATGCGTCAGACCCACATCGGTGGGGAGAAGGTGTTCGTCGATTTCGCTGGCGACACCATCGACATCTTCGATCCCATCACCGGCGAAGTGCGCGCCATGAAGCTGTTCGTCGCGGCGATGGGGGCCTCGAACTACACCTACGCCGAGGCCTGCCCAAGCGAGAGCCTGTCCGACTGGATCGGCGTGCATGCCAACCTGTTCAGGTATCTCGGCGGCGTGCCGAAGTTCGTGGTCTGCGATAATCTCAAGGCCGCCGTGACCAACCCCGATCGCTACGATCCCGGGATCAACCGAACCTATGCCGAGATGGCCGGTCATTACGGCACCGCGATCCTGGCGGCGAGGCCGAGGCGGCCAAAGGACAAGGCCAAGGTTGAGGTCGCCGTCCAGATCGCGCAGCGCTGGATCCTGGCCCGCCTGCGCAACCAGCGCTTCTTTTCCCTGGCGGAGCTCAATGCGGCCATCCGCGGCCTCGTCGTCGAACTCAACGCCCGCCAGATGCGCGGTTTTGGCTCCAGCCGGACCGAGCTGTTCGCCGAGATCGATCGTCCCAAGCTGGGAGAACTGCCGGACCAGCCCTACGTCTTTGCGCGCTGGAAGCGTTGCCGCGTCGCGCCCGACTATCATGTCGAGATCGACGGCCATTGGTATTCCACCCCCTTATCGGCTGATCCGTGAACTCGTCGATGTCCGTATCGCCGACAAGACCATCGAGGTCTTCCACAAGGGACAGAGGATCGCCAGCCACGCCCGCGCGCCCAACCGGCGTGGCCATACCACCATCGCCGATCATATGCCGAGCGCCCACCGCCGCTACGGCAAATGGACGCCGGGAGGATTGATCGCTGCCGGCGAGAAGATCGGTCCCTCTGCCGCGGCGTTTTTCCAGGCCGTCATCGCGGCCCGGCCGCATCCCGAGCAAGGCTTTCGCACCTGCCTCGGTATCCTGTCGCTGGCCAGGAGCTACGACAACGCGCGTGTCGATGCCGCCTGCCGACGATGCGCTCGATGGTCCAGCCGCGCAGCGCCGATGACTGGAGGCCATGTGTTCCGGCACGGTCGTATGTTTGTGGTTGCCGCTCATGCGCTGATGCGCGGCAATCCGCTCACCCTTGTGGAATATCTCGACGGTGCGGGCGGTGAAGCGCACCTCGACCTCGGTGCGGACGAGCGATGCGGGACGCTGTAGTAATGCGCCTCGACCTCGACGTGATAGTCGATGCTAACCCGGCAGATCCGCCACTCGGCGAACACGTAAGGGATCTGCAGCAGGGCCTTCAGCGCCGGCCGGTCGATCTCCTCCAGTTGCGGCGGGTGACACCGAGCCGCCTAATTGGTCGCTCCTCGTTGAGCCGGATCATCAACTCGGCGATCGCCGCGTTGACCTCGGCGAGGCTGTGGAAGGTGCGGTGGCGCAGCCGTCCGAGCAGCCAGCGTTCGACCATCAGGACCGCCTGCTCGACTTTGGCCTTGTCCCGCGGCCGTCGCGGCCTGGCCGGCAGAATGGCGGTGCCGTAATGCGCCGCCATGTCGGCATAATTGCGATTGATCCTGGGATCGTAGAGGCAAGCCTTGATCACAGCGACTTTGGTGTTGTCCGGCACCAGCAGTGCCGGCACGCCGCCGATCGCCTCGAAGGCGCCGACGTGGCCGCTGATCCAATCGGCGAGCCCCTGCGTCCAGGTCGCCTGCGCGTAGGTGAAGCTCGATGCGCCGAGCACCGCGACGAAGATCTGCGCAGTGCGCCGTTCGCCGGTGAACCGGTCGATCACCACCGGCACGCCGTCGCCGGCATAGTCGACGAACAGCTTGTCGCCGGCCGCATGCGACTGGCGCATCGTCACCGACAGCCGGCCTTCCCAGGCCCGGTAGAGCTCGCAGAACCGCGAATAGCGATACCCGCCGGGTTCGCCCGCGATGTACTCCTCCCACACAATCGACAGCGTCACGTGCTTGCGCTTGAGCTCGCGATGCACCGCCGCCCAGTCCGGCTCCGCCTGCCGCCGATGGCCCCGCCGGGTGCCGGGACCGGCTCCGGCGCTGGCGAACAGCCGGGCCTCCAGCACCGTGTCGGTGACGTCGTCTGGCAACGGCCAGGTCAGCCCCGCCGCCTCGAACCGGCGGATCGTCAACCGCACCGTCGAAGGAGCCGTGCCGACCCGCCGCGCAATCTCGCGGGTCGGCGTCCCGGCCGACTTCAATCTGATCACATCGCGCACATGGCGCATCGCAAACCTCTCCGTCGGCATCCAGGTCCCCCTTCGCAAAGCCGGAAAGGCGGGACCGTATCGGAGCCAGAAGAGGCCTCGTCACCCCGGGCGACATCATCCCGGAATGGTGGGCGAGATCATCTCGGAATGGTGGGCGACATCAAATCGGAACGGTGGGCGAGATCATTCCGGAATGGTGGGCGACATCGAGCGGAATCAGCACGACCTTCCGCAGTTCGTTCATCGGCGAGAGAGCGTACCATCGAATGTCCGGTGCTGGCCAATCCGCCTGCGACTTGCAAGTCACGTTGATCGACGCACAGACTTGCCGACAAATCCACGCCATCCACAAGCGTACTCGACCGCAAAATCAACTATGCGCTGCTTCAGAGCACTATTCCTGCTCGCTCTCTGGGAAGATTGCACTTTTTTAGCATGATTAAGCGGTATGCTACCTATGGTATGAGAACTCTCATCGAGGAGCCTTCGCCTTCCTGAGAGGAAACGCGCCGGGAAGCGAGCCGCTTCACAATGAGAGTGGTTTTTGGAGTAGTCGAAACGCGTGGACTCCTGTACTCTTTGTGGCCGCTGTTATTGTGTTAGCAGAACGCGGCCTGCACCAATCTGACTTTTTGCCGTGTCGGAACCGCGTCCTGCCGGTGGTGAACGTGCCATTCGGCAGTTCAGTTCGAATAGTAGCTTGCACCTGCAGATGCTTTCAGATTTGCGGCAACTGCCGCCGTTTCCCGCGAGGGTCAGTTCGCCAGGCTTGGGAGCGCCCCTGTGCTGGCAGGATAGTCGAAATCGCAACGGTCAACCGCTGGCCCCTCCTCCAGCTGGCCAGCCTTGCAAAATTGGCTGGCATATTCGAGCATCCTATGCCGTCGAAGAAGCGCAGCTATCACGTCGCTGGTTACTTCGCGACGCTGCCATGAGCTGCATCGGATGGAAGCAGCATGATCATCGCCTGCATCAAAAGCGATCAACGCATCGCGTTTCGCGACCGCGCTTGGACGCTGTATCGCGCCGGGAACATCCTTGTGATCCGTCTCGGAATCGAATCATGGTAGATCGTACCGCTCCGACATGACCGATCCAGTTAAAGTCCAGACAGGGGGCGCCGACGGCATCGCGGCTCCGCTGCGGCACGCGGCCTTCCGACGCATCTGGCTTGCGAGCCTGCTCTCCAACCTCGGTATCTTGATTCAAGGTGTTGGTGCGGCCTGGGCGATGACGCAGATGACGTCCTCGGCTGACAAGGTCGCGCTGGTGCAGACGGCGCTGCTACTGCCGGTGATGCTGATCTCGATGCCAGCCGGCGCGATCGCTGATATGTTTGACCGTCGCATCGTGGCGCTGATCTCGCTTGGTATTGCGTTCGCCGGCGCAACCGGACTGACGGTGATCGCCTGGCTTGGCTTGGTCACACCGAACCTCTTGCTTGCGCTCTGCTTCGTGGTCGGCAGCGGCATGGCGCTGATGGGACCCGCCTGGCAATCGTCGGTCAGCGAACAGGTGCCCTCAGAAGCGCTGCTGCCTGCAGCCGTCGCGCTGAACGGCATCAGCTACAATATCGCGCGCAGCGTGGGTCCGGCGATCGGCGGAGTCGTGGTGGCGACCGCGGGCGCAGTCGCCGCATTCGCGCTCAACACCTTGCTCTATCTGCCGCTGATGGTCGCGTTATTCCTTTGGAAGCGCATCAGTGTACCCTCGCGCCTACCGCCTGAGCGACTGAGCCGCGCCATGGTGTTAGGCGTACGTTACATCACCAATTCACCATCGATCAAAATTGTGCTCATTCGGACCCTGGTGACGGGCCTCATCGGCGGCCCGATCGTTGCACTAATGCCGCTGGTGGCGCGCGATCTTTTGCATGGCGACGCCCAGACCTACGGCATCATGCTCGGCGCCTTTGGCCTGGGTGCGGTGGTCGGTGCGTTGAGTATCACCGAACTGCGCAAGCGGATGAGCGGCGAGGCCGCGATCCGCGCCTGCGCGCTGTCAATGGGCGGGGCGATCGCCGCGGTCGCGCTCAGCCGCCAACCGGTGTTGACGGCGATGGCGCTGGTCCTGGCCGGCGCCGTGTGGATGATGGCGTGGACGGTGTTCAGCATTGGCGTGCAGTTGTCCGCGCCGCGATGGGTGGCCGGGCGTTCGCTCGCGGCCTATCAGGCGGCGGGCTCAGGCGGAGTTGCCGTCGGCAGCTGGGGTTGGGGCCATCTGACCGACGCGGCCGGGGTTGAAACTGCGCTGCTGCTTTCGGCCGCCCTGATGGTCGCCTCACCACTCATCGGCCGTTGGCTGCCCATGCCCCGCGTCGGTGCGCGGGGTGAGGAGGCCGAGCTGCTCGCCGATCCCGAGGTACGGCTCGCCTTGACCGGACGCAGCGGGCCTCTCGTGGTCGAGATTGAATATAGGGTTGCACAGGAAAATGCGCGGGCATTTCATAATGTCATGCAGGAGGTGCAATTGTCGCGCCAGCGCAACGGTGCCTATGGCTGCTCGATCGCGCGCGACATTGCCGATCCGGAATTGTGGACCGAGCGCTACCACTGCCCGACCTGGTTCGACTACCTGCGCTTGCGCAACCGTCCGACCCGGTCCGAGCGTGCACTGGAGCAGCGAGCAATTCACTTCCACATCGGTCCCGCGCCGGTCCGCGTCCGCCGCATGCTGGAGAGGCCATTCGGCTCAGTACGCTGGAAGGACGACACGCCGGACCACGCGACCGCCGAAATGCTGCCGGAGATCCCAAGCGGCAAAGTCCGTACGCAGCCGGTCGCTCCGGTTGATCAGACAACACAGCCTGCCGGCAGGCACCGAAAAGCCACAAGCAGTTTGAAATGACAGAAGCGATGAGTGATCAGTGGGTTTGGCGCGGATCCATCGTGCGACAAGCTGACCCGACGCCCATCGCGACGGCGACACATTCACGCCAGACGCCCGGGCGACGTATATCTTTTTAGGGAATCCTCGAAACTCGCTTCGCTCTTCGCCGCGCTGTACCTCGACGAAGTATGCCCTCATGACGCGGAAAAGATGTCATTGCCTCCTCCTTGAAGGAGTGGGATAGATGTGACCAAGATCGATTAATAATCTAGCTGCAAGGCGTAAGAAGGCAGCGAGCTGTCGGTCTCTCTTCCCCGGCGGCAATCGGGGGGCATGCGCGATCAAACCCTGTCTCCGGTAGCCTTCACTGACCGTGACGAGCCTCGCGCCACTTTGCTCGAGCCTGCTTGTCTTTGCCATCATCTAAAGCGAACGGGCTGGTCGCATTGGAACTGCCGGCACGGTTGTGCCTCACTCAGAAGCTCCGCGAACTCTAAATGCGGCAAGGGCTTTTATCCGGCTGAAGCCGCGAACCTTGCTCTGTAGGTGTCTGCGGCCAGAACGCGAACACAGCTCCGAGCGCGGTGCATGCGGGCCGGGCTGGATGAAGCATGCGGATTGTCCTCGATTTGGTTGGGAACGGCCCGAGCTTCGCCTCACCTTCCGTGTCCGACAAGCACGTGACCCCTGGGATGGCAGCGCAAGACATGCAGCTTCCCGGCGGACATCATGAAGGCCAATCGCCGCACGTGGTTCTTCGACCGAACACCGCTGCGTATTCTCGCAATCTTGAGCAGAGAAACAAGAAGCGTCTCATCGTGGGTCCTTGTCGTTGGTCTGATTTTTGCCATCGCCATCCCGCTGGCTACTGTTCGACAGGACGTGTTGTAAGGATTTACCAACCATGCAGGATTACCGATCTGGTCGCTAACCAATCGACAATCGTTCTGGCACAACTTCCAGCCGGCATGGAAAGAGGAGATTCGAACGTGACCGGACTGGCTGTTATGGAAAACGTGCGTCGCTACCGAGCAATAGCGTCGCTGTGCCGTCAGGCCGCGACATTCCGTCCGGTTCAACGAATCTCGTTGCTGACGCAGGCTGAGGAGTGGGAGCAGCGAGCGGTCGTCGAGCTTGAGGGATATTTTTGCGCTTTAAATGGATGTCGTGGATCTAAAATGGGAGGGCCGAGCCAGCCGTCGTCAGACTTCCCTGGATCAATTTAACATCACTCCTTTATCTCACGGACATGTGCCACCATGATTGTCCTCGGACCACTTCTCGTCATCGTAGTGAGATGCAGCAACATACGTTCAGTCAACTACCAAAATTAGCAGGCGATTTAAACGACGGAAACATGCCACCTGCAGCTTGACGAATGTGGGCTGATCAAACGCGACCGTCCGCAGCAGGGCATGAAGATGGCAGCAAGCGAGACAAGCTTTGAGCAATCGGTGATCCTGATCGACAACTTCGACTCCTTTACGTTCAACATCGCCCAGATGGTTGGCGAGGTAAATGGTAAAGAAGCCATTGTCTTTGATAACGCTGCACCGTGGAGGAAATTCGCAAAATCCCTCACGACCGCATTATTCTCTCGCCGGGACCAGGAAACCTGAGCATCGGTTGCGGCGGCGCCATCGTGGCGTTGTCCGATCCCAATGCGGAGTTCGACGAGATCCTCCTCATGGCGCGCGAGCCGATCCGTGAAATTGCCGAGGCCGTAACAGGCGACCCGGATCATGCCCTGGTGATCCATGGCGCAGATAATGAAGCGGGCGAGAAAATAGTAGCCGATTCCGCGCATCGTGTTCGCAGGGCAAGATTCCAGGATCGGGACACTATTGCTAAGTGTGTGCAGGCACTTCTCACCGAGCTCGGCGGACCGGGGCCGCAATTCGAGCTACAGGTCGCGGTCGGCGTTGCTGGGCAAATGGCCATGGATTCGCGCCTTGGCTTCGCCTTGATAATGGAGAATGTGCCCGCAGCCGAAGTGATCGGCATTGCCGTCGTCTCCCAGGTCTTCGCGGTCAGGGCTTCAGGCCATTATGGCGTTCTGCAGGAGCTTTGGGTCGATCCGCGCTATCGCTCGGCTCAACATGGGAGATGGCTTCTGGCCGCCGTGGACCGCGAGGCGCGAGCGCGGGGATGGCCCATGATCGAGGTGTCTCTTCCCCTGGCCGGCCACCCCGGCGCGGAGAGGTTGGTCGCATTCTATGAAAGCATGGGCTTCACACCTGCGGGAGAAAGGCGACGAAGGAGGCTTCTGTGACCTGGCTAACCGTACACCTGACATCGGCCTCCTCCGGCAATGGGGGCCTCATCGCCGATGCGACGGGTTCAATTAAGTCTTCAAGGGAAGTGGAGGACCGAATCAACGAGATCCGGACGGGATTGGCTCGTCCGGTGTTCAGTCTATCTCGCCCTCTGAAGACGAGGCGCTCCGGCTCGGGCCACATCCACGACAGCCCGAAATCACCGAGCCTGCCAGACGATATGCAGCGGCCGGTATGCCGCAGAACACATCCGTCGACGCGGGAAGCTATCAGCGCGCGCTTTTTTTGCCGCTACCGGCTTCGCAGCCGCGACCACAATCGCCTCTAAGCGAAGTCCGGTGAGCTACGCACTGTGTCGACCGCCCGGGCATCACGCGGGGCGCGCAGCGAGGGGCGGAGCTGCTAGGCTCCCCCCTATCCCGATCAATAACTGCGCGCGATCATTGGAACCCGCACGCGGGCTGCTCACGGCGTGGCGATACGAGATTGCGGCGGCGGAACGTACCGGTTGCGGAAGAGGCGAATGTCCCGAGGTCCTCCCGGACCCCGCACAACTGTATAGGGCACGCTAAAGATGTCGATGCTCGTCTGCGGCTCGCTCGAACTCGGCAGTAAGCCCTGCTGATCTAACTGAAGAATCAGAAGATCGGGGGCCGGTTGATCACGATGGACCCAGTTCGGGCCGACAGCAGGCCCGAAATCCGGTGGCCCGGAGTTATTGATTGGTCCTGTTGCTGCGCGATCCAGTCGCTGGCGATGGCGTGAAGGCTCGGCGGAAGACGAGGGCCCGGCGGCTTCCTGATTCTGAAAGCCGGGCTCGCGGGCCGGACCCGCGACAGACGGCCCAGCTCGCTGGCCGCGCTGAAGCGCGAATGCGTGGGCGAATTCGCGCAGCGTTGAGTCGTCGCTGCGTACCCTGTCACGGGAGGGCTCCAGTCGAGCCAACTCGAGGAGGGTGCGCTGGCGACGCAGGTTCTCCTCTGAAGCAGTGAAATTCAAGCTATCGCTAGTGTCGTCTTGGCTCTCGATGTAGTTCTCGAAAGTGTCGACGGAGTCGATTCGACGCTCCAAGGCCTGGGCCTGGTGATGACGCACAGGCGCGATGGAAGGCGATGAAACGGTTTGCTGACCCGGGGGGGTGGTCGGTTCACGGGCCCCACCATGCGGCACAAGGCGAGCATCGTTAGGCAACGCAAGCGGCGACCGCTCCGCCGAAGCAACGGACAAGGCCAGTGGATTGGCTCCCAGGCTACTGCTGGCCAACCGCTCAGCACACCACTGCCGATAATCGTTAATATCAGCCTCTGAGGCAAAACCGCCCGAGGAGTCTAAAACGGCGTTGCGGTCGAGAATCCCCTCAGAGCTGTCTCCAGCGCGGCCCGGCGACGGGTTGCGCACAAAGCGAGGACCGTCACGCAACGCGGACTCACGATAGGGGCGATTCATGCGAGAATACGGGAGACGTTCCTGTACCCCGGCCAGCACTGCGCGGAATTCCCCGGACATACTGCCCAGCGAATTGTCCCCCCCGTTGGATGATTCGACCATTCTCAGCGCGCTTGGCTGCTGGCGAGAGTCCGTTGGATCGGCTGGTGGGGTAGCTTCCGTACTCGAACGCCGGATTTCTCCCTCTTCGTTGATTGTTGGCACAGTGCGTGCAGCCAAAGCTCGATCGATAGAATCCATGCCTCGTCTCCCGTTGAGAACCGCCACAGCGGGTCTTTGATTACGGTAGATTGCGGGGCTTAGCTTACAAGATGCTGACAACCTCGATGACAAAAGCGGTGTCGGCCTTGAGGCGGCAGATGTGGGTAATTCAAAGCAAGCTGAGGCCGTCAGGCGGCGCGGTCCCATGGCATAAGCGCGTCGATTTCGCTGCTCGGCCAGCCGTTGGCGATACGCTGAAGTGTTAGGCGGGGCCAGGCGAATGGATCGACGTTGTTCATTTTTCGCTGTCTGCAGCAGCGTAGCGATGGTTGCCCAGGTTCGTCCGCCGCCGTCGCTGCCCGCGAAGAGGCTATTCTTTCTCGCAATTGTTTGTCGGCTGATGGCGCGCTCGACACTGTTGGAGTCGAGCTCAATGCGGCCGCCGGTGAGGAAGCATTCGAAGATGGCACGGCGCGAGGCGACATAGCGGATCGCCTCGGCCAGTTTTGATTTGCCGGAGGTCCGCCGCAAGGTCTGCTGCCAGAGGTCGAAGAGATCTGCGACGACCGCCGCGGAGGCTTGCTGACGCGGGGCAACGCGAGCGTCGGGGCTTTGCCCGCGCA
The DNA here is from genome assembly GCF_038967635.1 of Bradyrhizobium sp. B124. NCBI lineage: Bacteria > Pseudomonadati > Pseudomonadota > Alphaproteobacteria > Hyphomicrobiales > Nitrobacteraceae > Bradyrhizobium > Bradyrhizobium sp. B124. The sequence continues at coordinate 7,579,712 of NZ_CP152413.1, read as the reverse complement.
CGGTCTTCTCGATCTGCCAGAGCCTTGCCATCCGCTCGACAGTCGTCGTTGTCGCTTTCGAGCTCCCTGCAACATGCAGCTCGTAGAACTTGCGTCTGCTGTGTGACCTGCAGCCAGCCAATGTGATGCCATCATTGCCGCGATCGGGGCGCGCCAACTTGTTATAGGCGGCATAGCCATCCACTTGCGGGATGCTTCGATAACCATTGAGATGGCGGACCGCGCATTCGCCGGAGCGGCTGTCTTCGAAGCGATAAGCCACCATCGGGGACCGCTGCGGCCAAAGGTTCGGTCATCTCTGGCATAGGCCCATCTGTGGACGCCCCGCCAGATGCAAGCGGTTTTTGAAGAAGATTGGCACGTGGTCGGATGCTGCCATCTGTCCGGCCTCTGATGCAGCGATGGAGCTGCGGGCCCGTATGGGAGTTCGCGGACCGGAACCAAATCATAAGTGCGTGCTCTGGGCACGATGGGTACATCTGGTTCTTCCGGCCCCGTCTCACCGACTGTTGCGCCATACCCTCCTTCGACCGACTACACCTGCGACGACCTCAGGCCCGCCAGGCTCACGCCTTGGCTGCGACCGGAGCCCTGTAGTTCTCCTGCTTTATAAGCAGCGCCCAGACGATCCGCGCCATCTTGTTCGCGAGCGCGACGGTTACCAGCATGCGCGGTTTGCGAGCCAGCATCTGTTCGAGCCAAGACCCCTTTGGCGCGCCGCGTTTGCTCGCCTGTCGCACGACGGCGCTACTGCCGATGATGAGTAGGCGCCTGAGCGTGCGTTCACCCATTTTGGATGTCGCGCCAAGCTTCTGTTTGCCACCCGTCGATCTTTGAAGGGGCGTGAGGCCCAACCAGGCGGCAAAGTCACGGCCCTTGGTAAAGGTCGCGGCTGGCGGTGCTAGGGCGGCGATCGCAGTGGCAGAGATTGGGCCGATGCCAGGAACGGTCATCAGCCTGCGCGATACCGCGTCCTCGCGAGCGCGTCGCGCGATCTCCTGGTCGAGATCTGCGATCTTGCTGTTGAGGCCAGCGAGCAGGTCCAACATCAATCGGAACATGGGGTGGGCAGCTTCAGGAAGCGAGCTGGCCATCGCGTCTTCGTCGATCAGGTCGGCAAGCATCGCCACATGCGACGGGCCTTTCGGTGCGATCCAGCCATATTCAGTGAGGTGTCCCCGGATCGCGTTGATGAGCTGGGTTCGCTGCCGCACCAACAGATCACGGGTTCGAAACAGCAGACCCGCCGCCTGTTGCTGTTCGCTCTTCACGGCCACGAACCGCATGCTCGGCCGCTGCGCTGCTTCGCAGATCGCCTCGGCATCGATCGCGTCATTCTTTTGCCGCTTCACAAACGGCTTTACGTAGGCGGGAGGGATCAGCCGAACTTCATGGCCAAGCTGGGCGAGTTGACGGGCCCAGTGATGGGCTCCGCCACATGCCTCCAGAGCTACCGTGCAACTCGGCTGGGCTGCGAAGAAATCCAGCAGCTTTCCTCGGCTGATCCGTTTGCAGAACATCGCTCGACCCCGTTCATCCGCTCCGTGAACGTGAAAAACGTGCTTGGCGATATCCAGACCGATTGTGATAACTTCTGACACGGACGCCTCCCTTAAGTGGTGCTCAACACCCCCACTTTGGCACATCGATGCCGTCCGGCGGGGGCGTCCACTCCATCATAAGTAGGCCGTTATCGTCGATCCGGAGCCGGGAGCGAGCGTCGGCAAGGTGGTTTCGTCGGCAAAAGCCCGTTCGGCCTTCTTGACCTCGCTGAAGACGTAGTCGGCCACGATCTCCAGCTCGAAGCCGAGCTTACCCATCCATTGCGCCATCAACTGGCGGTCGAGTTCGACCCAGTCGCGTGGGTAATCATGACAAGCCAGCCGAGGCTGATGACGAGCGTCTCCTCTGCGTGCCGCGTTGCCCGAATGATCGCTCGTCAAATGTTTTCGCACGAGGCGGATTCCAATGGCGCAGCGAACCAAGTGTCTTCCCTCGGCAGATAGAAGGATCCAGCGTCCAGGCCGGCACGGCTCGTATTGATAATGTCCACTGGGCTTCGAACGCTTCACGTGAGCCTCGACAGCCAATTCGCGATTCTGTTCAGACCAACGGAGTCGCCTTCTCGTGTTACAGCGAGAATGGCGGCTTCGCGTTTCGCAACATTACTGTCGAACGCTAACAGCGCGATTGTCGGGTTGAACCCCAATGTCGCAAATTTGACGCGTACCTGGCACCTGGAGAGCCTCTTTTAAGCGGCATGCCGCTTGCTTCATTCGCGGCACCATCACCGATGCCAGCGCGAAGGCGCTCGGTTGTGGATGGAAAAACGCAGCAGAGTATTTGATGCGATCTGGACTTCTTTTTTGGGGAGCCACAACAATTGCGCTCGTCGCATGCGGTGCGGCCAATTCGGCGGACCTTGAGCCAGCAGTGCAACTGCCACCGACTGTGTGGGGCTGGTCCGGAGGATATATTGGATGGCACCTCGGCGGTGGCTATGGCCGAACGTCCTTCAGTAATTCCTACGGCTCGTCAATCTATGGCGACGCCGTCGATACCCCTGTGTTCCTGGCAGGTGGGCAGATCGGCTACAATTGGCAGAAGAATAGCTGGGTGTTTGGCCTCGAATTGGATGCCAGCGGTGCTGTCTCCGACGGCACGAATACCTGCCTCGCTGCCTCCGGCTTTGTTGTGAGCGCGAACTGCAAGGCAAGTCCCAACATCTTTGCCAGCGGTACCGGTCGGGTCGGCTACGCTTTTGGCCCGCAGGGCCACACCCTGGCCTACATCAAGGGAGGCGTCGCTTGGCAGAACAATCAAGGCGACGTCGTCAATAACCATGAGTTTGGCCGGTGGTCGCTACAGGAGAAAACCGATTTTGCTTATGGTCGTGTCGGTGGCATCGTCGGGCTGGGCGTCGAGCAGGCGCTTACGCCTGCATGGTCCGTCAAAGCTGAGTATGACTACCTGCATTTCGGCGGCCCGAGGGTCGAGACCCCTCCGACCGTGCAGTTTCCACCGTTTGCAATTCTGCCGGCGAACACAACCAGCCTGTCTAGCAACTATCACATCGGAAAGATCGGGTTGAACTACCATTTTGGCGCCGACCCTTGGACGGCGCAATGGGGCGACGCGCCGCTGTACGCGAACGCACCCGCCAGTGTGCCGCCGATTGCTTACACGCCCGGTTGGTCGTTCGAAGGCGGCTCGCGGCTCTGGCTCAGCCGCGGAAGATTCCAATGGGACCACAGCGCAGTGCCCTATGAGAGCCTAGCAGACCCCAGCATTCTCATCTCGAGGCTCACGTATCACGGACTTGACGGATTTTCCGGGGAGTTATTCGGCCGTCTTGACAGTCCCTGGGGAGCCTTCTTGAAGAGCAATATTGGCACCGGGCGCTTCAACAAGGCAAAAATAAACAATGAAGATTGGGGCATTGAGGAACGACTGTCCTACATCAACAACGTATCAGGCCAAGCAAACGGAAGGTTCACGTACTACACGGCGGACCTAGGTTACGATTTCCTGCGCGGCGCCACCTACAAGGTCGGAGGATTCCTGGGTTGGACCTATTACGCCCAGAGCTCCGACACGATCGGGTGCATGCAGATTGCCAACCCCATGTATCGATGCCCGGCGGCCCCTGATCAAGTCATTGGCAGCCAGGATACTCAATGGAATGCACCTCGTATCGGCCTAAGCGCCGAAACCATGCTCACCGAGCGTTGGCGTTTGAGCGCGGATGTCGCTTACCTGCCTTGGAGCGATTTCAGGGGGCGTGACCATCATCTCTTGCGTGATGAGACCACCTTCGCTGAACAACACGGCAATGGTGGCGGCGTTCAGGTTGAAGGTGTCTTGTCCTACTTCATCACCAAGAACATCAGCGTCGGCGTCGGTGGCCGCTATTGGGCCATGTGGACCAAAAGGGGTGGCGAGTCTGCCTGCAGCAGCAGCGGCTGCGTACCGACCGGTTTTGCGAAGTACAGCATGGAGCGCTGGGGTACGTTCTTTCAGGCTTCCTACAAGTTCGATTGAGAGGCCTACCACAGCCAAGGGAGCTATCAGGGAAACTGGGTGATGACGGACTGGGATAGGCGGCGTATCGAGGCGGGGCTGTCGGGGTCCACTCCTAGTTCAAGGAGCTAGCCTTGTTGTTGCGCGTCCTCGGCATGGTCAGTTGACGATTAGCCCGTCAGCTTCGCGTTGGCTTCCGGGAATGGAATAGTTCGTCGATGCACCGTTTCGGATCCTTGATCCGGGAGCGATCCTTGCGATCGTTCTTCTGTGCCTCGAGCTTCTGCAGGAAACGGAAACGGAGCGATCGGGTCGCGTGCCCCGATCGGCCGTGCTTGGTCATGCCGAAACCCTTTTGGCCACCATGCGTCATTTGATCACCAACGAATGCTGCGCGCCTAATCTCTCGCGGGAAACCGCCAACGAAGCCAAGCTTCATGCGGTTCGCCTAAACCACGATCAAGTGAGCAAAGAATAGCCCTGATCGTCAAAAGGCGCGAGGTGGAGACGGTCAGTTTGCAAGAAGGAATGCTGCGGCGCGGCGCGCCTGCGACCCAACATGTCGGAGCCCCTGAGCCGCTGTGAGGCGTCGGAGGTTCGAGTCAGGGGTCCGCTACATCGCGAAACCCACTATGTCGCAGGCCCTTTTTTCTTATTGGAGAGCAGCCTAACTCGCAACGTTAGTTCCCGATAGTCCGCCAAAGCCGCCGTTCGTGCGCTATTTGTCGCCAGCTCGAAAAGGTCCCAACATAGGTTCAAATCCTGGACGCAGGCGCTCCGACAAACTTCCTCCGCTCGCAATTTCCGTGAAGTAGGTATTCGGCGGTTCGAGAAGTGCGCAAGGGCGTTTCAGGCGGGCGAGGACCGCCGGTATGCTTCGGACCCGGCAGGAGCAAGCTCGTGCAGAGCTTCCCAACTAAGACCTAGCGGGGAGCGAACTACGGTGGAAACGCCGACGCCGTCGCAAGCGCAGAGCTTTAAACTCAAACACCTGGGCGTTGTATGCCGCACGCGAGCCCAAACATACCCGGACGATAAATTCCTGACAGTTGCGATCTCATCCACAAATGATCGGCATGATGTGACGGAGCTTTTGACCATGAAGCGCCCTCCAGCGCCGGGCGCTTGAATGTCGCGGAAATCTGAAGTTTCGCGGCAAAGTCGGCGGCGCCGTATATTCAGCAAAAACTCTGTCGCAAGAATCGGATGGTGCCGAGCGACCATCCGGCCGTCAAATCTCGCAACGTCGTTGCACGATGCGCTATCGTGTAAAGTGTTAGCTTCAGACCTATCAATATGCTCCGGCAGGAGTGTCGTTACGATCTGCCCCGGTCCTGTGCACCCAGCAGCGCTGCGCGCGCGTTTTCGGCCAGACCTCACGGCGGCCTTCCAGAACCCGAGCGCGCCATCGGTGATGGAGCGCTGCGGCGGCATGCCGAGCCCGCGCCGCTTCAGATCGCGATCGCGTACATGCGGCTAGCGGACGGCGACCGGGCCCATACCGGTCATCACCTCGCGCTCCGGCGGGTGACCGTGGCGCACGACGCGCTGGTGGCCGAACGAGGTCTTCAAATCGGCATGCTTGCCGAGAACGTCTGCGACCTCGGCCTCGATCGCCTGGGCCAACAGAGCACGCGTCCCATTGCGCAAGATTTCTGTGCGGATGATGCTATCTTTGGAGCATATCGCTCGGTGGAGAAATGGAGGCGTCAAGCACCCCAAGATATGCCGCCTTCCCGATTCCCGCCGTCGCCAATTTCAGCGATAGCTCGCGCTTTCATCGTCGATCGACGACGGCTTTCAATTTTGAGATCGGTACGAGTTCGGCGTTCGCGTTAATTCATCATCGCTTCGACCTCTGCACGAAAAGCTTGGCGCGAGGCGTCGCGTGAATAGAACATGTGGCCCCCCGGAAAGACTACAAGTTTGACGCGCGGTGCTGAGACAAATGGCGGCAATTGGTCGAGCGCGATCTGGGATCCGAGATAAGGCGTGACGAGGTCAAACAGGCCGTGACCGACTAGCAATTTCATCTTCGCGTCCGTTGCGAGAATCTGGCGCAGCTCCGACAGCGACTCCGGAGGCCTGCGGCCGAAATCCCAAGCCTGCCCGACCGTGTGGTTGATTAGCTCATAGGAGCCGTCCGGCCGCCAGTTTAGCTTGCGCGTAAGGAGATCGACAGTGGCGCTGGTCAGAGGCGCCAGCAGCCTATCGGCCGAGGGATCGCTGGAAAGGCTGAAATCGGAGTCTGGATAGGGATCGAGGCCACGCACCGAGGAGTCATAATTACCGATTAACTTGCCGTTCTTACGATCGAACTCACGGCGAAACTCGGCACGGTCGATGCGGCCCGCGAGCCTGCGACTCACCGCCTGGTCGATGCCGGTCAGCGCCGCGATCTTGTCGGCCAGACGCGTGGTCGCTTCCTTGTCTGCCTGGCCTTTGATGAGGTCGACCAGAAACTCGCCGCGTGCGTAAGCTTCCACGTCGGCGAGATCGGCTCGCTTTACCGGACCCTCGGCTTCACGCAGGGTCGCGACATAGCTTGGCAGCCTTGCAACGTATTGCAGCAGGCTCGTGCCACCGTGCTGGCTGTAGTCGAACAGCGGCGAGACCATGATCAGGCCCTTGACGCCTATGCCCTGCCGCATCTGCAACTGGTGGACAAGCTTTGGTCCACGAATGCCGCCATAGCTTTCACCCGCGATGTATTTCGGCGACAATAGCCGGTCATGCTTTTCGAGCCAGCGGCGGACCACCAGCGCGAGCGCGTTGACGTCGCCCTCAACGGAATAGAGCCGCTTGCGCACATCATCGCCGGTCCTCACGAAACGGCTATAGCCGGTGCCTACGGGGTCGAGAAACACCAAATCGGTGAAATCGAGCCAAGTCTCCGCGTTTGGCCTCGCCTCCGGAAAAGTCGATGGCGTGACCTCGTCAGCATTGATCGGCAGCCGCCACGGTCCGGCATTGCCGAGCTGCAGCCAGGCCGACGATGAGCCCGGTCCGCCGTTGAAGAAGAACGTGACCGGGCGCGTGCCGCGATCGGTGCCGTCAAGCTGATAGGAGGTATAGACGATGTCGGCCTCCGGCTCCCCCTTGTCGTCGAACAGGCGGATGGAGCCGGCCGTCGCGATGAAAGAGAGCGTCCGCCCAGGGAGATCAAGCCTTTGCTTGGTGCTGCAGTCCGGCGGCAGGCGATGCTGCTCGGCCGCCGACGGCGTACTCGGCGCTTGGCCAGCGCCGCCCTTCTGGCCGGCCGGCGTCGTGACCTGGGCACGCGGCGGCGGATCGTCGGCCCGCGCGCTCCCCATCACCCCACAGGCAAACAGGATCAGCGCAAGAGAGGTGCGGCGCATCGCGGTCAACTGCATCAAGTTTCTCCTGTCCCGGCGCGCACTTTTGGTGCGCGAGGCGTGTCTGAAAACGGCTCTGCTCACTAGCTCATGCTGGGGAACAGCAAACCTACTAGATCCAGTAGTCGTCACCATCGCCGGATGCCGATCATATGCCACCATCGCGACAATTGCCCCGATTGGCGGCATTGCGCCGCACAGCGCGGCTGAAGAGATCGCCGCATCCTCGGAGGTGCGGATCAACGGATGACCCTGGATGAGCTGCGATGTCGGTGGTGGCGTCGCTTCAATCTGCGCGAATGCCTGTTCAAACAGCCGCTCGACGGTCGCGCGCAGGTGCTTGTCCGGTAGATGCGATCGTGGTCGAGTAGCTCGGCCATTCGGCTTTGCGGTCACAGATCCGGGCGGGCGGCTTTCCCGCACCCGGCCCTTCCCGAGGGTAACCCGCGTCATATCCGCGCCTGCGCCCATGTGCGAGTGATGCGTGGAGTTGGCAGGCGCAAGCGTGTCGTCAGGGTCTCGACCTTCGGCCAGCCATGCGCCGACTTTTCTGGCTGCGCCGTCTCAATCAGCTGGCGATCGCCGGAAGGCTGGATGACACGGCATCATCACGGCCAAACTTGACGCACCACTCAGGCGTTCGCGTCAACGCTCATTGATCCAAATCCGCATTTCGCCTTCGCCGCGGTTGGCCCAGCTGAACCACGGAATGAATGTCAGCCGCTGTGGTTGCAGCTGTCCAGGCACTTTGTCGTACTGATAAAGGGCCCCTTCTTCAAAGCGCGTGTGTTGCAACCGCGCCCCATCAGCCTGCAGCAAAATCTTGTCGCTAAAGGGACCAGTACCTTCGATAAGCGAAAACCGGCTTTCCGCAGGAAGCCAAAGGTTGTGTAACTCGGTCCCATTGTCGATTTCTTCCAGACAATATATCAAAGGACCGCGCTGGATAGCCACCTTCCCGGCCAAATTGCGAAGTTGCGGATGACCGTATACGCGGCGCACTTGCATCAGCAGCGATAGTTTGACCCGATCTCCCTGCCGCCACGTGCGGCGAATATGCAAATAGCCCTTGCGCGACTCGCAATGGACAGGTTCGCCGTTTAGGGTCGCCTCCGGCGCGCTGCACCATTCCGGCAAGCGCAGCGCGAGCGTGTGGGCGACCGGCTGTGCAGATTCCACGGCGATTTCCACCTCGTCCTTCCAAGGATAGTTGCCGCTCATGAGCAACCGCAGCGTATGCCCGCCCACCGATACCGTCACGCTATTGCCAATGTAGAGATTGATATAGAGCGCGTCGGAGCATGGCGTATAGATGTAATGGCCAATTGATGTGAAAAGGCGCGCAATGTTCGGCGGACAGCACGCGCAGCCAAACCAGCGTTGCCGCACCGGCCTGACATGATGGTAGATGCCATTGGAGCTGAGCGTTTGGGGATGAACTTCGAGCGGGTTAACATAGAAATAGTGACGCCCATCGAAAGCGATACTGCCCAGGACCGTATTGTACAACGCGCGCTCCATCACGTCGGCATAGCGACTGTCCACTTCCATCTCCAGCATACGGCGTGCGAACATCATCAGGCCAATCGACGCGCAACTTTCCGCGTACGCAGTATCGTTCGGCAGATCGTAATCGCTGCTGAACGCTTCGCCGAAGCTTTGCGAGCCGATCCCCCCGGTGATATAGATCTGGCGCTGCACCATGTTTTGCCATAGCCGCAGGCAAGCCTGGCGTTGCTGCTCGTTCTGACGAAGACGCGCGAGATGAGCGAGCCCAGTCATGAGGTATACAAACCGAACGGCATGACCGGTTGCGGTCCGCTGTTCCGAGATTGGCAGGTGCGCCTGGCTATAGGCTTTATTCTTCACCGTCCAGGGCGCGCCATTTGAACTGACGTGGCATGATTGCTGGCGTTTCTCGTATTCAATGTCATAGAAGTGCGGCTCTGTCCCGCGTTGCTCCACGAAATAATTGGCTAGCGTCAGATATCGCTGCTCCTGTGTCACTTCGTAGAGGCGCGTCAATGCAAGTTCAATTTCTGGATGGCCATCATAGCCGTGGAGCTGATCGCGCTCCGCGCCGAAAACTGTGCAGAGGTGGTCAGCAAGTCTGCAAACGACGTCCAGCAGGCGTCGTTTGCCGGTAGCCAGAAAGAAAGCGACGCCGGCCTCAATCAAGTGGCCGGCACAGTAAAGCTCGTGACACTCCGCTAGGTTGCTCCAGCGCTCCTGAGGCGCCTCTAGCATGAAATAAGTGTTGAGATAGCCGTCGCCGCATTGGGATGCCGCAATCAATTCAACCAGCTCATCGGCGGCCTTCTCCAGGTCCGGATTGGGTGTCTGGCACAGCGACCAAGCAACCGCCTCTAGCCATTTTGCGACATCACTGTCCTGGAAAACCGTGCCGTAGAACTCCCCCTTCGCACGTCCGGCGGCAATACGGAAGTTTTCTACCGCGTGGCTCGGGGTCGCTTCGGGATTGCGGTCGTTCAGCGCGTCCCATTGATGGGGAATCGCCACGTCCCTCACCAATTGCTGGCATTTCCCAATCAGCGGATCCGATACCTGTAGGTCGTGAAGATTGACTTCGGCCACATCCCGCTGCTTCATCTCGTCTCCTTCGTGTGTGGCGAACGGGCGCCTGGCTCAGACAAGCCAGCGCGCCATGATCGCGTTGTTGCGATTGCCGCCTCGAAATTGGCGGCTGCGCAATCATATTTTCCACGCGAACATTGAAACGTTAGAAATGGAAAGGCTGCCCCCAATGCCGCAGGATAGCGCGGGGCTCAGAAAGGGCTGGTCAAACCGAGCGTCTTTGCAATCTCCTACCGCTCAAATCTCATGCAACAATCGCGCTGGAGTTTGTGGGATCACAAGCGCCGGGCCCCGCCTAAAGCCTCGCCGTCAAGCCAGCCGATCTTGCTCTTCAGGAAGCGAAAGCCCAGCACCTCGAAGCCGGCCCGCTCCCTGTTGTCCCGACCGTAACCATGGCCGCCCGCCGCCGGCTCGTAGAAATAGGCCTCGTAGCCCATCGCCTGGAGCTTCGCGGCCATCTTGCGCGCGTGTCCGGGATGAACACGATCATCGCGCCGCGTAGTAGCGATCAGGATCGGCGGGTATTTTCGGCCGTGCGTGGCGGCATGATACGCGGAATAGGTCTTGAGCCATTCCCAGTGCTCGAGCTTATCCGGGTCCCCATATTCTGCAATCCAGCTTGCGCCTGCCAGAAGCTTGGTGTAGCGGCGCATGTCGATCAGCGGGATCGTACAGAACAGCGCGCCAAAGCGTTCCGGATAGCGCGTCAGCATATTGGTGATGAGGATACCGCCGTTCGATCCGCCCTGGGCTGCGATCCGCTTCGGCGCCGTGACGCCACGACGCACGAGATCGGCGGCAACGGCCGCGAAGTCGTCATGCGACAATTTCTTGCCGGCAAGTCGGCCGGCATCGTGCCAGCGGGTGCCGAACTCGCCGCCGCCGCGTAGATTGGCCTGGACCGTGGTGCCGCCGCGCTCCAGCCAAAGCTTGCCAAGCGCTGAATTGTAAAACGGCCTCATCGAAATCCCAAAGCCGCCATAGCCGCTCATATGGACCGGCGCATCGCCGCTCTCGCCGGCCGGACCGGTTTGGACATAGGGAATGCGCTCGCCATCGATCGAAATGGCCTCGTGTTGCGTGACCACAAGCCCATCCGGGGTAAAGGTCATCGGCGCCTGCTTGAGCACGGTCGGACTGCCGACGTTATTCTCGATGAGCATCAGCGAAGCTGGCGTGAGCGGATCCTGGCTGTCGACGAGCAGGTCGCCATTGCTTTCGGATGGATCGCTATCAAGGGGCCAGACGTGGACGACCCCTATGTCGGGAAGCCCGCGCAGTTGCGCGCGGCTCCAGCCTTCATTGGATGGCGAGCAGATCTCGAAGAATGGCCGCAGTTCGTTTAGAATGGAAAGCACAAGCTTGCCGGCACTCCAAAACAGCCCCTGCAGCGCGCGGCGTGGGCCTGGTTCGAAAAGAACCTCGAACCGACGGTTGCCTTCAAGGAAAGCGGCCAAAGAGATGACGAGCACCGTATCCGCGGCATAGGTCTGCCCCGCCACAGACCAGGATTCGCGCGGTATGATGGCAAGCCAGTCGCTATGGGGGTGGATCCGGATGTTGCTTGGCAGATCGATCTTCGTCGTAACGCCGGATACATCGCCGAGCCAGATGGCAACGTTGAAGGTATCCACATGATCGACGAACCACATCCGTGGCGGCACGACGGCCTGGTCGACATTGCAGCCGGCTTCGACATGATCGGGCACGATGTCAAAGATCACTGGCGCTTGATCCGCCTGCGTACCGCGCCGCCATAGCCTCACTGTACGTGCATAGCCGGAGGTCGTCGCCATGCCCTGCCCATAAGAGCTCGAGAGCAAAAGCGTATCGGGATCGAGCCATTCAACCGCGCTCTTGGCCTCGGGCAAGATGAAGCCATCGCGGACAAAGGTCTTCGCGTCGTAGTCGAACTCGCGCAAGGTGGCGGCATCAGCGCCGCCGCGCGACAGGCTCACAATCGTCCTGCTATGATTCCCGGCCAGCGAGACCGTCGCCTTCAAAAGCCAGTCTTCGCCTTCGCTGACCGCGAGCTGATCGACGTCGAGCAGAACGTCCCATGACGGCTTCGGCGTGCGAAATTCTTCCAAGGTGGTTCGTCGCAAGAGGCCGCGTGGATTGTTGGCGTCCTTCCAGAGATTGTAGAGATGGCCGCCGCGCCGGCTGATGGAGGGGATATTGTCCGGGCGATCATAAATCGAGGTCAGCGCGTCGCGATCTCGCTCGAATGCCACGCCCCCAAATGCCTGCAGCGTCTTGCCATTCTGCCGTTCGACAAATTTCAGCGCCCGCGCGCCCTCGATCTGTTCCAGCCACAGATAAGGATCATCGTCTGGAGCGGAAAGCGTCGGCTTTCCAGCCCGCGACTTTGTCGTCGCGCTAGCTTTGACCACCCTTCACTCCACCGCTGCCATTGACGTGCACTCCCGACACGGCATCGCACCAAAGCTTTTCATATATTGCGTCCGTAGTCCTTGATGTCGCGGCCGTTGATGCTGATTGCCATGTGTCCGTCAATTGCATCAATTGCCGAAGCTGGTAGTTGACTTGGGCGCGCTCTGACGCATCTGGCAACGACGCACACCCTCAAGGCTTGGACCCCAAACTGCCCGTGGCAACTTCATCTCGATGCGAGCTTGGCTTTCCTTGCCCGGGGACGACTACCGAGCACCTGGGCGACACCGCCCGCCCCCAAATGGCCGCGCTCGCAACGTCCATACCTCTGGATCAGACGAAAACTTGGTGGGGGCCGAGACCATTCTTGCCGCGCAAAGAGGCGCTTGCGGTACGAGCTACACCGACATCATCAACGTTTTCTTTCATCACCCTCGCCCGGGCGAATCTGGCTGGGATCTTTCCGGCGCCACGAAGCACCCCTGAAAAGGCAAGGCTCTGACCGAGCGGATCGAGTTTGTCGGTCGCCGGCATCGACGCCGTCATCTCGGTCGCCATGTTCAGCGGTCTCGGCTTGGTGCTGTCTCTCCCGGTGCTGTGCTTGACCAATACATTCCGGGCGAACGGTTTTGAACCCAGCGCTCGTCGGTCACCGAGATCGCCCGCGGAGGGCGTGCCGAGACTTGATCCTCGGCTGCCGCTTCCACGGATGTGGCCCCTGAGAAAGCCGACTTCGCATCCGCTCAACAGCCAATTGACGCGGGCTTAAGGGGTCGAGCCCGGCTCGGCGACGACGCCGGGTCGCTCGATCGTTCCAGAATGGATTTGATGTCAGAAATCTCGAGAAAAATCGAGGTCGGGCCTGCACTGGGCTTGCACAACTGTCTGCGGCATCATCGAGCATTTCTCTTAAGGCTGCGGCCAGTGGAATGGCCTATAAAAAAACGAGGGCCGAGGGCCCTCGCAGTTTGGGAGAACAGACAAACGCCGGTATCCGGGCGCCGTCACGCCATGGTCGGCATGACGAATTCGGCCCCGGCTCGTATTCCAGTTGGCCAGCGGCTGGTGACCGTCTTCATTCGTGTATTGAAGCGAACACCTTCCGGTCCGTGCATGTGGTGATCGCCGAAGATCGATGCCTTCCATCCTCCGAAGGAGTGAAAGGCCATCGGCGCCGGAATTGGAACGTTGATGCCGACCATGCCGACCTTGATCTGATGGGCGAATTCACGCGCAGCATCGCCATCACGGGTGAAGATCGATGTTCCGTTGCCGAATTCGTGCTCATTGATCAGCCGCGCGGCAGTCGCATAATCCGGCGCTCGCACGACCGACAGCACGGGCCCGAAGATCTCCTCCTTGTAGATCTTCATGCTCGGGGTGACGTGATCGAACAGGGTCCCGCCCCAGGAAGAAGCCGCCCTCGTAGCCCTGCATCCTGAACTTGCGTCCGTCCACGAGCAGCTTCGCCCCGTCCGCGATGCCCGCATCGATGTAGCTGCGAACCTTCTCCAGATGCTGCTTGGTGACAAGAGGACCCATCTCGGCTTCGGGATCGGTACCCGGCCCGACCTTCAGGCCTCGAACCTTCGGCTCCAGGGCGGCGATGAGCCTATCCGCGGTCTTCTCGCCGACCGGTACGGCAACAGAAATCGCCATGCAACGTTCGCCGGCGGAGCCGTAAGCGGCGCCCATCAGCGCGTCGACCGCCTGATCCATGTCGGCATCGGGCATCACGATCATGTGGTTCTTGGCGCCGCCGAGCGCCTGGCAACGCTTCCCGGTCGAATAGATGTACTGCGCGATGGGCGTGGACCCCACGAAGCTGATCGCCGAGACGTCCGGATGATGCAGCAACGCGTCGACGGCCTCCTTATCACCCTGCACCACGTTGAAGACGCCATCCGGCAGGCCGGCTTCCTTCAGCCATTCCGCCATGACCAGCGAGGCGGACGGGTCACGTTCCGACGGCTTCAGGATGAAGGTGTTTCCGCAGGCGAGTGCGACCGGAAACATCCACATCGGGACCATGACCGGAAAATTGAAAGGCGTGATTCCGGCGACCACCCCGAGCGGCTGGCGCGTGGAATAGCTGTCGACGCGGGTCCCGACATTCTCGGTGAGCTCGCCCTTGAGCAACTGCGGGGCAGCTGTCGCAAACTCGACCACCTCCATCCCGCGCTGAACTTCCCCGAAAGCGTCGGAATGTACCTTACCGTGCTCCGATACGATCCACTTCGGCGAGCTGTCCTGCGCGGTCTTCAAGGATCCGCAGAAAGCGATACAACACGCGCGCCCGTCGCAAGGGCGTCGTATCCGCCCAGCCCTGCGCTGCCCGGCTGGCCGCAGCCACGGCGTCCGGCACAACGGTCGCGTTGGCGGCCGCGACCGAACCCGTCTGCTCGCCCGTTGCCGGGTTGAAGACAGCCACCCTTCGCTCCGTACCGCCTGGCACCCGCTTGCCATTGATGAAATGATTTATCTGCGTGACCACGAGCAGTCTCCCTGTAAGTTCCGATCCGATACGCGCCTTAAGTCAGGCCGCTTTCATGCCCGCCATGTATTTTCCGATCACGCGCTTGTCGGCGCCATCGGCCGCAACCTCATGGACAATGCGCCCCCCGCTCATGACGAGGATCCTGTCGACCAGGCCGAGCAATTCGTCGAGGTCTTCAGAGATCAGCAGCACCGCGGCACCGCCGTTCCGCACCTCGACGATCCGGCGGTATGTCTCTTCGCAGGCGACGAAATCGAGGCCGAAGGTTGGATTGGACGCGATCAGCAATCGGACGTTTTGGGTAAGTTCTCGCGCAAGAACCGCTCGTTGCACGTTGCCTCCGGAGAGCGCGCTCATGCTCGCCGTCAAGCCCGGGGCTTTGACACGAAATTGCTTTACGAGCTTCTCGGCCTGCTCCGCGAGCGCGCGGTAGTTCATCGCGATACCTCGACAGAGCGGCGCCCGATCGAAGTTGCGCAGGGCAAGGTTCTCCGCCAGCGACATCCGATCAATGCAGGCGTTCTTGAGCGGCTCCTGCGGCAACCCGTAGACGCCGAGGCGGCCAATTTCCTTTCGCGCACCGTTGAAGGCGGCGCCGGATACGGCGATGGTACCGCTGCGATCGCGCTGACCCATCAAGGTCTCGACCAATTCCAACTGTCCGTTCCCGGACACCCCGGCAATTCCCACAATTTCACCTTCGCGAACCTCCAGTGAGAGATCCTTCACGGCCGGCAGTCCGTTGTCGCCGTTCACGGAGACCTGCTTGATGGAAAGGACAATTTTGCTCTTCGGCGGCAACTTCAACGCGTGCTGCACGGCCTTGCTGACGGGTTCTCCGATCATTGCTTCGGCCAGGGCATCGTCCGACAGATCCGCGACCGCTCCGGTTCGGACTGACGCGCCACGCCGCAGCACCGTGACGTCGTCGGCGTATCGGCGTACTTCGTGAAACTTGTGGCTGATCAGAACGGCGCTAAGCTCGCCCGCCCGCGTCAGGCTGCGAACATAGCCGAGCACCTCATCGGCTTCCGCCGGCGTGAGTACGGACGTCGGCTCGTCCAGGATGAGAAGCTTGCGCCCGAGATAGAGCTGCTTGACGATCTCGGCTTTCTGCTTCTCGCCCGCAGAGAGCTGCGAGACTCGCACGTCGAGCGGGACGTGGAACGGAAGCTTCTTGGTGACTTCGGCCAGCCGCTTCAGCTCGCTTTGCCAGTTGACGTAGGCTGGCAGTCTCGCGCCGCTGACAACGAGATTCTGCGCGACCGTCATGGACGGGACCAGCGTGAAATGCTGATACACCATACCGATGCCGAGCGCATCGGCATCCTTCGGCGAGTTCAGCCTGTGCTCGCGCCCGTTGACCTGGATATGGCCATTATCCGGATGGTAGAAACCCACGAGGCATTTGACCAATGTGCTCTTTCCGGCGCCATTCTCCCCGAGCAGCGCATGGACGGTGCCCGACCGGATCAGCAGCGACACGTTGTTCAGAGCGAGATTCGCTCCGAAACGCTTCGTCATGTTCTTGAGTTCGACTTGCGGAGCGGTCATCGGATGATCCTCAAGGACGTATTCCGGTCACAGCGTTTCTCATCGGTGCAGCTTGAGTTCGCCGGGCGCATCGGCGAACGGAGCCGCGCGCGACGTCGAGGCCACCATAATCGCCAGCGTCAGGATGTAGGGAGCCGCGTTGAACAGGTAATAATAGCCGGTGACGCCAACACCCTGCAGCGCCGGCCCGAGGGCGCCTGCACCGCCGAACAGAAGTGATGCGCCGAGGGCGTTGATGGAACGCCAACGCGCAAAGATGACGAGCGCCACCGCCATGATGCCCTGCCCGCTGGACAGGCCTTCGCTCCAGCTCCCGGGATATGAAAGCGACAGGAAGCTGCCGCCGACGCCGGCGAGAAAGCCGCCGGTCATCGTCGCCAGGATGCGCACCCGCAATACCGGGAAACCAAGCGCGCGCGCCGCATCCTCGCTGTCTCCGACGGTGCGCAGCATCAGTCCCCAGCCGGTCCTGTTCAGGAAGACATAGACCGCGAACGCCAACGCAATTCCGACAAAGAACAGCGCGTTCACGTCCAACCCTGCTCGCACCTGCGGCACGCTCGACCAGAATCCGAGAGCTATCGAAGGAAGCGCTGGCGCCTTGGGTTCGATCAAGGGTTTGCCGAAGAAGAACGCCAGGCCTGTGCCGAGCACGATGAGGCTGATGCCGGTCGCCGTATCATTGACGCGCTTCACACTGCAGAGCAGACCGTGCAGCGCCCCGAAGGCGGTTCCGGCCAGTCCCGCTGCGAGCACGCCGAGCCAGGGCGAGCCGGAGAGATACGAGATCCCGTATCCCGCCATCGCGCCCAGCATGAGCGTGCCCTCGAGACCCAGATTGATGCGCCCCGATTTTTCGGTGATGAGCTCACCGATGCTGACGAAGATGAAGGGGGTCGAAACACGGATCGCTCCGCCCAAGATCGCGAGTGGCAGTGCGAGCCAACCGATTGCCGTGGGATCCATGCTTACCTCCGTGCCTTTTCTCGCAATTGTTGTGCAATTGCATCCGCGACGAGGACGCAGACGAAGATCAAGCCTTGAAACACCAGCATCGTTGCATCAGGAAGTTCGAGGCGCCGTTGCAGCAGGCTGGCGCTTGCCTGCATGCCGCCGATCAAGAATGCGACAGCGACAATCGCGAGCGGCTGGTGGCGCGCCAGGAACGCGACAAGGATTCCGCTGTAGCCATAGCCAACGATGAGTGAGGAGTTGGCCGTCCCCTGCACGGCCGCCACCTCGATCGCGCCGGCAACTCCCGCCATTCCGCCCGCCACAAACGTCGCACCGATGACCCAGCGATTCACGGCCAGGCCGACCATCCTCGCGACCCTGGCGCTACCGCCGACCACGCGCAGCGCAAAACCCCATCGTGTGTAGCGCAGCACGACGTGGGCGATGATGGCCAGCGCCAGGCTGACCGCAAGCCCGGCATGAACGCCAACGCCCGGCAGCATGGGCAACATGTAGGACGGATCGATCGGATGGGTCGACGGCTTATCGAGGCTCGCCGGATCCCGGAGCAGGCCTTCCGTCAGATGGTGAAAGATCGCGATCCCAATGTAGGACAGGAGCAGGCTCGAGATCGTTTCATTCACACCCCGGTATTGCCGGAGCACACTGGCCAGACCGAACCAGAGTCCTCCTGCCAGAGCGCCGGCGACCAACATGATGACTTGCATCGGAAGTGCGTGCGCTCCCGCAAACGGCAACGTCACGATGGCCCCTGCAAGTCCTCCGAGCACGAGAGCGCCCTCGCCGCCGATGATCACCAGGCCTGCCTGTGCGGGTATGGCAACGGCCAAGCCTACCAAGATCAACGGTGCGGCCCGCGACAAGGTATCCTGCCAGGCGAAGCTGCTGCCGAAGCCGCCTTGAACGATCAGGCCGAACACCGTGAAAGGGTTTTGCCCGTATAAAGCGACGAAGGCCGCAAAGACCGCCGATGCAAGCAGCACCGCCAGGACGGGCAAGGCCACGCTGAGCTGGGCTGCGGTTCCCGGCGGGTTCGACGGCGCGGACTCGATTCCCAAGATCGAAGACAAGGTCGCCTCCTAGACTTGGCCGATGATGCCTTCAACGAGGTAGTTGATACCGTCGAGCGCGCGGTCGTTGCTGCTCTGCATGACGCCGGCAGGGATGACGACGTTACCCTTGTTGTCCTTGAGCGGGCCGCTGTAGACCACGAGCGTGCCGCCGATAAGGTCTGCTCTTGCCTTCTCGGCCGCCGCGCGGGCCTCGGGCGTGACGAGCTTTCCGAAAGGACTGTTCTTGACGAAATGGTCGGAGATGCCGGCACGCAGATAGTGCTCGGGCTTTTTGCCGCCCCGGACGCTGCCGACATACACAAGATACGGCGTGATCCAGTTCCATTCGGCTCCCGTGAGATAGCCGTTGGGAGCGACATCCGCCTGGCTCGAATGGTAGCCGCACGACATGACGCCGCGCTTCTCGGCCGTCTCGATCACCACCTTCGGGCTGTCCACCTGGGCCGCGATGACGTCGGCGCCCTGATCGACGAGCGTATTGGTCGCCTCTGCTTCGCGCACCGGAAGCACCCAATCGCCCGTGAAGATGACCTGCACCTGAATGGCCGGATCGACCGAACGGGCGCCGATCGCGAACGCGTTGATGCTTCGCAGAAGATTGGGCGTCGGCTTCGCAGCGACGAGGCCGAGCTTCTTGCTCTTTGTCATGTGGCCCGCGATGATTCCCGAAATGTACTGCGCCTCGAAAATGTAGGCGTAGAACGTGCCGATGTTTTCGGGCATGCCCGCGGTCCAGACGCCGCCGGTGTGAGCAAAGGTGACATCCGGATATTTGGCCGCCATCTCCAGAACGTGAGGCTTGAAGTAGCCGAAGGACGTCGCCAGGATGAGCTGCGCGCCATCCTGGCGGATCATCCCTTCCATGCTGCGCTGGGCGGCGATTGTTTCGGGAACGCGCTCCTCTTCGACCACCTTGATGCCGGGTAGCTTCTTCAGCGCGGCTGCGGCCTGCGCATGAGACTGGTTGAAGCCATAATCCTGTTTTGAACCGGAATAGAGGATCCCGACCGTAAGGGGCGTTTCCGCGTGCGCAGCCGCAATAGCGAGAACGAATGGTGCGGAGCCGGCAGCGGCCAGCATCTGAAGGAACGAGCGACGGTCGAAGGGCTTCAAGGTCATTTTCCTCTCCCTGGATGATCGGCAAGTTACGACGAGGTTCGTTCGGCGGCAGAGAGCAGGCCTGGCGCCTCACATGCGACGAGGTCTGCTTCCAGTTCTCTCCGCTCGGCGGCGGACAGAGGCGTGACGGGCGAGCGCACGGCGCCACCGGCAATGCCAATCAGATCGCACCAGTGCTTGACCGCCGCGTTCGGCATATGACCGCTCTTCAGCGGGTCCATGATCCACTTGTTGAAGACGACCCGTTGTGGTGCGAGTGACGCGCAAATGCGCGCCGCCTCTTCCGTTTGCCCGGACGCCAGCAGCGCCACGTAGTTCGCGATCGGACGAAAGTCCCCGCGTTGGTACAGGTAGGGCTCGGGGTCAGCATACAGGATCGACTGGCCTTCGCGCTGCATGTTGCCGAAGAAGTTCTCTTCCAGAGGATCGGAGACGAGCACGCCATTGCGCGCGGCTTGGCGAAGCGCAGCGTTCTCAGCTGTAGTGCCGGTGGTCTTCAGCAGCTTGAGGTTGGGCAGCGAACAGAGCTGCGTGAAAACGGCAGGATCCAATGGGCTGCCTGCAGCGGTTCGGGCGTTGAAGATGACGATCGGCATCTCCAGACGTGTGCAGATGTGGTGCAGATACGCGAACTGCTGCGCGGGGGATCGCGGGCCGGAGGTCGGGACCATCAGCACGGCGTGACTGACGCCAAGCCGACGCGCGTGCTCGCCAAGCTCGACGGTCTCCTCAACCGAAGGACCCGAGATCACCACCGAGATTCCGAGACGGCCTCCGGCCTCATCGGCGATCACTTCGATAACGCGCTTCCTCTCCTGCAACGTGAGCGACCAGACCTCGCCGATCAGTCCATTGCAGAACACGCCCGCGAGGCCAGCTGCGATGTAGTGGCCGACATTCCGGCGAACCCCGGCCTCGTCGATGGCCCCGGAGTTGTCGAAAGGCGTGTGAATCGCTGCCCAGATTTCAGGAATATTTTGCCCGATCACCACGCTCGTTTCCCGCTCGCTGGCCGGTTCATTCTATTTATCATGATAAACAGGATTTGCATGAATATGCCCGTTATGGGAGAAGTGTCAATCGACGAGTCGGTTCTTTTTCGCCGGGCCCGCGCTTGAGCCGCCGGGAACCGCCAAGGAACCCATTGATCGATCTGGAGAATTCAGATGGCGATAGAACTGGAAAAAATGCCGAAGCAGCCCGGGCGGCTGAAAATTCAAAAGCGGGCCGATCTCGTTACCGAAGAGATCAAGCAGTTGATCACACAGAAAAATCTTCGCCCGGGCGCCAAGCTTCCGATGGAGAAGGAGCTTCAGCGGCTGTTTTCGGTCAGCAAGAGCACCATCCGCGAGGCGCTAAAATCGCTTGAGGTCCAAGGTTTAATCACGGTCAGCACCGGCCCTACCGGCGGCGCAACGATCATCGAGGTCCCGCTCGAGCGCACGTTTCAACTGCTGCAGAACTACCTGTTCTTCAAAGAGGTCAGCATGGAGGACATCTATGCAGCGCGGCGATTGCTGGAGCCGGAATTGGCCGCCGGCTCGGTTCCGTTTCTCTCCGACGAACAACTCGATGCTCTGGAACACAACATCGAAACCTGTCAACCGACGTCTCACGAACCATCTCGTCTCGTTCGGCAACGTCAGGCAGATCTGGATTTTCACGACATCCTGGCTGCAGCGAACCCCAATCCCTTTCTCCGCTTCGCGTGCGAGTTGATCAACGAGATGCTCCGCCGTCTGGTCGTCTTCAGCACGCAGACCCCGCCGGAAGAACACGCGAAATTCGGGTGCGCCAACGTCAAGTTTCACGGTGAGATCGCGAAAGCCGCTCGCGCGAGAGACAGCGAGCGCGTGCGTGCGCTCATGAAGGCGCATATGGAAGAGGCTTCCGAATACGTGAAGCGTCTGGACGGCCGACTCGATGGACGACTGATCCTCGACTCGGAAATGGCACCGCGCCCGCGACCGCTCTCCTAACGAGGTTTGCCGACCCAGCACCAACCGGTGAGGTCGCGCTTTGGCACCTTGTCGAAGCTTTAGGCCGCCTGACCTGGTAATGGCGACAAATGCGAACGCCCGTACGTCGGCACTGTCTTGATCGCCGGGAGCGGGCGGATCTTTATGCTCGGCGATCTCTAACTGTGCGCTGGCACTGCGCGCGAGCAATTGACGAGTCGACTGCGACCGAGGGTCCGGTGTGCCTGCCGGATGGATCGATGTATGTCACGGAGATGTCCGCGTCGACCCTTTACATTACGCGGCTTGACCCTTGCGGTAATCGCAGGGTGATCCGGACGACGGGCGGTCGTCCGAACGGACTGACGACCGAGGGCCACGGCCGGATCTGGATCGTGGAAGCAGGCCTCCGGGCGCTGATTTGCATCGACGAAGGTGGAAACGAGATCCGGCGCATGCAGGGCGAAGGTGCGGACCGCTTCCTGTTTCCAAACGATCTCTGCTTCGGCCCGAACGGACTGCTCGACATGACCGACTCTGGCATGGCCGCGGAGGACTTCATCAACGGCCAGGCTTTCGTCGACGGCTATATGGACCTTGATTGGGACGGCCGTGTGTATGAGATCGATCCGGCGGCCATGAAGGTCGTACGCGTGCTTGATCGCAAGATCCGCTTCACCAACGGCATTGCTTTCGGTCCCGACAATCACCTCTATGCCAACGCGTCCTTCACCGGCGAGATCTACCGATACGACGCGCTCGGCGAAGCCTCGCCGAAACGGGTGGTCTTCGGCAACGTCCTGCAGCCTGATTCCAATCCCGACTCCAAAGGGCCGGATGGCATGGCCTTTGGCACGGACGGTCGGCTTTCGGTCGGCTTTATTGTACGGTCTATAACCAGAAGAGCGTGACGGTGCTAGACCGGCAGGGTGAGGTGGCCGATCGTCTATCCTGGACGCGCCGCAGCCGACGAATTGTGCCTTTACCCTCGACGGCAAAAAGCTGCGTGTCACCGAAGTCGGCAAGGGCCAGGTCGAGGAGATCGATATGGCTTGCGAGGGCTGCCGCTGCATCTGCCGAAATTCGCCTGACCAGATGCCTCGCGGTCTTGTCCCGCGAGGCACCCCGCCGAGACTCAGAGGAATCCGATCGACAACCAGGGCACGGCTGCGACGATCAGTGTGCCGATCAAGAGCGCGATCATGTAGCCGACGATCGGCTTCATGCCCTCGTCCGGGTTGATGCGGCTGATGGCGCAGGCCGCGTAGTAGCCAACGCCGAACGGCGGCGCGAACAGGCCGATGCCCATGGCGAGAACGACCACCATCGCGTAGTGGACGTCGTGCACTCCGACCTGCCGTGCGATCGGGAACAGGAGCGGGCCGAACAGGACGATGGCCGGGATCCCTTCCAGCACGCTGCCCAGGACCACGAAGGTCACGATGGTCACGGCCAGGAAGACGGGTACTCCGCCGGGAAGGCTGGTCATGAACTTTGCAAGAGAGGCAGAAAATCCCGACTGTGTCAGCGCCCAGGCCATGCCCGTCGCCGCGCCGATGATGAGCAGGATCGCCCCCGACAGCGAGGCCGTCTCGACCAGCATCGGATAGATGCGGCGCCAGTCGAACTGGCGGTAGATGAACAAGCCCGCGCAGGCCGAGTACAGGATGCCGATGGTCGAGACCTCCGTTGCCGTCGCAACGCCCTCGACGACGGCGGTCCGGATCACAAATGGCAAGGCGATCGCCGGTATCGCGATGACGAAGGCGCGGCCGATCTCCCGCCCCGTCGCCCGATTGATGTGGGACAAGTCCTCGCGGCGGTATCGCCACCACACCACGGCTGCGAGCATGACCGCGAGCACGACACCCGGGAGCAACCCGCCGGTGAACAGCGCCGAGATCGACACGCCGGTCACCGAGCCGATCGTGATCAGAACCAGCGACGGGGGAATCGTCTCGGTCTGCGCGCCGGTTGCCGCCAGAAGCGCAACGAGATCGCCGGGCTTGGCCCCCCGCTGCCGCATCTCGGGAAACAACACCGGAGCCACCGCAGCCATGTCCGCCGCCTTGGACCCGGAAATACCCGAGACCAGATACATTGCCCCGACCAGCACGTAGTGCAGCCCGCCGCGCACGTGGCCCAGAAGGCTTGCCAGGAAGCTGACCATGGCGCGCGCCATGCCCGTCATCTCGATCAGAAGACCGAGAAAGACGAAGAGAGGCACGGCAAGCAGGATCAGGTGGCTCATGCCCTCATCCATCCGTCCGATCATCACTACATCGGGCGTGCTGGTTGTCAGGGCAAGATAGCCGACCGTGGCGAGGCCGAATGCGAACGCGATCGGCACGGCCGCAAAGACCATCGCCCCGACCACGAAAACGAAGAAGATCAGTAGATTCAGATTGCCAAGTGGTTGCAAGACCGGAGCAAGCAGAACGAACGTCGCGATGATGCCGGCGACGATTGCCAGGGAAGCCAGCAAGCTGCGCAGGCTCGAGATGCGAATGAGCCGGAGGACGGCTGCGATCAGCATCAGCCCGATCCCGATCGGCAGCGCTGCCGCGCGCCAGCTGTTGACGATCTCGAGTGCCGGCGTCGTGACGAACGCCTCGTCGGCGGCGAATTCATAGGCCGGCCAAACGACGAGCACGAGGAATGCCAGCGACGCCGCTGCTGCCACGACGTCCAGGAACGCGCGAGCCTCCGCACTGAGAACACCAACGATGGCGGTCATCCGCATATGCTCGCCGCGCTGGAACGCAATCACGGATCCGAGCATGGCGAGCCAGAGGAAGAGAATGCCGGCGAGCTCGTCGGACCAGACGATCGGCGAGCGGAACACGTATCTGCCCACGATGCCCGCGGACAGGACGGCAATCTCGGCCACCACGAGCAATGCTGCCGGGATCGCAACCACGTAGCCAAGTAAAGTGTTGGCCCTCACCACCCATCTGCGCGAGGTCGCCTGAGACGTGCCGGGTGTCAACCTGCCGTCGACATGCGGTGTATGAATCACGCTGGTCATGATAGTTGGCCCGCAGCTTTTTCAAGGTGAGACCATGCCTCCTCGCCAAACTTGCCTTTCCAGTCGGCGTAAAAGCTGGTCTTGGAGAGCGCCTGGCGGAAAGCGGCACGATCGACGTCGATGAACTTGAGCCCTTTGGTCGACAGATCGGCGCGCAGGGACTGGCTGAGCTTTGCGATGTCGGCCCGCTGATCGACCGCGGAGCGATCGAGCTCGCGCGTCACGATCTCCTGCAGGTCCTTGGGCAGGCGCTCAAAGGCGCGCTTGTTGCCCAGGATCCAGTAACCGTCCCAGACATGCCCGGTCAGGCTGCACGTGCTTTGCACTTCATAGAGACGCGCGGTCGCGATGATCGGCAACGGATTCTCCTGCCCGTCGACGACCTTGGTCTGCAGCGCGGAATAGACCTCGTTGAAGTTGATCGGAGTCGGCCCGGCTCCAAGTGCTTTGAAAAGCGAAGTCAGCAATGGTGCGGGTGGAACGCGGATCTGGAAGTTCTTCAGATCATCCGGCGTTCGCACCTCGCGGCCGGACGAGGTCACCTGACGAAAGCCATTGTCCCAGGCCTTCGACACCGCCATGATCGGCGTCTTGGCGATCTGCACCCGGATGTAGGTGCCGAGATCGCCATCCATCGCCTTCCAAACGCTGTCATAGTCGGCGAATGCGAAGCCGGTGTTCACGATGCCCGCACTTGGGACCAGGGTGGCAAGAATTGAGGACGATTGGTTGAAGAACTCGACGCCGCCGCTGCGAACCTGGGTCAAAAGCTCGGTGTCGGAGCCGAGCTGGTTGGCCGGAAACAGCCTGATCTCCAGGCGGCCGCTGGTCGCTTCGCGAATGCGGTCGATCGCCTCCTGGGCTCGGATATTCACCGGATGCGTCGGATCCTGTCCGGTCGCGAACTTGTAGACGAACTCGGCCGCGGACACCGGACGGGTCAGAATCCCGCAGAGAGGTACAGTTGTGGCCGCCATCAACAGCGAACGGCGGCTGATGCTTCCGGGCTTCGATGCAGTCATGTTTTCCTCCTGGTCCTTTATTGACGTTGCTGCCCGCTGCATCAGCGCACGCCGGCGTGCAGCTTTGCGGGTTTTCGCTTGCCGGCTCTCGATCACCGGCATTTAGGCAGGAGCAATCGCTCGCCGCCGCAACATGCGACGGGCGTAGCTCCTCACGAGGGCTTGGCTCGATGGGCGCTTAGCGCCGGTACCCTAAAGCCACTGCTTGATCTGCCGCGCGACCTCTGCAGTCGAAATCCCGTAGCGGGCGTGCAGGGTCGGAAGTGCCCCGGCGTCAAGAAATTCGTCGGGCAATGCGATCTGGCGGAAAGGCGGATGGACGCCTGAACGCATCAGAAGGGCGGCAACGGCCTCGCCGAGACCGCCAATCGTTGTATGGTTCTCGGCAACGACGACCAGGCGGCCCGACTTGCCGGCTTCACGCAAGATCGTCTCAGTATCGAGCGGCTTGATGGTTGGAACGTGCAGCACCGCAATATCGATGCTGTCGTCCTTCAAGGTTTGCGCGGCCTCGAGCGCACGCATGGTCATGATGCCAGACGAGATGACCAAGGCGTCCTTCCCGTCACGGACCAGCTTGGCCTTGCCGAGCTCGAATTTGTAGTCATACTCGTCCAGCACGACCGGCACCTGGCCGCGCAGCAGACGCATGTAGACCGGCCCGTGATGCGCCGCGATGGCAGGCACCAACTGCTCGATCTCGTGGGCATCGCAGGGATCGATGACCGTCATGTTCGGCATCGCACGAAACAGCGCGAGGTCCTCCGCGGCCTGGTGGCTCGGGCCGTAGCCCGAGGTCAGGCCGGGCAACGCGCAGACGATCTTCACGTTGCGGTCTTCCTCCGCGATCGTCTGGTGTATGAAGTCGTAAGCCCGCCGCGATGCGAACACTGCGTAGGTTGTCGCGAATGGCATGAAGCCTTCGGCGGCAAGGCCGGAGGCGGCTCCGAACAGAAGTTGCTCGGCCATGCCCATCTGGTAATAACGGTCCGGAAACTCCTTCGCGAAGATGTGCAGATCGGTGTATTTGCCGAGATCGGCCGTCATGCCGACCACATCAGGGCGGCTGCGTGCGAGCTCGACGAGCGCGTGTCCAAAGGGCGCCGGCTTCGTCTTCTGTCCCTCGGCCGCGATCGAGGCGATCATGGCGGAGGTGGTCAGGCGCGGCTTGCCCGGCTGCGGTGCTGATCTGACGGTCTTCATGCCTGCCTCCCGGCTTCCAGCGCGGCGAGCGCGAGCTGCCATTCGTGCTGCTCGACGCGGATGAAATGGCTCTTCTCGCGCTGCTCGAGGAAAGGAACACCCTTCCCCATCAGCGTGTCGGCGACGATCATCCGCGGCTTGAGCTCGGGATGGGACTTGGCGGCGTCGAAGGCGGCAACCACGGCATCAAGATCGTTGCCGTTGATGCGCTGCACGAACCAGCCGAAGGCCTGAAGCTTGTCGACCAGCGGCTCAAACGCCATGACCTGGGTCGAAGGACCGTCCGCCTGCTGATTGTTGACGTCGACGATGCCGATCAGATTGTCGAGCTTGTAGTGGGCGGCCGACTGGATGGCCTCCCAGACCGAACCTTCGTCAAGCTCGCCATCAGAGAACAACGTATACACCCGCGCCTCGGATTTTTTGCGCTTGAGCCCCAGGCCCATGCCGACGGCGATGCTGAGCCCAAGCCCGAGCGAACCGCCCGACATTTCCATTCCGGGTGTGTAGGAGGCCATGCCCGACATCGGCAGGCGGCTCTCGTCGCTGCCATAGGTTTCGAGTTCTTCCTCGGGGACGATCCCCGCCTCGATCAAGGCCGCGTAGAGCGCGATGGCATAATGCCCGTTTGAGAGAAGGAAGCGGTCGCGTCCCTCCCAGGACGAATCCTCCGGCCGGTAGCGCATCGCATGGAAATAGGCCGCGGCGAGAACGTCGGAGATGTCGAGCGCCTGTGCGATATAGCCCTGGCCCTGGACTTCACCCATGCGTAGCGCATTGCGGCGAATATTGTAGGCGCGGTCCGCCAGCTTGGGCGTATTCGTAAGCGCGTTGGTCGAGGTTTCCATCGATCTGGCCCTTGTCTTGCTGGCTCAGTGGATGAGCATGCCGCCGTTGACGTCGATCACCGCACCGGTCACGTAGGCGGAGAGATCCGAGGCCAGGAAGGTGTAGATGCCCGCGACGTCTTCCGCCGTGCCGAGACGATTGAGCGGAATGCCTTCCAGGATCTTCGCCGTCATCTCGTCGGTCAGCTTGCCCGCGGTGATATCGGTGCCGATCAGGCCCGGCGTGACACAGTTGACGCGGATGCCGTCCGGGCCGAACTCACGGGCCATCGCCTTGGCGAGACCAAGCACGCCGGCTTTCGCAGCCGAGTAGTGCGGGCCGCCAAAAATTCCACCGCCGCGCTGGGCCGAGACCGACGACATGCATGCAATCGATCCGGACTTCCGTGCGCGCATATGCGGGATCACGGCCTGGGAGAGGAACAGGATGCCCTTGAGATTGACGTCCTGAATGCGATCCCAATCGGCCGCCGAAATCTCCAGGAACTTCACTGGCTGGGTGATGCCGGCATTGTTGATCAAAACATCGATGCCGCCAAAGAATTCGATCACGCGGGCGACCGCCTGCTCGCAGGACGATTTGTCGGCGACGTCGCACCCTAGCCCGATGTGGGAGCTTCCAAGCGATGCCGCAGCATCCGCCGCAGCGCCAGCGTCGATATCCAGAATGGCGACCCGAGCGCCCTCGGCGGCGAACCGCCGGGCGGTCGCAAGCCCGATCCCCCGCGGCGAGGCCGCGCCCGAAATGATGGCCGTCTTACCGCTGAGCAGCATCTATTCCTCCCGCAAATTGTTCTTCCTTGGCGCTTAGAAATGACCCGCCGAGCATCAACGGACAAGCGCGCAGTTGTCACGGATCGATGAATCTGGTTCACTTATGAGATGCTATCAAATGTCCCTATATCGGCAATTCGTGCGTTTGAAGCGGCCGCCCGCACCGGTTCGTTTCGCGATGCAGCGAATGAGCTTCACCTGACGCCAAGCGCCGTCAGTCACGCAATCCGCAAGCTGGAGGGCACGCTTCGGACCGTTTTGTTCGAGCGCAGCGCACGATCCGTGCGGCTCACGCCGGCGGGCGAGAACCTGATGCGTCACACGGGAGCGGCATTCGATCAGCTCCGCCGTGGGCTTGAGGAAGTTGCCGCGCGCGGACCACAATTGGTGCGCGTCCATTCCGCCCCCAGCTTTGCCGCGCAATGGCTGGCGCCCCGTCTCGCACAGTTTCTCGCTGCTTACCCGAAGCTCGAGGTTCGGCTGGCCGCAAGCACGGACTATGCGCGCTTCAGCAACGATGATTTCGATATCGATATCGTCTACGGTCCGCCGCGCGCGGAAGGTGTCGAAATTATTCCTCTGCCGGAGGAGACGGTCACGCCGCTCTGCTCCCCCGCCCTCGCAAAATCGATACGAAAGGCTGCCGATCTCCTCGATCAGACGCTGATCCGCTCCGACGTGAAGCGGGTGCAATGGCACCAATGGTTCACCGCGAACGGGTTGGAAGCACCTGCGCTTCACGGCATGAGATTCGACCGGAGCTTTCTTGCGATTGCGACGGCTGCGGAGGGATTGGGCGTAGCGCTGGAATCAACCCTCCTGGCCGAGCGCGAACTCGCGAGCGGACGATTGGTCGCTCCGCTGGCAGGACGCGCTAACGATATCCGCTACGTTGGTCACCGCCTGATCTACCCGCGCGCCAGCCGACAGAGATCGGCAGTACGAGCCTTTGCAGATTGGCTCGTGGCGCAACTCGGCGGCGAAGGCGCTCGTTCCTCGGACTGAGACGCAAGCCTGGTCGTGCCTTACCGAAAGCACCTGAGCCCGCTATTCGCTAGGCGCTTGCGCTCTCGTCCTTGAAGCGCGTGTTGCGTGAACGGAGCCAAGTCGACGATTTCTTCTTTAGCCTCATGGCTTGAAATCATCGCGGCGGAAGGAGGCCTTGAACGCGGCCTGCAGCGTGTCTGCCGACAAAGGAGCAATCCAGGGCAGTCGCCCCAACCACCGCACCCGGCCGATCTCGCAAATTGCCCTCACAGCATCCGAATTCCTTTCGCCAACGAAGGCGATTCCGAGAATGTCGATCTGACGTCTTCGGAGCGCGTCTATGGAAAGCAGTGAATAATTGACTGTCCCCGGAGCAGAGCTCGCGCACAGCACGACGGGAAGCCGCCATCTCTCGAAGACGTCAATGTAAAGCGTGCCGCAATTTAGCGGCTCCATCAGTCCGCCGGCCCCCTCGATCACGAGCGGCTGTCCTGCGGTGTCCGGCACGTCGAGCGAATCCGTGTTGATGCGAACCTCGGCAATCTCCGCGGAACAGTGGGGCGAAATGGCCGTTTGCAGTCGGTAACGCTCGGGCACGATGCGATCGGATGGCAGACTGCCAAGCCGAGCGACGCGCTCGGTGTCGGTCTCTCCTTCAAGGCCGACCTGGATCGGTTTCCAAAAATTCGCGCCGAGGAGATTGACGAGCCCGGCGCAGAAAACCGTCTTTCCGATGCCGGTGCCCGTACCGGCCACCACAATCCGCTGCTGGCTCATCGAGCTTGACCTCTTGTCTCCTCGACCAGAGTATCCAGCATTGTGCGCACGTCACCCTCCGCGACATTCGTGTCCGTGGAATTCACAAAAGGCGTGCCAGTCGAGGAGACCGCCTTACACTTGGGACAATCGGCAGCCTACGATCGGCGCACGGCGATCGAGCAACGCCTGCTCAGCGCCCTTACCACCAATTTTCCACTCACCTAACGCCGAACAGCGGCAGCACTTATGCAAGATACTCATCACGTTAGCAGCCACAGCGCCCCTGGCAAAAAAAGGGCCTGCCCCGCATACCGTTGAACCATAGAAGTTTGCCGCGCATGCCATCGCGCCCCTCTGAGTTGCGTCTCATGGGTTTTGACAGGTCAAGATTGTTATCGGCCCGCAAATACTGTCCGGATCGGACGAAGACATTCATATCCGGCAGGATGTATCCCACTAGATACAGAACGGTACGCTTCGAACGACAGCTGTACGTTTCGTGGCTGAGGTCGCTTGGTTTGCTGTCGTTGACATAACGAGGCGCTTTCCCTTTCAGGTAGGTGAGATCCGATTTTCCCGATCAACCAGCACAACCCGCGGCTTGAATGCATTGGCTTCCGCCACGTCAAAAGAGGCGTATGCAAGGATGTCCCCGGTCATTGCTAGTCGCGCGGCAGCACCATTTAGACCGATGGTGCCCGACCCATCCGGGGTCTCAATCACATAGATGGCGAACCGTCCTGTCGTTTCGATATTGTAGATTTCGACGCGTTCGTTGATCAGGAAACCGGCCGCATCCAGCAGCGTACGATCTATCGATATCAAGATCGGCCTGGGTCACCGAGGGCGATGGATTTTTCCCTTCATCACTGTAACCTGCATGGATCGCCCATCCTGAAGTCTGTGCACAGGGCACTTGCTGCTCCATTTTGCTCGAGCAAGGTTGCGGACCCGATCCCGTTCCGGCCCAGCATTGCGTGGTGGTTCGGCTTAGGGAATTTTGCAGGTCAGAAGCAAGCCGCCGGCGAAGATAGCGCGGCACTATCGTCGATCATGTACTGCCGAGCGACGGGAGTGCCCGCCACGCTTTTCGGCGCCATGATCCGGACGGTCGCGGCCAGCCGTGCGTCGCATTGCCTTACAGGACGTCCTTTAGGCGACCTGTGCGATGCCGCGGCTGCTTGCGAACAAAGATCGACGACAGCTTGCGAATTACACAATGGTATTCGCGATAGCGAATACCAGCGGCTGACGACGCTTCCGATCACCATTCCTGTTCGTGCGCCACATTCAGGCCATTGGGGCAACGGGCAACTCCGACATCCAGCTCAAGTAGAAATTCTGCAAGCTTCTGCTGCAAAGGCCGGGGGCGTCGCACGAAGCGTCGAACACTCCTCCTGCTGCCCACGCCTTACCAGCATTGCGTTGGGCTTGATCCCGATATAAGAACGCAGCCCAAGTTGCGGCGTCACGTTTGCGGCCACCATGATCCGTCACATTGTCTTCTTCACAGCCAAAGATAAGGCCCGCATCGACCAAATCATCGAAGGTCTATCGGTTCTCACCTCAATCCCATATGCACGCCGGCTCGAGATTGCACGCAACCGCAAGAGCGATCAGCTCGGCAATGAGATCGACGTCGTGGTGTACGGTGAGTTCGACAGCGAGACGGAACTCGCTGCGTACAAAACGCACGATTTGTATCGAGAAGCGATCCGGTCCGTCCGGCCACTTCGCGAGCTGCGGTTTGCCACTGACTACGAGCTATCAACAGATGTACATTTCGCTGGGACGGCAGGGTTAAACCAAGTTGCTCGACGCAGCCAACCAGATGGCCGCGGCTAGCTTGATGATCAGCCTCGAGGCTTTGTACGTGTCGGACGGAAATAACCCTTGCTCGCGACAGGACCACGATCAGAACCGGCTTCGCAGCCTGCTGGTCGTCGGCAACCGATAGCCCTATGCACGTCCGCGAGTTACGGTGGATTGAGCCTGTCAAGGCGCTGCGATGCCTTGCACAGCGGCCGCAGCTTACCTTTCTCGATAGCGCGGCAGGGCATGAGCTGCTCGGGCGTTACTCATATCTGACCTGCGAACCGTTCGGCACCTATTTGGTCGCCGATGGACAGGCAAGTTGGAATGCAGAGGCGCTTGCGGGCGATCCATGGGCGGTTCTTCGCGACCTCCTCGCCAGATACCGAGAAGCGCATCGTTCCGATCTCCCGCCGTTCCAGGGCGGCGCTGCCGGCTTCCTTGCTTACGATCTGAACCAGACACTGGAGCGGCTGCCGGCCCCGTCAATTCCTGGTCTCCGATTACCTCAATCGATTCTACATTTCTATGACGTGGTAGTCAGCTTCGATCACCGGGACCACAGGTGCTGGATCGTCTCGACCGGATGGCCGGAGCAGGACCCCGCTCGACGAACCGAGCGAGCGCGTCGTCGCGCCGACGAGTTTGCAGCATTGCTTGCCAGGCCAAAGTTGCCGCGGATTGTAATCCCGAGCACGGCAGGCGCATGGCATTCCAACTTTAGCCGTGAAGGCTTCATGGCGACGGTCCAGCGCGTCGTGGAGTTGATTCTGGCTGGGGAGATATTCCAGGCGAACATCGCGCAATGCTTCAGTGCCAGGGTGTCGCCCCTGTTCGATCCGCTCACCTTCTATTGCCAGCTCCGGTCACTGAACCCGGCGCCCTTTGCAGCCCTCTTGCGCTACGACAAGCTGACGATTGCATCGAGCTCTCCGGAGCGATTTCTGAAACTTGACGGACGACAGGTCGAAACGCGCCCCATCAAGGGTACAATCGCGCGCTCCGCTGATTCCGAGGAAGATCGGCGCCGCGCCGAAATCCTTCTTGCCTCCGAAAAGGATCGTGCCGAGAACATTATGATCGTCGACCTGCTGCGCAACGACCTGTCACGCGTGTGTACAGACAATTCGGTCGAGGTTACGGCACTATGTAACCTCGAATCCTATGCTTCGGTACACCACCTCGTCTCGATCGTCGGAGGCGCACTTGCTGCAGATCAAGACGCAGTCAGTCTGCTTCGCGCCTGCTTTCCGGGCGGCTCCGTGACCGGTGTTCCAAAGGTGCGATCAATGGAAATCATTGCGGACGTCGAGAAAGTGGCGCGAGAGGTCTATTGCGGAGCGATCGGCTTCATCGGATTCAATGGACACATGGACACGAACATTGCGATCCGCACGGTGACGATCGACGACGACCTTGCTAGGTTTCATGCAGGCGGGGGAATAACGGCGATGTCGAACCCCGAGGCCGAGTATGAGGAGACGCTTGCCAAGGCACAGCGGCTCTTTGACGCTTTTGGTTCCGAGGTATCTGGTGCATTTTGATCTTCATTATCGACAATTACGACTCGTTCGTGTTCAACATAGCTCGCTATTTCCGCAAGCTTGGTGCGGAGACGGCAGTGGTGCGGAATGACGCGGTCAGCTTTACCGACCTCGTTGCGCTCAAGCCGCATGCAATCATCATCTCTCCCGGTCCCTGTACGCCAATGGAAGCCGGTATATCCACTGCCGTCGTCAGCAAGCTTTCGGGTCGTGTCCCAATTCTTGGCATCTGTCTCGGGCATCAGTGTATTGGCAGCGTCTTCGGCGGACGCGTGGCGCGTGCACGTCGTCCCATGCACGGCCGGTCCTCGCACATAACGCATGACGGTCGAGGCTTGTTCAAGGAACTCCCGTCTCCACTTTCTGTTGGACGCTACCATTCTCTCGCGGTCAAACTCGATCAATCAGACCCGCCGCATCTCATGGTGACAGCCCGTTCAGATGAAGGTGAGATCATGGCTTTGGCACATCGGTATCACCCAACCTATGGCGTACAGTTCCACCCGGAATCAGTACTTACTCAACAAGGTCACGTGTTGTTTATGAATTTCTTGCAATTGGCAGAGAGTTTCCCAGCGTGGAGATCAGAGACTTCATCGCGCACGTGGCAGCCTAATCCGCATGAGCGTATTGCAAGCTGCAAACTAAATGAATTTGGCTCGGCACAACGTGGCGCGAAACAGCTCTGACCTCTTGAAGAGGTAACGAGAAAGCGCGAAAGAGGTCAATTGGTACGGTGCGTACGCAACTTTTTCTTTTCGTGCCCTCTCAATTGAACTATCTGAGCCATTAATGCGTCGCTCACCGCCTCGCCTCCATTCGACGCATTGGCGGATCATCCTCTGGCCTGGTCGCGAACTTCTTATTCGAGATCCGCCAAGCGATTGGCGGTACGTTGCGGTAGCCTCGCTACCGCTGCCCTAACGGGCGTTTCCTCCCTTGACTTGGCCGCCGGTCCTATTGGATCGGCGGTTCTCTTGTTACGTTAAGGTTCTCATGATTGAGGAATCATAGATCAATCTGCGCTGAACCGACGAGGCGCCGAAAAAGACAACGTGTGCGATCGGGGTAAACAGAAATTTATGCAGCACAGAGGCGTACAGTTCAGCATTCATGAAGCGTTGCCAGGCGAATGGCGCTACAGTTTCAAGATTGGTGGTAAGACGATCAGCGGCAGGACCCGAACCAGATTGCAGCTTCTTGCGGTCCGTCGGGTCAAGGATCGCATTAATCGCGAACTGTCCCGCAGCGTGGAAGGTGAGAATTGATATTGGAGTCAGCGCCTCTCCCAGGTGCTCAATTCGACGAGACGCGAAGCCGCTCGACGCGCGAGCGTACTGGGTCGAATACCACCCTTCCGCCAGCTTCATCAACATCCCATTGAAATGTATAACAATTTTTTACTGATCCGCCGTATGCCCTAGCGCCTGTCCCACCCCTACGGTTTGGGCCACAACGGGAGAAAATCGATTTGCCACTGAATGCGGACGAACTCGGCAAAAAGGGCGAAGCGCGCTTTGCTGAGATATGCAGCGACACAAAACTCGTCCGTAATCCCTCGATCGACCACGACAGGACAGGCTGGGACTACATCGTTGAATTCGAGCAGCAGGCACCCATCGGCCGCGAGACTCTTGATACGCGCCGTGCGCCGCTATCGGCCCATGTTCAGGTCAAGACGATGTGGGCGAGCAACGATCGATTTCGCATGCGGCTGTCCGCCGCTGAGCGACTGGCCAAGGAGCCGAAGCCGGCTTTCGTGTACGTCTTCAAAGTCAACGAGAAGCTAGAATTCGTATCCGCGCATCTAGTCCACGTTCTGGATGCCAACTTGGCTGCGATTCTCAAACGCCTTCGGAAGGAGCAAGCCGAGGGCACGAAGTCTCACCAAATTAACAAAAAATACATCTCGTTCAAAGCGTCGACGTCAGGTCGGAAAATCAAACCGACCGGAGCGGCACTCAGGCAAGCCATCTTCGACTTCTGCGGTTCGGATCTTGACGCATACATCGATAGGAAGCGCAAGCAAACTCAAGAGCTCGGCTTTGAGCCAGGACGATTCCAAGCAACGACGACGTTCAAAGTCGAAAGCATGGATGGTTTGATCGATGGACTGTTGGGTTTAAGAGAACTCGAGGTCACGGCCGGTCAAGCGTTCGAAACGCGATTCGGCATCAAGCTGTCACTGAACGAGCCGAACTTCGCAAAGTCAGTCATGCGCGTGCAACCCGCGACGGCGGACACATGCATCGTGACCGTCAAGGAGACGCCGCTGTCACCTCCGGCAACATTTTTAGCGGATATACTGTTCCCTCCTCTGGCGAGCTTGCCGAAAGAACACCTGAAGATGTTGGTCCAGAATCCACTGTTCCGACTATTGATAGCCGGCAACAGGATTCAATTCACGACGGACGAGCAGGCTATCAGCGCGGCACGTCTGAAGATTGACGACTGGCGGAATTTCTTTCGGATGCTCATAGCGCTATGCCGCGGCGCTGAGATGACCCTCAAGCCGGAGCGCCTGCACGAAGTGACGTTTCCCATGAGATTGCCCGATGCTGCTCGTCAGCTTGAATACGAGAGCATGCAAGAGGCTCTCGAGGCAACTCAGCGGCTATTGAAACTCGCTGGCGCTCCAGAACCCGCTGTGGGTATAGACGGCTTTGGGAGCCTCGCACGGGACCTAGTTAAACTCGACAAAATATTCTCTAGTCCCGCCAATGCGGACCCAATCGGCTTCGTTGTCGATTGGCCGCTCGAGCGCGCCGTTCCGGACAAGATGGACTTCCTGTGCGTCAACTTCGTTCGGATGGAAAACCTCACGCTCGCGCATTCTTCGATGGCCGAGATGCTGCCACAGAGCAGTGAAGGACGAACCATATGGAAATCGAAGACCGTGACACCATGTGAGATCACATTTGTGCGCGATTTTCCGGTCGATTACGAGCGCTTCGTTGAGCGAGCAAAGCAAAAGACCAAGTTGACCAATTCGATCATCGCGGAAGCACTGACTGACCACAAGTCCACTGAAGCGGACGAAAAAGACGCTTAGCTAGATTACTGATCTCGAAGATCCGGAGCACTTCCTCGTGAAGACCAGATCGACGTGATCTCGGATAGCGGGTGCCAAATGGCACTTGCCGACCGCCGTCGTTTCCCGGTATCTCGATGTCGTCCAGAAGTTCATTGCCATCACGACCAATCCCGGTTTCGGTCGGGCGGAGCAATGCATCTCATGGACGATTCACCACAGCAACAGCCCCTCGCGCTTTCGATCCGGGACGCCTGCGCGGCCGCGAACGTCGGTCGGACCTACCTGTATCGCGCCATGCAGGCCGGCGAGCTACCAGCGAAAAAATGCGGCCGCCACGTTCGTATCCTGCGCGCTGATCTTGAGCAGTGGCTGCGGTACCTCCCGCCGGCCTTTAGACCAAAGCCGCGCCTGGCCGCGGGCGATCGCAAGCCCGATTGGCTCGCGCGGCAGCAGGCGATGTGATCGTCATACGTATCAACGATCGCATCATCGCCGGTGGACAGATCGGCAGTGGCGAGACGGACGTCCGCTTTGCGAAATTGCCATAAGAGCGTGTTTTTCGTATCTAATTGTCTCATGGCAACGAATCGAAATGCCGGATGGGTGACCGATATCGAGTTTGTGTTCGCCGAATGCGAGCGGATTCAAAAGACGTTCTCGGCCGCGGTCAGTTTGCAGGACCTTCCGAAACAGGACATGTGGGGCGACCTACCTCATCCGGAAGGTAAGGGATCGCTGATGTGCGGGCGCGCGGCCGATCAGCGGGTTTGGCGGCTGGCCGAACAAGCGATAAAATACAGCGACGCCATGGGCACCATCGAAATCGCGCCGGTGCACAAGGCGCTCGGCAAGATCCTGGTCCAGCGCTTTGTGGTCGAGCGTCGACCGCTCGATGAACAGCAGGCGGAACGTGCTCTCTCTTCGGCAGTTAAAGAAGCCAAAAAAGCCCGGATGAACCGAACACATTATTTCCCCTGTCGACTAATGCGCACCAAGGAGCCTCCCAGCTTCGCTATCGGCCCTGTTACGTTCTACACGCTAGAACGCTTCAACGAACTAATGGCTCCCCATTACGAAGACCTCGCACGGCGCGGCGAAAAGGATTCGGAAAAGGGGTCGAATGAGCGATTGCTTGCCATCGCGAGGCATTACTATGACGGCTTCACCTGGGTCGGCGAGGTCAACATACTGAATTGCGACGGCGGCACCTCGCTCGAGCGTGCCCGGATGGCGGTGACCGGGGCGGTCAATCTCGTGCATATTCTGTTCGGGTCGTATCACACGAGCCGAATGGGTATCGGTGGACCGCGCCTCGAAACTGACCGCCGGGCGCATATGTCAGTCGATCCGAAAAACGGCCTCTATATCTCATGCTCCAGCGCATCGACTTCGGCGGTGGGTTTCGGGGATGATTGGGTAAAGTTTCTCGAAGGCGAGGATATGGCGGTCTTACTTCGCGCCGCCAACAAAGCACTGGAAACGGTCGTCAACCCAGCGATCAAGCGGACGCTTGGATCACGCTTGTTGGACTCAGCTGCGTGGTTCGGTGATGCGGTTCGCGAGGAGTCCCCTGCCGCACAAATCATCAAGGCGGTAACGGCGCTCGAGCGGTTGGTGCTAACCTCCGAGCATGAAGACATCAAAAAGACGGTCAGCCAGCGCGGTGCGGCGATCCGGTATGGCCCAGCCGACACCAAGTCGTTTGAAGAACTGGAAAGCGAGCTGGCGGAAGCTTACGTGATGCGGTCGCGCCTCGCCCATGGCTCTCTATCGCCCCTCGATCCGGAAGTAAGCGCCTTCGCGCCGGTCTGCCTGCACCGAATCGAACAGGTGATCTGTTGGGGATTGGGTCTGTTTGAAGCGCACGGGCTCTTCGACCGCGAATTGACGAACAGGCAAATGGCCGAAGGGTTCGACGGTTTGGTCTCATTTGCACAAAAGCGTGCCGCGCCCGACGATTCTCCCGCCTGAAACGCCGTCGGGAATATGGCGCGGGCCGATCTTTCGGAGCCGGAGCGAAGAAGGCGCGAGTAGCAACACTGCCACGCCATCACCGAACCAACAGGCCGTGAGGAGACAAGGCCGGCTGGCTTGCATGTTGTATCGCGTCATCGTTGCGGTGACAACGCGGTAACAACTCCCTTTGCACGTCCAAATATTAGCGGAACCGGCCGGCACGAGCTGATCTGCGCTCGGTGCATCGAAGTCATGCTCCGTCGAGCCATCGCGAATCTCCCACATGAGAATTGATCTCCGCTGTCTAGCGGAGGGCTGTCTTTTTGCATTGAAGAATGCTTACGTTCTTGCCTTCTTAGCAAGTCCACGCACGAGCCAACTCACGAAACCTTTCTGATGGATCGCATTCGTCTTGGCCGTTTCAGACATGTCGGTTCTCACACCACGGGCATTCACCCCGAACGGTCTTTGGCCGCTTTCTAAGAAGCGAAGGAGGGTTTTCGCCTCGCTCCCATTCGGATCATAGGTCGGGTCGAGGGTTAGATTGATATCTCTGCGCAAACGTGGCAGGTAGGCTGGAATCTCATGGTCCAGCTTTGTCTGAGTGAAATCCGTGCCTGCCTGTCGACGTGAGACGACATCGTTGCGGAACGCAAGTAGCTCACCCTGGTACTGCAAAACCTTTTCTGCGAGCCCATCTTCGAGAAAAATCATCTGCTTCTGCAGCTCACGGCTGAAATTGTGCAGTGGATCGAGGCTCATCGGAGGTCGACCGTCTATGTACAGCTCTGCACGGAGAAAATCGAGAAAGTCCGAAAACGCCACATATACGGCCAC
The DNA here is from genome assembly GCF_038967635.1 of Bradyrhizobium sp. B124. Taxonomy (NCBI): domain Bacteria; kingdom Pseudomonadati; phylum Pseudomonadota; class Alphaproteobacteria; order Hyphomicrobiales; family Nitrobacteraceae; genus Bradyrhizobium; species Bradyrhizobium sp. B124. The sequence continues at coordinate 7,540,367 of NZ_CP152413.1, read as the reverse complement.
ACACGCTTCCACGCGCTTTTCATGCCATTTGGAGAAACGGACTGAGTCGCGCTGAAGCTCAACCTTGAAGCGCTCCAACGACCGATTGAAGCCGCTAGTGATGCGCATGACGAGTAGCGTGACGATCAACCCCGGAATAGTCGTTCCCAGAAGCCCGGACCAAAACGCTTGCCAGCTTACCATTCGTTGCGCTCCCATGAGCCGCAAAATACTAACTCAAAGCAATTACTCGCTTGCATCGCGCACCTAACCTTGCTCCGTCGCCCCTCAGTCCATCATATTCTCTTCCGCTTCTCTCAACTGTCTGACTTGATCCGTTGTGAGTGACTGTACGCCCATAGACATCACGGTCGACCGGTTCGCAACTAACCGGCCGCCGCGCTATGAAGGCGTCAAGGTCGTTCGCTGCCTTCGCTACGCACCGATAAGGCAAGCTGTCATCACCACGGCAGAGCTGCGCGCTTTCAGGTGCATCGATGCCCCACAACCGAATACGGGTGCCGTGTATCTCAAGCGTGTCGCCGTCGATGATGCTGGCCTGCCCGATCAGGTCGGCAGAGAACGCGGGACCGCTGGGCGCGATCAGCAAGAGAGCGAGGAGGGGGGTGAGGTAAATCATCGAACAGCTCGAACGACATCCCGTAAGGCGGTTAGCTGTTCAATGATGTCGTCGACCTCTCCGACAAAAATATCTGCTGGCTTATTGGCCAGCTCCCGCCAAACTCGCTTGGAATGACCGGGCTCAACCCAATCGCCGAGCGCTAGCGCAAAATGCGTAGCCATGACAGCGTCTTCCTTCAGCCTCGCCCGAAGGTAAGGCAAGAGCCCTTGGACCGCGTCGACAGCAATCGCTTGCTCACTCGGCTGTTTGGCTTGATTGAGCTGCTCTATCATAAAATCGAGCGTATCAATGAGCCACGCTCGTAGTTCTGTTTCCATTGCGGGCCGACCTGACCCGTCAACGCCCACCGCAGAGCGTGGAGCCGCGAAGCTTGCACACACTGCTGGCCAGGTCCGCCGAATCCCTCTGACATTCCTCAGTCGCTTTGCGCTTCCGGCAGTTTGCCTCGAAAGCGTATCGTTCCGAGCGGCACAACGTTAGCAATTCCATCGGGAACGCTTCAGCCGGCCCTCTTTGCTTTAGGCAATTAACGAACTCCACGTCTATTGGATCTCGCCTCCACGACGACTGCGCTAAGGTATACGCCGCGAAACCACACTCTAGCTTGTCACGCCGCTCAGCGCAGGCACTGACGTAGGCGTCGGCTTCCTTGCGACAAGCCGCCATTATGTCGTTCTTGTCAGAATAGGGCGGATGCAGATCAGCGTGAGATGCGCAATCCGCCAAGCGCTGCTCCGCAGCATCAAAAGCCGACTGCGCCGACGCCCGCGCGCTCAGAAGTATACATGCAAGGCTTACTAGGTATCTAAGATGAGCCATAACGACTTGCCTAGCGACAGCCCCAAATAGTCCGCCCGTCCTCCATCGACATGGCGGCTGAGCAGTCCTTTGTTACCTCTCCGACTTGATCGATTTGAAGCTTCACGAAGCCTTGTAGCCTGCGCTCGCTTTCCTGCACCAAGCTGACATCTGTAACGCGGACACCGTCTCGCTTGCCGAATTGAGTGCGGATGTCCTCTCGTATTGAGCTGATATCACCCTTGCTGAACGAGGGCTTACCGTGATCCGATACGTACCAAACGATACCGCCAATCAAAATGCACAAAGTAAAAAATACGTTTGCTTTCACTTAAAACGCCCCCGCTTTCTTCGGCTCCGCCTATCGATCATCGCTCGCCTTCCACTGTGGGCCTTCCAGTCCATGCCTCAAGACTTTGGCGGCAGAGACGAACGAGTCAGCGTCGTCGTTTACATTGAGCAACGCCCCGAACGAGTCGTTCAAGAGTTTGACGAGTGACCGGCGTTCGCTCCGGTCCACGATGAGGCGATCTACTTTTCCTTCAGCATTGACCTTCGTCGGGTCGACCAGGCAAAGAAAGGTCGCCGGGGCTATCGTGAAGGTCGTCCGATCAACCTGCTCTAGCTCTGCGCTGATCTCGGGCACACGAGCAGTTATCGTTCCGTAATCCACGCCGGGCTTCGATCCGCTCAGAAGCTCTTTGGCGGCGTCGACCAACTCTGCATGTTTTGACCATCGAAGTTGGTTCACGTCGCGAAGACCATCGGCGAAGGACTGGCAGGGTGCGGCCAACTCTATGCCTTGGATCATTCTCATGTTGATAGACGTTTGAAATTTGTATCGAGTACCGACACGAACCATCGTTGCAAGCTTTTGATCGGCGCTCGCCGATTCTGCCAGCTCCTTTGCCGCCTGTTCGCGCAGTTGATGCAACTCCGTAATCTCACGGATATACTCGCGAAAGAACGCAAGCCTTGGGTCAACTGGATTGGCATCCCCCTTGGCTGCAAGAGCTGCAGGTGTGAACAGCAAAGACACCCCAAAAGCTGCCGCCAAACTCCAGCGCCGCCCCTTCATCGCCCACCGGTCCCCCCATAGATCGCTGGGTTGCGATTAGATCACAGTTCAACGCTACCGCGCAAGTATCGGAGGAGAACGCCTTCGACCTTTTAGGTCCCGCCGGTTCGCTGTTTGCGCCCTGCACGCTTCAGATGAAGGCCAACCTGTGCCGCGTGCAGGAACGCGGTCCCTCCGGCTGTCTTTCGGGTCGACGTGGCTCCCCGCTTTAGACGGGAGGCGGCACTTCTCCATCATCGCCGCAATGTTTCGGGGCGTTGTGAAGTACTGCCTGCCGACCTTGAACAGGTCGAGATTGCCTCTCACGTTCTCGGCTTTGAGCGTTGCCACCGAGACCGCGTTGGCAAAGATCAGCTCGCACACTTGTCTCAGCGTGAGGGGCCGGTCCTCAGCGGTCACCTCCGGGTCATGTATCGTGCTGAAGTCAGCTAGGGCGATTGTTGGGTGCCCGTCTTAGTCGCTTCGCCCACACGTTCTTCCTCGGCCCTTGATTGCATCATCGGCCGACGAAGACCGACACTGCAGCCCGCAAAGCTGACCGGCCGCTACGGCAGGACGTTCTGGTGTGTTCGAAGTCAGACATACGGCTTGCCTCAATAATCGCTAGCCTTGTCACGTAAGCGACATAGCTATCGGAACGTCGGGAATGCGCATCGCTTCGCCGCCATGGATTCTGCTTACCACCACGGGCGTAGAAGCGAGGCTAAGACATCGAGCGTCGTTGCGGATGGCGCGCACATATGTTGTTCGTGAGGTGATATGCGACCTGGAGTTCTTATACGGGGCGCGGCAGCAGTTACGCTTGCCGTTTGCGGTGGCGCTAATTCGGCGGATTCTCGATCCAGTGGTGAAGGTTTCATCCGACACTGGAGCTGGACCGGGAATTATATTGGCGTGCACGGCGGTGGCGGCTATGGCCGGACATCTTCAGTGACCCCTACGGCCCATCTATCTATGGCGACATCGTTCATACCCCTGCATCCCTGGCCGGGAGCCAGAGCGGTGATCACAGCTTTAGACCGTGCCGCCCAGTCGCCCACTCAGATGTCCGGGAGATCGGAGCCTGATTCTGGCGCAAGACTTGCGTGCAACGTTTAGGACGCTTTGTGCGCAAGGGCCAGTGCTGGGCTTTGGAGGCGACACTGAACGCAGCTGCGCCAATTTCGTGAGGTCAACCCCAGCCTCCGTTATCTCCACACAACAAGGACAAGTGATCGATCATGTACAAGCTTGGCGCTTTCATGCTTGCGCTGCTGGGTCAGCAGGGATTGGCTGCCGCGCAGGCTCCGGCCGACAACATTGCAAAGCCGCTGCTGGTGCCGTCCGATTACGAGCGAGCGCTCACGATCGGCGCTCAATATAACCAGCTCACTGTCAATATGCCCGACGTTCCGTTCTGGCTCGCAGGGGGCGAAGCGTTCGTCTACCGACGGACGACTCAAGGCAAGCACCAGTTCATGCGGGTCGATGCTGCAACGGGCGGAAAGCAGCCGGCTTTTGATCATACCCGCCTCGCGGCGGCGCTGGCCAGGGCAAGCCTCAAGAACTATAAGGCCGACAATCTGCCGTTCGCCCGTTTCGAGCTGGCCGACGATGCTCGCATGATCACCTTCAATATCGACAATACCCGGTGGAGGTGCGACCTCGTAAGCTATGGCTGCACAGCCAACGCCATGCACCCGGACGTCTATCAACAGATGGGCTATGACCCCACGCCACCCGCGGAGAACGATCCGGAGAACACAAGCATATCGCCTGACGGCAAATGGTTGGCCTATACTACAAAATACAATATCTTCCTGCGCAGCGAGGACGGCTTGCAGGACATCCCTTTGACCTGGGACGGATCTGAAGGCAACTACTATGCTTTCTCGACGCTAAGATGGTCTCCAGATTCGCGTCACCTCGCGGCTTACCGCATCCGTCCAGGCCACAAACGTCAGATCCATTACATCGAATCATCTCCGACGGACGAGCTTCAACCTAGATATTCGACGATGACGTATCAGAAGCCGGGTGATGTCTTGCCACTGCTCCAGCCGGTGCTGTTTGACATCATCAGGCAGCGCAAGATTGAGATCGACAATGCTTCCTTTCCAAATCCCTACGACCTTTCGCCGATCGAGTGGTGGAAGGACGGTCGCGGGTTCACCTTCGAGTATAATCAGCGCGGGCACCAACTCTATCGCCTTCTCGAGGTGGAAGCTGATACGGGTAAGGTGCGCTCTCTGATTGATGAGCGCAGCATTACCTTCATCGACTACCAGCGTCTAGTGATGGACCAGCGGAATACTGGAAAGATCTTCCGCTACGACGTTGAGGACGGAAAGGAGATCATCTGGGCGTCCGAGCGCGATGGATACGAGCATCTGTACCTCTTCGATGGCCGAACCGGCGAGCTCAAAAACCAGATCACTAGAGGAGATTGGGTGGTTCGCGCGGTCTACTACGTCGATCCGGTCAAGCGCCAGATTTGGTTTGGTGCGAGCGGGAAGGACAAAGGGGAGGATCCCTATTTTGTCCATGCTTACCGTGTCGACTTCGATGGGAACGGACTGACCGCGCTCACTCCTGAACCGGCCAACCATCACATTGAGTTTTCACCTAACGGCCGCTACTATGTCGACTTGTGGTCACGCATCGATGTCCCGCCGCGCTTGGTGCTGTATCGCGCCAGTGATAATGCCGAGCTGATGCAGGTCGAGAGCGCCGATATCTCCGAACTCATCGCCGCCGGCTGGCAGCCGCCCCTCAGCTTCCATGCCAAGGGCCGGGACGGCGAGACCGATATATGGGGGGTCATTCACAAGCCCCTCAACTTCGATCGAAACAAGAGATACCCGGTGGTGGAAAACATCTATGCCGGCCCAACGGGTTCTTTCGTTCCCAAGTCGTTCTCGGCCTTGGTTGAGCCGCTCACCCAAATGGGGTTTATCGTCGTTCAGATCGATGGAATGGGTACGAACAATCGTTCGCGCGCGTTCCACGACATTGCCTGGAAGAATTTAAAGGACGCCGGCTTTCCCGATCGAATCCTATGGCATAAGGCGGCGAGCGCGAAGTATTCGTGGTACGACATCTCGAACGTCGGCATTTTTGGTGGGTCCGCCGGCGGGCAGAACGCGGTGAGCGCGCTGCTCTTCCATTCTGATTTTTACAAGGTGGCGGTGGCTAACAGCGGCTGTTACGACAACCGGATGGACAAGATATGGTGGAATGAACTGTGGATGGGTTGGCCGGTTGGCATTGAGTATTCGCTGTCCTCCGCCATCGACAACGCCCACAGACTACAGGGTAAGTTGATGCTCATTGTCGGCGAAATGGACCGTAATGTCGATCCGTCCTCTACCTTCCAGATGGCTGATCGGCTCATCAAGGCAGGAAAATACTTCGACATGCTTGTGGTACCCAGCGCAGATCACGGAGTGCCCGGCAATTATAGCGAGCTCAAGCTTCTGGACTTCTTCGTTCGCAATATTCTTGGGCAGATACCACCTAACTGGAACGCCCTATCGATTGAGCTGCTGAAACCCAATTAAAGGCCATGATTGCGCGAAGAGCTATCATCATTTAGGCCCAACGCCGTGGCGACTAGAACGAGGCGCCCTCCGATTTCGTCGTCTCTCAGCATTAGAAAGCAAAAGCACAATGATCTATGACTCTTTGGGAGTTTTGGGACAGGCGCGGCCGATGTTGGCGCGGGCGCTTTTCTAGTGTGGGCATCGATTTAATGCGGACGCGGACGGCATTTCGGTATCGTTGCCAGATGTTGATTTCGCGGCACATTCGCTTGGGATATATCATCTTGAGATCCAGGTACCGGGCCCACCGGACGCCGACCTGATTCTCGACCATGTTGAGCAAGCATTCGTGTTCGGCGGAGCAGTGGAAACTCGAGGTGTCGCAAGATCCGCCTAGCTTCGGCAGGTGGAATGCCTGTTACAGGTCGCCTGCGGAATTGTTCGGTAAGGTGGCCTGACGATGCGGATGATCTCGGCTCGGGGTAATGGATGTAGACGCAGTCGTCGCCTTCCGTGGCTTGCTATTCGCCGAGGTTGACCTTGCGCCAGGGGCGATGCACGTCGATGGGAACAAGGAGATTTGACAGTGCCATTGCGACCGTACTTGTAATCGTAACGTTCCAGGCGGCTGGGCTCTTCCGGGATAGGCCGGCGAAGCTTTCCGATAAGTTTCACAGGCCTTTTTCAAGTATCCCCCGACTTCTTGGGATAAGGGGCGCGGCGTAGAGGTCGAAGATCTCTTTGCGGTCAACGTGTTCGCCGTGGACCGGCGGAATGCATCGATTCCTTGGCCACGGTTGATCGGCCAACGCCGCCGAGCCGTCTGGTGGGAACGGCTCAGTGTTTGATGAGCTTGACCATGACTTGAACGTTCGCACGTTGGGCAGGCCGAACAAAGAATTCCGACAACCGAACGTCCCGCGTTTTGGCGATGCGGTCGAGCAAATCGATCGTCGGGTTTGTCGATTGACCACGCACGTCAACAAGGTTCATCACGTCACCGCCATCACCCAGGTCGCAAAGGACCTCGGTGAAGACGAAGACTGGCTGCGCGACATTGCCATCGAAATGGAGATCGAGGACGGCCTGATCTGGGATCTGGGTCTATGGCGTCGGCGAAGATGGTGTTGAGGCGTTCACCGACTTTGGCATCGAAAACCTGATCGAGCTCGTCAGGTTCTACAAAGAAAACCCCAAGCTGCTCACGCGTTGGCAACGGGAATGATCCAACCGGCCTGCGGCCTACGCCGGATGCGTACGGAAGGCCCGACTGGCATTCTCCATCAGATGCCAACGGTCGGCGACTTGTGCTGCGTGCGGCAGGGCCTTGACCGAGGCTTCGACGTATCCACCACCACGGTCACGGGCGACTATTGCGATCGTGGGATGAGCAGCGAGCCAGGCTTGGGCGGTCGCGGGCTCACGATCCGACAGCAAGGTGACTACCCGGCGCCTTTCCAAGTTGCAGACGATGCGGGCGGACCGGTGATTGCGCCGCCAAGCCCAATCATCAATGCCAATGACCTTGAGAAGGTCAGCGGGTGGACGGCAGTGGCGTCGGACCACGCGCAGCGGATCATTTTCCGATCCGCGCCGACGATCGAACAGGCCCGCCGTTCTGACAGGCTCATGACTGCCTGCAGATGCGCGACGGCAGCGTGCTTGGCGACGGGCCCTACCATCTTTTTTTGAAAGAAGCTCGTGAAGGGCGGCCGCATCGAGCGTCTGCTCGGCCAGGAGCTTCTTCAGCTTCATGTACTCCTCTTCCGGCCCCTTTAACCGCTTGGCCTCAGAGACCTCCATGCCGCCGAATTTGGCCTTCCAATTGTAGATCGTCGCCTCGCAGATTCCATGCTTGCAAGCCGGGTCGGCCCTCTTTGCCCCAGCCTCATGCTCCATCAGCGCTGCGATAATCCGCTCTTCCGTGAACCTTGCTCGCTTCATCTGTCCGTCTTTCGTCAGGCCGGACTCTAACTCCATCTGGAGGAAATACGCAGTGGCAGGTCAAACGCCGCCTCTTTTCCAAACTGCTTTGAGGCAATCAACTCCGCGATTATCGAAAGGGATTCTCCAAAGAAGATCGTCCCAACCGGGGCAAATTTCAATATTGAGCTCATCGCCTGACGCGTCGAAATCGCAAGATTAAAGACCGCTCCCGATAATGAAATCCATCTGCGGGCTTCCTTTGACAGCTGGAATCCCAAAGGGCCTCGGCGAAGTACCACCGTTCCTGGCGTTCCGCGCAGGCGCTTCAACGCCTGCCCGATGGCCCACCGGCCCCCGAGATGCAGCGGGTCCTTCGCACCGATCAAAGCCCCTTCGTATTGTGCAGCGGTGAGACTGATCGAAAGAGGACAAAACCGTGCTGCTGGGTTTCGGCTTCCGCCCAAGCCGGAGTATCACAACCTAGGCCGCAATCTGCACGGGAAGCGCGGAATAGCCGTGCGCAAAATTTGACGCAATTCGCTCGGGTTCGCCGACAATCTTGACCTCCAGCCCCGCATTCAACATTTCTTCCCAGAGGATTTTCAACTGCAGTTCCGCAAGATGTCGACCAACACAGCGATGGATGCCGAAACCGAACGAAAGATGCTGCCGCACGTTCTTGCGGTCGATCACGAAGTTGCTCGCGTTCTCGATGACCTCTTCGTCGCGGTTACCAGAGATGTACCACATGACGACCTTGTCACCTTGCCTGATTTGTTTCCCACCGACGATGGTATCCGTCGCGGCGTTGCGGCGCATATGTGCGATGGGCGTCTGATATCGAATAATCTCGGACACGGCGCTAGACACCAGCTTGGGATTATCGCGTAGTTTTCGCAACTCGGGGGGATACTGGTTCATGAACAGGAGGCCCCCGGTAATCGAATTGCGTGTGGTGTCATTCCCTCCCACGATCAGCAGAATCAGATTCCCGAGAAATTCACTCGGCTCCATATGGCGTGTCGCGGGCGAGTGCGCCATCATCGAAATTAGGTCGACGCGCGGCTCAGCATTGATGCGCTCGTTCCAGAGTCGAGTGAAATAGTCCAAGCATTCGGACAAGATTGCGCTTCGCTTGTCCCAGCTATCGACAGGCTGACCTTTTTTCGGGATTGTAACACCTACGTCCGACCAATAGGTCAAGAGCCGCCGATCCTCAAATGGAAAGTCGAATAGCGTGGCGAGCATCTGCGTCGTCAACTCAATGGAGACCATGTCCACCCAATTGAAGGCATCGTTGCGCGGCAAGCCGTCCAGAATCGTCCTGACCCGACTGCGGATTAAGCTTTCGAGCTTCGTCAGGTTTTCCGGTGCGACTATCGGACTCACAGTATCGCGCTGCTGGGCATGTTTAGGAGGACCCATCTTGATGAAACTCTGAGTCCAGTGCTTATCAGGCACGTCGACAATAGTGACGCCCCGCTCAGACGAAAATGCCCTATGATTTGTATCTACCGCTACGATATCTCGGTATTTGGTTACGGACCAATATGGACCATAAGGGCTATCTTGGCAGTAGTGAACGGGATCTTCCCTTCGCAGCCGCTCGAAGCAGCCCCAGATGCTATCATCTTGAAAGCGCTTGGCTTCGCTTACATCCAGATTGCTCAGCGGGATACTGCACGCATCATCGGCTCCATAGTTTGCCAATCGAGTTTTCATGATCGCTTCCGCAAATTTTGCTCTCTCAAGAGGTTACGAATCCTCAGATCGCGATCCATGGTTTCGAGCTTGCCCTGACGTTTTGGTTGTGCGCGGTCGTCGCTCGAACAGAGTATCCCAAAGTGCAGGCAGCCTCCCCTACCATGTCCGGCAGTAGGGATCGCGTTGACTTTCTAAATCGATCTGCTCCAGTGAATCGATGAGAACTATCACCGATACACAGGCGTCACCCAATGGCAGCTGCGTCGCCGCTTGAACTATCAAAGAGGACGCAAGTGAGCATTCTTTAAAATGGCCACCGCGACTTCTTCGGCTCCCGCGGCCGCGCTTGACGTTGTCACTTGCTGGCCGCCGGATCGTGCGGTGACGGCCACCAACGCTGATCGTCGCCGACGAAATCGGTTACCGCCATTCCGCCGAGAGAAGCCAATTTGTGTTTCAACATGGCAATTGGCCTGCGAGCATCCATCATCCTGACCAGCAACTTCCTGTTTTTGGCAGGACAGAAAGCTTTCGCGAACGATCGGCATCGAGCCTGCGATGCTCGATCGCCTGCTGCATCGCATTCATAAATTGACGAGGGGTCCGGCACCGGAGCCGTCATCGAAGGAAATAAGATGTCCAGCTGGGCGGGTCAGATCCCGGTCCGCATCTGCGGTTCCGGAAGCATCCCGCACGGCACTCCGATTGGCGACGCCGGCAATCACGAGACGATCTCGCCGAGCACTCCGAAATGATGTTGACCCGACCCTCTACTGGAGCAAGCCCTCCAGCGCGGTGGTTGGGCGATTGTCGTGTGCTGGAAGCGACGTACAGACAGGGCGCCCGGTCATGAGGCAGCGTTGTGCTTGGACGAGCCGGGGACCAACGGTTCGCTATGTAGTATAACCGTCAGGCACCGACGGTTTCAGGCAAATCAATCCAGACGTCTGGAGGACCATCCACGAGTGTATCCTGATCTGGAACGTAGATACTATCAAAGACCCTGAGGCCATGAGCCATCGCCGCTCCGACAATTATGAAAGGAAGCTTGACCTGCTCCAGATCTTCGAAGCTATCAGCGTCAACAATCCGAAGAAAATCGAGTTTAAACTGTCGGAAAGCAATAAGAGATGTAGCCGCCCCTATCAGGTCTTTGACGCACGACGCTCCTCGCGCAATCTCTTTCCGCAAATGGTTCAGTGCCGTGAAGATGCACGAAAGCTCATCGAGCTCGGAGCGGCTAAACCGTCGCAAACGCGATGAAATGGGCACACCGTTCTTGTACCTCACCGTTGGCACAAATCGTATCTCGCAATCGAGAAGCAAATCTGCGACGGCCCGCTTCACCAGAAGAGCCTGACCGATATCTTTCAGGCCGAAATAGCTGCGAGTTGGTCGCGAATAGCAGATCCAACGGATTGCCCCGGTAACGGCTTCCTTCAAGTGCTCTTGAGGGCCGTCCAGGCGCAAATGATAGTCGTCCTGCGATACAAACGTTCGATAGCCCGCCGGGAACATTTCGGTGTCGTTGGACGAAAGCACGGCAGAAGCTCCTGCACGTAGCGCAAGCCAAATATCTTCCTCCAAATTGAAATCGTAGCTAACACCTGGCTCAAACTGGATCTTGTTCGGGTAGACTGTGACAATTGCGACGTCATTCTCGATTGCCGCTCTTCTGATCAGTTCCGCATGTCCAAGGTGCAGGGCGCCTAAAGTGTGTACCGTGCCAATAGTCTGACCTGTTCTCGCCACCTCCCGAATGTAGGCTTTGCCCGCTGCAAGAGACTCCAGATGCATTTTTCTCGCTCCAGTTTTATTTTGAACGCAAAGAAGGGTCTTTTGCGCGGTCAGACGACGGCGGGCCAGCCCTGCGTGCCGCACCGGCGCACGCTAATGAACCTCAAAGAGCGCTTGACGTTCGGTCACAGCGCGGACCACGCGCCAATCTGTTCAAGCTCCCTGACATTGTATCTCCCTGGTCCGTTTTGCGATTCAGAAACAATCAGGTTGATCCTTCTCGACCATGTCTCATCAACGATGAGAACTCGGCCAAATAGCTTGATGGTTCACGCGGCTGATCATCCTTCAGAGCGGTCTGCAGTCCCGGACATCGGTCTGCAAAAAACGGCGGCTCGAATGTGGTTATCTTTGCGCCCGAAAAGTCGACCTTTACGAAGCTGGCCTGGAACGGCGATATTCCACTCAGGTTCGCGTTGCGCAAGGATGACTGATTCATGCGAACGTATGCGATGCGCGCTGCCTCCAGGTTGCTGCCGGTCATTCCCGCCGCAATATATGACTGAACGAGATTGGCTCCTTCGAGATTTGCCTGGTTCAGCGCCATCGATTGTGGTGGATCACCAGTAATCATAGACCTGTAGAGGTACGCCTGCGACAAGTCAGCATTATCGAGATCGCAGTCGCGCATAAACGCACAGCGGCCCCGAAAACCCGCGAACTTGGCGGATCGCATTGTGCTCTCCGTTATCGAAATGTTTTCGCCTGATGCCCGAGACAGGTCCGCTCCATCGAGCTGACAAGAACGAATAGATACGCCGTTTAACACCGTGCCGACGAGGTTTGCGTTCGTTAGGCTTACGGACAGTAGGCGCGCCTCCGTCAAGTCTGCCTGCTCAAGCTCCGCCCTTGAAAGATTTGACAGGTGAAAGTCTGCGAAGGGGGCGCTCAGCGCTTTCGCCATAATCCGTCCGTTCACCTTTGAAAGCCTCAAATAGGGAAGATGAGCGCCCTCCAAAACAAGATCATCGACCGAGGTGGGGCGCACGATTGATAAGCAGTCTCCCTTTGATTGGAGGAACGAGCAAGCGGCTAGATGCGCCCTCGTCATTGTGACTTGGCTCAATTTGGCAAAACGGAAGGAAGCAGAAGGAAGGAAGCATTCGTTGATGGTCGCCCCTTGCAACTCCGCGCCGTCAAAGACAGCATGACCCGCGTCGCACTGGTACAAAAGAAGACCACTGAGCACCGCGTTGTCAAAACGCGTTCTTCTCATGCTGCAGCCGTGAAACAGACTACCCGTTGCATCAATGACGTTCCGCAGACTGGCATCATCGAAGTTGCAGACCTGCGCGGCAATCGCGTGCATATACGCAAAATCGAGCTTAGCCCCACGGAAACTAGCCCTCTCTAGCCCCGGACAGATAAGGTTCGCCCCAGAAAGATCTGCCCGATCCAATTTCGCTCCGTAGAGTTGCGCACGATTGAGGGTGCAGCGTCGCAACGGGAAATCAGACAGATCGTGACCGGTAAAGTTCTCGGAGGATAGCTGCAAGCCGGCCCCTGTCTCCCTGATCGCCTCCTCGGTTCGCTCTCCGACGGCAGCCACCGCGCCCGCCCGATCAGTTGTCCGGCTCCAGTATCGAACAAACTCACCGTCTGACGAGGAGTTGGTTGTCGGCTTTGCCCGGATTGCTGACTCTTGATTCACGCTGCACTCGCTATTGCCGTCGATATTTTCGTGGACGATTCCGTATTACCCGAAGCACGAGCGGACCTTCATCGACCTCTTGTTGCCCGACGAATTGCGGATACGCCTGAGCCTGGTGGCGAGCCCGTCTGCGAGCTTATCGCCCTCGATTTCCGCTCGCTGCGATGGTTTACCGGGCAGCGATGACAACGCAACAGACAACGCCTCCATCTCTCGTTCGGATCACCCCGCTTCAGGTAAGGTTCTGCAGCCAATGTTCACGTACCCATTGATTCAGGGTGCGTAACGCGCGCGAGGTTCAGTACGGTGACACAGGCGTGGCAGCTGCGCTTGAAACGCAAGCGACAAGTGATCTTCGCGGCGGTCGTTTGACAATCCCAACACGCCTGAAAAGTGCAATCTGTCTCGATGCGGCTCTCCTAGGCAAAGCCACAACGCCCTCCATCAACCGATTGCGAGAACTCTGGCGGCCGAGCACGAGCTTGTTTCTCTCTCAGAATGGGGTCACGACTGGCGGGCCGGAGGTAACCGTTCATTTTGTGCTGCACTCCGCCCTTACTCGGCGTTACCTCATTTCGATAGCAACGACCGTGCCAGTCGCATCAGTCGCAACCAAACGGCTGAATAGGCGTCAGGAAATTGAAGATCGGCAAATGAGCCCGGTGTTTCGAACCTGACATAAAGGGTGTCGTTGTCAGAGACCGCACCATCAATCGCAAGGCTCTGGTAAAAGCAACGGTCCCGAGCTCGGTCGCAAGAAAGCGAGAGACGCGAGGCCTTGCGGGCAGACAATTGAGGAATTCCAACTCGACACGTCCGGATCACCGACTTGACGGTTGCCGCATCTTCGAATGCGACCAGCCCAGCTCCGCGTGCGGGGAGCGGCCCGCGCAATGGGAACTCGTGATCACAGGCCGTCTTAGACTGAAAGATTACCTGGAGCACGCGATCATGAGCAAACCGACGCGCAAGGTGCGCCGAGCGGTCTCCGCGATCCGAAATCGACCATCATCCTAAACACATCGAAATGCGACGCATTTCATGCAATGCCTTCTTCGAAGATAGTGGCTGAATGGCCGGCCTCGCTGCGGCGCATAAGCCGTGGCATGGCGGCGATGAGACCTTTGGTATATTCAGACCGCGGATTAAGGAATATCTCTTCAGTCGTGCCGCTCTCGACGATTCGCCCGTCGCGCATAACTATGACGCGATCGCTAAGATGGCGGACAACACCGAGATCATGCGAGACGAAGAGATAGCTCATGCCGAGGTGGTCCTGCAGATAGCCAAGCAGGTCCAAGACCTGCGCCTGGATCGAGACGTCGAGCGCCGAAACCGGTTCATCGCAGACGATCACGCTAGGCCTTGGAGCGATCGCGCGAGCGATCGCAACGCGCTGACGCTGACCGCCCGAGAGCTCGAGCGGCCGCCGATCCAGCAGGGCCGAGGACAGTCCGACCAGATCGAGCAGCTCAACAACGCGCTCGTCCCGCTTGCGCCTTGTCTCGACGTCGCTTGCGAGGCTGTCGGATATGATGCGTCCGACCGTCCAACGTGGATCAAAGGAGCTAAGAGGATCTTGGTAGATGATCGACATCGACCGGCGCCGACCCCGGCGCTCGCGTTCGGCGAGCGTGGTCCAAGCCCGGCTTTCAAACAGAACGGCTCCCTCGTCGGGCACCTCAAGCGCCAGTGCCATTCGCGCTATCGTTGACTTCCCTGATCCGGACTCGCCCACGATGCCTAAAGTCTCGCCCGATCGCAGTTCAAAGGAGACGCCGTCGACAGCTGCTCGCAGAGTACCATCCGGCCTTTTGAAACGCTTCACCAGCCCAGTCGCTCTCAGCACGACGGGACGAGATTTCACCAAGGATTGTACCGGTGGGCGCGCCTGCGGCTTGGGCAGAAAGGCAACACTCGACGCAGAAAGTCGTGAGCCGCGCCGGCGACCTGATGGCACCGCGTCTAGAAGCTGACGAGTATAGGGGTGCCGTGGATCGTCGAATATCTGGCCGGCCGCGCCGCGCTCGACGACCTCGCCTTGACGCATGACCAAAATCTCATCCGCCATGCGGGAGACCACTGCCAGATCATGGCTGATCAAGATCAGGGCCTTGCCCCGCGTCTTGGTCTCCTCGAGCAGTGCCAGCACCTGAGCTTGCGCCGTCACGTCAAGTGCGGTAGTCGGCTCGTCCGCGATGAGGATGCGTGGATCGAGCGCAAGTGCTGCAGCAATGAGAGCCCGTTGGCGCAGGCCGCCGGATAATTGGTGCGGCAGTTGCCGGCCCTTGATCCCGGGCTCAGGGACACCGACGAGCTCGAGGAGCGCAACGACACGCCTGGCGAACTCCTCACGTGATGATACGACACCATGGAGCAGCAGGCCCTCACCAATCTCCTTTCCGATCTGCCGAAGCGGGTCAAGCGAGACGAGTGCATCCTGCAGTACGAAGCCAATCTCCTTGCCACGGATGCGCCGCCAGGCACGATCGTTAAGGCCGATCAGATCCGTCCCGTCGAAGCTGAGTTGGCGTGCAGAGACATTCGCGTGACGACCAGCGAGACCCACGAGAGCCCGCGCGGTCACGCTCTTGCCTGAGCCGGATTCACCGACGATCGCGAGACACCGCCCCGGTTGGAGCGAGAAGGACATACTGCGCACGACCGCCTTCTCAGCGATGTCCGGCCTGAACGAAACACGCAGCGAATCGACCGTGAGAAGGTCTGCCTGCCGCGAGGCAAGCTTGGGACAAATCTGCAACATTCAGCTTTTTCCTTCCAGACGGTCCTGAAGATAGCGACCGACAACGGTGACGCTGAGGGCAAACGCCATCACGGCCAGGCCCGGTATGATCTCGAGCCACCACGCATAGATCACATAATTGCGTCCGGCATTTAGCAGCGCGCCCCATTCGGGCTCCGGGGGCACGACGCCAAGGCCTAGAAAAGCAAGGCCCGAGGCCCAGATAATGGCCTGACCGACGCCGAGCGTCATCATTGCTGTCAGCGGGCTCATCGCGTTGGGAAGGATATGCGTCCAGACGATTCGTGGAAACGAATGCCCTAGCGCCTTGGCGGCCTCCACATACGCCGTTCCCTTGATAGAAAGGACCTGACCCCTGATCATGCGCGCATAACCCGGTGCTGTGCCGATTCCAACGGCTATAACCTCAGTCAATACCGAAGGCCCAAATACAGTCACGAACACGAGGGCGAGAAAGAGCGTGGGAATTGCGAAGAGCACGTCGAAAATCCGGCTGAGGAAGTTGTCGAGTGCGCCACCAGAAAGTGCGGCGGCGACGCCGAGAATCAGTGCAATGGACATGCTCAGCGCGGTGGCACCAAGTCCAATGGCGAGGGATTGGCCGGCCCCCTCGACTATTCGAGAGTAAAGATCTCGGCCCGATTGATCCGTCCCCAACAAGTGGGCAATCGATGGGGATTGCAATGACGATATCAAATCAATAGCGAAGGGATCGTGCGTCTGCAGCACCTTTGGCGCCATGGCCGCGACGACAAAAAAGCCAATGATGATGAGAGAGACGGAAACTCGGAAGGGAATGTTACGCACGATTGCCAGGACGTCTTTGAGTGGCCACGGCACGGTGACTTCGGCGGACATGCTCATGTCAATTTGATCCTCGGATCGACAATCCGGTAAGCCAGATCGACAACCGCACTGGCAATGACGAATAGGCCCGCAGAAATCAAAACAGCCCCCGAGACTACCGGAACGTCTCGTGAGGACGTCGCCGCGACAAGGACCCCACCCAGGCCTTGGCGGGCAAAAACCACCTCGATCAAAATTGCACCCGAAAGAAGCTTGCCGAGCGCCCAACCTGACAAAGTAATGCCCGGCAATGCCGCGTGGCGCAGGACATGACGAAGCCTGACGCCAAAATCACTCATACCTCGCGCCCGCGCGGACGTAACGAAGGGCTGCTCGAGTACGCGTGTGAACTCATTCAGAACGACCTGT
The DNA here is from genome assembly GCF_038967635.1 of Bradyrhizobium sp. B124. Classification (NCBI taxonomy): domain Bacteria; kingdom Pseudomonadati; phylum Pseudomonadota; class Alphaproteobacteria; order Hyphomicrobiales; family Nitrobacteraceae; genus Bradyrhizobium; species Bradyrhizobium sp. B124. Next base: position 7,523,291 of record NZ_CP152413.1, on the reverse strand, counting down.
CCGAAAAACCCCGACAGTTCTAGAGCCAGCGCGAGTGTTGGAAGAACGAGTCCTATCGGCGAATTTCCACCAACGACCGGAAAAATGCGCATTTTTACCGCAAACACAACCAGCAGGATTGTAGCTAGCCAGTAAGGTGGTACGGTTGCCAAAAAGACTTGTGTGCCGCTGAGCAGCTTCGACCATATGTTGTCTCTGCCCGCGATGAGCAGGGTCGTCAGGATAGCGATAGCCCATGCGACCAGCAGAGCAGCAATAGCTAGAACAATCGTGGGACCAATCTGTTCTGCGATGATCCCCGCGACGGGCCGATGCTGCTGATATGATTCGCCAAGGTCGCCATGCAGGATTCGCCATAGGTATTTGACGTATTGAATGACGAGCGGCCGATCAAAGCCGTATTTCGCATTGATTGCCGCAAGCTCTGCCGGAGGCGCCGGGCCGACGTTACCACTGGTCACGTTGATGATGATCTGGGCGCGATCGCCGGGCAGCAGGCACTGGATCAGGAACGTGAAAGTTGCGGCAGCCCACACCACGACCACACCGGACAGCATCCGGCGCGCGAACCAAACAATCGGACGAGGGGCTACAATCTTCACGGCGTCATTTGTTGTCGGCAAAATGAGCGTCGTAGAAGACAGGTTCGCCGACTGATCCGCGGTCCAGCCAGACGTCTTCTAGATTTGGGCTGGTCGCCAAAGTCACGTCCAGCACTGTGAGGCCAATAACAGGAGCCTCATCTACGATCTTCCGTTCCGCCTGTTGATAGAGGGCAGTACGTTCAGCCTTGTTGAACTCCTGCTCCGCTTTCCGGATGACATCCCAAAGTGTCAGATCCTGGTAGCGTGACGGATTAAAGCGATTGGGCTCGCCATTCCGGTCGGGCTTCCATGAAACTCGGAATATCTCAGCGCCGGGTGCAACCCAATAGAGAAGCACGACCTCATAATCATTGGGGCCAAGGTTTTTTCCGGCGAAGAAATCAGCCGGATTAGTGGGCTGAAGACGTACGTCAAAGCCGGCCGTCCTTGCCTGCTGCTGGATAACCTGCAAGGCCTGCTCGCCATCGGGCTTCAAAAAAGCGCTCGAATAGGAAATGCGCACGATGAGTGGACTGCCGTTCTTGACGCGAACGCCGTCATGATTGCGCTCAGTCCAACCCGCCTGATCCAGAAGCTCATTGGCTTTTCGAACATTGTACGAATAGGATTGCCCCAACTCGCGCACGTATTCCGGCGAGCTCTGGCTTAGCGCACCATTACCTTCAAATGGCAGAGAACCCAGAAAAGACGAGCCGACCGCGGCCTTTCGATCAGCAGAATAGGCAAAGGCCTGGCGGACGAGCACGTCATCAAAAGGGGACCTGGCCGTATACAACGCCAGGCGCAAAGGGGTGCCGCCCGTAATGTGCCGTAATACCGGGAAGCGGGAGTTGGCGTCTTTCCATGCGATAGCCGGGATGTCGTAAATGGCGTCGGTCTCGCCCGTGATCAGCGAGCCATATCGGACAGTCTGATCCGGCAGAAACTTCCAGCTGATCCCGTCAACGTAAGCCGGACCCTGGTGCTTCGCAGTGGCGGGTGCCGAATTGTAATCGGGATTGCGGCGGAAGGTGACTTCCCTCCCATGGTGCCACTTGTCGACGATGAATGGACCTGAGCCGACCGGCTTTTCGCAATTCACAGCAAGGCCACGCTTGAGCGAAGTTGGCGACAAAATGCCTTGTGAGGATTGGGCGAACACATTGAGCAACGGCTGGAACGGCACCTTCAAGGTTACTTGCAGCCTCAGAGGCGCGATTGCCTTTGCCGATTCAAAGCTGTCATTAAGATAAGGAGCAGCGGTCGGATTGCGAAGATCCGGATTGTTGCTGAGCCATCCGTTGATATTGTCAGCGATGGCTTGGGCATCGAGGGGCGTCCCATCGGTAAATTTCACATTCGGCCTTATCTCGAACGTGTACGTCATTTTGTCGTCGGAGATTGTCCACGCCTCAGCCAGCCAAGGCACAATCTTGCCGTCTTCACTCCGAGCGACCAAATTGTCGCTGTACTGGCGTTGAAGATACCATTGCTGCACCCATCCTCCGAACAGGCAAGGCGGCTCTTGAAAATGCCCGTAACGAATAATGCCTCCTCGCTTCACATTGCCGGCTGATGCCTCTTCGGCATGGCTGCTGGGCACCAACTGTGACAGGCTTGCGAGCACGAACAGGATAGCCGCCGCCTTCCTTCCACGATTGTTCGACTGGGCGGTGAAACGCCTCGATGATTTTGCATCCAAGACAGACATAACCAAGCTCCAAAGCAATGAATGTGGACGAGTGCAGCGTCAGTGCGCCGAAGTACTCGCCATGTTTGCGGGTTCAACGTTGAGGGGAATCCCGAAATGCTCGCGCAATGTCTCTCCCCGATATTCGGTACGGAACAGCCCGCGCTTCTGGAGGACGGGCACGACATGCTCGACAAAGGCCGGTGCGCCGTCCGTCAGCACATCTGGAATAATGTTGAAACCGTCAACTGCGCCAGCGTGGAACCATGTCTCAATCGAATCGGCGATCTGCTCGGGCGCGCCCACGAACAAGCGATGACCAAAAGCTTGGACGCTACTGATGATCTCGCGAACCGTCCGGCCTTGACGTGCCAGAGATTCAATCGTGCGATGGTGACCGACTGAAAACGGAACATCGTTCGGATCAGGCAAAATCTCCTCGGGAATGGACTCGTCGAGACTGAGCTTCTCGACCGGCACGTCCATGCTACGTGCGAGAGCGACGATGGCGTGCTGTAGATCAAGCAAGTCGTCCAGCTCCTTTTTTCGACGTTGCGCTTCTTTCTCGGTGCCGCCGATGCAGGTAACAAGACCGGGCAGGATGAGCGGAGCCACGCGGCGGCCGAATTGATGAGAGAGAGCGCGCAGGCGCTCTGCCTCCCGCAGCGCCGTCGTCAAATCCCCGGCTGCCGCAAACACGACATCGGCGCTGCGCGCGGCAAGCCGTAAGCCGTAGTCCGAACCTCCAGCCTGAACGATGATCGGGTGACCTTGACGCGAACCGGGATGGGTAAGCGGACCTCGGATGCCGAAAGCATTTTGATTAGGATCGAGTAGCTTGAATTGGCTCTGATCTGCATAAAGCCCCGCAGCCTGGTCGGCAATGATGGTCCGCCCGCCCCAGCTCAGCCAAAGAGCACGGACGGCCTCGACGAAATCCTCAGCGCGCTTGTAGCGATCCGCGCGTCCGACCTGGTGACCACCAAAGTTCGCTACCGTCGCCGGGCTCGACGTCGTGACCGCGTTCCAGGCGGCACGGCCACCGCTGATGACATCGAGCGATTGGAAACGCCGGGCCAGATTGTATGGCTCATTGTAGGTTGTCGACGCGGTCGCGATGAGTCCGATCCGCTCCGTCTCGCGGGCGATCACAGCGAGAGCCAGCGTAGGCTCGAGCCCGTTGAGTGGCGGCTGGCGGGTGATGTCAGAAGGTATTGCGGGGGTATCCGCCAGGAATACGGCATCCAGCAGACCGCGCTCCGCAAGCTTCGCAGCGTGGACGTAATGTTCGATGTCGAAAAAGGCGCTTGGATTCGTACCCGGCCAACGCCACGCGGCGGAGTGACCGCCTGCGCCATGAAGGTTCAAGCCAATATGGAGCATGCGGACGACGGAAGACATGACACCCCCGAAAGCGGCGGCCTCAAGCCGCTCGATTTGCGTCTTAAAGATAAGGCCGGCCTCGACGAGCGATCTCAGCGGCCGCCCTGCGCTTCTGCCAAGGTTCGCCCTGAATGCACGCATAGAACGATATTGATCGAGCTATTAACGAACCACTCATTGGCGTGAAAGAGATATCACTGGAGACGCGTCGGGCAGGTTTTGTTATGTTCTCGCAGCGGAGCAGTCTAAGAAGACCTGCGACCACAGCGCATGTCGAATGACGCCGATGTGCGTCCGGTTCAATTCCAATACTGAGCTGATTCCACGCGGGTGCACTCACATCGGTTCTCCACTGCTCATTAAGATGCCCTGCGACGTTCTCCGAGGCGTTGTGGACGCCCTTCGCGATCGCAAACTCTTGGAGTCCGCAGCCGATGCGCCCGCGGCTCATGGTAGTGGAATGTGTAGATGCTGAGAGCAGCCAAACGCAATAGTTGAGTATTTCAATCTACTATCCTCACTTGGCATCCTCTTCTATCGCGATGTCGCTGTCCCCTTCGGTTACCAGGCTAGTCTCTTATTAGACTCGCGGACGCCACCGATACCTCGATCGCATCGGCTTCAATTTGCAGCACCGACCGGGATGAACTGATGCGCTCAACGACGCTCGACATTCGGCGCGACAGGTTTGATCAACGGCTAGGCTGCCAACGTGGCGCATAAAGTGCAACCGGCAAGCTCGTGCTCTAGAAATCATCGAACAAGACGATGAAACCCTCTAAATTTGCGATGCTTGTTGTAACAACAGGCATGGCTGCTTGGAAACGCCTCGGGCGACGTCCCCGGGGACAACACGTGCCGGCAGCGCACGGGGCGCTACAAGAAGCGGCCGCTGTACAGCATTCCAGCAGCCAGCGGCCCTGGCTCACCTGGTCTGGACGTTGAACATCTCGATGCCATGCCTTCTTTTCCGAGGGATCGCCACGCACTTACGAAGGGGCTCAATAAGGTGGATGCGTGACAACCGTCTGGCGCGGCGAGTGAACGAGCTGCGTGCGGAATGAGACGCTCCTGTCTAAAAAGCTGACGAGCTCCTCTGTCAAAGCTCGATCGAGAAACTATAGGATCACGGCCTCGGATTGACTCCTCTGTGAGCATCAACTAGGCGATCAATGGAGGATACCCGTGAGCTGCCTCGCACCCCTATACATGTTATCGTTTCCGCGCTCGCTGCAGCACCGCCGGTCATCGCAGGGTGACGCCCCGCCAAGCCGCGACGAGAGCAGGATCTTGAGCTATATTTTCGATCGCATGGTTGCAGCCTGGATGGCAGCATGGTCGCAGGCCTCACCAAGCACGAGAGGTTCGCGATCGATGCGAGCCTGATGACGGGCAATGCCAACCGCGATCTCGGCAAAGCGCATCGACGTACGACTTACCACCTTTGGCGGTCCCGGCGGTCTACGCCAGCCGGCGCTCATCCTCAACGAGCTTGCCGCGGTCTCAGCCGCGGCGCCGGGGATGCGCGCAATCAGCATTGCGATCTGCAGTACCAAAGGAGGTAGGCATGACATGTTGGAGCTTGTGGTACCTTTTGAAGGTTGATGATCGAAACTGAGCAGCGAACGACTTAGCGTCATGCAATCTCCGTTTCAGGCCGGGAGACGTCGGATGAACGCAAATATAACCGAAGACGAGAAACGCGAACGGCGGGCACGTCCAGAGCCCGGACTGGGGCAGATATCGGGCGACGCCGCCGATGACGTTGGAGAACCTGCGGCAGCGGCACCACGCATTCCATTAATTCTTCCGGAATGGCAAAAATCGATCGAAGCGACGGGACACCTGTTCGCTACGGCACTAAAGGACGTATTGAGTTTGGCTGCCTCCTCTCTGCACGATCAGGCCACCTTTCTGAGAAATCTTGCCGAGTCCAAAACTCCCGCCGAGCTACTGAAGTGCCACTTGGACTTCGCCGAGAAATTCTGGTCGAAGTCGTTCAGCGAAGGCTCGAGAGTATTGGATCATCTCAAACCACCGCCATCATCTGCGGTAAGGCAAGCGCCCCACCACGCGTGAACCAGGAACCCGACCTACTCTGCTTCATCCGCGGCCGGGGCTGTATAGCGACGGCCGACGACGTTACGGATACTGCATCTCGGAGCGGTCTGAGAACACGTCCTTGCGCCGCGGTGCGCGCATCCTGTTGCTGGTTCGCCATCGCCCGCCGCAGCGAGTAGTTCCGATTATCCTTGTTCAACCAGTAGAACTCTCGAGTACACGCCACCTTCCAGTCCCCGCGACGAAATCGATCGGAACAGGTCCCAGAGGCACTCGAAGCGATCCTCCATCTCGCGCCACCCCGGACCACGAAGAGCCCACCGGGTATCTTCAGCCGTTGGAGGATGGTGATCCGGTCACGTATCTGGGCATCGCGGATCAGGAGGCCACGCCGGAAAGCGACGCCAGGCCCAGACCGACGAACCGCGCAGTCTTGTTGTCTACACCTTCGGGTTTGCGAGGGCGGGCAAAAGCTTCGTTTTCGGCTACCATGATACTTCGCAGCATTCTATCCGACTAGATTGGGCAATCAGTTGGGCTCATCAAAAGAGGTTCTCGGGCGCCAGGGATTTGCGCGGGACGCCGACCGTCAGACCTCCATCGATAATAATCTCGGAACCGGTAAGATAGCTGGACTCGTCGCTGAGCAGGAACAAGACGACCTGCGACACTTCCTGCGGCTCGGCTGCGCGCCCGAGTGGAATGGGGAAGAGGGAGGATTCGAAGCTCTCGGTGATCGGGCTGGCAATGAAGCCGGGATGGATCGAGTTGATGCGGACTCCCGAGGCCGCAGCTTCCAGAGCAGCAGACTTGGTTATGCCCCGCACGCCGAACTTCGAAGCGACATAGGCGTGGAGTCCGGGACTGCCCCGCAGCCCCTCGACTGACGAGACGTTGACGATCGAACCTCCGCCCGCGCGCCGGATGGCCGGTAGCGCTGCCTGCATTCCGAGGAATACGCCGGTTAGATTGACGGCAAGGGTCTTGTTCCACTGATCAAGCGAGAACTGCTCGATAGGGGCTATGTTGGCGATCGCGGCGTTGTTGACCAACCCGTGGAGCGCGCCGAAGCGCGCCTCGGCGCTTGCGACTGCCTCGGCCCACTGCTTCGGTTCGGTAACGTCCTGAGGCACATAGACGGTGGAATTGCCAAGTTGAGCCGCGAGAGCCTCTCCTTCTGTATGAAGAATATCGGTGATGACGACCCTGGCCCCCTCAGCCACCAGCAGGCGCGCATGAGCGGCCCCCATTCCGCGAGCTCCGCCGGTCACCAGAATGACCTTGTCGTTCACACGTCCCATAGTCGTTGGCCGTTCCGTTGATCAATGGCGGTGCAGCGTCTTCCAGGCATCGAAGAGGACGCGAGGATCATGCTTGCCCTTGTAAAAGGGGGAGCCAGTCGAGCAAGCTGAAGATGCAGTCTGCGCTGAGCGCACGGAATACTCGACGGTAAAGACAACGTCGTCGGGAATCTCGCAGAAGAACTGGCCGATGAAGGCGAGGTTGCCCGATCCCGTCGGGACGACTTTCGGTCGATCGGTCATCATGCGCGGCATGAACTGGGCATTAATGTAGCCAACAAAGCCGTTATGACGCGCGAAGTGTCGAGAATGTGCGGAATACTCTGTGTGAATCGCAGGTGCGAAACCGCATCTCGTATCTGACGTCACTGACCCGTTGCTCACGAACACAAGATACCGTTCGGTCCGATCGATGGCGCGATCTTCGCCTGCCCCGCCGATAGTGCAAACGCGTCGCCGTCTTCTGGCCGCCTTCGATTACAACATCAACATCGGTTACCTCCGTCCCCCAGCCGCACGCCGCCAACCATGCGATGATCGGACGGACCATACGTTCTTTATCGACGCAAGCGAACCAACCATTGATCGGCCGTGGCCGCGGACAGAAGTTAGCGGCGACGTGACGCAGGTGCCTGCGTGTGTCCTGCACAGGCAACTGTCCCTCGTCGATGTCACGCGCCGCTAACCTCAAGTGGCCAGCCACGGCCTCAAGTTGCGATGGTAGCCATGCCCAAGGGAGGGCGCCCCTAGGCATGTCGAGGGCTGCATTCTTCGTGCCAGAAAATGGTCCACAGTTCGCGTTGTTTTGTGTGGGTTTTGTTCTCTTTCCGACTTGCGAACGTCGTGATGTTTGCACCCCGCCCTATTTACAGCGGCTTCATGTCGTTCGTGGCGCCCCCGCAAGCACCGGCAGCGCCGGCAAGCGTTTTGCTGGCAGTTTCGACACGATGAAAGACTTGCATTAACGGTCATCGGCGCTGCGTGGCGCCGTTGCATCCCTGCACGTCTGATCTCGCTCAGCTGTGTCCGGTCGATGACATGCATGTGGGAACTGCAATCAAGGCGCAAACAGCTGTTCGGGGACCGGGTTGAAAGCGCAGCGTCTTGTCTCTGTTCAAGCGGAATGCCGGTACGATGGTTTGGCACGCTGGTTGCTGAGGCATGTATGGCTCGGCTGCTCATATACTCGCGCAACCCCCATGAGACAGCAAAGCCTCTTCGAAGCGCGAACTAGCGCGGGTGGCCCCTCCAGCCGCCCGCGCGCTTTTCCGCAGGCCGCCCGTGGAGACTATGCCATGAAAAGGCTTTGGAGAACGCCATAGAGGCGCTGAGGAGATGGTGTGAAGGCTAACTCGCAACCGGCATCGTACTTGCCGCGTTGGCAAAGCTTGAAGCGAGTGGGCCAATACCGAGGCTGCCTCCAGAACGGAAGCGCGCTGCCGTCACACGGATGCGCGCGTCAAAGCTACGCCCCAGCAATCTCGGTCGACGGTCCCGCTGTCAATTTCCGGAAACCAAACGGGTCGAAGTGTTAGAAGAGTGCGAGATCACTGCATATTACGAGGCGGCGCATGCGGTGACTGCTCGCGCACTCGACAGCGCGCCGCTCCCGGCGGACCCCTAGCGATCGATGATCCCGGCAAGGATGGCTTTGACACGCACGGAGACGGCCATGTAATTTTGTGCGGCTTTGATGGACTTGAGCCTTCCCGGATCATTCTGTGCGATGTTGGGATCAGATAGGAGGCGCTGCAGCCGGACGCGGCGCCATGCCTGCACACGGCGAAGGCGCGGCAGGATCGGCGGCCGTGCGAAAGCGTCGATCCGCTCAAATCTGCTCGCCACTGCCTGTTTCCTCCAAATTGCAGGCTAGCGCAATCCGCCGCACGGATGGAAGAGGAGCCCGTGATGATACGGACTGGCCGCTCCGGTCGGCGCCAATTGCAACCTTTCCATTGTTGGGAGGTCGCATTAGGCGCGGGACGTGAAGTCCGCCTGTCGTGAATTCGGACAAACTGATGCTGCAAGACGGATGCTTTGGCGTCGCCAAAGTCGACAACGGGCTTCGATATGTGACCTGCGCGATCGCGAGGGCCGATATGGCCGAAGCCGTAAAGGCTCCGTCGGCAGCTGGCGCAGGCGAAGCAGCGATCTCGAATCTTGAACTTCGCGAAGCCGACTGGAAGCGGCCTTGGTCATGGCGAGCGGCGACAGAACGATGATCGAAATGATCCGCTGGCGCACCGAACAGGCGGGCCCAAAGCAGGTGGTGTCGGGGCCCTCGGCCGCGAACACGTTCACCTTGAAGCGCGGCTGCCAAGCGTGTTCAACCGAGATAAAGGCGTATCTGGACTGGTTTAACACCGAGCAAAGCCAGGACCCTGTCACCGGCCTCATCGCCGGCATCGATCACGTCGGGGCATTCTTCAGATTGATGCACGATCGAGGCTTACCCAAGCTGCAAGAACAGCCTTGGTATCGAAGGGGATTTTCATATGATGCATTTCGCGTGCGTGCTCAGTCTTCCAGGAAGTACCCGGGCCCTAGGGAACATAGGCAATGCCCTCAAGGTCAGATGGCTTCTCCACCGTCGACTTCATAAGCGCAGCCACATTGGCTGCCCCAAACTTTCCGATAACGAAGCCGAGTTCGAACACGACATTCTGCCGCGCCCGCGGTCGAAGGCCTGCATCCGTATCCACAATACCGCTCGCGACCAACGATCCAAGGCCTGTTTGACAGTATACAGTTGCGGCGTACCCATCCGATGCCCTGTGAGAAACGCCAGCAAGGACATATGCAAAAGGAAAGCGCCCCGCCCTTTCGGACGGGGCGCTACGGCGGCGCGGACTTGGGGTCAAGGCCAGATCTGGCCGCCGAATCATTGCTTCGGCTATCATACCGTAGCCAAGCTCCGTGCGGGCGCGAGATGTTATCTAGATGCGGATTAGGCGAAGCTGAACAGATTTTCGCGGTGGCACCATCCGGGCGGCCATAGCCCACCCAAGTACATCGGCTCGATCAAGACCTACCTCTTGCACAACGGATCCGGCCCTTGGCACTCGCCGGCAGCAAGCGATGGTGTCAGATGACCTTTTCGCCGCCTCGGATAAGAAGGTCGCGGACGTCGCTCATCGCTCGGCCCCATCGTTGCGGACGCCTGGCCTTTCGGAAGCGTGAATGTGACGGGGAAGGTTGCGGCGGCCAGAGCATCGAGCGCGGTCTGCTCCTTGGCGAGTCGCCTTTCGATGAACTGACGTTCCAGCTCCGACAGCTTCGTCCGAAGCAGCCGTCGATAGCGGTGACTGTTGTTGCGATGCGCACGGATGCGAGCCAGATCTTCGTTGAGCAACGTCGTCTCTCCTGACGGTCGTCACGGTCCTTTTAGGTGTTGCGGAACCTGGGAAAGAGATCTCCCGGCGCAAAAATATTCGGACGCGATTGGCTGTCAAGATGCCTCTCGTCGCGTCTGCAAGTCCTTCGGAAAGGTGGCGCAGGGGCGACACGCCGCGCCCAATGGCTGCGATTTTTTTGCGCTCCCCTCTTGAAACAGCCTCTTGCTTTTCTACGTCATTTTCGCCGCGAGAGCGGTGTGCCGGGGCGCCTTCAACGGGTCCGGCACGGGCGCCGGTTCGGGTCTTCGGATCTGTCCGAAACCCCTGTCCTGCGCTCCTTCGTATCCATCTTGCTCTTTGGAGGACTTGGTTATGAGGACCACGTTTGACTTCGCGCCCCTATGGCGCTCCACTATCGGCTTCGACCACTTGGCCGACCTCGTCGAAGGCACGCTGCGCCAAGCGACCGAGGACCACTACCCACCCTACAACATCGAACGCTTTGGCGAGGACCATTACCGGATCTCGCTCGCCGTCGCCGGCTTCGGCGCCGGCGACGTCACCGTAACGGCCGGGCAGAACACGCTCACCATCGAGGGCAGCAAGCCCGAGAAGGCGAGCGGCGAATATCTGTATCAGGGCATCGCCGCCCGCCCATTCCGGCGGGTGTTCAATCTTGCCGACTACGTCCAAGTGAAGGAGGCTTCCTTCCGAGACGGTTTGCTGATCGTCAATCTGGTCCGCGAACTGCCGGAGGCCATGAAGCCGCGCCGGATCCAGATCGGAAGCGGCGGATCTCCGTCGCAGATCGAGCAGAAGAAGGCGGCCTGACGCCCGGTCGAGGGGCGACGGCGGCGCGCGCCAGCGCCGCCGCGCTCCCTTCCCTCATGCAATGAAGGAGAAAACCATGGCAATTCGTGATCTCATTCCCTGGTCGCGGAACCAGGAGCTCGCGCCCACGCGCGGCAACTACGATCCGTTCATGACGCTGCATCGCGAGATGAACCGTCTATTCGACGACGTCTTCCGCGGCTTCGGCGGCACAGGTTTATCACCGCTCATGGAAGGGCAATTCGGCTGGCCGAAGATCGAACTGAGCGAGACCGACAAGGCGCTGACGATCTCGGCCGAGCTTCCCGGCATGACGGAGAAGGACGTCCAGATCGAAATCGCGAACGGCGTGCTGACCGTCCGCGGCGAGAAGAAGAGCGAGCGCAAGGACGAAGGCAAATACTTTACCGAGCGCCACTACGGCTCGTTCCAGCGGCAGATCGCGCTCGATGACGTCGACGAGGACAAGGCCGAGGCGTCATTCAAGAACGGCGTCTTGACCATCTCGCTGCCGAAATCCGAGACCCCGCGGGCGGACGTCAAGCGCATCGCGATCAACGCGCAGTAAAGACCATCGGGGCGGCGGTCACCGCCGCCCCGAACTCACTGAAAACCAGTCCCGAGGAAAGGAGCGTATAAGGGAGTCAACCGATGATTAACGCCAACACGAATACCGGCGATCTCAATCTGCTCTTTCATCCAGCCGCGCACTATGCGTTTCCGGGGGATGTCCTGAGCGACAACAGGCTCTCGGTCCCGGAGAAGCGGATCATCCTGTCGTCATGGGCATCCGACATGTACGCCGTCGAATCCTGCCCCGCCCTGCGCGAGATCCCCGGCATCGGCCACACCATCCGGCTCGCAGATATCCTGGCCGCGTTGCGCAAGCTCGACGGCGACGATGACGATCCGCCTCGCCCCGGCGGCCTCGCGATGCGGTTGCGGAGGTCAGCATGATGCTCACGCAGGCTGTCGTGACGATGGTTCTGCTGGGGCATGCTTCGGCGACGTGGGTCGTTCCGTTCATTGCTTACTTGAGCGAGTCGAGTGACCAGCCCGCGCAGCGAGCGTAGATGACACTCTGGCGCTATTCCCGCGTCCGACGCAGGGCGGCATCGATTTTCTGTTCTGCTTCTCCCAGCGAGCCTTCTCGTCTTCGGTTCGTCTGTCGAGTGCCGCACGCCCGCCTTCGCCTCGCCTTAGCTTCATGCCCGCCGAATGCCTCCCGCGCCTTCGCGCCCCCTTGTCCCGCCGCTTACGGTCTCTTGCTCTCGCGGATTCTTCACGGCGGCGCTCGGCATGCTGTCTTGCCTGCTCCCTCTCGAATACCAATGCGGCCTTCCGGGCGGCCTTTTCGCTGATCTTGGGAGACGCTCCCTTCTTCGGTTTCGGACGGCGCTTTGGGCGTCCGCGACCGTCATGGTCGCCCGGAGCGGGTCGGCAGCCCGGATTGTTTGGCGAGGTGCCCGTTCGATCCCGCGGGCCGCCTGAGGACGACGCCCGGCTTTGCCGTGGTCAAGACCACGTCGGGGCGTCCGTTACCGTGGCAACGCCTTGGTGATAGAGCTTGCTGCCCGCTCCCCAGGCTTCCAGCGCCGCCTTCATCGAGGGCGCTCGCGATCGCAAGATCGTAGAAGCCCAGCGAGGTCTGAGACGTCTCGAGCTTCACTCGCCCACGGATCCCTACCGCCGGCGCGCGACCCAAACCCCGAGCAGGAACGCGACGAGAAGCGACTGCAATGGGGACTTCACGGTCACCTTGCGCAACTGCTCGGCCCCGCGCATCGCCATACCGGACGAGAGCGAATGCAGCGGGCTTCGGCTCGGTCGCGGCTCCGTCTGGCCAATCGGCCGGGCCACAAAACTCTGCTCGATGTCGCCCTCCTCGTCCGTCAGTCCGGAGGCTTCCGTCATTGCCGAGGCTTCCTTCATATCCATGCGCCTCTCCCATATGGCCTCAGGCCGACTTCCGCTGCGGCCTGGCTGCTGGCTTCCTCACCGCGGCTTCCCTCGCCAACTTCTTCCCGGCTATCGGCCTTTCTTGGCCGGGCTCTTCGAGGTGGTCCCGGCGGAGGCACCGCCGACGCTCCGCCGCAGCGCCTCCTCAAGTTGACGACGTTGTCCGCTGCCGGCCGCTGCTTCGGGGGTGATGGGCTTTCCGGCGCGCTTTCGATTGATGAAGTCGATGAGCGCGGCTTCGTAGCGGTCCTCGAACTCTCGGGCTCGAAGCGGGCGGCTGGTTCAAGATGCGCTTGGCCAGATCGAGCATGTCCTTCGTCAGCTTCACCGCCTGGATGTCGTCGAAATACTCCTGCTCCGGTCGCACTTCGTACGGATAGCGCAGCAGCGTGCCGACGAGCCCCTTGCCGAGCGGCTCGAGCGCCATGATGTGCTCGCGGCTGGTCAGCAACACGCGGCCGATCGCGACCTTGTCCATTCGCGGACGGTCTCGCGGATCACCGCGAAGGCCTCGTGCCCGACCTTGACGTTGGGCTGCAGACAATAGGGGCGGATCTGGTAGCGCGGGTCGATGTCGGCCTTGTCGACGAATTCGTCGATCTCGATGGTCCGGGTCGACTCCAGCGCGATCTCCTCGAGCTCCTCCTTGCTGACCGCGATGTACTGGCGTTGTCGAGTTCGTAGCCTTTGATGATGTCCTCGTTTGGCACCTCCTAGCCGGTCTCCGCATCGACCTTGAGGTATTTGATCGGGTGTCCCGTCGACCGGTTGAGCTGATTGAACGAAATCTTCTCAGACGCGCAGGTGGCCCGATAGAGCGCAGGTGGCCCGATAGAGCGCCACTGGGCAGGTGACGAGGGACAGACGCAGAAAGCCCTTCCAGTTGGCTCTCGGGGCCATGACTTCGATGCTCCGGATACGTCGCGTCCTGGATTCAAGACGATCACCTGGGCCCGGTTCCGACACGCCCATACGATTTTTCGACAATTCTCTCGCCGCCGCGCCGAGCCCATTGAGTCGGTGCTGTCCTAATTATGACACCCGCGGACGGAAACTAGGACACTGTTGCACGCATGCTATTGCGGGAGGATCAGGGAAGGACGCAAAATCGAAGCTGCCGACCTCCAAGAGATAAATCGGCGGATCAAGTAGCGGCCCCAGCACCGGCCCTCGGCCCCCAGAGGTGCTGGGGCCGTTCTTCATTTGGCCGCTCGCGCGGGGGTACCCCGGGATTTTACGGAATCCCCCTGGGCTGCATTTGGAGCTAATTTCTTTATTGCCGGGGCTAGATTTCATCCCGAAGCAATTTTCAAAGTTCCGGCAGGGGCCGTCCGCGTGACAGGCCCCTTTTCATTTGGCTTCACCGTTCCTTGCGGCGAACTAAGCCGTGCGCGACATGCCTTCAATCGGCTGACCAGTCTTTTCTCAACGTAGCCAAAATCGGTTGGCGCCGTCTGCCCGAGGCGCTTTCGCCCAGGCTCCAATCGGCTGACGTGAGCGAAAACCAGCTAATAAGCCTGCCCGAGGGCCTGTTGACGCAATTGGCCGCCTAATTCTGTCCGAAAATCCGCGGCCCGAACAAGTGCTGAGGAACTTGGACACACCCCTGAGCCCCGAGGGTATGTCGGCCCGACGGTCCTACTTTTTCCTCGACAACGGAAATGAACCGTCCGGGCCGAACGACGGCCAGGCGCAGGCGATGCCTTCGCCGTCTCTCGCTGAAATGGTCGCGGACTGGCTGAGGGCAATCCGACGGAGGACGCTGCGGAGGTGGTAATCGCTTGGCAAAGCTTTGCTAAAGAGCCGGGCGCCCAGCAATGCGGCGCTTCCTGCACAGGCTGTTGGTCAACTCTGGCAATGGAGGGTTCCAGGAAGCGGTAGCCAATGATCTACGGCAGGCGGCGAAAACATCCCGACTGCGCGCGCCGGCGCTGGCGTTCATGCAGGCTAACCTCGATTCCCGGCACACAAGCACGAGACCTGGATTAGAACCAACATGAGCCTGCTGCGGGTAGCGCGCCGGGCCAAAAAAATCGATTGACGATGCTATCAGAACTTTACGCTTAAGATGGCGTTGAATCCGTTCTGGGCGATGCCTGAACCGAACTGGCCCTGGTAGGCGATGCCAAGGGTGCTGTTGCTCGAAAGCTGGAAGTCTAGACCGGATTTCACGAGTGCCACGTCCTTGCCAATGGATAAGCCCGAAGCCACAAAAGCGCTGGAACCGGCAGCAAAGCTGGCTGTCGACAGCGGAATGAGGTCACCAAGGGCATGACGCCAGCCAATGTCAGTTCGCGCGGTCGTGGCGATGTCGCCAAGTTGAAAACGGGTAGTCGCGTAGACGCCGAGGGTGGAGAGCGTCGTTTGCATCGTGTCGTCGTGAATATCGAGGGCCGCCCCGTTCAATCCCCTCTCGCTAAAAGCATCCGTCGCGACCCGAACATGGGCAAGATTGGCATAGGGCTCGATCACCGACCAGTTGCCGAGACGGACCTTGTAGCCCAATTCTCCAAAAATCTGGAAAGTGCCCGCGTCGTAATTCGAGATCAAGTTGTCGTTAAACCCCGGGAACGCAACTTTGCGGCTCATCTCAAGGTCGTGCCATGTATAGGCAATGCCTGAGCGCAAGGCGATGGCTCCTTCTGGCACGGTCCACTCGGTTCCGGCATAGCTCCCGACAGTGTAGTTATCGCTGCGGCCTGATGACGAAAAGGCGCCGACGTTGAAAGTGGAGCGGCTATAGCCTGCAAGAACACCGAATCGCCAGTCGTCAAATACCGACGCGTCGATTCCGGTCATGAAGCCGCCAATGCTGGATCTGGTGCTTGCGGCATTGTGATCACCTGATTGGCTCGTCCATCCGCCAAAAGCAGAACTCCAGGCCGCATAGCGCTGCAAGTCGTGGGATGGCAGGTCAGAAGAAGTCGGGCCGGCAGCGATGGCAGAGGCAGATTTGCGGCCTGGCGTCTGCTGAGGACCATAACCCATCACCGCCATCGGCGAGGATGGCGCGCCGCCAAAGGCCTGTTCGAGACGGTCATACACTGCCGAACGCGCATAGAAGCTGTCGTTGATAAGCCTGCCCTTCTCCGACGCATAGACGGACGGCGAGAGCTGACGCAGCGCAGATGTCACCCCCGTGCCGTTGGGCGCGGAGAAGTCGAGTGCCGCGAACAGCGGGTGCAGTCCCACGGCAGCATTGCCAGCGATCCCGTCGAGCGCCGCGCCGACCTGGCGGCTATTGGCATCGGCCGCATAACGAGAATAGGCATCGGTCGGGCGAGAGAGTGTTAACGCGTAGGTGTTGTCACCCTGAGCTGTCGCGCTCGCCATTAAAGTCGGCGATTGCAGCGATGTCGTCACCTCCGTGAACGAGCCAGTGAGACTTGTTGCTTTCAGCCACTGATTGGATGAGACACTGAAGCCGCCGCCATACCAGCCTCGCTGCGGCATGATCGTGAGGGTACCGTCAAGGGCCGCACTGCCGTTCACCACGAGGCGGCTGAACGCACCGGTATCGTTCACTGCGACCTGCAAGCGGCCGGTGGAGGTTTGCAGATAGTCCCCATTCACCGTTATGCTGTTGTCACGACCATCGATGAGCGGCGCGACAGCACCGTGGTTGGTGAAGCTGCCATCGGTATTGAGCAGATAACTGCCGTTGCCGGACAAGGTTGCGGCTTGCGCGACAGTTGCGTCGTACACTTCGTGATTGCCGGTAAACAACGCGACGCCACCGGATAACTGCAGCGACAGGTTGTCGCGTCCAACGATGTTACCTTCATAGCGGGCTGCAAAGCTTGCGTCCGGCTGTCCCGTTGAGTGACCATTCGCGTCAGGCGTCATGCCGAACGTTAATTTGGTCAGGCGTGGAGAACCGTTCTCGTCACGTTGGGCGTAATCAGACAGGATGTCCCCAAACAGCATTGCGCCACGCATCACATTGATCTGGCCCACATAACCATTTTTCGACATGTACATCGCTGCATGACTGCCAGCCAGGCGCCCGGTCAGATCGAACGTGCTGACGAGCGGGCCGTCGATTTCGTTGAGCATCATGGCCGGACTATTCTCAATTGTGCGAATATACGAGCCACGATACTCATAGTAATTTCCCATCGCATTGTTGCCAAAGTCGAAGCTTGCTGCGATGCCATGCTCGCCGAGCGCCTGCACGTCGCCGCGCTGAGTAAGCGTGTGATCCTTACCATAGGCGAACATGACGCCGCGCCCATAGGCGCCGTCCGCATGGACGCGGGTCCCGGGCGGGATTGTGATCCGATTGGCTTCGCCATCGACGCGGATGCCAGCACCCCCTGGTCCTTCCGAAAGCAGGTCGGCGCGCTGGACCACAGTGTTGCCGCTGCCATAGACGTGTAGTCCAAGTCCGAGGGTGGCCGTATTGTATGTATTTGGCAGATACGCGGTGCCGTCAGCATTACGAGCGAAGAAGGGATTGTCGTTGACCAGATTCTGCCCGTTTCCGTAGATCGAATAACCGAAGAATTTGCGCCGATCGATGCTGTGGCCGATATCCTGCAAGGCGGCGAAATCCACCTCCATCAAGGATGTGTAATTTCGGTATGCCTGGTGGCTCATCAGGCCGTTCTTGAGCTCAGAATGCGAGACGAAGGGGACATCCCGCACTTTACCATGCTCGTCCATCACCCGCACCGGAATGCCGGGCATGGCGCCGGCGAGCACTTCACTCACATGCTTGCCGACAAAATACCCCCGGTCGCGACGCAGGTCAAAAACATCGTCAGCTCGCGGGTTCGCGCAGACGGAGCAATAGATCGTCTGCCCAGGCTTGGCTTGTTTGCCATTGTCATCGTACAAATGCTCCGTCCATGCATTTATCTTTTCAGGGAAATATGTTGATAGCGGCCCGGGGAAATCTGAGTATGGTTCATAGTCGATAGTACTGCCGATTCCGAGATCATGGCCGAGCTCATGGATCATTACCGATGTAAGACCTATCTTTGGCGTCATCGGCAATTGCGAAGGAATGTATGCTTCGGATGAAAACCCCATTTGGCCAATTGTAACCATAGCATGCGCGCCGTAATGCAGCTCGCCCGGATCCCGACCCGTGAGTGCCGCCTGCACGTTGGTGCCGCCATCGGGGGAAGTACGGAAACTGGCATATGCGTTGTTAGCGCGAATTCCACCGATGTTGACGATGGCCGGCGACTGCCCCGGTATGACGTTGATGATCTCGGCCCAATGCCGAATCGCCGCAAGCGAATGATCTACTTCCCATTGCGGCAGATTGCGCAGTGAACGCCTCAGGTTGTCACCGTCTTTCCAATAAGGGCCATCACCGGTTCCGAATATCCGTGCCCGCATAAAGGGCACACCGTTCGAATCGCTGACATCGTAGGTTTCAACGGCCCGGCTGGGCGAGCCGAGCACCACGTGAACCGCAAGCACGACGGTCGTAATTGTCTTCGTTTTCATACTACACATTCTATTCCGGGCTTTGATAGCAGGCATGCTTTGCCATCGAGCTTCGAGCGCGTGTGCACGCAGATGCGCGAGCGCCGTAGCATGAAAGGAAGGCTGTAACTCTGGGGCGAATCCACCCACAGACGCGCGTCCTCGCCATTGCTGATGCCTCAGATTTCAACTTTCGGGGCTCACACTCTGGCTCATCACGCTTGCCGTTTGCGCCCCACTCAGCTGCGGCTCGCCACGACCGGATATCCCCCTGATGCCTGCGGCGCCGGCGCGATGCCGGTCGTTTTCATGGTGCGATGAACAATGCGAGCTCCCATTACGTCTGATCGCACGAAGATCTCCTGTATTCTGCAGGGAACAATCCCGACAAAGCATGCGGCGGCACGCAACTACCACGCAGTGGAGCAAAAGCCGGGCCAATCGCCTGACACTTCCGCACACGCGGTAGCCAGCTGAACGCAGCATGCACGCACGGCGGCCTCTCTGTGTGAAAGCAGATCCTGCTGTTCGGCGCCCGCCGACGTTGTCGCAAACTCGCCATTGCAAAGGAGCACACTGACCATCCGCGCCCGACAACTGCAGCCGTATCCTTTCTTCTTCTTTGCTGGCCGATCGCCGCGATCAATTCAGTGCTTGAATGAGACTGCGAGAGGCCGGCATTTTTGTTGCACACGTCGTCATGGGTTTCGTCGCGACATGCTTCAGGCCCACATGTGGAAAACCGGCGCGCGGGCCGGCCGCATCAAGATTGAGGGCGTGTGGGCAAGTGGCGAGCAACGCGTGCGACCCGGTTGGTCGAAATGTTCAAGCCAGGATCGCGCTCGAGACGGATCGAGGATGGCCAGACAATTCAAGGAGAGGCCGGCGCCGACCATCGTTGCGAAAGACGAACGCTTGACCGGCCGCGCCGTGATGGGCGCAACGATCGGCAATATCCTCGAATTCTACGATTTCGGGACCTATAGCTTTTTCGCCATCCAGATCGGTCAGGCGTTCTTCCCGGCGAGCGACCCGTTCGCCAGCCTCATGCTGTCGCTCGCGACGTTTGGCGCGGGTTTTGTAACCAGACCGATCGGGGCCATCGTGCTCGGCACGTACTCTGATCGGGTCGGGCGCCGGCCCGCGATGACCGCCAGCTTCGCCATGATGAGCGCCGCGATCCTTGCGTTGGCTGTGACGCCCTCGTACGAGACAATAGGAATTGCCGCTCCGTTACTGGCCATTTTCGCACGCTTGGTGCAAGGCTTCGCCCTGGGAGGTGAAGTCGGTCCGACCACTGCCTATCTCATGGAGGCGGCCGCCGCCGACGCGCGCGGTCTTGCTGTCTCGTTTCAGCCTGCCAGCCAACAGATAGCTGCAACCGCCGGAGCGCTGGTTGGAGAAATACTCTCCCTCGCCATGACAAGCGAGGCACTGGACGCGTACGGCTGGCGGATCGCGTTTTTGCTCGGTGCCGGTACACTGCCGTTCGGACTTTGGCTGCGGAGCGCCCTGCCGGAGACATTACACCGCGCGGAAGCTTCGGCTCCCGTCGTCGAGACTGCGAAGAGATTGCGTGCCGCTCGCCGCATGATGAGCTTGGGACTCATCATTTTGGCCAGCTGCACAATTTTTACCTACATCACGGAATATATGACAACCTATGCGCTGAACACCTTGCAGGTTTCTGCGCCTCTCGCCTTTGCCACCACGCTCGTCAGCAATGCAGTAGGAATTGCTGCCGCACTGCTGGGCGGTTGGCTCGCGGATCGTGCCGGACGCCGGCACATCATGATATGGCCGCAGGTCACCGCGCTGCTGATGACCTATCCGGTGTTCTGGTGGATCGCAGAGAGCCGCAGTGCCATCGCACTTCTTGGAGGCCTCGGCGCGCTCACCTTCATCGGAACGGTCCCGTATAGCGCTTTCTATGTGAGCATGGCCGAAGGTCTGCCCAAGAACATCCGCGGCGGCGCCTTCGCGACGATTTACGCTTTTGCGATAGCGATCTTCGGAGGCACAGCTCAACCCGTCGTCGCCTGGCTGATCCACGTGACCGGAAACGCGCTGGCGCCCGCCTGGTACATGCTTGTCGCTAGCGCGGCCGGACTGTGTGCCATGCTGATGATGCCCGAGACGGCGCCGCCGAGAATTCAGCGCGCTGTGCATAAGCAAAGCCCGTCGTAGCGCTGGACAATGTGATCACGGGTCGCTTCCGCTCATATCGCGCTCCCCGCTCAAGTCTTTCGGGAAGAAAGTGGATCGGCCCGAGAGATGGGAATTGTCTTGATGAAGCATTCGATTTTTGCAGGAAGGTCGTGTTGGGGCCGCGCCTTCTGTTGGGGTTTGGGTAGCTTTCAAGCTCTACGCTTTTCCTGATGGATGGTCATCGGCATCGGAAAAAGCGATGGACAAACCGCGGGATGATCGCTGCAACACGGCGGGTTTCTTGCTGCGCAGCACTAGAGGCCTCCTTGCTAGCCAGAATAGGCTGCCTGGGACCGACCAGTATCGAAACATAGCTATGTTGATGAGATAGGCTTCAGACGCCCAGACAGTTCCCGACCGCTCGCTACGGGACGTGCAGCAAATCAGCGGTCGTCCATTCTGCGTGCAAGCAAGGCGGAGCAATCCTTCCCTTCAAGAAGCCAATGAAACAAGGCGGCACCACCACTCCACGCCATCGGGAGAGCATGAATTCTCCCAGATAGGTCAAGAATGCGAGTTGCGCTGGATGTCCGGCAATTCACCCTGGCAGAGCCCAATAGCCGCTGCCGCTTTCTGATCGGTCGGGAACAACACCGAGCCTGCCGGAGCAGAAAATGGACGCGGTCCCGGGCACCAATTGTCGCCAACCAGCACGATCAAGTCACGCGGTCGGCGATCAGCGCCCCCAATTTGACACCAATTCAGCGAAGCTCAATTGATTGCGAGCGTCATCACTTGACCAAGTGGGCAACCGCCCCGGCGTATTCCAACTCGGCGCTGTTCTTGACGTGGACAGCATTCGCACCGGCGCGGTGATCGGATGCAATCGCGACATAGAGCGCGGGCAGCACGAAGAGCGTGAACAGCGTGCCGATGGACATGCCCGCGACGAGCACGAGCCCAATCGAGAAGCGGCTCGCGGCGCCAGCGCCCGTTGCGGTCAACAAGGGCAAGAGACCGGTGACCATCGCCGCCGTGGTCATCAAGATCGGACGAAGTCGAACGCGCGCCGCCATCTCGATAGCCGAGCGGCGGTCGAGACTCTCCTTGAGCTGCAGCTCATTGGCGAACTCAACCAATAAGATACCGTGCTTGGAAATCAGCCCGATCAGTGTCAACAGCCCGACCTGAGTGTAGATGTTCATCGTCGACAGGCCAAAGAATAGCGGGATCAAGGCCCCGACGATCGCCATCGGAACGCTGATCATGACGATGAGGGGATCGCGCATGCTTTCGAACTGCGCCGCAAGCACCAGAAAAATGATGATAATTGCAAACGCAAAGGTGATGGCGAGTTGATTACCCTCGCGCACATATTGGCGAGCGTCGGCAAGGAAGTCGTGGCTAAAGCCTGCGGGCAGCTTCTTTGCCTCCTCGTCCAAGTACTCCACAGCTTGACCGATCGTGACGCCAGGCATCGGTACGGCCTGGAAGGTCGCGGAGTTGAGCTGGTTGTAGTGGGTGAGCGTATTCGGATCGGTCGCAGTCTCTATGGAGACAATGGTCGACAGCGGCAGCATCGAGCCTCTCGCAGTCTTCACATCATAGCTTCCGAGTGAATCCGGCGTCAGGCGTTTTTCGCGCGCCACCTGCGGGATCACCTCGTAGGAGCGCCCCTGCAGGTTGAAGCGGTTCACGTAGTTGCCGCCGAGCAGGGTCGCAAGCGCGCCACCGACGTTCTCCATGGTGATGCCAAGATCGCTTGCCTTGGATCGATCAACCTTGATTTGCACCACCGGCTGATTGAACTCAAGGTCAGAGTCGCTGACCGCGAACAGACCGCTCTTGCGAGCGGTATCCTTCAGCTTCGACATCTGCTCATAGACGGACTGGAAACCTAGCGTCGAACTGATCACCATTTGCACCGGTAGTCCGCCCGAACCGCCCGGAAGAGGCGGCAAGCTAAAGGCAAACGCGTTGATGCCTTCGATTTTGGACAGCTCGGCCTGAACGGACCACTTGAGCGCGATCGATGATTTCTTGCGCTCGTCCCAAGGCTTGAGCAACATGCCGGCCATGCTACCCTGCGGACCGCTGCTGCCGTTGAGCACGAAGCGCAAATCGGTCTCGGGAAATTTCTGGAACGCTTTGTCGAGCTTGGCGCCGTAATAATCGAGGTAATCGATATTGGCGTATTTCGGCGCTTTGGTCAGCGCGAATATGATGCCCTGATCCTCCTCGGGTGCAAGTTCCTTGGACGTATGCATATAGAGAAAGCCGACAAGGCCCAGCATAGTCAGCACAAACAGCCCGGTAATCGGACCATAGTCGAGCGAGCGGTCGAGGTTGCGACCGTACCAGCGGGTCGTGGCGCCGAACGCGCGGTTCACAACTCTTGCAAACCGCCCCTCCTCAGAGCTGCTCTTCAGAAAGACCGAACACATCATCGGAGACAGCGTCAACGCAATCACGCCCGATACGATGACCGAGCCCGCCAGCGTAAACGCAAATTCGCGGAACAGCGCGCCAGTGAGGCCGCCGAGAAAGCCGATTGGCGCGTACACGGCCGCCAGCGTGATCGTCATGGAGACGACGGGACCAACGATCTCGCGCGCCCCCTGGGTTGCGGCCAGCGCGGGTGGCGCGCCTTGTTCCAGATGGCGATGAATATTCTCCACCACCACGATTGCATCGTCGACCACGAGGCCAATCGCAAGCACCATCGCGAGGAGGGTCAGAAGATTGAATGAAAACCCCAGCGCCAGCATCATGCTGCAGACGCCAATGAGCGACAGCGGAATGGTGACGACGGGAATGATGACCGACCGAAACGAGGCCAGGAACAGGAAGATCACGACCACCACGATCAAGACGGCCTCGATCAGTGTTTTTTCCACCTCATCTATCGATGATTGAATGAACTTCGTGGAATCGTAGGCCACTTTCATCTTCAGCGATGGCGGCAAGTTGCGCTTCATGTCTGGAAATAGCGCCCGAACCCCTCGCACTATGTTCAGTGGATTGCCTTGAGGGCTCGCCTGCACGCCGATGAAGACCGCGTGCTCGCCGTTCATGGAGACGCTGGCGTCTGCGGTCTGCGCGGCAAGCTCGACCGTCGCAATGTCCTCCATGCGTACAAAGCCGCCGTCATTGGCCTTGACGATCATGCGCTTGAAGTCATCGACACCGCGCAGATCAGTGTTGGCCGTGATGTCGGAGATAGTGAGATAGCCCTTGACCTGACCGGCCGCGGCCTGGAAGTTGTTGGCGGCAATTGCAGCCGAAACGTCCGCCGCCGACACGCCATGCCCCGTCATTTTCGCAGGATCGAGCCATAGCCGCATCGCAAAACTCTGGCCGCCCAGGATGTCCGCCGCTGCGACCCCCTCTACAGTCGACATAACCGGCTGCACCACGCGTGAAAGATAGTCGGAGATCGCGCTGGCCGTCAGTTCCTCGCTGGAGAAAGCGACATACATGACAGCCGTGGTCTGACCGGCTGACTTGGTGACGACCGGATCGTTTGATTCCTTCGGAATTAGATATTTGACCGAGTTGACCTTGGAGAGCACTTCGGTAAGCGCCTCGTTGGGATCAAAATTGAGCTTGATGTAGACCTGGATCGTCGAGCTACCGAGCACCGATGAGGACGTGACGTAGTCGACGCCCTCGGCGGACGCCACTGCCTGCTCCAGGGGGGCCGTGATGAACCCCTGAATCATGTCGGCGGAGGCACCAGGGTAGGAGGTCGTGATATTGACCACCGTGTTTGACAGCTTCGGATACTGCCGGATCGGCAAAACGGCGGCCGCGCGAAGACCGATCAGCAGGATCAGCAGACTGATGACGACGGATAAAACCGGACGTTTGATGAAAAGCTCGGCAAATGCCATCGAGGCTCTCGCATTCAGGAGGGTGACGCAAATTCGCTGGCACTGGCAAGTCGCGCTCCAGTTGCGGTCGTCAGCGCGGCTGACAGTGGCTAGGGCCCATAGCGAGAGGGAAGTGGAATTGGCTGCTCTAACGGCTAGTTCCTAGGCAGAGGGTCCGATGCTCCACTTCTCCATCGCCATTCCTTGGATGAATCTTGGCCCTGCGGTTTTGATCGCTGATCGCGATCCCGAGTATGGACACACCTCTTCAGGGGAAAGACCCATGTCATTTTGTGCGCAATCGGCCCGAGGTCCGACTCAAAATACGGAAGCGGGATCACGCATTTCGATTCCGTTTCATCCTCACGCCTCAATGGTACGCAACGCCTTCCAGCAAGCGGATCAGTCGACACTAACGGTTTCCCGCGCCACGCCGGTCGAATGATCCAGCGGCGATGTCGAAAGTACAAACAACTCGACGAGTGACTCAACTCTACAAAGGCAAGCGCGCGATATAGAATGGGTTGCCAAACCTATACCAAGGTTTGTCGACGCCTTACGCCGGCATGAGCCGCGCGAGATTTGTGACGTTACCCCGGCGCCAAGATGGACCGGCGCACAAATGCATTCTAGAGTCTCGTGACGTCGAGCGGCTCCGGGGTGGTGCGAGCCTCGTCAATCTCCGGCGAATATGGGGAAACGGCCGCTTGCAGGCGATACGGCTCGGGCACGATGCGACCGGATGGAAGACGGCCGAGCCGAGCGACGCGCTCGGCGTCGGGTTCTGCTTCGAGGCCAACCTCGATCGGTTTCCAGAAATTCGCGCCGAGTGCTGCCAGCTTCCGTACAGCATTGTGTGGGCTCGATCCCGATATAAGAACGCCACGTTGCAGCTTCACGATTGCAGCCACCATGATCCGTCACATCGTCTTCTTCACAGCCAAGGATCAGGCCGGTATCGCCCAGATCGTCGAAGGTCCGTCAGTTCTCACCGCAATCCCGTATGCACGGCGGCTCGAAATTGCGCGCAACCGCAAGAGCGATCAGTTCGGCAATGGATCTCACTGCGTACAAAACGCACGATTTGTATCAAGAAGCGCGATCCGGTGCGTCCGGCCGCTTCGGGAACTGCGGTTTGCCGCTGACTACGAACTGTCAGCAGATGTCTATTTCGCTGGAACGTCAGGGTTGAGCCAAGTTGCTCGACGTCCCCGACGGGCTGGCCGCAGCTAAGCTTGATGATGATCAGCCTCGATGCTTTGTACGCATCGGACGGAAATTGCGCTTGTTCGCGGCGCGACAACGATCAGAGCCGGCTTCATAGCCTGCCGATCATCGGCAACCGATAGCCCTATACACGTCCGCGAGTTGCAGTGGATCGAGCCGGTCAAGGCGCTGCGATGCCTTGCGCAGCGCCCGCAGCTTACCTGTCTCGATAGCGCGGCAGGGCATGAACTTCTCGGCGGTACTCATATTTGACCTGCAAACCGTTTGGCACCTATGTGGTCGCCGATGGACAGGCAAGCTGGAATGCTAAGGCCGTTGCCGACGATCCATGGGTGGTTTTCCGCAGCCTTCTCGCCAGATATCGAGCAGCGCATCGCCCCGATCTCCCGCCGTTCCAGGGCGGCGCCGCCGGCTTCCTCGCTTTACGACCTGAACCAGAGTATCGAGATACCGTCCGGATCGATGTCCGACCAGTGAAAGATCGGCGTCTGTTCGGCGACCAATCCTGCGATTCGTCCGCAGGGCCTGCTGAGTGGCGAGCGACGGATATCCGTCGACGCACATTGTAGCTCCCAATCGGCCGGGGTCCGCCCCGGCGGGGTGGCGGTTGAAGCTTAGGAAGCTTTCAATCGTAAGAACGTAGGCCGGCGGCTCCCGGGAGCGGACGCGATCTGCTTCCTTGAGCGCGATTCCGAGATAAGCGGAGAGATTTCGGATAGGTCGGCTCCATCGCGCATTGAATTTGCCACGAGGATCCAATCCAAAGCGCCGCTTCACCCGAAAGGCGAATGTGCGGTTGCCGAGCCGGAACTCGCCATAGCGCTTGTAATTGTAGATCGCAGTCTTGGCGTAAAGCTGCGTGGTGCCCACGCCCAGACTGTTGTCGGCGTTCACGGCGCGATCTTCACGCCAGCCCCGCATGCGCAGCGCCTGCGATTATCTGCATGGGTCCTCGGCGTCTCCGTAAATTCGCGATGGCGGTGCGTCCAGCTTCGGCAGCGGGCTGCGTTGGCGGCAGCGGCGTCATTCCGACAGCGTGTCGGGCCTTGTACGCAAGTGCACGGGAGCTCGATATGATCGAAAGGTTCAGGTTGGAGCACTACTCCTGACGTGCTGCGAGCGGCTTTGCCGGCGAACCTGCCGGCCCGGCGTGTGCGAACATCTGTTAAACCATTCGCGTGGACACGGTATCGGCTGGTCCAGCGCCACTGCATTCATCCGGTGCCGGAACGCCACCGGAGCCGGGTGTGTATAGTCTACCGGGCTGCATACTACTCTGCGCTACATGGCGATGAGCTCGGATCACCATGTCTCCGCCCATTTGGCAAATGTTTAATCGTCTGGTCGAGGGCAACGGCAGTTCGCTACCGGCAGAATGGGTGTGCCATAGCGATCGCCGTGCCCGTGCGCCATGCTCGGCCCACAAGTACAACCGAGAGGATCAGGTGGGCTGATCGGTGATATGCATGATTGAGAAATAGTTGTCCGGGTGATGCAGAACGTCGCCAGCATTCACATTTGAGAGCGTAATTGAATTGCCCGCTCCGAGGTGGACGACCGTGCTATTGGGGCCAGCCGCCTCGATGTGACTGGTAAGATCGGCAAGCGTATGAATACCAGTGTGATTGATCCCGTCCTCGATGTGCAGTTTATCCCCCACCGTGAAGTCCATCACCAAATCGTTGCCGTTCCCGCTCGTGAACACGAAGTTGTCGCCGCCGTAACCGCCGACCAGAGTATCGTTACCCTGATTGCCGTACAAAAAATCGTCGCCGGCACCACCATAAATCGTGTCGGCTCCCTGATTGCCTTCCAGTTCATCGTCGCCGGCACCTCCGAAAATCAAGTCGTTCCCGCCCCGACCCTGGATGAAGTCATTATCCGGTGTCCCAACCACGTGATCGTTGAAGTTCGTGCCGCGCATTACAGCCATTTCTTTCTCCTGTGTTTTGTCTGCCAGACGAGTGGTCGCGGAAGTGTAGTGCTCTGGCTGAGCAACATACACACCGGATCTGACGAAAACCTGACTTGCACACCCAACCAAAACGGTGCGATGGGTCATCCAATTGCCGACCGTTGTGCAAATCGTTTCACAAGCCCGGCGGCTCCGCCGAATGGTCAAAGTTGACACGGGTGAAGTCGTCGGGCCGGTTCAAGCCATTGTACGACGAGCAACCTTCGCATCACGCCAAGCGGCGAACGCGTGATCACGCCATCCGGCACTCATTGGCAGACAAGCGATGCCAGCGAAGCGCAACCTTGACCAAGTTCATGCCCTCCTGCCGTTCAAGCAACAGCTCGCACGGCCTCTCATGCGTTTGTGGTTTACGTTCAGATCGCGCAGCGGGATATTGCAAGCATCGTCGGCCCCAACATCTGCCAATCGAGTTTCCATGATCGTCTCCGCAGATCTTGCTCGCTCGAGATCTTACGGATCCATAGTAGCGATTTAAGGCTTTGAGCTGTCGTGGCGTCTTGTTGGGGTTGTCGTTCGACACAGTATCGCAAGTTAACCACCCCCTACCATTTCCGGCAGTCAGGATCGCGTTGACTCTCTAAATCGATCTGTTCCAGTGGATCGACGGGAAACTATCACCGGTAGACAGGCGTCGCGTCATGGCAGCTGCATTACTACTCGGGCTATCGAACAGGACGAAATGTGATCATTCTTTGAAAACGGCTAACCCGGCATCTTCGGCTGCTCGGGACAGCCCCTCAACTTATTACTCCGTTGGCCGCAGGATCGCGGACGAGAACTGCCAAAGCGATCGTCGTCGACAAAATCATTTACCGTTCCGCCGAGAGAAGCCAATTTGTTCTTCAACACAGCGACTAGCCTGCGAGCATCCATCATCCTGAGGAGCAATTTGCCATTGAGGCAGGCAGGACGTCTTCGCGAACGATCGGCATCGAGTTCGCGAGGCGCGATCGCTTGCCGCACCGCATACATATCCCCCAGATCGGCCGCGTTGGTTGCCGCATGCGCGAACGAGAAAAGAGGATCCGGCACCCGACCTGTCGCAGAAAATAGGATGTCCTGCTGGGCTGGTCGAATGCAGGTTCCGCATCGCCCTTTGCGAAGCATTTCGCATCCGCTGCGGTTTGGTGGCGTCGCCCCGCTGCAGAACGCCGCGCTGCTTGCAATTCCTTGCGCCGGGACCCGAAAGGATCAGACGAATGACAGCACACCTCATGGCGTTAAAAGACCTAAATCCCAGCGGCCGGGAACTGGAGATTACGACGACCACAGGGTGCATCGTCCGATGTTCCTATTGTCCCCAGGATAAGTTCGCTGAACGCCAACGACCCGTGTCCCAAGCGAAGCACCTTGGTCTTCAGGATTTCAAGCGATGTCTGGTACGCGTACCAGCCGCTATCGATATCGGCTTTGCGGGTTATTCGGAGCCTTGGCTCCATCCGGAGTGCACGACGATGGTTGAGTATGCTTACGCGCGCGGCCATGGCATCCGAATTTTCACAACCCTTGTCGGAATGAATGGGAGTGACGTTCGGCGCTTGCAAAAGCTGCAGTTCAGGAGCTTCGTCGTGCACGTTCTCGATGACGGCACTTTCATGAACAGCCGCCTTGTCGGAAAGACCTATCTCAATGTCATGCGGAGACTGGTCGAGGCGAACATTCCTTCAATTCGATACATCGTGCTTGGTAAAATCCATCCCGATCTCGCCGACATCGTTCCCGCCAAAGCACTGAAGCGGTTGCGGCCCTTGAGTGGCAGGCGAGGACGAATCGATCCGAATGTCATTAAACCACGACGGCCGGTTACCGGAACTTTGACATGCATCGGCAAACAGCAATATCGGAATGTCCTTCTCCCGAACGGCGACGTTACCCTGTGCTGCATGGATTTTGAGCGGCGTCATGTCCTGGGCAATCTTCTGCGCGACCAATACGAATATCTGTCCGAAGGCCGAATGTTTAGCGAAATTGTCAATCGCATGGACGGAATCGAGGGCTTTCTGCTTTGCAGGACGTGTGAGTTTGCCAGTCCGCAGACATCGGGATGCTGCACGGATGCCGACCAACAACGTGACGACGGGACCGCGCGAGTGCATATGTTGAGAATTTTCTGATGAACGATAAGCGACCAAAGCCTATTCGCTCGCTGCTTGCCAGGAATGGCCATACCGACGGGACACTCGCCGGACCGGATATACCCCTGACAGCAGGCGGATCAGAGCCGCGCTCCAGTGAGGTGAACCGGCTGAGACCCTGCTCCGTAGAGGGCCTCACGGGCGGCACGAAGTCGCCGGTGTTCAACCGGCGCGGCTGGAAGCGGTAGATCCATTTCCGCAAGGTGCCCGAGGACATAGGACGCCAGCACACGGCCGAAGACAGTCCCGGTTGCAATACCGCGCCCGTTGTAACCACCGAAGGTGACCACGTTGCGGTCGAGCTTGTGAAAGCGCGGCAGGTGGTCGGAAGTCATCCCGATCATCCCGAACCAGCCGGTTTCGAACTGAGCTGCGGAAACAGCCTGCGTAGCGACCTCACCGCCCAGGCTCGGTGAACCAGGGTGCCGATCCCCTCCAGAGCGCCCACGCTGCCGAACACCAGACGCCCCGACCGATCGAAGCGAAACGAGGAAAGGACATCGTTGGTGTCCCATGCTCCTTGCCGTTCGGGCAAGATTGACGTCCTTGGACGGTCTGATAAGGGCCGCGTGGCCAAATTGAAGTAAGGCAAGCGGATCTGCTCCCGCTGAACCTGCGGCCAAGTGGTTTTGCCGTAGGCGTTGGTGGCGACGATTACCCACTCAGCACATACGGATCCCGTTCCCGTGCCAACCCTCCAGCGCAAACCCATATCGCTGACTGTGAGGACCTCAGTCTGCGTGAATATCCTCGCGCCCGCTGCAAGGGCAACGCGTGCCAGGCCGCGCGCATAGGCCAGTGGCTGTATAGTACCGGCGCGCTTGTCCAGGAGGGCGCCGGTGTAGTTGCCACCGCCAATCTTTCTGCGCGTTTCCTCCGGATCAAGCACCACGACCGGAGCGCCGCGCTTCTGCCACTGTTCGGCGCGTATCTGGATTTGCTGGAAGCCCCTGCGGCCGACCGCGCAATGCAGGGTCCCCGCGCGCTCAACTTCGCAGTCGATCCCATGTCTCTCGATCAGTTCAAAAACCTCTTGCGGTCCCCTACCCAGTAATTCGATGAGCCGCTCTCCAAACGGAGGCCCGAGAGTAGCTGTGAGCGTGTCGGGCATGACCCACATGCCCGCGTTGACGAGCCCGACGTTGCGCCCGGAACCACCGAATCCAATTTCGGATGCCTCGAGCAGGGTTGCGCGCGCGCCTGCCTTCGCAAGCTGAATAGTCGCAGAGAGTCCGGTATATCCACCGCCGATCACAACGACATCGGCCTGCGCGTCGCCCACAAGAGGACCCGTATACGGCGGAGCTGGCGCCGTCAGCTCCCACAAGCCGTGCGATTTGGGGTTGCCGTGCATCCGACGAACTCGCTCGGCCCGTGATCATGAACGACATTGACCTACACATCATGACAGCCGCCACAGAAATCAACTCCAGTATTGTGTAGTCGATCTTCCTCTCAAAGGCGTACCTGTGACGCAAGAGTATTGGACAACTGCCCGGTTCTCGTGAGGTCGTGTTTTCCAATATCGACGATCCTGTGATCTCCCTCAAATTTATGGGGGCTGCATTACCGCATTGACCTCATGCGGGTAGCCTTCGGTGTGAAAACGCCGATCCAAACAGGACCAGTACTGAACCGGCACTTCAAAAAGTTGATCGGCAGCAGCAGCGGAAGAGGCTTCACCGAACCGTGAACTCCCAGATGATGCGGATGTGCCCTCCTTCAATCGATGGACGGAACATATGCATGTTTCTAACGCGCAACTTACTGTCATCGATCAAGTTCAGGACGCGCCCGATATCTCCCTGATCAGAAAAGACCACATACATCCGGCAATCAGGATTGAGCCAGATGTGTGCTCCCCCTAGAGCTGAGGCCATGGCCCTGTGATCTTCGTCAAAGCAAGAGCGCTCCAGGTCGTCCTTTGCTTTTCGGTTCCAATACGGGGCGGCAAAGAGAATGAGGTCAAATTTTTCTTTAGGCTGCAGCGCAGAATAAATGTCACTGAGGCGCGCTTCTGCGCGCTCGAAATAACCTAACCGCTCGATGTGTAACTTTGTGGTGAGAACGGCTTGCGGATTAATATCGAGAGCCACCAGGCGTTCTGCCCCAGCGCGGAGTGCCGCCAGCCCCAGCACACCTGATCCGCATCCCAGATCTAACACTGTTGCTCCCGGAGATCAGCGATCATTGCGTCTACGTCGGTCGTTTGGCGCCGCGCCGATATGCCTGAGGAGGCAATCATTTCAACTCTCCAGTTCGGTAGCGCGTTAGGCAGCTGCTTTGCGTCATCGTCGTCCCGTCCGATCGATGGAATGCCCGATTGGGCGAGTACGGCAGAAGTTGCACGGTCGGTGCTCTGTACAGCGCACACCGGTTTAAAGAAGTTGCGAACATGGTTTGTCCTGTGTGTCTGAATGCGCTCGGCCTTCGCTGACTATCGTTTCAATAGCAACGGCCGTGCCATCAGCATTCAAAACGCTCGGCTTCTGATTTTTCTTGAAGAACGCCTGGGGTGTTCTGCCGCCCAGCGTGTCGGCGCCAGTGTCAGAAACCGAACACATATAACCAAGTTGGTGTACGAACGGCTTCGTGTCGCGGCCTTTCTCACAGCAGTCGACCAAAAAGCAGAAGTTACGGACGTTTCGGCGAAAGCTCGTCAGAAACGGTCAACACTTCGCACAATTCACGGTTTTGATGCCGCCCAAATGGCTATCTGGCTGATCAGGGAGCGATACGTCGCCCCGCGCCGGTTTTGCACTGCGACCGATCGGAAACTCGCCCAACAGCATACTGGCCAATGCGATCATAGCGCGTGATCACCGCCATCGGATTCGGGAGGTTAAGACGGTCACGATTATCAGTGCAGCGGTATGCGGCAAATTGGAGCTCAAATCCGCAACTGATCGCTTTCTTTTGTCATCCGACGTTTCCTAGGTGGAGAGGCCGATGATGCAGCGTCTTTCGAGAAGAGTTTCGTGCTGGCCTTTGTTCATTCTACCTCTCACCAGGCCACGTCGGGTTTTGTAGGGCTAACGTTATTGGCCGCCGTCAATCGCGCAGGCATCGGGTCGTCAGCAACTCCCACAGGCACCTGAACCCGACGAGTTTTTTGACGCCGACGGGAGGTGCGGCCTCCAAGAGGCTCGCCTGTGGTGATCGATATGCTCCCAAGCCTGGTCGTAAGCGGCAAGCTGAGGTCGTCGGTCGGAGTGGCTCAACGGCATAAGCGCAAATCACCTCACTGCCCGCGCCATCTTCACTTCGAGGTCACAGACCAGTTGTTGAAGTTGAAATTCATCCCCCCCGGGGAAGAGGTAATCTCGACGCCGTATTGAACCGCACCGACGTTTATGTCGCCAAAGTATCCCTTCGACTTGATCCACTGCAGGATGCTCTTGATGTCCACTGTCCCGCTGTTGGTTTTCGAAGTGCGCAGCAATGAGATGACCTTGTGACCATTGAAGCCTTCAAATACGTTCCAAGTCGCCCCGCCTACATTGACGTTGCTGTAGACCGGGATCGCCGCACCGGAAGGGGCATAATGATATGAAATGGGCTTAACGTTGCCGCTTCCGTCCGAGTTTCCGGTGTAGTTCGTCCAGAGCATTATCTCATGCTGGTTTGAGCTGTCCCAGATATCGTAGGCGAAGTCCCAGGCGCCGCCGGGAGGAACATCCTGATTGAAGCTCGAGGTCAGAGTGTTGATTGAGCTGAGCCGTTTTCCGATATTGAAAGCCTCGTGCGGATAGCTCTTGATGCCGGCAGTATTCGGCTGGTTCGACCAAACGCCCCACTGGTTGACTGCCCTCACCGAAATCGCTTGAGGCCCAGCGCCCGGCCCCCATACGTCGTTGTTCCAAGAGTAGCCCTCGCGTGAAAAGGTCCCGTATGGAGCGCTCGAACTCCAAATCGGCGCCCTTGCCGGTACAGGCGCGCCAGATGGTGACCCGGCTCCATTCAAGGCCTGCCTGAACAGATTATGATCCTCCTGTGTCCGAACGTATCCCGTTGGGGACGCCACTGGCGAGCGGGCACCGCTGATCCGACTGGAATCCATAAAGCTCTCTTTCTGGTTATGAGAACACCGTCTCTTGCAGATTCGCCGAGCGAGCCGCCGAGGTTCGTGAGTTAGATGGCATCGGTATCTAGAGATCAGGTCCGAATGCTAGGAAGGTTGCCTTTCGAGGAGCTGACGAACTCGAGGAAAACGGTGGACCCGCGCCCGGAAGAGCTGTGATGGGGAAATGCGATCCAGCGGCCGCCCCTCGCTCCACGCTCCAACGCCTCTGTCACAACTTGCGCCTTTACCAGATGAACTTCGCGCCATCAGGCAGTTCGCATATGAATTCGCCCTGGTTCACGAGTTCGGTCGTCCCGACGACAAGCTTGGACGCCCGCACTGTGAGCTTGCCTTCGCGGCTGAGGCTATGGCGAATGTATTCGGTCACAGCGTGTCCGGAGCTGTCCACCGTTTGGTGCGCATTGGCAAAGCTGATACCGTTTTGGGCGGTCACCCTGAAGGCATTGATGACCAGACCACCCTGCGTCGCCGGCCCAGGCTTGCCACCCTCGACGGTGGTGCAGTGATTCATGTCCAGTATGAGCTTCACATTCTTGCCGGTCTGCAGGGCATTGAAAACTTCGGCGTATTTCGGCGAGGGCTCATCGGCCCTGGCCATCGGGCTCATGCTTGGCGCCGAAAGCAAGGACAATAGGATCGACAGGCCTTTGCCGGTAAACTTCATATGTTCATCTCCCTCGGTAAGAACCACAGATCGCACAGGCGCGACATTGCAAACCGTCATGCTCGCAAGTTGTTTGGCGAATTCCAGACCCAGACATCAAGCGCGGTCGCGCTTGCGACAAAGAACAGCCTGTCGCGACCAGGCGCAAGTGGTCGTGACGGCTATTCCAACGTCACAACCTCGTAGGTCAGGTTTGCTAAAAATGGCCTCCCCTCGTGGGAAGACGCTGAAACGATTTGATCGGGAGGCGGCCACTTGGAAACCACCGACCGCAACGGTCGAGCTAATCAAACGGAGTCCGATATGGTTGAGAGGATGCGGCTCTCACATATGCGTAAGCGCGGGATTTCCGGAGAACACTTCGACCAGCCCGCATCTTGCGAGCTTGTTCACGTTGATACTGGGATCGCCGCTCTGCCAGCGAAACAATAGGTTCAAAATGAGGTTGGCGACGAACCTGACGCGGCGGCACGAACAAGTTTTGCTCAGTCAAAGCACCTGATCTCGGCCTCGTCTAAACAAGAATGCCAGATGGCGCAAAGCAGCGTCAGCGACTTTTGATCTACCGCTTTGCGCGGCATCCGTCCGGCTGACGGCCTGCCTCACTGAACCGAATCCATCCGGCACCCCTCAAGCGGGTACGGGCTTCTTTCCTCGTCCGTCAACTTTTCGAAAGCTGTACCTGAAAGAATGTGCACGAACCACCCGTACGAGCGCAGGCCTCACGCACCTTACTCGAGCAGCCTGCGCATCAAGCTACCAGCAAACGGCTGAAGCGGCGCCGCATCCTAAGAGCGGACCCGACGTCTGGGGCCCGCTAAAACCGCTCCAAGTCGTTCTTTGGCGTTGCCCGTTCGGGCGCTTCAGGCGTCCCGGCATAGACCCGATCGCCGCGGCCACTTTCGAAGACCCGGCTCGGTGACGTGATGCGGTGAAAGCCTAGCTTCCACTCATGGCTGTCTCAGCCTGATACTGGACGCGCGTCGACGAGAGGACCGTCAGCCGCGATCGTACTATTAAGCGCAGTAAAAGCCGCGAC
The DNA here is from genome assembly GCF_038967635.1 of Bradyrhizobium sp. B124. Lineage (NCBI taxonomy): Bacteria > Pseudomonadati > Pseudomonadota > Alphaproteobacteria > Hyphomicrobiales > Nitrobacteraceae > Bradyrhizobium > Bradyrhizobium sp. B124. The sequence goes on along the minus strand of NZ_CP152413.1, from coordinate 7,487,561 downwards.
AGCCATGGCAAGCGGTGTCGCGCTACGACCCATCCGCAGCCTGAATGCGTTCCATCAAAACAATCGATTTTGTCGATCTTGCCTGAAGGCCCCATAGTCGGGGCCGAGCTTGGGGGCAGCGTCCAAGAATGTGGTGTGACGATCGATTCTCTACTTCAGTCCCTTTCCGGTCAACTTGACCTGGACAATCGCATGTCTGCATTTAACGCAATGCCCACGTGTCTGACATCGCGCGGCTAGCCATAGTTTGCTTGCTGATTGTCACGTGAAAGACGATCGAGCAATCGCACGGTCCCAGCGTCAAAGCTTGTTTTAGCGAGTAGCAAGAACGACTGAGACCTTACAACTGCCATCGGCTGCAGCTCAAGCTGCACCGCCCAGGATTTGGAGAGACGAAATGCTCACAAGCTGGAGAAAGCGAGGCCGACCGCGATCCGCAGGTCGATCGCCGTGTCCAGACTGTGTCGTTGTCCCTTCAGGATGCCGCACCTTTGAGGGTACTCCTGTGACCAACTGTTAAAGGCACTTGAATCCCACCTAACGTCAGATTGTAGGATTTCCGACAACATCGCGACATAGAACCCCGCTCGCGCGAACACTTCCTGACAGGTAGCAAGAATTGCGAACGTCCCTAAATCTCAACGCCGCACCGCCCCCTCCCGTCACGCGGGTCGATCACTCCTCTCGAAGGCGTGTTCTCGACACCGCCTATGTTCAGGACGGAGGAACCATCGCCGCCCCTGTCAAAGCCGGAGCAGGATGTAGCCGTCGCGTTGAAAGCGGGGTGTGTTTGCCTCGCACTGTCCGTGCACAACTCAACTCAAAGTTCGAGCTTCGATCATTCGGCCGTCGTTCATCTCAAGTGATAAGATGCAACTGGCGCAACGACCTCAACCAGAGGCGGCATGGCCGCGGCGTGCGGTCCTATCCGGGCTTCGTTTGCTGCTTTCGATGGGGTGCAGCGTCCGAGACATCGGACGCGGCCGAGGGTCAGCATCGTTGGCGTCCTTCATGTCTATCACCGGCTAGCGAAAGGTTTTCTCCCTAGCCGCGAAGGCGCATCGATCATTTCGTCGCGCATCGCGGCCTCTGGAGGCATCGGCCAGATGCGGGCGTGAACTGTCTTCACGCGGAACACTTGCTTTGTCATGACCTGGCGACGCCACAGGCTTCATAGCATAGCAATGCCGACCGCGGGACTGAGGTAAGGTGGCGGGGTATCCAAATGTCGGTTTCGCTAGACTATTCAGCCACAAATCCAGCCGCTCTCCCTGCTGCTACTGCTTTGGGCCTCGTCAATGATCTCGAGGTTCTTCCCGGCACAGAGGGTGCGTTGAGCATCGCCGACAACATATGCAGTTCCGGGCAGGCCGTCGCATCTTTCCATCCGGCGACAAGGGAATCATCGGGATTGAGCGCGCGCGATCATGCTCCGCTTCGGCGCTCTCCGGCTTCGGTATTCACGTCAGAGCGGGCGTGTCTGAGTTTCGTCGAACCTCCTGGTCAACCGTGACGCGCTCAGGTTTTGGCGCGGATGGACGAGAGGCGATGAAATGCGAATTCTCCTGGTTGATCATCATGCGGATTTTGCCCGCGCTGTGAAGGAAGCGCTCCTGAATTGCGGGTTCGCCGTTGACGTGACACGTACCCTGGATGAGGCGGCGGCCGCGCTGGATTGCGCCAGCTACCACATTCTCTTGCTCGACTCGGTTTTGCCGGATGGAGACGGCTTGGACTGGCTGAAGCAATTGCGGCGCGAGGGACGTTCAATGCCTGCCATGATGATGAGCAGTTTCAATGATCTCAGCCGGCGGATTGCGATCTTTAATGCGGGTGCGGATGATTTCCTGGCCAAGCCCGTCGCTATCGACGAACTCATTGCTCGCATGCGGGCCATCTTGCGACGGTCAACGCAAATGACGGCGCCGGTCGTGACCTTCGGCAATCTGCATTTCGACCCGATCGGGAGGCAAGTCTCGGTCGGCGGTCGAATACTGAGAATTGCGCGCCGGGAAGTGTGCATCCTTGAACATCTGCTCAACCGCGCCGGCCGCACGGTACCGCGCGCGTCACTGGAGGATAGCCTGTATGCGTTCGACGACGAGGTCTCGACCAATGCGCTGGAAGTCGGGATCTATCGCTTGCGCACGCATTTGAACCAGGCGGGTGCGACGCTAAGGATCAAGACCGCGCGCGGTGTCGGTTACACCCTTGAACTCATTGGCGCAGCATCGGCCGCCTAGCCGATCGAACTTGAAAGTAACAATCCCTTGAAGGTCGCTAACAATGCCGCCGGCGCTGATGAGCCGTCGATGGTCGCCAGCGCGCCGCGCTCGGCCATTTTTCTCCGTTTCTGCCACACCCTCTGCGCGCTCGCTCTGCTATTTCCACTTGCTGTGGCAGCCCAGACCAAGCGGGATGGCAAAGGAGAGCCGCCGCGCGCGGCGCTTGGCAGCACCACCGGCACGCTGAACCTTACTTCCTCACAGGGCAAGACGATTCATCTGACTGCACCAGCGGCGAGCATCTTTGTTGCCGACCCGACGATCGCGGATTACCAGGCGCCGTCGAACACGACGATCTTTGTGTTTGGCAAAAAATCCGGACGGACCAGCCTGTTCGCCCTGAACGACAACGGCGAGGCTCTGGCCGAGCTACGTGTTGTCGTCACGCAGCCGATCGAGGACCTCCGAGCCACGCTGAGAGCCGAGGTCGGCGACTATCCGATCCAGGTCAGCTTCACGCCGCGCGGGGCGATCCTTAGCGGCACGGCGCCCAATGCCGATGTCGTCGAGACTGCCAAGAAGGTCGCCGAGCAGTTTCTTGGTGCGGGTGCGCTGGTTGTCAACAAGATCCAGGTGGCCGGCTCATTGCAGGTGAACCTCAGTGTGCGGGTGGCAGAAGTCTCCCGTAGCGCCGTCAAGGATCTCAATATCCACTTCACGGCCTCGGGTCCAAACGGCGCTTTCCTTGTCAGCGGCAAAGATGGCGGGTCTGGCGCGGCTGGCGGCGGCGGCACGATCGGTATCGGGTTTAGCGCCGGCAATACCAACCTGAGCGCCGTTCTCGATGCGCTCGCCAGCGAGCACCTCGCCTCGATCCTGGCCGAGCCGAATCTGACGGCGATGTCCGGCGAGTCCGCGAGCTTCCTGGCCGGCGGCGAATTTCCCATTCCGGTCATGCAGGACAATCGGCAGGTTTCGGTGCAATTCCGGCAGTTCGGTGTGAGCCTCGAGTTCGTTCCGACGGTTCTCAACAACAATCAGATCAACGTCCGCGTGAAGCCCGAAGTCAGCGAACTGTCGACGGAAGGTGAGGTCAAAATCAACGGCATGGCGGTCCCCGCCCTGTCGACGCGGCGGGCCAGCACCGTTGTCGAGCTCGCCAGTGGTCAGAGCTTTGCAATCGGTGGGCTCATCAGGCGCAACTTCAACACTGACGTCGGCGAGTTTCCGTGGCTCGGCGACGTGCCGATCCTCGGTGCGCTTTTTCGCTCCTCATCGTTTCAAAAACGCGAAACCGAGCTGGTTATCATTGTCACGCCTTACATCGTGCGACCGGGATCGAACCTGACCCGAATGAGTGCACCGAGCGACCGCATCGCTCCGTCCTCGGACGCGGGGCGCATTTTGACGAACACGCTGGCACGGCCACCCCGAGACCGCGATGCGCCCCGCACGAGCGCACCAGGCCTGACGGGCAGTGCCGGCTTTATCATCGAATGAGGATCGTCAAATGACCTTGCGACATTTGTGCCATTTGATCGCTGTTGCGGCAACATTAGGCGGATGTGCAAACAGTGCTTCGATCCATTCCGGGCCGGCTGAACAAACGATCGAGGTGGAGCAGAAGAGCAGTGTCTTGTTCTTGCCGAACCTTCGTGGCTCCGAAAGGCATCGGCTGCGGAGTTTCATTGCGAGTGCCAGTGGCGGCCGGCGGGATGCGCTACATGTGGATGTCACTGGCTCACCCCGCCTTATCGCACAGGTGGCCCACGAGGCCCGTGCCATGGGCGTTGCCCCCTATAACATCCGTCTGTCCGCCTCCCCCCTCGATCTGCCCGCCCGTTTCGGGGTGAGGATCGAGGCGATCACCTATGAAGCCCATCCTCCTGTCTGTCCGTCGATTTCCATCGTCGGGCCCGCAGCAAACGATAATTCGTTCGACCCGACGCTTGGCTGCTCGACCCGAAACAATCTGGCTGTCATGGTCAACGATCCGCTCGACTTGCTGGACAATCGATCTGTCATAACAAGTAGTGGCGATCGTGCCGCCACCCCGGTTGCCAATTACGGGACCCTTGCCCCGCGCAACAAGAGCAACGGAGACGATGGATCGAGCAGCAGGGCAGCGCCGGAAGCCCCCGCGGGGGCAACGAGGGACGTGCAGCCGGTTTGGTGATGGGCGTTCGCAATCGCGGCGCCACGGGCCAAGATGATCTAGGGTCTGTTTGGATTCATCGTGAATTTGTCACGGCGGCGGTGAGATTGATCATTGCTTCGAAGCTGAGGTCAGTTTTGTCGGCTCGCATGGCGATACGCTTGAATTCCTTGAGCTTGCAGAAGAGGTTTTCGATCAGGTGCCGCCATTTGTACATTTCCTTGTCGATGGCGAGAGGATTTGCGCGCCGCGGGTGCTGGGAGATGACAACCTTGGCGCCGCGTGCGTCGACGTCGGCGATGATTGCGTTACTGTCGAACGCCTTGTCTGCAATCAGCGCATCGAAGGCCAGCCCTTCGATCAGCGGCGGGATACCGCAGCAGCACGAAGCGCACGAGATTGCCGAGCGTCGGTCAGTGCCAGGATTTTGGTGGTCATTCCACCTTTCGAGCGGCCGATGGCCTGGTTTTGCGTCCCCCTTTTGCGCCCTGTCCGTGGCGGTGGACTTTGACGATGGTGGCATCGACCATGACACATTCCATGTCCGGCTCGTCTGAAACTGCATCAAACATGCGCTTCCAGACGCCCGCCTTCGCCCAGTCGCGAAAGCGCGTGTACGCAGTTATCCAGTTGCCGAAGGCGCGCGGAAGATCGCGCCACGGACTGCCCGTGCGGGCAATCCACAGCACGCTTCGACAAACAGCCGGTTGTTATTGCCGCTCCGGCCGGGATCGCCCGGCTTGCCAAGACACAGCGGCTCCATCTTCGCCCATTGGGCGTCAGTCAAAACGAATCGGTCCATCCCAAGCTTGAATCACAACCAAGCCAGGATGAGAATCTGGAGGGTTCTGTGAGGTCGCGCTCACGCGAGGGCGCGGCAGGCGCTTATGACGCGACCTCATTGAAGCCGGATTGAACGAAGGCGCGGGAGGCTATGCGCGGTTTTGCAGCTATGGGGATTGTTCGAGATCGCAATGCCCGATCTGCTGGCTCGGCGCGAGAGGCAGAGAAACGGGATGTGCGCATCGGGGAAGAGTTGAGGTCAGACGCGCTTCGCCGGAGATCGCGATAGGCTTTTTGCTGCATCGGACGGTTGTTGTGGCGCGGTGTGACAGCACGGATTCGACATCGTCCGCGATGATCGAGACGCTGGGAGCGAAATGACGAATGATGATCGTCGTGCACGGCATGACTTGGCTTACGATGTGTCGCATCGGAACGGTGATGTTCGAGGGCTGGGGCGTCTGAAGGTATGTCGAAAGCGCTCAATGATGCGCATGACGCCACCACAATCGGGACAGGCAGGAGCCTCGGCCCAGGTTTGAGCTTCCGAATCCACAGGCGACGGCTCGCCATCGTTTGGCGCTGTCCGCCCACGATCGAGAAGTTTGCAGCAAAGGGCGAGTTTGGCAGCGCGATGGCCGTTGGCCATGAAGCCGAAGTGGCGGATGCGATGGAAGCCATTGAAGAGCCGCGCCGCGCTCACAACCGCCTATGCGGCCGGCTCAGGGCCTCGGAGGTTGCGGGACTGCGGATCGAAGACATCGACAGCGCCCGCGGCGTCATCCAGGTGGTGTTGGCCTATCTCGGCCGCTACACCCATCGCGTCGCCATCGCCAACAGCCGGCTCTAGAAAAACCGTAGCGCACAGACGATCTGGTTCAGCGCCGGCCATGATATGCCGGTCGAGACCAGATGCACCTGGAAGGCGCGGACGTCTTCCAACTCTAACCGGTCAGGTGATCGGCCAAAATAGCGGCTGAACTTCGAAGCCGCGCTGATGTAGGATCGCTGCGTCGCCGGCGACAGATTGCGGACGGTCATGTCTTCGATCATGCGGCGGCGAAGAGGGCTCAAATCGGCCATCTCGATACTCCTGTCTGAGGGGGTGGGCTCCAACACCCACATCCTTCAGCCAGGAGGCGATCTACGCCACCTTGCCCCTTACGCCGCGGCAACGGCTTCGTTCAATCCTAATAAAAATTCTAACAATCTGCCAAAGTAGTGTTAGGGCGCGGATTAAGGCGCAGCCATAGCCTGACTGACGCGAGTTGAACGAAGGCAAGGTAGTTGTCCTGACATCTGCTCCATTTTTTGATCTTCGCATCCAATGCCGGCGAGCCCGGGTGGATGGTCTCGTTGCTCGATGAGTTGGCCCGACACTTCTCGAGATTACCGCCTACGAAGAAAACGGCCAACGAAGCCCTCCTCACCCAGGCAACCCGGAAAGATCCCGAGCCATTCTGATGGCGAGGACACAATGACGCTGGCGCCTGCCATAGGCAATCCGCTCCTCCCGCCCGGGCGGGAGTCGAAAACTCCGGCTGGAAGCCGGAGTTTTCTTTTGTGCTATTATAGGCACCAGCTCTCGTAAACCGCCGCCAGTACAGTGCACCTCACGGCTTAAGCCGAATTGGCTTGGGCTTCGTTCCGTCCAAGGCTCGATCGTAAGCCGCAGGTGTCGGTTGGTCTGCGCTCCTGCTCCACCTCAAATGGATTGGTAGAGATCTCACGTCACATGAAGTCTCCATCCGAGTCGGACTCTGATGAAGGTTCATCATCGCTCGCCGCTTTGGAGAGATACATCGAAGAATTGGTTGCGCGCTGCCATTCACCATCCCTATATCTCCACTGGCTGGACTGGGTGGGATCAAGTACCATATCATCGGGATCCACATGAACGAAGCCCAGTTGTTCTGCACGGGCTCTCGCTTCGTCATTGGCAGGACGCCAGTTCACTAGCGGCCGTTCGCCGTCTCGCCGTAGTTGGTGCTCGAGCAGAATATCGCCGGCGTTACCGACGAGCGGATGTGCAACCTGAAAATCCACGATTGATGTGACATCAGTCCGTCCGGGAAACAGTTCTCGCCACCGCTGGCTGGTGAACTCAGTCGCCATAGGAAATCCGGCTTCCGTTCTTTGGAGGCCGACGCTCGTATTTCCTAGTTGGTAGCTGTAATATCGCGCGGCATCGGAATCCCTTCGGATCGCGAAACTTCTGGCGGTATCCGCGGTGCGATTAGCTCTTTCGGATACAAATTCTGAGTATTCCTGCGGATTGTTGGCGATACGATCGATTTCTTCACCATGAAAGCTCCTCACCCGTTCCCGGAATTCGGCCCGGTCGATCTCAATAACGGGAGGTCTTGAGTTGAGGTAATAACTCGGCTGCGAGGATGAGCTGGCACCCGAGTCCTGCAATCCCATTCTACGGAACGCGTCCGCAAAATCGTCGGCATTCCTGTGCTCCGGGGAGCTAGCGTAATGATACTCATCGTAGGATGGAACATGCGACGTATTGTTAACTCGATCGTCCATGACGACCACACTCCTATGGCGGTTGCATTGTGTTTCAGGTCGTTAGACCTGACTCCGCAGATAAGCAGCTTAGCTGTCCGTAAGCTGACGCCGAGAAATTAACGGAAAACTAGGTGTTTGGCCCCGGCATTTCTGCAGCGGATTGAGTTTGAATCGTTCCGGCTTGGAAATTCAATCCTGAATCCAAACAGACCCTAGACCAGCCCGGCGGCATAGAGCGCTTTTGCAACCGACTCGAAGTACTGCGAAGGAACCGGATTGCCGAGCCTTGCTTTGCCCAGGAGCTGGCGCGCCAAGACGTCGTCATCCACAATACTGAGGCGGAGCGCGCGCGCCTCATGAAGCAGCCGTGAAGCAGCCTCGCCTTCGCCACGGCAGACCAAGACCGGCACGCCGGTTTCGCCGCGAACATAGCGCAGCCCAACGAAAGCTGCGGGTCCCCTCAGTATCAATGTGGCGCGATGAACGCCGAGCGGAGCCTCGTTCGCGGACTCCTGCCGCAGACGCCGGTGTTCACGCTTCACCTGCGGACTGCCTTGCTGTTCCTTGTTCTCGCGCTTAGCCTCGGTTTCCGTCATGCGCATGTCCTGCATAAACAACCAGCGCTGGATCAGAAGGTCAGCCAATCCGCCGACCAGAAAGGCCCCCCCGGCAATCCCGGTCAGCAGTTTGACCTCGCTGAAGACGAATCCGAGGCAGCCCATGCCGCAGACCGGCAAGTACACCAGCGCTTTCCAGCTCGCGGTAACGGTGATGAAAAAACACGCCCCGAGGAGCACCACCTTCACCAGCGTCTTGCCAAGCTCGATGAACGAACGTTTCGATGCGATCCGCTTCAAGCCTTTGATGGGATCCAGTTTCTCAAGCTTCGGTTTGAGCGGCTCTAAGGCAAACATGAAGCCACCATTGGCCAGAACATTCGCCAGAAGGGCTGCTGCCACGCTGCACGCGAGCAATGGTCCGACCGATGCAATCGAAAGTTCCAGCAAGCCGTTGAGCGCTTGCGAAACGGCGCTATTGAAGGGCTGCTCCTGCAGTTTGTCGATCAGTCGGATCGTTTCCTGCCACTTGTCTTCGATCGCCTCCGCTCTCCACCACAGACAGCCGAAACCGGCGCATGCGCTCACCCCGCTCACCAAATCGGAGCTGCGCGCGGTCTGCCCTTTCTTGCGCGCATCGCGTAGCTTCTTGGCAGTCGGAGGAAGCTTTTTCTCCTCGCTCGTACCGCTCATTTCAAGAGCTTCTTCAGATACTCGAGCACGTTGTTCGACGTGAGGATTTCAGTTCCCGCGTATTCAAGGAGATAGACGGTGTAGCTGACCATGATGAGCCCGAAGGCGACATTCTTGATCGTCGGGGAGAGATCGTTCAGCTTGAGCTGCGATGCAAAGCGGCCGAGCATCATGACCGAGACGTCGATCAGCAGTAGCAACGCCAGCACCGGCCCGGCGACCAGCAGCGTCGTTCGCATGATATGATCGAGAAGGGTTAGACATTCCATTGCCCCTTGCGCCGTCACCGCAGGCAGGAACTGATACACGGGCCAGATCCGATAGCTGCCATAAAGGCTTCTCACCATGGTCTGGAGGCCGCCGGCCAGAACGAAGATCGTGACAGCAGTAATGCCAAGAAAAAGCCCGGTCCCCGACGCTTGGCTGTGCGTCGCAGGATCCTCCGCCGCGACCTGGCTCGAAATTCCTCGCTGGGTGTCGATGATGTCGCCGACCGCCTGGATACTCCATAGGGGGATACTGAGCAGGATGCCGAGCAGAAGACCGACGAACACCTCCTTCAGACCGAGCATGGTGACGCTGACGAGACGCGTGTTCGGATCCAGCGCCTGCAGGCCGAGCTTGACCTGCGCCAGACACGGCAGGCCGATCACAATCGTCAGGCTTCCCCGGATCAGGCCGCTGATACGCGGCCGGGTAAAGACGGGAAGCACCAGCATGATGCCTAAGGCGCGGGCCGCACTCAGACCGGTTGCGGCGACGAGTTCGATCGCGCTCTTGACGAGAGCTTGCGCATCTGTGGGGGACAGGCCGGCCATCTAAGCTCTGCTAGTATCTCGCCGTGAGCACGGGAAACTCGCTGAAGATGCGCTCGGCCTGTTCGATGAGGGGGGCACTGAGCACCGGAGAAAACCCAGCGAGCACGGCGACGACGACCAGAAGCTTCACCGTCAGGGGCAGGGTTTGATCCTGCAGCTGGGTTGCCGCCTGGACGAGGCCGATGATCAATCCGGAGACCAGAGCTGCGACGAGCGGTGGCAAAACCCAGATCATGAAAAGGACGAGCGATTGGCTCAGGTGCGTGAGGATGCTGGCTTCGTTCATTGTCAACCCGCCGGAGTCGCGTAGCTCAATACTAGCCCGTGCATGAGACGTGACCAGCCATCGATGGTGACGAACAGAAAGAGCTTGAAGGGGACGGATATCACCGTCGGGGACACCATCGACATGCCCATGGCCATCAAAATCGTCGTTACGATCAGGTCGATCGTGATAAAGGGAAGATAGAGAAGAAAGCCGATTTCGAAGCCACGCTTGAGTTCCGAGATCAGGAAAGACGGCACAAGAATCACAAAATCATCAGCCGTGGCGCTGTCGCGCATCTCCTCCGACCAGACATGTTCGGTCGAGGACAGGAAAAACCGGCGCTGCTCTTCATTGGTGAACCTCTTCAGATGTTCGCGCAGCGGCTCCTGCCCCTCCTTGGCGGCGGTCAACCAGTCATCGAAGGTTTGGTAGCGAAGTTGAGGATCGGTCAGGCGGTTGTAGGTCTGCTCAAAGACCGGCGCGCTGACGAAGACGGTCAGGATCAATGCCGCGCCATACAGGACGATGTTCGGCGGTATCGATTGGGTCCCGAGCGCGTTGCGCACCAGGAACAGAACAACGGAGACCTTTATGAAGGCGGTGGTTGTGACCACGGCGAATGCCAGCAGGCCGAGGCCGACCGTCACGGCCAGGAGCGCGAGGATGCTGGGTTGAATCTCAGTCATTGACCGCCAACCTGCCGCGTAACCTGACGGCCAGTTCCTCGCCAATCCGCACGATGTCGCCGCGTCCGATCTGCTGGCCGTTGGCAAGGATATCCACCGGACCGTCGAGCGGCCTGCCAAGTTCGAACACATGGCCTTCGTTGATGCTTCGCAAGGTTCCCAGCGGCATCGGCCAGCGGCCGCATTCGAATACAAGCGTGATCTCGAGATTGTCGATATCGGCCTCAGAGGGGAGCTGCTGCGCTTCGGACTGTGTCGTCATATGTCCACTTTTCAGAGGGTGGGATTGCAAACGGAATGGCCCGCGCAGGATCAGCCTGTCGCCGGCAATCTCTGCAGGGGCCCACAATCGGTTCGCGGTGAGGATGACCTGACCGCGAGCAAAGGGAATTGCATCCGGCAGCAGCGCGTCGCCTTGCTGGGCTCGACGAACAAGACCTATTGTGATGCGCAGCGATCCAATCTGGCCTGCAATGATGACAGGGAGTTCAGGACGAAGCTTGGGCGCCTGTCGCGGCAATCGGCCAAGCAGCTCCCCAAGGGCGCTGAACGCCGGCGGAACCGGACCGTCAAAAGACGAGAATAGAAACAGGCGAGCCTTGCAGGTGAGCGGACCATAGGCGACGTCGAATTCAAGATATGGACCTGACCTCGCCGCTTCATCGGTGCGGATAAGCTGCAAATGCCGTTGGGTCACCCTCTCCAGTGGAGCGAGCAACGGTTCAAGCGCGAGTTCGAGGATCAGCGAACGAGTTGGCTCGGAAGGTAAGGTTAAACCATTCTGCACGGTCGCAATCAGCGCTTCTGCCAGCGGACCGGGCAAGGACAAGACGACCGTTTCGCTGCCGGCGTCAAAGACGCAGTCGAGCATCGATGTCGCAACCGGCTCCGCCTGCCAGACCAGCCGGTTCATGCGCAACGATAACGGTCTATCGCCGAGACGGTTTTGCAGTGGGACGCGGAAAGACGCAATTTCGTTGAGCCACGAGACCACAGCATGAGAGAGGGTCAACGCCGGGCTGAATGGCGCGGGTCCGCCCGGCAACTGTGTCGCAGGCGTCGCTTTCACATCCCCCCCTCGCGCTGGCGTAGGAAAAACGGCCATCAGGTCTACTCGCCTCGCACTTGCGCGCCCAAGCCTCTCCGGTACCGAAGCAAGACTTCATCATCGGCTTCGATTTCGGCGGCGGTTTCACAATGCGCGTTGGCGATGCGCTGAACGTCGCGCTCGATCTCTTGCCATTTGTGGCTCGCCGCCGAACGTTTGGCCCAGAGGGTCCGCGCCTCGAGAACCGCAGCCTCGGCATGATCTTGAGCGGAACGTGCCTCCTCAAGCGTTCGCTGCGCCGCTGCAATCTCCTCCGTGAGCCGCCCAATGATGAGATGGCAGCGGCGCTCGAGTTCGGTCACCGATATCGCATCGGCCGATAACATTTCCCGATAAAGCTCGGCTTCGACGCCTGCGCGGTGTCTTTCGGCATTTGCACAATGCTCGGAAGCTTGTTCGACGGCTTGAACCGCGATGCGGCGCTTGGTTTCCATGTTGGACAGTTCACGACGGGCGCTCCGCTCCCTCATGTCCTTGACAAGCCGCAATTTCGACGTGTGAACGGGATTCAGGCGGTTAGACGCGACATCCATGCGACCGTCTCCTCAAAGCTGCATGCCTCCTCCTGCCCCTGGCGCAAAAATGCCCGCAACTCCTCGATCGAGGCGATCGCCCGGTCCGTCAACAGATCAGAGCCTTGCTTATATTCGCCGACCTTGATCAAAAACTCGGCCTCAGCGTAGCGCGAGAGCAGATCACGGAAGAAGGATGCCGCCTTGCGATGCGGCACAGACACGATTGCATCCATGACGCGGCTTCGGCTCGACAGCACATCGATAGCCGGAAAATGCTCTCGCGAGGCGAGCGCGCGTGAGAGAATGATATGGCCGTCAAGAATGCCGCGTGATTCTTCGGCGATTGGATCGCCCGCGCCGTCGCCTTCGACAAGCACGGTATAGAATGCCGTGATTGAGCCATGCTCGCCCATGCCAGCACGCTCCAACAGGCCCGGCAACAGCGCAAAGACGGAAGGCGGAAAGCCGCGCCGGGTCGGAGGCTCTCCTGCGGCAAGGCCAATTTCACGCATGGCGCGGCTAAAGCGCGTCAATGAATCCATCATCAGAACGACGCGCAGTCCTTGATCACGAAAATATTCGGCCAATGCCGTCGCCATATGAGCGCATTGCGCCCGCTCCATGGCCGAACGGTCCGAGGTCTCAACGACGACGACTGAACGGCACAGGGCCTCGCCAAGATGACGTTCGATGAATTCACGCACCTCTCGGCCGCGTTCGCCGATCAGCGCGACGATAGTGACATCGGCGGCCGCACCTTTGACGATCTGCGCCATCAGCGTCGACTTGCCACAACCAGCGTCACCATAGATTCCGATCCGCTGGCCTTCCCCACATGTCAAAAGCCCATCCAGGACACGAACGCCGAGCGGAAAGGGCAGTTCGATGCCGCGTCGTTTCATGGGATTGGGAGCCTTGCCGCGCAGCGGGCGAGCTTCACCAGTTTTTATTGGGCCCCTACCATCGAGTGGGCGGCCGAAACTGTCGATCACGCGACCGAGCAAATCGGGGCCGACTGGCACTTCTTGCATTCGCCCGGTCGTGACCACTTCCGCACGGTTGGACAAGCCGACCATGTCACCGATCGGCGTGAGCAACACCCCGTCCGGCAATAGACCGATCACTTCGGCCTCGAGCGACCATCCGCTCCGGGGATCTTGCAAGAGGCACAGTTCCCCGACACGGGCCTCCGGCAAGACGGCATGGAGCAGCGTGCCGATCGCCCGCGTGATCCGACCGCGGACGGCGCGCGTGTCGATTTGCTTTGCGGAAGATCTTAAGGATGAGAGTGCAACGTGGACAGCCCCTTCCCCTGCCGCAGCATCATGGATTGGTCGTTGCGTGGTCACGGCTCGCCTTCCTGCGAAGACAAACCAAGGCCGAGACGAAGCGCGCGGAGCTGCGCGGCAAGTCCAAGGTCGACATTGCCAAACTCGCTCCACAAAACGCACTGGTCCACCGTCAGTGCAGGATCCGGCTCAATCCTAACCCTGGGCCGACAGTCCCGTCCATCGTAGGCCGCGAACTGACTGGCCAGCAGATCGGCTTTCAGAGGGGATACGTGAAGGCAAACTTCCGTGTTGTTATACCTTTGCTCGATGGCATGACGGACACCCCGCACCAGCATCTCGCCGGGATCAAAGGCGCCCAGCAAATCGCTCACGATCTCAATAATCAGTTGCGGCAATTCCTGCTCCAGAACCGCCTTTCGCTGCGCCAGTTCACCAGCAGCCTGCGCAATCAGCCGCGCCATTTCCTCCGCGCCCGTCCTTACGCCCTCGGCATGGCCTCGCGTCCGTTCTCGCTCGTAAGCTTTGCGCCCCCAGTGACGTACGCGTTGCAGATGCCGCTCGGCAGCGGCCCGCGCGTATACGGCATCATGCCAGATCTCGAGCTCGGCCGCCGGAATCAGGGGTCCGAGCGGGCGAATTTGCGGGGCCACAGGCAATGCTGGAACATCGGAGGTCATCCCCTGGCAACCTCCGTCCCCAAATGGGCGATGACCAAGGAAAGCAGTGGGCCTGCGGCACTACGGTATTCGGCCGCCGGATTGTCTGCAGCGGTCCCAACGGGCAACCGCAGAAGCACGCGGGTACGCTCGAGCGCTGGAGCGTCTTCGAGCCAAGCGCCGAGACAGCCATGTCCATCATGTTCAATCTGTCGCGACAGTTGCTCCGGATCGGCAATCGGCGTCGTTGCGACCGCGCTGGATAAATGTCGGATCCCGAAAGCATGCGCTTCAGCACCGATCATTTCGACCAAGATCGATAGATCGTGCCTTGAAACCAGCTTCAGGACCGAGCGTGCATGCCAGATACCGCCCGCGAGCAGGGCAGCCCGACGCGGATCATGCCAGCGCAGAAGGTCATCATTCCAGTTGGCTCCGCTCACATCCACGTCGTTGCCAAGCAGCAGCTCGGCCAGTCTTGGCTGCAGTCTGGAGCTCTGCTGCAGCCGCAGCAATGTTGGAGGCGACAGCAGGGGATCGAGGCGCGCAGCGAAGCGGCTCGGATGGATCGAGGCAGCAAGCTCGCGCAGCCGATCGGCAGGCAGCGTGAACGAACGGTTGGGTTTGGTGGATGGCATGCCGACATGAGCGTCCTGACTATGTCGCATCGGAAATCAACTTTTTGCCGGCGGCATGGACCGCCGGCGCGTTCGAACGCCCGCCAAACATGGTCAGTTTACGCGATGATTGTCCGAACTGACGAATACGCGCGCCCAGCAAGACGTAAGATACGATGCCGAATGCGACGCCGGCGCCCCCCACCCCGAGCGCAAACAACGGTGTTGAAGCTGACTTTGCTGGTTGAGCCAAACTGGCTGCCCGCGCCTGCTCAAGTGGAGCATGCTCAACCGACACGAAGACGACCGCCACCTTGTCGTAGGACAGCCCTTCGATGCTGTTGGCGACGAGCATCTTGATCTGCGGTAACAGTGCCGCGAGCTTTGCGTTGGTGCCATGTCGAATGAAGACCGATGCCGAGGATGGGGTCGCATCTTGCCGCAACAAATCGTTCTTCGGCAGGACAACGTGGACACGCGCTGAAAGGACGCCATCGATATCGCTAATCGTGCGCGACAATTCTTCACTTAACGCATAAACGTAACGGGCGCGCTCTTCGATCGGTGAGGCAACCAGGCCCGATCCTTTGAACACCTCGCCAAGATTCTTGAAAGATTGACGTGGCAGCCCCTCGACATTCAGCAAGTCAATGGAATACGCGAGCTGCTTTTCCTCGACCTGGATTGTGCTGGTTCCGTCCTTGGCAACAACACGGACGGCATCCACACCCTTGCCAAGCAGAAGCGCAAGCATCTCATTGGCCTCACGCTCCTGAATCTTGGTGTAGAGATCAGCCTTGCAGCCGATCAACGGAAGAAGAAGTGGTAGGGCAAGACAAATGCGAAGCCGCCGCCACGATTGACGGCCGCCACTGCTACTCCTCAGCACCACATCAATCATCAGCCTCACTCAGCCCGCCGATAGCAGCTTGTTCAATGACGAGCTGACGGCGCTAGTGCTCTTGGAGACGAGGGACACCTGAATGACGTCTCTGTAGACATCCCGCAGGTTCACCATCATTGAATCAAACTCCGCTCCTACCGGTTTAACCGCCGCATGTGCGCCGACGTCGTCCACCTGCAAAAGCGACTGCGCAGCAGGTCCAGGTTGCGCGCCATTCGGAGCAGATGGCGCGCTGCAGGCAGCCGGAGGAACGGAATGGTTGTGGTACATGCTGGAAAGGGCTTGAAGGACGCGATCGCCCGGCGGAATCGCCAGCGCGTTCGCGCGCTGAATCTCCGATAACGGAGGAACGACCGCCACTCTGTCTGCAACTGAGGAGGCCGCGGCCTGATTGGAAGCCGCTTGCGCAAGGGACCGCTCAAAGTGCGCCTGCTCCCCAGGAGCCGCCAGCGAGCAGGCATTGGAAAGACAGTCGACTGAGTTAGGAGAGATCGGCGTTGCGCCTACCATCATAGAAGGGTTCATTGTGCTCGCGTGATGAGACCAGGCGTTGTTGGCCGATGAACGGATCAGGATCGTAGATTGGCGAGCTGACGAAAACCTGACGAAAGATGCCGCTGATTGCGTCATCTAAAGATCACGTTTGGCTTCCAAGTTGGAATGAAGAATTTAGGTTTTCTTCTCAAGCGGAAGACCTGCGGGAATACTGGTCCGATCCACGATGGTGCACATTTTGAAGAGAGTTCTCTGTGTCGGGGTTTTCATTTGTCTTGGAATAGTGAGGGCGCTTGGCGCATCCCTATCCCTGCCGTCGACCCCTTATAGCTATACGGTTCTGGATCAGGACCTTTCTGCCGCGCTGCAGGAGTTCGGCAACAATCTCAATATCAAGGTCAATGTCAGCACTGAGGTAAAGGGCCGGATTCGCGGGCGAATGCCCGACCTGCCACCACGGGAGTTCCTCGAGCGTTTGACCAACCTGTACAATCTTCAATGGTATTACGACGGGCTCGTGCTTTACATATCCGCTGCCCATGAGGCGCAAAGCCGGCTCATTGTGTTGACCCCGATCAGCTTCAACGCGTTCAAGACCGCGCTCGATGCGTTCAACATCTCCGATGAGCGCTATATCGTGCGGCCGGCCCCGGGAGATGGCCTCGTGCTGACTTCGGGCCCGCCACGCTTCATCGCGCTGGTGGACCAAACGCTCAAGGGCCTTGTGGCGGAGGCGCAGGCGCGGCGAGATCCCGCCGCTGCCGAAAAGCCGCCGCGGGAGTCGGTTTTGATGTTGTTTCGCGGCTCCTCGAGCATGGTCATTCGCGACGGACGACCGGAAAACCATTATTCTTCCGAAGTGCCGCATCAGGACGGCATCGTGCGCGAAGCTGGAACAAGCCAGAAGTGACTTAATGATGCGAGACGGCTCCGGCCGAAGTCGATCCGACCAGCATTGGCTTAAATCCATCTGATCGTCAGCTTCTCGAAAGATAACTCTTCCAGCATGAGCGCGCGGATGTCTGGACGGCGTGCCGCCGGGCGGCGCAATGGAGGTGCGCCTCCGTACACCAGACGCTCGAGCGGGAGCGTTCGCATCGCGCGATGTCAATTCATCTTTTTGAAAGGAGGAACAAGATGGACTTCAATCCGATCGGCCCGTCGAATACGAGCCCAGAGCCGGACTCACCGCGACCGGCCACGGACGCAACCGGCTTTGAGCAGCAGCTCGGCGCCGTGCAAGGTGGTGCTTCCCCGCATCGTGCCGCCTCCCCAGGGCACGCCTATTCGCCATATTTGGACGTAGACCATCCCTATTCGCGATACTTGGATGCTGGGCACCCCTATTCGCCGTACCTGGATTTAGCGCATCCCTATGCGCCAGACTTGGGTTGGGAGGGTGATCCACACACGCCGACTGAGGTCCACGCTGAACCGGCACCGGAAAGCTCCGCGCAGCACCTCTCGCAGCACACGATCGCTCAGGCGATCGAGGCTTATCCGGGTTTCGATCAGGATGAGATATGGCAAAATGTGGATGCCGGCACGCCGCACGCAGGGCCCTTGCATGCTGAGCCGCCGCACGTCGGGCCATCACAGGCTGGCCCATCGCATGCCGGGCCATCGCACGCCGGCCCCTCCCACGCCCGGCCATTTCAGGCCGGACCATCTCAAGCTGGGCCTTCCGAAGCTGCACCGCCAGAACTTTCCGAGTTCCGTATGTCGGACGGACGTCGCGCCAAGGATTACTGGGTTTTCACCGGCCAAACAGCCACAGGCGCTCAGATCGACATGCTGGAGCGAAGCGGAGTGATGCCGAGCAAGGACCACCCGATAAAAAATTTCACGCTCCTCGGAGTGCCTCACACGGCCGAATGGAGGGAAGAAGGCTTCATTCGTCTCACTCCGTCGCTGGACCCGACCCTTTGGCCTGCAGACCCGGATGAAGATCGACCGGCAGACTCGGGGGAAGATCCCCCTACCCGCTAGCGACCACAGCCGGGGCAGGGCCATATCCGAAGCGATAGATTGACCTTGCCAACGGCAGGAGAACTTGGTGACGGCCGCTCTGGCCGGCGGATATTGCGCCGGCCAAGCTCCTTCTTAAAGGGCCACTCAAGAGACCTGATCGAGGTAGGATAGCTTACGGCTCGAGACGAGCGATCAACAGCTGCCCCTCTTCACGCTACGCGCCTCCCAGCCGTCCGGTTTGCTGTACGTGGACACCGCCGCGCAAATCGACCACCTTGATCATCAAGTGCGATCGCCACATGCACACCCCCTGTAACGAGGTCGCGACTTCAACTCGGGCTTTCGCCGCCCCTCTGGCCAACGGGTACGTAAAGCAGTCCATCGGTCCGAATGGGCAAAGTCGCGCTGTCCTTGCCGCAGCAGGTCAGCGCGCTTAAACAGCATCTCCAATCATCTGCAGCGGAAGTGACAGCGGCGATAGAGTGGTCCGGGCGGTCGGTATGCGTTAAGTTTGCGCATAGTCGAGGAAATTCTGGCCCACGTGTCGCATTGATGCGATCTATGAAACCGCGCGTCAGTGGAGAGGGAATTCGGCAAGGCGCTCTCCGATCTGAATCTCAGCGCTCCCGCTCGCCGCGACAAATGGCATCTGGACGAAGTCGTTATCCATCGTCAGCGAACAACATCGGCTCTGGCGCGCCTTCGACCAGAACGGCCTTGTTTTTCACGTCTTGATCCAGCGCCGAAGAGACTCGCGCGCTGCACAGTGGTCCTTAACTGTCAGGGCTCCAGCGCAACCTGCAAGCCCTCGTTGCTTTCAACATGAACGTAACGGGGTCCAATCGGCCGTCCCCTGCCGCTGGCGACGGTGACAACGTCTTCCAGAGGCGTGGCCCGTGCATCCGCCTCTGGGCGAGACAAGATCAGATCGGCATGAAACAGCCCTTCTGATTCGAGGCCGGTCGCATCCACGCCAAGGGCCGCCAAGCTGGCCAAACAACTTTCAAACTCTTCAGCATCGCGAAAGCGACGCTGGATAAACGTCGCGCCGGTAAGACGCTCTGTCACAAGACCACGCTTTGCAAACGCCTCGGCCAACGATTCAAATGGGAACATTCGTAGCACGAAGGAGATGATCCATGGTTGCTTCTCTGTCGCATCGAGAATCTCGCTGAACGTCTTCTCGGTAACGTAGCCGATGCATCCGGTTGACATGATAACATCCACGGAGCGGAGAATGCGCGCGCTGTCGGTCGATAGCGCCTCCTTTTCAAGGTCAGCGACGATGCCCTGCTCCAAGAGGCCAACACTCTTTGCATAGCTGATCGCCCGTGCCGACACATCGAGGCCGATAAAGCGCGCCAACCCGACATCAGGCCAGGCTGCATAAAAACTGCGATCGAGACTCACCAGTGTCTCAGAACTGATCGCCCTCATCTCACGCCGGGCGTAACGGTGACGCAAGCCCCCGAAGGTCAGCGGAAAGCGATGCACCGCTGCGTTGATTCCGTATGAACATCCAACATCGAGCACGACGGGCTTAAGGCCGGTTGCCGAAGCTTTGGCTGCCAGGATTTGGCGCACAACCGGCTCAGCCACGTCCGGGATCATATAATCCAGGTCTCCGAGGATCGAGAAATATGCCCTCGGATCATCAGAAGCATAAATATCATAGAATATAGCTTTAGACCGATTAATACGCGAAAAATCTATCCGCAACGCAATTTCTCCCATCTCATTTGCAAGCGAGTCGACGGCAGGTGCCCTCGTACTCGCCCGCACTTTGGTATACAGGTCGGTCTTACACCCGCCGATGCGACAGCAGAAGCGGCAAGCGGACAAGAACATCCGCCTGCGTAAGACTATCATGAAACTGGTCCCGCACCGATGAACAGCGGCTGGAGATACGTTCGGCCGAGTTGAGAGCGGTCGAGGCAACGGCAGGCAACATGAGAAGAACCCTTTCTCTCGCGTGATAAGATTGGCAGCATTCGTGAGCGCTAATGGGCCAGCACCTTAGAGAAGCGAGCTGACCGAAAGCTGACGAGCGTTCGTTACCTGATGATCGCGGCTGGCTTCCATTTAGGAAGAAGCATCGGCCTCCAAATTTGCGACGAAAGTGCTATGTGTTACTGTTTCCACCTGCCTGACGTCGTCAGGACGCTCGGCGTGCCGCTGACGCCGCCATCGACGCCTTACAGTTACACGGTTCTGGATCAGGACCTCGCGACCGCACTGCAGGAATTCAAGTCACAATCGGAATATCCGGGGTCAATGTAAGTACTGAGGTGAAGGGGCGGATTCGCGGGCGGCTACCGGAGCTCCCACCGCGAGAGTTTCTCGACCGCTCGATCAAGCTCTATAATCTTCAATGGTACCACGATGGGCGGGTGCTTTACATATCCGACGCGCACGAGGCGCAAAGCCGACTACTGATCTTGAATCCGATCAGCTTTGATGCATTCAAGCGGCACTCGATGCACTCAGCATCTCAGATGAGCGTTATATCGTGAGAGCTACACCGGGAGAAGGCCTGGTCTTCGCTTCATGGTACCCCATCGCACTTGTGGTGCAAACGCTGGAAGGACTGCTGGCGGAGACACGAGCACGGCAGAGTACGGCCGGTGTCGACAAGTGGCCACACGCGTCCGCTCTGATGCTGTTTCGGGGATCCTCAAGCACGGTCATTCGCGACGGACGACCGGATGCCCCTGCTTCGCCGAAGGCACCGCATCAAGACAGCCCGGTCCATGCGACCAATTCTGGCCAACAATGGCTCGATCACAAAAAGTCGCTTGCGAAGAAATTCAGTGCGTCGTGCATACTCTTCGTCAGGTTCTCGAAAGCTGGTGCTGCCCGGCATGAGCGGGCCGGTATTGAGACGGCGAAGCCGTCACGCATCGCAACGACGCCACAGGCTTCGAGCAACAACTGTCCGAGCTAGGAGGTAGCGGCATCCTACATCGCGGCTTGCGGACTTTTTTCTGATGCAAACCTTTGAACTGCTCTAAAAGATTCGTCATACGGATGAAATTCGACGAGTAAGGATGAGAGACGATCCGCTGTCAGGAGTAAACGGACCTCAACCGCCAATAAGCAGACATGCGCGGTCAATCCAAGGAGCTTTGAGCAAGAACTGACGCGACCGCATGAAGCGGACGAATCTAACTAACTAGCATCTGATTTGGTCGAAGCTGGGAGCCGCGCCGTCGCGCGCCGAGCCATCATTGGATGGCGGCGAGCGGTCCAGTTCCCGGACGTGCCGCCAAGGACCACTGGTCTTCACTCGCCAAGCCGCCACATTCCTTAGCTCGACGTGCTGAGAAACTGCAATGTGATGTCAGGCTAGCACCTCCGGACAACAACTTTCGCCATCGCGGGTGTGCCGCACACGGCCGAATGGCGAGGAGAAGACTTATTCGTCTCACGAGTCGCTAAACCTGCTCTTGGGGCCAGTGCGTCCGCCCTTCGTAACCGCGTGATCCAACTGTTATCTGGTACTGAGCCCGCGACGTGGCTTCGATGCAGGGTCGAAGAGCGCGGCGGCCAAGGATGAATAAAAGGACAAAGGCCGGGGCGTTCGAGCTTTGATGTTTGTCAGTGCAACCTGGGTCCGCTCAACGTGTTTGACGATGGAGTTTTTCGAGGACTTAGTCGACGACCGGTATCTGAGCCGACCATGCTGGATGCGCAGCTCAGAAGGCGTCAGCACTTTTTTGGCGCAGGCGCGGGGGTGGCTACTGCGAAATCAGCGCCCACCTTAAGATGTTCCGGAGCTCTTGCGAGATTGTTGGACCAAATCAACGAATGCTCCGGATAGGCAGACGTAAAGTTTTAACTCGCTGACATGGCACCAGGCCAGGCGAACGCAACCAAACGAAGCTGGCACCGGCATTGAAATACGTCCAGGCCCCTTGCTGGCAAGGCTATTTCATCAATCACCTTGAAATCGTCTGAGCGCCGTCAGCTTCTCGAAAGGTTGTCCGTTTTACCATACGGCGTGAATATCTAGACGACGGTGTTCCCATGGATAGTCGCGGAACTGAGCGCTGAAGGCGCACTGAGCAACAGGACGCAAGTGGTAGGACCTGTTGAGCTCTGCCGATCAACACTCCTTGTTCGTCGCGATCTCGGGCCGCGCCGGTGACCGCCTTGTGGTGCACTCTTTATATCGGAGGACGTGTAATGTCAGTCGACCTATCGCCAACCGCCAACTCAAGTGTGGCTTTCTCCGGAATGCCCGCCCCGTCCTCTTCGGCGCAGGACTTTTCCAGCTTTCAGGCGATGCTGGCCAGCCTCTCGTCGAAAGACACGACCAGCGATCATTCAGCACCGCAGGAGCCGGCCCCCACAGAATCAACCAAGCAACTGACGGAGGAACTCACGCAGGAGGCGCGGAATATCCTGCCACCAGAGATGAGGGCAGCATTGGATGCATATCAGGATGACCCACAGCCGTCCTGTGCTGCCGGCAGCCCGATCATTGCGGAAGCGCCCGTACAAAGCTCAAGGATCACCTGGAACGGTGGCACGCTGACTAATGCGGAACTGCAGATTGTCTCTGTGCTGAACCGCCACAAGGACAAATGCCCGCTTGATTGGAAGTCTCTGGGAGATTTGGCCAACGATCCCTCGACACCGCCGGATCTAAAGGCGGCGATCGAGGCACTGCAACAGGACCCGGAGCTCTTCTATGCGATCGGTTCGCAAGGCGACGGCCGCTGTGGCGGCAGGATCAAAGGGGGCGATCTCTGCGGCTTTTCCGACCATCACCCTCAAGTTGCCGCGTTCCAGGAGCAGCGGGCGCGGACCTACGAGCAGAACTACATGCCGTCCGACGGTACCGGGAACGGTGAGCCATCGGTCATGAACCTGACCGATGCCTTGCGCGAACTCTACCGTTATTCCGATAACCTGCCCAAGAACTTGAGCCTTGCGGATTTCAGGCACATCGTGGACGGCAACGCCGACATTGGCAAATGCCCCCCACAGGTCCTCGCGGCGGCGCAATATTTTCTCGACCACCCGAATCAATGGAAGCAGTTGTACGGCGGCTCGATAGATCAGGTCCACAAAGAGGACTTCCTGCAGGTCGCTTCGTCATCGATGAGTCTCACTCGACCCGAGCTGGGCACACTAAATACGATCAACAAGAACCAGGACGCTTTCTTTGGGAATGGCGTTCTGACCCGGGAAAAGCTCGTGAGTATGGTGGACGACAAGAGCTTTTCCCCCGAGGTGCGAAGCGCGGCTTCCCAGCTGCTCTCGGATCCTGTGCTGTTCGGGTTGATGAACAACGCGATTACTGGCTACAAAACCCACCACAAGTTTTTTGACTTCGGCGGCGGCCATACGGTTGATTCCGGAAACATCAGCAGAAACGATTTCAACCAGTTCTTCAACAACATGTCTGGTGCGAACCGCGCCGCTCCGCAATTGAAAACGCATGCCGCTCAAACGCCGGCCGAACAGGAGGCCATCGCGGACATGATGATTGGCGTGGCAGACCAGCCCGACATCAAGTCTCCCAAGAAGAACGGTGGCGCCCTCATGCACGCACTTAATGACGTGCTCAAGATAGGCTCGAAGGTGCTCGACTGGACAGCGACGGCCGTTGGTGTACTCGGCTTCATTCCAGGGCTGGGCGAACTGGCCGATCTTGCTTCAATGGTGATCGAGGCCGAAGCGCAAGCTGCAAATCTTCTGCACACCGCGATCAGCGGCGGCAACATAAAGAAGGCGCTGGAGGAAGCCGGGCTCAGTCTTGCGGCGCAGGCCGTGGGTTGCATCGCCGGCCCCGAGGTCAAGATAGCGATTCGAGAAGGCTTGGTGAAGCATGCAATTCAAGAAGCGATGACTGCCGGCATCAACCTGCCGGTGTCGATGGCCCAGTCCTACGTGGAGGACTATCTGAATAACCTTAAGGCGCGAATTGAATCCGAGCGCACGCAAGCTGCAGGTGCCTACGCCTAGCGTAGCGGCGCTATCGACGCAGGATAATGCTGGAACGAAAGGCCAGCTTGCGAGGCCACCACGCGGTAGGGTCGTCCCCGCCGCGCAGGTCGCGCAAGCATGTTCGATGCTTACACCGACGAACGTGCTTGTCGCTAGCTAAACCAGCGCATTTGTCGGCTGCACTCGAGCGCCCGACGGGCATTCTCACATCGCGTGCGCCACCGCGAAGATTTCGCCGGGCCGATTGCGTCACCCGTCGCGGACGGTGAACTTGTCAATACCTTCAGCTCGCGACGGAACCGGACGGAGCGGCAAAGCTAACCGGTTTACGTCGCCGGATCGAGAGCACATTAATGGACGTGACGCTCTAAGGTCCTTGTCTCCAGCGCCTCCTGATCGCTGTCCACGAAAGTGATCTATATGGGTCTGCTACGAGCGGGACTGGAGGATCGCTCTTCGTCGCTGACTCGCATGAGCAACTTTAACCTACCGCCCCGCCCGGGGCAGGATCGAGACAAAATCGCTGCCTGGTTCGAGGCAACTAAATTGCCGAACGAGCTGCGAGAGGTCCCGGCCGGGCGGGCCCCGAGATTGGGCGACGTCAAAGCTTAAGCCCATTTTATCCGTCCTGGCGCTCACATTCCGCTCATCAAAGCTGCGCTTTGATGAACAACGGCTTGCCTGATCAAGTGCCCACATAGGCGAGACTTGTACCAACTCACTGATCGCAGCTTTCGTCGGTACACTGCCGAAATATGAGGCGGCCTGTCCAGAGGCAACATCAAAGAGATTGGCTCACTGTATTTCTGAGGCTCGTCAGCTTGTCGAAAGCTAATGCTTCCATAGTAGACGTAACGGAGACTGCTTCCTCCGCACGAACGAAGTTTTGAAGTAGGAGAACCCGATGCGTATTTCCAGCTCCGGCGCCGCTGGGCACCTTGATTCTGACCTCCACGCGACTGGCGGGGCCAAAAAGCGATCTCGGGCGCCTGGCGAGCACGATGATCATGGCCAATCGCATGGTGCAGGAGCTCCCTTAAATGGCGGCGCGTCTGGTCCAGACGCTGGCTCGCAAGCCGCTGCTATGCAGCAAGCGTTCAACGCCGCTCTCGGCGCCGTCGCTATCCAGTTTGTAAGTAGTGCAATGGGTCGTTTCGACGATGCCATGGCCGAGACAGAGGAGGATTCCTGACCTCGCATGTTGCGGCGTCAGGAAAATCGGAGCCGCAAGGCGCGGCAATCTTCAAATAAACAGGAGAAACAATATGGCTGGTAAGATTAGTCCTTCTAATATCTCGACGGCGGGTGGCGCAGCCGGTACTGCTACTGCAGCCTTGGGTTCCGCCGCCGCTGAAGTTGCGGGAGAAGCGGCATTCAACAGGCAGCTCGCCGCCCTGACTGCCAGCAGCACGAAGGCTGCTGAAAGGGATGTAGAGCTTCGCGTCGTCTCGACAGAGCTCTCGACCGTCAAGAAAGTGGCCGACGAGCGGGTGCAGTAACGGATGAAGCGGGACGAAATTATATCCTCCCACTTTTGCCGGCCGCATCATCTGTGAGGTCGCAACAGACCGTACGGCTTTGCCGTACGGTCTCGTTCTTCATTCAGGAGACGATCGTGAATGAACCAGCTTCCCCGGTATTCGAAGTGTTGTCGGGATGTTATTCCGGGCTGACCGGCAAAGCGGGGAGCGGCTCCTGCTTGATTGGCAGCAGCCTCGATGCTGATTTGGTCTTCATCGAGCAGGGCCTCGAACCGCACCATCTTCGCGTCAGCTGGCATGTCAGCTCGATCGAGATCGAGGCCCTTGCCGCGGACGTCGCGATCGAGGGCCGCGCCCCTATTTCGCCAAATGAGACCGTTGTTGTCCCTCTTCCTGCCGTCATCCATATGGGCGCCATGTCCATTCGCTGCTCGACCGAAGGCACTCAGCAAGCCGGCTCTACCGGGCGCTGGCATCTACCGATTATCCCGCTCGCCTTGATCCTCATCAGCTCTGCCGCAGTTGGCACCCTTTCAACGAGACTTGTCCAGTTCGACAGCGCCGCAGCGCTGAGCACCTCGTCCCGCGCCACGGACATTGACCCCAAAATCGCGCTCGCGACCCCTGATGTTCCGGCCACCGACGCAGCGGCTCAACGGCTGCAGGGGGAAGTTGACACAGCGGGCCTACTCGGTATCAAAGTCGGCTCTGGGCCGGGCGTTGTGACCGCCGATGGCACTATTACGCCTGCCTCGCTCGCTAAATGGCGGGACGTCCAGCAGCGGTTCGATGTCCAAAGCAATGGTGCTTATACGCTCGTCAGCGCGGTCGCCATCAAGGAGGAGAAGGCGCCCCCCGCAATTGCCGTCCAGGCAGTTTGGCGCGGAAACGACCCTTATCTGGTCATTGCTGGTCAGAAGTACTTCGCGGGCGCACTCCTGAGCAATGGATGGACCGTAAAGGAGATCGAGGACGGACGTGTGCTGCTGACACGCAATGGCCAGCTTGCTGCTTTGTCCTATTAGAGTTTTAGCCCGCGGCCAACGAAGGAACGTTTCATGACTAGGCTGCCGCAGCGGTCCGTAGAGCCTGGCACCGCCTTTCAGGGAATTAACAACGAGCATCATGCACCTGTCATCGCCCCGGCCACACCTCAGGCCAGCAGCATCGGCATCGACAAGGTCCATGCAAACGGCAAGGGTCACACGTCAGTTGTCCAACAGCGCGAAGCGCAGGAGCCGTTGGCTGCCAGCACGATCGATAACGCGCTCGAACTCGAGTCAATCGATCCGATCTCGCGGATCAATCCCACCGATGCCACTGAGCACGCAGGTAAGATCGAAACAAGTTCGGCACTAACCTGGCTGACGGGCCCCAATCTCGCGCATAGCCTGCTCTCCTTTGTCACGCCCCGCCTGCGTCATTCGCATGTTGTACGTCCAGAGCAACACGGCCTTCTCCTCGAGCGTCTGGCCGATGCGCTGTCAGCCGCGCCAGAGGGCTCGGTGGCAGGCGACGGGGCCGCGCTTCTGCGGCTGGAGCTGCGGCGGTTAATCCTGCTCCGGCAGAATCACAACAGCTTGATCCAAGGCTAGCAATGCCAGATCCGCTCGAAGTGCAGCACTTCACACCTACCCAGTCGTCGAATGTTTCCAAAACCGATCGGGTAGTTGCGATCTCTGGGCCCGAGCGCAATTTGCTCTGCGCGCTTTCCTATGTCCACCTTGCGTGTGGGCAGAGCGCACACAGTCTGGCCCTCTTGCGGCTCGTCGTTCACGAACATTCTCAAGACATCGAGCTGCTTCGCATCCTCGCCTATGCTCTCATCTCAGAGCGCCTCGGCGAGGAAGCGCTATCGGTAGTGGACAGGCTGGACATGCTTGATGATCAGCCATCGTCGCGTCTGCCATTACTGCTGCTGCGCAGCCATGCTCTGCGTCAGGCTGGCCGCATGACCGAGGCGCAGGCCACCTTCAAGCGCTATGTTTCCTTGCGGGGCAACTCGGCTCCGGTCAAACAATAAGGCTTTGCATGGCCAGGCACCTACGAAATCTCGTCGCCCGCGCACCGGCCCATCCGGATATCATGGTCGCACTGATGCTGCTTCTGGCGATCGGCATGATGATCATGCCGATCCCGATCATCGTGATTGACATGCTTATCGGCTTCAACCTTGGCTTTGCCATATTGCTGCTAATGGTTGCCCTCTATCTCAGCACGCCGCTTGATTTTTCGTCGCTGCCGGGCGTCATCCTGATTTCGACGGTATTCCGTCTCGCGCTGACCATCGCAACAACGCGGCTTATTCTTGCTGAGGGCGACGCGGGCAGCATCATCCACACGTTTGGCGACTTCGTCATTTCGGGAAATATTGCTGTCGGAATCGTCATATTCCTCATCGTGACCATGGTGCAGTTCATGGTTCTTGCCAAAGGCGCCGAACGCGTCGCAGAGGTGTCGGCGCGCTTCACGCTCGACGCGCTGCCGGGCAAGCAGATGGCGATCGATGCGGAGCTGCGCAATGGCCATATCGATCAGCACGAGGCACGTCGCCGGCGCGCCACACTGGAGCAAGAAAGCCAACTTCATGGCGCCATGGATGGTGCCATGAAGTTTGTGAAGGGCGACTCAATCGCCGGGCTGATCGTCATCTGCATCAATATGCTGGGCGGGATCAGCATCGGCCTCCTCTCCAAGGGCATGTCGCTCGATGAGGCGCTGCATCAATATACGCTGCTGACGATCGGCGATGCGCTCATCTCTCAGATTCCGGCTCTGCTGCTGTCGATTACGGCCGCGACCATCGTCACGCGCGTCAACGGGCCTACCAAGCTCAAGCTTGGCGCCGATATCGTCAATCAACTTACGGCGAGCACACAAGCGCTTCGGCTGGCGGCCTGCGTCTTGTTGTTGATGGGACTCATTCCTGGCTTCCCGTTGCCCCCGTTCGTCACCTTGGCCGTGCTCTTCGCTGCCGCAAGCTATGTCAAAGTCGGTGCGAAAAACGACAAGGCTGCCGCTAATACAGGCGAAAATGTCACCGCTTCGGCTTCGGCTTCGGCTCCGGCTCCGGCACAGAAGCAAGCCGCTCATGCGGAAGCCCTTCCGATTGCGTTATTCCTTGCGCCGAACTTGACGTATTCGATCGACAAGGACGAGTTGGAACAACGCATCGCGCGCGTTTCAACGTTGGTATCGGCAGACCTTGGAATCACGATTCCGCGTATCCCGGCCCAGATTGACCAGAACCTGTCAAAGTCGCAGTTCAGGATAGATGTCGACAGCGTGCCGGTTGAACGAGATGTGATCGATCCGACGCAACTCGCGCTCAACGATGATATCGCGAACATTGAACTAAGCGGCATCCCCTTTCGGCAAGATCCGGAGACGGCTCGCGTATGGATCGAAGAACGCCATGCAGCTGCGCTTAAAGCCGCCGGAATTGGACACCACCGCTCGAGCGAAATTCTTGCTTTACGTCTCCATTCCACATTGACACGCTACGCACAGCGCCTGGTAGGCATTCAAGAGACCCGCCAATTGCTCAGCCGGATGGAGCAGGAATACGCTGATCTGGTAAAGGAGGTGCTGCGTACGACGACAATCCCTCGAATCGCCGAGGTCCTGCGCCGTCTACTCGATGAGGGTATTCCAATTCGCAACACCCGCCTGCTCCTGGAGGCACTGGCAGAATGGAGTGAACGCGAGCAAAACGCCGTCCTGCTCACTGAATATGTTCGTGCCGCTCTGAAGCGGCAGATCTGTTTTCGCTATGCCAATGCCCACCGTGTTGTGGCCGCCTTTATCATCGAGCGTGAGACCGAGGATATTGTGCGCGGCGCGGTGCGCGAAACCGCTGTTGGCCCGTACCTGGTTTTGGACGATTGGCAGAGCGAGAAGCTGCTTGCACAGTTCCGTCAGATCCAGTCCACCATCGCGCAAAATCAGAGCCAGCCCGTCATTCTCGGTTCGATGGATATCCGGCGTTTCGTACGCGGTTTCCTCACTCGCAACGGGATCGATTTGCCCGTTCTGTCCTATCAGGATCTTGCCTCGGATTTCACGGTCCAGCCGATTGGATCGGTCAAGCTTCCGGCTGCCAAGGACCAGGCTCCTTCCACGGAGCGTACTGGGCTCCTTACCGCTGCGAGCTAACAGAGCCACGGCATGTCGCCATGAGGCAGCCTATGAATTCGTATGAGACAAACATCGGGCGGCACTTGTGCTCCTTTCGTCCGAACTCGTGCTCAGCCCTCCTCGCCATTGTACTGCTGGCAGGTTGCGCCACCTCGGAGCGGTCGGGTCTCCCAGTCCAGCAAATGTTCAGATCAGACCTAGCCGACGCCAAGCAGATCGATCCTGCTATGCGCGAACGCATTTCGCACGCTCTCGGTCGGGATTCTGATGAGCAGACTCTGCGCGATACGTTGAAGCAACAACCGGACAACATCGATGCGGCGATTCCTCTTGCGCGGGCCCTCTTGGCGCGCAAATCCCCGGATGAAGCGCTTGATGTGCTTGATACCGTGTTACTGGCAGTCCCCGGCGACCTGCGCGCGCTGAATGCCAAGGGTGTCGTGCTCGATCACGAGGGCCGCCATCACGAGGCGCAAGCGCTCTACCGCCAAGCTCTCCAAACAGAACCCGCAAATCTGATGTTGCGCAACAATCTCAAATTGTCGCTCGCACTTGATGGGAAGCCGGCGACCGGGAACGCCAGTCTACAACCGCAAACGGACGGCGGGCACGCGTTGGACCGATCGAGGTAGCGGGGCGAACAAGCACGATCCGCCGATGCTCGATGCCTAGCTGTCAGCTTGCCGACAGCTAGGCTGACTATGAGTCGCACCAAGGCGCAAGGGCCAGTTCCCGCGAAGCAACGTCGTCGATAGGAATGCGAATCGCCATGTATACCCGCATCAATGACTCATCCATCACTCACGCCGCAAGTGTTTCCGATGAAACGCGACAGCGCGCCACCCATGACCCCTGCGCTGATGAGGATAGCCAAAGATTCGCGGACATGTTTTCCGCGCTGAATTTAGCAACCACGGGTTCGCAGGCTGGTTCATCTTCCACAGCAACCCGGCCCTACTCTTTGGTTTCCGAGCCGCCGGTGGTTGAGATCTCGAGGCTACCTTCGAGGACAAGCTAGCGGAGTTTTATGGCGACGACATAGCGAATATCGCTGCGCATCCGCAGCGGTATTCCCGTCCCGTTTCCCAGAAAGCCCAGCGCACGGCGGACATCCCGTTTCGCTTCGGCACGAAAGCCGGTTCGGAGGAGGCGCGATATTTCAGCTATCAGCTCGGTAACAAAGTAACAAAAGCGTTGGGCTCCTGAGAACGGAACCCGGCGGCCCCATGAGCGAGCTGTTCAAAGGCGACAATGCTTGGCGGGAGACGTTTCCTGGGCGAGATGAAATCACGTCAACGATAGATTTCCGTGTTACTCATCCACTTGTCGATAACGCGGGCGATATTCTGCTGGAACATCAGCTCCGGCTCGATGGCAACGAACCACTCGTCCTCTCTCACTCTTTCAACCCCGAAGCGAAAGCTCGCGCACGAGCATTGGGCTTTGTTGTGGTAAGCGATTCGATGATGGTGCTTGACCCCACCAAGCGCGCGGACAAGTGGAAGAAGAACAGCGAGGGCAAATGGCAGCGAGAAGGCAAACCTCCTTTATATTTTGCCGCAGCTGAAGGCAATGGCAGTGGCGATGCCAAGCGTGGCGGGAGTGCGACAAATCCCGCGCAAGATTCCGACGACGATGAATACGACTTTATGTAGATCGCACAGGCTCACACTGAGACAGCTCATGTGATTAGCCAGATCAGCCTTGGCACGGGTCGGACCCGCATCTGATGCCTTCGGCATGTAACGCTTTGATTACCGACATCAAACTTCCTGCACCGGGTCGGACCGGAGGGATTGCGGTTTACGCAAATCAGCTTGTCCGCTTTCCCGTGCGCAGGCCGCGTCGGACTCGCCGGCTAGCGCGCGCCATCGATATCCATCGCGCGTTTGTCGAACACGGTCAATGCCCCCGGCGGCTCTGCAGGTTTAGTCGCCATGGCTCATCGAGCTCGCAAGCCTGCTATTGCGTTGACCACAAGCATGCGGCGGGCCGGGATCCCCGCAATGAAAAGGGGCCGAGCTCCGCCGAAAGCAGCGGCAGCTCATCATTCAAGCCACCAAGAACGGGCATGACCATTTCCACTGTCTAACGACGCACTCAAGGCGTTTCCGAACTGCTCAAGTGCTACGGTCCGCAGAGCCGCAATTGCATCCCACCAAAGCAAGGAGGTGACGGCGTGTTTTTGTTCATAGCAAATAGGCTTTGCGAGTGTTCGGGCGATAGTTCGCGCGCCGGAGCGCTCGCGCCGCTCGCGATAGGAGCACTCGGATGACCACGCCGGTTCGGCGGCGCTGGAGTCCAAGAGAGCTATTTCACGCTCTTACGCCAGCGATGTTCACCGCCGAGCCATCGGTTGTACGCGCACGTTGGGACAAATTGTGGCCTGATCTGTACACCGAGTACGACGCCAGGCATTTGAGACAAGAATTGTCAGCCCGAACTGATCGCGACCGATGAAGCTGGGGCGTTTTTCAATGCCTGGGAGGCCGATGAAGAGCGCCACACCGATGGCTTCATCCGCATCATTGAACTCGTCGCTAATGGATCCGAAAAGGATCTTCGGAGGAGATTGGACGCTCGATCGCATGATTTGGCCCGATCGGCGAACACCTGAAGGACGAATTATCCCTGATGGTTATGATCGCATTCGATGAGATGTGCACTTGCCGCGCCTATGCAGCAGAAAAGCCATTTTATGACGCCCTTGGGAACAACACGTTCCATCATTGGTTGCGGGAGGTAATTGCCGACGAGGCGGTCCACTCGATGAACGCCTTTAACGTTATCCGTGCGCGCTACCGCGACCGCATTGGCCAAGTGGGCCCAATTCTCGATAACCTGATCCGCGCTACCGATCATCTACGCTATTCTGGCACCTTCGTCCTGGACTACTTCGGCGGAGTGTACTCCAAGGAGCTGCTCGCCGGCTCCCGCCTCGCGATCATGAGAAATATTTCCAGGCCACTCACGGTGTAGAGCGAGATGTGTAACAGCGTGCCTGGCGAAAGTTGAGCCGACGTCACATCGCCGCTCAGTTTACCTTCCCCGTAAGTTTCCATTCTGGCATTGCACCAGGTTGTCGTGCGACGTACGCAATGTCGTGTTCACGACATGCCGACCGTCGACCTTTGACCAGAACATACGCGCCGGTTCTGTTTTGCGTCCACTTGGCGTGCCGCGCCGCCGTGCGCAGGCCATCGGGCAATTGGCCCGGCCTTTGCTCTGCTGCATGCCAAACGGCGTGCGGCTCGCCGCTTTGTCGATTGCCCGCCACAAACGTGGATCACCATGGGAACGAAAGGCGATGCCATGAAGAACCGGAGTTCGGTCACTGCCAAGGCGCAAGGTACCGCCGCTGGTGCCTTCGACCCGACGACGCGCACCGCGCTGGCGGTCGAGCACAGAACAGATTGTAGCACTGACTTATACTTTCCTGAAGAGGGCATCGTATTTGCCGAGGACTCGGTCAAGTCGGATCGACCAGCCAGCTTCACGCTTCAGAACGGCCTGCAGGTGGTGGTGATTGCGGATCATCGTACGCCCGTTGTGACTCAGATGATCTGGTATAAGGTCGGCTCCGCCGACGAGCCGCCAGGCAAATCAGGGCTTGCGCATTTCCTCGAGCACCTGATGTTCAAGGGCACCTCCAAACATCCGGCGAATGAATTCTCCCAGACCGTGCTGCGCGTCGGGGGCAAGCAAAACGCCTTCACCGGATTCGACTACACCAGCTATTTCCAGCACGTGCCACGCGAGCAGCTCGGCAAGATGATGGAATTTGAAGCCGACCGCATGACCGGTCTCATTCTCAAAGATGAGAATGTGCTGTCCGAGCGCGATGTCGTGCTGGAGGAATTCAATATGCGCGTCGCCAACAATCCCGGCGAGCGGCTCACTGAGCAGATGATGGCGTCGCTTTACCTCAACCACCCCTACGGTCGCCCTATTATCGGGTGGCGGCAGGAGATCGAAAAGCTGGACCGCGAGGACGCGCTTGCCTTCTACAAGCGCTTCTATGCACCGAACAACGCGATCCTGATCATCGCTGGTGACGTGGATCCCAAGGAAATCCGCCCCGTGGTGGAGGAGAAGTTTGGTGCCATCCCCCCGCAACCTTCGATCCCCGCGGAACGCCTGCGACCGCTGGAGCCGACGCCGGCTGCGTCGCGCACCGTGACGCTGACCGATCCCCGCGTCGAGCAGCCAGTCTTGCGCCGCTATTATCTCGTGCCGTCGGCTCGCACTTCGGAGAGTCGAGTGCTTGATGTGCTCGGGCAACTGATGGGCGGTGGCGTCAACTCATATCTCTATCGCACGCTGGTAATCGACAAGCAGCTCGCGGTCAGTGTCGAGGCGAGCTACCACGCTGCCGCGCTCGATCCCTCGCAGTTCGTGATTACCGCCATACCAAAACCTGGCGTCAAGTTCGATCAGATTGAGCGCGGCATCGACGAGGTGATCGCCGACATTGCGCATACCCCCCCGAGCACCGAAGATCTCGAGCGCGTCAAGACGCGGTTGATCGCGCAGGCAATCTACGCCCAGGACGATCAGGAAATGCTCGCGAGCTGGTATGGCAGCGGTCTGACGACGGGACTATGCATCGATGATATTCGAGGCTGGCCGGATGGCATCCGCGCCGTCGGTGCACAGCAGGTGCAGGAGGCAACGCGGAAATGGCTCGACAAGAAACGCTCGGTGACCGGCTATCTCATCAAAGAGTCAGCGCCAAAACACGAGGAGAAGCTACAGTGACCTATTCTTGCACACGACGTGGGGTCCTCCTCGGCGGAGCGTCGCTCTCAATCGCGATGCTCGCCTCGCCCGCTCCGCTTGCCAAGGCCAGGACGCTTGCCGCGACCAAGATCAAGCGCCTGGTCTCGTCTTGCGGTATAGAAGCCTGGTTCGTGCAAGATTCCACTGTCCCGTTGATCGCCATGGAATACGCCTTCGCGGGCGGCGCGACCCAGGACCCCACCGACAAACCCGGCGTCGGCCACATGGTTGCTGGCCTGCTCAAGGAAGGTTCCGGCGATCTTGACTTCAAGACCTTTCATGAGCGGCTCGACCGTCGTGCCATAGAGCTGAGCTTTCGCTCGCCCCACGATCACTTCCGCGGCGCCCTGCGCACGCTCAACGACAACGCGGACGAGGCCTTCGAGCTGTTACGAATGGCGCTGACCTCACCGCGTTTCAACCCGGCCGATGTCGAACGGATCCGTGCCAGCAAGCTTGCGCGCCTTCGGTACGACTCGACTGATCCTTCCTCGCTCGCCAATCGCAAGTTCCTCGAAGTCACCTTTAACGATCATCCTTATGCTCGCCCAACTGGGGGCTCGATCGAAAGCGTGCCGAAGATAGAGGTCGCGGATCTCAAGGGCTACCTCCGACGCGTGATCGCAAAAGAGACGCTCAAGATCGCGGTCGTCGGCGACGTCAATCCGGAGGTTCTCTGCACATTGCTCGACAGGACCTTTGGCGGCCTGCCGGCCAAGGCGGAATCGACGCCGGTCTCCGACATTGTCGCAGCAAGGCCGCCGCAGCGCGTCTTCATCCCGTTCGATGTGCCGCAGACAGTTGTGACTTTCGGTGGTCCCGGCGTCCGCCGCAGCGAGCCCGATTTCATGGCGGCCTATGTCGTCAACCAAATCCTTGGCGGCGCCGGTCTGACGTCGCGGTTGTTCCGCGAAGTCCGCGAGAAGCGCGGGCTTGCCTATTTCGTCCGTGAGCACCTCGTCTGGATGGATCATTCGGCCATGTTTGTCGGCAGTAGCGGCACCAGCACCGATCGCGCCGGCGACACGGTCGAACAGATTGAGAAGCAAATCCGCCACATCGCCGAGGAAGGCCCGACCCAGCAGGAACTCGATGATGCAAAGTCTTACCTGAAGGGCTCGCAAGTGCTGGCCCTCAACACAACATCAAAGCTTGCGCAAACGCTGCTGCAGCATCAGCTTGACAAGCTGCCGATCGACTATTTCGAAGAGCACAACGCCGTGGTCGATGCGGTGACGCTGGAGGACGCCAAGAGGGTCGCGCAACGGCTGTGGGGCCAGGGCCTGCTCACCATTATCGTCGGCCGCTCCCCAATGGACGGAGCTCAGTCGGCCACCGTGCCATCGGCGACCACATCGCCAGCCGAGAAGCTAGACGCCACACCCACAATACCAGGGAAATCCAATTGACTTCTAGGGAACCCAGGCGCGTAGCAATAGCCTCGCTGTCCACTCTCACTGATTGCGGTGGGAACTGGAGCACGGCTACCGCTGGCACAGAATCCGGCTCAAAATGTTGGACCAAGGTTGAATCACAGGAAGCGGCGGCCCCTGCGCAATATGCTTTCGGAACATGTGCTCGCACGCGAAAGCAGGTCGTCAGGCTGAGTGCGAAAGGGCCCTGTTCGCGTGATGATCTGCATACCGATTCGATCCCAAGCCCCCCGGTTCCGAACGTCCATCGAAGGCAATCGTCGACAAGTATTCGGCTCATGCCGAACGGTGCCTAGCCGTGGGGGCGCGCGTCGAGCTGGCAATAGCGGAGACTTTGGCTAGCGACTTCGCCTGCAACTCGCCAACGGAAATTCTCGGCAGGTCCTAAAGCGCTTGCCTGACGCATCAGGACCTTACCCATGGGCGAGCCGGCAGATGTCGACGCCCGATCTTCTGCAAGGCCGCCCTGCTTCGATAGTTGCGGTTATCGCCGCGCGCGATTTCGGACCTCGAAGCACGTTGCATCAGATAATGCCGCGTCTGCGCGTTCCCTCGGGCAAGCTCTACATTAGCCGTTCGGCCATTCCTCACCTGGACGAAGCGCAGTCTCACGAGGGAGGAGGCGTCCTGTTGGAAGCCGGCACGCATCGCAGAATTTATGCGACTCGATCCGAAAGCCGCCTCGACCGAAATCGAACTGCTCAAGCGGTCCGCTGGATCCCCCGTCGGCAATCTCCGCGTCAAGGAGGCGC
This sequence comes from Bradyrhizobium sp. B124, assembly GCF_038967635.1. Lineage (NCBI taxonomy): Bacteria > Pseudomonadati > Pseudomonadota > Alphaproteobacteria > Hyphomicrobiales > Nitrobacteraceae > Bradyrhizobium > Bradyrhizobium sp. B124. Next base: position 7,450,764 of record NZ_CP152413.1, on the reverse strand, counting down.
ATCTTTTGGAGGCCGAGCAGCTCGCCAAGATGATCCACGTCGGAGCGACCATGGAAGAGATCCTGAACCGCGACGCAACCTTCCTGGAAGTCGCGGATCACTTCTCAAGGCTCGCGTCCGGATCATCGGGTCTTCGGGGAGATTGGCCGAAGGTCGCGCTCACCCAGTCGAAAGATGGGCTCTGGTACCCAGCCCCGATGGTGGACGATCAGGACTCGCGCGCGCATGTCATTGGCAAGCTTCTTCGAAGCAGTGAACCAACGGACAGACGCATCCTCGAGGCCGAAGCCGGCTATCTCAAGGTCACCAAGGATTTCGGGCTGAACGTCGAAAGCGAAAACACCTTCGGCGACGGCGTGCTGGTCATTGCTATGTGCGTCATGACGCATTCCAACGCTCGCACATCTCGATGTTCTCTCAGCAGACTTGAGAGCTCGATCGTTGCACCGTCATCTCAGGAGTCGACTAGCCACTTCGCGTTCTGGTGAAAAAGAGACTATCGAGGAGATGCTTGATATCGGCCACGCCGTAGTTGGACGTATTTGAGTCGCGACCCTTTCTCACTTCGCCTGCGCAGCACCGCCTCGATGGCGCTACCAGCAAGCTTACAATCTGACGCCACGTAAGATTCAAGTGGTTTGATGTCGATCTAAGATCGGCAGGAATAACCGGCTGATGGTGATCGTGACGATGATCACAGGCGTGCAGCTGATTCTTCGAACTCTTCCAGCTCCTCACAAACCTCACATAGATCACGAGTACGAGTGATTAGCTGCCGTTCTCGACCTGCATCGTCTTTGCAATCAAGCGGCCTCACTGGCTTGATGTTAGGAAATGTCGACCAGTCGCGCGTCTCGTATCAAAGATTCGATTGCCCCTTCTTTCTGCCATGTTCGCATCCAAAGCAGGTACTCGCCGATAGCGTGCTTCGCGCGCGGCAATAACGAGTGTCTCAGGAGATTTCCATGGTGAAGCCAGTTGTGATTGTGGTGGGTGCGGACAAAGGAGGTGTCGGCAAGACGACCGTATCACGGACGCTTCTGGACTACTTCAGAGTCAATAACGTGCAAACACGCGCATTCGACACGGAGTCGCCGCGGGGGACGCTGAAGCGCTTCTATCCGGAGATCACCGAGATCGTCGATATGACAACGACCGCGGACCAGATGAAGATCTTCGATACCCTGAACTCAGGGCTTTCCGTCACCGTCATCGATGCGCGCGCCGGCTTACTGTCCTCCGCACTGGCCTCCTTGCGCGACATCGGGTTTTTGGATGCGGCGCGGTCTGGACAGATCACCTTTGCCGTATTCCATATCTTGGGATCATCTATCGCTTCGCTGGACGAGATCGCCGAGACCGCGACCTACATGAACGGCGCAAAATACTATCTGGTCAAAAACTTCATCAACGACACTCAATTCTTCCAGTGGGACCAGCCGACCTATAATTCCTATTTTCACCGCGTCAAGCATGCGACCGAGTTGACCATACCGAAACTTAACGAGATGGCCTATGAGCAGGTCGAAGTCGCTTCCGTCCCATTCGTTGACTTCGTCGCAAACAAGGGACGGAACGATGAGCCGGCGAATAACTCCTTCGTGCTGCGCGGCTATGTTCGACATTGGCTGGCAAATGTCTGGAGCGAATTTGATCGCATCGGCTTGACGGAATTGACCGGAGCTAAGTCAGCCGGCCGTGGCGACGAGAAGTAGTCGCATTATCGGCGAGCGACGGGTTGAGCCCAATACGAAACGAGATTGATCTGCTGGCTATGTTAGCAACCCCCATCTACATCATCTGCTCTCCTAGCCCGCAGGTCGGCAAAACTCTCATCGCTCGCCTCCTGAGCGAGTTCTTGCTGCTAAAAAATGGCAAGGCGCTCTCCTTCGATGTCAGTCTGAAGGAGCCGTCATTGCTCGATTACCTCCCCAACATCACGGAGACCGCAGATGTGATCGATACTTACGGCAAGATGCAGTTGATGGACCCGCTGATCATCCACGACGGGGTCGCCAAGGTGATCGATCTCGGTTTCCATGCCTTTGATGAATTCTTCAAGATGTGCGAGGAGATCGGCTTTATGAAGGAGACGATGCGCTGCTATGTCGCGCCTATTATCTTTTTCGTCGCGGGCGCTGACCGCATCTCCTTTCGTAGTTATGACATGCTGCGGCGGCGGATTCCGCCGGCGGCGCTGGTCACTGTCCACAATGAATTCGTGTTGCGCGACAGTTTACCTGATGCGATGGATGGCGAGCGTGTACTACGGATTCGCGCGCTGCCGCTGTTTCTCAAGAGATATATCGATCGACTTAACTTTTCCTTCACCGGATATCTGCGCAACGAGAAGGACTGGTCCACCGAGTTGCATCAGTGGATCCGACGAAATTACACCATGTTTCGCGACCTTGACTCGAGTGTGATGCTGCGGGGACCCTATCGATCTCGAGCGACGAATATCGAAAGCCTGCGGGGCACAAGGGCACACTGAAGTTCCGGCGCGCCATCCATTCCCCAAGAGGAGGTGGACGTGTGGAACTGCGATAAAGGATTCTTCACCCGTAAAGAGCAGTCGAGAGTACCTTTTCAAGCCGGCGCGCGCTCTCGGCGCAATCGACAAAGGCCTGGGTCCTGGATTATGTCATTCTCGATGACAAGCTTCCTCCTGTTCTAACATCGGCCGCGAGGAGCGATCTTCCAACATCGGCTCATGCTCTCGCAGATTTCGACGGACAAGCGACGATGACCCGGCTCTTGGTTCGCTCCCATTGTCGGTTGAACAAACGGCTGCATCTGCAGTGATACGACGGATATTTCTCTACGTTCAGCTCATTGCAACCGATCCATGCCGTGACCGATGAACTCGAGCATTGACTTTGCCTTGTTGATCTCGCGTGAGACACGCTTCAGGATCCGGATTGCCGCCTCTTCCGTCGCAATCAGCCCCGCTCTTTCGCAGGCTAGCCCGAAATGATGCATCACCTGTTCGTCGGATGGCGTGATGCGATTCTGCAACACGCTGGTCGTCAATGATGAGAGCATGTGGTTGACGACATCCTTCTCAGCCTCGATCAAGAACTACGTCCTTCTGATTGTTTGCTCAATTCTATGAAATGTGAACGCTGCCAACCGTATCACCAGGCGGCGTTCGCTGCGCCGGATTGTCGTGTTCGAGACGTCTGCATCATGCGTATTGAAGACAACTGCCGAGAGATTTCTTTGGTCGATTATCTCGTCTGCCGGGTCCGCTTCTCTCCAACACGGGGCTGCGCGGCTTCAGTTTGCGTGAGTTGCAGCTGCCTGATGATCTCCGCTATCGTCCGATAGCCGGCGGCGTCTTGCGGCCATTTGCTAAAGCCATTGAGCAGATTCTCCGATTCCAGCTTGGTAAAGTCGAACAGCCGGACACCCCGGCGAAGGACCTCATCGGCTATTGTGATCGTGGCTTGGCGGGCGGCGCTCTCTTGCGGCCATTTGTTGAAACCGATCACCAGGCCCCTGAGGTCCTGGGCGGTGAAACATGAGAGCCCCGCCTTGCGTTCGGCGCGGCGAAGGAACTCGCCCGCGAGCACGACGGTCACTTGACCACAAGGCAGTTCCTCCGGCCAATTGCTGAAGCCGTTCACCAAATTCGCCAGTCCCTGCTGTGAGAAATCGCAGAGCTGAGCGGCGCGGCGCAAGACCTCGCGAGCGAGTGCGACCGCGGCTCGGCGAAAGGCGGCCTCTTCCGGCCACCTGCCAAAGCCGTTCACCAGGTTTGCCAGCCCCTGCTGAGTTAGATCAGGGAGTTGGGCGGCACGGCAGAGTACCTCACCGGCGATCGCGACCGTAGCATTGCGACAGGTCGCATCTTCAGGCCATTTGCAAAACCCGTTCACAAGATTCGAAAGTGCTTGCTGGGTATAATGAGGAAGCTGGGCGGCACGGCGCAAGAGCTCATTTGCGATCGCAACTGTCGCTTGGCGCGAGGCTGCCTCATCTGGCCATTTACTGAAGCCATTCACCAAATGCGCCAGATCCTGCTCGCTAAACTCGTAAAACCGGACGGCACGTCCAAGGACTTCGCCCGCAATCGCGACTGTGACTTGACCACAGGGCAGCTCTTCCGGCCACTTGCTGAAGCCGTTCACGAGGATGGCCAACCCCTGCTGAGCAAAATCGCAGAGCCGGCCGGGACGGCGCAGGATTTCGTGGGCAAGCGCGGTCGCCGCTTGGCGCGAGGCCACCTCTTCCGGCCATTTGCTGAAGCCGTTGACCAGGCTTACCAACCCTTGCTGTGTAAAGTCAGAGAGCTGGTGGTGGCGACCCGCACGGCGAATGACCTCACCCGCGATCGCGGCCGCAGCCTGACGAAAGTCAGCCTCTTCCGGCCATTTGCTGAAACCGTTTATCAACCCTGCCAGGCTCAGATTGTTCAAACGTTGAAGCGATCTGCTTTCCTCGCGACAAAAGTTAGCTATTCTGATCGCTCCGTTGCGACACTCCGCTCTACTGGAGTGCCGACCGAATGACGCCGTAAATATAGAGAGGGCTCTGGTTCCGACTTTCCCAATCAGCGCATGGTCAAGCTGCGACACACGAGAAGCCATTCTCTCGCAAGCGTCCCGGCCAGCCTGGCCTCCGGCCTTTCGGCTCACCGCGTTGCATGTCGTGGCATAGCCCCACGATCTCCCGGCACGGATGCTTTCCTCGAAACTCGGCAGAAATCTAGATTGAAACTCAACGGCAGCTTTTTGCAGAAATGCGGCGTGATCCGCCTTGCGCAGCTGCTTGTCGCGCGTGACCACTGCAGTTGAGAATTCAACGATATCGCGAGCACGATCGATTTCGCTCAACGCCGTCGTCAAGTTAGTTTGAGCGGACATAAGACCTTCCGAGCTTTCACCGCAGCGCCCTGTGCGGCCACGCGCTCAATGCGACCGGTCGTCGCCTCTGGATACCCGCCTATGCAGTTGAGGTATCTGCCTGCTAGCGCTGGGCTGTTTACTCACCGCGTTCTCGTTGCGCGGGGATAAATACGATCGCAGCTGTTGCCGGACCACATTCTGCATCATTCCATGATCTCATGCCATATCGCGAGCCCGCTTGTCGCAGCGCAATTGACAATAGCCCGCACAGCGTCGCCCCGTGCCCACGATGCAACTAGTTTTCGTGCCCGTCGCCCGCAAGCGACAGGATTGGCAATTAGCATGCCGTCGCTGCCGATCACTATTTGCCACTGAGTCATAGACGCGTGTCCCGCCTGCTTTATTCCTCTACGAGACTACAACCTGACGCAACGTGCGATTCAAGCTGTTAAATGGGTGTCTTGACGCTGGATGTGCACAGCCGACGATGATAGCAAATGATTATCAGTGGAGTGCCTATTGAGTTCGACACTGAACCCGACTGAAATAATAATAATGATCTGTGATAGGCAGAGCTCTCACGCTTGGCCCGTGCGTATTCTTGGGCCGAGTTGCATGTGCAGCGTATCGCGGTCATGCTCGCTTTCCAACAAAGGAAGAACGTCGCGACCACGCGGTTTCTCAAGGTGTTGGTGGGCTCGCGCACCACGCTCATTTATCGATTGATAAGGCCGATTGCGATGCCGGTAGCAGCGCCAGACTGGCCACTGCTGGGAGAGAGGCGAGCGCAATAAAGTCGCCATCATTTTGCATCACTTGCGCCCGTTGGGGTCAACGTCGCCACGTTCCGGGTCGTGCTCTGCTGGACTAAGGTGAAGCCAAGGCCGAGCGGCTGGGCATCGAACAAAGTCGTCAAACAAATGTCACTTTGGTGCCATCGACCATGGCGGCGTGCATTGTGTCTGACGAGCTCCTGCTTGACCGTCAGCTTCCTCGGGCGTCGGACCCGGCCTAAACCTCTCTGATATACGTCGACCGTGTAGCGTGCAGGAAATATGCGATGTACACCGTCACAACGCCGGGAAACGCAATGATCTGCAGCAAATACTTTTTCACACGCGCAGCGTCAGCTGGTACCGGTTGATGAGAGCCTTGCACACCTCAAACCGCTCGCCATATTCCCCGAGGACATGGGCAACTCGCAAGTTTCTTAGACGCAGCTGTTCGGCATGTATGCGGCGCCATGGAGCGGTTGCGCCCGGATATCGGCCGCATGCTCGATGATTCCAAATCGCCGGGTAAACCTAAATCTGCAATCTGTGATGACGTCGATCGATGATAGATTGAGTGAGATCAGATGGGTGCGAAACGAGATTTGGCGTTGTCGTAGGTTGCTTCGAGCGGGGCTGCCTGGCGCGGAGCGCGAGGTCGTGGAGAAGCGGCTGCTTGGACAGCTTTCTGCCTTCGAACGGCTCTTGGCGACCGCATTTCCTATGGTGCTGAGCACTGGAGCGAATTCGACGAAAAGCACCGTAGTTGGGCCAAGCGATTCCACTTTGGCGCCGATCGAGAACGCAGCAATCGCGTCACGCGGTTCCTTCGGAAGGTCGATTGGCGGCCAACGTGAGTGACTTCCCGTGCTCGATTTACTCCCTCAAGGGCGACGGTCAACGCCACGCTAATCGCGCGACGAGCAGCTCTGAATTGGAAGGCCGCCATAGAATAAAATCGCAACGCCAGCATTCAAGCGATTTCGCTGCCGGTTATAGGCGATTTGACCGCCTGCTAGGAGCATTAGGCTGACGTCGCCATAGATTGACGGACCGTAGGAATTCCAGGACGATGCCTGGCCGTAACCAGCCCTGACGTGAATACCGTATATCCCCCGGGTCAGTTTCGGCGAACCGGTGGCAACTTCACTACTGCCTCAAGGTCCGCGGAATTGGCTGCACCGCTGATAACTAGCTAGTGCAGCACCGAAAATGCGAGCTTCCGATCGCATCACGACCTCACAACGGGCGTGCGCGCCTCTCGATCGCCGAACGAGGCTATCGATTGCTGGAACTTGGATGCCCGCCAGTGGATCAACGGCGCTCCAGCCGGAGGGACGCTTTCAGCCCGATCAATCCGCTTCAAGACAACCAGCCTGACGAAAGCTCCAGCACCCACCTCGTTTGGACCGCTGACTGCCGGTTACATTCTGAGATTGACGCTCGGGCGGCTCACTCCCGATGCAGGACGATCGGAAGCTTGTCGACGCCTCGTTTCGCCCGTCCCTTTCTTTCCGCCGCGGTTGGCATCACCCGGCGACATTCGACAAGCAAGCTTTTGAAATTGTCCCGAAGACAAAACATGGTCGCGTCCGCATCTCCACGTCCTGTAAAGCGATTGCAAAAGCGCATCACGTCTGGTCTGCACGACATCAAGACCTCATCCGACCTCCGATCTCGCGCGTGACCGCATCCCGTGCACAACATGGCCGCGATCGCAATCACAGCATGGACGGCTGAATCGCGATATGCACGGGAGGTCCAACCCGCTCGTCGGTCTTGGTTCACCAAACCTCTCTTACGCTGCATATCCTTCATGATTGTTCTTTGCCCCGTGACTATCACCCTGGTGCCGGGAAGATGGCCAGGTATTCGCAGCAACCGTCGTGCTATTGCAGGGCCGGCGTCATCTTTGCCGTGCTTCCGAATCATCGTTCCACCACGCGCAACAGTCCTGTCGCCAAGACCAACGCACAGCAAAGATCGGCGGCACACGCGGCTCGCGCAGCCGCCTTTAAAGCTTGAGACATTCGCGATGTTGGTTCCCAGTGTGAATCGTTTTTCAAAGGCGTCCGATCTTGGAAGACCTACAACCTGACGCTACAGGCGATTCAAGCACTTTGAGCGTCGAGTAAGTCTCAATGCGCTCTGAGATGGCATATCTGAATCTTGACCTGAGCCGGTAACACTAACTCCTCGACAATTGCACGCTTCTCCGGCTGCACCGCGTGCGAGACGTCATCCGATGTCGACCGATGATCGCGCGGCCTAATGTTGGAGCGCAGCGCATTGTTGAAGGCGCCGCAGACGAGCATCGCGATTCCATCGAGACGATCACCCGACACGCCGTGTCGACGCTGCTCGCCTTGTGCGGTGCCGACCAATGCCTTAAAGCCTGCATGCCCGACGATGGGCGGGGACCGACAGCTTTACGGCCTGAACACAAGGTTTGACGATGGGCCCAAAATGCATTGGCCTGCGCTGGTGATCGCCGCATCCGTGACGGACAGTTGATTTCGCAGGTTCAGGCCGCCTGCTGCTGCTCCTGGTCTGCAGTTCCTTGAGACAAGATCAGCCCTTGACCCCGACTGGCACGGCAGTTGCTACTAACAGCGGCAAGCGTGAGCCCTGGGTGCAGCCTAGCCGCAACATATAAGACGCCATTTGTCTTTGACTGCTGCCAGCCATTCTGCAGACGCAGGCCGCGTGAATCCCGCGCTATGTTCGCGATGTCAGGATCTAGGATAACAGACGGTAAGATCGGTATGAGGAAATCAGTGGCACGAGAGCTTTACACGGCAGGCAAGTTGTGTGTTGCGGCCGCCGGGATTCTGGCCACGTCAACAGCAAGTGCCAACGATGATTTGATGAACGCCGCGAGGCGGATTTTTAAGCCGATCCCCTCAGTCGTTCCTGAGATGAAGGATAACCCTATCACCCACGAAAAGGTTACACTTGGCAAATCCCTGTTCTTCGACCCGAGGCTATCGGCGAGCGAGGTCATTAGCTGCAATACATGTCATAATCTTGGGACCGGCGGAGTAGATGCCGGTCCGTTGTCGGTTGGACATCGCTGGCAGCTGGGTTCTCGTCGCGCGCCAACGGTCTATAACGCAGTCTTCAACGTGGCGCAGTTCTGGGATGGTCGCGCGGCAGACCTCAAGACCCAGGCCGCGGGCCCTATCCAGTCCAGTAAAGAAATGAATTCGACGCCCGCTCACGTGCTCAACACGTTGAGTTCGATGAACGATTATGTCGTTATGTTCAATAAGGCGTTCCCCAACGATGCGGCGCCGCTTACCTTTGAAAATTTCGCCAAGGCCATCGAGGCTTTCGAGACGACGTTGATCACACCCGCCGCCGCCTTCGACCGATATCTCGAGGGCGATGCGCATGCGCTTAGCGATCAACAGAAGGCAGGATTAAAGCTATTCATCGAGAAGGGATGCTCCTCCTGCCACAATGGAATCAACGTCGGTGGACAGGATTACTTCCCGTTCGGTGTGATGGAAAGGCCAGCCGCAAGCCTGCTTCCTCGAGACGACAAGGGCCGTTTTACCGTCACCGGCGTGCCCGGCGACGAATATGTATTTCGCTCCGCCCCGTTGCGTAACGTCGCATTGCGCTCCCCTTACTTCCATTCGGGCCAGGTTTGGAGCCTCAAACAGGCGGTTGGCGTGATGGGTGAGATTCAACTCGGCGTGAAGCTTAACGATACGGAAAAAGACGACATCGTCGCGTTTCTGAATTCACTCACCGGGCAGCTGCCTAAGATCGATTATCCGATACTGCCCGCGCGTACTGAGAAAACGCCAAAGCCCTCTGTGGACAAATAAAGCCCTTACGGCACCAGAACCAGGCGTTCGTCGAATGCTGAGGAATACGGCGCAAGCAAGCAAGCTTCTCGTCCATCCTGCATGGCCGGTTGGCGACGCGAACGTCTGAAACCCAACGAGACGATGGGGCCATTCCACACGCTGGGCTTGGACCTATGCGCGTTTCACCATGAGCCAAGCGGGCTGTGCACCATTTTTTTGAACGGCACGCAGATTGCTGGGTGAGGAGCAAGGAGCTGCCGCGACGAAAGCAGTCGCGGCGGACCACCGCCGGAGTTCCAATGAAGCTTATCCGATTGATCCTAATCGATCTGGTTTTGATGCTGCTTGCGCCTCAAATTGCAGAAGCCATGAATATGGGCGTTGGCGCAATTATCACATTGGCTACGAAAGCTGTGGCCCCCTTCAAGCGGACTGCCGGCGCCGAGGCGGTATCGAGCTCTGGCGCGAAGCCACACCTCTCCAGCCAAACGATGCAAGCCCTGCCCGCGACACTGGAACCAGCTTTGTCGATGTCATCGACAAGCGCGGGCGGCAGCGTTCGATTGCCGGCGCTCAAGATGCCGGCTGCCGTAACACCGTCAATCCGCAATCCTGCCGCCGCACCTTATGGCCTCCTCGGGACGGAGAAGCCGCGCTGGAGCGAGACAGACCGGATTGTCGGCGGCGTGGTGATCTTCGCCTTTGCAGCCATTCCGCTCGTGACCTTGATGGAAAGATACAGCGCAGGAACGGGCACGTGAGAGACGCGAAACCTGGCCATATCGAGGTCGCCTTCAACGGCTCTCAGGCCAGCGTCCCGCTGGATGCGCAGTTCAGCGTACCGGCCAAAGGTGTCACGGCCATTTTCGGTCCGCCTGGGTGCGGCAAGACCGCACTCGCGCGCTGCATCGCCGGCGTTCAGCGTCTACCGAGCGGGTTTTGCGCAATCGATGGCGAGATTTGGCAGGATGAGACGACGTTTTGGCCGCCTCATCAGCGTCCCGTCGCATATGTATTCCAGCGACCGATTCTGGTTTCTCATTTGTCTGTCAAGCGTACCCTTCTGTACAACGCGCCCAAATCAACACCGACACTGATCGACTTTGATGGTGTGGTCGAATTGCTCGGCCTGGCGCCATTGCTTGACCGTCAGCCCTCATTTCTTTCTGGGGCCGAGCGACAGCGACTTGCCCTGGGCAGTGCGCTGTTGTCCCAACCTCGGCTACTTTTGCTGGACGACCCGCTCATTTTGCTCGACAGCCCCGCCAAGCGCGAGATTCTGCCATTTCTCGAGCGCATGCGTGAAGAGCTCACGCTGCCGATGATCTATATCAGCCATGACATGGCTGATATCGAGCGCCTTGCCGATCATCTCGTCATGATGAGAGACGGCATTGTGACTGCGGCTGGGCCGCTGCATGCCGTTCAGAGCGGTCCAGCGCTTGCCGCGCGCGACGAAGCGGCGGTTTGCGTTGACACCATCGTCGGCGGCCATGACGGGCGCTATGGGCTAATCATCCTCCGCCTCAAAGGTGCGCGTCTGTTGATACCGGGACCGCCGCTCAGACCCGGCGCGCAGCTACGGCTGCGCATTGCAGCCGGCGATGTCAGCATCACGTGCGAGGCACCGCGCGCAAGTTCCATCCTCAATATCTTTCCGGCACGCATCAAAGCTTCTCTGCCGTTCGACGAAGCTGAGGTGACATTGGTTCTGGCTCTCGAAACAGGCCGATCGGGCGTACCGCTTTTGGCCCGCATCCCGCGCCGCTCCTTTGATGCGCTAAAGCTCAGCAATGGAACGGACGTATTCGCCGAGGTCGCGCGCGCCTTGCCGGTCGCGGCCCCCGAGCGGTTGCTCGTAACCCCTTCCACACCAGCTAGAGATGTTCGACGGTGAGCGCCGACACGAGAACCGCGCGGCAATAGGACCACGGCCATGATCGGCACTCTTGAAGAAATCGATCCGAATGATGTGGCGGCAATTTTGTACCAGCCAAACCACGACGTCGATAAGCTGCTTGCCGATTTTGCCCAGGATCTCGCTCGGCAGGGCGTACGCGTCGGCGGCATCGTCCAGCGACACTTCAAGGGCGCAAACGTAACGCACGCGATGGTTGCAGTCGACGTTGCAACGGGACAAGAGATCTCGATTTCCAAGCCACGCGACAGCGGAGCTATGTCCTGTACGCTCGATACAAATGGACTTGCCGAGGCCGCAGCTGCCGTTTCCCGGGCGCTTCGCGACAAGGTCGATCTCCTCGTGATCAGCAAATTCGCCAAACAAGAAGCGCTTGGCCGCGGCCTGCGCGCCGAATTCGTCGACGCGATCACCCGCGGCGTGCCCCTCCTGACCGCTGTTCCAAGAAAATGCCTTGGCGACTGGCGAACTTTCACCGGGGATGTTGGCACGCTGCTAGTTTGCGATCGTCAAGTCGTGGAGGAATGGTGGCGCGACAGCTCCACGCGCTTGGCGCGCAGCCGGGTGTTCGGTCCCCGGTGCGGCTATCTGGCGACGATGATACCGGACAGCTTGATGACGGCGGTGAGACTATCGGGCACGCTGGCTCCGAAAGCGCCGGCCGGGCCTCTCCGCCGCCTGCGAAAAGCGCCTTAGCTCCGGCATCCACTCCACATTCTGAGCCAGCAGATGCGCTGCGATGGCGCTGATGATACCGTCTAGTCCGCGAGAAGCCACTCCCACAAGCTCGGCGCGCACTATCAATCAAAGCCCTTATCAGGCCCTTAGTCGGTTCTGCAGCCCGGCCGATCGACGACGAGCTGTTGAGGTCTGCCTGGCATCCTCCCCCGCCAATCACCTAACCGCCGCCCGGGTGCCATCCACTACGAAGACGCCCAATGATAATCCTTCTTCTGCCGGCGCATGCTAGCGACTTGCAGGTTGGCACCCAGCCGTGCCGTACGCCCATCATTCTCGGGCAGAGTCGTGGTGCACGCCTCAGGGCCAGAATTTTGGGCGCACTACAGCGCGTCAGTCACCTCACCCCATTAGGTTCCAGAATTGCTTCAGCATCGCAAACCCAGCTGAACAGCGCACTCGATCAATTCGTTTCGCGCGCGCGAGCATCGCGCATGCACGCGGCACGATTGGATATGGATCTGAGATCCAATCGAGCAAAGGTAGATGCTGCAGCAGAGCTCCAGGTTGGCGTGGTCACGACAATCGGATTTGAGAACGCATGGCATATAGCTTGCTTCACAGGTGACAGCACGATCTACATAAAACAGACCTGTGAGGACAGCATGCTTGGAATTGGAAGTCAGTTGCCACCGTTTGAGGTCACGGGCGTGAAGCCCGGCTTTCAGGCGCAGGAAGAAAATGGGCAGAGCGCCTTCGAGACGCTGACCGAAACGAGCTTTCCAGAAAGATGGAAGATCATCTTCTTCTATCCCAAGGATTTTACCTTCGTCTGCCCGACCGAGATCGCCGAGTTTGCCCGGCTGTCCAAGGAATTCGCCGATCGCGATGCGGTCGTGCTGGGTGGTTCGACGGACAACGAGTTCTGCAAGCTCGCCTGGCGGCGCTCGCATGTCGACCTGCACAATCTACCGATCTGGCAGTTTGCCGACACAAAGGGAACCCTTGTCGATGGCCTTGGTGTGCGTTCACCCGAGGGCGTCGCCTATCGCTACACCTTTATCGTTGACCCCGACAACACAATCCAACACGTCTATGCCACCAATCTCAATGTCGGGCGCAGCCCCAAGGACACGCTCCGCGTTCTGGACGCGCTGCAAACCGACGAGCTCTGTCCCTGCAACCGCGAAGTCGGCGGCGAAACCCTGAAGGTTGCTTGAGGCAGCATGTCGTCGATCGAACAGTTGAATGAAACTATTCCCGATTTCGCCAAGGACGTCAGGCTCAACCTGACCTCCTTGTTGGCCGATGAGACGCTCTCGCCGCAGCGACAATACGGACTACTTCTGGCGAGCGCGATTGCCACCCGCAACGCAGCCCTGATTGCCGCGATGGAATCGGCTGCAGCCGCGGTGATGACGCCTGTGGCAATTTCCGCAGCGAAATCCGCAGCCTCTGTGATGGCGATGAACAACGTCTACTATCGCTTCGTTCACCTCGTCTCCAACCCGGATTACAAGACGATGTCGTCCCGGCTGCGCATGAACGTGATCGGCAATCCCGGCGTGGACAAGTCCGACTTCGAGCTGTGGTCGCTGGCGGTCTCAGCCATAAACGGCTGCGGTGCCTGTATCGACGCCCACGAGAAGACGCTGCGAGCCGCGGGCGTCAGTTCCGAGGCGATCCAGACCGCGGTGCGGTTTGCTGCGATCGTACAGTCAGTGGCGGTTGCGATCGAGGCCGCTGGGCCTACCCCTTCCCAGACGACGGGCTGATTCCCCTTGCCACCGGATCGACGCCTGGCGCCACTCAATGGCGCCGCAACCAGTCCTTCGCGTAAACCGAGCTTGCGGGGCGTACCCTTGAGGTGCCAGCCTCGCTCGAATCTTACCCCATGTGCAGGGGAGGCGGAATGCGCCGGTGAGATCCCCCGTCTATTTTGGCGATCACACCACAGTTCTTCGTTCCATTCTCACCCAAACTTGAACAGCACTCCGTACCCGCCGCGCGGATGGCTCCATTGGATGTCGCCGGTTGGCTCGGCGATCACGCGGCAGGTGCCGCACTCGATGCAGCCGTCGACCGTTATCTCGACCTGGCCATTGTCGTTGAGTTCGTAGCATCGCGCGGGGCAGACTTTCAAAAGCGCAAGTAGCTGTGGTGACGGCGTCGTGTGTGCGCGCACCTTGACGTGGGGATGACCGACATCGACAAGATAGCGGTTGTAGTACAGCTTGTCTTCGACGCGCATTGAGGGTTCGACATTCATGCGTTGACCTTCCATTGGTGAACTTAAGCTGTTGCCGGTCAGCGCCAGGCCCGGGCAAACCGACACGCATCGCCGAACAGACCTGTCCATGACCGCGCCCTGACAAACGATTTCAGGGTCGCCTTCTCCTTCTCAGCCTTCGGCGTACCATCGACGCGCACAAAGTTCTGCATCGCCTTGGAGATAAGCTGCGGATAGGTAAGAAAGAAGTTTTGCGAATGCGTGTGCATCAGCGTCGGCAAATCCTTGTACTTCTTGAGATCCTTGATGACGAAAGAGTCGTCAAGCATCTTCTTGTAGAGTGACAGATTTGTCGCGGTCATCGGCTCGCGGCGCGATTTCACCTGAACGATCGCTTCGGCCGCGATGCGGCCTGAGGTCATCGCAAGATTCGAACCCTCGCGATGAATGGCGTTGTTGAGCTGCGCCGCGTCCCCCACCACCACCCAGCCGTCACCGTGGAGCTGCGGGATCGCCTTGTAACCGCCTTCGGGAATGAGATGCGCCGAATACTCCTTGACTTCGGAACCTGCGATCAGCGGCGCCACGGACGGATGCTGCTTGAAATGATCGAGCATGCCGTAAGGCGTCTGGCCGGTGCGCTGGAAATCGGCGACGAGACAACCGATGCCGAGCGAAATGCACTCCTTGTTGGCATAGATGAAACCCATTCCGGTCATGCCGCGGGAAATGGTACCGGCCGCCTCGATGACGACGCCTTCATCGCCCTTAAGATTGAAACGCGCCTCGATAGTCTCGCGCGGCAAAAAGTGCATTTCCTTCACCGCGAGCGCAACGTTATCGGGTGTCGGCCGCGCGCGCAGCCCCGCGCGGGTCCCGAGCAGGCCGTTAACACCCTCCGCCAGCACGACGACGTCGGCATGTATTTCGCCGTCGCGGCGATCCGTACGAACTCCGACGACCCTCTCACGGTCGTCCCGTGCGAGCTCGGTGACTGTCGTCTCGCACAGCACGGTCGCGCCGGCCTCCCTCACCTTCGACGAGAACCATTTGTCAAACTGCGCGCGTATGATCGTGTAGCGGTTCGGCCGTTCCTCGTTGAAGTCATCCGAGCGGTAATGCATGCCGACATGGGATCGATCATCCATTATCCAGAATCGCTGTTCGACCAGATGCCGTTCGAGCGGTGCCTCCTCGCGAAACTCGGGAATCAGCTTTTCCATCATGTCGGCATAGAGGATTGCGCCCTGCACATTCTTCGATCCGGGATATTCGCCCCGCTCGAGCTGCAGCACCTTCATGCCGCGCTTGGCCATGGTCAACGCCGCCGCGTTTCCGGCCATGCCGGCTCCGACCACGATCGCATCGAACCTCTCTTCAATCATCATCATCTCCTCTAGACCGCGATCCGGGCGCGCGAATTCGGCAAAAGCCTGGCGCGAAATGCGGCCGTCAGTGCCGGTAGCAATTGAATGGCGTCATTGACGATCGCGACATGGGCAAAGTCGAGGATCGGCGCGTTCTTGTCAGTGTTGATGGCGACGATCAGATCCGCGCCCTCCACGCCAACCCGGTGCTGGATCGCGCCGGAAATGCCGGCAGCAATATAGAGCTTTGGCCGGATGGTCTTTCCGGTCTGGCCGATCTGCCGGTCAGACGTAACCCACCCTTTTTGCACCAGTGGACGCGAGCAACCGTACTCCGCGCCAAGCAGAATTGCGAGCTCGCGCACCAACCGAAAATTCTCAGGCGATCCCAGTCCCAAGCCGCCGGCAACCACGACATCGGCATAGGCCAGATTGGACGTTTCTGAATCGCGATCGGGGATGAACGACAGCACTTTCGTGACGATATCGTCTTCAACAAGGCCAAGCGGGTGGATGATGATGCGAGCGGCATCGCGTGCGACGCGCTCTGGCATGGGCATGACGCGCGGGCGGACGGTCGCCATCTGCGGACGATAATTCAAGGTATAGATCGTGCAGAGCAGCGAGCCGCCAAAGGTCGGACGCGTCGCCGCAAGCGAACCATCGGCGTCGACGTCAAGCGCGGTGCAGTCGGCAGTGAGCCCCGTCAACAAGGTCGTCGCCACGGAGCCTGCGAGATCTCGACCGAGTGTCGTCGCACCCAACAGCAGGATTTCCGGCTTGTAGGTGTCGACGAGTTCGGTAAGCGCTTTCGTATAGGATTCGTTGCGATAATCCGACAGAACATTGTCGCTCACGAGATAGGCCAGATCGGCGCCATAGCAGAAGGATTCAAGCGCGGCGTTACGCGTGGGCTGCCCCTCCGGACCGATAACGACCGCGGCAAGATTCACCTTTAGCCTGTCGGCGAGCCTGCGCCCCGCACCCATGAGCTCCCAGGACACCGGATGCACCTGGCCGCGCTCCTGCTCGACGAAGACCCAGACATGCTTGTAGGCCTTAAAGTGCTCCGGCAGCTCCTTTTTGGCTGCTGCGCGGCCGGCCGCCGCCGGCACGGCGGTTTTGGTGACATTGCTCATGCTTTAAATTCCCCTCAAAAATTACGCGCGCCTGCGCCACAGGATTGCGTTCTACTTCGGTCAACTGAGGATCACTTTTGATCAGCGGGTGGCCGGCGGCTTGCCCGCCCCGTCTGCTCGGTGCGGCCCGACCGCGCAACGAGACGCCTCGCCGCGCTAGACGTACCGGACGGGCCTGATCTTGAGAGGTTCTCGACACCGGTCTCTTGCGCGCTCCATTTGGCGAGCTCCACGGCGGCGGCCGGGCCGCTGCGGTAAATCTGACTGGTCGCTTCGATCCTTGGGTCGGCAAGTCCGCTTACTGCGCAATACCTGCACCTTGCTTTCGGCCTAGCGCTCCTCATTGACTGTGACGACCAGAGTGATCTTGCCACTGCACTTGCCACGCAATCCGTGCCCGGCCTCCAGCGCCGACAACTCGCATAAGCCGACGTTCGTGCCTCGTCCTGACGCATGTCGACCATGGGATGGATGCGGGCCTGCGCGGATTCGGGGACCTGCTGGAAGCGGACGACTATCTGCATACCCGCTCCAGGTGTATCGTGGACGAGCGACTTACCCATTGACCACCATCTCACGGTCGATGCTGGCTTCAATCGCGTCAAAGGCCATTTCGAACGGCACTGGCGCCAGCGTGAGCCACGAGATGATGCCGCAGCGCTCGACCGGCAGCAGAAGCAACGCCATAGGTCTTCCTTCAAATTCATCTCGGACGGCTACCATCTGTCGGCATCCATGACGGGATTGGCACGACAACAGCAAGTGTCGTACCAGTTGCAAGAACCAAGGAAAATCGGGCGAAAGCAATGACTTGGAATACGCTTAAGATGACTGCTGACACCGCGGACACGACCACTCCAGACATGGGTCGGGAATACGACAGCGCCGCTCGAGTCATCGCTGCAGGGAGTTGATCTGGATGAAGACGAAGTCTGCACAAGGGACCGTCACCACGCCACTTGGGAGAAATCGCGCTGCAGCGGAGCACGAGATCACTTCAGCGCACTCAATGGGACAAAGGCCGCCGGCTTCGTAGGGTCCGCGACGGCATCCTTCAAAACCTTGAACACTCGCTGATCGATCGGTGACGATGCCGCGAAATCGGCATAGGCCTCCTCCAGCATCGCCTTGCACCGAGCTCTGACTTCCGGCTCGGCGGCACCAGCAAATTGCTCTTTTGCGAAATATTGTCCCATGCGCTTTAGGATATGAAGGCGCGCGACATTGACGATCTTGGGGTCGTAATCGACGCCGAGCAGCGAGAAGAACTCTTCCGCCGACGAGGCCTTGCTGAGCCGATCCAGGATACCGGTTGGCGGGCATGAGTTGCTCATCGTAAAATCTCCCTTGGGTTAGCGCGTCGACATTCGACGAAATGCGGCAGCCGCCTGACGATCCTGTCGCAGCCCCGAGCCCGCACAGCTGCTGCGCGCCGCCGAAGCCGGGCTCCGGAAAGCCGCCCCTCACCATTGCTGCCCACATCGGCAGCTTCGCCGGTGACGCCAGCGCCAATGAAGATGGATCAATGGTCAGACCGCGATCAATGTTGACGCTCGTCAGAACGTAGCCGGACCGGAACAACAGCTGCACGGAAAGACGCCGCCTGGCAGTCCGAGGACGGCTCGCCATCGGATAGCAGATCACAGCATCTATGCCGGAACGGACAGCAAGGTCTGGAGCTGAGATCGCGCCAGGGAATCTGGCATGCGCAGGCAGGCGGTCGTTCCCGCCCATCAGCGACATCGGACACCGTCCTTGCGGCCCTTTGGATTTCGAACATTCGGCGAAAACGATGCTGGGCACGGCTCTTCACGCGGGGTCGGTCGCCAAGCATCCGCACACATCGCGCCAGATTGCCGCCACCGTTTCGCGCTCGACCGGCAGTTTGTGCGCGATGGCATGTTTGCGGACTTGCGAGAGGATCTGTCTGGCCTGATCGGCGCTGGCGACGAGCTGCAATTCATTGAGCAACGCGGTGATCGCCGAGAGCCCGGAATGCTTGCCGATCACAAAACGGTTGCGGCGCCCCAGCAAAACGGGATCAAGCGACTGATAGGTGCGTTGATCCTTCAAAAGGCCGTCGACATGAATGCCGGATTCGTGCGTAAATACATGTTCTCCGACAATGGCCTTGTTCAGAGGAATCGCACGTGCAGCCGCGGACGCCACCACCGCGGCGACATTCTCGAGCTCCGGCAGTATGATGCCGGTCTCGCGCCCGTAGAGCTGCCTGAGCGCGACCGCGACTTCCTCGAGCGGAGCATTTCCGGCCCGCTCGCCCAGCCCGATGACGGTCACCGAGGCGTGGCTCGCGCCCGCCTTGATGGCGGAAAGCGTATTGGCGGTTGCGAGGCCGAGATCGTCGTGGCCGTGGAATTCGAGTTCGAGATCGGTGGTCGCGCGCAAATTCCTGACCAGCGCGTAGGTTGTGTCGGGATCGAGCACACTGAGCGTATCAGCAATACGAAAGCGACGCGCGCCCGCCGCTCTTGCCGCTGCCATCAGTCTGATGAGAAAATCGATGTCGGCGCGGGAGGAGTCCTCGCCGCCGACAGCGACCTCAAGTCCCCGCTCACGGGCGTAACCTACCGCCCGCCTCACCTGCTCCAGCGCCAGGTCGCGATGACCGCCAAGCTTGGCCGCGATCTGCACATCGGACGCCGGGATCGACATATTGATCATGGACACCTTCGCTTCGATCGCGGCGTCGACGTCCGCCTCCCGCATCCGGCACCAGCCGATGGTGGTCAGCGGAAGATCCGCTTCGACAATGGCGCGGATAGCGGCGATCTCCTCGTCGCCCATCGCGGGCGTTCCCGCCTCGATCTCCCTGACCCCGGCTCGCGCCAGCGCCTGCGCGATCGCGAGCTTTTCCTCTGTGGTGAACGCAACGCCAGGCGCCTGCTCGCCGTCGCGCAGCGTCGTGTCGTTGAGCACGGTCGGCTCGGTGCGCGCCTGCTCGGACCAAGCGGGTTTGGCGGCAGTGGTGGCGGCCATCACGAAAGGGCTCCTCATTGTTTTGACCAGCATATGCTTCAGCAACCCGCATGCCAGCCCGTCATCCCCGACAACCGATTGAAGTATCTCCGCTTTCCTCCTCTACCGGATTGTCGCAAACGCGACAGGCGCATTAAGCGGACGCCTCACCATGCCGCTTGCCACGCCGAACTGGGAGTTAGCTCGGATTGCAGCGTGCAGGATGAACGAATTGTCGCGGAGCATTTGGGCCCGGTACCGCCTCGGTCACATGGTCGCTCGCTCGCATCGAGACGACGTCGGCCGCGCCTTGACCTCCTGCGACGCACGCCAACCCCGGCCAAGCGTTCTCGGACGGCGCGGTGATCGAGAATCCTTGTGACAGCTCAGATGGGCCAGTCACCGTCGACGGCCGGACGAGCTGCCTGCAACAGAAAGTCACGCCTGCGCTCGGCCATCCGGCTCTCGCCGCTTTCTTCGCCAAAGCAGAGGTTGAAGTCGTTACATTGCGTGCACACCGGCGTTGTGCACATCATGAGGCCTTCATCCTCGCACAGCATGCGGTAGAAGAAGCGCTTCCAGCGCATATTGTTGACATTGCGCAGGGCGAGCGGCGCGAAATGGCGGCTTAGCAGCCGAGACAGTTCGGCACGATTGCGCAATCCGAGATCTTCCCACAGGTGGTCTGGCTCAATGGCGCGGCGCGCGATCATCGCTGCCAGCCAGCGGCCGATATCGCCTTTCGTCGAGCGTTGCTTGAGCAAGAGATCGCGCACCATTGCGATCTCGTCGTTCTCATCGGACTTGAAGGCCAGGAGCTGCTCCGCGAGCTTGATCTCAACCGACGGAAAGTACTGCTTCAGCAAGGCCACCAGTTCGTGGCCGGACAGGCCGGCCTTCTCGGGAAGCGGACCACCGTCCAACGTGGCAGCCGCTAGAATAGACGCCAGGACATGGCAATCGAAATTGCTGTCTGTGGCAATGTCGGCATCTGTAGGAGCCACACCGGTGAGCAGGCGGTAGGTTGCAATTCCCCTATGCATCTGGCTGTTCGCATCAACGGCACAGGCAGCCATCAACGAAAGGAAGTGCGCTTCGGGCATGATTTTGTGGCTTCCACGGCGGTCAGGTTTACCCGCACCGTCCTGGTCTTGGCCACGGGTCGATCGTCAGAATGCCGGCCTCCCCGGATGGGGGTTGGGGGAGACCGGCATCCGTCGCGCGCCTTCGCAAGGCCGCGACTCGCGACCTTTACGAGGCCGCGAGTTCGGCAGCGGTCTTGCCGACGATGGATTCGTCGACGGGCTTCATAATGCCATGCTCCATCAGCATGTCCTCGAGCTCGTCCATGGAGATCGGGGTCGGAATGATCCCTTTGCCGCCATTGTTGTGAACCTTGGTCGCGAGATTGCGATAGTGATCGGCCTGCTGCGAGTCGGGCGCATACTCCAACACCGTCATGCGGCGCAACTCGGCATGCTGCACCACGTTGTCGCGCGGCACGAAGTAGATCAGCTGAGTGCCCAGCTTCTTGGCCAGCGCCTCCGCCAGTTCCAGCTCCTTATCGGTCTGCCGCTCGTTGCAGATTAGGCCGCCCAGTCGCACACCGCCAGAGTTGGCGTATTTCAGGATACCCTTGGAGATGTTGTTTGCGGCATACATCGCCATCATTTCCCCCGACATCACGATATAGATCTCCTGCGCCTTGTTCTCGCGGATTGGCATCGCAAAGCCACCGCAAACGACGTCGCCAAGCACGTCGTAGGAGACATAGTCGATGTTCTCATAGGCGCCGTTCTCCTCCAGGAAATTGATCGAGGTGATGACGCCGCGGCCGGCGCAGCCGACACCCGGCTCAGGACCACCGGACTCGACGCAGCGGATGTCCTTGTAGCCGACCTTCATCACGTCCTCGAGTTCGAGGTCCTCCACGCTGCCGGCACTCGCTGCGAGGCTCAAAATCGTGTCCTGTGCTTTGGCGTGCAGGATCAGGCGGGTGGAGTCCGCCTTAGGATCGCACCCCACAATCAGGATTTTCTGACCCAATTCGGCCAGCGCCGCTAGTGTGTTCTGCGAAGTCGTGGACTTGCCGATGCCGCCCTTTCCGTAGAACGCGATTTGTCTCAGTGAAGACATGTTGCTCTCTCCATCAACCGATTTGCCAAAAGTTGCGCACTTCTCACGCGCGAGCTCGTTTCTCTCGCAGAAACGGGGCACACGGGTTCAAGGGAAGGAGCGCATCGCTCGTCTTAGACGTCGGCGTGCACTCAGCCCTCACTCAGTGTTGCTGCCGCCTACTAGCAACCGCCATGCCAACGGTTGCGCGCGCCCATTAAGCTTCTGATTACGTTTTGAAAACCAACGCGCCGGAGGGTCATCCCAGCTGTATTGGAGCTGACAGCATCTGCGCGCTGTCAGAAAGCGAACAAGGGCGAGAACCATCAACCGGAAGAAGCCAGCTTGGCTTGGCTTGGCGTGGCCTGGTCCGGTGCCTACCCTCATCTGTGGAACGGAACTTGCTACCTTTCTTGCGAAGCCAGCTGTCGGCAATTTGAGGAGAGGGACGATGCAGATCGGACTCGGAACCTCGACGGTAGTGGACCGTCGACGGGTGCGTGGTCGACGATGACGAGATCAGCCCGCGCGCCTCTGCAATTGATGCAGTATGATCAGATCGGGACGCATGAGTTGAAAACGCCGCAGGACGCCTTTCCGAGGGCGCCTATGGGTTGAAGCCAGATGTAGTCCTGCTCGGCGCTCCCTTTCTGAGACATAAGGCGCCGACGCTCATTGATGAGTTAGCGGCTCAGTTTCAAAGATGCTCGGATCTTGATCGTTTGCGAACAACCAAGGAGGCCATGTCCATCGAACGCATGAGGCCGGCGCACGCGGTACGCTGGTCAAGCCGCTGACTTCGGAGATGGCTCGCGAGCAAGTCGAATACGCTCCCGGACGCTGCGGCAACGCACCGATCGCTCAGTTCAGCATACCCGCATAAGGCAGATATGGCGACAATCATCTTTTATCAAAAGTCCGGCTGCGTTACCAATGCGCGTCAGATGCAGGCGCTGAAGGTCGCTGGCCACGACGTTATAGCGAAGGATATCTTGAAGGAACAATGGGGGGCCGAGGAATTGCGACACTTCTTCGACAATATGCCGATCGCATCCTGGTTCAACCGAGCCGCGCCCCGTATCAAGTCAAGCGAAGTCAATCCCGACGCAATCGACGCGCCGAGTGCGCTCGCGTTGATGCTGCGCGATCCGCTCCTGATCCGACGACCGCTGATCGACGTCGGCAGTGCAAGATGCGCTGGATTCGATCATGAGCTCGTGCTGTCGCTGCTTGGCCGGACGACGCTAAATGATCTCGAGCGATGCTCGTACGAAAGAACGGCCACGCGCTGTCCACAGATGTGAGGAAAAGATCGTTCGTACGACCACGCCAGCCGATGATGCGAACAACGACGTTTTCGCTTCCGGCTCCCTCAGGAGCAGCCGACAGGTCCTTCGCTGACAAAGCCGGCGTGAGTGGCTCCCCGTAACAAAGTGCTCTCATGCCGCACTCGGGGTGAATACAGCCTCTCCGGCGCTTGCGGTGTGAGAGATGCCGCCGCGGTTCGACCGCCCTGATCCTCATGCCCCCTGCGGCCTGGATTGCATCCAAACACAAAGCCGAAAACAGTTTCTTGAACAGCTCAGACCGAAGATTGAATTGAATAGCGATCCGAACAGATCGACTTTCCGCTGTCGTGATCCATTTGCAACTTTGCTGCATAATTGCGCTACGGCGGCTCCATTTTGACCGTCATCAAATCCTTCGCCATCCCCCATGTGTGACAGAGGTCTCGCGCGACTCTTCGCGCGAACTTTGGAATGGAGAACTCGATGAGACCAAGAACAATTCTGAGGACGGCATCGTTGCTCGCGCTCGCGACCTCGTTCAGTGCCGCTAGCATCTCGGTACAGGCCGCGGATCTGGCCAGCGCGCCGGTCTATTACAAATCCCCCCCGATCGAACCCTTCAATCCGTGGATGATCCGCCTGCGCGTGCTTGGCGTTTTGCCGGATACCGCAGGCAGCTCGGTCAACGTCGCCGGGGCGCCGCCGCTGTCCTCGCCAAGTTCTCGGCTGTCGATCAGCGATCAAGCGATACCGGAGCTCGACATCACCTATTTCTTCACAAAGAATATTGCCGCAGAACTCATTCTCGGCGTGACCAGTCATCACATCAGCGGCAACGGCACGCTCAATGGGCTAGATATCGGCAAAGCTTGGCTGTTGCCGCCAACGTTGACCCTGCAATATCACTTCACCGATTTCGGGCCGCTCAAGCCCTACATCGGCGCGGGCATCAACTACACCGTGTTTTTCAACCAAACCGCAGCCAATACGTCGCTCGCGGGCCTTGCAGTGACAGATTTGCACATCAGAAACCAGTTTGGCGCCGCGGTCCAATTCGGCTTCGATTACATGCTTGACCGTCACTGGGGCCTCAACTTCGACGTGAAGAAGTTGTGGCTGCGTCCGGATTATTCGGCGACCGTAAACAATGCGATTGCCGTCACCGGGCGCGCCAATATCGACCCATGGCTTGTCAGCGGCGGCATCACTTACAAATTCTGACGCAGGAACAAGTTCTGCCGCCAAAACGGGAGCCAGGGAAAGGATTGGTTTGGTCAGCAGCAAGCGAGATGGCGCGTCAAAGATGCGTCATCTCGCCGGACACTGGAAGCCACCCGCAGCATTGCTCGCGTTGTGAGCTGCGGATTGGTGGCATGAAGTGACGGAACGCCAGCCAATCGAGCAAATAGTGATCGATGAGATCGCGCTCTTGATTCGTTGCCCGGGGCCGACTTGCTTATCAAAGGCAGGAATTTAAGCCGGCGCACCGTGCTACGGGGCAGACCGCGTCACAGAAGACTTGACACTCAGGCCCCGTCGACTTCGATTAAGCGCAGCACTCTGATCCAACCCGCTTCTCGCCGAACATCCCGATAAAATTCAAGGCCATAACGACAAGGTCGATGCCTGCTGTTGCGCGCGTCCCGGCGTCGAAGGTCACCCGTTCATCTTCAGATCAAACAGCTCCGAGATGCCAACCGTTGGACGGATAAGCCGTACACACTTGATAGCCCGAGCCAAGCGGCGCTAAGCGATGCCTCTAGCTGCGCTTTAGCACCATCACGAGGCGGTCGACACGTTTGCCTTGCTTGAGATGAGAGTTTACGATTTCGTCAACGTCCTCAGGCGTGGTCGCGCGATACCAGACTCCGTCGGGATAGATGACCATCAGGGGGCCGGAATTACAAAAGCCGAGGCAGCCCGCCACCGTGAAACCGACATCGTTGAGGCCTTGCGATTCGATCGCCTTACCCATCCGATCCCACAAGGGTTGCGCGCCCGAGGCGCCGCAGCTGCCGTGCGGATGAGTCGGCGGACGCTGCGTGTTGCAGGCAAAGACATGATGTCTATACAGTTGAGGAAGCTCGAATTCGGTTTCTGCGTTCATGCGCCTATCCTGTAATCGATGGGTTTCATCTGAAAAGAGACAAGATCCGAGCGCATCGCCCCACAATCCATTCTTCAATTAAACGCCGCATCGACCAATTGATGCTACGGAGTCCCACTCGAACGTGCGAAGGCAGGCAAGACGAGCGGGCGCCATTGTGAATGTCATCGGACGATCGGCGTTAGATACTTCCACGTCTGGGACAGTCTCCTTGATCGGATTCAACGTCTTCTCCCGTCATCGCAATCTTTTTGCTCCCGCATCCCTTAGTCGACCATCCAACTTCTCCAAGCAAGTTCCGCACCAGATGCGTAAATGCTGGTTTTTGCGACGATCCCTTGCTCTGCCCCGGCGCGACTGACAATTCTTGCCGAGGTTGCGACAGGGTCGTTCCTTTCTGTTTCGGACGCGACAAACGTTGAATCGCGTTTGAGCTGCCTGCTTCAAGCTTCCGCGGTTCGCACGCGGAACGGGCGGAGATTCTCGGTTGGTCTGTCCAGCTCTTGCACGATCATTTCGCGGAATAGGCAACGATCTTCATGACTCTCGTCCCCTCTCGCGGAGCGATCGGCCCGACGGATTGATCGCTCGCCCAAGGCGTGATGGCCTAGCTGCATCGTCCAGCCGCGCGCGCACCGTATCTTCCTCGCCAAACGGCTAAACCCTGCGCTCGTGTCGCTGCCGATCTATCGTTTGCGTCAAAGATAACGCCCAATCGCGAGCGCTCCGACGAGGCGCAGGTGATCACCGAGCCACGTTTGACGCTACAGGGCAGGCCCGCCCACAAACTCTCAATTGGCAGCAACGGCAAACCTGCAACACAAGGCCAGATTGCGCCCTCCGCTTCGCGCGCGATACCTCGAGATGCGCTTGCGGCATCTTGCCGAACGATGAGCTCGACCACGCGCACGTGCTCGTCGATGCATTCGACCTTAACCGGCGCCGTCGGCTGACCGTGGCAGCGGAACTCACCGAGGACGTCGCATGAACGGAGGTTTGGCATTGCAATTGCAGCGCGGGCACCAACGCCAGCTTCGGCGGACGCCCAAGAACTTCTGACACAGGATCGTCATTTCTCTGCCCAAACGGTCCTGCCAGTCTGGGTCCTCCCATTCTCCCAGCCCAGACGGTGCCCTCGGCGGACTTGTAGCCGCCGAGGGCATTTCCTTCTCGAGCATATTGTATCCGCCGGCAGCAAGACGCGCGTCTTGGCCTGCCCGGTCCATTTGGTGGGCGAGAACATGTTCGAGCGAAGTGGATGCCGGTTCGCGCAAAGGAAACGCGTCAAAACAGGAATCGAAACCCCGTTCCGATTTCATCGGAACGGAAAAGGCCCCAGCGCCAGAGCACCTCCTTGGTGCCGCGGAGATCGCCGGATGCACGACCGGAATCTGGCTGGCAGCGCGTTTGTTCTCACACGTTCAGAAGCGGCAACACCGTCTGCGTCAACACTCACGAGTATGACGGCTTTATCCGGCAACAAGGCGCCTAAGCACCTTGAAGCAACAGCCAAGCGATAGGCCTATTAATCGGGATGGATCGCAATATCCATGGTTTCGTCACTGTCCTCGAACGGGTTGGAAACCGATCGTCCTCCAGCAGCTTGACGCCGCACAGGCAGACGTCACCTTCGATCACGGCGAGTGCGACCGGCTCAAGCGCTTGCCCATTGCAGGGCCCATCGATGCACACTCCAGTGTCGATCTCGAATCTCGCACCGGGCCGCCCGCATCTGAGAAAGGAGCGGTCTGGAGAGAAGAATTCACCGGAGCCGATGTTGAGCCAGGCGCTGTCATGCGGACAACGATTGACATACCCGAAATACTCGTTGCCGAACGTGCGCACCACAATGATCGGAAACGGCCGGCTCGCGCCGCTATCATCGATCCGCGACAGGCTAAAGCCCCTGGCGCCACTCCGCTCGATGGCATCGGCGGGACAGACGGCGAACACCTCGATCTGATCGCTCTTCAGGTTGCCGATCATCCCTTCGCTCATCCCGGCCTCGCAGTTTCCTGCTTGAAGGCTTCGATCGCGGTCCGGGTCAGCCGAAAAACGCCACGGCCACGAGCGAGCGGCCGATAGGTCGAACTGGCACGGGCGTTGAGAACGTCAAACCATTGGTTCGGCGTGAGCTTCGCCGGGCGCTCGCTGATTTGGACCACCCTCCCGTTCGGAGCGAAGCGGACGTGAATGATGACTTGTGGTGAGTTCATAGCAACCCCTTATTTGGTCAATCCTAGGTCAAAGCCAAAACCGAGGATCTCGATTGTGACGTCCTTGGTTTCGAGCACCTGGCGCGTGGGCCCCGAGCGGCGGGTTGGAGACGGCACCTTTCGCTACTTCGAACAGGCTTTCATCGCGCTCTCATCTGGAGCATTCCCGCGCCCTTCCCAGACGACAATATGACTCCAGCAGCATCCGCCCCGCCCCCGCATCTGCGTGGGACGGTGATCTGCGCGCGAAGCAACGCCGCCACAAACGGCCTGCCCAGGGTCGCTTTGCTGGATTTGCGCAATGACAATACCGCGATCATCGCTATTCAATCATCGTTCGTTCATGAAGTGGATGACGAGCATCTCAGTAGATCGCTGCACCCGCGCCCACGTTGATCGACGCATCTTTCATGGTCTCGACGACAAACTCGATCTTATTGTTGGTGAGATGGGTGTGAAACGGCAGCGCCAGAGCGCGATCGGCGATCTTTTCCGCAACCAGGAAATCGCCACGTCGATAGCCGAGGTCGAAATAGTGGCGTTGCAAGTGCAGCGGATGGCTATAGGCGGCGGCTTCGACCTGGGCGGCGCGCAGATCATCGACAATGGCATCGCGGCCGGATCGCGTGAAGCGCGTTCCCAGATGGACGAGATAGAGCAACCAGTTCACCTCGGTCACATCGGGGCCAACGTAAGGCGGCTTGATGCCTTCAAATGATTGCATATGCGCGTTGTAAAGCTGCTCGACCAATCGACGACGCTCCAGGATTTCATCGAGGCGCTTGAGCTGAGCCAGCCCCAAGGCAGCCGTGAGATCGCTCATGCCGCACTGGTAGGGTGCCGTGGCGCCGACGACAACGGACGACCGCTCGTCCAGGCGATGGGCGCGATGGTGACGCAAGCCAACCGCGATGTCGATATCGTCGGTCACGACCATTGCGCCCTCGCCACAGCTTAGGGCCAGGGCTGGGCAAAGTCGAACACCGCCAGGTCGCCAAACCGGCCGACGAGCTCGCCCTTGTAGCTCGATCCGATCGCCTCGGTGGAATCCTCCAAAAGCGGCAGCTGATGGCGCTGCGCGATCGCGCGCAGCTCCGACCATGGCGCAGGATGACCGTTGGCATTGCCGGCGACAATCGCCCGCGTGTTGACCGTGATGCGCTCTTCGGCCTTCGCTGGGACCAATGTCCCCGACCAATAGTCGATGTCGGCAAAGACCGCCCGTGCGCCCGCGAGACCGATAGCATGGATCGTCTCGCGAAAGGAATAGGGTGAGGCAATGACCTCCTGCCCCGGTCCGACGCCGAGCGTCTTCAGCGCAAGCAGGAGCCCGATGGTGCCGCTCGAGACCGCGACCGCATATTTGCGGCCAAGATAGGCCGCGAAAGCGTGCTCGAACGCTTCAGTGATCCGCCCATTGGAAATTTGCGGCGAACACAGCAGTGTTTCCACAGCAGAGAGCTCGGCGAAGGTGATATCGGGATCGGACAGTGGAATGAAGGATGTATTTGCCTCCTCACTGTCCGCGCCATCAAGCGGACGCTTTGCGAGTTCAATGCCGCTCACCGCGCAACATTCCTTTTCGCCAATACGATGCCGGTCGCCCGCGTCGGATCGGCCGTAATCTGCACGCAGTGATCCGACCCATCGAGCAAATGCAAGTCGAAACGAGGAAACTGCCGGAACGGCTGATCCGCGACATCCGAGGCATCACAGCGCGCCCAGGCAAGCTGCGGGAAGCGGCGCGATAGCTCGACAAAACAGCTCGTCTCGGCGCCAGCGTCCGCAAGCAGCCGTTCGATTTCGATCAACTCCTCGGCAGTGAGCGCCATCGTGGCTCCTTTATCGCTCGTCAATGGCGGTTCGTCATCGCCAGAACAGACGCTCCGGATCCGCGTTCAATTCGTCGATTGCTGAAGTGAGGCGGTGGTAGAGGCTGTAAAATTCCCAGATTCCTTGCGCGTGGTTCTTGCAAAACAGCTTCCAGATTCCGCTCACGGCATCATAAAGAATCAACGCGACATCGACTAGACCGCCATCCTTGTCGATATTGCGCGAGCAACAGGGACTCTCGACGAGATAGCCTCCCCTCACCGGCGTCACGTTCGGCGAGACATAGAGATAGCGCTTGCGCAAGCTCAAGCCGCGCTCGATCCGCTTGCGATCGAGCTCGTTTGGGTGAGGCACCAGCCCGGTCTTTGCCTTCCTCATCAGCGCGGCATTCATCGCGAAAGCCTTCCTTCAAAGCACTGTGATTTCTTCTTCAAGACAGCCGATGAGCAGCCGCTCACCAAAATCGACCGTATAGATCGGCACGTTCGCTTCGGTATGGATAGCGACCCTGATGATCTCGCCGGTCGCTCCGGCGCCGAGCAAGAGCCCCTCGGGCTCCGTATTGGGAAAAGAGCCATCGTTGATGATGTCGACTGCGGTTTTGACGCGTTGGCCCCGCCGATATTTCGGAAAGCCGGACTCAGTCATGACACGGCCTCTTCCGGCAATGGCAGATCATCCGTCTCCTCGCACGCGTCCACCGGCGCGAGTTCCTTGCGCTTCATGCCAACGCGGTAGCCGCTTTCCAAAAACTCGACCCCGTAGATGTAGAATTGCTGCAGGAACGTGCCGATCGAGATGACGTAACCTACGTCTCCCTTCTTGACCAAAATGTCGCCAATCGCCTTGCCGCGATAGGTGCCATCATTGCGGATGGTACGATTGGCTCGCACTTTTTCGCCAAAGTTGAAGACAGGCGGCCCACCGAGCTCGACGACGTCGCTGTCGCGAACAATGCTGCTCACGCTCCGCTCCCCCGTGGACATGCAAGGACGCCGCTCGGACCGGCGCAGGCGAGATCCTGTCGAACGTCGGCGCCTGCGGCGCCGCCAACGCGCAGCACGAAGCTTGCGACGTTTTCAGCAACAACTCTTGGCATGCCGATCATGGGATTCATTCTTTAGGCTTGCGCCTGGTAACGCGGCCGGGACGTGTCAATGACGCAGGTACCGTCGACCGGACAGGCCGCGACACATTGCGGTTCCTCGAAATAGCCTATGCATTCGGTGCACTTCGCCGGTTCAATGACGAAGCTCCCCGCCTTCTCCGAGATTGCAACATTCGGGCATAGGGGTTCGCAGGCCGAGCAGCTCGTACATTGCGAGGCAATGATCTTGAATGGCACATAACCCCCCTTACGCCGCCGAGATCAGGGCCCCCTGCCGAATCGCGGCGTCGCCGCGCTTGGCGTGCTGGATCTCGCCGCTTTTCACCCTGTCAAGATAAGACCTGAACCAAGCGATCGCCGACTTCTCGATGTACTCATGCGCATATTGATCGACCGGCTCGATTCCAGCCTTGATCAGATTGCTTTTCGGGCAGCCGCCGATCTTGGCAACGAACACCGCATGGCAGTCAGAGATGCCACGGATGATGGTCGAAAGCCTATCCTCCTCACCATGACCGCCTTGGCAATAGACATCCACGCGACGGTGGCCGACGAATTTGACCCCGGATGTGGAAAGCTCGTACACCTGAAATTCCTTTGCATGCCCAAAGTGCTCGTTGATCAGCCCGGAGCCTTTGGTTGCGACTGCGACCAGAAGCGTGATCTCGCTCATCTCGCCGGTGAATTTCGCAAGCCCGTCTTGGTTGGCCGTGACTTTGGCGGCACGCTCATCCTCCACCCTTTCTTGATAAGCTTTGCGCATCTCGAGGTCATATTTGATGTCCATTTTCATGACTTGGCCGGTGGTGAACTCTGCGCTACGATCCTCTCCGAGCAAACCCACAGCATCGGCGCGGCACTGACGGCAATGCCGCATCATGGCTATCTCCCCTTCGCAAGCATCTTGCAGCTCCTTCAACTGCTGAGCGGTCGGGCCCCGCTGCCCGTTGAGGCCAAATACTGTGCCGTGCTCGGGCGCGGAGATCAGCGGCATGATATTGTGAAGGAAGGCGCCGCGTGACTTCACCGCCTTGTTAACCGCGGCCAGGTGATGGTCGTTGATCTGTGGGATCATTACCGAGTTGACCTTGCACAGGATACCCCGCTCGCTGAGCATCTCGAGACCTCGCAGCTGACGATCGGCGAGTATCCTCGCCGCGTCGATGCCGGTGTAGCGCTTGTGGTTGAAGAAGATCCACGGATAGATCTTTGCGCCGATTTCGGGATCGATCATGTTGATGGTGATGGTGACGTGCTCGATTCTGGACCTGACGATGGTGTCAATATGGTCCGGCAGCGCCAGTCCGTTGGTCGACAGACATAGCTTGATGTCGGGAGCCGCCTTGGCGACCAGGTCGAACGTCTTGAACGTCTTTTCTGGATTGGCCAAGGGATCGCCCGGACCGGCGATGCCAAGCACCGTCATCTGTGGAATGGTGCTCGCGACCGCGAGCACTTTTCTCACCGCCTGCTCAGGGGTGAGCTTCTCGCTCACCACGCCCGGACGCGATTCATTGGCACAGTCGTATTTGCGGTTGCAGTAATTGCACTGGATGTTGCAGGCTGGCGCTACCGCAACATGCATGCGGGCGTAATGATGATGCGCCTCTTCGCTGTAGCAGGGATGGTTCTTCACCTTTTCCCAGATCCCGGTCGGCAGATCGCCTTGGACTGCCCGTGAGCCGCAGCTGGCCTGGCCGCTGTTGGCTGACGTGCGGCAGCCCTTATGCTCGGAGGCAGGCTGCATCATCTTGCCGCTAGCTACCGCACCGTTGGCATATGTTCTGCGCCCGACGACCGCATTCATTTTCATTTCTCCCCGCAGGCATCATCGGCTCCCCCGAACAAATCCTGAGCGAGCCTCAAGATGAGGTGTAGCAACTCACATGCCATGACGAAGACGATCGCGTTGCAGCCATACATCAACGAGTTAGCGCAAATGAACGACGCTGGCGCCTGTTGGCAATGCGACAGGTACGTCGTGATTTTGACACCGAGCTCCAAGGCGGGCGCATTCATTCTCGCGCTAGCCCGCGGGGACCCAGCTACATCTGCATGGCCTTTTGCGGATTGCGGCCTCTCATAATAGGCCGATATGAGCTGGGCGATCCGGCTTCACAGCGCTGTCAATTGGTGAGCAGTATCTCCACCGCGCGAGGGAGCCCAATCACAAGCGGCGTCAGGCCCTGCTCGAGCAGAAAACAGAGCTCGTTGCGTGAGAGCGCGTCCGGATCAACGATCGCATAGTGCGTGTCGGCCGAACGCTTGATGATCTGCCGCGCATAGCTACGCAACAATTGATCGTTGAA
Organism: Bradyrhizobium sp. B124; assembly: GCF_038967635.1. NCBI lineage: Bacteria > Pseudomonadati > Pseudomonadota > Alphaproteobacteria > Hyphomicrobiales > Nitrobacteraceae > Bradyrhizobium > Bradyrhizobium sp. B124. The sequence goes on along the minus strand of NZ_CP152413.1, from coordinate 7,418,041 downwards.
ACGACAACCGATGAACAGAAAGCTCTGTCCGCTCCGCCTTTCCTTGATGATGTCAGGTATCGGTGTCTGGATATCGATTTCGGTCAGCACCTCGACATAGTCCGAGTCAGAGATCAGGAAGTTCTTGGCCGGCTGCACGCCGCCATGCGGCTTATACAGCACCGTCGCCCAGCTGCCGGCCACGACACTGTCGACCTCTCGGCCAACCGAGTCATAAAAGCGATACCAACTGCTTTCGCCGATGCCGACGCGGGTGATGCCCTGCACTTCGCCCCATCCATCGCGCTTGTCCAGCGCCGCGCGCATCGCGCCATCGTACCATGCGTCGACTATGACGGGCAGCGACAGAGACGCAAGATGATGGTGCAACCGCGTCGGCTCGACCGTCGGAGCGAAGGCATGCGCCATCAATGCCGTCACGGTAGAACGATGTTTGCTGATCTCGATATGCTGCGCCGACGCCCACGCATTGCCCTTGGCCCGCCGCGGCAGCGCAATCTTGCTGGCGAAGAAGCCGGCTAACGCCTCGGGTGTCGTCGGCACCTCGGGTCTGGAGAGTTCGGCGAGGCCAGGCCCGAGATAGGGAACAACGCTGTTGGCCCTCAGCCCGGCAGCGACGTCCGCGAGAATGGCCTCTGCATCGGTCGCATTGACAAAATCGATCTGCGGGGGCGCCTTCACGGATCGTCCCCGTTCTCGCCCCGTTTTTTGGCGTTGATTGTGATCGGCAATGGTGTGTCGCTCGCCATCTCGGGCAAATCGAGCACCCAACCATTAGCTATTTTGATCCAGCCGCCCCAGAGCGTCTCGTACTCGGATTCCACGATCGGCTCTTCGAGATCCTTCTTCGGCACGTAGATCGACAGGCCCGCATCCGGAGAGCGGCGGATCATGATTTTCACAAGCTCAACTCCCTCGACTATGACGCATAGCCGGGCAGACCGGCAGACTCCCCCGGGGTGGCGCGCAGGCGAGCCACGATGTCGGACAGTGCGTACACGACCGCATCGACCTCCGCGACGGAGGTTTCACGCGACAGAGAAAAGCGCACGGCGCCGCGCAAGCTCCACGGCGGCACCTGCATGGCGCGCAGAACATGCGATGGCTCCATTGAGCCGGAGCTGCAGGCTGATCCGAGCGACACGGCAATGCCCGCACGATCAAGATGATGGACGATTGCTTCGCCATCGAGATGGTCGAAGGCAATATTGGCCGTGTTCGCCAGCCGGTTGCTGACGTCACCAAGCGCAACACACCCGCCATTGTGCAAGATCCCTTGCTCCAGGCGGTCGCGCAACGCACCAATGCGAACGCGCTCCGGCTCGAGCCGCTCCACCGCGAGCTCCGCAGCCTTTCCAAGACCGACGATGCCGGGAATATTCTCAGTTCCGCCGCGGCGCCGTCGTTCCTGTGCTCCGCCCCAGATCAGCGGCCGGAACTTGGTCCCTTTGCGCAGATAGAGCGCGCCGATTCCCTTGGGTCCATGCAGTTTGTGTGCGGACAGCGACAGCATATCGATCGCACTGTCCTTTAGGTCAACGCGCACCTTGCCCATGGCCTGGACCGCATCGGTGTGAAACAGCGCACCCGCCTCACGTGTCAAGCCGGCGAGAAACTCCACAGGAAAAATCGTGCCGGTCTCGTTGTTGGCCCACATAATGGAGGCAATCGCCGTGCGTGGCCCGAGCGCACAGCGAAACGCCTCGATGTCAAGCCGGCCGCGGGAATCTACCGGTACGATATGCGTCTTGACGCCTCTTGTCGCCAGTTGCTCGACCAGCGCAAGGACAGCCGAATGCTCAACCGAGGTGGTAACGATCTCGTCGCGACCATCCTGGGTCGCAAGCGCGGAGAGGATGGCGGCATTAATAGCCTCGGTCCCACCGGAGGTGAAAACGATTTCATGATCGTAGGCAATCCCCAGCAGCCCCCGCAAGCTACGCCGCGCCTGCTTCAGCGCGGCTGCGGCTTCGCCGCCAAACGCATGGGCGGAGGAGGCGTTGCCAAATTGCTCGGTGAAGAACGGCAACATGGCTTGCACGACGGATGGATCGGTCCGCGTCGTCGCATTGTTGTCGAGGTAAATCGGCACTCGAACCCCGCTCAATCCCGCGCCTTACCTGCCGCAGCAACCGGAAACGGGCGGACGAATTCGCCGAGCCTGTCGAGCAGCCGCGCTTGAATGCCTTCCAGCGCCCTCTCAAACGCTGACGGAACGCGCAGGCACCGATCAGGCTGACCATGCAGCCATCGACCCCGATCAGCGGACAGTCGCCGCCGTCGCGTTGCAGATTGGGGCGGATCCCCTCGATCACGGTGCCAATGGGGAGCTCTCAGCCGGTCGCCGTGACCGGCAACTGCCTCAGTTGGTTCTGGTTCGGCCAGCATGCTTTGATTTCTCCTCTTTATCAGCTGAATGATTTGCCGCACGAGCAGCTTGAGGTGGCGTTCGGATTGTGAAAGGTGAAACCCGGGCTCTCCAGCGCCATCACAAAATCGATGGTGGTGCCGACCAGATGTTCATGGCTCTTGTCATCGACAAACACCTTCACGCCGCCGCACTCGATCACTGTGTCGTCAGGCTTCGCCTCCTCGGCCAGACCGAGCCTATATTTGAACCCGTTGCAGCCGCCAGCCTCGACTATAATGCGCAGGCCGCTTGCCGGGTGCGTCGACGATGAAATTGCGCTCCTGATCGCATTCACTGCGCGATCCGTCAGGTCAATCATGGCTTATCCCTCATCTGCTCCAGGTCTGCCTGCCAATGGGCAAGTCATGTGCCAGCGAGCAGGCGCTTGATGATGTTTACCTTTTCGGATCGCGCCTGTTGGCTTTGGAACTCGTGTCGGGCTTCTGACAAGGCCGCTTGAGGCGATCGCGGCCAACTTTCGCTTGTACTTTTCTCAACTGCGCCGAAAGCCGCCGCGCATGCGACGGCAAGCAATTTGCATCGCATCTCGCACCGGCCAGGCGTCGGTGAGGAGCTTAGATCGAGGACGAGTTTAATGACTGCAATCGAGAACACCGCACTCGGCAGACTTGAGAAGGAGGGCCGCCTGCTCAATGCCGTGATCAAAGGCGGGACCACCAAGCCGGGCCGGTTCGGCTTTCGCGGCGATGTCGCACTGAAATTCCAGACCCAGGTCGCAGATGAGAAACGACCGCCGGACTATTCGATCGAGCAGGTTTTGACGATCGCGCAGGACGGAGAACCCACTATTCCGGTGCTGGCCGGCTATCTGCATTCCTTCGGGTATCTGGCTGACGTCGCAGCCGTCCTTGACGGCGCCTTAAGCCCGAACGGCCGCTATTTCATATTCTGCAACAACATAGATTTGCTGGCGAAATACCGAATCAAGCTCGGTGGTGTTACCTTCCACGTCTTACCGTGTGATGAATCCACGGTTTGGAAGGAGATGATGGACCTGGTCGGAGTCAGCAAGGACGACATCAAGAAGCTTGATACGGGCGGCAAGCTTGATTACGTGCTCGATGCGGCAAACGATATCGAGCTGTCCGATCTTGAGCTGTCCTATGACGAGATCTCGTACGAAGACGGGCTGAAGAAGATGGAACCCGTGAAAAATCGCAACGAAAATCGGCCGGTCTGATCGCAGACTCATTCGTTTGGGGACACATCGTCTTCGACAAGACGCATCCCGACAACACAAATATCTCCATCCTGAACTGTCAACGCGATCGGCGTGAGCGCTCTCCCCTTACATGGACCTTCGACGCACTGCCCCGTGCCGAGTTCGAAGGTCGATCCGTGCTTGCCGCACATCAGCCGGACGCCGTATGGATCCAGGAATTCGTTCCGCTCCCAGTCTAGATTGACGCTGTTGTGCGGGCATTTATTGACATAGCCAAACACCTTCTTACCCCATCGCACGACAACGATGGACCACGGCCGGTGGTTGCCCTCGGCATCGACGACTATAAGATGGAATCCCATGGCCCGGCGGCTTGGAATGTCGTTAAAGCCACAAATCGCATAGATTGCGTCTGACTGCATCCATTGCTCGTTTATTGCAGGACGTTCTTCATTTCGCGGGACAATCAAACATGCAAGAACCGTAGAAGTGCCAGAACTTGCGCAGCTGCAGCTTTCGCGCGACAACTTTTCCGACACCTTACTGAACCAAACGCAGTGGTTGCTCACAGATCGCCACAGCCTTTCCACTCGCGCCAAATAGACCAAATGACGCGGCGAATTGTGTCGCGATCGTCCACCTTGGCATATAGTTTGATACAAAACTTCCTTGAGCGCATGCCGCCCCCAACCTGCTCATATCATGACGCGCCGTTGCATTGGCTACACCATTGAGGGCATTCGTACTCGATCTTCGTTGCACCGATTCCAGCTGCACGGCCCCACAAGCGCCAGAAGATCATTACTTTCCGAATAGGATGGGCAGGCGAATGGGGGCGCACGCTGCTAACGTACGCCCCCTCGTTTAACGCCAGGACCTTCGCGGCGCCGCGTCCATTCACGAAACAGCCGTTATTTCCTGCCAGGTCTCTTTATTGCGCTGTTCTACTCCATGTCCAATCGTTCGAGTTCTTCCGCCAAGTAGGCGTACGGATCACCACCTGAAGAGGCCTCACTCGCTTCAGCACTTTCGACACTTGCTTCAGAACCGGTGTTACTATCCTCGACCTTAGTAAGATACTTCGTAGGTTTGTCCACTCGCTGCCACTCGTTGCTCTCGTTCTTCGTCCACACTTCGGGATGCTGGTTAGGATCGAGCGCCCAATAATTACGACTCATGTGGACAAAACCCATTTTTTCCAGACGGGGTTCCATGCCCTCCAAGGCAGGACGTGACAAGACCAAGGGACGGTCGCCGTCCTGTCGCAGTTGATGCTCCAACAGAATATCGCCCGCGTTCTCGACCAACGGATGAGTAACCCGAAGGTCAACCACGGACGTGATATCGTTACGTTTAAATTGTTGCTGAAACTGTTCCCCCTTGATTAGAGCCGGCCCACCTGCCCTTAAAAGCCCGACAGTTTCGTTACCCAATTGATAGCTGTAGAATTTTGCTGGCTTGCTTGGATCATCGTAAGTGGAGAGGGAGCTTCCAGCAACCGTTGCTGCGCGCCGGGCTTTCTCGGACACGCGGTCCGAGTACTCTTCTGGGTGACTGGCGATGTGCCTGATGTCGCTGCCCAAAAATCTCTCCAGTCCTTCCATGAAGGAAGATCGGTCGATCTCTATAATAGGCGGATCGGACGCGAGAGAATATGGCGCCGGCGACGACCCGCTTGACGCGATGCTTGCAACTGTTTCCGAAAAGCGAGGGCTATCTCCGGCCTCTCCCGATTCATCGGCTTGGCCGGCACCTGTTGACTGGCTGGATGAGCCAACGATTCTGCCATACATCAGATCGCTCTCCTAACGGCAGATTTTCACGCTGTCGAGCTCGTGCCGCGCAAGCTCTGCCGACGAGGATATGCAGCCTAGCTGACCATAGCCTGACGCACAGGCGCAAAGCATCTGTCCGCACTCCCACGCGACGACCAGGCTATCCGCGCGCCTCACATCCACGCGCTGTTCATTGAGCTGCAATCTGTAGGCGGATAGTGCGTGATATTGCCGACGGTCGATCCATCAGGGAACCGGCCGCTTAACGGCTCAGGCTCTGTACCACCGCCCTCTCATCAGACCGCTCCCGCTATTGAGACACGCCGCAGGTTCGAACAGACATACTTTACGCACCCGTATATCGAACACCGGCGGCGCGTGCACGACGATCTCGGTCCTCCGCTTGATCTCGCCGTTGAGGCGCTCGATCGGATTGGTAACCGGTATGAGATGTCTCGGTGGCCAACGTTCCGCTGCGGTGTTCTACCTCGTGGCGTACGATGCGACCATCGGGACAGAGGCACCGGGAGCACGAAGTGCGGGCAGGCCGATGCACACGACGAGCCGAGAGCTCGAGTTAGAAGCTGGCCGCCTCTGCGACTCGCCCGCTTGCGCCGAGAGCGCGACTCCGTAGTTGTCGTGTCGCCCGCGGCTCCCGTCATGTGTCATAGGAGGTGCGAATGCGACGTGTGATCGGCATCGACGTCCACCGAAGCTTCGGGGAGGTGATGTTTTGGGAGGACGGCAAGCTCCGACATGCGAGCCGCATTGACATGACGCGGACTGCGCCGGAGGGGTTTGGCAAGACCCTGCCGGCTAGTGATGAGGTGGTGCTTGAGGCGACCGGCAACAGCATGGCGGTACTGCGAGGTTCTGGCGCCATTCGTGGCGCGGGTGATTATCGCCAATCCACTGCAGGTGAAGGCGATCGCCCAGGCTCACGTCAAGACCGACAAGATCGATGCCGGCACGCTCGCCACTTTGCAGGGGGCGAGGTACCTGCCGCAGATCTGGACGCCGGACGCGGAGACCGAACGCAGGCTGGTGGCGCGGCGCTACCAGGTCGTGCGGCATCGCATGCGGCTCAAGAACAAAGTGCATTCGATCGTGCACGCGCACCTGATTCCGAAGTGCCCGCATGCCGATCTTTTCAACGCCCGCGGCCGGGCGTGGTTGGCCGCTCAACAGTTGCCCGATGATGAGCGGGCAGCCGTCGATCGGCACGAGCGTGGGCTTGATCGGCTTGCGGAAGATCTGGCCCTGCTCGACCGAGAGATGCCGCAGGACGCAATCGAGGATTCCGCGGGTCAACAGATTGATGACGATCACTGGCGTGAATCTGGCGGTTGCCGAAGGGATCATGGCGGCGATCGGCGACAGCACCCGGTTCTACAGCCCGCAGAAGCTGGTGAGCTATTTCGGGCTGAACCCGCGGGTGCGGCAGTTCCTGCAGCGGATTGAGATGGACGATGAGCCCATCGGCCTCCAGCGCATCCACCGCCCGGCGCGTCAGGTCCAGGCCGTCGGCCTCGCGAAGTTGTGCGGCGCCGATATCGGCCAGCAAGGGAATGTCTGGAGCCAGGCGGCGCAGCGCGCGCGTCGGCCCTGGGAATTGCGGGATTGCGGGCTCACGCGCTGCGAACCGACGCACATGGCGATCCCCAAGGCTTGCGCTGCCTCGCTCAGATGCCGGTTGATGGCCTCGGCGCGTGGCATGCCGCCGGTCATGGAGCTGATCAGCAGCGGCGCGCGCATGGTCTTGCCCAGCAGCGAGGCGCTCAGGTCGATCTGCGTCAGGTCCAACTCGGGCCATGCGCAGTGTTCGAACCGGATGTACTCCCAGCCGGCGGCGACCGTGGCCGGCGCCGTTCGCCGATCCAGCACGAGGTCCAGATGGTCGTGCTTGCGCCGGCTCAGGGCGGTGTCGCTCATGCTCGTTCCATCGGTCGCATCGGGCGACGGCGTTGCGTCGGATCGGACCGACGGCAGCGCGCACGCCGCCGCCTCCCGCGCGTTCAGACCGGCGCACGCTGGCCTCCCCCCGCAGCGTCGCTGCGGTAGCGGCTGGTCGAGGTCTGGTAGTACTGCGCGCGGATGGCCGCCATGGCCTCGATCAACGGTCCCCACGGTGCGGGAAAGCGTTCTTCCGCCATCACCCGGTGCAGCATGCGCGTATGGCCGGCCAGCTCGTCGTTGAGGAACTCCACCACAGGCATAGCCGGATAGCGCTGCAGCAGCAGGATCGCCGCGTTGTCGGCCTCGCCGGCCGACCTGTCCTTGTCGCGTCCATGCAGATCGTTCTGCAGGCGCCCTATCGCAGAGATGAGCCGCAGGACCTGGCGAAACGCCGGACGCGCGCGCAAGGTCGCCATGTCCAGCCCCCACAGCAACGACAGGCAACAGAACACGTTCGCGTAGGCGATCGAATCGATTCCGTTGTGCAGGTACTCGGCGTAGGACCAGCGTTCCGCCCCTGCCGCCTGCGCGTGTCCGGCGCGCAGCGCCGCGCAGTAGCACCGGGTATCGTCGAGAAGCTGAGCATAGTCGCGACGATCGTAGGCGAGCGCGGCCAACGAAGCGCGCAGCACAGCGCAGCCCTCGAATCCGGGGAGCGCGCACGGCACGCCCTGCCCCAGCGCCTGCTCCACCGCGGCGAGCTGCTCAGGCGCGATCAGGCCAAGGTCGTTGCAATCGTCGAGCCAGAACAGCAGCGCCAGTTCGCGATAGAACGCCACGATCAGCGTTTCGTCCTGCGGATCGCGGCCGGTGCGGGCGCTGGTGTCGCGCAGGCTCGGGTGGATGCGCTGCAGGATGTACTGGCCGCCCCTGACCGCTTCCACGGCATGCTCGTCGGCGAACCCGGTCAGGGAACGCCCCCACTCCAGCACCTGCTGCAGCGCGCGTTCGGTCTGGATCATGGCGCCGCTCCCGCTCCCTTGGCCAGGACGCGCCGCCCCCAACGAAGCGCCAGCCACAACCCGGCGAGTTCGGCCACGCGCACGACCCGGGTGGGGCAATACAGTTCCTTGCCGATCCACAGCGGCGTCTGCGGCAATGCATGCGCCGCATGGCGGGCGAGCATCCACTCCAGCGCACGCGCCACCGCCTGCGCGATGCGCCGGCGCCCTGTCGGCTCTTCGCTCCCGTCCATCACGTGCAACGCGAACAGCGCATAGGCGGTTTCCTCGAATGTGGACGCGCGACCGGCGCCCCAGCCGCCGTCGTCGCGCTGCGCCTGCAGCAGCGCCGCCAGCGCGCGCTCGTCGCGCCACTGGGGCTTGCCTTGCGCCAGCGCAGCGACCGCATGCGCGGTGGGATACAGCCACGAAACGTGCCATTTTTCGTTGTCCCATAGACCGTGCGGGTTGCGATTGGCCTCGACGTAGGCGCTGGTGCCGGCGGCGGGCTTTCCCAACAGTCGCAACGCATGCAGGGCATGGATGTTGGTCGACACCGAGGCATTGCGTTCGCCGGGGAAGGTGACGAACAGCTCGCCGATTTCGAAATGGCGCAACGCATCGACCGCCGGGTCGCGGCCTGCAAGGCGCAGGACGCACAACGCAACGGCGGTGTCGTCCGCATCGGCCGCGAAGGGCAAGGCCGGGCCCAGACCGCGCACGCCCAGGCGGGCATCGAGCTGCGCGACGATCACGCGTACCGCCTCGGCGAGCGCGGGATGCGCGAACAGCCCGGCCAGATGCAGGGTGTACAGCGACCAGCATGGCTCGAACACATTGATCGGCCAGACGTTGGGAACGACACCTTCGATGCCGCTGCGCGTCGCCCGCGATGCCGCCTGCAGATACGCGTCGGCGCGCCCGACCTGCGGCGTGCTCCCCTGTGTCACGGCGTGCGCACGCCACGCGGCGGTGGCCGCCGGACTGATGCCGATGCTGCCGTCGTCATCCGGGCATGCGGTGGTCGGCGACGTCCCCCAGGCTTCCCAGGAGTGCAGCAACGGATGGCCGCTCGGCAACATCGCCACCGCCCCCAGCTTGACCAGGCACGCTTGCCGCAACGGCAACAGCGCCGGGTGGCGCGGAAACGCCACGCCGCCCAGCAAGGATGCGGCCTCGCCGCAAAACTGCGGCAGGATCAGCTCCGCGCCGATCGGCGCGTCTTCCGGCACCGCATGCAGGTACGGATCGGGCTGGCGCTGGAGGAACCGGGTTGCAGCCTGGACTGCGTCGGCAGCGCCGGGAAGAGGATCGGCACGCTGCAATGCCAGCAACGCCGCCCACGTGGGCGCATGGCGGAACAGCGGGAAGTCCGTGCTTCCCCATCCGCCATCGGCCTGTTGCTGCGCGATGAGCCACGCGTATGCGTCCTGCCGACCGGTGACGTTGCCGTGGAATTGCAGAGCTCGCGCCGTGTCGTAGACGGACGGACCGACGCTGCCGCCATCGCTCATCTCGCTCAGCAGGTGGCGCAATTCGGAAAGGATCTGTTCGCACAGCGCGTTCACGCGGGATGTTCTTTCTGCAGACGGTTGACGAGAACCAGGATCGGGCAGACGCCGCGCACGTCGCCGCGGGCCCGTCGCGGCCCGGCGCATGGGCAGCGCCGGACGGCCGCCCTGCTCCGGCGCGGCGACACGCCCCGATGCTGGCGCCGCGGACTCGGACACAGTGCAGCATGCACCGCTGCCGCCGGCCGATCGCAGCGGCACAGGGGCGACTCCATGCGAACGGGCGCGCTCATGCGCATGGCGCGTGCTTGAACAAATACGCGTTGGCCCGCTGCAGGATCTGCGCCAACCGTTCCGCACGCGGCCCCAGCGGGGCGATGGCCTCCCCGGCGTCGCGCAACAGATCCAGCACGAACTGGCGCGCTGCCTGCAGCCCCATGATCGACGCGCAGGTCGGCTTCTGCGCCGCCGCGTCCTTGCCGGGGGTCTTGCCCAGCGTCGCGGTATCCGCTGTCGCGTCGAGAATGTCGTCGACCACCTGCAACGCCAGGCCGAAACAGGCGCTGTAGCGATCGAGCGCACAGTACAGCGCAGCGTGCGTGGCATCCTCCGCGATGGCGCATAGCGCGCCCATGCGAACGGACGCGCGCACTAGCGCTCCGCTCTTCATCCGGTGCATCGCCACGATCCTGTCCAGCTCGACGTGCTTTCCAACCAGCGACAGATCGATGGCCTGCCCGCCTGCGGCACCCTTGGCTGACACCGCCTGCGCCAGTTCGCGCACGAGCACGATACGGTTGTCGCCCGGCGCATCCAGGCTCGCCAGGGTCAGGAAGGCGTGCGCCTGCAGCGCATCGCCGACCAGGATCGCAGTGGCTTCGCCGAACTTGACGTGCACGGTCGGAAGGCCGCGGCGAAGCACGTCGTCGTCCATCGCGGGCAGGTCGTCGTGGACCAGGGTACAGGCGTGCATCATCTCGATGGCGGCGCCGACGTCGTCGAGCATGTGCGCCGGCGTGTCGGCCAGTGCGCCGGCAGCCAGACAGAGCAAGGCGCGGGTGCGCTTCCCGCCATACAAGGTGGCATAGCGCATCGCCGCCATCAGCTCGGTCTCACCGTCGTCTTCGGCGCAGAGAAGACGCGCCAGCGCCTGTTCGACCCGCTTTGCGCCGTCCTGCATCCAGATCTCCGGCAGCAGCCTGCCGGATGCGCCGCGCGCCTGCGCGCCCAATCCGCCGAGCGCGGGAACGCCAGTTCGGTCGTCGTGTAGCGTGGAACAGGTCTGCATGTTGTTCATGTCCTTGTACCTGACAGGAGACGGCCACGGCGAGCGGCGAGCCGCCGCGGTGTTGCCGGCGTCGCACCGAGCGCGCGCGCCGAGTGCAGCAATGCCGCGCGTCGCCGGCGCCGTTGCCTCGCCACACGGGGCATGCGATGCCACTCATGAGAATCCGATGCGGATTGTCATGGACGGATGTGCGGTCGGGTAATAGCGCCGGCCTTTTTCGACGTCGCTCAGCAACCGCGGCCGCACCCCGGCCTTGTGCATGGTCAGCGCCAAGGCGATGCAGAACTGCACCAGTTCCAGCCATACCAGGTGGTAGCCAATGCAGACGTGTGGGCCGGTACCGAACTGCAGCATGTCCACCGGACGGATCGGCTCCGTGCGTTGCAGCCACCGCGCCAGGCGGAACTGATCAGGCGCCTCGTGCAGCAGCGCCGAGGTCGAGAAATGCACCAGCGGGATGCACAGATGGGTGCCCGCGGGAATGCGCCGTTGGCCGAGTTGCAATTCCTGCAGCGCGCGACGCGGCAGGAGCGTGGTCGCCGGATGCACCCGCAGCGTCTCGCGGAACAGCGCCTCGGCGACCGGACACTGCGCCAGGTCCGCGTGCCGGGTCGGCACCGCGCCCACGCGTTGCGCCTCCTCGACCAGGGCGTCCCACAGCACAGGCTGCCGCGCCAGCTCGATCACCATCCAGGCCATCGTCGAGGCGGTGGTGTCGTGACCGCCAAGCAGCAGCAAGCGGATATTGGCGACTAGGACGTCATCGGAGAGCGCATCGTCGCTGCGATCGAAGGCGCTCACCATGTCGTTGATCAACCCGGCGCGCGCGGCATGCGCGCGCGCGTCGCGGACGAACTGGCGCAACTGCGCGTCGATCCAGTTGCGGGCGGCGCGGCCGCGCCGCAAGGGCAGTCCGGGCAGGTCGACCCGGGGCGCGACGATCAACTGCAGCAGTTGCCGGTACTTGCGATGCCATCCCGGCAGGTCCTGCGCGGGGATTCCCATGAGGCTGAAGATGAGCTTGAGCGTCAGATCGCCGGTTTCGCGCAGGATGGTTACGTCGCCGCGGTCGCGCCACGCCTGCACCCGCGCCCGGATGACGGGCGCGAACAGGTTGCCGATGCCGGCCTCGGTCAGCCCCTTGGGCAGGAACGCCGCCTTGATCGCATCGCGCGCCTGCCGGTGCGCGCCACCGTCCTGGGCGACCATCGTTCCGCCAAGCAATTCGGGCGCGATCTCTTCGATCAGCGCCGAGGACACGTCCTTGTGCCGGAGCAATGCGAACGCATCCGGATCCATGCAGGTCATCTGGTGTCCGACAGGGCCGAAATTCAGCCAGAAGTAGCTGCCCAGCGTCCGTTCCGCGCGCCGCAGCAGGCGCGGCAGGTCGCAGACGATGGCGGGAAGATGCCCGACCAGGGGGAAAGCGCCGGGCAGCACCGGGATGTCGTGCCGCAGCCGGTGCCGACGGTCCAGCGGGTTGAGCAGCATGTCCATCAGGAACGCGGCGCCGCGGCCGCTTCGGCGGTGTCGCCGGCAGGCCGCGCGGCGCGGCTGTTGCCACCGTCGGCGTATGTCGGCACATGCGCCAGCATGCCGCCGTCGATGCACACGACCTGGCCGGTGATGAACGCAGCATCGTCGGAGAGCAGGAACGCCACCAGCGCGGCCACGTCCTCGGGGCGGCCGACGCGCGGCAGGAGCTGGTGCCGGCGCAGATGCCGTTGCATGCCCTCGTCCAGCTTGGCGAGGAGACGCTCGGTCATGATGAGACCGGGCGCAACCGCGTTGCAGCGGATCTGCGCATGACCGTACTGGGTGGCGAGCGAGGCCGACAACATGTTCATCGCCGCCTTCGACGCGGCGTAGGACGTGTGCGCGGTGTCAGCGCTAAGCCCCTGGCACGACGACATGTTGACGATCGCGCCACCGCCGCGGGCAATCATCCGTGGGATGGCCTGCCGGCAGCAGAGCAGCGTGCCGCGCAGATTGGTCGCCATGGTCTGATCCCAGACCGCCAGGTCCAGGTCGAGGATCGCGCGGTCGCGCGGGGTCAGGTGCATGGCGCTCGCGTTGTTCACCAGCAGGTCGACCCCACCGAGTTGCCGCTCCGCCGTCTCGAACAGCGCTGTCACCGCCTGCGCATCGGCGATGTCGATGGCCAGGGCCAGCGCGTGGCCCGCTTCGGCCGCGATCTGCGCGGCGCAGGCCATGGCCGCCGAGCCATCAATGTCGGCCACCACCACTCTGCCACCCTCGCGCGCGATGGCGAGGGCGCATGCCTTGCCGATGCCGGCGCCGGCGCCGGTCACCACCGCCACCTTGCCTTCAAACCGTCCCATGGTGTCCTCCTGGATTGCGTTGGTCTTTCGCGGCATGCCGCTCGGCCTCCGCCGGAGAAGGCGCAGGGTCGGCGCTGGCGCGCTCGTCATCGCCAGCGTCGCTTTCGATGACCCGAATGGCGGCGACCGGGCACTGGCTGGCCGCGAGCCGCACGGCGGCGTGCAGCGCCTGCGGGACCGTCGCCACGCACACTTCGGCCACGCCGTCCGGTTCGCGCTGGCGAAAGGTGCCCGGCAGCGACAGCACGCACTGCCCGGTGGTTCCGCACAGATCCTGGTCGACCACGACGCGCATCTCAGCCCCCCTGCGCATGCAGCCGCACCGGCAGCGCGCGGAACGTCCTAAGGAACGCGGAGGGCTCCCGGGCCGGCTGCTCGGCCAATGCCAGCGTAGGGAAGCGCGTCTGGATCCGCGGCAGGCTCTCGGCCAACTGCACCCGGGCCAGTTGCGCACCGAGGCAGAAGTGGATGCCGTGGCCGAAGCTCAGCATGATCTTTCCGCCGGTCGACATGCCAGGACTGGTGCCGTAAAACCGCGCGGGATCGAAGCGGTCGGGATCGGCGAAGGCGTCCGGGTCGCGATTGCCAGCCGCGACCAGCACGCGCACGTCCGCGTTCTTCGGGATCACCGCGCCGCGCAGTTCGATGTCGCGCTGGGCGATACGCGGAATGGAGCTGAACATAACGGGCGCGTCGCAGCGCAGGACTTCTTCGACGAATGCCTTCACCCCCACGGCGTCTCCCTGCAGCCAGTGCCGCTGTTCGGGATACGCCAGCATCGCCAGGACCGCATGGTCGATGGTCGCAGCAGTGGTGGCGAAGCCGCCCAGCAGCATGCCCCACAGCATGCCGATCAACTCCGCATCCGACAGCGTGTCGGCATCGTCGTCGTGTGCGCCGACCAGCATCGACACGATGTCGTGGCGGGGATCGGTGCGCTTGCGCGGTATGAGGTCGCCGAAGTAGGCCAGCACCCTGGCGCTGGCCGCGTCCGCCGCGGCGAGTTGGGGATCGCTGGCGTGCGGGCGCAGGCCTTCCAGAATGGCGCCGATGCCGGCGGCGAGCCCGAACATGTCGTCCGGGGGCATGCCGAACAGTTCGGCGAAGACCAACATGGGCAAGGCCAGCGCGAATTCCCGATGCAGGTCCACCGCCTCCCCGCGCTCCAGCGCGGGCGCCATGCCGTCCAAGCGCGCTGCGACGATGCGCGCGATGCTCGGCCGCAGGTTGTCGATCTGGCCCATGGTGAAATCGCGCGAGATCAGCCGGCGCAGACGCGTATGCGTCGGTGGATCCTTCATCGCTAGCGTGGACGCCAGCAGATTGAGCGACAGGCTGGTCGCCACACGTGGGAAATAGCGCGCCAGTTCGGCCGGCGCCGGCCCCCGAAGCGCATCGCCCGTGGCCTGGAGCGCCCAGCAGATGTCGGCGTGGCGGCTCAACAGAAAGAGGCCCGATGCCGCGCGATGCACCGGATCGTGCTCGCGCAACCACCGCATGAACGGATATGGGTCGTGGACGCACGCTGGCGACGCCAGTTCGGCGAAGGCGTCCCGGCATGCTGCCGTGGTTTCCTGCATGTCCATCTTGGTTACCTGTTGGCTGGCTGATCTGACCGGCGCACGCCAGGCGCATCGGCAAATTGCAAATTGCGGAGAAGATCGCGATCCCGGCGACGTCCGCGCATCACCAGTGCACCGGGAACTCCTCGAACCCGCCAGTGATGATCTCCTTGCGCAACTTCAGTTCTTCGGGCGCCACGGCCAGGCGCAGCGCGGGAAAGCGCTGGAAGATCGAACCGAACACCACCTTGAGTTCGAGCCTGGCCAGCGCCACGCCGGTGCAATGGTGCGGCCCGTAGGAGAACGCCAGGTGCGGCTGTCCATCGCGTCCGATGTCGAAGATTTCCGGGTCGTCGAAATGGCGCGGATCGAACGAGGTCGCCGGCAGGCCGACCAGCACCTTGCTCTCCGCGGGAATATGCACGCCCGCGATGGTCACGTCGGTCCTTGGATAGCGCATGATGCCGTCCCAGCCCGCGCCCGGCGGGTACATGCGCAGAATTTCCTCCACCGCCCTGTCCACCAGGGATGGATCGGCGACCAGGCGTTCGCGCTGTTGCGGATGCCGGAGCATGGCCAGCAGGCCGAATTCGATCTGCGCGACGGTGCTCTCGTGACCTGCCACCAGCATGCCCGCCGCCAGGCCGATCGCCTCTTCCTCGGTCGCCTTGCCCTGGTCGACCGCCGCGAGCAAATCCGTCAGCAGGTTGTCGCCCGGATCCTGGCGCTTGTCCTGCATCTTGCAGCCAATGTAGGCGCGCAGCTCTTCCCAGGCCAGGCGTGACGCGCTGCGCGGGCCGCTTTCATGCTGGTGAGTCATCACCTCGTCGGACAGCCCGGCGAAAAAGGCGTGATCCTCGTAGAGCACGCCCATCAGCGCGCTGATGACCATGGCCGGAAGCGGAAAGCAGAGGTGGCGCCGCAGGTCGGCGGGCTGGGGCTGGGCCGCCAGCGTCTCGAACAACTGCGCGGCGATCGCCTCGACCTGCCGCGCGAGCCGCTTCACCCTGTGGTCGCTGAAGGCCGGCGCCACGATCGTGCGCAACCGGGCATGCTCGGCCCCCTCGTGCGAGACCAGCCACCCCGGCGAACCGAGAACCACCGAATCCGGGGTGAATGCCGCCGGCGGCATTCCCGCGGGCCGGAACGCCGCGTCGGACAGCACCGCCTTGGCCTCGTCGTAGCCCGTCACCCACCAGCCTTCGTGCCCGGACGGGAAGCGCACGCGGTGGAGCGGACCGTTGGCGCGCAGCGCCAACATCTCAGGCGAGGGCTCGATGTGATCGACGCGCCACATCGGCAGCGTCGGCAAGGGTTGTTCGGGCATGGTGGCACTTCACTCTCTAAGCGATGGAAGGGCGGCAAGTGACCGGCAGGCGCTGCGGGCAGCGAATGACGCAAGACGGCATGTCGACGACTCCTCCGCGGCGATGGTCAGCGCCAGATCCTCCAGCCGCACGAACAGCGCGGTAAAGGCGCATCGCAATTCCAGGCGCGCCAGCGCAGCGCCCATGCAGAAATGCGGCCCTAGCCGAACGACAGGTACGGGTTGTGCCGCCGGGTGACATCGAACCTGTCGGCATCGCCATAGATCGACTGACCGTAAGGATTGGTGAAGGAGGTTCGACCGTACCGCCACCGACGTGTCCGCCAATGTAGCCTCCGGACCAGTCCCACACCGCCGGTGGCAGTTTCACTCCTGGCTCAAGGTCTGCCGCTTTGGTTGCACCGCTCGCGACGAGCGCATTTGTTGTGGCTCCCAAAGAAGAACTCTAGATCGCATCCAACGCTTCCCTGCATTTTCTCGGTCCACAACTGCGCGCCAAGTCATTGCCAGAGCAAGCCGTCGGAACGGACCAGACGTGAACAGCGACGCGCGCCGTGTCCGTCCCGAAGACCATCGCACTGCGATTGGTGATGATGCCGTGAACAGAGCAAATCGCGTGCCAAAGTGAATTCGCAGGCTCAGCAGGCACTTTGTAGCGGCGCGTAGTGTCAGGTTTCTGGCATTGAGTCTCAATGCCGACAACCGGCAAAGCAAGTGCCCGACAAAGGCCTGCTCTCGCGCTGAATGTGCGGGGCAGCCCTTGCGCGATATTTCAAGCATCCGGATTGGCTGCAGCAGGTGTGGTTCGCCGGAAACCACTCCGATGTCGGCGGTAGCTTTCCGGAAAACGAAGCCCGCCTCTCCGACATCTCGCTGTGTTGGATGGCGCATGCGGCCGAGAACTTTCCCGACGGCAAGACGCCCAGACGGCTTCGGCGTCAAGGTAGACGATAGCTTCCTGAAGCTGAATCCGGATCCGCTTGGTCCATACCGCGACGAGCGCGAACCCCGTCGCTTGCGGGGGCAAGTCAAGTGGACCGAAGGGTCACGTCAAGTGCAAAGCTAGGCAGTCCCTCATCCGGCGGGCTTGAGCGCTTCGCCGCGAAGCGGGCGCGTCAGGAACGGGGTGCCTATAGGCCCAGGACGCTGGTTCGCGACCTTCGAGCTGAAGGAGGCGCTTCTCAAAGGTTCGAGGTTCGGCGATAGCGCTTGTCATGGAGATGTCGCGCCAAGTCGCAAAGGTCGGCAGTAACGGCTCCGGGATAGGGGACGTGGAAAAGGTTCGCGACCTGATCGTGAACTGACAGAAACCGTTGAGCGTGATGGGACGATTTTGAAACGCTCGATGATCCGCTCGCTCTTCGGCAAGATCAAGACGTCGAGAACGAAGCCATTCTGGTCGACAGCGCGCCAGAGCCAATGTTGCTCGCCCGCGATCGAGATAGCGACTTCGTCCAGATGCCATTTGTCACCGCGAGCGGGAGCGCGCTGGCGTATCCGACCGGAGAACGCCTTGCCGAATTTCCGTCCCCACTGGCGCCCGGTCTCATAGGTCACGCCAATGCGCGCCGCCAGCATTTCCTCGACCATGCGCAAGCTTGAGGGAAACCGGAAATACAACCAAACGGCATCACTGATCACTTCCGGTGGGAAGCGATGGCGGCGATAAAGAGGGTCCCGGATGGTCGGCATGCCCGTTGTCTGCCCCCTCGGCCGCTCTAATTCGTTAACTTGACGGTGCCGTGCTATGTGCTTGCCTTGCCGATTAAGCAGGATTAGCCGCGACGTCTCCGCTCGCTCCGTCTTGACAAACGAGGCCATCAGAGCGCGTGGGCAAAATCTCCGTTGCGGGTTCACGTGATCAACAATGGGTCCATCCCCTCCCACATTTCGCGTCTGCCGCGAGAGGGACCCGGCCGGTCGGTCAGGCTGCTTCAGCTGTGGCTGAAACGTGAGTCTGGCAGTTGGCCGGGCAAACCCTGGCGCAGGCGCCGCAGCCGATGCAGGCGCCCTGATCACTCAGAACCATGATCTTCTTTTCGATCTCATCGTCCTCGTCATCGCCGAGGTCGACAAGTTCGCCTTCCTCGTTGATTCCTTTCAACGTCATGACATCGCGGCCGCACACCTTGAAACAGCGCCCACAGCCGATGCACTTCTTGGCATCGATTGAGATCAGATAGTCTGGCGTCCAGTCGCGGCCATCGCGCGTTGCAAATGACATAAGTAGGGCCTCTCTAGGTATTTTCCAGCGACTTTAAATCATGGCTCTTGCGCTCGAGTTCGGCAAAAGCATCGTGCGCCTTCTGCGCCACAGCCATGATCGAGGTCCAGTTGATGGGCAATTCTTCCGAAAGGTCGTGCAGATCCATTTTGGCTTGCAGCGCTTTGCTCGACAGCTTCTTCAGTTCTGCCTTCAGTGTTTCACGATCGCTCATGAGTGCCCTCAGTAATTCGCCACATCTGGAAATTTCCGGATCAGGTCGACCCCGTCCCTGACATATTTGTCACCCTCCTGCGCGAGCTTTGCGAGGTTATCGAAGCCGAAGCGATGCACATCGCGCAGTTGCTTGTTCACGGCGATCAACCGGCCTCCGATCAGCACCATGCGGCCAAAGCCTTCATGATGCATCTTCAGGATCGGCTGGATCATCACGCCGGTGACCCGTTCGATCGAGAGTGCGACCGCATTGAAGAACAGCTCCAGCCGCCACAGCGTATCGGGATCAGGATCGCCGACAATCGGCAATGCGCGCCGCTTCTCCTTGTCCAGGATATAGGGTTCGAGCAGTTCGAGATCGCTCTTGGCCTCCCAGGCTCCGTTGGTATCCTCGGCGCGACAAATCTGGACTAGCTCCCTGAGGAACGGCAAATCGACGGCACTGCCCTGCTCTATTTCTGCGGTCATATCATCTCATTCGTCGAACTCGAAAGTGCGCCGTTGGTCCCTCGCCATGACCTTGCGTAGCCAGGGAGGTGGAGTTCCCTTCAGGACACGCTCGAGCTTTTCGAGCAGCACTAGGATGTCTTCTGGCTTGTTCACCTTGATAGGGTGGATCTTGTTGGCGACCACCCGCGCAGCGCCGGCACCGCCAATAGCGGCGACGTAAAGGATTGCGCAATCCTTAATCGCCTCGATCTTCGGCGCCAACTTGTCGTCGTTGCCGTCTTCCTTGAGATCGCCCTCAAACTCAACCGCTTTGAGAAACACGTGCCCGCTTGGCGCGACATCGTAGATAGCGATATTCTTTGCCCAACCAAAATGGGCATCGACGCGTCTTAGGTCTTGAGTGGCGAATGCGACCTTCATGCAATGGACCTCTCGGCTGCACCGATGGAGCTGCGGTGCCCGGATTTCGGTGGCGGTGCGGCCGCAGCCCGCCATCTGTCCGGTGTAGGCTGATGGTTCCCCTCGCGGTCCGCGATCACGAGATTGGCGATGTCGAAGATCAAATCGCGCGTACCACGATAACCGACGGATAATTGGTGTCCTGCGCCAAGTCGATCGAACATCGGAAACCCCACACGATAGAACGGGATTTTCAGCCGAGCCGCCGCTTGCCTGCCGTGCGAATGCGTGATCAGCAAGTCGCAATGCTTGGTTCTGGCAAGCTCTTCCAGATCTCCAAGATCGCCAATTAGCACCTGCTTGGTTTTGATCCGCTCGATCACCTGCGACGGCGTGGTCGTTACGGCCGCGCACACCTGCGCACCCATGTCGTGCAGCATACTGGAGAGATCAAATAAGAGATCCGGCTCTGCGGCGATCGCGAGTCTGCGACCGCCAATATGGAAGTGTGTGTCCAGCATCGCGTCGGTGAGCTGGCCGCGCTGGCGCCGATATTTCAATGGTACGGGCCGACCGCTGATCTCGCTTAAAAACGTCATGAATTCGTCGTTCGGACCGAGGCCGCACAGCCGCTCGAAGAGGCGAAATGGCACGCCACTCTTGGCCTGCATGGCCTCTGCCGCGCGCCGCATCTGCCCGCCGATTGCTATCGTCCACCCGGCGCGGCCCATGCTCGCAATTTCGTCGACGCCGATGCCGCCGATGGTCGTTGCCGTAAACTCATCGGGGATATGCCCATCGAGCGATCCCGCCAGATCAGGCAGGAAGGACGGCCGCAACCCAAAATCCTCCAGAATGACACGGAGTTCGTCAACATCACCCGGCGTGAGGTGACATCCTGGAAGAACATTCACTCGCGAGGGATCGCGAAGGCCATTGACGTGGGGCCGCTCCACCAACAACTCCACGATGCGCGCCACAGCCTTCTCCCAGCCGTCCTGGAACGCACCCTTGAAATCGGGCGTCGAGACATAGACCAGCGCCAATTTCGCGAGTTGCGGATGCTTGTCCCGGATGAGCTTGAGGTAGGCGTCCACATCGTCGCCATTGGTCTCGGTGACACCGGTCGAGCAGATCCCGATGATCTTTGGCTTGGCGCGGTTGTAGATATTCAGTATCGCCTGCTCGAGATTCTCGTAGCCGCCGAGCACGGTCGAGACCTCGCTCATCGCGGTGGTCTGCAGCGGTACGGCCTCCCTGAAATGCCGCACAAAGAGCGTGAGCCCGAAGGAAGTGCACCCTTGCGAGCCGTGCAGAAGCGGCATCGCCTCACGCAGCCCCATGAAGGCGAATGCGCCGCCGATCGGCTGGCTCATCTTCAGCGGGTTGACCGCACAGGCTTTTGTCGGCGCCGTGACGATGGCCATGACGCCTCCTATTCTGTGGCCTGTAGCATGGCAGATGGCGAGGACACCAAGATCCCCTCGATACGTCTCTTGCAGCAACCGCCGACCGCATTAGTGTACTCTCTGACTGCCTCGACGGTCCTCAGATCATGCCCGTAGATCGCATCCTCGATCGTGCCGAGATCGACCGTGTTACAGAAGCAGATCTTCCTCGCGCGCCGCGCCGTTTCGGCGAGCGCCGGATCGCGGGCAATCCCCGCCACCGGCGATTGCATCTGTACCTTCGCCCGGGCCAAGGCCTCCCATGGCGCCGGCCGACGTAGCTGCTCCCACATCGGATTGGAGAGCGACTTATCGATCTCCTCCACTAGTTTGACCACACCGACATAGCCCATATAGGCGTGGCAACGCTCCTGGTTGATATCAAGCCAGGGCACCGCCGCTTTCAGCGCGACGAACTGCGATTTGCCGCCCGATAGCATGATGTCCGCTTTTGCGTCCTTCAACATCTTGTCCATTTCCCCCGGCGTCATATCCTCGATCATGCGGGCATCTTGCCCCACAAGCTCCCTGATGCGTTGCTTGTCCTCCTTTGTCGACTTCTTCACACTGGTTCCGACCAATTCGAGCCCGGCTTCCTGCAGTGCGGCGACGACCGACCACGACTTGACGCCGCCGGTAATCAACAAAGCCTTCTTGCCTTTCAAACGTGGCTGGTATGGCTCGATCGCGGCCCAGGCCCGCGCTTGCTCGCGCGCGATCACCGCTTCGGTGCGCCCGAGCAGATCCTTCGGTGCGCCGCGTTCAACCAACAAGCGGGCAATCTGACGCAGCGAATCGCTTGAATCCTGGATACCGTAGAACGACCCTTCGAAGAACGGGATCCCGTAGCGTTCCTCCATCTTGCGTGCGACGTTGATCATGGCCTTTGAGCACACCAACATCGCCGCCCGCGCGCGATGGGATGAAGCGACCTCGCCATATTTGCCATCGCCCGAGATGCAGGAGAGAATCCGGATTCCGAGCTCATCTAGCAACGGCTTCACTTGCCAGAGCTCTCCCGAGAGATTGTATTCTCCGATCAGGTTGATATCGTACGGCGTGGTGCAGTCCGGCTCCCGCGTTCCGATTACATGGTCGAGCAGGGCCTCGCCGGCGAGCTTGTTACCGAGGTTCTTGGAACCAACGAACCCCGGGGAGTTGATCGGGATCACCGGCTTGCCGAACCTTTTGGATGCCGCCTTACAGACGGCGTCGATGTCGTCACCGATCATCGCCGGGATGCAGGTCTGATAGACGAAGATGGCGGGCGGGTCGCGCTTGTCCACGATTTCCTTGATCGCTTTACAAAGTCGCTTCTCGCCTCCAAATACGATATCGGTTTCGTTCATGTCGGTTGTGAATGCGGTGCGCCACAGATTCGAGCCGGAAGACACGGCGCCGCGATTGTCCCAGGAGTTGCCTTCACACGCGATCGGACCATGCACCAGGTGAGCGACGTCGGTAAACGGCTGCAGCGCAATCTTGGCGCCGTCGAAGGCACAGCCGCCCGCAGCACTGCCCGGCTGCAGCTGCTTAGTGCAGCCCTTCTTGCGCTCAGCCTCCGACTTACTGCCATTCCTGGCGCAGCCGGGCTCGTCAAAAATATTCTGGACCGTGGCCGCTAGCGAATTCATCCGTTTTTCCTCTCAGCCGAAGCCAATTGCGAGGTCATCCATCGTGCGCCTGTGCCATCGTCGAGTGTTTTCGGCGATGGCACGCGCACTGTTCGTCATCAACGAATGATGTCGAAGCTGTAGTCAGTTTTGCCAAGAACATTGGTCTTCTTGTCGATTTCGTCGAAGATCTTGTCGAGGATCTTCACCAGCACATTCAGGCCGCCCTGATAACCCCAAACAGGGGAGCGGTGATGGTGATGCCGATCAAAAACCGGAAAGCCGATGCGGATCAGTGGCGTTCCGGTGTCACGCTCGAGATACTTGCCATAGGTGTTGCCAATCAGAAGGTCGACCGGTTCGGTGAACAAGAGCGAGCGCATATGCCAGAGGTCCCGGCCCGGATAGGACTGGCAGCTCTGCCCGAACGGTGAGCTTGCAAACAGCGCCTGCATTTTTTCCTGCCACGCCTTATTGCCGTTGGTCGACAGCACATGGGTCGGCTCGGCGCCAAGTTCGAGCAGAAAGGCGGCCAACCCATAGCAGAGATCTGGATCGCCGTAGATCGCAAACTTCTTGCCATGGATATGCGCGCTGGAGTCGGCGATGGCATCAACCAAGCGGCCACGCTCTCGCGCGAGTTGCTCCGGGATCTCCTTGCCGCTGATGCGTGATAATGCCACGAGAAAGTCATCCGTTGCGGATACGCCCACCGGGTAATTGAAAGACACGACGTGCTGACCATGCTCGGATACAAACGGCAGCGTTTTTTCCGTACACCACTGCTGCATGGAGATTGTCGCCTTGGCGTGAACCGCGTTGGCCGCGTCTTCCAACGTGGTGCCGCCGTCATACATGCGGAACTCGCCATCTGTCGGGGTATCGAAGACTTCAGAATTATCGGCCAGTATCGTGTGTTGGATGCCCATCAATGCCATGATGCGCTTGATCTCGCGAAGGTTTCCAACGGTGTAGCCATCGAACCCGCCAATGATGTTGATTGCCTCGTTTGGCTTGCGCTCTAGCTTTGGCACGGTTCCGGCCTTGCCGTCCCAAAAATGCTCCAGAATGCCCTTGAGCGCGTTGTCATAGCCGGTGACGTGGCTGCCGACGAACGCTGGTGTGTGCGCGAACGGCACATCGAACTCCGCCGGAACCGAGCCTTTCTCCTTCGACGTCTTGATGAAGGCGTTGAGGTCATCGCCGATCACCTCAGCCATGCAGGTCGTGGAGACCGCAATCATCTTGGGTTTGTACATGTTGTAGCTGTTGGCGAGGCCGTCGATCATGTTGTTCAGGCCGCCAAATACAGCAGCGTCTTCCGTCATCGACGAAGAGACGCAGGAGCTCGGCTCCTTGAAGTGCCGCGACAGATGGCTGCGGTAATAGGCCACGCAGCCTTGCGAGCCGTGAACGAATGGCAGCGTGCCCTCAAAGCCAACCGAGGCGAATACGGCGCCAAGCGGCTGGCAGGCCTTGGCCGGATTTACCGCCAGTGCCTCCCGCGCAAAATTCTTCTCGCGGTATTCCGGTGTTTTCGTCCATTCCTTGATACGTTCGACCTCGGCGGGATCGCGGGGATTCTCGAATATTTTCTTGGTGGCCAGCATCTGCTGGTATTCTGGACCGCGGAACAGTTCGAGATGATCGAGCACGTGTTCTGCACTCTGCGCCATTGTAAAGATCCTTCACTATCGAAATTGGTATCGCCCAAGCTCTCCGCAGGGAGCGAGATTAGTTGCTTTATTCCGCAGCCAAGAGCCTGGCTTTCGGCGCTTCTTTCCAGGGCGCCTTCGTCTTCTTCCAGACCGGCGAGTTGACAGCCATGTCCATGTCGCGTGCGAAGATCGCAAAGCCGTCATAACCGTGATATGGGCCCGAATAGTCCCAGGAATGCATTTGCCGGAATGGCACACCCATCTTTTGGAAGACATATTTTTCCTTGATGCCCGAGCCGACCAGGTCGGGCTGGAGCTTTTCGACGAAGCGCTCGAACTCATAGCCGTTGACGTCGTCGTAGATGAGCGTGCTGTCCTTTACGTAGTGCTGGGCGGTGCGCTGATAGTCATCGTTGTGGCCGAACTCGTATCCGGTGCCTACGACTTCCATCCCGAGGTCCTCGTATGCGCCAATCACGTGACGCGGACGAAGTCCGCCGACGTACAGCATCACCGTCTTGCCCTCCAGGCGAGGGCGATATTTTGCGATCACGGCGTTCACCAGCGGCTGGTACTTTTCAATCACCCGCTCGGCGCCTTCCTTAATCTTATCGTCGAAATAGCCCGCAATCTTGCGCAGCGATTCTGCGATCTTTGAAGGTCCGAAGAAGTTATACTCGCACCAGGGGATACCGAACTTCTCTTCCATGTGGCGGGAGATGTAGTTCATGGAACGGTAGCAATGCAGAAT
Source organism: Bradyrhizobium sp. B124 (assembly GCF_038967635.1). NCBI lineage: Bacteria > Pseudomonadati > Pseudomonadota > Alphaproteobacteria > Hyphomicrobiales > Nitrobacteraceae > Bradyrhizobium > Bradyrhizobium sp. B124. Next base: position 7,392,987 of record NZ_CP152413.1, on the reverse strand, counting down.
GTTGAGCTTTGCCTTCGGCGTTGCCTCGAGCTCGGCGAGTGAACCGTCACCGGACCACTGCGCAATCACCCGCAGTCCCATTTCCTCCAGCAGAATTCGCGACGACCAGGCGTCACCGCCAATATTGTAATCTCCGATGATCGCAACATCGTACGGCGTCGGCTCGAACTTTGATTTACCCTCGGGCTCGAGCTTATCGAAAATCCAGTCGCGCACCGCATCATTGGCAATGTGGTGGCCGAGCGACTGCGACACGCCGCGAAAGCCCTCACAGCGGACCGGTACGATGGTCTTGCCGTCAAATTCCTTGGATTTCGCTCTCGACACCGCCTCGATGTCGTCCCCGATCAGTCCGATCGGGCATTCCGACTGGATAGTGATGCCGTGGTTGAGTGGGAAAAGCTCCTGAATTTCGTCAATGACTTTGACCAGCTTCTTGTCGCCACCAAATACGATATCCTTTTCCTGGAAGTCGGAGGTGAATTGCAGGGTCACGAAACTATCGATGCCCGTCGTGCCAACGTAATAATTGCGCCGCGAGCCCCAGGAATACTGACCGCAGCCAACCGGGCCATGGCTGATATGGACCATGTCCTTGATCGGTCCCCAGACCACCCCCTTGGACCCTGCATAGGCGCAGCCTCTGATGGTCATCACTCCGGGTATGGATTTGATGTTGGACTTGACCCCGCAGTCGGACTTTCCGGCTTGGTGAACGTTGAGGTGCTTGGCGCGCCGTTTCGCGGTCTTCTCCGGATAGACCTTCAGCACCTCCTCAATCAGCTCTTTATTCCGAGCCCTGATTTCTGCGATGCTCTGGGTCGTGGCGAGACTCATGCTGATGTCCTTCAAGGGTTAGCTATTGGGAGAGCGACTTCTTGACCAGGACTTTTGCAACGAGCATGCCAGTGCGGCGTGAGCACAAAAAGCCGAATGATTGAAATCGATTAGGGCGTTTCGTGGTCCGGGACTGGGTATTGTTGCTAACGCGACATCGCGCTTTGCCCGGAGAACCCTTCGTTTGGTCCTGTTCGAAATGGAACAAGGGCTGGCTATACGTGAAATTGCACCGCACGATTTACGGCGTGCGGGCCGCCGTTCGCTGTACTTCGCGATCACGCTGGCGGGAGAGCAGTCCCGCAACGAGGAAAACCACCCGCAAGGCCGGCTGGCCGACTGCGGGCCTGCCAATGCCATCTATGCTTGCCGAGACCTGCAGAGACTTACCTCTGCGATGACGATGATATCCCATGGGCATGACCTCATCATCATTCCGAGGTCAATACAAACTGGCCTAGCCACTTAGACGTGGCAAGCTCGCCGGCTCACGAGAACAGCTGCCGCGCCTTGATAAGCGCCCGCACGAGCGTATCAATCTCTTCACACGTGTTGTAAAGTCCGAAAGATGCGCGGCACGTCGCCAGCACGCCGAAGCGCTCGAGCAGCGGCATCGCGCAATGGCTCCCCGCACGCACTGCTACTCCGGCACGGTCGATGACGGCGGCAATATCGTGCGCATGCGCGTCTTTCATACCAAAGGAGATGACCGGCCCCTTCTCGGCCGTCGTCCCGATCATGCGCACGGAGTTGATGTTCCCCAGCTTCTCCTGCGCGTAAGCGAGCAGCGCGTTCTCGTGCTTGCGAATCCGCTCCTTGCCTATCGAATTGATGTAATCCACAGCCGCCCCCAAACCGATCGCCTCGACGATCGGCGGCGTCCCCGCCTCGAACCGATGCGGCGGATCACCATAGATGACGCCGGCACGCGAGACCTGACGGATCATCTCGCCCCCGCCGTTGAAGGGCGGCATCGATGCCAGATGCTCAGATTTGCCGTAAAGCACGCCGATCCCGGTCGGACCATAGAGCTTGTGGCCTGTCATCACGTAGAAATCGCAATCGATGTCGCAGACGTCGACGGTCAGATGGACACATCCTTGCGAACCGTCCACCAGCACCGGGATACCACGTGCATGTGCGATCCTCACGACGTCTTTCACCGGCAGGACGGTACCTAGCACGTTCGACATCTGGGTGATCGCAACCATCTTGGTGCGCGGGGTCAGGAGCCGTTCAAATGCATCGAGCAGGAAGTTGCCGTCATCATCCACTGGCGCCCATTTGATGACCGCGCCGAGCCGTTCCCTTAGAAAATGCCACGGTACGATATTGGAGTGGTGCTCCATAATAGACAGAACGATCTCACCACCCGGGGTGATGCGTTCACGGCCAAAGGTCTGGGCGACCAGATTGATGGCCTCCGTGGCGCTGCGGGTGAAGACGATCTCCTCGTTTAGACGTGCGTTCACAAACCGCGCCACCTTGGTACGGGCACCTTCATACGCCTCGGTCGCCGCGTTAGCGAGGTAGTGCAAGCCACGATGTACGTTGGCATACTCGCTGGAATACACCTGCATCATGCGGTCAAGCACCGCCTTCGGCTTTTGCGCGGATGCAGCGTTATCGAGGTAAACGAGCGGCTTGCCGTACACCGTCATGGCCAGTGCAGGAAAGTCCGTACGCAGACGGTTGACCTCGTAACGACCATTGCTAATCGCTGGATGCACGCTCATCGCCGCGCCTGCAGCCAGAGTTCGACTTGAACGGTCACAAAATCGCGCAGATTTTCGGCGGCGATCTCCTCAATCGATTCGCCAAGGAACGCCTTTATCAGCATCGCCTGCGCATCCTTCTCGGATAGACCCCGAGCGCGCAGATAGAATACAAGAGTGCCATCCAGCGCGCCCGATGTCGATCCGTGGCCGCAGGTCACGTCATCGGCCAAGATTTCAAGTTCAGGCTTATTGTCCGCCTCGGCCTGATCGGACAGAAGCAGCGCGCGCGTCGTCAGCATGACGTGCGTCTTCTGCGCGGCGGGACGAACGACGATTCGGCCCTGGAACACCGAGCGGCCGCAATCATCGACAACCGCGCGGAACGTCTCCCGACTGGTGCAATGTGGTACGGCGTGGTCGACTACGATTGTTGTATCGGCGTGCTGCTTTTCCCTGAGGAGATTGACCCCGTTCGCCGAGAGCTTGGATCCCTCGCCGGCCAGCGTGACGAATCCCTGATAGCGACTGATGGAACCGCTGCAGGTCATGTTGAAGAGATTGAGCTTCGCCCTGGCGCCGACTGCAATGATCCCCGAAGAGATATTCACGGCGTCAGCAGCATCGGCTGCCAGCCGGACGTGCGAAAGGCTCGCCTCGTCACCAACCAGGACGATGATCGCATCGTTGGTTTGATAGCCGCTCGCGCCTTCAGCTGAAACGAACGTTTCCACCACAGCCGCATGCGCCCCTTGATCGAGCTGCAGATAGGACCGCGTAAAGTTGGACACCGACAATCCGGTTGCAACGTGAACGATCTGAATCGGACGCTTCACCGCATGGCCCTCAGCGATCGTTATCACCAGGCCATCGGTCGCCATTGCGGCATTGAGCGAGATCACTGCATCAGTCGTCGTCGACAGCACCAGACCGGCTATCGCGCTACTGGCCGAGTTCTCCAGAACCTCTCGCAACGACCGCACATCGACCCCATTCTCCAGCCTGCCGACGTCGGATAGCTCAGGCGCGAATATGCCATCCACCAAAACGAGTTTGACCGCCTGATCGGCAGCTCCTTGCTTGGCCGACGCCTGTGCGCGCAGCAGCGCAGCTGCGTCCGGTCGCGGAGCGAGTGGCAGTACCTCGCCGATTAGGGCGCGTAAATCGGTGTATTTCCAAGCCTCCGTACGCCTATGCGGGAGGCCGGCACGCTCATAGGCCTTGAATGCCCTTGTACGGATATGGGCGACAGGGCCTGTGCCAGGCAGCCGTCCATGCGCCGCGGCGAAGACGTTGCCCATTGCACCTCCGGCGCCGGCTTTGGCTAAAACCCGCTTCATCAGGAAATTCCTTGAGCGGTCAGGCCGCATCCTCGAACTGGGCGTAGCCACAAGCCTCGAGCTCCAGCGCGAGTTCCTTGCCGCCGCTCTTCACCACCCGGCCCTTCGACATCACGTGCACGACATCGGGCACGATGTAGTTGAGCAGCCGCTGATAGTGGGTGATGACGACCATCGCGCGCTCCGGCGAGCGCAGCGCGTTGGCGCCGTCGGCGGCAATCCGCAGCGCGTCGATGTCGAGGCCGGAATCCATCTCGTCCAGGATGCACAGACTCGGCTCGAACAGCGCCATCTGCAAGATCTCGTTGCGCTTCTTCTCGCCGCCGGAAAATCCGACATTGACGCCGCGCTTGAGCATGTCCTGTGGGATGTTGAGCGACTTGGCGACCTCGCGGACCTTTTTCAGAAATTCGGGGGTGGAGAATTCCTGTTGGGCGCGCGCCTTGCGCTGGGTGTTCAGCGCGGTGCGCAGGAAGTCCATGGTGGTCACGCCGGGGATCTCGACCGGATACTGGAACGCCAGGAACACGCCCTTGGCAGCGCGCTCATTGGCCTCCATCTCCAAGAGGTTCTCGCCCCTGAACAGGATCTGTCCGCCGGTGACCTCATAGCCCGGCTTGCCGGCGATGACGTGGGAGAGTGTCGATTTGCCGGAGCCGTTCGGCCCCATGATCGCGTACACCTCACCCGCATTGATCGTAAGATCCAAGCCGCAAAGAATTTCGCGGTCCTCGACACCAACATGCAAATCTCGGACTTCGAGTAGCGCCATTCTGATCTGATCCCTGAAATGCGTCATCCGGAACGCGAGCCGTACTCGGGAGGGCTCGCGGGACGTTTAGTTATCCGACAGATCCCTCGAGCGAGATCGAGATCAACTTCTGTGCCTCCATCGCGAATTCCATCGGCAGTTTTTGCAGCGCGTCCTTCGCGAAGCCATTGACGACGAGGCCGATGGCTTGCTGCTCGCTTAAGCCCCTGTGCACGCAGTAGAACAGCACGTCCTCGGAAATCTTCGTTGTCGTCGCCTCATGCTCGAGTATCGCCGAGGAATTCTTGGCCTCGACATAGGGCACGGTATGCGCGCCGCATTTGTTGCCGATCAGGAGCGAGTCGCAGGCGGTGTAGTTGCGCGCGCCGGTGGCTTTGCGATGCGCGCTGACGAGGCCGCGATAGGTGTTCTGCGACTTGCCGGCGGCGATGCCCTTGGAGATGATCCGGCTCGACGTGTTCTTGCCGAGGTGGATCATCTTGGTGCCGGAGTCGACCTGCTGGAAACCGTTCGAGATCGCGATCGAGTAGAACTCGCCGCTCGAATTGTCGCCGCGCAGGATGCAGCTCGGGTACTTCCAGGTGATCGCAGATCCCGTTTCGACCTGGGTCCAGGAGATCTTGGAATTCCTGCCGCGACAGTCGCCACGCTTGGTGACGAAATTGTAGATGCCGCCCTTGCCTTCCGAGTTGCCGGGGTACCAGTTCTGCACCGTCGAATACTTGATCTCGGCATCGTCGAGTGTGACCAACTCCACCACGGCGGCGTGCAACTGGTTCTCGTCGCGCTGCGGCGCGGTGCAGCCTTCGAGATAGGAGACGTAGGAGCCCTTGTCGGCGATGATCAGCGTGCGCTCGAACTGGCCGGTGTTGCGCTCGTTGATGCGGAAATAGGTCGACAGCTCCATCGGGCAGCGCACGCCCGGCGGCACGTAGACGAACGAGCCGTCGGAGAACACCGCCGAGTTCAGCGTCGCGAAGTAATTGTCCGTGGTCGGCACCACGGTGCCGAGATATTTCTGCACCAGCTCGGGATGCTCGCGGATCGCCTCCGAGATCGGCATGAAGATCACGCCGGCGGCCTTCAGCTCCTTCTGGAAGGTGGTCGCCACCGACACCGAATCGAACACGGCGTCGACCGCGATCTTGCGGCTGGGCGACGGCGCGCCACCAGGCGGCGGCTCGACGCCTTCGAGGATCGCAACCTCGCGCAAGGGAATGCCGAGCTTCTCGTAGGTCTTGAGGATTTCCGGATCGATCTCGTCGATCGAGGACAGCGTCTTCTTCGGCTTCGGCGCCGCGTAGTAGTAGATGTCCTGATAGTCGATCTTCGGATAGTTGACGCGCGCCCAGGTCGGCTCGGTCATGGTCAGCCAGCGGCGATACGCCTCCAGGCGCCATTCCAGCATCCAGGCCGGTTCATTCTTCTTTGCGGAGATGAAGCGGACGGTGTATTCCGACAGCCCCTTCGGGGCCTTGTCGGACTCGATCTGCGTCTCAAACCCATATCGATACTGGTCGACGTCGATGCGCCGGACGCGCTCGACCGTTTCTTGTACAGCTACCATTGCCCACTCCGCTCGCGCCTGATCGCGCAAGTCACGGCCAACTCGGGGCCGGCGAGCGCGAGAATCAGGCGTCGGATCCAAAAGACGGACACCGTCGGTAGTGTCGTCATCATGTTTCGCGCCGGAGCCCCACTCATCAGCTACTCCTTATGCCGGCACGCAGGTCTCGGGCACCGGGCAAACGACGGCGCATTGCGGCGCGTCAAAATGCCCCTCACATTGGGTGCACTTGGTCGGATTGATCACATAAATGTCGTTCTTAAGGCTGATCGCGGCGTTGGGACATTCAAACTCACACGCACCGCAGACGGTGCACTGGGACGCGATTATCTTGTAGGCCATCACTGCGATTCCATAAGCAGAAGGTGCGGGACGGTTTCTTGCGTTCAAGTCTTGTGCCAAGAGCCTAGGCTTGATTTGTCTCGGCTATTTTCCATAGCGCTTGTCGCCGCCTCGACGGCGTGTCGCAAATCCTACAATCGGCATCGCGGTGGCTTGATCTCGATGCCGTGGTTTGGGCGGATCGTCGATCTGACGGCTGCGGTCAACCGACCAGGTGGACCGCGTTCGCAACCCCAGGGCGCCATCCTTCCGATGGCTGCGGTGACGCGGCTACAATCAGGTCGCCGCGCCTCGTCCCGAGTGCTCCGCTGCCGCGTCAGATCGCCCTGGCCCATCTTATTGGCTCTGCTCACCGGACGGCGGCGGATTCGGCGCGTCTCCACAGCACGGCCGGAAACGGTCGCGGCGATCGCGCCAGATAAAGCCACACTCCGATGATCGCGGGCTCTCTGGGTGAGCCGCTGCACGCAATGTTCAATCCCGCCGGCAAACCTGCATTCAGGCGCCCTGTGTGGGGCGAAAGGACATTGTTTCGCAGCCCGAGGACGGCAGAAATCCAATTGTGATCGTCTGGTATTCCCGGCTTCGCTCCACGTTCCAAACAACTGCCAGCGGCGCTTTGCGGATTGAGAGAGCCAAAAAAAATGCCACCCTGAAGGGTGGCCCAAGTCAGGGAGGAAATGCCCCGTAAGGGCCTCTGGGATCAGGCCGCAGCCTGGTCGATCGGGGAGAAGGGGAGCCCGAGGCTCTCGGCCACGGCCTTGTAAGTTAGCCGGCCCCGATGGACATTGAGGCCGGCGCGCAGGTGCGGATTTTCGAGCACGGCGGAAAACCCCTTGTTGGCCAGAGCCAGGCCAAACGGCAGCGTGGCGTTGTTCAGTGCTTGGCTCGAGGTCAGCGGCACGGCGCCGGGCATGTTGGCCACGCAATAATGAATGACGCCATCCACTTCGTAAGTTGGATCAGCGTGAGTCGTTGGGTGCGACGTCTCAAAACAACCGCCCTGATCGATAGCGACGTCCACGATCACCGCCCTCTTACGCATCGAGCTCAGCATGCCCCGCCGGACTAGCTTCGGCGCGCTCGCACCTGGAACGAGCACCGCACCAATTACCACGTCCGCCGCAAATACCTCCTCCTCCACCGAATCGATGGTCGAGAACCTGGTCCGAACGCGCCCTTCAAATAGCTCATCCAGCTCGCGGAGCCGGGGTATCGAGCGGTCGACGATGGTGACCTCTGCGCCCAAACCGATCGCCATGCGCGCCGCGTGCGTACCAACGACGCCACCTCCAATCACCACGATCCGGGCCGGCTGAACACCGGGCACCCCACCGATCAACAGCCCTCGTCCGCCTGCACTCCGCTTCAGGGCGCTACCCGCCGCTTCGATCGCAAGTCTACCCGCGACCTCGCTCATAGGTGCCAGCAGTGGAAGACCACCATGCGCATCAGTTACGGTCTCATAGGCGATCGCGGTGCACCCGGATTTTAGGAGCCCTTTGGCTTGCTCCGGGTCCGGGGCCAGATGCAGATAAGTGAAGAGGATCTGGCTCTCCCGCAGCTGGCTCCATTCGGACGGCTGAGGCTCCTTGACCTTTACGATCATCTCGCTCGATGCGAATACCTCAACTGCAGAAGTTAGAATGGTTGCGCCAGCGTTGCGGTAATCGTCGTCGGTGGCACCAATGCCCGCGCCGGCATTGGTCTCGATCATCACGCGGTGGCCCGCGGCCACGTATTCGCGAACAGCTCCAGGGGTAAGGCCCACGCGATATTCGTCCGCCTTGATTTCCTTGGGAACGCCCACCTTCATTTGAAAACTCCCTGCCCGAAGAGCTTTTCTAACCGGAAGAGCGCAGCGATATTGCGACGCAGGCGCGCAAATGGTGCAGGAATTCAGCGATCTTTGAGCAGAGGCGCAGGATTTCAAACAAGCAGATATTGGGCGGATTGAATGACCACTCTGAGCTTAAGCATCGTTCCCTCCGCGGCCGAGGCGAACGGGCTCTGAAAAAGAAGGGGATATAATGGAACGGTGGACGTCTTGATAGCGTCTAGGGAATTGCCTTCCGCCGCGATGACAAGGGCGCCTTCCGCTCTGGGCGAACGTATCCTCATCTCATTGCCTGCGAATCGCGTGTTGGTTATACGCAAGGTCAATGACTGCATGGAACCTTGGTGGTCAGGCCGTCCTCCTGAGCCGCCTAGATCCAAGAGAGGAGATCGCGATCTCTCTGATCTCAAAGCTGCTCTTGTGCAACGGTAGGTCCAAAATCGAGCGCAACGATGCAAGTCGAAGCCTTGTAAAGAGCCTCGTAAGAGGGGCCCGCGCCTCCCTTCAGCCCTGGAGTGGCAAGTTGCAGTAACGACTTGCCTGGTTTGAGCTACCGCGAACTGCGCGATGGCAATAAATCGTTTCGGATTGGGTTCTCGGGTCGTGGTAAAGCTAACAACGAAAACCAAGCCTTGCCGAATTTCTTGCCGAGTGATCATCGCCCGGCAGCTGAGCAGACCGCAAATTTTAGGCTCGTTTGTCGGTGCTGATGGCAAATGACCATTGATCTCAAATTTGGTTTCCCAAGACTCGGAAGATGCGTATGCATGACGCCTTCATGCCCGCGGCAAATGGGCGTGACATGTTCAACAGATTCGGGGTAATTGTTCGCCCGACAACCAATCGACAATTCGTCCGCCGCCGAAACTGGTCGCCATCTGCACAAATTTGTGATCGTCAGCTACCGCCTCGCCAATATCAGTTGCATCACATCCGAGCGGATGCGCCTTCATCGCTGCAAGCACGGCATCGGCCAAATCGGGCGCGACGATCGCAACGAGCTTGCCCTCATTGGCGACATGGATCGGATCAAACCCAAGGAGTTCGCAAGTGGCCGCAACCGCGGGCTTCACCGGAATGGCCGCTTCCTGCAGACGGAACCCGAGCCCAGATTGATGCGCAATCTCGTTGAGGGAGGCGGCAAGACCGCCGCGCGTGGGGTCACGCATCACCCGAATGCCGCGACCACCGGCCGCAACCATGACGGCTACAAGGTTATGCAGCGCTGCGGAATCCGAGACGATCTCGATTTGAAAGGCGAGGTTGTGGCGCGTTGACATGATCGCCACCCCATGATCGCCGAGGCTGCCGGACACCAGGACACGGTCCCCGACCCTTGCTTTGTCCGCGGAAAGATCGAGCCCATCGGCCAGAACCCCGATCCCGGTCGTAGAGATGAACAGACCATCCGCCTTGCCGCGCTCGACGACCTTGGTGTCCCCGGTGATGATGTAAACGCCGGCGCCGCGCGCCGCTGCGCCCATCGAATCCGCAATTGTCTTCAGATCGGAAAACCGGAACCCCTCCTCGATGATGAAGCTGGCCGATAGATAGAGTGGACGCGCGCCGGCCATGACGACATCATTGATCGTGCCGTGCACGGCGAGTGACCCGATATTGCCGCCGGGAAAGAACAGCGGCGAAACCACATAGCTATCGGTCGTCATCACCATCCTGCCTGTCGTAACGTCAAACGCCGACTGATCATTGCAGCGGGCGAGCCATTCATTGCCGAAGGCGTGGTGAAAAACGCCCGAGATCAGCTGTGCCATGGCACGGCCCCCCGATCCGTGAGAAAGATCAACGCGTCCGTTCTCGAGGTCGAGCTTGCGTTGATAGGCCTTTACGCTCATGACATCCGCCTCACCCCAGCATCGCGAACTCGGCCATAGGTCCAATATGCGGCACAAGCACCTTCCGATGAGACCATGCAGGACCCTATGGGTGTTTCCGGCGTGCAGACGGTTCCAAATAGCTTGCAGTCAACCGGCCGCTTGGCGCCGCGCAGGATCGCGCAGCATTCACACGCCGGATTGTCGGCGACACGCAGCTCGTGCATCGCAAAACGCGCCTCGGCGTCAAATCGTGCGTAAGCCCGCTTCAGCTTCAGTCCACTGTTGGGTACGAGTCCAAGCCCACGCCATTCGAACTGCTCCCGCAGTTCGAAAACCTGCAAGACCTCGTCCTTGGCACGCCGATTGCCTTCGCGCGTCACCGCGCGGCTGTATTGGTTCTCCACCTCATGACGGCGTTCGTTCACCTGCCGCACCAGCATCAGGATCGCCAGCATGACGTCGAGCGGTTCAAATCCCGCGATCACGATCGGCTTACCGAATTGTTCCGCCAGAGGCTCGTAAGGCCGCGTACCGATGATGGTGCTGACATGCGCAGGCCCGACGAAGCCGTCAATTGCGACCCCGCCGATATTGCGGATCTTCGGGTTCTCGAGAATACTGTGCATCGCAGACGGTGTAAGCACGTGGTTGCAGAACACGCTGAGGCCCTTCAGCTTCTTCTTCTCGGCAATCCGGATCATCACCGCTGTCGGGGGCGTCGTGGTCTCAAATCCGATGGCAAAGAAGACCACCTCCCGGCTCGGCACCTGTTCGGCGAGCCGGATAGCGTCGAGCGTCGAATAGACTATCCGAATGTCAGCGCCGAGCGCTTTGGCTCGCAACAGGGACTGTCCTTGCGATCCGGGCGCGCGCATCAGGTCGCCGTAGACGCACAGAGTGACCTCCGGCCGCTCGACGAGCCGGATCGCCATGTCGATCCGGCTGGCGGGCAGAACGCAGACGGGACAACCCGGCCCGTGGATCATGCGGACGTTCGCGGGCAGCAAATCCTCCAGGCCGTAGCGGGAGATCGCATGCGTGTGTCCGCCGCAGAATTCCATGAACCGATAGGCCCTTTGTGGACCGGCCTCGGCGCCAATCGCACGCGCCAGGCCCTGCGCGATGGTCTTGTCGCGAAATTCGTCGGCATATTTCATGATCGGAGCTCCAGCCCCGCGCTGCCTAGCTCTTGCAGGAGCTCCATCGTGCGCTTGGCTTCTATCGGGTCGATCTTGGCCAGCGCATGGCCGACATGGACAAGGACGTAGTCGCCGACGTCGAGTTCGTCGATGAGAGCGATCGATACTTCTAGGCTGACGCCGTCGATGGACACGATCGCCATGTCGTGGGGAAGAATTTTCGCGATCTTTGCTGGGACCGAAAGACACATATCAGGCTGTTCCTTCCAGGGCTGACGGCTGTTCAGCAATCTGCAGAGCGGCAATCCAGGCCTGGCCAAGGCTCAAGCCACCATCATTGGGTGGCAGCTGCCGTGGCATCAGCGGCATGAGACCGACGCTGCTGCAACCGCGCTGGATTTCATCCGCCAGCACCACGTTCAGGAAGCAGCCGCCGCTTAGAACGACGGTATTGACCCCGGTCGTTCGCGCAGAGCGCGTGACCCAGTCAATGCAGGCGGCGGCGAAGGTGCCATGAAACAGCCCGGCTCCGTCCGCGGCGTCAATCTTGTCTGCAATCAAGCGTGCAAACAGCGGACGAAGCGACAGCACGCCGCCATCGATCGTCCAGCCGGCATCGAAAATCGCAGTCCGCCGCACCAGCGCCTCGAGCTTCATCGCGGCTTCGCCCTCATAGCTCTGCACACTCGCAATCCCCAGCAGCGCCGCCGCTGCATCGAACAATCGGCCCGCGCTGGTCGTGGTGGCCCCGCCCGGCTGATCAAGCAATGCCTGTACGCGCTCAACCTGCCGTTGCGCTGCAAAGCGGGGCCCAATTTCGTTTCCCCGGCCGAGCGACTGCAGTATTGCGCTCGCCATCCGCCACGGCTCGCGGACTGCACGATCTCCGCCAGGCATTTGCAGGGGCGCGAAATGCCCGATGCGTCGACACCTCGTCCCTTCGCACAACAATAGCTCACCACCCCAGTTGCCACTGTCGGAGCCAAAGCCATGGCCGTCGAGCACCAGCGCGAGCGCAGGTCCCGCATGGCCATGCTCAGCGATGACGGCCGCAGCGTGTGCATGGTGATGCTGGACCGCGACCTGCGCGCGGCCGCTTGCTTCCGCAAACCGGGTAGAGGCCATATTGGGATGCAGATCATGGGCGATGACGACAGGCTCCACGTCAAGGGTCGATGTGAGGTGCCGGATCGTCTCCTCGAACACACAGATGCCTTCGGCCGTATCGAGATCGCCAATATGCTGGGACACGAACGCTTCGCTGTCCCGCGTGATGGTGACAGTCGATTTCAGCGCGCCGCCGACGGCGAGCACGGGCGGCACAGACCTCGCAAGCCGGATCGGTTCGGGAACATAGCCACGGGCGCGACGAATGAATTGGGGCCGCCCCGCCACCACCGACACCACGGAGTCATCGGCACGCGTTAGGATCTCGCGATCATGGGTCACGACAAGGTCGGCGATCCCCTCGAGCCGCCGCAGCGCCTGCGCGTTGTCGATCAGTAGCGGTTCGCCGCAAAGATTGGCACTGGTCGCGACGATGACGGGGCCGGGCCCCTCAAGCCATGCTCCTGTCGAGCGAAGCGCATGAAAGATGAGGTGATGCAGCGGGGCCACAGGCAGCATGACACCCACACGCGATAAGCCAGGAGCTATGCCGGGCGCTAGATGATTGCGCGTAGCTAGAAGGACGACGGGACGAGCTATGGATTCGAGTAGCGCAAGCTCGGACGCATTCGCGTCCGCGATCTCATTGACCCGCTCTATGGAACCAACCATGACCGCGAACGGCTTCTCAAGGCGCTGCTTTCTGCTGCGCAAGCGCTGCACAGCGCCCTGGTTGCGCGCGTCGCAAAGCAGCTGGTACCCGCCCAGCCCCTTTATCGCCACGATCTGACCGCCGGCGATCGCCGCGACAATGGCGTTGATCCCATGGCTGAGTCGAGGGCCGCATGTCGGACACGCGATCGCCTCCGCATGGAACCTGCGGTTCGCCGGATCGACATACTCGGCCACGCAGGCGGCACAAAGCCTAAAAGCCTCCATGACCGTGTTGCGGCGATCGTACGGAAGCCGTTCGGCGATGGTATAGCGCGGGCCGCAATGCGAGCAACTGATGAAGGGATAAAGGTAATGGCGACTTTCTGGATCAAACAACTCACCGAGGCATTGCTGGCAAGTCGCGGCATCGGCGACGATCCGGGTTGACAACCTGCCACCTTCGCTCGTGCCGATCGAAAAGTCTTTCGCCGCGAGCGCCGCGGTCTCCTGAACGCAGATGTGGTCGATGCGCGCCAGTGGAGGTGCCTCGAGCGGCAAAGCGGCGGCAAACTCCGATGCACGGTCACCCTCGACCTCGATCGTGACGCCATCGGGGCCATTGATGACAAATCCCGCCAATCCGTACCGCGTGGCGAGGCCATAGACGTAGGGACGAAAGCCGACCCCTTGCACAGCCCCGCTCACGCGCACGCGCAGCCGTCTTCGGTCGCCGCAAGCGACGGTGGCGCTCATCGCCTTGTGTCCACTGCGGCGCGCAGCTGATGCGTCGCCTGTTTATCGATCCAAGCGTAGAGCGCGCCAAAACCCTCGCCAGTACGCGCCGAAACCGTGAGCATTTCGATCGTTGGATTGACGCGCCTTGCATATTCGATAGTCCTGCCCAACTCGAACTCAAGCACTGACGCCAGATCAATCTTGTTGATCAGCATGAGCGAAGAAGCGGCAAACATATCGGGATATTTGAGCGGCTTGTCTTCACCTTCGGTCGTCGATAACACCACGATCTTGCAGGCTTCGCCAAGATCGAAGGCTGCGGGACAGACCAGATTACCGACGTTCTCGATGAAGAGAATACCTCGCGTGAGCCGCGGCAAGCGGCGATAAGCCTCGCCAATCATTGCAGCATCGAGATGGCAACCCTTGCCGGTATTGATTTGAATAGCTGGCACGCCGACCGCCCGAATGCGCTCGGCATCGTTCGAGGTCTGCTGGTCGCCTTCGATGACCCCGACCGGGCGGCTGCGCCTGAGCTCGGACGCGGCACGGACAAGCAGCGACGTTTTGCCTGCACCGGGACTGGACACAAGATTAAACACGAGCAGATCATCGGCCACGAAGCGCGCGCGGTTGTCCGCCGCGATCCTATTATTCTTGCCAAGGATGTCGCGCCCGATCTGAATGACCCGCTCGCTGCTCATGCCCGCGACCTTCAAGGCAGCCGGGCCGGCGCCGCAGCTCAGAAACGCCTGCCCCCCATGAGCCTGCTGATGGCCGGGACGATCGTGGTGATGATGACCGTGGCGAGCCGGATATGAATGCTGCAGGCTTTGGTCACCATGCGGATGGACATGATGGCGATCGTAATCGTCCTGCACATGAGCATAGTAACGCTCCTGGCCTTGCGCATCATGCGCTTCGGCGTGTCCGGTTAAAGACGCCTCTTCGCTGCAGCCGCATACGGTACACATCAATTGATCTCCAGCTCTTTCACTCGCATCTGTTCGCCCGCGGTTACCTGCAACTGATAGCTGCCGCAGCAAGGACAGCACTCACCTCGCCGTGCAATTTCGACGCTCTTCGAACAGGTCATGCACCAGGCCCGGCCAGGGAGTTCGACGATTTTAAGAACCGCGCCGTCGGCAACGGTCCGCGTTGCAACGGCCGCAAAGCAAAACATGATCGCTTCGGGCGCGACATGGCTCAGCGCCCCGATTTCCAGGCAGACGCTCCGTACCTGTGAAAACGATCGGCGACGCAACGCTTGCTCGACGATTTCGATGATGCCCAGACAAAGCGCCATTTCATGCATCGCCAACTTCGCAAAAATTGAGTGTGAAGCCGACGCATGGGTCGAGCGATTCAATCACCGCACGAACCGCATCCTGATGTCGTCGCGCCGTCAGCACCGCGCCCTGCAGGCTCCGGACAAGCGGTCCGCGCCGATGGAAATTCCATTCCGTGGGCGCAAGAAATTCGAAGCGGGATATCTGGCCCTGAGGATCAAGCTCAACCGCGTGATAGAGGCGCCCCCTGGCGCATTCGACCGCGGCCGCTGCACGGCCAGGACCTAGTCTGTAGCTTTCGATGATCCCATGCTCCGCCGAATCGGTATGAGCACCGGCCTTGAGCCAAGCGCATAGCCGAACGATTTCCGCAATTCTGGCCTTTAGCCGCTCGACCGCACCCGACCGGCCCAGCGGGATTCGATCACGCGTCATTTGGCGCGCCCAGGGACCCGTCTCGGGCGCATGTCCCGCAAGATCGGGACAATGGCAAAAAGTCGCGTCATCCACGAGCAGCCGTTCAACGATGTTGCGGTCGTCGGCAACGGACAGGAACGAGTGCTCGATCGGGAATGACTTCAAGTCGACCTCATCAAGCGCCGCAATGCGCAGCGCGAATGGGCTCCCTGGCCTCAGCGCGCCATCTTCATTCGTTATGCCGAGCGCGGCCAGCGCAGTCACGATCTGCGCTATCGCTTCGCGTCGCGCAGAGCCGCAGGCAGGCTGCGCGCTGCCGACAAGCACTGACATTCCCCGCATCAGGGAGCGGATCGCAGCCGCATTGGCGATGTTCGGCGTGAGCTGTCCGACAAAGAGACTACGCAGCAATTCTGCGATGCGCTCGGCAACGACGAGGGCAATACGACGCTGCTTTGTCGAGCGGATGATCTCGTGGTCGCGAGCGGCCTCGATCGCGGACAGTAATGCAGTTTGTTGCGCAGCGGCACACAACGCGAAGAGCCGCGGCAGAGCCTTGAGCAACGACAAGGCCGGCTTGCCGGCGAACAGCCGCGCCAGCGGCGGCCGGACTCGTGGCAGGATCTCGACTGCGGCGATTACGTCGGCGGCAAGCAATACGGTGACGTCGATCTTGTTGCGGGCGATGAAGCTCATGCGCACCGTTCTACCATCATCTCGCGCACGAAACGCCAGCGGTCGCTCGAACTGAGATCTGGCGCATGGATCCGATGTGACGCTGGCCGGTCGTCCCGCCACATCATGGCAGGGACCGCCGCTTCGGCACGGGCGAACCGCATGTCTTCGCGTGCGAAGAACGCCGACAACAGCGAGCAACAGGCAATCAAGCCCAATAGCGCGATCTCGCAGACAATAAGTCCGATTTCGCCGGCTCGAACTCGCGATTTCCGCTCAACCCGCGGTCGCCGAGTGCCGTTACGCAGGATGACAACCACCTTCATGACCCAAGGCGCCCCCATCATGCCAACGACCCGCGCTCACGCGTGCGAAATCCGATCACTTCGACCCCGAACGGTTCGTTCGCGCGTCGGGGGAGATGCTTGGGGCAAGCTACTGGGATATCGCGCCACCGTGAATGCGCGCGCCTCCCGCGAGAGCCCGCCGGATGCCGGGTATTCTCTAAGCTCTTCATGTGAAGTAAGCCTTGATGATTTCGTGCAAGCGTTCGGCGGAATCCTCGAAATCCTCGTCGGCGGCCAACGCTACGATCGGCACGCCGCCGACCTCCAGCGTATCCAGGATAATGTTGTCCATAGAATTGAAGAACTGCACCGACCAGACGTTCCGGATTCCAGTCGCCTGCACTCGGCATGAGCCGTAGCCGCGGAAGATGAGCTGGACCGGACCATTGCCCACGCTTTGCTGCAGAAACGCCAGGTCGATAGCGCTCATCGGCAGCAGTGTGAGATTGACGACATGCGCGCGCATGCCAGGGCGCCAGGCGCGGGCCCGCTCGCGTATTTCGGCGAGCACCGGGAGCACGTTCATCGCGCCGTCCGGCGCCGAGCCTATCACAAGATCGGTGGACGTCAGGTCAGTTGCGGCGCGCCGCACGATCTGCGGGATCGCCCCGATCTCAACATATTCGTGTGCCGGCTCCGCCCCGATGCGGACGCGCCAGATGCCCGCCAGCATGGCCTCCCGGATTTGCGCCAAAGAGCCATCTGGCAGCGCAACGACGCCGGCAACCTCGCCGTCCCCAAGCACTTCGGAAATCAGCTTGCGCTCGAGATCGCTGAGATTCGCCAGGCTGTACAGCTGCGTCCGTGCGCCGCTTTTCTGGCCGCCAACGGCAGCAGCGGCGTTCGATAACAGCCCGGTGGCATTCGGACAGATTCTCGCAAGCTCGTCTCCATCGCGCCAAGCGCGCTTGGCGAGCGCCCCCACAGCCGTCGGCCCGCTATGGATTACGCCGAGACTTTCCGCGTCGAGTGGGAAGTCGCTTGCCGCCTGCTCGGCGCCTTCCGATACGACGCTGGCCGCTGTTTTCATGATGCGACGTTCCTTTGGGTGTGTCAGGAGGCAATGCTCTTGGCGATACAAGCGCCAAGGGCGTGTGGCCGAACGATCGGTGCCGAGATTCGGTCGATCTTGACCAAACGGACTTGATTCTTGCCGGTCGGGCGGAGTGTATCGTGCTGATGGCACAGGACTGGCGTCGGCGGGTCACGCAGCCCGAGCCGTCCGTCCAGTTCGCCACTAGCGCCGCGCGCAGTCACTGCGCCTCGCATGCGCCGCCGAAGCGCCTTGATCAGTTCAGAAAGGGAGATTGCGACGTGGATGGCCCAGAGCGAATATAGGGGCGAATACAGGGGATCGGCCGCCGACAGCAGCACCACGACTGCCCTCATGGAATCGTGTGTGGCCGGCGGCCCATCGGCGGTGACGCTCCTCACCTCGGACGGACCGGGCCGTGCCAGATCATGCTGCGCCGCCTGGAACTTCATCAGACGCCTTTATGATAATGTTTGGTTCTACTAAGCGGGGTATTAGCAAGGCACATGCCAATCATCGTCTCGCCGCGATCGCGTTCCCCCGTTCGGATCGGGGGCTCAAAGCGCTTGATGTTTTTCGTGTAGAGGGTGCCCGCGATTGCAGATTCGATATGCGAGCAAGCGTAGGCAGCGCAACGTCCGCAAGCGGCACCACTAGCGTAGGTGCTCGGGCAATTGCGGCTCATGACCGATCAAGTCCGCAAAGAAGCGATCGCAGTCCTGGCCGTTGAGGCCGGCCTCAAGCCCGTCGAGTGCTTGCGAGATCAGCCTTGCTTCATCCTCGTCCAACAGCCGCACCGCGGTATCGATATGGACGAGCACCTTGGCGCCGAGCGACGCGTCGGAGAGCAGCATGACCGAGACACGCCGCTGTTCATTGCCATGCTCGCACAGAGCCGTGATGCCGTCTGTCTCAACAATCGTCATTGGCAAGCCAAGGCACATGGTCAGCCCGGGCCGCTAGATCGGCTGCGCTCTTGTTTCATAGTTTGCACGGTCGATATTGTTCGCAAACAGCTGTTCTGCTGCAGTCAGCGGCGCGGTCCGCAGCTTTGCCGGCGAGCCCCACTGCACCAACAGTTTGCAAGCCAGTTCAATCGCAGGCGCAATCTGAGAACGCACCGGAGCAGTCAGCGGACCGCCCCAATGCTCCAGGTCCAACGGCTGACAGCCGATGAGAGCGAGTTCTCGCGGGCAGCGGCCAAGCAGGTCGGCCGCACTCAACACCTCCTGAAAGCCGGTCTGATGCAGGCTCACCTTCTTGGCAGCGGTAAATTTTGGCACTTCGTCATCTCGCACGAGCTTCAACTGCCCGGGCGGCAGTCCATAGTCGATGGCATCGAACACGATCAGGCAGTCCGCCCACTCGAGAAAACTGACGAGGTAGAGCCCCTGAGTGCCACCATCGAGGATGGTGACGTTGTCATGGGTGACGTAGCGGCGGTGAAACTCCTCGACCGCTCGCACGCCGAATCCCTCATCGGCCCACAGGATATTGCCGATGCCGAGCACCAGGATCCGCTTCTTGTTCTCCGGACTTAGCATCCGCTTCCCAGTCAATCGCGAAGCTCGCGTTCACCCGAAATCATGGAGGAGATGCTTTGGCGCGACATGACGTCCTCCCGGATCACCGCGTAGATATGGACGAGTGCAAAGCTCACGATTACCCACAGGCCGAGATGATGCCAGGTATGGACGTCCTGACTGTTCGGCCAGATTGCAAACACCCAGCCAAATAGCTCGTACTGCCAGCTGTCACTACCGGCGCCCTGTCCATAAAGTGCGAAGCCTGTGACAACCATGAACGTGATCGTCTGCGTAAACATGAAGAACATTGCGACTTGAGCTAGGCGATTGTGCCCGACACGCCTCTCTGGCTCAGCTGCAAGGAAAGCATACCAACGAATCTCGTGGCACACCTCGCGCCAAAAGCTCCTGCGCCAGAGCGGCACGCAGAAGATCTGCATGGCATACGGGTTTCCCATCAGGGCCCAGTAGATGCGCAGCAGAAAGCCGACGCCGAGCACATATCCCGCAGAGAAATGCGCAACGCGGATATAGCCAAACAGGAAATTGCCGCTTGCCTCTCCCGGCATCGCCGGTATCCCAGTTCCAATGAGATAACCGGATATACCCAGCACCAGAATGGCCGCCGCATTGACCCAATGGCACAGTCGCACCGGCGCCTCATAAACGTAGGCGACGCCATGGCCGACACTGCGAGCGTTCGGTGCCGCATCGACGGCCGTAAGGGGGGGCGGAGTCTTGTCCAGCATGTGCCTAACGAACATTGACTGAAGCCATTTCTTGGCCGGCAGGACTGATCACGTGGGTCGAACACGCCAAGCACGGATCGAAGGAATGGATCGTTCGCAAGATCTCGACCGGCCGATGCGGATCCGCCATCGGAGTACCGATCAGGGAGGCCTCAAAAGCGCCAATATTGCCCTTGGAATCGCGAGGCGACCCGTTCCACGTCGTCGGCACAACACATTGGTAATTGCCGATCTTGGTGTCCTTGATCTTGATCCAATGCCCGAGCGCACCGCGCGGCGCCTCAGTGAAACCGTAGCCCTTGGCCTCCTTAGGCCAGCTTTCCGGCTTCCACTTGCTGACATTGGCAGTTGCGGTATTGCCGGCCTTGATGTGGAGCACCAGCTTGTCCTGGAAATAACGCATCTGACGCGCCGCCCACTGACATTCGAGCGCTCGGGCCGCGGTACGGCCAAGCGTCGAAAACAGCGCAGTCAGGGGAAGATCGAGCCCCTTGAGCAGTCTCTCGGCCGGCTCCTTGAACTCGGCTTTGCCTTGCGCACAACCGATGATGTATCGTGCCAACGGCCCGACCTCGACGGCGTGGCCGCGCCAGCGCGGCGCTTTGATCCAGGAATACTTGCCGCCTTCGTCGAGTTCCTTGATATCTGTCCTGCTGCCTTTGACCTTTTCGCCAAGCTGAAAGCTCGGCTCGGTGACGCCATCCCAGGGATGCAGACCGCAGAACTCGCTCGGGTACTTATACCATGAATGGGCGACGAACTCCTGGATCTGCTCGGGATCGCCAAGGTCAATCGGCAAGATCTCCTCGAGATTGCCATCAAGAATGACGCCGCGCGGCAGCTTGAGGCTTTTCTCGGAACAGTCGTTGCCGCTTTCGGGGATGTCGCCATAGGACATCACACTTTTGCCCGAAAGCCCGCCGCCATAGAGCCAGTCCTTGTAGAACGAGCCGATCGCTGCAATGTCGGGCAGATAGACCTGCTCGACAAACTCGATCGAACGGTCGATGATCGAGGACACGAGGTTAAGCCGCTCCATATGGATCGCGCCCACCGCGCCTGTTCCATCGATATTGATCGCGCAGGGCACGCCCCCGACCAGCCAGTTCGGATGCGGGTTCTTGCCCCCATAAATGGCTTGGATCTTGACGATCTCTTTCTGGAAGTCGAGCGCTTCCAGATAATGCGCCATGGCCATCAGGTTCGCTTCCGGTGGCAGCTTGTAGGCCGGATGACCCCAATAGCCATTCTTGAACGGACCAAGTTGCCCTGATCCAAAGAATCTGGTGAGCCTGATCTGCAAATCCTTAAAATAGCCAGGAGACGACAGCGGCCAGGGCGAGATGGACTGCGCCAGCGCGGAGGTCGATTTGGGATCGGCCTTGAGCGCGGAAACCACATCGACCCAATCCAGCGCGTGCAGATGATAGAAATGCACGAGGTGATCATGCACAAGCAGGCACAGCTGCATGATGTTGCGGATCGAGTTGGCATTCTCCGGAATGGAGATCCCTAGCGCATTCTCAACCGCGCGCACAGAGGTGAGCGCATGGGTGCCGGTGCAGACACCGCAAATCCGCTCGGTGAACGCCCATGCGTCGCGCGGATCGCGCCCGCGCAGGATGACTTCGATGCCACGCCACATCGTCCCGCTCGAGACTGCATTGCGGATCACATTGTCGGAACCGAGATTGGCCTCGACGCGCAGGTGGCCTTCGATCCGGGTCAGCGGATCGATGACAATTCGCTTACCGGAAGAATCGAGATTGAACCCATTCGGTGTCCGGACACCCACCTTCGCCATCCCCTCAACTCGGTTTACTTCTGTGAGCTGCGCGATCCGGCTTGTGGGTCAACCGCTTCACGGCCGTGACCGCCGCGTGCGCGGCGACGGTCAGTCCAACTGCGCCGGCAGCGGCCATGCCAATCTGATCGACGTTCTTCTCGATGCCGAACTGCTTGATGGTCGTGAGCCGGTCGTAAAATGAACCTCTGTCCCAAAAGCCGTCTTCGGAGCAGCCGAAGCAGCCGTGGCCGGATTGAACTGGGAATGAAACGCCGCCGTTCCACCGAACGGCCGAGCAGGCATTGTAGGTGGTCGGCCCCTTGCAACCCATCTTGTACAGGCAGTAGCCCTTGCGTGCGCCCTCATCATCCCACTCCTCGACAAATTGGCCAGCGTCGAAATGGGCACGCCGATAGCACTTGTCGTGGATGCGCTCGGAATAAAACATCCTTGGACGTCCTTGGCGATCGAGCTCCGGAAGCTTTCCGAACGTGGTCATGAAGGTCACCAGGCCGGTCATGACCTCCGCGATGGGCGGGCACCCGGGCACCTTGATAATCGGCTTGTTGGTGATCACCTTATCGATCGGCGCCGCGCCAGTCGGATTTGGCTTGGCCGCTTGCACGCAGCCCCAGGACGCACATGTGCCCCAAGCGATGATCGCCATGGCCTCTTCCGCCATCGACCTGAGCTTTTCAATGAACGGCTTGCCGCCGTCAATGCAGAACATGCCACCCTCGTTCAGCGGCGGATTGCCTTCGACGGCAAGCACATACTTGCCTTTGTACCTGGCACGGGTTTCCTCCAGGATGGCTTCGGCCTGATCTCCTGCCGCCGCCATGATCGTATCGTCATAGTCGAGCGAAATCATCGACAACAGCGCATCTTTGATCAAAGGATGGGCCGAGCGGATAAAGCTTTCCGAGCAGCAAGTACACTCGAGCCCGTGCAGCCAGATGACGGGCACACGCGGTTTGGTCTCCAGAGCGGTGGCAATACCGCTTGCGGCGAGTGGACCGAGTCCGAAGCTCGCAGCCGTAAAACTGCAGAATCTGTTGAAACTGCGACGCGTGATTCCCTGACGTCTGATCACGCTGTAGAAAGTTTCCGTTGCCCCGCCCATGAACCCTTCCAAGTGTCTCGTCGGACGTAACGAATTACTGACGTCCAGCAGCAAGAAACAGGCCACGGCACAAGAAGCACTTGGCAGATGCCAAGCCGCCGCTTGGCAGTCTGCAATGCGGATTGGCGAGCCCAGCTAGCAAGGTACAAGCTCGCGGCTGATCACCCATCGCGTTAATGGTCCGGTTTTGAACGTCGACGTGGGAACTCCAACAAAGCAGCACACAAGGGTTTGCTGCTGCGCAGCGAATGCGTCATACTCGCTTTAAGCACGGCGCGCGGCACACGCGCGGCACGACGATTGCTCGACAGAGTGGGTGCCGTTGCCGGGCATCACATCGGTCACCGATTTAGTCCCTAGTTGATGCGTCAGCGGCAGCTTGGTAATGCCTTCGTTGAAAACATGCTTGACGCCTTGACCGGCTGAGCTGCGAAACCCGACAGAGACGCGCGACTTGATCAGAGCTATGCGAGGGCCCGCCACAGCTGAGGCCTGATGTGTGGCGATGAAGATCGTGGCCGTAGATCGGAGAACTCTGCGCTTCGAATTTTATCGAACCGTCAGGCTGCCGCATCCCACCTTCATGTTTTTCGGATTCCGGAATCGCGAAGCTTGACCCGCAGATGCGGGCGACCCTTTTCCATCAGCATAAACCCAACTACCGCCAGCATCGGTTTGGTCACAGACGCGGATGCGAATATCGCATCGACGTTCCTCTTTGTGGATCGAGGTCCGTACGCCTTGTAGCGAACCATTGCTGTCTCTGGCGATTGCAACAACCGCGCCCGGTACCCGCTTGCCTGCGATATCGCGGGCGATGAACTCGTCTAGTCTGGCACGCCGCTGCTTAGAAACTCCGACGTCATTACTCCTCACATCGAGCAGAGGCGCGGAGTATGCGGAATTGCAGCTGATTCCGGCAGCCGCCGCGGCCATAACAGGCCGCGTTCACTGTGTCCTCGCCAAGGACGGACGGATCTGGCTTGCAATACTGCTGCTCGCTCATGATCGGACATGTCTGGCCGGCCGTCACGTCGCGAGCGATTCGAACCGGCGAGGTGTGCCTGCCCTCATGTGCCTCTCCTGGCACAGCATTTGTCGATGAGGGTTAGAGTGAAAATGACGACAAAGGCGAACATCACCATACCGCCGGCAACCCAACTTGCCTCGCGCCAGCGCGATGCTTGGACGTAGTCTATGACGTAGGCTGACAACACCTTGGTGCGCCCAGGAATGTTGCCGCCGATCATCATCACGACGCCGAATGTGCCGATCGTATGAGCAAAGCCAATCACGGCAGCCTTGAGAAACTCCAGTCGCGCTAGCGGCAGGCCGATGGTAATGAAAGCATACAACGGAGAGACACGCTGACTGCCCACAACTTCCAGCGGACCGTCGCCTATCGCAACAAAGGCATTACGGATCGGTTGCACCACCAAAGGGAGCGCCGAGAGGACCGATCCGACCACGATTCCAGCAAAAGTAAAGGCGAGCGTGTGCTCGCCCCAGAAAGAGGCGAGAAGGCCCCCTGGACCGTTCGGGCCGAGCAGGACGAGTACGCAGAAACCGAGCGCAGTCGGCGGCAGCACAAGTGGCAGCGCGATGATTGTCGCCACCGCGTCGCTCAAGACCGTCTTTGAGCGTGCTAGCCACCACGCGAGCGGCGCGCCAACAACCAGGAGGATCATCGTCGTCACGCTGGCAAGCTCGATCGTGAGCGCAACGGACTGCCAGATCTCCGCCGAAAAAGGATCCATGTGCGTCAGGCCCCCCGTGAGAGTACGTCGTCATACGGGCTCAGCGATCGCTTGCACGTCCGGATCGCTGAAGGATTTGGCATGCATCGCCTATTGGTCCGGTCCAACCTCCAAGAACTGGGCGTCTTTCCAGATTGACTCGCAAGACCACTCGCTAACAGCCGGTGCATACCCGCTTCGCTGCCTGTTAGCGGCGACAGTACAGTGGAGCAGAGGTCAGACTCTCCGGTCTCTATCAATCGATTAGCCTGCGGGATGGGCGCACGCTGTATTAAGTTCGGCTGCGCGGCTTCCGACATGGCGAACACATTCGTTGTGTTCGCCCCAGCCGTCCCTTCTGAGGCGACGACGCGACGGCAGCTCGACAGCATTGTGAACGACAACGGCTTGCGCGTATCCGCGCCATTCAGGACGTTCGAAGTCGAATTCGCCTTAGACGTGAAGTGATTTTCCGGAGCCGCAGGGCCGTTCTCAAGCAGCCGCCTTGGGCGAACGCTGTCGCCCAAGCGAGACGCCCGAAATGTCGCCACTTGCGTGGCTCGGCTATTGAGCTCGGTGCTCGCGGTAACGCTCAACACCGTCTCCGACCGCTGCGCCCGTTTCGACAACACGGCAAGCTTATCGTGTGGCATGCGGGATTTGGTGGCGGCCACCACATTGACCCGCGTCGTTTCTGCGAGCAAAAGCGGCATCGCAAGCCTCATCGGAAACTCCTGTGACAGGGCCGCTTCGACCGGTCTGACGGCGCAGCTCCTCGCTTGCTGTCCAGCAATCTCTGTGCCGCTTGCGAATTGTGGCGTGCGTGCGAATAACGCGCATAGGTACCAGCGTCGCTGTGGAGTGAACCTAACGCGCTGTCAGGTTTCCGGCATCTCTGTTCTCAAGCAGACAGCGACGGCACAATGAAACGGCGGAGTTTGCCGCCCGAGAGATGCTCTTGTGGTTTTACAACGCTCCGTGTTCACTCGACGCAAATCTTCACATAGCTTCTGCTTCGACGAATTGGCTGGTTTGTTTAGGGTCCCTCAAACCGCGAGCGCGACCAGTGCGAGCAACTCGCCATAGTCCCATTGCGAGAATAACGCGACTGAAAGTAACGCGCTGAACTTTTGTCTTGCCTTGAAGAAAGATAATTGGGCGTCGCCGACCGTCTTTATCCGGCACCCCTGCACGCGCTGTTCTATGATGGCGGGGCACAAACTTGGGACATGCGTTTGTTGTGCCGAGAGCTCGGCCAGAACATGCCGCCGAAACCAACGCGTTGCAGCGAACCTACAGCGCGTCCGGGCGATGCAGTATATCGACGGTAATGGTGCCGCTGGCGCGAGAGACACATGCGCAGATCTTTTCGTTCGCGTGCTTTTGCTGCTCGCTGAAGAAGACGTCGCGGTGGTCGAGCTCACCGTCGATGTTGACGAGGTCGATGGCGCAGACGCCACACTCGCCGCGCCTGCAATCCGCAATCACCTCGTAGCCGGCCTCATTGAGCACGTCCAGCAACGAGCGATCGCGCGGTATCTCGATCGCGACGGCTCGACCTGCAAGGCGCACCCAGAAACCTTCAGTCGGCAGCGAGCCGCTTGAACCGAAGGTCTCGTAGCGTAGGTCGGATAGTGCGCGCCCTGCGCCCGTCCAGGCCCGGCGCGCGGCATCGAGCATCCGCATCGGACCGCACAAGAGCGTCAAGGCGTCGGGCGGCAGCGAGGCTGGCAGTGTGATGGCCAGCCGCGCGCCCGGGGCGAGCGACCACATGTACCGCGAAGGAGTAGGACCGCGTCTCCGGGCGACCATCGATCGTGACGGCGATATTGATATGGCTGCCGACCGGATAGGCGACGCCATCGAAGTTTTCCGGTTTGATCAGCAACTCGCGGATCGCAGGCGTCAGATCGCGCGTCGCAACAAGGGTTGCGGGTTTCCAGCTTTCCATGAACCGCATGCAGGTCTCCTCTAATCGCCTGCCATCCTGATGAGCGCCAGTCCCGGCAGCAGGTCAAAATGCGTCTTGTTCTTGAGCACCAGGCGCAAATTGCGCGCCGCCACTCGCGTGTGCTCGCGCATGATTGCTTCGGCCCGCGCGCCTTCGCGGTTTTCGATTGCGTCGATCACGACGCGGTGTTGATCTTGCGCAATCAAAAGTGTGTCGCGCGCATCCGGTAGTGTCGATTGGGTCACCACAAAGCCGCTGGGCGAGGCGAATGGCAACGCAGACGCGCGATCGACCTGCCGGATCAAGGGCGCACTGCGTGACAATTCGGTCAACAGCGCGTGAAACCGTGCATTGAACGCGATGTAGGAGGAGAAAGCCTCGACGGAGATCGGATCCTGCCGCACCAGGCCGTCAATCTCGTCAAGGCATCCTTTCAGAGGCTCGAGATCGCGCGACGAAACGCCGCGCTCGCTGGCAAAGCGCGCGGCCAGACCTTCCAGCGTGCCACGCAGTTCGATCGAGTCCAGGACATCTCGCTCGGAGAACGCCTTCACCATGAAGCCGCCAGAAGGGATCGCTTCCAAAAGTCCTTCCTCCTCCAGCCGAACCAGCGCCATTCGCACCGGGGTGCGCGAGGCGCCGGTCGTTTCCACCGCCTGCAACTCGGAGATCCGCTCGCCCGGCCGCAAGTCGCCCGACGGGATCAGATCGCGCAAGCTGAGCTAGACGCGCACCGTCTGCGAGACGGAGCGATCAGTGTCGCGCTCGGCCATGTCCTACTCCGCAGCCTGCTGGCTTTGCGACGCGTTCTCGGCGTCGATCATGCGATCTATCAGACGGCGGGCCCACATCGCGCCGGTATCGATATTGAGATTATAGAAGACCCGGTCAGGATTTTCTTCGATCGCGCGCTGCTGCGCTTCAAGAATGACCTCATCCTCACGGAAGATGCCGGAAACGCCCTGGCGCAGTTCGGTGGTCAGGCGCTGTTCGTTCAGACGGTAATTGCGCACGAATGCCCAGAAATAATGGCAGCTCGTTTCCGTTTCCGGCGTGATGGTGTTGAGGACAATACCATTGACGCCGGCCGAGCGATTGCCTTCGGGCGCGCCGGTTTCAGCCGGCGCCACCCCGACGTCGATATTGATGGTGCACGGCGCCTCGAAACGAATGATTTGCCAGCGGTCCACCGGGCCGGGTTTTTGCAATTGTTTGGCCCAGAACGGCGGCGCGGTAATCCCCTTCATCCAGCGCGTTACGGTGGCGGTTTTTTCGCCATGAGTGACGTCAAACGGCGCTTCCGCGATGGCGTCATTGCCGATGCTGGCGCCATGCACAAAAGTTTCGTGGGTCAGGTCCATGAGGTTGTCGACAACCAGACGGTAATCGCATTTAAGGTGAATGGTGTCACCATCGCCAGCCCAAGCGGAATCATCGTTCCAGTGCATATCGGGCACCAAGCCCGGATCGGCTAGCGCTGGATCACCCATCCACAACCAGACGAACCGATGGCGCTCGACGACAGGATAGGCACGCACACAGGCGGAGGGGTTGATCGTCTGTTGCGAGGGCATGAAGGTGCAGCGGCCCTGTGCGTTGAATTTTAGCCCATGATAGCTGCAGGTGACGCTGTCGCCCTCAAGGCGACCTTTTGAGAGCGGCACCAACCGATGCCAACAGGCATCCTCCAGCGCTGCGACTTCGCCGTTGGTGCGCCGATACATCACAACATGCTTGCCGCAGATCGTGCGGGGCAACAGCGCCTGCTTCACTTGGCATCCCAAGCGGCCGCGTACCAGGCATTGGTCGGAAAGCAATGGGTCATGTGCCGATTCCTCACTTCTGGACACTGAGTGTATACATAGTCGGCGGATTTCGATCGAAATATGACGACTCTTCGTGCTTTCGATGGTAAGTCTGTATACAGAAATAATCTGAACGGAGAGATGGGCCCACCGCATTCTGCTCGAAGTCGTCCACCGCCTAACGGTGTTTTCCCGTTTGGCACCGCTCCGGCAGACGACCTTGCTCAATCATCACTCACGGATGCAAAGACGCTCATTGTGGGCTGGACATGCGCAAGGTTGATCAGTCGGCTTCGCAAGATTGCAGAAGCGCATTGCGCGGGAGAAATTCGCTCAACCGTCCGGCTTCACCGGGCCATGTACTGCTGGACTGGAGCACGCTCGCCGTCATCCAATTGTCGCCACTCTGTTCGAACTCGCCAGTACAGCCCAAGTCAGTCACGCTGGTCTCGTCCTGCCTGACAAAGAGGTCGAAAACGAACGATCAAAGCTGCCAAGGCGGAATGATCGAGTTGAGAAACCATCGCAGCACTGGCTTGTGCGAGACGACCAAAGGCTCACCCAGTGCCGAAGGCGGATACGCCTTACATCGACCAAACCTGCCTAGCCGCACCATTAGCACGGACCTGGAGACGCCCCCGTGCACGAACGAGCTTTACCGCGAGTAAACAACGCAGTGCCCCGCGCCAAATCAAAGATTTCCTAACGAAGCCAAATCTAGCCTAGCCTTGATCTCACCACGCTTCCATCGCGTGGATACCTGCGATCCAGACAATCAATTTTACCAATGCAGCGCATTGTTGCATCAACTCAGCACTCGACGCATACCGATCACACTGAGCTTCCACGCCGAGACACGACTCGGCTAATCGTACCCTGCCAGTGCAAGACAAGATATGCGTCACCCTGAGCAACGCCTTCGCATTCGGACTTGCCAACGCCGTCCGGGTATTCAAATGAACCTCGCTAGGAGGCAGACGTGTTTCCGATGGCCCTTTGATCGGCCGCGGGTTGGACGTCTGGTGCAAATCTTGCTTGACGAAAAAGACATAATTGAACGCCTGCCTTTGGAATGACGCCCCGGCTCTCGGAACTGTCTTCAATCGGACACGGCTAAAACGACAGCCTCGTATGAGGCCGGCGCCTCTCAACGATGCGACGGCCCGTATTCGAGTGTATTCGGGAAGGAAGCGTCATGACCACCATGGCAACTGCGGCATCCGCGCGCGCGTCGCAAACTTGGTATAAAATTCTCTACGTCCAGGTGTTGATCGCGATCGTGATTGGCGTCATCGTCGGCTGGCTATGGCCATCGGTTGCGACCAACGACTGGGTCAAGGCGCTCGGTGACGGCTTCATCAAGCTGATCAAAATGGTGATCGCGCCGATCATCTTCTGCACCGTCGCATCCGGCATCGCGCATATTCAAGATGCAAGGAAAGTCGGGCGCGTCGGCGTCAAGGCGCTGGTCTATTTCGAGATCGTCTCCAGCTTTGCCTTGGTGTTGGGCCTTGTCATGGGCAATCTGTTCCAAATCGGCCATGGCCTTGCGGTCAAACCCGATGCTGCGGCGGTCGCCAATTACGTCAAGCGGGCGGAAGCCTCCAAGACGGTCGATTTCTTTCTCAATATCATTCCCGAAACTGTGGTCGGCGCCCTCGCTCGCGGCGATGTCCTGCAGGTGCTCCTGTTCGCGATCCTGTTTGGCTT
This sequence comes from Bradyrhizobium sp. B124, assembly GCF_038967635.1. Classification (NCBI taxonomy): domain Bacteria; kingdom Pseudomonadati; phylum Pseudomonadota; class Alphaproteobacteria; order Hyphomicrobiales; family Nitrobacteraceae; genus Bradyrhizobium; species Bradyrhizobium sp. B124. The sequence goes on along the minus strand of NZ_CP152413.1, from coordinate 7,362,960 downwards.
TTCGCTGATGGCGCTGGGAGAGCGTGGAAATGGGCTGCGCGGCATGATTGACGACGTCGCGCACGCGGTATTCGGCGTGATCGCCATCATCATGAAAGCGGCCCCGATCGGTGCATTCGGCGCGATGGCCTTCACGATAGGCAAGTTCGGGCCGGCGGCGCTGGGTAATCTGATCGGTCTGATCGCGCTATTCTATGCCACGGCCGCGGTCTTTGTGGTGGTCGTGCTCGGTCTGATCGCGCGCATCGTCGGCTTTTCGATCTTCAAGTTCATTGTCTATATCAAGGACGAGCTTTTGATCGTGCTCGGCACCTCGTCCTCGGAAAGCGCGCTGCCGCAATTGATGGAAAAGCTCGAACGACTGGGCTGCTCCAAGCCCGTGGTCGGCCTCGTGGTGCCAACCGGCTACTCCTTCAACCTCGACGGTACCAACATCTATATGACGCTTGCGACATTGTTCATTGCCCAGGCACTCGGGGTCGATCTCACCTTTGGCCAGCAGCTCACGATCTTGTTCGTGGCAATGCTGACCTCGAAGGGGGCAAGCGGCGTCACTGGCGCGGGCTTTATCACGCTCGCAGCGACATTGTCGGTGGTCAACCCGGCGCTGGTGGCGGGCATGGCAATCGTGTTCTCGATCGACAAGTTTATGAGCGAAGTGCGAGCCCTTACCAACATCACCGGCAATGGCATCGCCGCTGTGTTCGTGTCCTGGTGGGAAGGCGAGCTCGAGCACGCGACGCTACACGCCCGGCTCAAGCAGCCCACCGATTCCACCAGTATCGACACCAGAAACACAAGGAGGTAGGCCCCCGCATTTTTGGCCGTGATTTCAAGACTGTCGAACTCGAATGTAGCCAACTTCGTGATTCCTCGTAGTTCAAATCGGCACCATCGACTTGAACTGCGAGCCGGATCATCTTTTCGCGGAATTTCCGGTTTCTACTACCGCGCCGCGGCTCGCCCCCGGCAACGGGTCTGAAAAGATCCCCGAAACGAGGTCAAAAGAGACTTTTTCCGTAGTCCTTTTTCGGACGGGCCTTTCGAGGTGAGAGCTCCTAGCCATTCCAATGCCGGCGCAAGATTAGCGGCAGGTGGCTGGCACTAAACTGGCCTCGCCACGACGATGTGGTGGCGATCTTGCTGGCGCAACTCGCTCATCCGTTGTTTCCAGTGCGTGTCGCGGCATCAGACCGCAATGGGCGTCATCACCGTGGATCAGATTAGCGCCTTCACCACGCCCAGATGGATCGCACAGAGGTAACGTCACCCGCTCCACAGCTTGTTGCTGCTCTTTTCAGATTAGGCGAGGTGTGCCTCTTTGTTCAGCGTCAGCGTCTTTGCTGAACCGATGTAGCCTTGTCCCCACGTTGGACGTGCTCTGGCGCCACGCGCCTGAGCTCTGCGGGGGCCGCCCGCGGCCTCGGGCGCCTGCGAGGATTAATCGGCAGCGAGGCAAACCAGACATCTCAGGCTCGATTGTACCCATGTCAGCGCGCGATATTGAAAGGTTTAGGACAACTATACCTACGTTTGTGATGCGCCTTTCCTCGGCGCGTGCTGAGTTCCGCTGCAAGCAATCGATCTCGGAACTGCGCGCGAGCGCCTCTCGGGACAGAAAGGATTGCCCCATTTTTGCCTAAAATGTTATAGCTCTCCCGCCGCGGAAAGGCCGGACGGTCTAAGAATGCTTAACCAGATCAGCAATTTCAAACGTTCAGCCACGCAGTTTGCTTTCGGCAGCATAACGCTGGCGGTGGTGACGCAAGCTTCCTTGTACCTTCACACGCATTTCGCTGCGACGGCGTTCGCCTATTTGCTGGTGATATTGCTGTTTTCTTTGATCGGCAGCTTTATCGCATCATCCGCGCTTTCGGTCTTAGCCATCGCTGCTTTGGCGTACTACTTTGTGCCCCCGGCGTTCAGTCTGCGGATCGATGACCCTCAAGCTCTTCCGGTGGTCGTCGCATTCTTTACTGTCTCGATTGTCGGAACGCACCTGATCGGAAAAGTCCGCCAGGAAAGAGAGGTAGCACGTGAGGCTGCGGCCAAGCTCCGGCGCAGCGCGGCCGATTTGAAGGATCGCGAAAAACGGTGGCGCGCAATCTTTGAACACAACCCAGCCATGTATTTCATGCTCGACGAAGCCGGTACTATCCTCAACGTCAATACATACGGCGCGACACAACTCGGCTATGCGCCTGCGGAACTGGTCGGTCAATCCGTCCTGAGAGTCTTTCTTGAGGAGGATCGCGCGTTCGTTCGCAAATGCGTTCGAATGTGCTTTGAAGATATCGGCCAATCGCGCACTTGGGACGTCCAGAAAGTCAGAAAAGACGGCTCGGTATTGTGGGTACGTGAAAACGCCAAAGCAATGCTCTGGGCCGATGACCAGTCCATTGTCCTCATAGCCTGCGAAGATGTCACGGAGCGAAAGCAAACCGAACTTGCTCTGCAGCGGAGCGAAGCCCATTTGGCTCAGGCGCAGGAGCTGAGCCATACAGGCAGCTTCGGCTGGAACGCTACCACCGGCGAGGCATTTTGGTCAAAGGAGACTTTTCGAATTTTCCAGGTGGACCCGCCGACGGTTCCGGCGCCACAACTGGTCATCGAACGCACGCATCCAGACGATAGAGCTTCGGTCCAAGAGACCATCGATCGAGTGATGCGAGACCCAAAGGATTTCGAGCATGAATACCGGCTGCTGCTGCCGGATGGCTCGGTGAAGCACATCCATGCGCGAGCGCGCGCAACAAGAACTGCCGCGGGTGACATCGAGTTTGTCGGCGCAGCGACGGATATCACGGCGACAAGGCAAACAGAACAGCAGCTACGCCGCAGCGAAGCCTATTTGGCCGAAGCTCAGCGTCTCAGTCACACGGGCAGCTGGTCCTGGGACGTCTACAATCTCGACTTTGTGTATCGCTCCGCTGAGGTCGACCGTCTATTTGGCTTTGAACCGCAAGAGACTGTATCGATCGAGACCATTCGGTCGCGCATTCATCCAGATGACCTGCCGCGGCTTCAGGAAGTGCAGCGCCAGGCTATTGAAGGCAAGGAAGGGCGCTTCGAGTATGATTTTCGAATCCTTCTGGCAGATGGCGGGATAAGGCGCATACACTCCGTCGCGCATGTGGTGGTCGGCAGCGATGGCAATGTGAGCGAACTCATCGGAACACATATGGATATCACCGAGCAATACGCCGCTAGGGAACGCCTGGAAAACACACTTTCTGCGCTGAGCGAAAGCGAGCAGCGCTTTCGCGATTACGCCGAAACAGCTTCCGACTGGCTCTGGGAGACAGGACCAGATCATCAGGTCACCCACCTGTCCGAGCACACCAGCGCTGCGGGAATATTGGCGATGGGATTGATCGGCCTGCCTCGCTGGGACATCGCGTGCGACGTCGAGGACGACCCTGAGAAGTGGCGGCAACATCGGGCGACGCTGGAGGCGCATCTTCCGTTTCGGGATCTCGTCTATCGCACTGTCAACCGTATGGGATCTCCGATCTACGTCCGGACGAGCGGCAAGCCTTTTTTTGATTTAGATGGCAATTTCCTCGGCTACCGCGGCGTCAGCACCGACATCACCGCCATGATTCGCGCAGATCAAGCCGAACAAGAGCTCCGAAAGGCACAGGCGGAGCTTGCACATGTGACGCGTGTGACGACGTTAGGAGAGCTGACAACCTCCATCGCCCACGAAATCAACCAGCCACTCGCCGCGATTATCAGCAACGCCGACGCGTGCCTCGGCTGGATGGCCCGCCAGACACCAGATCTTTCCGCCGCGCGCTCTTCGGTTGAGTGGATCATCGAAGACGCAATCCGGGCCAGCGAAGTGATCCGTCGCATTCGCGTACTTGCGAAGAAAGGCGAGATCGAGATGGTACCGCTCGATATAAACGATGTTGTTAAGGATGTCATTGCTTTGGTGGCACGTGAGCTGGTTAGCCACCGAGTGACCCTAAAGACTAAGTTGACGGAAGCCCTGCCCGCGATCCTCGGTGATCGGATTCAGCTGCAACAGGTGATCATCAATCTGGTAATGAATGGGATCGAAGCCATGGACGCAGTTACGGACCGAGCGCGCGAACTGGTGATTCAGTCATCTAAGGACGATACGGGACACGTGCAGCTTACCGTGACGGATTGCGGCGTCGGGATCGCTAAAGATGATACCGACCGAGTGTTAGACCCCTTCTTCACGACAAAATCGAGTGGTCTTGGCATGGGTCTTTCGATCTGTCGCTCGATTGTGGAAGCTCATGGAGGGCACCTTTCAGTCGTTCGCAAGCAGGGGCCGGGGGCAAGCTTTCGGTTTGACCTGCCGTTGCACAAGGAGCTCGTGCCGTGAGTGAACGCTCTGCCCCCCCGCGCGAAGGCAGCAAGGCTGACGCGTCGGCGAATGCGATAGTCTTCGTTGTCGAAGATGATGTCTCGATGCGTCGGTCGCTAACGAACCTTTTTCAATCGGTCGGCCTGGACGTCGTTGCATTCGGGTCGGCCCGCGAAATGCTACAGAGCAGGCTTCCCGATGTTGTTAGCTGCCTGGTCCTCGATATCCGGCTGCCAGGTCTGAGTGGACTTGAGTTCCAGGCTGAGCTGGCGCGGTTGAACATTAATGTTCCGATCATTTTCATCACCGGCCACGGCGACATTCCCATGAGCGTCAGGGCCATGAAAGGCGGAGCGGTCGATTTTCTCACCAAACCGTTTCGCGATCAGGAACTGCTTGACGCCGTGGTCGCCGCGACCGAACGTGATCGCAAGAGACGGAAGACTCAGCAGGCCGTCGCGGAGCTGCGGGCTCTATTTGAGACCTTAAGCCCGCGAGAACAGGCAGTGATGAAGCTGGTCGCTACCGGCCTGATGAACAAGCAGATAGCCGCCGAGCTGGGACTCGCCGAGATTACGGTCAAGATCTACCGGGGACACCTAATGAAAAAGATGCGCGCCCGGTCGCTTGCGGATTTGATCAGAATGACTGAGACGCTGGGCATCCGTGCAAACCGACCCGAACAAACCTAAGTATGATTTTACAATTTCACCACTCAAGCCCACTTTTCGCCCACGGTGGCTAATGCTGCGGCGGCCGCCATTCCTGCGTCCGGAGGGCACGTCTTGTCCACGCATTTAATATCTGTCGTTGACGACGACGCTTCGGTCCGCGCGGCGACAGAGAACCTTTTGAAATCGCGTGGCTACATCGTCCAAACATTTGCGTCGGCCGAGGACTTTCTGAGGTCACCGCAGTTGAACGAAACCTCCTGCGTCATTACGGATGTGCAGATGCCGGTCATGAGCGGGTTGGACCTGTTGGCCGAAATGCGGACCAAAGGTCTCAGGGTGCCGTTCATTTTCATTACTGCCTTCCCGAACGATCGCGTGCGCGCCTCGGTCCTGAGCTCGGGAGCGATTGGCTTTCTGGCCAAGCCCTTTGCCGGACACACGCTGATCGAGTGCCTCAATGCTGCATTGAAGTAGAACCGAGGCTGGTGGCACGCCTGCAGCTAGCCGGCCGCCCAACTTCATGTCCGATCTCAGCACTTCTCACGCGAGACGCTCTCGATCAGCTTCTTGGCGTCAAGCGCGCGGCATCTGCAGTAAGAATTCCTAAGGATCTTCTGGAATCAACTTCCCGAATCAGCTGGCATTGCCAGCGGTCGATTTCCTGCTTTGCTTTACTTGATCCGTGACCTGCTCCGCCCGCTGGCCGATCCAGAACAGGGCTCACGCGCGAAACTCAGGTACTTGGCATTCTGAGTTCCATTAATCTATGTAGGCCGGCCGCTCAGGGCGATCTTGCCACGGAACGGTCTCGACCGGCTTGAGCGCGTCGTAAGCAGTACGTTGCTACGACGAGACGGAGCTAAGCAAGCGATGAAAGAGCTCCTCTCAGCCCAGCAGCTCTCTGGACTGAATTGTCGAACCATTTTCCGACGTCTTGTTTATGATCGACGTTGGTTGGCAGGCAATGAGCTCTGCGGGACTAACTCCTGCTCACCGCAGGGCCACTGTCCGTCACAGATGTTTCCTTTCGTCTACTGGAGCGTGGTATCGCCCTTTTTTCAGCCTTACCTCAGGCGGCCTCATTGCTCCTCACGAACTCTTGCGCCTCATTAGATCGCCTGGAAGACCTCCACCTCGAAGCTACCCCGTATACTCAACGCGCAAAACGCCCGTTCTCCCTTTCGGTCGCGGGCGCACCTTTGGCCGCGCCTCATGCAGCTTACTACCGACGCAAGCAATTCGATCTATTGCGGTACGCAGTGCCGCTCTTATGGCCCGTAATCGCTAGAAGTTCGGCGAAGACCAAGCCGGCCGGAGCTCCTCTCATACCGTTTTCCCTCAAAGCGCAGGAGCTCTTCTGATTGCGAGCCGCCGAAGGCCCGCCTAACGTAGCGAAGAGCAGGACGAGACATGTTCCACGCGACTATGTTCCCGGCAGCCTATGATCACATGAAATTATCCTCGTATTCGCATGATGGGGACCTTTCTTCCATTTTAGTATCCCTTCTTTCGTTCTCGTCCACTTTGGAAAGATAGCGCGCAGCAGTACCTCTTCGCTGCCACTCCCCATCACCGTTCCTTATCCAATTGTCTGACTTCTCTGGGTCGAGAACCATATTGTCGGCATCAACCTCGACAAACCCCATCTGTACCGCACGGGCTCTTGCTTCTGGATTAGCCGGACGCAAATTGAGCAACGGCCTTTCGCCGTCCACTCGAAGCTGATGCTCGAGCAGAATATCGCCAGCGTTCTCGACGAGCGGATGAACGACCTGAAGATCTACAGTCGAGGTAGTCCCAGTTCGCCCAGGAAACAGCTCCTGCCATTTTTTGACGTCGAACTCCGTCATGCTGTCGCCGCCCTCAATTCTTAGAAGCCCGACACTTCTTTCTCCTAATTGGTAGCTGAAGTATCGCGCATTGCCGGAATCGCGAGTTACCCCATAACGCTCGGCAATTTTTGCAGCTCGCCGTGCTCTTGCCGACACGAACTCCGAGTACTCCTGCGGGTTGTTGGCGATGTGCTTGATTTCCGCGCCGTAATAGACGCGCGCTGCGTCGATGAACGATGACCTATTGATCTCTACCACAGGAGGCCTTGGAACTAGCGAATATGGTCCTGTTACCGAAGGTGAGCTGCCGCTGGAGCCCGGTGCAGCTAAGTTCATATTGGCGAACGCATCCGCAAACCTATCTGCATCCGTTTGCTCGTCAGTTTCGGCAACGCGCGAGGATTGGAACCAGGACGAACCATCTATCTGATTATACATGGCGATTGGTGCTCCCCAGCTGGCATTTGCTGCCGCAGTTGGTCCAGGCTGGTTAGCTCCTTCGGAGCTGATAGGCCGGCAGCCTTACCAAAACCTGACGCGTGAATGCCCTCCAATTCTTTCGGCAAGCTTTCCCTAAAGCGGCACGAACGTAAGGCACGTCGCATTGGCGTTGTCAGGATTGCGGCGAGGCTACGAGCATGGCTCGCATTGTCAGCCTATCGGGAGTGGGATCAATCGATAGTTCACCCGTTGGACGGCGCCGTCGGACGCTTTCCTTCCGATGCAGCGCGTCACGCTGGACGCATGTCGCGATCGCGGTCTCGATAAGTTCGGGGGAGCGCGCTGCCCTGCCACCGATTACAAGAAGTCGCGATAACCAAATCTCCGCCAACTATGACCAACTATGGATAAGCGCGAGACTTCTCCCTTTCAGGATTTTGAATCCGCGGAGCTGGCGCAGCCACCGCTGCCTAATCCAGGCACGGAGAAGCACCACGACATGCCGCGGCTGCCTATTCGACGGTGACTGATTTTGCGAGATTGCGCGGCTGATCCACATCCGTCCCCATAACGACGGCAGTATGATAGGCTAAAAGCTGCACCGGGATGGCATAAACCATCGGCGTAAAGCTTCCACCCATGTCCGGCAACACAATGGTCATGAACGTGTCCAACGTCGCTTCCGAAGCGCCCTTCGCATCAGTGATCAAGATGATGTTGCCACCGCGAGCCGCAACTTCTTGCATGTTCGAGACGGTTTTTCCGAAAACCGCGTCGTAAGGCGCGATCACCACCACGGGCACGGTCTCATCGATCAACGCAATCGGTCCGTGCTTGAGCTCGCCAGCGGCGTAGCCTTCTGAATGGATATACGAGATTTCCTTCAGCTTGAGCGCCCCCTCCAGTGCTAGGGGAGCCGATGTGCCTCGACCGAGATAGAGCACATCGTTCGACTTAGCGACATGACGCGCGAGTTTCTCGATCTGCGGCTCGATCAACAGCGCCGCAGCAATCAGCCGCGGCACTTCGATAAGCTCGCGGACAAGCTTCGATTCATCGATCTCGTTCAACTTACCCCGCTCTTTGCCTGCTGCCAGAGCAAGCGCCGCCATTACCACCAGCTGGCAGATGAACGCCTTGGTGGAGGCGACGCCGATTTCCGGTCCCGCTAGCGTCGGCAACACGGATTCGCTCTCACGCGCGATCGACGAGGTCGGGACGTTGACCACAGATATCGTGTGCAGACCCTGGCTCTTGGCGTAACGCAGCGCAGCCAGAGTGTCGGCGGTCTCCCCCGACTGCGAAATGACGATCGCGAGATCGCCCTTGCGTAAAGGAGCCTCCCTGTAGCGGAACTCAGATGCCACATCGATCTCGACCGGCAGGCGTGCTAGCCGTTCGAACCAGTATTTGGCGATGTGACCGGCGTAGCTTGCCGTGCCGCAGGCCGTAATCGAGATGCGCTGAATGGAATTGAAGTTGAACGGCAGTTTGAGCGGCAGGGCTACGCGCTCGGCGCTAATATCGACATAATGAGCCAATGTCTGCCCGGCCACTATCGGCTGCTCGTGGATTTCCTTGGCCATGAAGTGGCGATAATTCGCCTTGTCTACCAGGAGCGACGACGCGCCGGACTTTGATGTTTCCCGGTGAACGATAGCGCCGTCCGCGCCGTAGATCACGCAAATCGTGCGGGTAAGCACAGTCCAGTCGCCGTCTTCAAGATAGGTAATGGAATCGGTCAAGGGCGCGAGCGCAATCGCGTCCGATCCTAGATACATTTCGCCATTACCATGCCCAATCGCAAGCGGTGATCCCTTGCGCGCACCGATCAGAAGATCGTCGTGGCCTTTGAACAGGAATACCAGCGCGAAGGCTCCGTGCAGCCGCGGCAGCGATGCCTGTACCGCTTGCTGTGGCGAGTAGCCATTCATGAGATAAGATTCAACGAGATGCGCTACCACCTCGGTGTCCGTCTCAGAGCTGAAATGGGCTCCATTCCGCTCCAATTCGGCTCTCAGCTCGCGGAAATTCTCGATGATCCCATTATGAACGACCGCGACATTTTCCGTCGCGTGCGGATGGGCATTGCTCTCGGTCGGCCTTCCATGAGTCGCCCATCGGGTATGACCAATACCGATATGACCCGACAGCGGATGCCGGTGTAGCCGCCCATCAAGGTTTCTCAACTTACCTTCAGCGCGCCGCCGCTCGATACGAAGACCTTCGAGCGTAGCAACTCCTGCGGAGTCATAGCCACGATACTCCAATCGCTTGAGCGAAGCGACCAACTGCCCAACGACCGGACCACGCCCCAAGATGCCGACAATTCCACACATACCCAATGCAACCGAAGTTCAAGGAGGTTGACGTTCCTCCTACAGGGAGCTCTTCATGAAAACCATTGCCCGATCATAACCAGCAATCAATGTCGGGATTTTCTGCGGCCATTGCCGTCGCATTCGCAAGCGTGAGTTAGGCCTCTTTAGAACCACCATCGTTTCGTCCAGCTGCATTCCGCTTTTAAGTAACACCCACCAAGTACAAGCCGCGACGTGGCCGCGAACGTGGTTGGGCTCATCATCACCGCAAGCCACTCACACTCTTCAGTTCAAACTCCCAAGGAACTGGCGGCGGCGCCACCGAAACGGATGGCGGTGGTGCAGCGGCGACCAAGTCCTCGCGTCTCGTTAATAGGCTTCTTCGAGAGGCTCACATCCCGCAGCGGCGGCGCCCATTTTGCAGGTGGAAAGATGCAGCCTTCCCACGGCTTACGCATGGAATTTGCAGGGCGCGCTAGCGTGAATTGTCATGCGTTCAGGCGTTATTGGAAACATTTTGTCGCGCTGGTTTGAGAGGCTGATCATACTCGAACGGATGCAAGCTATGCTAGTCGGGATGAGACTAACGATCGGCGTCGATAGCTCTATTGTACGAACGTAAGCATTCGATATCGAAACGTTTGAAGAACTATACCAGCGTTTGCAAGTCTACCCATTTCGTAGTTACGTCAGCCGTCCGCTGTCTACGCGAATAGGCTGTTGGCGGAAGCGTTTATCATCAATATGGTCCATGACCTTATCGCCTCCCAGACCGCGTGTTCTGTTGGAAACTGAAGGCAATGGGGCCGCACGCTTTGCGGGCTACGAGATCGATGCGCAGGCTTCACTGTCGCTGAGTGCTGGCCTGCACGCCGTCATCCGGCCGTGCGCTGACATCTCCTGACTTGCAACTTGGGCCCTCAACACGTCTCTCTCCGGCCATGACCAGACCACGTCCGAATGCGTATAGCATGCGTTGAGGATAGCAAGGCACACAGACCTTCGGCTTCTATCTCATCGGAAACATCGCCAGAGCGCGCCCGGCTGCGCGTAACGGCGCGTTCGTCATCCATTTCGCCAGCGTAGGGTCAGGTCATCGCGGCTATCAGGAAGGTTGCGAGGGTGAGTTGACTTCCTTTTTTGAATCTCAGCTATACTGGCAATTCTCCAGGCCGGTACAAATCAATGTATATAGTGTGCACGCCTATATGATGTGTATGATTAGAGCTAACGATCGCTTTCCTCTGTTTGCGGGTGGAGCGCGCTAGCGCAGCTAGATCTTACAGTAAACCGTTTCGCAAATAGCGCTCCTAAAGGGGGGCTTTCTTTCCAGCTCAACTAAGAAACACGATGGCGGTACAGAACTCAAAGCGGCGCGTTGCGCTGATCACCGGCATCACCGGGCAGGACGGCGCGTATCTCGCCGAATATCTGCTTGGTCTCGGCTATACCGTGCACGGCATCAAGCGCCGGTCGTCCTCGTTCAACACCGCGCGGGTCGACCATCTCTACCAGGATCCGCACGCCGGCAACGTGCCGTTCCTGATGCACTACGGCGACATGACCGATTCGACCAATCTGATCCGGCTGGTGCAGCAGATCCGGCCGACCGAGATCTACAACCTCGCCGCCCAGAGCCACGTCCAGGTCAGTTTCGAGAGCCCGGAATACACCGCCAACGCCGACGCCATCGGCGTGCTGCGCCTTCTGGAGGCGATCCGCATCCTCGGCATGGAAAAGGAGACCCGGTTCTACCAGGCCTCGACCTCGGAGCTGTACGGCCTCGTGCAGGAGGTGCCGCAGAAGGAGACCACGCCGTTCTATCCGCGTTCGCCCTACGGTGTCGCCAAGCTCTACGGCTACTGGATCACGGTGAACTACCGTGAGGCCTACGGCATGTTCGCCAGCAACGGCATCCTGTTCAACCATGAGAGCCCGATCCGCGGCGAGACCTTCGTGACGCGCAAGATCACCCGTGCCGTCGCCCGCATCGAGGTCGGGCTGGAGAGGAAGCTCTATCTCGGCAATCTCGACGCCAAGCGCGACTGGGGCCACGCCCGCGACTATGTCGAGGGCATGCACAAAATCCTGCAGGCGGACGAGGCCGGCGACTTCGTGCTCGCGACCGGCGAGACGCGCTCGGTCCGCGAATTCGTCGAGCTGGCATTTGCCGAGGTCGGTCGCAGCATCGAATGGCGCGGCAACGGTGTCGAGGAGGTCGGCGTCGACAAGGCATCCGACAACACGCTGGTGCAGATCGATCCGACCTATTTCCGTCCGACCGAGGTCGATCTTCTGATCGGCGACGCCAGCAAGGCGCGCGCCAAGCTCGGCTGGACGCCGAAGACGCCGTTCGCGCAACTGGTGAAGGAAATGGTCGCCAGCGATCTCCTCGAGGCCAGGCAGGATGCGGCCAATGGCAAGCACGGCGTTTGAACTGAAGGGCAAGTCGGTTTTCGTTGCCGGCCATCGCGGTATGGTCGGCTCGGCGCTGATGCGCCGGCTGGCGCGCGAAGAGGCCGATCTGCTGACCGTGGCGCGCGGCGAGGTCGATTTGCGCGACCAGGCCGCGGTCAATGCCTGGTTTGCCGCGAAGCGGCCGCAGGCCGTGTTCCTCGCCGCCGCCAAGGTCGGCGGCATCGTCGCCAACAACACGCTGCGGGCGGAATTCCTCTACGACAATCTGGCGATCTCGAGCAACGTGATCCAGGCGGCCCACGCCAACGGGTGCGAGAAGCTGATGTTCTTCGGCTCGTCCTGCATCTATCCGCGCCTCGCGCCGCAGCCGCTGCGCGAGGATTCGATGCTGACCGGCGCGCTGGAGCCGACCAACGAGCCCTATGCCATCGCCAAGATCGCCGGCATCAAGATGGCCGAGGCCTATCGCAGCCAGTATGGCGCCGATTTCATCAGCGTGATGCCGACCAATCTCTACGGTCCCGGCGACAATTATCATCCCGAATACAGTCACGTCGTCGCGGCGCTGATCCGCCGCTTCCACGAGGCCAAGGTTTCCGGCGCTGGCAGCGTCGTGGTGTGGGGCACCGGCACGCCGCGCCGCGAATTCCTCTATGTCGACGATCTCGCCGACGCCTGCATCCACCTGATGAAGACCTATTCCTCACCGGAGCTGGTCAATATCGGCACCGGCGAGGACATCACCATCGCCGAATTCGCACTCCTGGTCGCCGCGGCCGTCGGTTATCGCGGTGAGATCAGCTTCGACACATCGCGCCCGGACGGCACGCCGCGCAAGCTGCTCGACGTCAGCCGCCTAACCAAGCTCGGCTGGCGCGCCCGGACCTCACTGGAGGAGGGTATTGGGTGGGCGTACCGGGCGTATCTCGCCCACAGCAATGAAGGCCGCCAGAGTGATCTTGCACCTCCCCGGCAAGCCGGCTTGAGGGAGGGCAATCCTCCACGATCAGTCGGCGGTGAATCTGCTAGCCATCTGGCGGCCCGCGCCACTCGGTAATAAATTCGTCAACATAGCGACCGGCTGGATGCCAATCATCTGAGTGGCCGGGTACATTCTGGCTACCAGCCTGCCCCGCCGACTTGCATGAAAACTTTGAATGATCATGGCCCCGCATATGTTGTTCTACTTCCGATGAAGTCGAGCGTTTCGATAAGCACGATCTGAAGTCGATGCCGAGCCGCGGCCGACCATGGAGACCGAGCACACCGATGTTCCTCTTCAGCCACACCTAGCGATAGTCCGCCATCACCATCCGCGCCGACAGCGTGACGATGCACATGAGCGCACCTAACATCCCGAACGCCAAAGGCAGACCAACCATATGAGCGATAACCCCGATGCTGGCGGGACCCACGAGTATACCCGCGTAGCCGGCCGTCGTGATGACCGCGATCGCAAGGCCCACTGGCATCATTTTCTGTTTGCTAGCGGAGCGGCATAGGACCGGTACAATATTCGAAATGCCCAATCCGATAAGCAGGAAGCCCATCATCGCAATTGCCGCAACCGGCGCGGCCACTACAGCCACGAAGCCTGTCATAATCGGCAGAGTTCCGAACATTAATAGGGCACGGTCGCCGAATCGTGCCACGGCGGCATCTCCGCCGAGACGGCCCACGGTCATGGCGATGGAGAAGAGCATAAAACCGAGACCCCCGTGCGCCTCCGCGAGGAGACCCCGACCAACGAGAAGCAAGGCGCTCCAGTCGAGCATTGCTCCTTCCACAAGAAAGGTGACAGCCGCGAGTGCAGCAACTAACAGCACGCTGCGATGGGGCGAGAAAAACCATGGTCCCCGTTGCGTCCGACCTGTTGCGAGTAACCGCGGCCAGGCCGACACAATTGCAAGCGTCATTAGCGCCGAGCAAACCAGCGTCGAAGCAAATGGGTCAAGCCGCAGCGAAAGGAACGCGGTCATGGCGGCAGAGCCAGCGAATTCGCCAATGCTGTACCGGGCGTGGAATCCGGACATCAACGGACGGCCCGTGGCGCGCTCCACTTCGATTGCGTGAATGTTCATAGCTACATCGATCGAGCCAGCTGAAGCGCCGAACGCAAACAGCACGGTGCCTAGGCCGATAGTTGTGTTGGCTATAGTAAGCAATGGCAGAATAAGCACCAGGCCAAGTCCGCCTGCAAGTATGATGGGCTTGCTGCCGTACCTCGCATTCGAAACGCTGGTCAAAAGCATCGCGACGACTGATCCAGCGCCGAGACAGAGAAGCAGTAGACCAAGCGTGCGGTCATCTGCCGCGAGCCGCTCCTTGGCGAGCGGCACCAGCGGCGCCCAGGCCGCGAGGCCGAATCCGGCGACAAAAAATGCGATCCGGGTCGCGAGCAGGCCAGCTGACCCGTCAGAAGATGGTATCACAGGGTACTCCTGAGAGAACGAGCTCGTGAGTGGGGCACCCGTCATCTGGGTGCGCTCGCCTACACCCGGTGCGCAGCTCCCCGATAAGGTTCTCGAGCTGATATTTTTCGTTCGTTGCAAGCGCGATGCCATTGCCAAAAGGTCGCGCAATCCTACGGGCGCGCGTCACAATGGGAGCGAACGGCGAACGCCTTTCCCTTATGTGTTCCAGCTGTTTCTTTCGATGAGCTAGCCCTACGGCGGCCGTTACCTTGGAAATTCGCGCATAGAGATCGGAGGCACATCCGATCAAGACAGCTTTGTCGCAAACCGGACAAAGCCGACCGAGCAGCTCCTGCATGTACGTCGAGGAGACCTAGTCTTACTGCGTCACAAACGATGATCTGTGTAGTGGTCGAACTTGATCGCACAACAAGGACATCTCGACAGCGCTCGGACGAGCCCATGTTCGAGCCGCCGTCGCATCGTCGCGATTGAATTTGGAATGTGACGTTGGGTCCGCAGCGGCAGATCCGCGGGGTCTGTAATCTGCGGGAACGCGATCGAGCGGGATCGGCCGGGCGCGCCGAGCGCCTGAGGGGAGAATCGTCTCCCGCTCGGAGATCAGGAACCCGTAGGCTGCAATACACATCGTTGCGTGATGATGAAAGCCGCGCCAGCCGCGTCCCTCGAAGTGACCGAGCCCGACCTACTGCTTGAGTTCCTGATAGTCGCGTTCGATGCGCCAGCGCAATTTAGCCGTCTCAACGAGAGTCCGGAATGCCACATCCTCCGGCAATGTCGAGAGCCAGTATTTGGTAGGCTGGTCCTCGCCTTTTGGCCATTCGATCAGCAACCATTCCTCCAATCGCTGGGTGGTTTGCCAATAATCACGATGCGCGGCACGGACCCGCACGCGTGCAAAGCGCGAGGTCAGCTTTTCGTTCGTTCCTTGCCGCCACGTGATGGTGCGCCAAGCTTTGGCCGGCAGGCCGATCGCGAGCGCCTTGACGGTGGCCGGCTGATGCTGACGGTTGCGGCGCATCAGTTTCGGTGGACGGCCGCGGCCCGACCATGGCTTCGGCGGCAAGGGACCGGTGCCGGGCGCCCATATCGTTGTGCTCGACAGAAGACCCGCTACATAGGTCAATCCCAGCGCCGTGATCTCGGTGCGCAGGTCGCTGTTGTTGCCATAGCCCGCGTCCATCAGCACGACACCGCGCGGAAGGCCGCTCGCACAGGCCCACCGCAACTGCTCCAGCGCGATCTCCGGCTTGGTCCGGAAGCCGACTTCGGCAGGAATGCCCACCTTGCGCCGCCGATCGCGGTCCTCAGTCCATTCCTTCGGAAGATAAAGGCGATAGGCGACAGGCAGGCTGGCGTGGTGGTTGGCAATCGACAGTGACACCGCCACCTGACAATTATCCTGCTTGCCAAGCTGCCCGCAATATTGCCGTGCAACTCCGACTGAATGTCGCCCTTGCTTGGGAAATCCGGTATCGTCGATGATCCAGGCTTCGATGGGGCCCTCGCGTTCAATCGCCGGCAAGACCATCTCACGTACCTTGGCCAGCACCTTCTCATCCGACCAGGCGCCGCTGCCGACGAAATGCAGCAGCGATTGATGCTGGGCGGCCGTCCGTTCCGGAGCTGTCAGCGCCGCCATCGGCTCCACGCTCTTGCGACCGCCACAAGCAATCAAGCCGACGCAATAGTCGCGCAGCGGCGCCTTCCGATCAGCATGACCGATGACACTGGCAAGCCCTTCCAAATACGCCGCAAATCGCTTCTCGCTCGTCTTGGTGCCACGCCCGCTCATGTTGGCCTCATCGGCTGATGGTCCATGCTTCAACCATCGCTGATTCTGGCCGGCGGTTTTGTGACTCAGTCAAACTAGCAGGCTGTTGAAGAAGTCGGTAGCGAAGCGCTTTGTATCGTGATTCTCTAGGACCATGATTTGACTGGGGGGCGCGATGCGGGGGAGTGACGAACGGTCTGGCTCGCTTTTCAGTTACGTGGACCTGGAGGCTCGAGTTCGCGTCGAACATCCGCTACGGGTGATCCGAGACTTGGCGAATGCGGCGCTGGGCGACCTTTCTGGGGAGTTCGGCAAGCTCTATACGGATTTCGGTCGCCCCTCGATCGCACCGGAGAAGTTGCTTCGGGCGATGCTCCTCCAGGCGTTTTATGGGGTTCGCTCGGAACGGCATCTGATGGAACGGATAGAGTTCGATCTGCTGTTCCGCTGGTTCGTTGGGCTTGGGGCGGACGATGCGGTTTGGGACCATTCGACCTTCTCGAAGAACCGCGACCGGCTGCTCGAAGGCGAGATTGCGGTCAAGTTCCTGAACGCGCTTTTGGCGCAGCCAAAGGTCAAGCGCCTGCTATCGAGCGATCACTTCTCGGTGGATGGTACGCTGATTGAAGCCTGGGCTTCGATCAAGAGCTTCCGGAAGAAGGATGGCAGCGACAAAGACGAGGATGGTCCGGGACGTAACGCCGAGCGCAGCTTCCACAAGGAGAAACGATCCAACGAGACCCATGAGAGCACGACCGATCCTGAGGCGCGGCTCTACAAGAAGGGTGACGGCCAGCCAGCCAAGCTGAGCTATATGGGCCATGCTCTGATGGAGAACCGCAATGGTTTGGCGGTTTTGGGGGGAGTGAGCCAAGCGACGGGCACCGCCGAACGGGAGATTGCGCTTGCCATGATCGACCGGCGGAGGTGCGCAAGCGGATCACTCTGGGGGCCGATAAGGCCTATGATGTCACGCAGTTCGTGCACGACCTGAGAGACAGATCGGTTACCCCGCATATCGCGATTGATGGACATCTGAGTAGGACCGGCAAGCGGCGCAAGACGGCGATCGACGCGCGTACCACGCGTCACAGCGGCTACGACGTCAGCCAACGCTGCCGCAAACGCATCGAAGAAATCTTCGGCTGGATCAAGAGTTCCGCTGGCTTGGCCAAGGTCAAGCTGCGAGGCCGCGACCGCGTGGATGCCGTCTTCGTCCTGGCGCTTGCAGCCTACAATCTGATCCGGCTTCCCAAGCTTCTGGCGACACCGGCATGAGCATTCGGGGCAGATGGCAGGTCGTCGAGATCGAGATGCCGGGCTACGATATGGCCTTGGCGGGCGCCTACATCCTGTTCGATGAGGCTGGTGGCGAATTCGCCTTCGATTGCCTCACAGGCTCCATTCATGGAGCCTGCGACGGCGATACCGTCGAGTTCGGTTGGCAAGGCAACGACGAAATGGAGCCAGCCGAGGGTGACGGTTGGGCCGAACTAAGGGATGACGCCTCACTCGAAGGGGAGATCTGCCTCCTCAACGGCGACGACATCCCATTTATTGCGCGCCGTTCAAAGACTTCTTGCCTGCTCGCAGAGTACGTTATTCAAAGCTCCTCCAAGACGTCTTGCTACAGGTGACGACGATGCAAAAGCATCTTTCGCTGAGCGAGGTGGACGGAATTCACTCTGGATTCAATTCTGACGTCCTTACTGTGACTGGTCGGCGCCACTCAATCATATCGACGAGGCCAGCCGTTCAATCCCCTAACGGCGCCAACGTCAACGTAAGTTCTGCGCTGGTAAGCCGAGCGCGTTCTGGTCGCCTTGCCGCGTGATCATGCCCTCACTGCGCGTGACATTCTTCGCAGGACTGACCTGCTGGGAGACAGAGCTATTGAACCACTAATGCCGGAAAAGAGGTTGGAGATCTTCTGTTTTCCAAGCTAATCTCGCCTGAGAATCGAAAAACGATCGAGCACCACGACGTCAGCCGGGGAGAGCCTGATAAGCGTCAACGCTGGAATCGTTTGCAAGCCTCGTCTACCGCCGCGAACCGCGCGATTGGCATCGGCGCCAGCCGGTTCGATTTTTCGGGATAGTGGCGAGCGGACAACGAAAACCCCACGTTGGCCGCGTTCTGAACTTGCTTTCTGAGCGCTATTCCTTGGCTCCGCTCGAACGTTGACGCGCCCGTCGGGCCTTCCGAAAGCTCCTATCCGCCGCCATGAATCGCGCCAGCATGGGCGCGATCAGCTTGGCTGGATCCTGTATGGGTTGTCCCGTTTCCTGGGCCAGGATTTCGGCGTAAGCAGCGAGGTCCCGGTGGACGTTTGCCGGCAGTTCGTGCGTCACTTTGATCGGCTTGTCATCTTCGATCGCTCCAAGCTTGAGCTTTGCCATCGTCTTATCCCCTGTAGGGTTCGAGCACGAGATCGCGGTTGACGATCACTCTCACCGGGAAGCCCTGGCGGATGGTCAACGTTGGCTGGATGTTGAGATTGCGGCGAACCAGCTGCTGTCCCGTCTGATTTGCCGAATCCCCGGCCCCGCGCCGGAGCGCAGCAACGAGGTCGCTGTTGGTGCTGCCTGTGTCCGCGCCCGAATTGACCTCCGTGCCGACGGCAAGCAGCGTCGAAAGCGCAGCTGCGCCCAAGAGCTCTTTCCAGTGATTGTCGACCTGGTCCTCGAGGCCGGAGTATCCAGCTGCATCTGCGCCAGGCTGCCGTTCCAAGACGATCGAACGCCCGTTTGGCATCATCAACCGTGTCCAGACCAGCAGCACACGCGACTGGCCAAAAGCGACCTGGCTGTCGTACGTGCCGATCAGCCTTGCCCCCTGCGGGATAAGGCGGGCTCGCCCGGTTGGACTGTCGTACACGGCTTCCGTTACTTGCGCGGTGATCTGCCCCGGCAGATCGGACCTAATACCCGTGATGAGAGCAGCCGGAATGACCGTTCCGGCCTGCACCACAAACGGCGACGCTGGCCTCACGAGGCGATCAGGGCTGGTCGTCCGGCGATCGACGGATGCGCCGACGAAGCTCAGCTTCCGGTCCTGGCCATTCTGGGCGAACGCTTCATCAGATGATGTCGTGGCATTCGATGGCGCTTCGCTGGCCGACGTCACAGCAGCCGAGGTACGGACATTCGTGCTGGCAAACACCTTGCTGGTGCGCGCCGCCTCGCTCTCCTGGGTGACGCGCTGCTGTTCGGCATCCACCCCGAGCGGACTTGAGGTCGTCGAGCCTTGGGCGGCGACGATCGGCCGGCCGAGATCGCCTGGCAAGGGCGGCCCGAGACGAGGCACGCCTTTCGGAATCTCGCTGTAATCTTTCGGCAGGGTTGTAAGCTGATCGGCAACATTGTGGTGGTCGGTCGCGTAAAGTTCCTCCACGGCCGGCGTGCTTGCGCGCTTCTGCTGCAGAGCCCAGAACACCGCACCAGAGATGAGCACGAGCACAAGGGCGCTGCCGCCGGCAAGGACTTTGCGCGACAGGCGTACCACTTGCGGCCGCCCTGGCCGGAGCCGCAATGTTTCGGCAATCTCTTCCGGTGGCCTAACCCGGCGCGCATCATTGGCCGTATCGTTTGACTGGCCCGTATCGGTCACAGCGACCTCCCGTCAGTTCGCACGATTCTGACCTTCTGCTGGTGCTCCTCCCCGAGCCGGAGTTCCGCGGCCGCAAACAAGCGGTCCACGATCAGGACGTTGCCGTAGGCGCGATAGTTCACAAGCTCGGTGTTGCCGTCAGGCCCGATCACGAACAATGGCGGCATCTCGCCCTGGCCAATGCCGGGCGAGAACTCGATATAGACCTTGCGACCGTCGTCATAGGCATTGACCGGACGCCAGGGCGGGCTGTCGCCCTCGATAGCGTAACGGTAGCGGCGCGCGGGAAGATCCGGAAGGAAGGGTGTCGGCGGCAGCGCCCGATGACGTGCGCCTTTATCTTCCGGATAGAACCAGGCAACTGAAGGCATGTAGGGCTTCTCGCGGGAGCGCAGTTCGACCAGGTAGGTGCGTCGGTCGGTGTTGACGATAAGATTGGTCTCGATCGAGGGCCGCGTCGGCTTGACCATGATGTGGACACGGCGCGTGTCGCCGCTGCCGCTTTCGGTGTCGCCGACCACCCAGCGCACGGTATCGCCGGCGGCAACAGGTCCCGATCCGGTCAGCTGCTCACCAGGCTCGAGTGCAATGTCGGTAATCTGCCCTGGTGCGGCGTAAATCTGATAGAGGGCGCCAGGACTGTAGGAAAACACCTGCACGGCATTGTAGTAGCCGGCTTTGCGCGGCTCGACGCGTGCGGCTTCATTTGCGGTCTCAATGCGCTCTGCCGGTTCCTTGGCTTCCGCGCTCTTGCCGCCGCGCGCCGCCTTCCAGGCCGGCGGCACATGCAGCGGCTTCGGGCGATCGTCGGAAAGCGCTGGCAAATCCGGTGTAGGCGGAATGTCGTTGTCGTAGCTGATTTGCGGCGGCTTGAACGTGGTGCAGCCGCCAAGGGTGGAAACACAGACCAGAAGAGCCATAGCCAATCGCGGCCACACTTTACGCGACGCATGAACAAGATGTAGCGGCATGGTTAGCCCAGCTCCTTCGACCAGTTGATTGCGTTGACATAGATGCCCAGTGGATTCTTCCGCAGCCGATCCAGATCACGTGGCATCTCCACGATGACGGTGATGATCGCGCTCCATCGCTCGGTCGCGGCAAGCTGGCCGTTGTCGTAACGGCGCTCGATCCAGGCCAGACGAAAGCTCTCTGGCGACGCCCGAATGACGCTCGAGACCTCGATTGCAATTTGCGTCTTGCCAAGTTTGGCGAAGGGGTCGTTGTTGCGGGCGTAGTCATTGAGTGTGGCCGCGCCCCGGTCCGTCGTGAAGTCGTAGGCGCGCAGCCAGTTTTCACGCAGCACGATGGCGTCCATCGGCAGGCCCCGCACGTGCTCGATGAAGCGCGCCAGGTGAAACGCGATCTGAGGGTCGGTCGGCTGATAGCCGGCATTCGCGGGCGCGAGGGCTTTTGCTTCGCCCAATTGATCGACCTCGACCACCCAGGGCGTGATCGTGCCGTGCGCTGATTGCCAGACCAGAGCGCCGGCAAAGCCTGCGGACAGAAACAGGCAGCCAAAAGCCATCAGGCGCCAATTCTTGGCCTGGACGCGTGCTGCGCCAATGCGGTCATCCCAGACCTGGGCTGCGCGTTGATAAGGAGTGACTGCTTCCGGTGTGCGGCCATAGTGAACGGCTGATCGTTTGAACATCATTTGCCCCAAGGTATGACTGAGAACGGGATTAAGGAGAGAAGCGTCAGCGATCGCCTTCCGAGAGGTCGACTGACCCGCCGCCCCCGCCGTGATCTCCCGATCGGATCGCATGCGTTGCAGCTGATGCGCCATGCTGGATGGTCTGCGCCCGCTTCATCCGATGAACCCATGCGGGCGCGCTGTCGGAAGCAATGGTAGAACTCCCTTCCCGCTTACTGACATCGCTCGCTCTTGCACCGAGACCAGCTGCGATCGAGCGCAAGGGGCTTGCAGTAGCCGAACCGCTCGCCTCGGAGCCGGCCTGGCTCGCCGGCCGAAACAGGCTCGTCGCGCCACTCGCAATGGTGGTTCCTCCGCGCGCCGCGCCCGCGATGGCGCCGCTGGCAAGGCCGGCGGCGCCGGCTGTAAGACCAGCGCCGGCCACAACCACTCCGCCGGCGGCGAGGCCTGTGCCCACGGCACTACCCGCGCCAAGCTGCGGGCCGCCAGAAACGATGCCATTGGCAATGCCGGGTCCGAAAATGCCAAGGCCGAGCAAAGAGAGAGCACCGAGCACCAGCGCCATGGCGTTCTCGATCGTGGGCTGGTTGCCACCGAAGCCTGATGTGAATTGCGAGAACAAAGTCGATCCGATACCGACAATGACGGCAAGAACCAAAACCTTCACGCCTGACGAGATCACATTGCCGAGGACCCGTTCGGCCGCAAAGGCAGTCTTCCCAAAGAGGCCGAAGGGGATCAGGACGAAGCCGGCAAGCGTCGTCAGTTTGAACTCGATTAGCGTGACGAAGAGCTGGATCGCGAGAATGAAGAAGGCCAGCAGCACCGTCATCCAGGCGAACAGGAGGACAGCGATCTGGACGAAATTCTCGAAGAAGCTGACATAGCCCATCAGCCCTGAAACAGAGTCAAGGATCGGACGGCCGGCATCGAGCCCGACTTGCGCAATTCGGCCCGGCCGCAGGAAATCTGCCGATGAGAGGCCGGTCCCTGAGGCTTTCAGTCCAAGACCGGCAAAGCTCTCGAAGACAATCCGGGCAAGGCTATTCCAATTGCCGATCAGGTAGGCAAACACGCCGACAAACAGAGTCTTCCTGATGAGCCGGGCAATGATCTCCTCATCGCTCCCAAAGGACCACAACAGGCCGGCGAGCGTGAGGTCGATCGCAGCCAATGTGGTCGCGAGATAACCGACTTCGCCCCCGACGAGGCCAAATCCGGAATCGATGTAGCGAGCGAAGGTTTCCAGGAATTGGTCGATGACGCCTGTGCCGCCCATGGCTCACTCGCTTTGGCTTGGAACGGGGGGATAACCGGGCGAGAGACGGCTTTCGTCCTTGCGCGGCACAGGAGATGGCGAAGGTGCGACGCCCGCCCGGCTATCCGAACTGTTCGAAGATACCCTTCCCCCCAAAAACCGGCTGCGCTGGTCGGCCCAAATGTTCTGGCATTCGAGGAGAGCGTCCTTCTGCTCGTAGGTAACGGTGCGGCATTGGTTGAGCTTTGCGGCGGCCGCATCACCCTTGGGAGCGAGCGTGGAAGATTCGGGTGGGCTCTCGTCGCCCCGCAGGCGAATGGCGCAAGCCGCGATGGCGAGAACCATAAGCGCCGTTGCCATCGCCATGGGCAACCGTTCAAATGTGATCTTCATCATCAGTGGAACATCTGCACGGTTGCTGGTTGATAGCCCTGGCCTTGGGCAAGGAAGCGCCGCAGCTGCTCTCTGCCCTGATCCTGAGCTGCTGCACGCTGCGCAGCTTCAAGCGTTTGCGCCCGGCCTTGCGCGACCACGCTTGCCGTAAGATCCGATAGCTGCTGCGCTTGGAGCGCAAGCAGCTGATTGCCTGCCTGGCTTGCCTGAAGGGCGCCCGACGCGCCCTGGCTCGCTGTAACCAGGCCCGACATTTGGGTCCGATTGGTATCGAGATTCCCGACGACGGTTGCTTGCACCCGCATCGCGTCCTGCAGGCTGGCGACCGAGTTCTGCCAACGTGCTTGCGCGTTGGCGACCATGCCCCCATCAGACATGCTCGATGATGCCGGTGCGTAGGTCGTTGAGAAGGCGCGATCGATCTGCTGCACGTCGTAGGCGATGCGTTGAGCTTGGCCAAGCAGTTGCTGGGTTCGCTGGATCGATTGCTCGAGCTGCTGCAACGACGAATATGGCAGGCTCGCCAGGTTCCTCGCCTGGTTGATCAGCATCTGTGCTTGGTTCTGCAACGACGTGATCTGGTTGTTGATCTGCTGCAGCTCGCGCGCAGCCGTGAGCACGTTCTGCACGTAATTGTTCGGATCGAACACGATCAACGCCTCGCCGTCCCGGGGGACATGAACGAGGGCGATAGCGATCAAGCTCGCTGCCGACAGCCGACGGAGACGGTTCATGGCAAATTTCCTTCCTTCGCAAGCTGCGGAATGAGATTGCAGGCCCAGCTGAGGTCACGTGTCTTCAGCCAGGCCTCGACAAAATCCTCCTGGCTGTGCTCGTTAAGGACCTGCTCGATGAGAGCTTGGTCGGCCTTGGAAGACGCGGCCGCGAAGGCAAGTGCGATTTCGCCGAGGCCGAGCTCGAACAGTCGGTTGCCCCGGCGCGTCTGGCAGTAGTAGTCCCGCTTCGGCGTTGCTCGCGCCAAGATCTCGATTTGCCGGTCGTTCAGCCCAAAGCGGCGGTAGGTCGCCATGATTTGCGGCTCGATGGCGCGGTCATTCGGCAGCAGGATCCGGGTCGGGCAGCTCTCGATGATTGCGGGCGCAATTGCGGATCCGTCAATATCGGCAAGAGATTGGGTGGCAAACACAACGGAAGCATTCTTCTTGCGCAGCGTCTTTAGCCATTCGCGGAGCTTGCCGGCGAAATCGGCATCGTCCAGCGCAAGCCACCCCTCGTCGATGATGAGCAGCGTGGGACGGCCATCAAACCGGTCTTCGATCCGGTGAAACAGATAGGACAGAACCGCCGGTGCGATACCGGTGCCGATCAATCCGTCGGTCTCGAACACCTGAACGGAGGCCTCTCCCAGCCGCTCGCCTTCCGCATCCAAGAGCCGCTCAAAGGGGCCACCGAGGCAGTAGGGCTGCAGCGCGCGCTTCAAGGCATTGGATTGGAGAAGGATGGAGAGCCCGGTCAATGTGCGCTCCCCAACTGGCGCCGAGGCGAGCGAGGTCAAAGCCGACCAGATATGTTCCTTCGTCTCGGGGGTGACCTCGATGCGCTCGCGGGTCAAGATTGATGTTATCCAATCGGCCGCCCAGCCGCGTTCCCCAACGTCCTCGATTCGCGCTAGCGGCTGGAGCGCCACAAACTCGGAGGATCCTCCACTGACCGCACCGCCAAGATCGTGCCAGTCGCCCCCCATGGCGATCGCAGCTGCGCGGATCGAACCGCCGAAGTCGAAGGCAAAGATCTGGCCCAACGGATATCGCCGGAACTGCAGAGCCATCAGCGCGAGCAGCACCGACTTGCCAGCGCCAGTCGGTCCGATCACCAGGGTATGTCCGACATCGCCGACATGGAGAGAAAACCGGAATGGCGTCGATCCTTCCGTCTTGCCGAAGAAGAGTGGAGGGGCCTTGAAATGATGGTCCCTCGCCTCTCCCGCCCAGACGGCAGACAGCGGAATCATGTGGGCCAGATTCAAGGTCGAGACCGGCGGCTGGCGGACGTTGGCGTAAGTCTGGCCCGGCAGGCTGCCGAGCCAGGCTTCGATCGCGTTCACCGTCTCGGTCATGCAGGTGAAGTCGCGGCCCTGAATCACCTTTTCGACGAGGCGGAGCTTTTCGTCGGCCGCGCGGGGATCCCTGTCCCAGACCGTAACAGTTGCAGTCACAAAGGCCTCTCCGATCTGATCGGAACCCAGCTCCTGGAGCGCGCTGTCGGCATCCATCGCCTTGTTGTGGGCATCGGTATCCAGAAGCGTGGAGGCCTCGTTCGTCATCACCTCTTTGAGGATCGCGGCGATCGACTTCCGCTTGGCAAACCACTGCCTCCGGATCTTGGTCAGGAGCTTCGTGGCATCTGTTTTGTCGAGCATGATGGCACGGGTCGACCAGCGATACGGGAACGCCAGACGGTTGAGATCATCGAGAATTCCGGGTGTGGTCGCGCTCGGAAATCCCACGACGGTCAGGATGCGCAGATGTGCGTCGCCCAGCATCGGTTCCAGCCCGCTGGTCAACGGCTGGTCGGCGAGCAGCGCGTCGAGATACATCGGGATTTCCGGCACGCGCACCCGGTGCCGCTTGGTCGATACTGTCGAGTGAAGGTAGGTCAGCGTTTGCTCGTCATCGAGCCAGCCGCAATCCGGCATGAAGCCCTCAACGAGCTGCAGCACGCGGTTGGTCCGGTCGACGAAGCCCCTGAGCAGCTCACGCGCGTCCGCTCCTGCGCTGCGATGGCTGCCCTCATAGAGGAGACGCTCCGCAGCCGCTGCACTCTCTGCCGGGGGCAGATAGAGCAATGTCAGATAGTAGCTCGATTCATAGTGTCTGCCGGCTTCCTCGAATTGCGCTTTCCGCTCCGCATCCACGAGGGCCGATGCGACATCCGGGAACATGTCCGGCGGGTAGCGTCCCGCCGAATGCCGCTGCGCTTCAACAAAGACAGCCCACCCGGAGCCGAGACGACGGAGCGCGTTGTTCAGCCGGCCTGCCACCGCAACGAGCTCGGCCGGCACGGCGCTGTCGAGGTCAGGCCCTCTGAACCGTGCCGACCGCTGAAACGAGCCATCCTTGTTCAAGACAATTCCCTCATCGACTAGGGCGGCCCAGGGCAGGAAGTCGGCAAGGCGCGTATTCGAACGGCGATATTCGGCAAGATTCATCATGGGACAACTTCATGCGCTGAGATGACCGGGGACGCGAACGTGGCGGCGCACAACCTCCACGAACTCTGGATCGCGCTTGGCAGCCCAGACCGAAGCCATGTGGCCGATGAACGCGAGAAGAAGGCCGGCCAGCCACAAGCGCAGCCCAAGGCCGAGTGCGGCAGCCAATGTTCCGTTGAGGATCGCGACTGAACGCGGCGCACCACCCATCAGGATCGGTTCGGTGAGCGCGCGATGGACGGGGGCGACAAAGCCTGCGACTGGCTCATCCATCAGATCACCACGCCGCCGCCGAAGGAAAAGAACGACAGGAAGAAGCTGGAAGCGGCAAATGCGATCGACAGACCGAACACGATTTGGATCAGCCGCCGGAAACCGCCTGAGGTGTCGCCGAAGGCAAGCGAAAGCCCTGTCACGATGATGATGATGACTGCGATGATCTTGGCGACCGGACCTTCGACCGATTGCAGGATCTGGTTGAGCGGTTGCTCCCAGGGCATGTTCGAGCCGGCAGCAAAGGCCGGCGCGCTCGCCAGGTACGGGCAAGCGAACGCTGTAGCCGAAAGGAAGGCCCGCCCGAGATATGATCGCGTCATCATGACTGTTCTCCAATTTTCGAAAGGCTGTAATCGCCCGATGGTCCAAGGTCGGTGACAGAAGCGAGCTCGCTGAGGCGCCGTTGGGCACCACGGCCGGAAAGCACGGCGATAACGTTGATGGTCTCCGCTATCAGCGCACGCGGAACGGTGACCACGGCCTCCTGGATGAGCTGCTCGAGCCGCCGCAACGCCCCCAACGCCGTGCCGGCGTGGATCGTACCAATGCCGCCGGGATGGCCCGTTCCCCAGGCTTTGAGCAGATCGAGCGCTTCGGCTCCGCGGACCTCTCCGATCGGAATACGATCGGGGCGCAAGCGAAGCGAAGAGCGAACCAGGTCAGAGAGCGCGATCACGCCGTCCTTGGTCCGCAACGCGACCAGGTTGGGCGCCCTGCACTGAAGCTCGCGCGTATCTTCGATGAGGACAACGCGATCCGATCCCTTGGCGACCTCGGCGAGAAGCGCATTCGTTAGCGTCGTTTTGCCGGTCGACGTGCCGCCCGCGACCAGGATGTTCTTGCGCACAGCAACGGCATGACGAAGCACGTTCGCCTGCTCTGCGTTCATGATGCCGGCAGCGATATAGTCGTCCAGGCCGAACACGGCGATCGCCGGTTTACGGATCGCGAAGGCCGGTGCGGCAACGACCGGCGGCAACAGGCCTTCGAAACGTTCGCCGGTTTCCGGCAGCTCAGCCGAAATACGGGGCGAGCCGGGGTGAACCTCAGCACCCACATAATGTGCCACCAGCCGGACAATTCGTTCGCCGTCTGCTGCGGACAGGCTCTCGCCCGTATCGGCAAGCCCGCTCGATAGCCGGTCGATCCACAGTCGTCCATCGGGGTTAAGCATCACCTCGACCACGGACGGATCTTCCAAAAAGCCCGCGATCGCAGGTCCAAGCGCGGTGCGGAGCATGCGTGCTCCACGCAATTCGGCTTCCGAATGGAACGAATGGATTGCCACAACTGCCCCCAAGGCTCATCGAGGCAGCCAAGGATCAGCGGCCTCTCATGGGGACAATTAGAAAAGGCAGAACCAGCGGCATCGCAATAATGGGAGAATGCGGTTCGTAGCCTGGCGTAGAAGAAGAAAGAACCGGAAAGAATGCTTCCGACGCGCCACAGAATGAAGGTCCAGGAGATCAGCCCGTCAACAGGAAGGCCTCACCACTCAGCATGTTCATCCCCCTCTAGCAGGACGAGATCGGCCGCTGGAACAACGACCTCAACCGAGCTCCGGCCGCCCGCTGCCAGGCTTATGGCAGGAGCCTCGGCCTTCCGTTTCCGGCCACTCGGGACGGAAAACCAGACGAGCGCTGCAAGCTGCAGCAACATGTTCACTCCGAACGCGGCCTGGTAGGCAATCAAGGGATAATGCCCAGCCTCAAGAGGCCAATGCTCCAGAATCAGTCCCGTCCCGTACTGCACAACGAATGCCCAGCCAAATTGCAGGACGTTCAGGGCGCCATTCGCGCGTGCAACGAGGTGAGTCGGGAAATAATCTCCTATGATGGCGTAGGTCAGAGCCGTAGCCGATCCAGCGACCGACACCACGAACCATGGCAGCAGCGACGGCCAGGGTGGATGCAGGATCAGTACAAGCTCGGCTCCAAGCAACATCACTGCCACGGCAGCAAGGACGGCTTCCGTCTTCTTGCCGCGATGGCGCACCCAGTTTGCAAGCCCGCCCAGGCCTAATGCACTGAAGCTCAGAGCGACCGCCATCAGGAACAATTCATTGACGAGACTCGCTCGATCCAGCCGTTCCACATCGCAAAGCCAGGGTGCCGCCCACAAGGACTGCAGTGCCCAGGCCGATCCGATGCAAGTCGCCGATAACGGCGCAATTCGCCAGAATCGGGCATCCGAATAGACGGTTCTCAGGCTGACGGACTTGCCGCTGGGCTGTGGCCTTGTGCGTCGTTCAGGAACCACGACATGAATTAAAACTGCGGCAAGCGCAGTCACGGCTGCGAGCGCTCCGAACAGCCCCCTCCAGCCGACCCGGTCCAGAACCACCTCGGCAGGAGCTGTCGCTGTGACCGCCCCGAACGATCCCAGCATGATCATTAAGCCATTTATCACGGCCATCCGTTCTTTTGGAAACCAGAGGACGATGATTTTGAGGCCAGACATCAGGGAGGCGGCGCTCCCAAGTCCGATCATCGCGCGAGCGATGAGAAGCGATAGGAATCCCGTCGATAGTGCAAAGAGCGCGGCCCCCACTGCGGCGACGGCCAAGAGCGCGCCCTGCACCCGTCGCGGTCCAAAGCGGTCGAGACACATACCGATCGGAATCTGCGCTGCCATAACCACCAGGAAATAGACTGACGTGAGCAAGCCCATCTCGGCAGCGCCAAGCCCAAGATCGAAAGCGAGGCGGCCAGCAATCAGCGTGTTGATCGTTCGGAACAGGTACGCAAGGTAGTATCCGGCCGCAAAAGGAAGAAAGGCGCACGCTATGAGCCTCCACGTTGGAAGCGGCCCAAATATGTTTTCGGGCAATACCGGCGTCGGGCTATGCCTCAGCGCGCGGGTGATAGCCGGCCCAGCTGGCTCAGCAAAACGAGTTGGGCAGGTTCCGAAAGTTCGCCGTGCTGCCGCCCTCCCCGGCGGCAGCATTTGGCTCGGATATCTCCTCGGCGGCGGTCGTGGACGGACCTTTCGAATCCTGCTGTTCTTGCGCCCCAATCTTTGACGTGCCGCTGGGAGCCTCATGGGCAGCGCGACCGGCGCTGCCGAGCCGATCGATCGTCTCCTGGATCAATGGTTGTCGGAGCCGTACCCGCCGCTCGACCTGCTCGACCAGAATCTTGAAGCGCCGCTCGCCAAGCAGGCAAGCCTCGCGCTGCTGGGATTGCGGCATGGGCGGCGTCACGGTGAGCTGATAGCGCGCGTGCAGGGCGACTGTTTCGGCAATGATTGCGATCGCATGTTCGAGCCTGGTCATCTGACCAATCATCCGCTCCAGCTCCTCCTGGACCAGCCTTTCGGCAGGTGGCGCAGGATTAAAGAAGCGCTCCAGCGCTGTCTCGACGACCATGCTTTTACCGAGTCCCGGGCGGCTCGTCGCAGCGTCCAGTCGCTGGAACATGCTCTCAGAGAGCTGAACGGTTATCTTTCTCGTCCGCGGCGCTTCGCTCAGATTCGGCAGAGCATCCGACTCATCACCGTTCAGGCCCGAGCTGGTCTGCGTTTCGAGGTCTCCATTGCCTTGCATATTCCACTTTCTTGCATTGCGGCCGTACCAGGCCACGCCACGGCGCTTCGGCCGCGACGTAGATCCGATCGAAGCCGCTGAATCGCTCCCAGCGACGGCGGGAGGAAGAAGAAGCAGGTCGCACGTCACTTCAACGGCACTGAACCGCCTTTCGTGGCCTGGCGTAGCGAAGGACAGAAACGGCGCCCTGATTGAAGGGGGGTGCGAGAGCGGTCTATCGGTCGGCCGAGATCATGATGGTTTGGCGAGCTTCCGAGTTTGCACAGCCCGTCATTCCCTTGCGCGATTGCAGGTCCGTCATTTCAATGGGCGGCATTGCAACATCGCCCGTCCGTCGGAACACGCTCTACTCGGCTTTGTCAGAGGCGTGCAAATCGGCGCTCACCTCTTTCAGGACGGTCGAGCCGCTTGAAAGACGCCTTCCCAGGGCCTCAACGAAACGATCATAGCGTTCGGCCCCTTTGGCACGTGCGGCCGGGCCCGAATGCTCCGGAAGCGCCGGGGTCGAGGTCAGCCAGAATCGGATGAAGAGCGCAACCGTCTCAAGCGTGATGCCATCATTGCGTTCCAGTCGCTCAAGGACCCGCGTGATCCGGTCTAGGCGTTTTGCGATCACCGCCTCTCGCCGGTCGGAATCATCAGGACCAAGGAACGAAGCGATGGCAGCTTCCGCAACCAGCGACTTGGGCTGCCCACGATGCTTTGCGAACGCATCGAGAGTTTTGAACGTCTCTGGGTCGAGGTAGATGCTGAGCTGGATCTTTTTCATTTTGGTGCGCTCAGAGGTCAATCCCATCATCCGGGTCGAGACTGGCGGTCCTTGCCATGCGCTGCATCGGCTCGGTCATGGCGCGGGCATGGACGTCATCAGCATCGGCCTCGTCGAGGTCGGCATCGAACTCGTGGTCGGCGACAGGTACCTTGACCTCGATCTCCTCATGCTGAGGCAGTTCCGGTTCGCGGCGAATACCTCCATTCGGGTCGTCGCTCCCGTGCTTGCGCCTCGACAGGAGATGGGTTGAAGGCGCAATTGGTCTGCGGGCTGTCCAATCATCCGCTCGTGCAGGAATGCTACTCAGTTGAGCTCGCGGCGGCTGCAACAGGCGCCGCTGAAACTGCGGATCCTCATAGTAACGGACCTTAGTGGCGCGTACAGGATGCAAGCCGGAGACCATCACAATCGCTTCTTTAGGTGAGAGCTGCATGACCTCGCCCGGCGTCAGCAACTGGCGAGAGGTCTCCTGACGGCTCACCATCAGATGTCCAAGCCACGGGCTCAACCTGTGCCCCGCGTAGTTTTTCATCGCCCTGAGCTCGGTCGCCGTCCCGAGCGCATCCGACACGCGTTTGGCGGTGCGCTCATCATTGGTCGAGAAGGCGATCCTAACGTGGCAATTGTCGAGGATCGCGTGATTTTGACCATAGGCGCGTTCCAGCTGATTGAGGCTCTGGGTGATGAGGAAGCCACGGATGCCATACCCGGCCATGAAGGCCAGCTGGCTCTCAAAGAAGTCGAGCCGGCCGAGCGCGGCGAACTCATCCAACATCAGCAGAAGCTTTTGTCCCCGTCGCTCGCCATCCAGGCTCTCGGTCAATCTTCGGCCGATTTGATTGAGGATGAGCCGCATCAACGGTTTGGTCCGAACGATGTCGGAGGGGGGCACGACGAGGTAGAGTGAGACGGGCTGCACACCGTCCACCAGATCGCGGATTCGCCAGTCACTACGCGCGGTGATTTTCGCGACCACGGGATCTCGGTAGAGGCCGAGGAAACTCATGGCGGTTGAGAGTACGCCCGAACGCTCGTTCTCGCTTTTATTGAGAAGCTCGCGCGCGGCTGAGGCAACGACGGGATGAACGCTGGTTTTAAGATGCGGTGTCGCCAGCATTGCGTTGAGAGTCACGTCGATCGAACGGGATGGATCCGAAAGGAAATTGGCGACACCGGCGAGGGTCTTGTCGGCCTCGGCGTAGAGGACATGCAGGATCGCACCGACAAGGAGAGAGTGGCTGGTCTTTTCCCAATGATTCCGGCGTTCGAGTGCCCCTTCCGGATCGACAAGAATATCCGCGATATTCTGAGCGTCTCGCACTTCGCAGTCGCCACGGCGAATTTCGAGAAGGGGGTTGTATGCGGCACTGGCTGGATCGGTCGGATCGAATAACAGCACCGGCCCGATGTGCGAGCGCCAGCCAGAGGTCAACTGGTAGTTTTCACCCTTGATGTCGTGGACAATTGTGGAGGCGGGCCATGTCAAAAGTGTCGGTATGACAAGGCCAACGCCCTTGCCGGAGCGTGTGGGGGCAAAGCAGAGCACGTGCTCGGGCCCGTCATGCCGCAGATAATTGTCCTCGAAGCGGCCGAGTACCACGCCATCAGGGCCCAAAAGTCCGGCCCGCCTCACCTCGCGTGCATCCGCCCAGCGTGCCGAGCCGTACGTGGTGACGTTTCTCGCCTCGTGCGCGCGCAGAACGGAGAGCATCATCGCGAGTGCGATTGCCGCGAGGCCACCACTGGCGGCGATGGCGCCGCCCTCAAGGAATATTATTGGCGCGTAAGCATCGAATTTGAACCACCAGGGGAAGAAGGCGGTCGGCTGGTAGATCGGCCAATGCCCAAGGTTGAACCAGGCGGGTCCAAGCTGTGGCTGAAAGGCAAGTCGCCACGCTGTCCATTCGGTTGCCGCCCAGAGGAACGCGAGCACGACGAGACAGACCAGGATGACTTGATGCCAAATGATCTTGGTTGCGGACATGGAGCGGAGATGTGGATAGCATCCTTGGCCTGCGCACAACTAAGCCCGCCCGCGCATCGCACTCGCGCGCGTCCTGGCGCGTGAATCGGCGGGTCCGCGCACGGATCGCCTGCGGTTCCCGAGGCTCGCCATGCGGTGGGACGATGATGCGTTGCAAAGCGCGATCGAATTGATCCCAAGCCTCGATGATCTCGCGTCGTGTTGCGCCGGCACGATACTCAAGCGCGCACGGCAGCTCTAAATTGCGCAAGCACCCATCACGCCGAAGCTAAAGCGCTAGGTCTTTTTGCAGATCTGTGCGTGGCCGGCATTGATCGCTGGAAGGCAGAACTGATAGATTGCAAATCCGGCGGCTAAAACCAGCCGCCATGCCTTCTTCTCATCTCGTCCATTCGGTCGGATATTGGTTTCGGGTTATCTCGGGCCAACCCGATGTCCTTTCGTATCCGATAGGACGCAGGAGCTCTCTCTATTGCTCGAGCCCGGCTCACAGTTGAGCGGCGTATCCAAGCAACGACCCGGTCGATGAGCTGCCAGCGGTTTCTATTGGCCTCTTGAACCTCCGCCTTTTTTGTATTCACTATGACGTCGCCTACGCTTCAATCCGATTGCGTCTCAAGCAGTGCCTCAAGATCTGTATTTCCTAACGAAGATTTCCTCCGGATTGATGCATTTGACGGCACGTTGATGCTTAAATCCTGCGTTCAGCTGCCACTTTCGCGCGATCCTGGCGGGCCGGGTTAAGACCCGGCGTGTGGCAGCAATTGCCCTAGGGTCTCGGCCGGTCGCGTCTTCAACCTGGCCCCGACGCTGCGAGAGCTTCCTTCGTGCCGAGATGTCCGTCGACCCTGACGTGAGCGGTCGGGTACGACAACGAGACCCACATGGCTGGTTCAACGTCGCTAAAGGGCGATCCTCACCCCGATGCCAGTGGCATCCCAGACTTGGGGCAACTGGTCGCGACCCTACACGCTCCATCCAAACCGCCTTACTGCCAAGGAGCGCGCCGTCAGAAAAGGCTGGGTCTTGCTTAAACGCAGTGTCGGCATGCGGTGGGCAGGCGGAGGTCTTCCTCGTGACGGATGCCGGAACAGCGCGCTTGCGCGAGCTTGGTGGTCGCTTTGATGCTGTCAGGCGCTTTTGGGCGGCGACATACTGAGCACCGACTGGCCCTGTCCGATTGCGCCAGCGATCGTCCAAGTACAGCTTGGTTTGTGGCGTATGTTTCGTCGTCCAGATCGAACGCGTGGACATCGAGCCGAAGATCGGAACGATAAAGCCGGCGGAGTGAGCAGGTACGGCTTGTTGTGCGGCCCGCCTCGTCATCGATGTACATGTTCTCTCTCAAAAGCTGTGTCGGCTGGAGTGGCTCAAGGAGAGGCCGCCAAGGTCTGCCTTTGGTCGTTGCCCCGGCGGCTCGAACGCCGACCCAACTTGCGCCACGGAGCACTGGCGGCTCCTTGTTGCATAATTCGCTTGTGCATAGAGGATCTTCGGATGCGGGCACAAACCGGACGCACATCCG
Organism: Bradyrhizobium sp. B124; assembly: GCF_038967635.1. Classification (NCBI taxonomy): domain Bacteria; kingdom Pseudomonadati; phylum Pseudomonadota; class Alphaproteobacteria; order Hyphomicrobiales; family Nitrobacteraceae; genus Bradyrhizobium; species Bradyrhizobium sp. B124. The sequence goes on along the minus strand of NZ_CP152413.1, from coordinate 7,328,533 downwards.
AGATCGCAGTCTGAGGGTGATCGATGGATCAAAGCGAGATCCCGCGTTTCCGACCGAAGCTCCAATCTACGCCGGCAGGACCGGCGATGCCGTTCACCTGGCGCCCCAGTTCGCGCTCGAGCGTCGGTATCCAGGGCACGAGCTGAAAGCCGAGCCCGTTGTCGATCATGGCAAAACGGCCTGAGGCAAGCGACAGCCTGCGACGATAGATCCCCGAAACGGATTCGCCTGTATCGGCAGGCAAATGCGTCAGTCCGGTTTCGGAGGCTAAGCACCGGCCTACCGCTTCGAGTTCGCGGCCGCGAAGTGTCTCGATCAAGTTGCGGCCGAGCGTCACCTTGTCTCCCGACCGGCGTGCGAGCCCCTGCCCTGCTAGTATGTCGCTGCGCCGATCAAGCGCATGTCGCACCTCGGCACCAAAGCCGGCGCGCGAAAGCCGGGCAGAGTCGCGTGCCACCAGCTGCCGGTCGAGCCAGGTCGCGCCTTCCGCCGCGACCTGCTGGTCAACAGTAAGCTCGGAGCGCACTGCAAGCGCGATCCGTGCTCGGCCATGCCCGTCTTCGAAGCGCCGGAGTTCCACAATGCCGCCGATCGGCCCATCGCCGGTTGCTTCGATGCTCGAAAATTTCAGGTGATGCACGCGTCCGTCAGTACCGTCGACGATGGCAAACGCTGAGCCTTTAAGCTCGTCGTCGTGTCCCCGAGCGATGAGACGGCCGATGATGGGCTCGCCGTGGCGCTCGCCTTCGAGCGCCCAGGATGATGGTGGGCGTGCCGCGCCATCCTTCGCGAGGCTCTTGTGTAGCCGCTTGATGATGTCGCCGCGCTCGCCGAGCGCGCGCAATCGAGGCTCCGCGTCGGGAGCGAGCACCCAGCGAGCGGGCCCGGCAGGCTCGGCCAGGCCCAGCCGTTCCAGCGTCCGCATCCGGCCGATCCGAAACTCCCGCAGTGGGTCTGCGCCGGCATCCCGGTTCGGCCTCAAATCGATGACCCCGTCGGCAGCCCCCGCTTCCCGGGCGAGTCCGCGATCGAGCGTGGTGAGACGTTCGGCGGTCAAATCCGCTTCGAGCTGGCGGCGGATCTCGAGCTCCGAGCGCAGACCAAGCTCGCGGGTGACGAGCTCGCCAGCGCGTGCCCGTAGTCCCGTTGAGACATACTCACGGCTAATGACGAGGTCCCTTCCGTCATCCGCCTGCCCCCGCACCAGAATGTGGATATGCGGATGCTCGGTGTTCCAGTGATCGATGGCAACCCAGTCCAGCCGAGTGCCAAGGTCCTGCGAGGCCTGGTCCATGAGCTCGCGGGTAAAGTCGCGCAGATTGGCGAGTTTGCCGGCATCGTCGGGCGAGACGATGAACCGGAAATGATGCCGATCACCTTCACATCGGTCGGCGAAAGTACGACCGTCGGCATCATCTCCCGCCGCGTCAAAAAGTTTGCCGCGTGCCCCGTCCCGGGTAACCCCGTCGCGCTGAAGATAGCCAATATGAGCTCGCAGCGCGCCCGGCAAGCGCATCCGGCGGACCACACGCGCCTTTACCATAACCGCGCGGGCCCTGCTGTTGAGCAGACGGTTGGCGGCAAGGCTCGCTGCACGGCCGCGCCCAAACTTGCCGCCACGGCTGCCGGCACCTCGCGAAATACCGCCGGCCTTCTGAGCAGCCTTGAGCGCCTGCGCCAGAAACGGTCTTGTCCGCGACGCACGCGTGGAGCGGATGCGGCCCGGACGGACGCGGAAATCGTCGTTATCAGTCATGCAGTGCTCCTCAGGGTGTCGAAAGCTGAGCGAGACCAGCGCGTTATTCAAATAGGAAAATTGCGCGCGATATTCGCAATGTTCGCAGCAGCACTGGAATTTGCTGGTGTTCCATGCCCCGACCGACCGGCCGCACCTTGCGGCTTTTATCCTGCCCTCCCCGTCGCCTGGTCCTTCCCTTGTGGCCACCGCGCTCAAAGCTGCGAGTACTTTCGACAGCATGCGAGGACATGCGATTACTGTCATCGCGACTGTCGCTCGCCTGAACGACGCACAAACAGATCCGCCGCGCGAGGTCGAAATGCGGTTGCGTGTGCGCGAGGCGTATCTTTGGGAAAGCTCAGTGATTGCTCAATCGATGTGGATGAGCCGTTAACGAACGAACTCTCGGATCGACGAACAAACACGGTCGCCTGTCGCCAGTCGACCATTCGTGTGATAACCGCGCTGCCATGCTCCAGTTGACCTATGCCAAGCAACGGTGCAAGACGCTGGACGTAGGCTTGTGTTTCATCCGGAAGCGATCGCCCCCATGCCAGGTGCTCTTCATACCGCTTCGGTCCTGCGTTGTAGGCAGCAAGAAAACCTGCTGATCCGAATCGATTGAGCATCTCGCGAAGGTATGCCGTACCGGCAAGAATGTTGTCGTGCGGATCAAACGGGTCCAGGCCGAGACCATATCGAACGCTCAGCTCGACCCAAGTCTGCGGCATGATCTGCATCAATCCGAGAGCTCCGCGCGCCGATACGGCATTCGGTTTTCCACCGCTCTCGATCTCGATAACTTCCTCGATCCAATGCTCCGGGATTCCACATCGATGCGAGGCTTCGACGATCGAGGATGTGTACGGTGTGACGGAAGTCGGATTCGACAGGCGCCTCGCTTGTGCACGCGATGCGGGCTCCGCGCCGCCGGCCGAGGGCAGTCCGCCCCTCAGAAGGACGCCGAGACAGCAAACAATAATTAAAGACGGCAATCGACGCTTTGTTTTCAGGCAGAAAGCGACTTTGGCCCGATCTTGCGGCATGCGAGAGTACCGGTTGGGCCTGTCGATCGTTGTCGATATGGCCGAAACGAAGGATGAGTATTGGCGCGAGCAAAACGGCTTGATGACAGACCAATCGCGGAAGCTGGACATGATCACTCCTCACCGGTCCACACCGGAAGTGCCTGCCCAATCACTGCGGATCGCGCGATTGGCCCGAAATAGCGGCCATCGAGCGAGGCTGTGGACTGCCAGTTCATGAGAAACACTTCGTCTCGGGCGATGACGCGGCAGCCCTGCCAGGCCGGCAGTGGTCGTCCGCGGCCATCACGCTCGCGTGCATGACCCACCTCGATATTGTCGACGGCAATGGTGAGCCCAGTTCTGCAGACTGTTTGCCCCGGCAGCGCCAACACGCGCTTCAGCATCGGAACCCCGCTCGGCAAATAGCCGTTGAAATCAAGAAAGCTGGCCAGCGGCTCCGGAGGACGAGCAGCCACAAGCTCGGTGACCCGCAGCGAGCGGAGTTCTTGCAAACGATAGAGCCCGATCGGGACGCTTTCGGACACGTTCCAGATGTAGACTGGCGTGGTCTGTTGACCCGCCGACATGACGAGAGCCACAGCCCCGATCGCTGCCAAAATCGTAGCGGGCCGCTGCATCAGGGTGCTATCCTTCGCCGATTAAGCCAAGCTTCGTGGCGCGAGCGGGTGTATATCCGCGGGTTTTCGTTGACAGACACGCGGTTGTGCACGTGATGCCAATATTCGGGAGCGGCGTCGGCTGGATTAATGCCGAGCGCTTCCACGGCCTCGATCAAGTGCAGCACTTGCTCGACCTTGGGCCAGCCAGATAGCCGCAGAAGGCTGTCGCCGCCGGGGTTGATGCAAGGAACTGTCGAGTATCGCTGTCCCGGTGCGACCGCGCGCAAAATGTCGATCCGAGACAGCAACGCCCCAAAGTCATTCGACGTCCAACGCACGAATGCGAAGATGCTGCCGGGCGCAAACGAAAGGACGCGCCGATGACCGTCAATGATCTTCTCCGAAGCGGCACGGCCAAACCGAACCCGGTTCTCGATGCGCTTCTCGAGCCACAACAGCTCAACAGTGGTGTGGTTGCTCACCTGACGGCCTCCGCTTGGTCGAGAGAGGTATGAAAGAAAGAAGTCGATGCCCAGCCGCCGGCGCATCGCAGGTGCCGTTTTGCGAACGGCAGAGCGATCGTGGTGAAGAATGCGGGCATCGGCGCTGTGGAGCGCCCGGACCAGGTCTCACGGTTAGAGCCGATGGGCACAGATCCGTTAGAAGGAATCCGAAGGATTCCGGGTTAGCAAAGTTACGGCGGCGCGAAGTATCCGCGTGGCAAGAGTTTAGCCGCGCTTTTCGTCCCCGATAGCACGAGGGTCCGGTCCCCGATCGCACGAGGGTTCTGGTCCCTGATAGCACGAGGAGATTCACAGCCTATCCACCGCTCTGAAGAGGGCGCGGTGCTTGTGCAATCGTCGGGTGAGCGGCTCCTGGGAAGCCGGAGCGAAGTTCAATCGCTCTCCGCCATTCGGGTCGTTCGTGATGAGAAGCTGATACCCCGGCAAGGTTTGGCGACGAACGATCTGACGCAGATCGTAAGCGAAGTGCTTGAGCGGCGAAAGGGTACCCGACTTGGCGTGCAGGTGCGCGAGATCAAAGCTCCAGCCACCACTTTGACGGCCGCCGTGCTTGCGCACGAGACGGTAGAGCCACCGTTCCAATCCCCCAGTCAAATCGAAATACGCGCGGTCGATGGTCAGGACGAGCGCGTCATTAAGAACGCCGGTATAGAACCAGTCCGGCAGTATCAGCTCCAGTCCGGGGCTCGCCGTGCACATCGGCTGTCTCTTTCCATTCATTGATCCACGAAAAGCGATGCGCTCGTCGTTCCGTTGGCTGACGGATTGATGTCAATACGGTGGTCGATTGCAGCCGATCGAGCGCAGCTTTGAGGCGGTCGTAGTCGTGCCCGCTAGTGCCACGACCGACGAATGTCAGGATCTCATATGGCGTAGCGGCCATCAGCCGCGATGTCTTCAGACCAGCGTCGCGGGCCTCGACCACCTGTGACGCAGCCCAGATCAGAACGTCCGCGTCCCAGATGGTCGCCATGCCATGTTCAGGCACCGCCTCGACTCGGATCGAGATGGTTCCTGCGTGGAAGGCGATCGGCACTACGCGTTTTGACTTTGCCAACGAGAAGAACGGGTAAGCCATCAGATCTTGCGCATCGCGGGGCGCCAGGTCGCCGGGAATGGTACGGAACAGATCGAGTTGGTCGCGCTCCGAATAGCGCTTTCTGTGAGGAGACGAGTTGCCGTCCGACATGGTCAACGTCGCTCCTTGCCTGCATACGGAATGGGTGTGTGACGTTTGGCCGGCAACACCGATCCTGCGCCTGGATCGCTCGTCGACGTCTTGGCTCCGCGGTCAACCCACGCTTTGAGATCCTCAAGCGAATAGACAACGCGGCCGCCGAGCTTGCGGTAGGTCGGGCCCGTGCCGTAGGTGCGGTGCTTTTCAAGCGTCCGGCCGGACAGACCCAGAAAGCGTGCAGCTTCGGGAGTTCGCAGGTATCGCGGCGGCAAGCCGGCGTTCGGATCGGGCATTTTCGAGCCTCAGTGATCGTCTGGAGCGCAAGCGAATGGACTTGCGCGGCGGCGGTCACGATGGCGGAGCAGAAGCCCTTAGGGGGATGCCGAACATGCGGGGACGCTTTTCGGTACCCCTGCCCTATCCCTTGCGAGACACTGGCCGAAACAATGCGCGATAGCCGCCGGGCACCAGCGCACGGCCAGCATGCACCAGCTGTCAAACGCCATGCGAAGGCGCGGCGACACCACCTCTTCTGACGCGCCTCACCGAGAATGACGAACCGCGCGAAAGAAAGTTCGGAGTGCGTGCGGACGGCTTCCCGCACGAAGTTGGCGGCGTCTTCGTCATTCTCGGGTAGCCGAATGCCCTATTATGCGCGCGGTTCGGTCGGCGGGCTCCGGCCGAAAGTACCGGACCTGGCCGGGATCAACGCGGGCGAGGTTGCTCGCCGAACGGCTCGAGATGAAAGCCTGCCCCCAAACGGTCAGCTCCTCGATTTGGCGCACGATGCGCGACAGATAGAAGGGGGCGAGCTTGTTCTCGGGTTCTTCGACCGCGATGAGGGTCAGGGCCAGCAACGGGATGCTACCGGCCTGGAATGCAGCGCTGGCGGAGCCGTCGGCGATCCGGCCTTCGATGTCGAGGGTCACGGGGTCATCGCGAGATCGAACAACGAACGTTGGCCGTCGCCCAGATCCTCCAGCCCAAGGTCGCGCCCTTCCTCGTCGGGATGAAACACGACCTCAACCTTGCGGATGACCTCTCGGAAACGGAGGTCAACAGGCCGGAACACCTGCTTTGTGTCTGTGTCAGCGGTGTGCACCTGCCACCAGCGCCGCTGCACAGCGTTGGACACGAGATCGGTGGCCGCCTCGGCGCCAAAGGCGCATTGAGGCGTCCGCCCGCGTTCAAGAGCCGTCGATTTTTTCCCGGTTTCCCGCCACCGATCAAGGACAGAGGGTCAGAATTGCGATTTTGTTAACCTCACGGCCCCTGGAGAAATTGTAATCTTCGTGCTACATAATTGCCAAATCTGTAGCGTGAAGGTGACAAATGCCGACCCCACACAATCCCTCTGCTGCCGTTCGGCGAGCCACGCGCAAGCTCGGCGCGGACATCCACGATGCTCGTCGACGTCGGCGGCTTCCGATGGCAGTCGTGGCCGAGCGCGCCTTCACGTCCCGCTCGACCCTGCAAAGGGTCGAGGCTGGGGACACCAACGTAAGCATTGGCATCTACGCGGGCGTCCTTCAGGCGCTCGGTCTGCTCGATGGTCTGAGCAAGATCGCCGATATCAGCAACGACAGCATCGGACAGGCCCTGGCCACCGCCGAATTGCCCAAGCATGTCCACCTCAAACGCAAGACCCGAGCCTCACGACATGGCTGACTTCGAGGTGCATATCGATCTGGGCGGCCACACGCGTCCCATCGGACTGGCGAGGAGCAATCGCGTTCGCGGCGCGGAGACCATCCTTTTCGAGTATGACGGCTCATGGCTCGAGGACGCTGACCGGTTCTCGCTGGAGCCAGCCCTCGCGCTGACGCGCGGCACCTTCGCTCCCGCTGCCGGCCTCGCGACTTTCGGCTCCATCGGCGACTCCGCGCCCGATACCTGGGGCCGCCGTCTCATGCAGCGCGCCGAACGCCGCCTCGCCGACCGCGAAGGTCGTGGCGTCCGCACGCTTGCTGAAAGCGATTACCTGCTCGGCGTCGCCGACGAGACGCGGCTCGGCGCACTCCGATTCCGCTGGGTCGGCGAAGACGCCTTTCAGGCGCCGATCCGCGGCGGCGTACCGGCCCTAATCGAACTCGCCCCGCTTCTCCAGATCACCGAGCGCATTCTCCGGGACGAGGAAACGGACGAAGACCTTCAGGTCATCTTCGCGCCCGGCTCCTCCCTTGGCGGCGCGCGGCCAAAGGCATCGGTCATCGACCAGCACGGCAACCTCTCCATCGCCAAGTTTCCAAAGGAAACCGACGACTACAGCATGGAAACCTGGGAGGAGATCGCGCTGCGACTGGCCAGCCAAGCCGGCATCGCCACCCCGCAACACGAACTCATCGAAGTGGCCGGCAAGGCGGTCATGCTATCGCGACGCTTCGATCGCGACGGTGCGACCCGCATCCCCTTCCTGTCAGCGATGGCAATGATGGGCGCCAGGGACGGCGAGCGTGGCAGCTATCCGGAGATTGTCGACGCTCTCGCACAGCATGGCGCGCAGGGAAAGACCGACGCCCATGCCCTCTATCGGCGCGTCGTCTTCAACGTGCTGATCTCCAATGTCGACGACCACCTGCGCAACCACGGCTTCCTCTGGCTGGGAAAGGCCGGATGGTCACTGTCTCCGGCTTATGATCTCAATCCCGTGCCAACCGATGTGAAGGCGCGCGTGCTGACCACAAACATCGATCTGGACGAAGGCACCTGCTCGCTCGACCTGCTTGAGGCCGCGTCAACGTACTTCGGGCTGACGCTGGCGCAGGCCCGCTCGATCATAAGGGAAGTCGCAACGATCACCGCCACATGGCGCAACATCGCCAAGGCAGTCGGCGCCCGGTCGGCCGAGATCAACCGTATGGCAAGCGCGTTTGAGCACGACGATCTTCGGCGAGCGCTGGCGCTATGACCAGAACGTTCCTTCACAGCTTTGATCCACCAGGGGCAGGTCGTGTCGCCGGCCCGACCGTCGACATCGACGTTTCGGACATCGAGGATACTGGTATTCGTGAGGTCCTGCAGACGCCGGGCACTGCTTATGGCGCGTGGTCCATCCTGGATACATGGCGGGGCCTGCCCCCTTGCCGCTGAAAGCGGTAAGCCACGCTGTGCCAGAGACTCACGGGGCTTCCGATTTTGGGCCGCGACACCTCTTACGACATCGCGTTTCAGAGCGCTCCGACAAACACTGCACGTAAGGAACGAGCAATCGCGTTCTCGCCACGAGCGTGTCATGTCGGCTTCAGACTGGATCGTTTCGTACAAAAGGGCCTCCGCGCGCCGTCATCACGGAAGCGAAGCCTCTGCCCGAGGCCGAGCCTGCCGAATAGATCGCTGCAACTGTAATGCCCAGCGTGCTCAGCACGAGATAGGTGCCGAGCTGGTCGATGAGGATGCCGGTTGCCATGTCGGGCGCGCCAAAGAACGCCTCGATCATCGGCAGGCCCACCAAAGATGTGTTGGCGAGGCCCCCCGAAAGCATCAGCGCCCCGGTCGTCTCCCGCGAGAACTTCAGACGAGCTGAGAGCGCCCGAGCGCCAGCCGCAAACGGAATGATTCAAGCGCTGCGGCGCGTCTCGCCTCAGAAAGCGGCAAGACGCTGAAAACTATCAATTCCGTCGGACGCGAACCAAGGATCTCGAAGCGATGCAACAAGCAACATCATGAGAGCCCACAGAATAATGAACAGCCGCACACAAGACAGCGATGTTCGATCGGACCGGTCTGAAGCCTCAATAGAAGCGGGAAGTTGCGTCGGCATGTCTTGCCTCCAAACGGAAAAGTTCAAGTCGAGCCTGCCGCATCGACGAATTAGAAAAACCAAAAGTGCGAGGAGAGGATCGCGCGACAACCTTGCATTGGTCTGCCTCGTTCACCCGCACCACGAAATAGGCCCAGTTTATCTGACAGACAACGCTCGCTATCTGTGCAGAAAGGTTTGTACGGAATGCACCAGCAGGCGCGCGCGCTCTGCTGCCGTGCCCAAAATGCGTCACAACGGTACCAGCCGCACCATTTGCGTCAGATATGACGCGGGAAAGCAGCGTCGTTTCTGGTGTACGATAACGCACGCGACACGCGAAACACGCCTCCTCGCTCATTCCGGGCGCCTATGCCTCGTCTCAGTCCGCGATTCCAGCAAAAGAGTGTCTGGGGTAACAAAGTCGCGCAGGCGTTTTGACTCGCCTCGTCAGTTCATAATCAAGACGACTTGCCGACTAGGTATCGCTCTGCGCAGAGCAAAGAGCCGCGTCCGCGGCTCCATTCATACCGGCCGGAGCCAAGTGCAATTTTGGATGCCAGCCGAAGCTCACGATAGTTTCTCCAGTTCGTACAGGTGAACGATGTGCAGTTCATCCGGCAGAACGCGGCCGTCATCTCCGACAATCCACTTCACACCGGCCGAGTTCTTAAATATCCAGAGAACCTCGCCGCACCGCTCATCATGCCCATGCCCCCGAAGGCGTACCCAGTCGCCAACAGCTGGCAAACCAGGTGGGGCCGGCCCCCTGCTCACCTTCAGCTCGGGAAAGAGACGCCGCGCGGCCTGAAATACCCATTCCCACCAGCCCAGAAAAGCTCGTTGCGCTGTCGTTCGTAGTTGTCCGTCCACAACGTGCACTCCACCTGCTTCAGGGCGGCTGCTAATGCTGACTGCCATGATTCGGGCATCCATACCTTGGACCCGTAGGCTGCGCTCCTACAAACACAGTACGCGACGGACGAATAATCTCGTTTCGCGCCTGTCATCTAGGTTTCAGATTGGAGTGCTTCGTACAAAGGATCCCGCTATCTCGCTCTGAACACGCTCCGTTGCGCGCGGCTAGAAGTGGCTCGGAACACGTTGGCATGGATCAAAAATCTAGTCCGCCGCTCATGACCAGATCATGCGCAGATGGGAGTAGAGCTAACGAACTCACGCGGTTGTGGCAGCGGCAGCGTGTTCCGGCCGTGACACCTCGGCTAGCCATGTCGACCTTATCTCGCCTGGTGAAAATTTTGCAGCCGGCCCAAAGCCTAAAGCGAAAACCATACCCGTCGTGGACTTCAGATTGATCGTCCGGCGCTCCGCCTTGCTGTCGGCTGAAGAAGGAGCCCCGCCCGAGTTACTCGGGCGGGGCTTTGATGGTGTGTCACTCGCCGCTCTTGCGCGGCCGCGACCAGAGCAGGTTGTAGCCCTCGCCACCTTCATCGTCGAACAGGTTGGCGTAGATCGGTGCGTTGAACGAGGGATCGTCGAGCTTGAGCGAGAGGTAGTCGCGTCCTTCTTCGGAGCGCTTCGCCCAGGCGGCCCCGATTTCCGCGCGGCCCACATAGATGCGGTGACTGGGAGCGTTGTCGTTGGAGCGGTTGGTCTCGGCGACGATGCGGACGCCCTTGGCCTGCAGGCTCAGGGTGATGATCTCGCCCTGGAAATCGTTGCCGACCTTCTTGAAAGAACCGATGTTAGCCATGTCACTTCTCCTGTTGTGTTTCGAGCCCGCGACCACCGCGGCCTCGATGGCGATCTAGAGGCCAAGGACGATCGGCGACGCACCCGCTGTTGCGGGCCGGAGCGCAGCGGAGGACGCCGTTGTGGCGACTTTCTTGTCTCGCGAGGAATGGGCGCAGCCCAGGGGAAGAAAGTCGCATCAACGGCGTTGCGGCTCAGACGATCGAGGCGAAGCCGGTCTTTGGCCAGATCCAGCCATCAACGAGGCCACGTGCGTCCGCGTGCTCAACCGCAATCTCGGGAGAACGTGGCGTAGCTCGGTTGTGCTGAGCAAGAGGCCCGAACGAAATCCGGCAGAAAAAGAAACAATCTGCAGCAAAGGGCGGTATTGTCTCCGAGGAATCATCAAGACACGCCGCTCCGCCGCAGCTGAGTGGGCTAGCTGGCCGGAATGCTTTGGGGTTGGTGGAAGCGCTTCGAAGAGGACTGCCCCACCCCGCTCAGGTCCCGATCATCCCTCGTTTCAATGCGCCGATTTATGCCAACCTGTTCGACGATGAAGGCGGCGAGCGATCGTGCCCGCACCTGGCGCCCGTAAGAATTGGTTGTGAGGGCCTGCCCACCAGCCCGGCCCGCTCGAACACGCCGGACTCCGTAAATGCGGTCAAGCGCACCCACGACGCGCCGCCGATGTAAAGCGCCCCCAGGCAAGCAAACCCCTCCCGCCAGGCCGGCGAAGGTACCCCGATCCGGGACAGGGCCGACACAACATGGTAGCCGGCAACAGCGGCCGGAACTGCGAATGCGATCGCGAAACGCAAGGTCAAGGATCGAGCGCTGGCGGCGGCGGCCTGACCGAAGACAAGCGTCACCGCGCCGCCGGCCGTACCGATAAGCAATGCGCCGGCCACGCCGGCGCCGCCTTGTAATGCCGTCGTCCCGATACTCAGCGCAACAAAGAACGGCAGGGCATGCACCGCGAGCGCGAAGATCGCCCAGCAGAACAAACCGATTCCGAGTGTGTTGAGAACAAGCCCAAAGGTGAGCATGGTGGTGGCTCCATGTGCATGGATTTATCCGCCGCGCCCTCCACCACCACCATGGCGCAAATCCGCGCTTAGAGCCGAAACGAGGCGGAGTTGCGGCGCCTGCAACTCCGCTTTGATGCCAAGGGCGAGCAGGCGGCGCTCACGCGCCGCCGAACCTCCAGACAGGGATGCCGAGCCGCTTGGCCTTGTCGGCGAGGTTGTCCTGGATTCCCGTACCCGGAAAATGCATGACGCCAATCGGCAGGAGTTCGAGCATCGCGTCGTTGCGCTTGAAGGGTGCGGCCTTGGCATGTTTCGTCCAGTCGGGCTTGAAGGCGATTTGAGGCACTTTGCGATTGTTCGCCCATTTGGAGGCGATCAGTTCGGCGCCTTTCGGGGAGCCGCCATGACACAGAACCATGTCGGGATGTTTGGCGTGGACCTTGTCGAGGCGTTCCCAGATCAGGTTGTGATCGTTGAAATCGAGCCCGCCGGTGAGTGCAATCTTCGGTCCTGGAGGTAACATGAGCTCGGTCTCGGCGCGACGCTTGGCGGCGATGAAGTCACGGGAATCGATCATCGCTGCGGTCATCGTGCGGTGGTTCACCAGTGATCCCGATCGGGGACGCCAGGACGAGCCCGTGTGAGTTTCAAAGCGTTCCAAGGCCTGGTCGCGGAACAGTTCCAGGCAGTTGCGACGCTCGATGAGCGTGAGACCTTCGGCCGTCAGGCGCTCGAGTTCGACCGATTGCACCTCGGAGCCGTTTTGCTCAAGCTGGCTCTTCCGCTGCGCCTGTTCGTTATCGTCGAGCTGGCGACCGATGCGGTCGACAGCGCGATGGAACAGGTTGACGGTCGACCAGAGCAGATCGTCAAGGTCCGGCTCAAGCCGAGTATCGCTCAACGTGGCAACCAGGGCATCGAAGATATCCGCGACGGCGCCGGCGATGATCCGGCCCTCGGGAAGGGGCCGTGCATCTGGTTGGTCGTCGAAGGGGCGATAGCCGTAGAGTTGTAGCTCGGCGAGAACGTGATCGGTTGGAGATGCGGCATGCGGCGGTTCGATGTCGTCACGATCGGTCATCGTGGAGAGTCCTTTGCCGGAAGCGGCCGCGCCCATCGCGGCCTTCGTGGCGATCACTCAGACGGCAGGCGGAACGGGCCAGAACCCGATAGGGCCGAAGCGGCAGCGGAGGATGGCGCAGCCCGGCTATTTTGCCTCGCGATGCAAAGCGCGCGGGCCAGATAGCATGATGTGTCTTCTCATCGCCGGCGCGCGGCGGAAAATAGCCGGGCGCAGCCATTGCCGGCCCGCACCCGCCTGCCGTCCGATCGCCCTCTAGAAGGCCGAGGTCGTGTCCTCTTCCGGCATTGGTCCTCCGCGACCGACAACGACGACGTCGAAATGCCGGAGCTATTCCGCGACGACCGTCGACGAATGCAGGAAGCGGACGACGTCCTCTGGTACGAGTTGAAGCCACAACGCCGCTCGGAGGCCCTCAAGACCGCAGATGTGCAGATCTTCGTTGAAGTCCCCCAGCCGGGGCGACAGTACGACCGCTTCGATGCCGGCGTCTTGCGCACGCCGGGTGAGGGTTGCCTGCACAGCATCTCCGGCGGCGTCGGCATCGCGGGCGATGTAGATCCGACGCAGGCCCGACGGCAGCAACATGGCTGAAAGGTGATTGGCCGACAGCGCTGCAGCCACGGGCAAGGCCGGCAATGCGTAACGCAGCGATAGCATCGTCTCGATACCCTCGCCGGCCGCGAGCACGTCGTCCGCCGCGCCGAAGCGAACGGCGTTGCCGAGCAGGTCGCCCATGGCGCGTCGTGGCGTGTCGATCGGAGCCTTGCCGAGCCGCACGCGATCAAACCCGCCCGGGTCGAGCCAGGTACGGTGCACACCAGTGATGCGTCCATCGAGGTCTGTGACGCAGGCGATCATCGCGGGCCAGGTTTCGGCCGGCAAATGCTCGTCCGGCCGATAGTAGCAACGAGGGTGGAAGCGGAGACTTCCGCCATGGCGGATACGGGCTATTCCGCGACGCTGCAAATACCTTTCAACCACCGTTCCGTCGATCGGGCGCGACATCGCAAAGAGCCGTCGGGCGGCTTGCTGCGATCCGGCCGACGCACGCGAACGAACGGGTTTCGGGGCCGATTTCTGCTCGCAACGAGGCAGTTTCAGAAACCGCTGCGCTTCCGCGGCGACCTCGCTGAAGTCGCGGAAACCCCGGCATTCGCGGATGATGTCGAGGAGATCGCCATGCTCCCCGGTTGCGGCATCGGTCCACTTGCCGGCGGCGCCCTTCGGCGATTCCAGGAGCCGCACAAACAATGAACGGCCCGGGGTGTTGTGGACGTCGCCGACCACCCAGTACCGCCCCGACCGCTTGCCGTTGGAGAGATAGTGTCGACACACCGCCTCGGCCTCGCGCGCAAGCCGGCGTGCCAGTTCGGAAGCATCGCGAGACATCACGCGGCCTCCCGATCACTGATGCGCGCGACAGGATAGGTGCCGAGCACGTTCGAAAGGATCTCGACGCCCTTCCCGTCCGCGGGCACGAACATCCGCAGCTTCCAGGAAATGATCTCCCCGAAGAGGCCGTAAGCCCGGAGGCGATCGCGCATCGTGTCGTTGAATCCCGACAGCTCGATGCGGTACGCGCCCATGACCCGGACGCGGCGAAGCTTAAGTCCCTCCGCGAGATCAATGACGGTCCGTCCCTCCATCAGCGCGGCAAAGGCAGCGTTCGGCGTCAGCGCGGGCGCCTCCGCAGCAAGGAGATTTGCGACCCAGCTAGCCGAAACCTTGCGACCGATGATGCGTTCGCCGGCATCAGTCTGAAGCCGATAGACGCGGGTCGATTCGTTCGGCAGTCGCTTCCAGATGGGCAACAGCAGGCCCGCAACGACATGGACCGTGCTTTCCGTGAACTCGGGAATCTCGGCAAGCTCCGCTCGCCAGGCCGCGGCAAAGCATTGATGGTCCGCCTTCGCCCAGTGGCTTTCCGCCATCATGCCCAGGGGGACCGTGTGCTGCTCCATCGGCCGGATCAGGCGAACGCGCTGTTCGATGTCACCGTCGTCGAGCATCACGCTGGCCGCCGGGACCTGCACGGCGGCGCGCCCCGACCGCTCATTGACCAGCAGGACTGCACGGCGATCGGAGAGACGATCGAGAGCGTCATCGAGCCCCACAGGATGGTTCCGCTGACGCTGGATGATCGTGAGCAGCCGGGCCTCGGCACCGGTGCCCGGATGGATATAGATCGTCCGCCGGTCGGTAACGACAAAGCTCTCGGCGCGGAGCGTTTCCAGCCCGACATCATATGCGCCGGACGCAACCGCCCCCTCGATCCGAGCGGTCAGGAGCTGCTCGAAAACGGTGAACAGGATATTCTGAAGCTCAATGGTAAGCGCGAGCAATCTGTTCAGGAAGGTCGTGATCGGCGGCAGATCATCCCTGAGCCCATTGGCATCGGTCAGCTTCAGGCCGGTGGCATCCTCAAACCTTTCGAGCGAACATCCCTCGACCTTGCCCCGCACCAGCAGCGTGTAGAGTTGGCGCAACGCATCGCGCCCGTACTGGCTTTCGAGATTGTCCTCCGGCCGAAACAGCCCCTGCCCTCCGGTCTGGCGCTGGCCGCGCGTAATGGCTCCCAACGTGTCGAGCCGACGCGCGATGGTGCTGAGGAAGCGCTTTTCCGCCTTCACGTCGGTCGCGATGGGCCGAAACAGCGGCGGCTGCGCCTGGTTGGTCCGGTTGGTCCGGCCGAGCCCCTGGATCGCGGCGTCGGCCTTCCAGCCGGGCTCGAGCAGATAATGGACCCGCAAGCGACGGTTTCGGGCCGACAGTTCGGCGTGATAGCTCCTTCCCGTGCCGCCTGCGTCGGAGAACACGAGAATGCGCTTCACATCATCCATGAAGGCGGAGGTCTCGGCGAGGTTGGCCGAACCGGCGCGGTTTTCGACCACAAGCCGGTCGCCCTTGCGAACGACGCGTCGCGAGCGGCCGGTCACTTCGGCGACCATGTCGGCGCCGAACCGTTGCACGACCTGGTCGAGCGCGCCGGGTACCGGCGGCAGCGAGGCGAGCTTCTCGATCAGACGGTCACGGCGGGCGACAGCTTCTCGACTCTCGACCGGCTGGCCGTCACGGTAGACAGGCCGGGAACAGAGATTGCCCTCCGAGTCGGTGAAAGGCTCGTAGAGCTGAACCGGGAAGGAATGGGCGAGATAGTCGAACACATACTCGCGAGGGGTAATGTCGACCTGGACGTCGCCCCAGTCTTCGGTCGGGATCTCGGCGAGCCGGCGCTCCATCAGCGCCTCGCCCGTTGAGACGATCTGGATGACGGCGGCATGGCCCGCTGCGAGATCGCGCTCGATCGAGCGGATCAGCGAGGGCGTCTTCATCGAAGTCAGGAGATGACCGAAGAAACGCTGCTTGGCGCTTTCGAAAGCAGATCGCGCCGCCGATTTCGCCTGCCCGTTGAGCGTTCCGGTTTCGCCGGTGATGTTGGCGGCCCGCATCGCCGCGTCGAGGTTGTTGTGGATGATACCGAACGCATCGGCATAGGCGTCGTAGATGCGAACCTGCTCCGGCGTCAGCTGGTGCTCGACGAGATCGTACACGACACCCTCATAGGACAATGAGCGGGCCGCGTAGAGCCCAAGCGCCTTGAGATCGCGCGCCAGCACCTCCATGGCCGCGACACCACCATCCTCGATCGCCTCGACGAACTCGGCCCGCGTGGCGAACGGAAAATCGGTGCCGCCCCAGAGACCGAGGCGTTGAGCATAAGCGAGGTTGTGGACCGAGGTGGCGCCCGTGGCCGATACATAAAGAACGCGCGCGTTCGGCAAGGCGTGCTGGAGCCTCAGGCCTGCGCGTCCCTGCTGAGAGGCCGCCTGGTCACCGCGCTCGCCCTTGCCGCCGGCCGCATTTTGCATGGCATGGCTCTCGTCGAAGACGACCACTCCGTCGAAGTCGGAGCCCAACCATTCAGCGATCTGCCTGACACGCGAAAGCCTTTCGCCACGCTCGTCGGTTCGCAGCGTAGCGTAGGTGGCAAAAAGGATACCTTCCGAAAGCCTAATCGGGGTGCCCTGGCGAAACCGCGACAAGGGCGTAACAAGCAGGCGCTCCATGCCGAGCGCCGACCAGTCTCGCTGCGCATCTTCGATGAGCTTGTCGGATTTGCTGATCCAGACCGCGCGGCGGCGGCCCTTGAGCCAATTGTCGAGCAGCATGCCGGCGACCTGCCGCCCCTTGCCCGCGCCCGTGCCATCGCCGAGAAACCAGCCGCGGCGAAAGCGGACGGCATTCTCGGCGTCGTCGCGCGCGGCCGCGACAACGTCAAACGTCGGGTCGACTGTCCAGGAGCCCGTGAGAAACTCGGAATGTGCTTCGCCAGCATAGATGATGCTCTCGAGCTGGGCGTCCGACAGAACTCCATCTGCCAGCAGCCCCGGAGATAGATGCGGACGATAGGACGGTTTCGGCGGCGCAACGGAGGCCATCGCTGCGGACTGCACGAGCTTGCTCGGATGAATGCACGATCCGGCAATGCGAATCGACTGCAATGCATATTCCTCGTAAAGCGCATCGGTCAGGCGGGCGCCTTCCGGCGGCGACCATTCGATCGTTTCGTACGCAAGCTCTGCGCGTTCTGGCCCTGTGCCTTCGGAGATGGACGATGAGCGCGGTGCAACGGCACCAACCGATCGCGACATCGCAGGGCGCTTAGTGACGTCAACCAGGACCGGCGTGGAGACAGCCTCCCGCGGAGGCACATGCTGGGTCACCCAATCAAGCAAGGTGGCGACATCGCAGGCCTTACCTTTCGAGGCGGGAAAGACCTTCGGATCTGCGGCAGGCAGCTTGTCGATCACCAGCAGCCTTGTGTCCGTCTGAGTTCCGTGCCTGGCGTAGATCGCGCCGTCGGCGGCCGCAGAAAACACCACCCGCCCACGCTCCTGAAGCCGAACAAAGCCGTCTCGCCATGCCGGATTGTCCGGCGCGAAGGTTGCGCCGGTGATGGCGACGAGACGTCCGCCGTCGCAAAGGCGAGCCAAGGCTGACCCGATGTGCCGGAGAGCCGCGTCCGACATCCGTTGGTCGACATTTGGCATCGCCGAGAACGGCGGATTCATCAGGACGACGCTCGGTACGACACTCGCATCGAGATGATCATCGATCTGGGCCGCGTCGAACCGGGTGACTTTACCGTTGGCGAAGAGATGATCGAGCAGCCCCGCACGGGACTCGGCCAACTCGTTCAACGTCAGAGCGCCGCCCGCGAGCTCGGCAAAGATGGCGAGCAAGCCCGTCCCCGCAGAGGGCTCCAGAACGCGGTCGCCGCACGTAATGCCGGCTGCGGTGCATGCGGCCAGCCCGAGCGGGATCGGCGTTGAAAATTGCTGAAACGCCTGACTATCTTCGGAACGGCGCGTATGTGTTGGCAGGCAGCTCACGATTTTTGTGAGCATTGGCAGCATCGCGGCCGTCGAGCCAGCCGTTGAGCCAGCCTTGGCGCGCATGGCCGGGCCAAACTTGCGAAGGAATAGAACGGTTGCCGCCTCGCAGACGTCATAGGCGGTCTTCCAATTCCAGGCGCCGGCCGCGTCTGAGGCGCCGAAGGCAGCCTCCATTGCGCGGCGCAGGACGCCGACATCGATGCGCCGGCCGCGTTCCAGGTCGTTCAAGAGCTGTCGGGCGGCCCTGATGGCGGCGGAGGTGATGCTTGCAGCGGCACGCATCGAGAGCGGTGCGGCGGAGGCGCCGCCGGCGAGAGATTCGGTCATGGCATTTCTTTCGGAGAGCAGGAATGGGCGAACCGTCAGGCGCTCTCCTTGATCCCGACGGCTCAAACCCTTCCCGGCCCGGCTCTCCCTCTGAGTCCTCGCCCATAAGAATGGGGACCGGCGCTGCACACCGGTCCCCAAGCCACTGCGGGATGGCCGGAGCCATCCCGCTCTCCGAATTCACTCGGCTGCGTCGAGCTGTTCCGGCTCGTCGTCACCGGCATTCTCCCGATTCTCGGCGTCGCCAAGGAATTCGGGCAGCGGGTCCGCTTCACCCTCCTCTTCCGCCAGCGATGCGGTAGCATCGGTGAGACGCAGCGGCTCCGGCAACCAGCCCGAACCATCGAGAAGACGCTCGGCCTCCTTGGCCATGTCGGCCTTCTTCAGGTGCTCGATCAACTGCGCAGAAGATTCGTCCCTTGCTTCCCGCACCGCCTCCAGAATGCGAGGCTTGGTGACCCGACCGAGATAGTTGTCGACGGTCGGTCTCCAGCCAGCTCGGACCATGTCGAAGTCGACGGCGCGCGCCAGCACATCGGCCTGATCGAGACGGGTCCGAACGCCATGGGCGGAGATGCGGCCCTGATTGGTGCGGTTGGCCGGCTCATGGACGGCATTGACCGCAAATGACGCACAATGAGCGAACAGCGACGCTTGTGCATCACCATCGAGGGCTGTGAGCGCATCCCAGAGATCGTTCTCGCCCTGTGGTAATCGTGCCTTCCAGGACTCGTGCCGTGCCTCGACGGCCTTCGCGGACGCGCTTTTCCTCAGGCCCGGGGCTTGAGCGGGGAAGGTCGGCGTACGAAGTCCGATCTCAAGGCAGCTTCCGGATGACGCGAACCGGTAAAAGGCCGTCAGCACGAAGTTGTGCAATACTGCCTGGAACGCGATCGCTGGATTTTCTGCCAGCGCATCCCGCAACGCCAGTGTACGATGCGCCGTCAGCTCGGTGATCAATCGATCGGGCAATGGCCTTATCGCATCATCATCCTCGTCGGATTCGACCGGCGCACTTGCAACCGAGACCACGGTGCGCGGACCGGAAGCACCGACCTCGCGTTCCTCGGTCGAGGACGTATCGGCGCTCCGGCCGACGTCAGGATCGGTTGCCGGAAGGTCGTCCTCTGGCCGGACGTAACCGCGGTCTACTGAGAGGCGTCCCTCGGAATCGATACTGACGAAGACGCCAGCTCGGACAATCTCGGCCGGATCGTAGAGCACCGACCTATCTTCGAACGCCGTCAGTGCCGCCTCGATTTCGCCGAGACGCTGATCGACCTCGTCGGGCAACTCATCGGCATGCTGGTAATCGGATTCAAGCTTGGCTTGCACGGCGTTGAGGGCGTCGATGGTGGCCTGTTCCTCAGGTGAGAGATCGACAGGCTTGCCCTCGATTTCTCGCAGACCATCAGTGTGACCGTAGGGGAAATCGAGCGCCACTGAGATCCACTTCCAGCCTTCCGCGGCAACCGTCTCGGCCTCGGCCTTGAGTTTCTCTGTCACGAGGCGGTCGAGCAAGGCGACGTCCTGGAGCCAACCGCCATCATCGTGCTCGAACAGGTCCCGCAAAACGCCGCCGCCAGCCTGCTCATAAGCATCCAGCCCAATAAACTGCGCGCGGCGATCGGACGCGCGCACGGTATTTTCGGTCAGCATTCGCCGGATCTGATAGGGCTCGTCATAGCCAGATCGGCTGACGTTCTCCCAGACCTGCTCCTGTCTGGGGTGGTCGGCTGTAACAGAGAAGGCCATGAGCTGCTCCAGGGTCATGCCGTCCTCGGCATAGACGTCGTGCAGCTTTGGCGACACGGACGCCAGCCGGAGTCGTTGCTTCACGACGGCCGGCGTCACGAAGTGCCGAGCAGCGATATCCTCCTCGGACAACCCGGCGCCACTCAAGGTCTGGAAGGCTCGGAACTGATCGAGCGGATGAAGCCCTATCCGCTCGTCGTTCTCGGCGAGCGAGTCGTCTTCAGCGATGCCCCCCTCACGCACGACACAAGGAACGGCCTGCGTCTTCGCCATGCGCTTTTGCTTCACAAGAAGTTCCAGCGCGCGATAGCGCCTGCCGCCTGCCGGCACCTCGAACATGCCGGTTTCATTGCCTTCCGTGTCCACGACCGCTCGCACGCTGAGACTTTGCAGGAGCGTACGCTGCGCGATACTTTCGGCGAGTTGCTCGATCGAAACCCCTGCCTTGACGCTCCGAACGTTCGACTGGCTGAGCACCAGCTTGTTGAACGGAATGTCGCGCGAGGGCGACAGGGTGATCTTCTGGACAGACTTTGTCATGTCGATTCTCCACGACGGGCGGCCGGGAGCCTCTCTCTCGGCCTCCACCCGTCGCGAAAAACCGCGGCTCCCCTCTCACTCTCTTTTTCGAGAGGACCGGCGAGCAACTTCACGCCGCCTCCTGCTCCGCCCCCTCCGTCGTCGTGTCGACAACGGATCCCGGCAGGAATCCAAGAAGGTAATCCGCAACCTTGCTGGCCTGTGAAGCAGCACGCACAATCGCGCGATTGTCCTCTCGCAGCACGCCAAGCCAGCAGCCGATATAGTCCGCATGCCGCACCGTCGGCGCAATCCCGAGCGAAGCACAACTGAATGCAGATGCCATCTCCGCGATCAGTTCCTCGAAGGCGTACTTCCTGGTGCCGTAGCTGCCCGACAAGTCACGGTTGAGACGTGACGGGTGGCCGCTGGCATGTGCCAACTCGTGCAAGGCCGTCCGATGCCAGTTGATCGGCTCGAAATAGGCTTGCGGCAGCGGCACCTGCACATAGTCTTCTGCTGGTACATAGAAGGCGCGGTTGCCGCCGATCCGGAAGTTGATGCCGGTCGCTTTGATGAGCTTTTCGACCCGCGGCTCGATCAGACCTGGCGGCGGGGGTGGCGCCGTCGTTACGATCTCCGAAGGCAGATTGTCGCACTGATCGGTATTGAAGACCGTGAAGCGCTTGAGGAACGGGATGGCGTGCGCTTCGTCGCCTGTTTCTCTTGCGCGCCGCTTTTCCTCGGCCGGCACAAAGCGGTCGGCATAGACGACGGTCGTACCTCGCTCGCCCTTGCGGACGTGGCCACCGAGCGACAGCGCCTGGCGGAACGTAAGCCAGCTCTGGCCTGTAAATCCGCGTTCGGTGGCAGCGGACCAAAGAATTAGAACATTGATGCCGCTATATTGACGGCCGGTCGCGGCGCTCTTCGGCATGCCCAGGGACGCGTTCGTTGCCGCGGTGCCCCAAGGCTGTACCCACGGCACCCGGCCGGCCTCAAGTTCGCCGATAATCTTGTTGGTGATTTCGTCATAAAGGCTTGTCCGGTCCTCACCGGCACGCGCTCGAAGATCGTGCCTGGACATCGCGGGTCTCCGCGACGGGCACCGCGAGCCTCTCTCGCGGCACGTAACCCGTCACGTCAAAACCCGCGCGGCACTCTTACTCTCAGCCTCCAAGGGAGAGAATGCGAAATCTGCGACGCAGCCCGCCTACCGTCCGATTGTTCATGGGATTTGGCCTTGATAGATGCCGAGGGCCGCAGGCCCGGACCGGGCGTGCGCCAACGGCGCATCGCCTCAAGGATATGGCACCCGCAGGAGCGTGAGCAGAGCGACGCCGAAGGCGGCACGCGGGAGCGAGTGCAGCGACGAGACCGGTTAAGAGGGCACCCGGGAACGGGGCAGTGATAGCGACGCCGTCATACTTCATGACGGCGGGCCCCTTTCACGAGTGCCCCCGGCGAGGAGCTCCGTAGTCCTGCGCGAGGGATCGAAGCCGGACGGCCCAGACGCGAAGCGGCTGGGTTCACGAGAGCCCGATGCGGCGGCAGCCGCACGCGCACAAGCGGACGAATCCTCCAGTCAAAGAATCTATATTTCCTCGCGCGCGTTCGTCTGCGCGTCATAGATCCTGATCTGAAGCCTGGGAAAACGTCTCTTGAGTTCCTCTCCACCTGCCCTGGCGCCGTCTCTGGTCGCAAATTCGGTTTTGAGTCGGCCGTCAACTTCAAGCGCGTAACCAGAGGTCGGCAGTGTACGGGTAGCTGCAACCATGTCATTTCCATTATTCAGTGAGGTGGTTGGAAATGATGGGTAGCGTGAGTCGCCCAACCCACGCCAGAGCCGCCTGCGAAACTGTGGTGATCGGCCATCGGACGTTTGTGGATTGAGACCCGACAGTCGACTCCGTCAAGGATGGGCATTTGCAGGTCCAAACAGGCGGACGGGTTTCCGCTTGCCCGGATGCATGCACGATAGCGCCAGGGCTCGACGTAGCTACCCTTCCACAGTCCCTGGCCGGCCCGCTCAGCTTCGCGCTGAGCTTCGTGATATCTGCCTTTTTGAGTACCACAAGGCATCGCCACAATCTTGAGTGCGGCCGATGCCGGCAATGGTGCGCAATTTCGACTTACTCTCCGCCCTCGTAGAACAGTTCCAGCGGCAGGCCGACCAGCGCCTTGCCGATCCAGTCGCGCGCGATGACGTTGGACGGCCCCATCGCGATCGCCGCGCGCGCGTCGCGATAGGCACGCTCGATCGGGCCGCGGTGATAGCCATACCCGCCCGTCACCGTCAGCGCCGTCGCCGCGACCTTGTTGGCGACCTCAGCGGCGTGCACCTTGAACTCAGTCAACGGAATCAGGATTTCGCTTTGCGGCTTGCCGGTGCGCCAGAGCGCGTCGAGCTTGGCCGCGAGCTCATTGCGCCACGGTCGCAGCGTCTCGACCAGCACCTTGGCGGCGCCGAGCTCCTGGCGGATCGCCTGATAGTCGGACAGGCTCTTGTTCCTGTCCTTGTGAACGAAGCTCGTGGTGTGGGCGACCGCCGCGTTCAGCGCGCCGCGCGCGACGCCTTCCCAGACCGCGCCGAGTCCGATCAGATAGACCGGCGATACGCCGTCATAGATGATCTCCTTGCCCTGCCCTTCGGCGCCGAGCCGGTCGCGTTGCGGCACAAGCACATTGCTGTAGCGGATCGGGCCGGAATGGTTGGCGCGCACGCCGAGCGCATCCCACGGGCGGGACTCGATGCCCTCGGCCTTGCCGTCGACGATGAAGAAGATGATGTCGGCCTGGTCCTTGGCATCAGGCGTGCGCGTCTGCACCACATAATAATCCGCCTGGCCCGAGCTCGTCGTGAACGACTTCTCCGCATTGACGCGATAGTCGTCACCGTCACGCGACGCTTCCGACAGATTGTACCACCAGTGACCGCCGGTGGCGCGCTCGCTGGTCGAATAAGTGCCGAGCAGGCTGCCGTTACTGGCCTTCAGCCAGCGCTCCTTCTGATCGGTGTTGCCGAACAGGTTGATGGTCTGCGCCGCGCCGACATGCATGACATAGACGAGGCCGGTGGATGCATCGGCCTGCCCGATCCGGTAGGCAGCCTCGGCAAAATCCAGATGGCTGAAGCCGAGCCCGCCGAACTGAGGCTCGTTCAGCACACCGGTCCAGCCGGCATCGGCAAGCGCGCGCAGATTCTCGCGCGGAAAGCGGCTCTCGCGGTCGTTGCGGTCGGCATTCACTTTCACCGTCGCGTCGATGGCGGCATCGAGCCTGGCATATACGTCGTCGTCGATCTTGTGTGCGAGATTGTCTTTGGCCATGGTCATTTTCTCCAGGTTGCAGTCATGCGACAGCCTCTGTCGGCTGCGTCTGGCTGTGATCGCCCTGCGACGATCCGCCGAGATAATGTGTCTTGATGTCGGCGCGCTGGCGCAGCTCAGTGGCCGCGCCGGCCAGCACGCTGCGCCCGTTCTCGAGCACCACCGCGTAATCGGAAAAGCGCAGCGCCACCGTCGAATTCTGCTCGGCGACCAGGATCGACAGCCCTTGCTCGCTGTTGAGCTGCTTGAGCGCGCGAAAAATTCCCTCGACGACCAGCGGCGCGAGACCCATCGATGGCTCATCCAGCACCAGCAGCCGCGGACGCGACATCAAGGCCCGGCCGATCGCCGTCATCTGCTGTTCGCCGCCCGAGGTCAGTCCGGCCAGCGAGCGGCGATGCTTCTTCAGGTGCGGGAACAGCGCGTAGATGCGGTCGAGGTCGGCTGATATCTCCGCCCGCCGCGCATCGCGCCCCATCGCGCCGGTGATGAGATTTTCTTCCACCGTCAGCGAGGCGAAGCAATGCCGCCCCTCGAGTACCGGCACGAGGCCGGCGCGCACCAGCGTCGCCGCCGATGTGCCCGCAATGTTGCGGCCGTCGAAGACGATGCGGCCCGCGGTGATCTGGCCGCGCCGGGCGGAAAGCAGCGCCGAGACCGCCTGCAGCGTGGTCGATTTGCCGGCGCCGTTGGCGCCGAGCACGGCCACGATCTCACCGCGTCGCACGGCGATCGACACGTCGCGGACCGCCGCGATCGCGTGATTATAGGTTGCGGCCAGTCGCTCGACCGCGAGCAGGGTTTCACTCATCTGTTGGTCCCCGGCGTTGCAGGCCGCGGGAGCCATAACGGCTCCCGCGCCTGTCGCAGCATCAGTTGCTGACCGGATCGTCACCGGAGGTCCGCACCTTGATGCCATGCTCCTTGGCATAGGCGGCCGCGGGCTTCTCGATGATCGGGCGCAGGAAGGCCCAGTCCGGCGCGATCCAGCCCGAGACCACCTTCCACTTGCCGCCATCCCACTGCTGGAACGTGACGCGGCCGTCGCCTTCGTGATTGTCCCAGGTGACGTTGATCGAATGGAACAGATCCTTGGCGCCGAGCGCCTCGACCCGCGCCGGATCGAGCTGCAAATGCTCGAAGCCCCAGCGCACCTCGTCACCGGTCAAAGTGCGCTTGCCGAACTTTGCCTGCGCGATCCGGATCGCCTCGACATTGAGGATGCCGTTCACGATTCCCAGATTGTGGTAGACGCTGCCGATCCGCTTCTTGTCGTCGAGATTGCCCTTGCCGGCGCCGTAGACCGTCTTGATCACCTCCTGCAGCACCGGATATTGCTCGCCGGAGGCCTGCGTGGTGATCGCGATATAGCCCTTGGCGGCGTCGCCGGCCGGGATCACGTCTTCCTCGGAATTGGACCAGACGTTGCCGATGATGTGGTCGGCGGGAAATCCGACCTTCTGCGCGGTCTTCAGCGCCACCGGGTTCATCACGCCCCAGCCGCGCAGCACCACGTAATCGGGCTTCGCCCGCCTAATCGACAGCCATTGCGACTGCTGCTCGTTGCCGGGATGCGGCACCTCGATCTGCTCGAGGCTGAACTGATATTTGTCGGCCAACAGCTTGTAGATCGGGATCGTTTCCTTGCCGTAGGGCGAGCCGTGATAGAGCACGACCAGCTTCTTACCCTTCAGCTTGTCGACCCCGCCCTCCCGGCTCGCGATGTAATTCACGATTCCCGAGGTTTCGCTGTAGGGATTGAGCAGCAGCGGGAAGACGTAGGGAAACACGCGGCCGTCGGTCGAGTCAGTTCGGCCGTGATTGATGGTGATCAGCGGCACCTTGTCCTTGGTGATGCGATCGATCATGGCGTAGGCGATGCCGACCGACAGCGGATTCCAGGCGGCGACGGCGGGCCTTCCCTTCAGCCGTTCATAGACCTCGACGCCGCGCTCGACCTCGTACTGGGTCTCGCCCTCGTCCCAGGTCAGCTTGACGCCGTTGATGCCGCCATCGCGGATGTTGATCAAATTGAGATAGTCGATGAACCCGCCAAAGAAGCCGGTGCCACCGGCCGCATAGGGGCCGACCCGGTAGCTTTGCAGGGGAAAGAACTGTTCGTCGGCACGGGCCGCAGGTAGCCCGGCCAGCACCGAGGCAACCGCCGCGGCGAAAGCAAATCTCAGAACTCTCGATTTAATCATCCTCAACTTCTCCAGTGGTGCGAATGTCATATGGTGCGAGCAGCGGCTCGCCGCGTGAGAACCGTCCAGAGCCGGTCCCACAGCGCGATCAGGCCGCGCGGTTCGGCAATCAGGAATGCGATGATCAGCGCGCCGACGACGATGCGCTGGCTCATCTCCAGCACGCCCGAATCGAACACGCCACCGAGCAGGGCAGCGCCGGCGCGTGACAGGATCAGCGGAAACACCACAATGAAGGCGGCGCCGAGAAAGGCGCCGCGCAGCGAGGCCAATCCACCGATGATGATGATGAACAGTATCTGGAACGAGCGATCGAGATTGAAGCCGGCCGGCTCGACCGTGCGCAGATAGGCGAAGGCCCACAACACCCCGGCAATGCCGATCAGGAACGAGGAGACGCCGAACGCGAGCAGCTTGGTGCGCAACAGCGGTACGCCGATCACCTTGGCAGCGAGCTCATGATCGCGCACCGCGACGAAGTTGCGGCCGCTCTGCGAGCGCAGCAGCCGCAGCGTCAGGAACGTCGCTGCCGTCACGACACTCAGCGAGAACACGTAGCGTCCGGCCGGGCTGGTGAACGTGAAACCGGCCACGCTGAGCACCGGCGCATCGATCACGCCGGACGGATTGTCGTTGGAGAACCAGCCGAACTTGGTCAGCGCCCATTGCACGAAGAACTGCGCGGCCAGGGTCGAGACCGCGAGGTAGAACCCGCGCAGCCGCAGGCTCGGCAGCCCGAACACAATGCCGATCGCGGCCGCGATCAGGCCGGCGAGCACCAGATCGACGAGCAGTGGCAACTCCGGCAGCCGGAGGTGAAGATTGTAGGTGGCATAGGCGCCGACCGCGAGGAACGCGGCGGAGCCCAGCGACACCTGGCCGGCATAGCCGGTGAGAACGTTGAGCCCGACCGCGGCGAGCGCCAGCGCGAGAAACGGCGTCAGCATCGCATCTAGCAGATAGTCGGAGCCAAAGAACGGGATCACGCCAAAGGCGATCACGGCTGCGACGGCAATTGCGATGGTCTCTACGCCGCCGTGCTGTGCTGTCGAGGTTGCTGCGCTCATCGCCTAGACCCTCTCGACCAGCTTCTGCCCGAACAGCCCCGACGGCCGCACCAGCAGCAGCACCAGCGCCACGACATAAGCGGCCCAGGCCTCGATGCCGCCGCCGAACAGCGGCCCGACATAGACTTCCGCGAGCTTCTCGATGGCGCCGATCAAAAGACCGCCGACGATCGCGCCGGCGATCGAATCGAAGCCGCCGAGCACCAGCACCGGCAGCGCCTTCAGCACCACGAGCGACAGCGAGAACTGCACGCCGAGACGTGCGCCCCACAACAGCCCGGCGACCAGCGCGACGATGCCGGACGCCGTCCACACACTGGCCCAGACCCGCGGCAGGCGCAGGCCGACGGCGAGCGCCGCGAACGGATCGTCGGCGACGGCGCGAAACGAGAGCCCGGTCCGCGTGTAACGGAAGAACAGCGCGAACAGCGCCACCAGGCTTCCCGCGACCGCGGCGGCGAACAGATCGAAGCGGCTAATGAAGACGCCGGCGATGTCGAGCGGCACGTCGCTGATCCCGATGTCGAGGCCGTGAACCTGGGTGCCCCACAACAGCTGCGCGGCGCCCTCGATCACGTAGGACAGCCCGAGGGTTGCCATGAACAGGGTGATCGGCGGCTGGTTGACCAGCGGCCGCAGCACCGTGCGCTCGACGGTCACGCCGAGCACCACCATGATCGCCAGGGTGATCAGGAACGCGAGCGGAAACGAGAGGCCGCGCTCGACCAGGCTGACGAAGGTCAGCGCGGCGAACAGCAGCATCGCGCCTTGCGCGAAGTTGAGCACGCCCGAGGTCTTGTAGATCAGCACGAAGCCGATCGCGACCAGCGAGTACATCACCCCCGACAGCAGGCCGCCGACCAGCACCTCGAGCAGAAACTGATAATCGAACATCAGACCGCGAGCTCCGTGACGTCGTGATGCGCAACACCGAGATAGGCGTCGATCACCGCCTGGTCGGACCTCACCTCGTCGGGCGTGCCGTCGGCGATCTTGCCGCCGTTGTCGAGCACCGCGATGCGGTCCGACAATCCCATCACCACGGCGATGTCGTGCTCGATCAGCACGATGGTGGCGCCATAGCTGTCGCGCGCATTGCGCACATGCTCGGACAGTTCGCGCTTCTCGCTCAAGGAGACGCCCGCGAACGGCTCGTCGAGCAACAACAAGGTCGGCCGCGCGACCAGCGCCCGCGCCAGCTCGACCCGCTTCTGCAAGCCGTAGGGCAAGGTTCCGGCGGCGCGCTTACGGACGTCGCCGAGGTGCAGGAAGCCAATGACATCCTCGGCGGCGGCGCGGTTCTCCGCCTCGATCCGGCGCGCCAGCGGCGAGCCGATGAGCTGGCGCAGGAAACCGGCGCAGACGCGGTGCGCGAGGCCCATCAGGACATTGTCGAACACCGACAGCCCCTTGAAGATCGCAAGATTCTGGAACGTGCGCGCGACACCATGCGCGGCGAGATGCGCCGTCGGCACCTGGACAAACGCGCGCTCGCCGAGCCAGACCCGGCCGCGATCGGGACGGTAGAGCCCGCTGATGACGTTGAGCAGCGAGCTCTTGCCGGCGCCATTGGGGCCGATCACCGCGCGGATTTCGCCCGGTGCGACCTCCAGATCGACGTCGCGCAGCGCCGCGACGCCGCCGAATGTGAGCGAGATCTCGCTCAGCGCCAGCACCGGCCGTGCCGCGCGATCGCCGGCCTGCGCGAGCACCCGTGTGGGGGCATCGGCAATCGCCGTTGCACGCGCCTTCCCTTCCCCCGGAGCGGCCTCCAGCGCAAGGACACCGGCATTCGTCGCCACCGCGGTCACGTCGCCAGCCTCCCCATCACTCGGCAGCCTGGGCGTGCGCCGCGGCCCGCGCCTCCAGCGCACGGACCAGCGGAATGACGCGGCGGCCGAAATACTCGACCTCTTCCTGGAAGTGCAGGAAGCCGAGCAGCACGAGATCGACGCCGACCTCCTTCAGCGCGACGATGCGCTCGGCGACCTGCTCGGGCGTGCCGATCAGATTGGTCTTGAAGCCGTCATTGTACTGGACGAGATCCTCGAAGCTCGATTTCGCCCAATTGCCCTGGCCTTCCGGCGAGGCCTTGCCGGCATTCTTCACCTCATGCGCGAAGGCATTGACCGCCTCCGGATCGGCCTTGACGATGATCTCGTCGAGCACCGCACGCGCCTCGGCCTCGCTCTCGCGCGCGATCGCAAAGGCGTTGACACCGATCTTGACGGAATGATTGTTGGCGCGCGCCTTGGCGCGGATGTCCTCGACCTGCCGCCTGATCTCCTCGACCGAATTGCCGTTGGTGAAGTACCAGTCCGATACCCGCGCGGCCATGTCGCGCGCCGCTCGCGAGCTGCCTCCCTGGAATATCTCGGGCAATGAATGGGCCGGCTTCGGCTTCAGCGTGTAATCCGAGAAGCGGTAGAAATCGCCACGGAAGCTAAAATTGTCCTGCGTCCAGATCCCGCGCAGCGCGCGGATGAATTCCTCCGAGCGGCGGTAGCGCTCGTCGTGGTCGAGCCAGGGCTCGCCGATCGCGGTGAACTCGCCGCGGAACCAGCCGCTGACGATGTTGACGGCGACGCGGCCTTCGGTGAGCTGGCTGATGGTCGCGATCTGCTTGGCCGCCACCGCCGGATTCCATGGCCCGGGCAGCAGCGCCGCGATCACCTTCAGTTTCTTGGTCGCCGCGAGCAAGGCGTGGCTGAAGGCGACCGGCTCATGCTGGAGTTCGGCGCCGTAGCCGGCGGTGAAGCGGATCTGGCTCAGTGCATAGTCGAAGCCGCTCGCCTCCGCGATCTGCGCCAGGCGGCGGTTGTAGTCGATGTCCCAACCGGTTCGCTGTTCGATCTTGCTGATGACGAGCCCGCCGGAGACGTTGGGCACCCAATAGGCGAACTTGATCTGATCATGGCTGGCGGTCATTGGAATTACCTCAAATGTTGGACGTGGAGGACGTGACGCAGGCAGCAGGAAGCGTTCGCGCGGCACCGGGCCAGCGGGTTACGACGCGGCTCATGCGGGCCGCCGGCGGATTTTGAATTACGGGAAGGTTGGCGCGATCAGCGTTCCTGATCCGCGCCGGCAAACGCCCGGAACGTCAACAACACGCCGTGTGGCACGACGTCAGCGGCGCGACGCGGGTTCGAGATCGGTCAAACAGGTCAGTGCAAGTCATCCGCATTCCCCTCGCAAGCACCATTCGGCGAGCAATCAATATTTTCAGAGAAAGCAGAGACGAGCGAGTCCAAGGCAATCTCTTTTTCGGCGGTGCCGGGAAAGCGGTATTCTTTTGTTGACGCAAAACGCATCGTTTGATGCTGAGCGGCCGAATTTCTATCCGTATCGGCGCGCCTGTGCGGCGAGATCATGCGACTTGCAGTAACATGCCGGCTCCCCTGAGATGAAGGAGAGGATCGTTCTGATGTTCGAAGCGATTCTTTCCCGCACGCTGGACAGCGTAGATGTGAAATCACACGGCAGCGCGTGTCGTCATGGAGATTTATCTCTTGTGACGGCTCGACTGCGCTCAGCCAGGAAAATTGCGGAAGCCAACCGGACCGGACGCGCGTCAATGTCAGGGAGATGGCGTGCCCAGCTTGCGCCCTGCCGTCGCTCGCCGTGACCTGATGACCAAGAGATCACAAGCATGTCTATCAAAGTAAGCGCTTTTGAAGCGGAGCGCGAAAAAGGCACCAAGACAAGCTGCCCTTTCAACGATCGTGATTTTCTCCGATAAGCTTGAGAAACACCGCCTACCAGACTTCCGGCGACGTCCCGATCGTGGATTTGTGTCAACCTGAATGGTCCTTCTTGGATATCTTATCGCTCGAAGAGTTCTCCTTGGCCTCTTTGCCCGGGATAGGCCGCTTGAACTGCGACGCTCGTCGACATTCGTCCCAAACGATCGGCTGACTTTTTCTTGGAGGCCGGCTCGTTTCGAGTTTCGAGATTTAGAGCCAGCAAATTCGGTAAAGCTTCTTCATTTGGATATGTCGGGCGACCGACCATGGGGGCGGCGACAGCGCTATCGCGGCGCCTGTGCGCGTTGATCGAGGACGCCCTCTTCAACTTTGACGTCGGCGGCTTTAGAGCAGTTCCCCCCGTTCAGCTGGAGGCGCCATATCCGCGATCGCGTATATAGCGGATTTATACGCGATTGCGCATAGGCGGCGTCTATACGCGATCGCGAATATTGACGATTTATGCGCGATTGCGTATATCTTGTCCAGGAGGCGCATATGACCCAAATCGCACGAACAGAAAAGCAGCTCGGCGCCATCCTGCGCCGGGCTCGCAAAAAGGCCGGGCTGACGCAATCCGATCTCGGGAAAGTCATACATCTGCGCCAAGCGACGGTGTCCCGGCTCGAAGGAGGGGCACCGGCCATTCAACTGCACACCGTCATGGAAGCATTGGCCGCGCTTGATCTTGAGCTGGTCGTTCGCCCGCGGAGCAAAGCCAGTGCAGCCGATATCGAGGACATCTTCTGATGGCCCGTCCGCGAGCCAATGAGCCGTTGAACGTGTTCGTGAACGGACGCCAGGCAGGGGTACTCAACCGCGAGTCCAGCGGGGCTATCGATTTCCGATACGATCCAGCCTGGCTCGCCTGGCAATCGACTTTCCCGATTTCGCTGTCATTGCCGCTTCGTGAAGATCGGTACATCGGCGCAGTGGTGACCAGTGT
Organism: Bradyrhizobium sp. B124; assembly: GCF_038967635.1. NCBI lineage: Bacteria > Pseudomonadati > Pseudomonadota > Alphaproteobacteria > Hyphomicrobiales > Nitrobacteraceae > Bradyrhizobium > Bradyrhizobium sp. B124. The sequence continues at coordinate 7,296,611 of NZ_CP152413.1, read as the reverse complement.
CTTCGACAATCTATTGCCGGATAGCGAGCAAATACGCAGGCGTGTTGCGGAGCGCGTCGGAGCCAATGGTACCGACGCCTACAGCATGCTTTCGTCCCTCGGCCACGACTGCGTTGGCGCGCTCCAATTCTTGCCGGAAGGCATCGATCCGGGCCCGGCCGGAAAGACCGATGGCACATATGTGAGCGATGAGGACATTGGCAAACTCATTCAAAACCTGGCCACAGCGCCGCTTGGCCTCGGCGAGGACGAGGATTTTCGTATCTCGCTGGCTGGCGCTCAAGAAAAGACGGCTCTGCTGCGCCGAAGCGGCAAATGGTACAAACCGTCCGGGACAACGGCGACAACCCATATTCTGAAGCCACAGATCGGTCGCTTACCAAATGGGGTTGATCTCTCAAACAGCGTCGAGAACGAGTATTTCTGTCTCAAGCTGATCAAGGCGCTTGGCATACCGGCTGCCAATGCAGAGATTGCCGACTTCGGCGGCCGGCGCACACTCATCGTCGAGCGCTTTGACCGCCGCTGGACTCAGGACAAACGTTTGCTCCGGCTTCCGCAAGAAGACTGCTGCCAAGCGCTTTCCGTCCCGCCGACGCGAAAATATCAATCCGACGGCGGTCCCGGCATGAAGGAAATCTTTGATCTGCTAAAAGGCAGCGATTCTCCCGCTGAAGATATCGCGGTCTTCATGCGCGCGGGGATCGTATTTTGGCTGATCGGCGCGACGGATGCCCACGGCAAAAACTTCAGCGTCTTCCTCTATCCCGGCGGACGTTTCCGTCTCACGCCCCTTTATGACGTGTTGAGTGCGCAGCCGAGCCTCGATGCAAAGCAAATCCAACCCAAGGCATTCAAACTCGCCATGTCGGTCGGCAAGAGCCGCCACTATACCGTAAATGAGGTGCTGCCGCGGCACTTCGTCCAGACGGCAGAAATGTCGGGCGTCGGGATCGCCGTCGTGCGCACGATTTTTGATGATTTAACCGCGACATTCGAGGCGAACTTCGAGGAGGTCGTCAAAGCTCTGCCTACAGGCTTCCCGAGAAAACTCACGGAGTCGATCCGGATCGCGGCTCTGCATCGCATCAAACTCATCAACGAAGCGAACTAGGCTGGCCGACCGCCGGTCGATGACCGCCCGCTCTATGGTGATGCGCTGGCCGAAGCTGGTGTGCGTCTGGGGATCCCAGTACATAAAGCCGTTTACAGGTTGTTGGCGGGACGGTTCAGATATCGGCCGCCGGGATCCAGTCGATTCGGTCGGGCCAAGATCGCCGACACCAGCAGCGGGTCACTTTCGCCGACCACGCGAGCGATTCCAGAGCTCACAGAAATGCCGAGAGCTGCTCTATGCCTCCGAAGATCGGGCCGTCGTCTGAGCCGAACAGCGCGGCGAGGCTCGGGCAGGTGCGATGATGCGGCACAGATCGGATCTCGTAATGATAGCTTGGGCTTCAGGCCGATCGCCCGTCTAGCCGTCGACGCCGCGCCGTAATCGATTCTTTGGTAAGCATCCGACCCTGCCCCGCGCGGGGGGCGGCCCCTATGATCGTCCTCCCGACACCTAGCCGACACCGGTGCGTTGAGAGCTGAGATGGACGCCCGCCTCCTCGAGCGCAACGCGGTCGAGCCAACGTCTCACATGGCAGTAGACAACCGGAAGATAGCCTCTAAGGATGGGCCGCGGGTGTATTATTACGGTTTCACCCCATCACTGCGCGCCCACCGGCGCGGCGAAAGTGGAAGCAGTGCTTCGCCGAAACCAATGATGAACGCCCATGATCTGGCGCCTCAACATAGCCGCACACTTTCAATCGTTTGGCGACTACATCCCCTCCGCGCTTCGACGGGCTATGTTACCAGATTGGCCAGCACATCAGCCCTTTCCAAACTAGCTCTTAACGCTTCATCTGACACATGGGTATAAATTTCGGTCGTCGATATGCTCGAATGTCCAAGTAGCTTTTGAACGAACCGAATATCAACGCCACGCTCGATCAATAGAGTTGCGGCCGTATGGCGTAACATGTGCGGCGTGATACGACGTCTGTTGCTTGATACTTCAGAATAACGACGAAGCGCTCTTCGAATCGATTGGGGTCTCATCGGCCGCTTAAGTCGATTCAAAAACAGATGCGCAACCTTGCTCCGCTCTTTCGCGCGACACTCCAGCAGCTGCACGAGCTCAGACTGAAGCACCGCATCGGAGACATAAACATGCCGGTCTCTCGCTCCCTTGCCGCGAATCCTAACGCGCGTTCCTTCTGGGGCGATATCAGAAATGCGTATCTTGCAAAGCTCACCCACTCTTATGCCGGTTGCAATCATTAGGCGAGCCCCGATTAGAACCGGCCTGATGGAACTGGTGACCTTCCCGCGTGTGCTTGCCAAGCTTGACAATACGCCTCGAACTTCTGAGCGCGAGAGACAGCGGGGCAGTCCCTTGCGGCGCGGAAGTTCAAGACGCCATCCATGAAACGGATCTGCCGCCTGGGCCAAAGCGGCCGTCCGTCGAAAGAATGTGCGCAGACAAGCGAAGCGTCGACGCGCAGTTGAAATCGAAAGCCTTCGACGCTCCAACAGATCGGAGAGGTAAGCGCCGAGATCCGCACTGACTATTGAGGACACCGAACGGTCTGCACCCAAGAAGCGATGAAAATCGTTCAGATCCGCAGCATAGGCTTCGAGGCTGTGCGTGGACAGCTGCCGTTCGATCGTACAATACCGCAAGTAGTCGGTAACTGCTGAGCTGATCAGCATCAGAAGCACACTCCATTACACAATTCAGCCAGTCTCTATCGCAAAGACGGCCCGAATTGGCATGGGCTCAAACTCCTTCATGGTAAACGCGATCACAATTTGCGGCTGAAAGGCACATAACTCGGAATTATGCGCACTCAGTCTGCTTATTTGTCCCGCGTTCGCAAGAAGTATAACGAGATTGACGAGGTTTGGGACAAGACAGACCGTTGGCATGCGTGGAGTAGGCGACAGATCGAAGAGGAAATGCTCACGGTAGCTGAGCAATTGGTCCCTCGCGATGATCGCTGCCTTATCGTCGACGTAGGGTCAGGCGGCTACTCCTACTTCGATTCATCGCACGATCGGGTCGAGATAGATATTGCTGAAGCTCGCCTGCGGCAATCAAAATGGCCGGTTTGTGCGAGTGCGGAGCGGCTGCCGCTCCCGCCCGGAATTTCCGATCTCACTATCTGCGTCGGTCCGGTCGTTAATTATTGTTCCTTGGAAGAAGCACTGAGTGAGCTTGCGGCAGTGACGAAGAACCGGGGACTTTTGGTGCTTCACGTTGAGCTTAGCAACAGCTTCGAGTTCCTTGGCTCCAGAGACTATAAAGCAGATGCCGCCTTTGTTACGACTTTCTATAAGGGCCCCGAACAGTATTGGGTGTACTCTAACGGTTTCGTACGGCGGCTCCTTGCTGCATATGGGTTCAAGATCGAGAGGGTCAGATACTTCCACATCTTGTCTAGTCTTGTGTATCGCCTGTCCCGATCGCCAAATCTTTCTTCCTATTTCTCAATTGTCGACGTGTTTGTTCGGCGTCTTTGGAAGATGGCCGAATTTGCGGATAGCGCGATTTTTGTCTGCCGCCGCGTAGAAATTGAATAGCTGCTTCGAAGACCTCAAGAGATCTGCCGCTGCTGATCGCCACAATGCCTCCGAAAACCGCCACGAAGGCAATCAGCAACGGAATAGCCCAGTGCGGAGGCACACTTAGTTCGTAGATGATCGTGCTTGCGATGAACGCAACAGCAGCAAACATTGCTATGTACTGTCCAACCCGAAACTCGTTCGAGCGAACCGGGACATTTGCTGGGCTCGCGATTAAAGCGTCGGCCTCTGGACCATTGACCTTAACGGTTGGCTGGTTCCCAAGACGGTTCGCAAAGTCTTGGTGCAGGTGCTCCAGGTATCGTTGATACGCTCCTGTTTGCGTGCCAAAGAAATCCCGGTACCAGGGAAGATAGTGCTCGAACAAGATTCCACGGGAAATTTGAAGAAGGTCCTCTTTCCTAATCCGGTAGAGCTTTTGGCTTCCGCGCAGCATCAAGATCCCAGGGTATTTCGCCTCGTAATTTACGGGTTCGATGTTGGCCAGGAAATAGTCGGCATGAACTTTTCCAAACCCCACCTGACCGAGCAGCCGCACTAACTCGTTTCCGCCCGTTTGCTCAGACCCATACTCATTCCCGTCCTCGAGTTCGACGGCCGTAAAGTCAATCTCAAGATCAAGGCCTTGGATCGTGTCGTGAAGGAGTTGAGCAAAGATGTAGAACGCGGCATCTCCGCGGTGATCACGATCAATCACCATATGATCGACGACGACAAGCTTGGAATTCGGGTAGTAACCGAACATCGCGAACCCGATGATGCTCTTGGAGCGGAGCAAGCCCGCGAAATAGAACGTCCCCTCTGGCGTTGTTGGGTCGCCGATTTTCTGTCTTATCTGATTGGTTTTGGTTCGGAGCAGTGGCGACGTATTTTGGATAAAGATGGCAAGCGCCTTGTCTACGTCCGCGCGATCAGCGGGCGTCGGATCCAGAAGCCTGAGCTCGAAGGAAGCTTTAACTCTGCGCATAATTCCGAGTTATGTGCTGTTAGAGATGCCGAATTGGCCGCTCCGAAAGCACCGATACTAGTAATCCGCGAGGAAAAGGCAATAGAACAACCACTGGTAAATGGGAATTGTCTGCCCCTCAGGACTTGATACCAATGAACGTCTGGGTCTAGCCGCCAAGTCTCGGGCTGGCCTTCGCCCGCCACAGGTCACAGCCTTACCGGACCAACAGCAAGATCTCTCACAGGGCCTAGTTCTCCCCCGCAGAATACGCGTTCGACCTCGCGCGCGCAGCGGAGTAAGCGAACGCTTTGCACCCCCGAAATGGCCACCGCTATCCGTCGGTCGGTAGCGTTTGCAATAGCCCTGTATTCGCGCCGCCACTGGTCATGAAGCAGGTATTGGAATTTCGAGCATGTTGGCGATCGGCGTGTAGATGTCGATGTTGGCTCCCGGCGCTCTCACGGAAACGATCAGGGCATACGGCGCCGAGCGATCCCAACGCTGAAGCGCAGGCTTTTCTTTCCACCAGCCACTGATGGGAAACACCCCGATGGCATCGCGCTCAGCTAGTTCTGCCGCACTTCCGCGCCAGATATCCGAGTGGATCGATCCTTTATCGCGAATCGTGCCGAGTACCCAATTGTCGCCACCTGCCGCGGCTCCAGCCTGCCCCTCCTCTTCCGCCTCCGCAGCCTTGTTGATACGTTGGCGAAACTGCTGAAGACTCTCCAATGACCGCTTCACTGCAAAACGCAGCGAGTAAGATGAATAGCGGTGTCGTCTCGTCCATCCCCGCTCCCCGGGGTTAGGCTCGACGAAATAGGACAAGGTGACCCGCAGCTCAACATCTTGCTCCCCCAACGCTAGCAGCTCGTCTCGGGGCCACGGCAAGCGGTGGAGGTTCATGCTGCGAGTCTTGATGGTCGAACCATCCTTTCGGAACGGGAGAAGGGCATCTTCGACCATCAAGGTCGCATCGTCTGTCGCGCTCATCACTGCGCGACCGATATCAGGTACGCCCCATCCGTATCGGCGAAGCATGGCCGCCTTCTGCGCCTGAGCAGCCCCCTCGATCCTCGCGCGCATCGCAGGCGTCCATTCGGCCGAGTGCACCGCGAGAGCTCGCACGGTCTCTGGCCAGAGCTGGGGCCGAGCCACCAGGATACTGGCGCAGAGATGCGAGCCTAATGCCGCGGCCGCGCTTGTATCGCCAAAAGTCTCGAAGAGACGCATTTGTGGACGATAGTGCGTTGTTACGAGTTGAAGATCATCAATCGCTGAAGCTGCATTGACACCGTCATGGGCAAAGTTGCCACCTTCGAACACGACGTCCGGTCGGATCGGCCACTGACGATCCCAGATACCGGACGTTCGGCTCGCCGGCGATAGTTCGCCGGCTGGGGCCACCGGCTGCCAGCCGTTGAAGTCGGGATGAAAGATGCCGATCTTGTCGGTGTAAGCACCGACAACTAGAGGATTCCACGCCTGAGCAGGGCTCTCGACTTCTTCAAGGTCGTTGCGGTCTGGATAGTCCGGAGCTGAAATGTCACCTCGCAGATTCCCGGCAGCGAGCACCATGAGGCGCCGACGGTCGCCACCTCCATAGCAAAGCTGGTCGACAGCTGCCGACCAGGAAGAAGGGCGACCGCGACCAAGACCGACTTCGCTTGTCACCGCCATGCAGAACACGCGCCGACGACGCGGAGCCTGTGCCTCAGCCTTGCCGATGCCGACCTCGGTTATTGCTCCATAAAGCTCAGGATCGTTCTGGCCAGCCGGCGGTAGGATTTTGACCGTCTCCAACCGATGGCGCAGGTCAACCTGACCACCATGACTAAGCGCCGCTTCAAGATCGCCATAGAGGGCGACGCCTGACATCGACGTGCCGTGGCCGTTCCAGTAAGAGCTGTCACCTACGCCCCAATCGTTGTCATAGGCGTGCTGGTCTACTGCATCCAAGCCAGGCTCGATCAAGGGATGCACCCGGGTCGCTCCACTGTCGAGAAGACAGACTGCCGGGGCCACAGCATCAGGGGTGTCAACCCGGTCAACAAGATTACCCGCCCAGTCTGCCTGTTCGACTGGCCGCATCTCGAGGAAAAGCGTCGGCGTGTCCTTTGCAATACGCAGTTCAGCTACGGCGCCGCTATTGTCGACGAGCCTCGCCATCGCTTCTTCGTTGGCGAGCGCCAGGATCACGTCGCGCTCGGGAAAGCTGATGGCATGTTCTTTCAGGGTCACATTGAGGCGTTGTGCGACATGCCTAAGTGTCTCCAGGCGACCATCGCGAACCCATACCTCCCACCATGCTTGACGACCAGCCGTCAGAAAAAGGGATATGTCGTCCGTGAAGAGCGAACGAACAGCTCCAAGGCGGACATCCTCGATTCGAGCGACCAGAGCCTCGTTCCTCGGCTTTCCCGACTTCGTGTTCTTGTCGCGATACGTCTCGACCTTTTTCGCAAAGAACTCGGCTGAACGTTCGGGCACGAACACGGTGGCCGAAACCATCTCCTGATTATCGGCGACAGCTCTGACGGCGACGAGCTCAATCTCGGCTGGCTTATTTTCAAGACCTTCAACAGCGTCCCGCTCCGCCGCCGGGATCTCGAATTCGAGATAGAACCCTTTCTCGCCTTCAGCGACCGTTTGGTCGCGGGTTCCGAGTTTCTGCCGAGCCTGTTGGACGGCGGCACCGATCGCGTGGCCGAGCTTCTCTGCGTGCTGCGCTCTTATCCGCGCGGGAGGCAGTCCCGTGATGACAATGCGAGGTGATGTGTACGGCTCTGCTTCACCGCCACCCTCAACATGAAAATGCGGCCGATTGCGCGGCGGTCGTGCCATCTATCGTCTGCGCCTCAACTCGTGGCGGCTCTGCGTTCCGCCAATGTCGAGAGCAGCGTTGGCGTGCTGATCTCGCTTCTGTCCTCGAGTACGGCGATCTTCGCCGCCTCGTCGGCAGCCCGTGATACTTCCGCCTGGCTCAAACCCACAGTGGCTTCTAAAATCGATGACCAATCGATGTCCGAGAGGTCAAATCCCGTCAGATGTGATTCCAATATGCCGCGAGCGATCTCCGGGTCCGGCAATCCATAAACAATGACGTCGTCGAAACGCCGGAAAACGGCTTTATCCAGCAGCTCCGGGTGGTTGGTCGCAGCAACAATCAGGCTTGGGCCGTCATCGTTTTCCAAAAACTGGAGAAATGAATTGAGCACGCGCCGGATCTCGCCGACATCGTTCGTGTGCGATCGTTGTGAGCCAATCGCATCGAACTCGTCGAAGAAGTATACGCCGCGCTGAACTGCAACAGCATCAAACACCAGGCGAAGGCGCGTCGCCGTTTCGCCCATGAGCTTGCCGATCAAGCCGTCATAGAGAACTGTGAATAGTGGCAGCTTCAACTCGCCGGCGAGAGCGGAAGCCGTCATGGTCTTGCCTGAGCCCGGAGGCCCAATCAACAGCAGCTTCCGTCGAGGCATCAGGCCGCGAGCGCGCAGGCGCGCCTGTTGGCGTTGTTCGGTCAAAACGCGTGCTAAGCGCTCTTTCAGGTGTGGTCCTAACACCATGCTGTTCAGCCGAATATCCGAATATCGCGCCGCCAGCAGGCTACTGAGTTCGCCTTTTGGCTGCGCTAGAGGAACGGGACCGGCCCCGCGCCGACCGACATGCGTGGTCTTGCCCTTCGCCGCGTCGATCAGTTCGCGCAGTTCCTGGGCGAGTTTGCCGTGTCCTTGCCTCGCCTCGTGCGCGGCAAGCTGCGTCGCCACGGAGAGGAAGCGGTCCTCATCTCCATCGATATGGCTGCGCAGCAACGCGACGATGTGGCGAGCGGTCGACATTATTCCCTACTTCTGGTTCCAGTCTGGAGTTCCTCCAAAACTGACACTAACGATCGAGCGTGGGGCTGTATCGGACAAAAGAGCTCACATCTATTCGACCCGGCCCTGATTTCACAGGATTCGGCGACCCCGGCAGGCTTTGAGCCTGATCACCAGTCTACCAATGAGTGGTTAAGTGTTTCGGATCCCATCCCTGGACGGCACGCGGTTGACCTGCCGCGAGCAGAAATATGCACCTTCCGCGATGACAGAACATAACATGAACATTATATCCATTGGTCGTCTTCGGTCAAGAACACCAGCAACGATTGCGCTGGCCAAATGCCCACTGCGGGTACGGCTTAAATGCCTCTTGGGAGGTCGGCGTAAATAATCATGGGTAGCCGTCGGCTGCAGAAGGTCCATGCCAAACCATGCATCACCGATATCGGCCTTCCTGTGTTTAGCGGTCGTCTAGGGCTAATTTGCTTTGACGGACGCCGCTCACCGGGCCACCATTGCGAGGTATTTCAAGTAGTTATGGGGCATGCATGAGCGGTCAATTCGAGATCGCCACTCATCAGGACCTTTTCCGTCACGTCACCGCCGATAATGCGGCGCTGTACCGGTGCGTCCTGGATGTGTGCGCGGCAGCTGAACGTCAACTGCTGCTTTACGTCCGGCCTTCCGAGATTCTCGCGCAAGCAAAGTGGCTGGGCGAGCCGCCAACCCCGTCCGAACTGGACACCATCCTCGACAAGCTGACCGAGTGGGGAAATCTCGACTGCCAGGCCGACAACTCGCGCGTCACCTCGTTGAGCGGGTTCTATCGCCGCCGCATGCTCTACCGGCTTTCGAAGGGCGGCGTCTCCGTCGAGATGGCGCTCAGCGCCTTCGCCAAGGAGATGCAGCGCCGCGGCGAACTGCAGACGGTCGCGCTTGAAGACATCGGCAAGAGCCTCCTCACGCTGATCCATCTCGGCCGAAGCAACGATCCTGACGTCGCCAAGATCTACGAGACCCTCAACGGTCTGATGACGGTGTTCAACAACATGGCCGAGACCGCGCGAGCCTTCATGGCCGGCGTCCTCCGCGGTGTCGATTTGCAGGACGGCGACGTGGACGCCGTGCTGAACTACAAGCAGCGTCTCATCGAGTACATCCGCCAATTCGTCGGCGACTTGGTTAGCCGAAGCGGTGCGATTTCGGAAGACATCAATGCCCTTCAGTTGCGTATCGACGCGATGCTCCAGTCTGTCGCTCGCCGTCAGGCACGCAACGCACCTCCGGGCGAAGAGCAGGCGGCCTACGAAGCCGAATTGAAGATGTGGGACGAGCGGTGGCAGGGCCTGCGAATGTGGTTCGTCGGCGGGTCGAACGGCGAGCGGTCCCAGAGCGAACAGCTCAGAAGTCGCGCCCGCGCCGCGATTCCGCAACTGCTTGCAGCGATCATCGCGATCAACGAACGCCGAAGCGGCCGCAGCGACCGCTCGGCGGACTTCAAAAGCCTTGCTCACTGGTTCCTCGACTGCGACGGCGACGAAGACGCCCACCGACTTGCACGAGCCGCGTTTGCGCTCAACCCGGCGCGTCATTATGCCGAAAACACCGCAGCTGCTGACGTTACCGGTGTCATTCCGTGGCATAAGGCGCCGTCCATCGTCGTTCCGCTGCGGCTCCGCGAGACTGGCTACAGCATGCCCCGCGGACGGCTCCCGCACGTTCATGATCGAAGCGCCGGACGCAAGAAGCTCGAAGCGCAGGTCGGTGAAGAGCATGCGCAGATCGAGGCAGCCAGACAAAAATTCGCAACCGGGTGCCCCCTGCTCCTCTCGGAGCTATGGCGTCTAAACTCGCACGAGTTCCGATTTTTCCTCGATCTCTTGGGCGAAGCCATCGCGACCAAGGCCGCCGGCGACGATGGCGTCACCGAGATCCAGTCCAACGACGGCCTCTATCTCATCCGGCTTGAACCGCTCGACGCGGACACGGAAGCCGAGATCGTCACCGAAGACGGCCTGTTTTGCGGCCGCGACCACCGCATCACCATCACGCCGACGGATGCCGCATGAGCGCCGCCTCGTCCACGCGGAATGATGCGGCCGCACAGACCGGCCGCCCTGGTGGACGCGAGATCCTGCGCCAGCAGGAGACGCAGGAACACGCCGAGCGCAGGGAGGCCGTTCGCGCGCTCCTGATGCGCCCGTTACTGACGCCCGCAACCGCCGAAGCAAGAGAGGCTCTCCGTCTGGTGCGACGTCACTCCGCATACCTCAGGGAGTGGTTCGCCCGCGAGGCCGGATGGCCGCTGCGCGTGGAGCGCGACTACGCCAGGCTGTGGAAACGCCCGAGCGACACAAGCGATCCGACGCGAGGATGGGCAAGTTTCAACCGCAGGCGCTACGCGATCTTCTGCCTGGTATGCGCGGTGCTCGCGCGGAGCGACCCGCAGATCACCCTTTCAGCCCTGGGTGACCAAATCCTGTCCCTTGCAAAGGATACCGATCTCCTCAGCCGCGGTTTCATTCTCGACATGGCGGACATCCACGACCGACGCAACCTTGCATCGGCCTGCGTCGCGCTCGGCGAACTCGGCGTACTCAACGCCATCGATGGAGACGCCGAGTCGTTCGTCAAGTCCGGGCAGTCGGAAGATCGGTCCCGCGACGTCCTCTACGACGTCAATCGCGGACCGCTTGCGAGCATTCTTGCATGCGTGCGGGGGCCATCCACGTGGCCCGAGAACGATGCACCTAAGACGACCATCGATCGGATCTCGGCCATTACGGCAGACATTCAGCCGGAGACCGACGAGGGCCGCCGCGATGTCAGCCGGCACCGCATCTCAAGGCGCCTTCTCGACGATCCCGTTGTGTACGACGGCACAATCGACGAGGCCGACATGCAATACTTCATCAATCAGCGCGGCGCGATGGCGAACCGCCTCGCGCTTGGCACCGGCCTTGTCGTCGAACTCCGTTCCGAGGGCCTTGCACTTTGCGATCCAGACGGCAATTGTAGTGACGTCGCGATGCCAGCGGACGGCACCGATGCCCACGTCACGCTCCTTGTGGCCGACCACTTGGCACATGCCGAGAGCGGCGTTCCCGATCGCCTGCAAATCGAAAGGTTCGTGGCTCAATCGGCCAAGCGGTACGGCCGATATTGGCGGCGCAGCGCCCAGGGCGAAGCCGGCGCGCGGGAGCTGACGGCGATTGCCATCCACCGTCTTAGTCAACTCAAGCTCATCACCATCGAAGGCGACAGCATCGAGGTTCTGCCGGCGCTTTCTCGCTACAAACTGGGCGAACCGGACATCAAGCATCGCGATGACAGCGATCGGCTGCCCGACGTTTCCGAGGAGGCCGACGAATGAACTCCGTTCTTCCTTTCAACCCACAAAGCACCGGCCCCGTCCTGCCCCTTCCCGGCAAAAAGCGCTGGCAGCCTTTGCGGACCGGCGTCGTGGAGATATTTTTCTATGACGTGGAGGAATTCTGGTTCATCGACGGACACATCGTGTATCGGGGCAACAACGGCGCTGGCAAGTCCAAACTCTTGGCACTCACGCTACCATTCCTCTTCGATGCCAATCTGAGCCCGTTCCGCGTCGAGCCGGATGGCGATCGAACCAAGAAGATGGCGTGGAATCTCCTCATGGGGAGGCACAAGCGCCGCGTCGGATATGTCTGGGTCGAGTTCGGGCGCGTCGACGAGGAAGGCAACAACCAGTTCGTCACGCTTGCGTGTGGACTGGAAGCGGTCGAAGACCGCGCGAACGTGGAAAGCTGGTTCTTCATCATCGATGGAAGCCGCGTCGGTCAGGATTGCTCGTTCATCACGCCTGAAAGAGCGGTGCTTCGCCGAACGCAGCTGAAAGATGAGCTCGCTGACAAAGGCGGACACTTCTTTGACCGTGCCGACGATTACCGCCGTGCCGTGGATCAAAGACTTTTCCAACTCGGAGAGGAACGTTACCGCATCCTGGTCGACACCCTCATTCAGCTTCGCCATCCGCAGCTTACAAAGACCCCCGACGAGACGCGTCTTTCCAACGCCCTGACTGCCGCCCTACCTCCGGTCGCGGCCGAAATGATCGACACCATTGCGGAAGCCATGAGCCGCCTTGAAGAGGATCGCAACCAGCTTAAATCCTATGAATTGGTCCACGCCGCCATCGGAAAATTCGAGCGAACCTATCGCCGCTATGCTGGCGCTCGGATTCGTACGTTTGCGCGCGAGGTCCGAGCCGCAAGAACCAAGTTCGAAGAGGCAAGCGCGGAGGTAAACAAAGCCGCCGCGCAATTGGCCTCTGCGCTTCAAGAATCGACATCGGCTGAAACCGCCAACATCAACGCGAAACGCGAAGCCGAAGCGGCGGATGCGGCATACAAGGGCATCCTTCAACATCCCGACGGCCTCAAGGCGGCAGATCTTGCGACCAAACGGATCCTGGCGGAAGAGGCTGAGGGGCGGCTGACTGTATCCGAGAAACGCTCCGCAACGGCGGCTGCAGATCTGAAGACAGAGTCCGAACGCCAGCAAGCGGCAAGGGCCGACCTTGACCGTGCGATGGAAACCTTTGCCGTCAATCGAAGAAAGGCGCTCGATCTCGCCAGATCCGTCGGCATGGTCGCCCAGTTTGAGCATGCGAAGTCCTACTCCGCGTTGCCAAGCGAGCTTGTGCACGATGGGCAGACCACTCTCCAATCCGAGCGTGGTAGTCTGCTGACCGCGATCAGGGGCCGCAGAAGCAGCATCGATGCGGTTATCGAGCTGCTTCGCGAAGTCGACAACAAGATTTCGGTGCTGGCGAACGCGGAGCGCGACGAGAATGCGGCCCGTGGCCTCCGTGACGAAGCCGGCAAGACTCTCGCCGCCGCCGAGAATGCGCTGAACGATGAGATCGAAGCTCTCGGCGCGGCGTGGCGCCGCCATCTCGGGGACTGCGGGCATCTCATGGCAATAGCGACCGAGGAAGTCGTGGGTGCCCTCGTCGAATGGGCTCACTCGCTCGAAGGCGAAAACCCGGCCGCGCGCGAGCTCATCGCCAAGTGTCGACTTGCATACAAACGGCTCACCGAGGCGCTGGCCGAGCTGAAACATCAGGAGGCTGCGGTACGCGCCGAACTGGACGCCGTGGCAAAGCAGATCGCGGATCTGCAGACTGGCTCATTCGAGCGTCCTGCCATCCCGTACACACGCAAGGCTGATCGCAACGGCCGCCCGGGGCAGGCCTTGTGGCAGGCCGTCGACTTTGTATCGGAGGCCGACGACGGCGTTCGGGCCGGCCTCGAAGCCGCACTTGAGGCATCCGGACTTCTCGACGCGTGGATCCTCCCCGACGGCAGGATGTTCATCGGCGAGATCGAGCATGACGTGTCGCTTGTTTCGAGGCCCTTGGTCACCGGCAGGACCCTCGCCGACTGGCTTGTTTACTCTGGCGAGCCGTCGGTCCAGGATGCCGTCGAGACTTTTCTGTGCGCAGTCTCCTGTACCGACACCGACGACGGCGCCGAGATGTGGGTATCGCCGGCCGGCCATTTCCGCCTCGGCGCACTCTCGGGCACATGGGAGAAATCCCGCGCCACGTACATTGGTCATTCGGCTCGGGAGAGAGCCAGACTGAAAAGGATCGAAGAGCTCGAAGCCACTGCGACCGACCTCAGCGAGCAACTTGCCGGTCTCGAAACCGCGATTACGAGCAATGGCGCCACGACCGAGGCCATCGAACAGGTGGAAAGGACCTGCCCGCCGGACACCAATCTCCGCAAGTCGCACGACACCGTGCGCTCGGCAACCAACGATCTGCACCGGGCAACTGAAAACGTCAGAACAAGGGCAAACGATACCGCGGTCGCACGACAGGCTTTGCACGCGTGCAGGGAGTCCGCCGAGCAGGCGGCACTCGACACCGCTCTTCCATGCGACAAGCGAGCTCTCGAACAGGCCCGCATCGCTTGCGATTCCCTCGGCGACGCGCACCTCATCGTCGTCGAACATTGCTCGAATTCCATCCGCGCCGCGCAAAGCCTTCAAGACACCAACGAGCGTGTGGAAAGCGCCCGCGTTCGCCATCACGCCGCAGCAGAGGACGTCAAGGTCGCGGCGATATCTGCGACGTCCGCGCGCGCCGTATACGATGCTCTCAAGGAAAGCGTGGGAGCGTCCTCCGAACAGTGGGAACGTCGCCTCATTGGTGCGCAAAAGCGGCTCGAGGATGCCAAGGCCGACGTGGACAGCACGGACGATCGCCGGCTCTCGGCGGTGGCCGTGCATACCCAGGCCGTCGGTGCACACGAAACTGCGACCCAGGCTCTGGCGATGCGCGTAGAGGAACGGCAGCGAGCGGCAAGCAATCTGCAAACGCTCGCAGCAACAGGTCTGATGGCCGCCGGCGCCCCCAACGTACTGTTCCCCGACACTGGCCGGACATGGACGGTCGACGAGACGCGGGGGCTTGCCGCAGATCTGAATCAAGCGCTCAGCGACATCCGCGACAACGAGTGGGATGGCCTGCAGTCCAAGATCTACGGCGAATACGTCGATCTCCAGAATGCACTCGCTCAACTGGGATACGTCCCCGACAGTAAGAATGTCGAGGGATTCGGTCTGGTGGTCACCATCGCGGTCCAGAACAAGAGCGGACTGTCACCTGCCGAGGTCCTTGCACAGGTCGACACCGAGATCACGCAGCGTCGGACCCTTCTCACCGAAAGCGAGACGAAGATTCTGGAGGACCACCTCCAGTCGGAGATGTCCGTCCAAATCCGCAATCTCATTCAGGACGCCGAACAGTATGTCGAAAGGGTCAACGCAGAAATCGAGAAACGTCCGACCTCAACGGGCACCTATTTCCGCCTGAGGTGGATCCCGCTCACTGAAGCGCAAGGTGCTCCTGCCGATCTGGAGGACGCCCGCAAACGTCTCCTCAAGACGAACGCGGATCTGTGGACCGAAAATGACAGGCAAGCCATCGGGGCCATGCTGCAGCGACGCATTGAGGAAGAGCGGCTGAAGGCCGAAGAGTCTGGCGGCAGCAGTCTCCGCGAGCAGCTTTCCGCCGCCCTCGACTATCGCCAGTGGCACCGCTTCGTCGTCGAGCGCAACGCAATGGGCAGGTGGATTTCCATTTCTCAGCCCGCCTCCGGCGGCGAACGTGCGTTGGGTCTCACCATTCCCATGTTCGCAGCCGTCGCAAGCTTCTACGGCGACGAGCACAGCACCCGGCCGCGCCTTGTCCTGCTGGATGAAGCGTACGCCGGCATCGACGACGGCGTCCGGGCGCACTGCATGGGCCTGATCCACGAGTTCGATCTGGACTTCGTTATCACGAGCGAACGCGAATGGGCCTGCTACAAGACGCTGCCGGGCGTCGCGATCTGCCAACTCCAGAGACACGACACGTTCGACGCCATTCACGTCTCCCGCTGGCGATGGAACGGAAAGACGCGTTCAAGGATGGAAGAACCGGCGCGGCTGATGTTGAACCGTAGCGCATGACGTCGGCCATAGACGAACGCCTGGTCCGGCTCCTCGGCGGCGCCGAGCTTTCCGATCTGCGCGCGCGGCTGCGCAGGCGTTACGAGCTCGGACCGGCCGACGGCAAGCTCCCATCGATCCAGGTCAGCAAGCTGAATGAAGCGGAACGCGCCGCACTCGCGTCCCTGGTCGGCCGCAAAGGCGGCGTGGCAGCTTCAATCTCCATCGACGTCAGCGCAGTCGACCGAGCGCTCTCCGATGCCGGTATCGCACCATCCCTTCGAACTGCGCTCGAACTTCTTGACGGTCCGATCCCCCACCGAGAAACTGAATTGAACAGGATTCGCGACAGTTGGGCGGCCGTTCTGGCCGGCTGCTCGCACGCCGATCTGATCGCCTATTTGGCCTCGCCGCTCAACTTTGGCGTCCTAAAGCGCTTATCAGGCAATCAACCGGATTCCGCGTCCCTTATCTGCAGACAAACCGAAGACATCCTCAGACGGCTTCCCGCTGCGGGAGTACCGCGCGCTCAAATTGCGGCGGAGCATCTCGGAGACGCTCACGGACTGGACAGCGCCCGCCCGGTCGCCACTCTCACGCTCGCCGTCCTTCGAAGCCGCTCATCGACAGACACAGGCGATGACCGCGATACATGGGCTGCGGTCGGCATCCTGGTGAACGAACTCGCCAGGCCTGCCCTGTTCTTGAATGTGCCGTGCAGCGGATTGCCAATCTCGCCAGGAGAACCACAATACGCATCACTGCGGCTTCTCGCACGGCGGCCGCCGGAATGGACGGTGGCGAGCAGATCCATTTTGGTGTGCGAGAACCCGAATCTCGTCGCAATCCTCGCCGACCAGCTCAGGACCGCTTGCCCTCCGGTCGTTTGCGTCGACGGCCACCTCGGGGCGGCTCAGCGGACCATTCTCAAACAGCTCAAAGAATCGGGAGCAAATCTGCGATACCATGGCGACTACGATTGGCCAGGAATTTCGATCGCCAACTACGTGATTGCGAAATACGACGCCGTACCATGGCATTTCTCAGCGGCAGACTACGTCGCCGCCGCCAACAGCGCTCCTCAGTTCGCAATAGCGCTCAGCGGACGGCCCGTCATCGCTTCATGGGATGCTGAGCTCACCACGGCCATGGAAAAGACCGGAATCAAGATCGAGGAGGAGGCCATCGCCGAGCGGATCGTTGACCTTTTGGGCAAAGAGTCGCTACACGCCTGACTAGATCCGAGAACGCACTCCTGTCCGGACGATCGACCGCGAGTGCGTCGACGGTGGAGCAGATCTCATCGGTTCGGCCCCAAGGGAGACTCCCGCGCACGCGATTGCTCCTCACCGATTTACATGCTTATGGCGATTTCAAGGAAGCGGAGATGCAGAGGCGAGCAACGCTAGGCTCGCGTAGTACGAGGCTAAAGTTGAAAACATGGGTTAAGCCGTTGCACGACGTCATCGAGCAGGGCTACCGGGTGGTCCAAAGTTCGGTCTCGCTGCACAGAACCCCTAGACTCTAACCGCCGCCGGATGAAAGTTCGGTGGCAGGTCATATATATTGCCTGAAGGGGGTAAGGCTGAAGAGCCCGAAGGGATGACGGGGCTGGCGAGTCATGGCGCCAGAGGAAAGGTCCTCATCGCGTTCCCCGGCTCGCGGGAGGCTGGTAGCGAGGCAGTGTTCGCAAGACGCACTCGTCCACCCGCGCGTGAAGGGAGTTCGCAGTGTCGCTGTCTCCGAAGAAGATTCGGCGGTTCAGCCGGTCACGTCCCCCAAGAGCCTCGATGCAAAACTCGCGGGATTTTTCGATTGCTCCGCGTTCCGCGTCAGATAGCGCGCTCTGGGCATGCGCAAGCGTACAAGCCAGGAAAAGCGCGGCGGCTATCAAGGGAGGATGTTCCAGCCAACGTTGACAGAGCAGGCGTGAAACTACGAAGCCAAAAGCCTTGAGCTTATTGAATCGCCGCAATGCCGCGACTCCAGCGCGGGCGTCCGGATGTAAACAATCCGCCGCACCTGCTTTTCTCAACACACTTATTGCACTCTTCAGTATAGCCATTCTTCCAATCTGAAATCGATTGAACTGCGTGAGGCCAAATAGAGACGTCAAGCACACATCGTGGAAGATTGTAGACCGAAACGGTCATGCCAGTGGCCGCCAAAATGTGAACACCTTCGGAAAGGCTCTCGCGGTAATCCATCGGATCAATCCAGAGCGACTGCTCGTTGGCGATAGCGAAGCCGGTACCGCTGCGATCATCGGGGCGATCGAGCGCAAACCAAAACTCCCGAAAGACATTCCACACTCTATCGGCGCGCTGATCACGTCCTACTTGGGGAGCGATCGCTTTTCTCTCTCTGGGAGAAGGCAGCAGTCCGGATATCGGAGCCGCATGGATCAGGTCAAACGTCACCACGGGCACCGATCAGCCATCGGTTTGACGAAGGAACGTATAGAGGAAGTAATTCTCAAGCCGCTTCACAACCTGCCCGGCGCGAAGATCGATACGCTCAAAAAGCTGAGGATCCTCATCCGCCATGCTAAAGACGATCTGAAGTGGTTCAAGATCAATCCATCGGAGGGCATCAAGCGTGGCAAGTCGAAAGAAATTCGCGCGTGGCGCGATGCCGAGATGGCCGCTTATGAGAAGCGCTGGAAGTTCGGCACCAAACAGCGCGCGGCATACGAGCTAATGCTGAACGTCGGCACTGCACGCGGCGATACGCACCTGACCACTTGGGTGCAGGCCGATGCCGATGACTTTGAATACACCCGGCGCAAGACTGGCGTTCCCGTCGTCGTTGAGAAGGCGATATCGCTTAAGAAGGCGCTAGATGCGCTGCCACGCAAACACGTTTGTATTCTCACGACGGAATACGGCAAGCCATTCACCGTCGACGGCTTTAGCGGCTGGATGCGTGACGCGATGGACGAGGCTGGCCTGCCGCTCGACTGCCGGCCGCACGGCCTGCGCAAGACCTTTGGTCGCCTCCTCGCCGATGCTGGCGCGACTGCACACGAGATCATGGCAGCGATGGGCCATCTCACTCTTGCTGAAGCTGAACGCTACACGCGCGAGGCCGATCGGCGTCGCGGTGGTCGCCGCGCGATCGTGAAACTCGAGGACCACAAGGCGAACAGAATGCCCCAAACCCGTTCTGCAGGTTTGGGGAAACCGTCAAAAAGCTGAGAGAGATCAACGCACGGAGAGCCCGGCTGGCGCTCCCTAGGGGAATCGAACCCCTGTTTCAGCCTCGAGAGGGCCAAGCTCCGATCCGTTTGATGTTAATCGCAAAAAAGGGGATCGGCGACTGAAAGACAATCACTTCGAGCTCGCGGATCATTCGTCCTATTTGTACGCCACAGCTACTCAGCCGCCGAACCTGCGCTTTAGATCTCTATCTTGCTGGAGAAGCCTCGATCTTAGTGGATCGAAGAGCGATCGTAGTTCGGGGGTGAGGGATGCGCGGGAAGGACGAAGAGAGTGACGCCACGGCGTTTGGGTCGCCAGATAGCCGGAAAATATCCCGCGCCGCGAAGCACCCCCGCAAGAACCGTGGCATGCCGCCGCCCGCAACTTTCGATATCGATACCCTGCCGGGCAGCTCCAATTTGACCGCCTTGGAGACGGCAGCAGTCATCCGGCGCACGCCCGGAGCGCTCGAACAGTGGCGGCGCGATCCGAACCACCTGCTGAAATGGCGCTACGTCGATGGTCGCCCGCTCTACCGCGTCGATGCGGTCCGCGATTATCTCGCCGGCTGCTACAAAACCACCTAGACCGTCCCAGCCGCATAGTGCTCGCGGAGACGACCGAGCAACTCAGCCTTAATGGGGTCGAGCGGATTCGTCCGCTGCAAGCGCACGACCTTGCCCATCCGTGCCGCGCCGATCAATTCCGCGATGTAGTCATGCGCCGCTTCGAACGCCATCTTACGAATGATCCACTGTTCGTCGTGATTGTAGACCTGATCGATTCCACTTGGCTTCTGCCCGACACAGAGCCGCTGGATCTCGTTGTCGTAGCCGCAGCGTGACATGATCGTGCGTAAGCTGCGCCTCAGGTCATGCATGGTGAACTTGTCAACACCCGCTTCCTTGACCAAACGATTGACCATCTTGGTGAAGCCCGACAACAGGCCGCCGGTCTTCGGTGACGGGAAGACATAGTCGGATGTTGCCCGTTGAAAATGTTTCGCGGCCGCGAGCACCTCATCAACGAGGTGCGTGCGCGGTACATCGTGGTGCAAACCCATCTTGGTCCAGGCCGCATCGAAGGTGATGCGGTCGTCCATGATGTTCTTTTGCCACTCGATCAGGGTTGGCTCGCTACGTCGCGGTCCACCGAGTAGGCACGTCCTCGTCAGGAGGCCAAAGGTCCCAAGCTTGCCGGATGCGTGCCAAACCTTGATGATTTCTTCATCGGTCAGGGCACGACCCTTCGTTCGACGTCCAACCCTTTGCGCACGGGTTTCCTTGGGCTCGCGGTAGCCAGCCAGCACATTGTGGTCGACATAGCCCTCGCCAACGCACCATTCGAGGAAGGTGTGGGTGTGCTTGCGTAGGTCCTTGGCCGCACCACGCTTGCCGGTTTTGGCGACCCGGTCGACTGCCGCCATGATTTGCCGCCGCGTCAGCTCCCCCACGCCGCCCTCGGCATGCTCCTTGAGCCCGCGCCGCAACGCCGAAATTGCCGGCTTCCAGTTGACGACCTGACGACCGGTCAGGGACATCTGGTAGGGACCATCTACGACGACGAGGTCCGCCAGCGTGGTGCGCTGCTTCTCGGCTGCCTGCTGCCGCCTCGCCTCGCGTTTCGCGTCGTTGGGGTCCATGCCCTTGATCACCTCGCCTGCGGCGATGGTGGCGGCCTTGCGCGCCGCTTTCTCATTATATTTGGGCCAAGGGCCGAGGGTCTTACGCTGGGTCCCCCTCACCCCCGGCTTGGTGAAGAGGTAAACCCAAGTCCGACCGCCTGTGGCACGCATGCGCAGGGCGAGGCCGGGCAGCTTGTCGTCGTGGAGATAATGCTGCGCCTTGCCGGGCGGCAGCACGGCGTTGCGGATCGCCGCATCGGTGAGTGTCAGCTGGTTGGTCGGCTCTGTCATCATTCCTTCCCCGCGTTTGTGCCCCGGTGTGCCCCGCGAGGAGGCAATCGTCGCCGATCGGAACCGGCTCTCAGAGCTTACCCTCATCCTGTGCCCCAGAACGAAGGACCGAGAGACCCGACAGAACCGGATCTCAGACCTCCGCTCATTTTGTGCCCCAAGGGAAAATCTGAGGCGGGCACAACAGGGGCACACAAAATGCAGTATGGCCTCTTATGGCCTCCTGAGGCTTAAATTACCATAACTAGCTGTAACATAATGAGTTATTCAGACAAAACTGTGGCTGCGTGTGGCCAGCTTGGATCTACGGATTGTGGTTCACACGGGAGAGGTCCAAGGTTCGATCCCTTGTGCGTCCACCATTCCCCTTCCTGAACCGTCGGTTGCGGACGATTGTCGACATTCTGCTGCCCTTCGGGACCGCGCCTCATCAAAAATGTCGAAAACAACCCCATGCAAAGTAGCCGACGCAAGCCGTAGCGGCGCTTGACCGCCGTTCGTCGCGCCATTCCGGCTCACTGCCGGCGGCGGTGCGGGGCGGATGACGGCTTGGTGTTGCGCCGGCCGAGTTCGCCGAGCAGGTCGCGAACCGCGCCGTCGAGTTCGTCCGGCGGCGGGGTGGCTTGATCGGCGGATTGCGTGACGGTCGGCCGATACCAGCCGCGGGCGGAGATGTCGTCATTCGCGGCGCGGACGTCGGGCGCGTGAACCCGCGGCGGAGACCGCCGTCTGCGGCGCGAGATCAGCGCGCGCACGCCGTACCCCGATACGAAGCCGATCCCGGTGACCAGCACGACAAGCAGCAATTCCAGCATTGTGTCGTCCCACCATCACCCTGCCGCAATGCAATAAGCGCGACAATGCGGCGGCGGCTTGACCGGGACGGCTCCTTTTCACTGTGCCGAGCACAACGCTGACCCTCGGAGTCCTACGGGGTTTTGTTTGCAGGCCTCCTCGGCTACCTTCCCGGAACTCGCGGAGGCCGGGACGTCTCGATGCGCAAGGGCAACGACTACATTCTGAAGCTGCGGCCTTGGTCATTGTCGACGTTCGTCGTCGCCCTGTTGGCCGTGGTGCTCGCCACCGCGACGCAGGAGATGTTCGCAAGCTTCGGCATGCAGTTCTATTTCGCGGCCTTCGTGCCGGCGATCCTGATCGCCGGGCTGATGGGCGGCGCACCGGCCGGCGCCTTTGCCACCATCATCACGGTGCCGATCGTCTGGTGGGTGTTCATGCCCCCCTATTTCGAGTTCGCCTGGCCGACGGCCGACGATTATGACAGCATCGCGACGTTCCTGCTGTCGAGCGCGCTCCTGCTCGGTTTCTCGCAGCTTTACCGGGAAGCGCTGGCCATTTTGCGGAAATAGCTGACCGGCGCAGGCCGCGACCGCCTGCCGGCTCCGGCAAGCCGGTTGCCCGCACGGATCGCTCGCCTCAGATCCCGAACATCCAGACCGCGACGATGGTGGCCAGTGTCGCCAGTCCGCTGATGGTCCAGCCCACCGTGTAGAAGGTATCCTCGGGGGCGGTGTCGAGCACCGTGTTGGTGGTTTCCGTCATTGACCGCCAGCGCATGGCGTCTCTCCTCGGAACTCCTGCCCAGCGACATAACGCGGCTCGCGGTTGCCGGTTCCGCCCATCTCGAAGCGGCAGCGCCGTTCACGCACAGCTCACGGACTGCTGATCGGGGTCGCGGAACCTGCGACATTCTGTCCCGTTGAGGGGCGCCGGAAACCAACTTGGGAGAACCATCCGATGCGAACACTGATCCTCGCCGCCACGGCGCTTGCCTTCGTCTCGTCCACCGCACTCGCGCAGGACAAGGCCCCCGCAGCGCAAAGCGGCGACACGGCGACCAAGGGCGAGGCGACCAAAATGGCGCCGAAGAAGAAAGCGAAGACCGCCAAGAAATCGAGCGCCAAGGGGGGCGTCAAGGGAGGTACCAAGGCTGGCGCCACGACCGGCGACGATGCGGCCAAGCAATAAACAGAAATAGTCGCGGTAGCCGATCACGGATCTGGCGATCACGGAAAAGGCCGCCCCGAAGGCGGCCTTTTTGCTTGCTGTCTCGGTGCGGATGCCGCCTCGCCCGTCACGTCGCAATCAAATGCGCCGACCGCTTGGGGCGGTGATTGTTGGGGCAGTGAGTGTTGGGGCCGTGAGAATTGGACCAGCGAATTCAAGTGCGGGAGAGGGAGCGAAAGAGGCGCAGAGCCGATAATCCGCACCGCCATCGGATCGTTCTGAAAATTGACCACCAGCTCCAGGAATTGCTCCACCTCCCGCGCCTTCTGTTGTGACGCGCGTGCAGCGGCAACGCATGATCCAAACGGGCTATCACTGCGATGCAGAGCAAGATTCATCGCGATAGAGTCAATGCTGGGCACCATCGTCGCGCCTGCCCGCGAGCCCGCTCTCGCGTAGGCGCTCCGCAAACCAGCGCGACGTGGCGCTGTCGACGGCGCCGCCGGCATAGATTTCGGAATGGCTCACGCCGTGCTGTCCGACGATCACCAGAACGCCCATTGCATAGGCAAACCAGACATTCGGATCGGTCAGCGCCTGCAGCTTGCGCTGGTCGTGCTCGAGCGGCTGGTGGTTGCTGTCCTTGCGCAGCTCGATGGCCAGGAGATTGTTCGGGATGTCACGCTGATGCACGACGATATCGGGATAGATCGACTTGCCGAGATGGTCGTCGGTCGAGCTCCCCGAGCCGCGCGGCAGCCGCAGCGTGCGCTCGCCGAGCCGATCATAGTTGCAGTCGACCTGCCAGCCGGGAAACTGCCGCTCGACATAGACCGCCAGCCGGTGAGTGAGCGTTCGCTCGCCGAGATCGCGCTCCAGCAGAAACGTCTCCTGCGCGTAGAATTCCTTAACGGCGGCGATCACCTTGTTCAGCTCGGTCTGCATTGACGCCTCCGACTGGACTAAAGCGCGATGAGGTCAGGTTGATCCATCATCGCGCTTTAGCTCTTTTGTTTGAGCATGATCTCCGCGCAAACGCATCGCGTTTGTCGCAGGGAAAACCGCTTCGCACTTTGCGCTAACGCGGCCGTTCCCGTCCGGATCATGCTCGGCCGCCGCCGCAGCCCCGCAACAGCGCTGCTACACCTGCACTTCGATCAGCCGCGGGCCCGGCTCGGCGATGGCTTCCGCCAAGGCCTTGTTGAACTCGTCCGCGGTGGTCACCGCCCGGCCCGGCACGCCCATGCTCTTGCCGAGCGCGACGAAATCCAGCGTCGGGCTGTCGATCCTCAGCATGTCCTGCGCCCGCTTGCCCGGTTCGCCGGCGCCGACGCCATCGAACTCGCCGCGCAGGATCTGGTACATGCGATTGGCGAACACGATGGTGACGATGTTGAGCCCTTCGCGCGCCTGCGTCCACAGCGACTGGATCGTGTACATCGCGCTGCCATCGCCGACCATGCAGATCACCTTGCGGTCCGGACAGGCGATCGCGGCGCCGGTCGCGACCGGCGTCGAATAGCCGATCGAGCCGCCCAGGTTCTGAATCCAGTCGTGCGGAGCGGCGCTCGCCGTCAGCGGAAAGAAACCGCGCCCGGTCGTGATGGATTCGTCGACCAGGATGGCATTGTCAGGAACCGCAGCCGCGATCGCCTGGGCGATCGACGCGTGGTTCAAGGCACCGGTCGGCTTCACCAGTTCGACGGTCGCCTGCGGCTTCACATCGGCCGGCTTGGCGCCAACCGCAGAGGCCAGTGCCTGCAGCGCCGCCACCGAATTCTCCCCGCTCGAGGTCATGCGATGCACCTCGCATCCCTCCGGCTTCAGCAGGCTCGGCTTGTTCGGATAGGCGAAGAACGCGACGGGTTCGTTGGCTTCGACGAGAACGATGTGCCGAAAGCCCTTCAGCGCCGCGAGCGCCAGCTCGACCACGTAAGGCACCCGCTCGATCGAAAACCGCCCGCGCCCGCGCGCCATCCGCGGGCTCGCCAGCTGACCCATGACCTTGCAGCCGGTCTTGCCGGCGATCTGCGCCGCCAGCGCCAGCCCCGGCTCTGTCACCGCGCTGCCGGTCATCAGCAGCAATGTCGGTTCACCGCTGCGCAGCACCTTGGCGGCGCTCTCGACGGCCTGTGGCGAATAGTTCCGGCGCTGCGATTCCACAGGCACCTGGGCCACCCCGTCGGCCTCGTTCCACGCGGTGTCGGCAGGCAGGATCAAGGTCGCAACCTGCGGCGGCGCGCCGCTGGCCGCGGCGATCGCGGCGGCGCCATCACGGGCGACCGACTTGGCGTCCGGCGAGGTGCGCACCCAGGCCGACATCGGCCGTGCCAGGCCTTCGATGTCGGACGTCAGCGGTGCGTTGTATTCGATGTGATAGGTGGCGTGCTGGCCGACGATGTTGACGATGCCGGAATGCGCCTTCTTGGCGTTGTGCAGATTGGCGAGGCCGTTGGCAAGGCCGGGCCCGAGATGCAGCAGCGTCGAGGCCGGCGTTCCCTTCATGCGGAAGTAGCCGTCGGCCGCACCGGTCACCACACCTTCGAACAGGCCGAGCACGCAGCGCATGCCGGGCACCTTGTCCAGTGCTGCGACGAAATGCATCTCCGAGGTGCCCGGATTGGTAAAGCAGACGTCCACGCCGCCCGCGACCAACGTCCGCACCAGACTTTCCGCACCGTTCATGCTCACGCTCCCGTTTCGAGATGTTCTTGAGGTCGCTTCAGAGCATGATCCAATCCGATTGAATCGGATCATGCTCTCATCCTTTTGTTTGGTCGCGTTTTCTTGACGCGAACCGGTCCCCACTTCGCTTGAAAACGCTCCAGATCAACCATTCTTCAGCCGCTTCGTCAAAGGTTTGGCGGGACAATGCAGCTATCGCTTACGGTCTGTTGCCTTTTTAAACCGTGTTGTCGGAAAATGGCTGATGTCACAGCTTCGTCGCTTGCGAAAGGCCGGCGATTGTGGCCTTTTTGGCTGCATATTTGATTGTTCGCGAGGACGATGACGATGCGCCCGATTGCCTTGATGTTTGCCGCGCTCACGATCCTGGCAGGTGCCGGCCAGGCCCACGCCCAGTTCTTCGATTCCCGCGGCTACCAGTCCGAAGCCCCGAGCTTCTTCGGCGGTGGCGGCGCAAGCCCGATCCCGCGCACCACCGTCAACTACGAGACCAACTACGCCCCCGGCACCATCGTGGTGAACACCGCCGAGCGCCGGCTCTATCTGGTGATGGCGAACGGCCAGGCGCTGCGCTACGGCATCGGCGTCGGCCGCGACGGCTTCCGCTGGAGCGGTGTGCACCGCATCTCCGCGAAGAAGGAATGGCCGTCCTGGACGCCGCCCTCGGACATGCTGCGCCGCCGCCCCGATCTGCCGCGCCACATGGCCGGCGGCATCGAGAACCCGCTCGGCGCGCGCGCAATGTATCTCGGCTCGACGCTGTACCGCATCCACGGCTCCAACGAACCCGAGACGATCGGCCAGGCGGTCTCGTCGGGCTGCTTCCGGATGACCAATGAGGACGTCAAGGACCTCTATGATCGCGTCTCGGTCGGCGCCACAGTAGTGGTGAAGAACTGATCGCGTCGATTTCAACGGAACCAGGCGCTTCCATGCGGCGAGATCGCTGATCTTGCCTTGCGCTGCCGGGCGCATTGCGGCAGCGTGGTTCGAATGCGCCAACATTGCTCGCTTATCCTGCTGCTGCTCGCCGCGGCGCTCGCCACTTCGCTCACCGACGCCATCGTACCGGCGACGGGTGCAGAGATTCCGGCCATCACCTCGCGCCAGCGCAACGAGAAGAAGGTCTTTACCGACGCCGAGATCGTCGAGGGCTTTCTGAAAACCGCGTTCGGCGCCGAATATCATCTCGCCGGTCGGGTCGACCGCATCCGCAAATACGACAGACCGGTGCGCGTGTTCGCCGACGGCAACCGCGCCGACCGCAAGGTCCAGCTCTCCAAGGTCATCGCCGACATCCGAGCCAAGGTGCAGCATCTCGACATCGCGATGACCGATAACAACGACGCGGCCAATGTCGTGGTCAAGCTGGTGCGCGACCGCGAGCTCTACCGCACGATCGCGACCTTCTACGGCCAGGAGCGCGCCAAGGAGATCCGCGCCTCGCTCGATCCGCAATGCCTGTCGGGCTTCCGCAAGAACGAGAATTACGAGATCGAGCATTCCGACGTCATCCTCACCGTAGACAATGGCGATTTCGTCTTCCTCGACTGCGCCTATGAGGAGCTGTTGCAGTCGCTCGGCCCGATCAACGACACCGCGACCGTGCCGTGGACCATGTTCAACGACAGCGTCTCGATGGGCTTTTTCGACGTCTACGACCAATATTTGCTCAACCTGCTCTACGACCCCCGCATCAAGCCCGGCATGAACGTGCAGGAGGTCAAGGCCGCGCTGCCCGAAGTGCTCACCGACGTCCGCGCCTGGGTGGCGAAGGTGAACCATCTGGAGTGAGGGTGGCTGCGATCGGTGATGGTGCTCGCCAGAAACACCGCTGTCGTCCTGGCGAAGGCCAGGACGACGATGAGGATAGGTCTCGACTCCACCGTCAAACAGCTTGTTCGGTGTCATCACCCGCGCATGCGGGTGATCCAGTATTCCAGAAACAGCAGTGCTTGAGCCGAGAAGCCGCGGCGTACTGGATCGCCCGGTCGAGCCGGGCGATGACAGTTGTGGATGAGGACGCAGCTTCGCATTCTCGCGCAACGCGCGCGTAAGGGACGCACCGGCGGTAGGATTCCCTCCCCCCTTGCGGGAGAGGGAGCCTCAGCAGCGTGCTCACCTCACTCCACCCGATGCGAAATCACCACCCTCCCCGCTTGACCTTGCCCCTGCGGCCGCCTCCATAGAAGCGCGGTCAGACGACGCGAGGTGATTCGATGAATGCTCCTGCTGCCCGTTTCCTCAGTCCGTCCGAAGCTGCACGGCAGCTCGGGATCTCGGCGAAAGCGCTGCGCCTCTACGAGGAGCGCGGCCTGATCGCCCCCGGCCGCACGCCGGCGGGATGGCGCGCCTATGGTGCGGCCGAGATGGCGCGCGGCGCCGAAATCGTCGCGCTGCGCGCGCTCGGCCTCAGCATCAATGAAGTGGCGCGAATCCTGAGCGGCGATGCCGTGATCCTCGATCGCGTGCTGGCCGCGCACGAGGCCACGCTCGAAGCACGGATGCGCCAATCCGGCGACAGCATCGCCAGGGTGCGCCGGCTGCGCGCCGACCTCGGCCGCGGCAAGATGCCCGCGACGCGCGATCTCATCGGTGCGGTCAGGGCGCGGCCGGCGATCGGCGTCGCGTTCGATCTGCCGTGGCCGTGGGGCGGCGAGCGCTTCGAACTGCGTGACATCAAGCTGCTGAACTACATCGTCGGCCCGCTCGGCAGCGGCAAGACGCGCCTCGCACAGCGGCTCGCCGAAGTGCTGCCCGACGCCAGATTCGTGGGGCTGGACCGCACCGCCGACGGCGGCGCTTCCGTTCGTGCGCGGCTCGATGCCGACCCGGCGCACAAGGCAAGGGTCGAGGCGAGCCTTGCCGCCCTGCTCGCCGACGGCGCGGTGGACTCAGCCGCACTGACCACCCTGCTCGCCGCTCTCGAGGCCGACGGCGACAGCATCCTGGTGATCGACATGCTCGAGCAGGGGCTCGATGCGGCCAGCCAGGAAGCCGTGATCGCGCATCTGCGCCGCCGCGGGCCCGAGGCGCGGCCGCTGTTCTTCCTCACACGCTCCAACGCGATCCTGGACCTCGACGCGGTCGGCGACGATGAAGCGATCATCCTGTGCCCCGCCAATCACAGCGTGCCGATCTGCGCCACGCCGGTGCCCGGTGCGGTGGGCTATGAAGCGGTCGCGACCTGCCTTGCCTCGCCGGAGGTGCGCGCACGCACGGAAGGCATGGTTGCGTGGCAGCCATCCTGATTTCTCGTATTGGTTGTATTATAATCACGCGACAAGGTCGGATGCGCGGCAGGAAAAGTGTGCTATAAGCTCACACAATGACCGAGCTTCCCCGTACCCAGGCCTTGCGTTGCTTCATCACGGTTGCCCGTGAGGGCACTGTATCGCGCGCTGCAGCGATGCTGAAACTGACCCAGCCGGCGGTCAGCCTGCAACTCAAGGCGCTGGAGGAAAGCACCGGGCTGCAGCTGTTCAACCGCACACCCAGCGGCTTCACGCTGACCGAGGCCGGCGCCGCGCTGCTGCCGCTGGCGCACCGGGCGGTGGCCGCGGCATCCGACTTCAAGGCGATGGCGGACTCGCTGAACGAGGCGCAGCGCGGCACGCTGCGCGTCGGCACCATCCTCGACCCCGAATTCACCCGGCTCGGGCCATTCGTGCGCAGCCTTGCAATGTCCTCGCAACGCACCGAAGTGTTTCTGCGCCATGGCGTCAGCGACGACGTGCTGGCGCAGGTCGGCCGGGGCGAGCTCGACGTCGGCTACTATGTCGACGCCACGCCGCCGGAGCAGCTCAACCATCACAGCTTCGCCGAGCGAACCATCGCCGACGGCCGCTACCAGCTGGCGCCGCTGCTCAGCTACCACTACCGCGTGATCGCGCCGATCGGCTGGCGGGACCGGGTGATCGGCAAGGACTGGGCGGAGCTTGCCGAACTGCCCTGGCTCGCGACACCGCCGCATTCCGGTCATCGCCGGATGCTCGACGACATCTTCCGTCCGCTCGGCGCCTTGCCGAAACGCGTCGGCTACACCGATCAGGAAGAGGCGATGATCGACTTCGTCGAATCCGGCCTCTGCCTCAGCCTCGCGCGCGACAGCGTGCTGGCGCCACGCATGGCGCGCCCGCATCAGTTCGTGGTCTCCGACCGGGTGAAGCTCACCTGCGATCTCTCGTTCGCCTGCCTTGCCGCCCGCCGTCGGGAGCCGGTGATCGCGCACGCCTTCGCGGCCGTGCGCGCGGTGTGGAATATCAAGCCGGCGATCGCTGGCGCCGGACCGACGCGAACGCGGAAGGTCGCGAAGAACGTCTGACGCGAACTTGTGCTCCTCACTTCAAAGCCAGTCTGGTGCAATACGGTCGGAGATATTGGCCGTTACGGCCCATCACACTATGGTGTGACACCGGGGTTGTTGCCCATGGCGGCCGGGGAGCGAGAGACGGTTTCGTGAGAAGATATCGAAGCTCGCGCATCGTCGCGTTCTGCGTCGCACTCGCGATGCTGGCGCTGGATCAGCTGACAAAGCTTTGGGCCCTTCGATCGCTCGAAACCGGCGCCACCGTCGAGCTGCCCGGCCCGATTGATCTCACCCTCGTGTTCAATCGCAGCAACGCATTCGGGCTCATTCCCGACTACGGTGCGTTGTCGCAGTGGGCGCTGGCGTCCGTCGGCCTTGCCGCAGCGACGGCCCTGCTCGGATCCATCCTGCGGCGATCGACGTCGACCATCAACGCCTTCGGATTCGCCTTGATCGGCGCCGGAGCCGCCGGAAATGCGATCGATCGTCTTCGATTGGGAGCCGTCGTCGATCTGTTCGATGCCTCGAAACTTCGATTTGTCTGGATTTTCAACGTCGCCGACGTTTCAATCGACTTAGGGATCGCGCTTGTCCTGCTGGCCGCGCTCCTGCCGTCGTTGGAAGCGCCCAAGACAGACCACGGCAACAACTAGGCTGATATCCTAGGCCGCGACGACCAGCGGCCGCGTCATCTCCGCCATTGCCGGCACCAGCGACGGCGCCTCGCAATCCTGCAGAGCGATCTCGTTGACAAGTTCGCGCAGCCTTGGCGGCAAATCGGCGTAGTCGTCGCGCAGCACGTAGCGCAGTCGCTCGCCGATCTCTTCGCAGATGGCGCGCACGTGCTCGGGCGCGATCGGATGATGCTCAATCATGGACGTGGACCGCTTGCGACGGCTGCGCGCCGTCCAACTGCACGCCTGCAACCACGGATCCCGCATATCGAGATGCGATCAAGACGAGGATCCGAACAATGCTGAACATGGTTCGTAGTCCCTTTTCCTGTCCTTCAATAACAGCAGGACATTGCCGCCCGATTAGGGAAACTGGTTCCTGCGGCCTTTAGGGGATTGGTAAACGTCAGGTTCACGACCGGGCCGCAGCCGAGGCCCGGATGTCCCCAATCAGGGGGACAGACGCATCAGGCGGAATCAATAAGATGCGAAACCGGACGCCGGTCGGCTATCATTGGCCGCACTGACACAAAAAGAACCTGCTGGGAGGAATTGCAATGAAGCTGGCCATGGCCGGACTCTGGATACTCGCGGGCGCGCTGTTGGTTGCGCCGGACGCGCGTGCCGACATCAAGGTCGGCGTCGTCGTGTCCGCATCCGGGCCGGGCTCGGCGCTCGGCCAGCCGCAGATGCGCACCATCGCCGCGCTGCCGAAGGAGATCGGCGGCGAGAAGGTGGTCTACATTGCGCTCGACGACGAGTCCGACCCGACCAAGGGCACGCAGAATGCCCGCCGCCTCGTGATCCAGGACGGTGTCGATATCCTGATCGGCTCCTCGCTGACCCCCGTGACCATGCCGATGCTCGACGTCGCCTTCGAATCCAAGACGCCGATCATCTCGCTCGCGGCTGCGACCGCGATCGTGCGGCCGATGGACGAACGCCGCCGCTGGGCGTTCAAGGTGGTCCCCAACGACGACCTGATGGCGGCGGCGATCCTGAAATACATCGCGAAATCCGGCATCAAGACGCTCGGCTATATCGGCGTGTCCGACGGCTATGGCGAAGGCTACTACAACGAGGTGTCACGGCTGGCGCCCACGCTCGGCCTCACCGTCACGACCCATGAGGTCTATGCGCGCGCCGACACCAGCGCGATGGGCCAGGCGCTGAAGGTGATCGCGACCAACCCGGAGGCGGTGTTCATCGCCTCCGCAGGCACGCCGGCGGTGCTGCCGCAGGAGGCGCTGCGCAGCCGCGGCTATGCCGGCAAGATCTTCCAGACCCACGGCGTCGCGTCGGAGGAATTCATCAAGCTCGGCGGCGCCAATGTCGAGGCCGCAATCTTCACCGGCGAGGCCTTCACCATCGCCGACGATCTGCCGGCGGGCGATCCGTTCCGCCAGGCGCGCGACGAGTTCGTGTCGTCCTACGAGAAGGTCAACGGGCAAAAGCCGAACATCTTCGGCGCCCATCTGTGGGACGCCGTCACGCTGTTCAAACGGGCGGCGGCGAGCGCGCTGAAGACGGCGAAGCCCGGCACGCCGGAATTCCGCGCCGCGTTACGCGACGAGCTCGAGCGCGGCAAGGACGTCTATCTGAACAACGGCCTCTCGACGATGAGCCCGACCGACCACAATGGCTACGACGAGCGGTCGGCGTTCCTGATCAAGGTCGAGGGCGGCAAGTTCAGGCTGGTGAAGTAGGGGTTGCGCTAGGTCATGATGACTTTGCGCTGAATCGAGCAGCTGACACCGCTTCACCTCGCCCCGCGTGCGGGAAGAGGCACAGGCCGCCTTCGGCGGCCGTTCTCAGGAACGCCGAAGCAGTGCTTCGGCTATGACGTATCGTCAGATGCGTTCCGGGTGAGGGGGAGTCTCCGCAAATGCGGCTATCACCGGATACGCGGAGGCAGCCCCTCACCCCAACCCTCTCCCCATAAGAACGGGGCGAGGGAGCGCAGCGCCGTTGCGGTCGCCGTTCGAACTGATCTCAACATGCTCTAGTCGCCGCCCCAGCGCCAGCGGGGCGGCTCGCCCTTCCACCAGCACACGCCGGTGAGCAGGACGCACAGCACGGCGACGTAGGCGATGAAGCCAGGGCGAGAGTGCGGAAGGATCGTTGCGGCACCAACGGCGATCAGGGCGGCAAACCCGGCGACCACCGACCAGCCCTGCCAGTTGTTCGGCGGTCCCCAGCCCCAGCCGTAACGCTTGGCGGGAAACCAGTATCTGACGTCACGCGGCATGGGACTGCTCCAGTCCGAAATCCCCTGCTTCACACCTTGCCCTTGCCCGATCCGCAGATGCCCTTCAGCGCCTGCCATTCGGCCGACGACAGCAGCGGCTGGCCGCTGGTCCGGCCGGCTGCGTCGGCCTTGTCCATGCGCGCGAGGCGATCCTCGGTCAGCGGATGGCTGGCGACGATCGAGAGCCCCTTGCCGCCTTCCTTGCCGGTGACGCGGAACATCAGTTCGCCCATCGGCTTCGCCGGACGGCCGAGCGTGTGCATGGTCTCGATCGCGAAGCTGTCGGCATTGGTCTCGGCGTCGCGCGAATAGGATGAAGTCACCAGCGAGCGCGAGGCGAAGACCAGCGCGCCGGACCCCGTGATGTCGCCGAACAGCAGCCCGATCAGGAACGAGGTGCCGCCATTGTGGATCAGCTCGCGCATGCTGTCGCGATGGCGAAGATGGCCGAGCTCATGCGCCAGGACGCCGGCGATCTCGTCGGGGTTTTCCGCCTTCTCCAGCAGCCCCTCGAACAGATAGACCTTGCCGCCCGGCAGCGCGAAGGCGTTCGGCACCGAGGTCGCCAGCACGCCCGATTGCACCGAGGTGTCGAGGCCCGCGGTCTCCCGCAGCTTGCCGACCAGTTTCTCGAATGCCGCCTGGCCGGCCGCGTTGCTGCACGGCTTGCCGTCGAACACCACCTTGACCTGCGCTTCCGCGACGTCGCCGAGACGCCGCTCGAAGGAATCCGGCACCAGCGGCGTCAGCCGCTCGGCAGCCAGCGGCACGCCGAACAGCACCACCAGCACGATCGACACCGCGGCCGCGAGCGACCAGCCGACGATCGCGGCGACGCCCCGGCGGTTCGGCAAATCCGCCTCGAGCGCGTCGCAGCGCGCGACAAGCGCCGCCATCAGCTGCGCGTCGCGGATTTCGAGCCGCGCCAGAGCCGGCGCGGTCAGGCAGCTCAGCCGCAACAGACCGGACGGGCTGTCGGCGCGGCGGATG
The DNA here is from genome assembly GCF_038967635.1 of Bradyrhizobium sp. B124. Taxonomy (NCBI): domain Bacteria; kingdom Pseudomonadati; phylum Pseudomonadota; class Alphaproteobacteria; order Hyphomicrobiales; family Nitrobacteraceae; genus Bradyrhizobium; species Bradyrhizobium sp. B124. The sequence goes on along the minus strand of NZ_CP152413.1, from coordinate 7,262,737 downwards.
TCGGCAAACGCCCAGCGCGCGAGCAGCGTTCCGTCTTCCCTGATCTCCAGCGCATCGGACAGTTTGAGCGCGACGAAGCGCCGGCGGCTCGATGCGCCGTCGAAGAACACCGCGCCCGGCGCAGGCGCCGCCGCGGAGCTGGTCTCGCTGGTACCGGAGTCCATGTCGCTAAAGCGCGGCGAGATTGGGTTGAATCGTCATCGCGCTTTAGCTCCTTTTTTGAGCATGATCTTCTCGGAAAACCGCTTCGCACTTTTCCGGATCATGCTTTAGAAACCACCGACGTCGAGGCCGTCGGCAAAACCTTCGCCGAGCGCATTGGCGAGATCGCCGCGCGCGGCGACGTCGGCGGCCGCGCCGATGTTGTGCACGATGGTCGAGGACAGCACCCGGACCCAGAGATCGCGCATCAGATAGACCCGCATCACCACGTTCATCGCCAGCGCAAAGGCGAGATAGCCGATGCCGAGCAGCACGATCAGGGGAATGCTCTTGGCGAACGCCTCGGTCTTGAAGAAGCTCTCGATCGAGGAGCCGTCCATGCTGGCGACCAAGAAGGTGCAGAGCACGAGATAGGCCGCGAACACCATGCCGAGCAGCATGACCCAGCCGATCACCTTCCAGTACAGGCCGATCAGCGCGCTGCGGCGCAGGGTGGATTCCAGCCGGACCTCGCCGAAGCGGATGCCCGACAGCCACCAGCGCCACTCGATCGCCTTGAACGCTGCATAGGCGAACGGGGCGAAGATCGTGCTGTAGAGCGCGAACGGCATCAGCAGCCAGAGCCACCAGCCGCGCTTGAAGAACTCCCAGCCACGGCCCTCGAACGAGCCTTGAAGGTCGCCGTAATAGGAATGCCGCATCTTGTAGCGTTCGAGCGCCGCCTCGCGCCATGGCAACGCGAGGCCGAGCGTGATCACGACCAGCACGCCCCATAGCGAGGCCTTCAGCGCATAGATCCAGCCCGAGCCGCTCATCCAGAAGCGGACGCCGCGCCACACCGTGCGGGTCAGGCGGTAGCGCCGCGCGCGATAGATCGCGAACTGGCCGAACAGATAGAAGAAGGCGACCAGCGGCAGCGAGGCGAACGCCTTGAGATGCTCGGCCTCGATGCCGATCAGGAAATATCCGAGATAGATCGGCACCAGGATCGCGAGCGCGACCAGGAAGCCGATCAGGAGCTCCTTGCCGCGGCCGGTATATTCCGGCGCGTCGCCGTCGATCTGGGTGTTCGACCAGAGGTGACGGCGGATGTCGGTGGTGAGCCAGAACCGGTAGAAGCCGAGCGTGACGAGCTCGAGCCCGGCGCCGCGCGCGACCAGCCGGAAAAACTCCTTCCGGTTCCCTGAAAACGCCACCGGCATCGGCGGCGGAACCGGTTGCGGGGGCGGCTGCGGCGGCCCCAGCGGGGTCCAGCTCATGTCGTTCACGGGTTAACTCCAGGCGAGACAATCTCTGCGTATCAAAAGCACAGGTTTGTCGCTGCGAGTGTGATCCAGGTTTCACACAAGGTCGAGATCGCCGGCCGATTTTTGCCGGGGTGCGGTTGGCCATGCCTTAACGGCATCGCCGGAAACAGCGCAGTCCTCGATGCCGGGGTCGCCCCCGGGTCGGAGCAAAGCGGCCGCCATCCCACCCTCGTCGAGCGCGAGCTTCGAACCCCATCGCGGGAATGAGATACTTACGGATCAGGTGACAAAGGAACACGCCGGACAAGCGAGGAAGGGTAGCGATGAGCAAGTGGATAATGTCGGTGTGCTTCCTGGCGCTGACGGCAGCTCCCGCCGCTGCCGTCGACATACGGCTGGATTCCTATCGCAATCCGAAGAATGAGAACTTTCGCATCTTCAATCATATGTACCTGGACGGCGTCAGGGGCGGCCTGATGGCTTCCAATGCCTGGCTGAAACGGCATGGCGGACAATTGCTGTTCTGCATGCCCAACGATCTCGCGCTGACCAGCGAGCAGACCGAAGAGATCATGCTCAAGTCGGCCGACAAGCGGTCCGCGAAAGGCGAGATGGTGATCGCTCTCCTGCTGCTGTGGGGCATGCAGGACACCTACCCGTGCGAAAAGCCCGGCACCGAATAGACAGTCCCCGCACCGTTCGCACCTGCCGCCTAACCAAATCAAACGCCGTTTCAAACAGCGTTGGTCGCCGCCTTGCCCCCTCCACCGGCGAAAAGCCCGGATTCGGCCGCTTTGACCTGACATCAATGCGGCCAAATGCGCGTTATGAGCCCTTGCGCAAACCGCGGAATGAGAATGTAATTCGGTAAAACATGTCGCGCCGGCGATGCCCCGGCAGCGAAACGGTTGAGGAGCCGCTCATGCACGGGACCATCGATCTGGTCGACGACACCAATCTGGACGCTGCACGCGAACGCGCCAACACGCTTGCTCTCGCGGATTACGATCCCGGCCATCCCGAGTTGTTCAAGACCGATACCTTCTGGCCGTATTTCGACCGGCTGCGCCGCGAGGATCCGGTACACTACTGCAAGGATTCGATGTTCGGTCCGTACTGGTCGATCACCCGCTACAACGACATCATGGACATCGAGACCAACCACGCGGTGTTCTCCTCGGCCGCCTCGCTCGGCGGCATCACCATCCGCGACGTGCCGCCGGACCTGCGCCGCGAAAGCTTCATCGCGATGGACCAGCCGCGCCACTCGGCGCAGCGCAAGACCGTGGCGCCGATGTTCACGCCGACGCACCTTGACGAACTCGCGATCAATATCCGCAACCGCTCGACCGAGTGCCTCGACAATCTGCCGCGCGGCGAGGTGTTCGACTGGGTCGACAAGGTCTCGATCGAGCTGACCACGCAGATGCTCGCGGTGCTGTTCGACTTCCCCTGGGAGGATCGCCGCAAGTTGACGCGCTGGTCCGACGTCGCGACCACCCTGCCCGGCGCTGGCGGCCTGGTCGCCACCGAGGACGAGCGGCAGGCCGAACTGATGGAATGCGCGACCTATTTCGCAAGACTGTGGAAGGAACGAGCTGACCAGCCACCGAAGAGCGATCTGCTCTCGATGATGGCGCACAGCGACGCCACGCGGAACATGGACCCGAAGAATTTCCTCGGCAACCTGATCCTGCTGATCGTCGGCGGCAACGACACCACGCGCAACACGCTGTCCGGGAGCATCTACGCGCTGAGCAAGCATCCGGAGCAGTATCGCAAGCTCAAGGAGAACCCGGCGCTGATCGACAGTTTCGTGCCCGAAGTGATCCGCTGGCAGACGCCGCTCGCCCATATGCGGCGCACCGCGCTGGCCGACTTCGAGTTCCGCGGCCGCCAGATCAAGAAGGGGGACAAGGTCGTGATGTGGTACGTCTCGGGCAACCGCGACGAGGAGGCGATCGAAAAACCCTACGAGTTCCTGATCGACCGCGCCCGGCCGCGCACCCACATCTCCTTCGGCTTCGGCATCCACCGCTGCGTCGGCCTGCGTCTCGCCGAGCTGCAGCTCAAGATCATCTGGGAGGAGATCCTCAAGCGCTTCGACACGATCGAGGTGGTGGAGGAGCCGCAGCGGGTGTATTCCAGCTTCATCAAGGGCTACGAGACGCTGCCCGTGCGCATTGCCGCCTGACGCATCGCGAGCCAACCGGGATCAAGAATCATGAACGTCCAGACCGCCATCCGTGCCGACCGGGCCGAGCTGTTGCGCCAGGCGCGCGAGGAAGCCTATGCGACGCCCCTCAGGGATTTTCACCCCGGCGCGCCAAAACTATTCCAGAACGACACGTTGTGGCCGTGGTTCGAGCGGCTGCGCAAGGAAGAGCCGGTGCACTACTGCACCAATTCGCCGATCGAGCCCTATTGGTCTGTGGTGAAGTACAACGACATCATGCATGTCGACACCAGCCACGGCATCTTCTCCTCGGACTCCACGCTCGGCGGCATCTCGATCCGCGACGTGCCGCCCGGCTACGACTATCCGAGCTTCATCGCGATGGACCAGCCGAAGCACGCCCACCAGCGCAAGACCGTCTCGCCGATGTTCACGCCTAATCATCTCGACGAGCTGGCGAAGCTGATCCGCCAGCGCTCGGCGAGCGTGCTCGACAATCTGCCACGCAACGAGACCTTCAATTTCGTCGAGCGCGTCTCGATCGAATTGACCACCCAGATGCTGGCGACGCTGTTCGACTTCCCCTGGGAAGAGCGACGCAAGCTGACGCGCTGGTCCGACGTCTCCACCGCGCTACCGAAGAGCGGCGTCGTCGACTCGCCGGAACAGCGGCGGCAGGAAATGGACGAGTGCTACGCCACTTTCTCAAAGCTGTGGAACGAGCGCGTCAACGCGCCGCCGAGGAACGACCTGCTGTCGATGATGGCGCACAGCGACGCCACCCGGCACATGGACCCCGACAATCTGATGGGCAACATCATCCTGCTCATCGTCGGCGGCAACGACACCACGCGCAACACCATGAGCGGCTCGGTGCTGGCGCTGCATGAGCATCCCGACCAGTTCAGGAAGCTGAAGGAGAACCCCGCGCTGATCGACACCATGGTGCCGGAGGTGATCCGCTGGCAGACGCCGCTCGCGCATATGCGGCGCACCGCGCTCCAGGACACCGAGGTCGGCGGCAAGACGATCAGGAAAGGCGACCGCGTCGTGATGTGGTACGTCTCCGGCAACCGCGACGACGAGGTGATCGACCGCCCCGACGAGTTCATTATCGATCGCGCCCGGCCGCGCATCCATCTGTCGTTCGGCTTTGGCATCCACCGCTGCGTCGGCATGCGGCTCGCCGAGCTGCAGCTCAAGATCGTCTGGCAGGAGATGCTGAAGCGCTTCGACCGCATCGAGGTGGTCGGCGAGCCGAAGCGGGTCTATTCCAGCTTCGTGCGCGGCATCGAGAACCTGCCGGTGCGGATCCCGGGCTGAGCCTGGAGCCGATCGGCGCGCTTTCCGGCAGCATCTTGCAGTGGGCCAGTTGACGGAACATGAACCGAAAAGAACGGCGTGCGGCCGGCAAGCGACGGGACGAGTCCGCCGGAAGCGCTCCCGCTTTCGGCTCCGCGGGCGTCAGCATCGCCGGCCTTGCCGCTGAGGCGAGCCGCTTCTACGGGATGCGCCGCTTCAACGAAGCGCAGGAGATCTGCCGGCAAATTCTCGCGCGTGAGCCCGGTCATGTGCAGAGCCTGAACCTTGTCGGCCTGATCGCGCAGGCATCCGGCGATCACCGCGGCGCCGCGAAGATGTTCACAAAGGCCATTGCCTCCGACGAGGTCAACGCCGCCTGCCACTACAACGCCGGCAATTCCTACCAGGCGCTGGGCAATCGCGCCAAGGCGGCCGCGCATTTCAGCAAGGCGCTCGCGCTCGGCATGGAGGCAAGGGCCGTCGGCTTCATCCTGCAGAGTCCAACCGTCACCAGCTATGTCGGGCGGATCGCCGGCAAGTGGCCGCTGCCGGTGACGAACGCCGAATTGTTTGGCACTGACAGCGTCGCCCCGCTTGCGCGCGACCTGTTCCTGCGCTCGGCGATGGAAGCGACGACACTGGCGAACATGCAGCTCGAGGTGCTGCTGGGACATGCGCGGGCCGAACTGCTGCGGCTCGCGAGCAATCGGGACGCAGCGGACGACGAGATCGTCGCCTTTGCCTGCGCGCTCGCCCGGCAATGCTTCATCAACGAATATGCCTGTGGACAGACTGCGGTGGAAGGCGAACGTGCGGGCGCATTGCGCGATCGACTACTGCAAGACCTGGCGTCAGATGTCGCCATCGCGCCGCTCACGCTCGCGGTCGTTGCAGCCTATTTCCCGCTTCATGCGCTCCCGCAGGCGGACGCGCTGCTGCGCCGGGATTGGCCTGCGACCACAACCGGCCTGTTGCGGGTGCAGCTGCGCGAGCCGCGCGAGGAAATCGAAGAGCGCAGCGCCATTGCGACGCTCACCCCGATCAAGAACGACGTATCCGTCGAGGTGATGCGCCAATACGAGGAAAATCCCTATCCGCGCTGGACCGTCAACCCGCTCACGGCATTCGCGGCCGATCGGGCGCGGGGCCGAACCGTCGCGACAGCGGAACAGCAAGCCGAACAGGATATCCTGATCGCGGGTTGCGGCACCGGCTCACACGCGATCCAGATCGCGCAGGTCTACCCGAACGCCCGCTTGCTCGCGGTCGACATCAGCATGACCAGCCTCGCCTATGCGCGCCGCAAGACGCGCGAGCTGGGCTTGACCAACATCGAATATGCGCAGGCGGATATCCTGGAATTGGGCGCGATCGACCGCACCTTCGACAGCATCGAGTCGGTCGGCGTGCTGCACCATCTTGCCGAGCCTTTTGCCGGCTGGCGCGTGCTGGTCTCGCTGCTGCGGCCGGGCGGCACGATGCGCATCGGCCTGTACAGCGAGCTGGCGCGGCGCGTCATCGTGGAGGCCCGGGCCCGCATCGCCGCACGCAATTATTGCGCCACCGCCGCCGACATCCGACGGTGCCGGCGGGACATTTTTCGCGAGGCTGGACAATGGAAGCCGCTGATCGGCGCCAAGGACTTTTACAGCATGAGCGGCTGCCGCGATCTGCTGTTCAATGTCATGGAACACCGCCTCGCGATTCCCGAGATCGCGGCATTCCTCAACGAACACGGTCTAACGTTCCAGGGCTTCGAGCCGTTTGACGATCCGACGGTGCTCGACCAATTCCGCAAACAGTTTCCGGGCGCGGCCGACGAGACCAATCTGGACCAGTGGCGCCGCTTCGAGGTCGATCATCCCGAGACGTTCTGGGACATGTACGTTTTCACGGTCGGCAAGACCGCAAGCTGACGGCAAGGCGCTAGCGCCATAAGGTCGAGCAGTGACCGCGATGGCACTGCGCTCCCTCTCCCCGTTCTTGCGGGGAGAGGGTTGGGGTGAGGGGCCGTCTCCGCGTATCCGGCGATAGTTGTGCTTGCGGAGGCTCCCCCTCACCCGGATCACATCCAAGGATGCGTTCCGACCTCTCCCCGCACGCGGGGCGAGGTGAAGCGGAGCCTGCCGCTCGACTCGGAGTAGGGTCATCCCTCTAGCGAACGTGCTGGCTCTTGTTCGTCGGCAACGGGCAATTGGTGCAGACCCGGTCGTCGCACATCCGGCAGATCGTGAAGCGGTCCATCTCCGAGGTATCCTGCCTTGCCAGCAGCTCGCGGATCAATGTCGCAAGCTGCTTCCGTTCGGCCGACGACAGCACATCGAGCAATGACGTGACCGCCGATATCCGGGACGCCAGCAGTTCGTTGCGGGATGCAGCGCCTGACGCCGTCAGGTGCAAGGCGACCTCGCGGCCGTCCTTTCCGGGGCGACGTTCGACAAGCCGATCCGAAACCAGGCGATCCACCAGCCGGACAGTTCCGGAATGCGACAGGCCGAGGATCCGCCTCAGCTTGTCATTGGTCATGCCCTGGCCGTAGCCGATGACGATGAGGGCCGCGGGTGTCTCGCCGCCGCGGCCGACCACCTCGCGCGCACCTTGCTCGATACGATCCATGACGGCGAGCGACAGCGCACCCAGCAGATTGGCGATTCCGTGTTCCATGCGGGGAATAATATGTGCGCTGCGCACAAAAAACAACTTGACCTGATATGTGCGCTACGCACATATTTGTCCGGAGAGTGACCACGACAAAAGATGGAGAGCAGCGATGACGATCCGAAGCACCGCATTGGCAATGCCTGACGCCGCTGGCAGCGAACCCACGCTGAAATACGTGCAGGCCAACGGCGTGCGGTTTGCCTATCTCGAACAGGGCAGCGGGCCGCTTGTCATGTTCATGCACGGCTTTCCCGACAACGCCTGGTCGTATCGCAAGCAGCTGCAGGTGTTCGCGGATACCGGGTATCGCGCGGTCGCGCCGTTCCTGCGGGGCTATGCGCCGACCGAGATCCCGGCCGACGGCATCTTCGATCCGATCGCGCTGGGCCAGGATCTCGAAGCGCTGATCGCGGCGCTGAGCGACGATGGACAGGCGCGCGTCGTCGGCATGGATTGGGGCGGCACGTCAACGTTCCAGGTGCTGGCCACGGCGCCGTCGGCGATCAAGGCCGCGGTTGTCATGAACACCGCGCACCCGATCACGATCGCGAGCCTCAGGAGCGATCCCGATGCCGTTCGATCGGTCTTCCATGTCTATTTCTTTACGGTGCCTGGCGCTCACTCGGCGGTCAACATCGAGGGACTTCCCTTCGTCGACTACCTTTGGAAGTTGTGGTCGCCAACCCTGGAGAACGACGAGCATCTCCGCTCGGTCAAGGAGACGCTCAGCTCTCCCGGCACCATGAAGGCGGCGCTGAAATACTACAGTGGCCTGGTCGATGCGGGAGTTGCGGGCCGGCTGCCGATCAACGACATGCATACGCCGACGCTGACGATTTATGGCGGCAACGATCCGACGGCGCGGTACTCGATGAAGGAAGAGCCGCTCTTCAAGGGGCCACATCAGCGCGTTGTCCTGCCCGATGTCGGGCACTTCCCGCACCTCGAGCGTGAGGCCGAAGTCACTGGTCTGATCATGGACTGGTTCAAGACCCACGCCGCCGGCTGAACAGCCGTGCTGCAACCAGCGACCACGTCACGAAGTCTTTCAATCTCTCTCTGAACAGGAGTGCGCGCAATGGACGCCACGACACAGCAGCAACACGCCGAAGCGTTTCACGGTCTTCACAGGACGGGCGACCCGCTCATCCTGTTCAATGCCTGGGACGTCGCGACCGCCAAGGCGATCGCGAAGACCTCGCCGGCCATCGCGACCAGCAGCGGCGCGGTGGCGTCCGCGCTCGGCTTTGCCGACGGCGAAGATGCCCCGCTCGACATCGTGGAGGGCCTGGTCTCGCGGATGACCGCTTCCGTCCCGGTTCCGGTATCGATCGATCTGGAGGCCGGATATGGCGACACCGCGGACGCCGCCGCGCGTTCGGCGGCGAGGATCCTGAAGGCCGGCGCGATCGGCATCAATATCGAGGACGGGCTTTTGGGCGGCAAGCGCCAGCTCGTCGATCCCGAACAGCATGCCGCCAAGATCAGGGCGGTGCGCGACACCGCGCAGCAGCTCGGCATTCACCTCTTCATCAACGCGCGGACCGATCCGTTCCTGCTGAAATTCGGCTCGCCGGAGCAATGCCTCAATGAAGCCGTGCGACGCGCGACAATCTATGCCGAGGCCGGCGCCGACGGCATTTTTGTGCCGGGGCTCACCGACCTGGCGCTGATCGAGCGGCTCGTTCAGCTGACGCCGCTGCCGGTCAACATCATGGTGACGCGCGGCGTTCCCGAAATCGGCGAGCTCGCCCGCGCCGGCGTGCGCCGGGTCAGCCTTGGGCCGTGGCCGATGATGGCGGCGATGCGCGTCATCGGAGAGGCCGCTGACGCGGTGGTCACGAGAAAGCAGTACGGCACGTTTCTGCAGCCGAACGCCTGAGTTCGAAGACACTAGCCATCCTGATCCCGCAACTCGTCATTGCGAGGAGCGAAGCGACGAAGCAATCCATCCCTCCACGCATGCGGAGAGATGGATTGCTTCGCGGAGCCTGTCATCGGGCGCGCGTTCGCGCGACCCGTTGGCTCGCAATGACGGGATATACAATTCCGGCATAGCTGCGCGACACAGATGCGACGGGAGCTAAACGTCCTCACGCGCTATGGCTTCGGTGAGGACGCGCCACTGCGCGCCCCTAGCCGAGGCCATGATGGACCAGATTGCCGTTCACCAGGACAGCGCGACCAGCACCGACTGGCCGGTTGCGATCTACCGCACGCTGAAGGATTTTGGCGTGGCGCAGGTGTCCTACGTCCCCGACGCCGGACACTCGAAGCTGATCAAGCTGTCGCACGCCGATGCCGACATCAAGACTACGGTGCTGACCACCGAGGAGGAAGGCGTGGCGATGGCCGCCGGCGCCTGGCTCGGCGGCGATCGCGCAGTGCTGTTGATGCAATCGAGCGGCGTCGGCAATTGCGTCAACATGCTGTCGCTGATGGCGAGCTGCCGCTTTCCGCTGCTCACGCTGGTGACGATGCGCGGCGAATGGGCCGAGTTCAATCCCTGGCAGATCCCGATGGGCCGCGCGACGCCGCAGGCCTTCGAGATCATGGGCACCACCGTGCTGCGGCTGGAGAACCCTGATGACGCCGAGGAGGTGATCTCGGCCGCCGCCTCGCTCGCCTATGACGGCGATCAGCAGGTCGCGGTGCTGATCTCGCAGCGGATGATCGGCCGCAAGAAGTGGACGAAGGAGACGCATTGATGTCAGCGCCAACAGGCACTCTCGATCGCCGCGCCGCCGTGAAGGCGCTGCTCACCGACCGTGGCGACCTGCTCGTGATCTCCGGGCTCGGCTCCTCGTCCTACGACGTGTTCGATGCCGGCGAGCATCCCGGCAATTTCTATCTCTGGGGCGCGATGGGCGGCGCCGCGATGGTCGGGCTCGGCCTTGCGCTGGCGCAGCCGAAGCGCCCGGTGCTTGTTATCACCGGCGACGGCGAGCAGCTGATGGGCATCGGCAGCCTCTTGACCATCGCCACCAAGCAGCCCGGCAATCTCTCGATCGCGGTGCTGGACAACGGCCATTTCGGCGAGACCGGGATGCAGCTCAGCCATTCCGGCTTAGGGGCCAGGCTCGAGGTGATCGCGAGCGGCGCGGGCATCGGCCATGTCTCCGACATCACCGACATGGCCGGCATTCAACGCTTCCGCGCGAGCCTGCGCGATCTCGGCGGCGGTCCGCGGCTGGCGCGCATCCGGATCGCGGCCGGCGAAGTCGAACGCGCGCTGCCGCCACGCGACGGCACCTATCTCAAGAACCGCTTCCGCGGCCATCTCGGCTTCCAGGTGAGATGATGCGACGCCGCGCTCAGGCGAGCTGGATATCCCAGAGCCCCTCGGCGCGGCACGCGGCGACCTCATCACGCAGCAATTTGGCGATCAGCGTGATGGCGTTGGAGCCGGGATGCTCGACCGGCGAGGCCAGGGTCAGCTCGCGCCGCGGCGCCGGCCGCGCGATCGGCGCGGTCTCGAGCCGGCCGTCGGCGACCTCGCCGCGTACCGAGGACGGCGGCAGCATGGTGTATCCGAGCCCCTCCTCCACCAAACTCGTCAGCACGCGGAACGAATCCGCCTCGAGCTTGACGTCGAGTGTGACCTTCTTCTTCGCTGCCGCATGCTCGATCATGGCGCGGAGCCCGTGCGAATGACTTGGCAGCACCAGGCGCTGGCGCAGCAGCCATCCGATATCGACCTGCTTCTTCTGCTTCAGCCCGCTGCCGCGCGGGCCGACCGCGACGATCGAGTCGCGGCCGAGGCTCTGCACCGCCAGGTGCAGATCGACCGACGGGCCGTAGATCACCGCAAGATCCATCTCGCCGCGATGCAGCCACTCGATCAGGTGGCCGCTGTAGCTTTCGACGATGCAGAGCGAGATGCCGGGATAGCGTTCCACCGTGCGCCGCGCCAGCCGCGCCGAGATCACGCAGCTCACCGTCGGCACCAGCCCGAGCACGACGCGCCCGGATGGCGCGCCGCCCGCGGACTGGATGTCGTCGCGGATCTGGTCGATCTGCCGCACGATACCGCCGGTGCGCGCGAGCAGCAGCCGGCCGGCATCGGTCAGCACCATGCCGCGGCCGTTGCGCGTGAACAGTTCGGTGCGCAGCTCGTGCTCCAAGAGCTTGATCTGCCGGCTCAGCGCCGGCTGCGCGACCCGCAAGGTATCGGATGCCTTGCTCAGACTCCCGAGTTCCGCGACGCACGCAAAGGTCCTAAGCTGGCGGAAATCCATACTTGCCAATCCTGGAAGGCAGGTTCATACGCTATAACAAAACAGCATAGGGAGTTTACCGGGACCCCACAACAGCGGGCGTTTTCCTCACGCGAACCGGCTTCCGCTTCGCTCGACAACGCTCTGGCGCAACCTCTCGGCAAAACGAAATCATGACCGCACACGAACAGCACACCGACGACCACACAGACATCCGCGACGCCGTCGCAAAGCTCTGCGCGCAGTTTCCCGGCGAATACTGGCGCAAGCTCGACCGCCAGATGGCCTATCCGAAGGAGTTCGTCGATGCGCTGACGGAGGCCGGCTATCTCTCGGTGCTGATCCCCGAGGAATATGGCGGCGCCGGTCTGAAGCTGTCGGCGGCGGCGGCGATCCTCGAAGAGATCCAGCGCGCCGGCTGCAACGGCGGCGGCTGCCACGCCCAGATGTACACGATGGGCACCGTGCTGCGGCACGGCAACGACGCGCAGAAGGCGAAATATCTGCCGAAGGTCGCGACCGGCGAATTACGGCTGCAGGCGTTCGGCGTCACCGAGCCGACCAGCGGCACTGACACCTCGTCGCTGAAGACCTTCGCGCGACGTGAGGGCGACCACTACGTCGTCAACGGCCAGAAGATCTGGACCAGCCGCGCCGAATATTCCGACCTGATGGTGCTGCTGGCGCGCACCACGCCGAAGGAGCAGTCCAAGAAGCGCACCGACGGGCTCTCGGTGTTCATCGTCGACATGCGCGAGGTGAAGGGCAAGGGGCTGGAGATCCGCCCCATCAGAACCATGATGAATCACGCCACGACCGAGGTGTTCTTCACCGACATGAAGGTGCCGGCGGAGAACCTGATCGGCGAGGAAGGCAAGGGTTTTCGCTACATCCTGTCCGGCATGAATGCCGAGCGCATCCTGATCGCCGCCGAATGCGTCGGCGATGCCAAGTGGTTCATCCAGAAGGCGACCAACTACGCCAAGGAACGCAGCGTGTTCGGCCGGCCGATCGGCCAGAACCAGGGCATCCAGTTTCCGATCGCCAAGGCCTATGCCTCGATGCGCGCCGCCGAATTGATGGTGAAGGAAGCCACCCGCAAATACGAGGCCGGCCTCGACTGCGGCGCGGAGGCCAACATGGCCAAGATGCTGGCAGCGGATGCGTCCTGGGAAGCGGCCAATGCCTGCGTGCAGACCCATGGCGGCTTCGGCTTCGCCGAGGAGTACGACGTCGAGCGCAAGTTCCGCGAAACCCGGCTCTATCAGGTTGCGCCGATCTCGACCAATCTGATCCTGTCGTTCGTCGCCGAGCACGTGCTCGGCATGCCCCGCTCCTACTGAGTTCTCGGATCATGCTGCCGCTTGAGGGATTGACCGTCATTGCCGTCGAACAGGCGGTCGCTGCGCCGTTCTGCTCGTCACGCCTGGCCGATGCCGGCGCTCATGTCATCAAGATCGAGCGGCCCGAGGGCGATTTCGCTCGCGGCTACGACGCCGCGGCGAAGGGCCAGAGCAGCTATTTCGTCTGGCTCAACCGCGGCAAGGATTCCGCCGTGGTCGACCTCGCCACCAAGGAGGGCCGCGCACAGCTCGAGGAGCTGATCGCGGGCGCCGACGTGCTGCTGCAGAACCTCAAGCCGGGCTCGATGGACAAGCTCGGCTTCTCGCGTGAACGGCTGCGCACGGCCTATCCGAAGCTGATCATGTGCACCATCACCGGCTATGGCGATACCGGCCCGTATGCCGACCGCAAGGCCTATGACCTGCTGATCCAGGCCGAGAGCGGTCTCGCCTCGATCACCGGCGGCCCCGAGGGCGCCTCGCGCGTCGGCATGTCGATCGTCGATGTCGCGACCGGCGCCACCGCGCATGCGTCGATCCTCGAAGCGCTGATCGGCCGCGGCCGCAGCGGAGACGGTGCCGACATCCGGATCTCGATGTTCGACGTGATGGCCGACTGGCTCACCGTGCCGCTGCTCAATGCCGAGGACGGCAAGTCGCCGAAGCGGATCGGCCTCGCCCATCCCTCGATCGCGCCCTACGGCGTGTTCCGCTCGAAGGACGGCAAGGAGATCCTGATCTCGATCCAGAGCGAGCGCGAGTGGAAGACGCTGTGCGCCAAGGTGCTGGGCCAGCCCGGCCTGCCCGACGATCCGCGCTTTGCCAACATGGTTGAGCGCGTGCGCAACCGCGCGCTGACCGACCAGATCGTTAGCGACAGTTTCGGCAGGCTCACGCGCGAGGACTTGCTGGGCAAGCTCGCCGAGGCCGACATCGCCTTTGCCGAGGTCAACAGCATGGACGACCTCGCCAGGCATCCGCATCTGCGCCGCATCGAGGTCGACACGCCGAACGGACGTGTCAGCTATCCGGCGCCGGCCGCGATCGTGGTCGGCGAGGACAGGCACTACGGCAAGGTGCCCGCGATCGGCGAGCGCATCAAACGACCCTGAAATCCCTCCTGCCCGGGCAATCCAGTCATGACCGATAAACTCGACCTCGATCATCTCCGCCAGTGGATCGGCCGCAGCACTGAGGCCTCCGACGTCGTCACCAAATATCTCGTGATGGGACTGCGCGCGACGCTGTTCCAGGAGATCGGCGAGCCGAAGGCCGGCGACGCCGCGCCGTGGACCACGCATTGGTGCCTGGCGCAGCCGGTGTTTCCGATGTCGCAGCTTGGCCCCGACGGCCACCCGACCCGCGGCGGCTTCCTGCCGCCGGTGCCGCTGCCGCGCCGGATGTGGGCAGGCGGCGAGCTCGAATTCTTCGACGCATTGCGCATTGGCGATGAAGCCAAGCGCACCTCGAAGATTGCCGACGTCACGGTGAAATCGGGCTCGACCGGCACGCTGTGCTTCGTCTCGGTCAATCACGAGGTGACGACCTCGCGCGGGGTTGCGGTTCGCGAGCGACAGGACATCGTCTATCGCGAGATGACGAGCACGCAGAGTTCGGCGCCTGCCAAGGCGCCGCCGCCTCCGCCGGCCGCGCAGCATCGCGAGAGCCACGTCTCCGATCCGGTGCTGCTGTTTCGCTATTCGGCGCTGACCTTCAACGGCCACCGCATCCACTACGATCGCGACTACGTCACCAAGGTCGAGGGCTATCCGGGCCTGATCTTCCACGGCCCGCTGCAGGCCTCCTTCATCGTCGAGCTCGCCGCCAAGCTCCGTGGCGGCAAGCCGCCGAAGAAGCTCACCTATCGCGGCGTGCAGCCGCTGTTCGAGGGCAGCGAGTTCTCGATCAACGCCAACGACAAGGACGGCGGTATGGAGCTGTGGACCGCGAATGCCGAGGGCCAGCCGACCATGAAGGGCACGGCGACCTGGTAGGTCGCGAGCCCGACGCAGATCAGAATGCGAAGAAATAAAGAGGCGCTTTCATCGGCGCCTCGTATTCCGTATTGTGATCGCATTCACCCTTGGATCGCAGATCATGAGTCGCTTCTGGAGTTCGGTCGTCCACAATCTGTCGCCATACGTGCCCGGCGAGCAGCCTAAGATCGACGGCCTCATCAAGCTCAACACCAACGAGAATCCCTACCCGCCGTCGCCCCGCGCGGTAGCGGCGATCACCGCGACCACGGATCGCCTGCGGCTCTATCCGGACCCGCGCGCATCCGCCCTGCGTGAGGCGATCGCGACGCGCTACGGCGTCACGTCTGACGAAGTGTTCGTCGGCAACGGCTCGGACGAGGTGCTGGCCCACGCCTTTCCGGCGCTTTTGAAGCACGACGCGCCGCTGCTGTTCCCCGACATCACCTACAGCTTCTACCCGGTCTATTGCCGCCTCTATGGTGTCGGCTACGAGACGGTCCCGCTCGATGCCGCGATGCGGATACAGCTTGCGGACTAC
Organism: Bradyrhizobium sp. B124; assembly: GCF_038967635.1. Lineage (NCBI taxonomy): Bacteria > Pseudomonadati > Pseudomonadota > Alphaproteobacteria > Hyphomicrobiales > Nitrobacteraceae > Bradyrhizobium > Bradyrhizobium sp. B124. Next base: position 7,247,112 of record NZ_CP152413.1, on the reverse strand, counting down.
CGGCGGCCGGCCAGCGCCATCCTGCTGTGCAATCCCAACGCGCCGACTGGCATCGCGCTGCCCCGCGCCGCGATCGAGGCGCTGGTCACCGAGCATCCCGACCGTCTCGTGGTGGTCGACGAGGCCTATGTCGATTTCGGCGCCGAGAGCGCCGTGCCTTTGGTCGCGCGCAACGACAATCTGCTGGTGATCCAGACGCTCTCGAAGTCGCGCGCGCTGGCGGGATTGCGGGTCGGCTTCGCCATCGGCCAGCGCCCGCTGATCGAGGCGCTGGAGCGCGTCAAGGACAGCTTCAACTCCTATCCGCTGGATTGCTTCGCGATCGCGGGTGCCGTCGCCTCGATCGAGGACGACACATGGTTTGAAGAAACCCGGCAACGCATCATCCGGAGCCGCGAGGCGCTGGCCCGCGGCCTCACCGAGCTCGGCTTCGAAGTGCTGCCATCGCATGCGAACTTCGTGTTCGCCCGCCATGGCGCCCATCGCGGTGCGGATCTCGCCGCGAAGCTGCGGGAGCGCGGCGTGCTGGTGCGGCATTTCCAGAAGCCGCGGATCGAGGATTTCCTGCGCATCACGGTCGGCACGGACGATGAATGCGGCCGCCTGATCGGCTTGTTGCGTCAGATGGTCTGATCCCGCAGCTGCGACGACGACGCCGGCGACAAGGTCTACTCGGCGGGCGTGCACCATGTGCCGGCAACCTTGACGCCGAGTGCCGCGGTCTCCTCGCGAAACTGTGCGATCGATCGCGCATTGCGATGCGCCGCGAATGCGGCGTCATCCTGATAGACCTCGTAGAGCAGCAGCTTCGAAGCGTCCTCGCGGGGCACCAGGACATCGAACTGCAGCGTGCCCGGCTCATCCCTCAGCGAACGGGCGCGGTGCGCCAGCAACAGCGGCAACACCTCATCCCGTTTGCCAGGCGCGACCTCGATGGTGGCAACGATTGCAAGCTTGGCCATGATGGATACTCCTGCGGTTGTTTTGAATATTCAGATCAGCTGCGCAACGGTCGAAACGCATCCCGAACCTCTCGGCTGAAGATGTCCGGTTGCTCCCAGGCGGCGAAGTGGCCGCCGGCTTCGGCCTGATGGAAGTAGATCAGCTTGTGGTAGGCCTTTTCCGCCCAGCTTCGCGGCGCCACGAAGCTCTCGCCGGGAAACGCGGTGACGGCGGCCGGGATCGCGACATTGGCGGGCAGATAAAGGTTGGTCTTGTTCTCCCAGTACAGGCGGCCCGAAGAGACGGCCGTGTTGGTCAGCCAGTAGAGCGTGATGTTGTCGAGCACGTCGTCGCGGGTCAGTGCGCCGGCGGAATGTCCATTGACTGCGCGCCCGAGCACGGCTGATTGCATCGCGGAGGCCGGCTGGGCATAGCCGTCGCCGTGATCGAGCAGCCAGGCGGCGAGGCCCGCCGGCGAATCCGCAAAGGCCGCAAGCGTCTGGGGGCGCGTGCCCATGATCTGCGCGTAGGCGCGCCGTTTCGCGAATTGAAGCTTGATCTGGTCGAACGCGTGCTGCTCCTCCGCGGACAGATTGTCCGGCGCAGGGCCGCCGGTGCTGACCGCCTTGACGACCTCGGGCGGAACGACGCCGGGCAGATTGACGTGAATGCCGAGCAACTCCGGCGCACCCAGCTTGGCCATTTCATTGGAGACCGGCGAACCCCAGTCGCCGCCCTGCGCCACGAACTTGCTGTAGCCGAGCCGCTTCATCAATTGAACCCAGGCCCGTGCGATGCGCTGGGGATCCCAGCCGACCGTGGTCGGTTTGCCGGAGAATCCGTAGCCCGGCATCGACGGGATCACGAGATGGAACGCGTCCGACGCGCTGCCGCCATGCGTGGTGGGATCGGTCAGGGGGTCGATGATCTTCATCTGCTCGATGACTGAACCCGGCCAGCCATGCGTGACGATCAGCGGCAATGCATTGTCGTGCTTCGAACGAACGTGAATGAAATGGATGTCCAGCCCGTCGATTTCGGTGATGAATTGCGGCAGGGCGTTGAGCCGCGCCTCCACCTTCCGCCAGTCGTAGTCGGTCTGCCAGTAGCGCACGAGATCGCGCAGCATCGCCTGCGGAACGCCTTGAGAGTCGTCATCGACGGTCTCCTTGTCGGACCATCGGGTCGCGGTCAAACGGCGGCGAAGGTCGACAAGGTCTTCTTCGGGAATGTTGATGCGGAATGGGCGGATCGCATCACCGGTGGCCGCCGCGGCGGGATGCGAGGGGAACAGGCTGGCAGCACCGGCAGCAGCCAGGCCCAGCGCCGCGCCCGTCAGCAGCCTGCGCCGGGTTTGGTCGATGGCGTCCTGGTTCAATTGGCCTATCGCGATTGCAACTGGTGCCTTCGACGTCGTGGTCATTTGACTGTCTCCTTGGAAAGAGAGGCCGCCGGCAACGCCGCGATCACCTCGGCGGTTGTCAGGATGGAATGGGCGTAGGTCGGGCCATTCAACTCGTGAGCGGCGTGCATCATGTCGTGCGAGAAGGCGGCGGTGGCATCGCGCACCAGCGTCACGTGATAGCCGAGCTCCATCGCGAAGCGGGCGGTCGACTCGATGCAGGTGTTGGCCAGCAGCCCGACCACGATCACATGCGTGATGCCCTTCTGCTTCAGCAGGAAATCGAGATTGGTGTTGGCGAACCCGCTCTGCCCCCAATGCTCCTGGGCGATCAGATCGCCGGGCTTGGGCGCAAAGTCCGGATGCCAATCCCCGCCCCATTCACCGCGCGCAAAGCTATGGCGCTGCATGATCAAGCGCTGGGTTGGATTGGGATGGTCCCAATCCTCATAATCGCCCGGCTCCCAGCGGCGGTGCGGGACGATCACCACCTGGATGCCGGCGGCCCGGACCGCGCCGTCGAGCTGGCGCAGATTGTCGAGCAGCCCGACCTCGTCGGCGATCGGCTTGATGCGCGGAAAGACCATGCCGCCCTCTGAGAGGAAATCATTGTAGGGATCGACGAGAAGCAGCGCGGTTCGCTCGCGTGGATAGGTGATCTGGGACATCGCTCGCTCCTTGGCCGTCAGGGGGCCGGTTGGATTGACTTCAATGTCGCGCTCCGTTCACTCGGGCAGCGGCTTGCCGGCCTGTTCGCGGACGATGTACTCGGCGTACCAATCGGGCCAGTTCGCATCGTGGCCGCCGGTCCGCTTCTCATGCTCGCCATGGGCTGCTGCCGCGCGGCGCAGCGCGGCAGCGAGATCGGCCGATGACGAGAAATTCGTGCTGTTGCCGTCGACCCGCCCGGGCAGGCGTTGCGTCACCTGCTGCAGCAGCCAAACGTTTCCGTCGGGATCGTTGAACGTGGCGAGCGCCCCGTAGCTCGGCCGTTCCGGGTCCGGCCCCTTGATGCGGCCTTCCGCGCCGCGGTGAAACACCTCACTGACATCGGCGCCGCGCGCGATCAGCTCGGCGCGTGCCGCTTCGATATCATGGACGATCAGGAAGCGCGGCAGCGCGGATTCCGAGCCGAGATGGATCGAGGTCGGCGAACCCGGCGGCGTCAGTTGCACGGCGCGCGAACCGTCGGGCCTGACGAAGTCGGCATCTAGCCGCCAGCCCAGGTCCTGATAGAAGCGCTTGGCGCGGTCGACATCCGAGACCGGAATGACGACGACTTCGAGCTTCAAATCGACTTTGGCCGCTGTCGGCCTCTGTTCGGTGGTCATGGCTCGCTCCTTAGTGATGACAGACCGGGCCATCAGCGGCCCATTGCATTTGCGATGATGCCGGGCCATATTACTATGAAAATCATAGTAGCAAGCCTGATGAAGAAAACGTGATGACCAAAATGAAGGACAACACGGCTGACCAGACGCTCTGCCCTGTCGCTCGCGCCGAAACCGTTGTGGGCGACCGCTGGACAGTACTTGTTCTGCGCGAACTGTTCGCGCGGAATCATCGCTTCGAGGAGATCCAGGCGCAGTCCGGCGGCACACCGCAGATGATCACGGCACGGCTGAAAAAGCTGGAAGCGGACGGTCTGGTGACACGGCGCGTCTACAACAGGCGCCCGTTGCGCCACGAGTATCATCTCACCGAGAAGGGCGAAGCGTTCTTTCCGGTGTTGATGGCGCTACGTGCCTGGGGCGAGACGTGGTGCAAGTCACCGCGGGAAGGCCGCGCAATGAACTACACCCATCTCGTCTGCGGCAAGCCGGCCGGGCTCGGTCCGGTCTGCGAGTCCTGCGGCGAGCCGGTCCGCCGCGCCGACATGGTGGGCGAGCGGACGCCCAAGTACCAAAAAGAGCGCGACGCGCGATGGGACGCCTTCAAGGCAAGCCGCTGAGCCCCTTTGGCGCCGCCGCCGACGAAGCGGACAACGCAATTGCTGTCACACTGCTGAACCATTTCCATCACGCGGGTCTCTCATGGCCGAGCCCCGCATAACAAAGGAGACCACCGTGCCATTCGTTCGTATCGATTTGAAGCGCGGCAAGTCCGCCGAGTATCGCAAGACCCTGGGCGAGATCGTCTACAAGGCGATGCGCGAGGTGATCAACGTGCCCGAGAATGACAAGTTTCAGATCATCACCGAGCACGACCGCGGCAACCTGAACTACGCCGAAAGCTATCTCGGCAATACCTACAGCGACGATCTCATCTTCATCCAGATTACGCTGAATGCCGGGCGTACGGTCGAGATGAAGAAGGCATTCTACAAGCGGATCGTGGACGATTTCCAGAGCCAGCTGCAGGGACGTCCGGATGACATCTTCATCAGCCTGGTCGAGGTCGCCAAGGAAAACTGGTCGTTCGGCAACGGCATCGCACAATACGCGAGCTGAACGCGGAACAGGCATGCGCCGGACAGGCAGTGGCATGTCCGGCGGCTTACTGTCCGCGGCTTGCGATCGGCCTTGCCGGCACGCATAGTGCGCCTCCGTGCACAAACAACAACAAATCGGGAGGCAACCATGAGGACGATCGCAGCCGCGCTGTGCGCGCTCGCGCTGATCGCAACCGGTGCGCAAGCACAGACGCTCAAGGATTTCATGGCTGTTGTCATGAAGAAATGGACCGCGCCATTCGAACCGTTCCAGCTTGTCGACAATATCTACTACGTGGGCACTGACGGGATCGCGGTCTATATCATCAAGACGTCGCAAGGCCTGATCCTGATGGATACGGCGATGCAGCAGTCGACCGGCATGATCAAGGACAACATCGCCAAGCTCGGCTTCAAGGTCGCCGACATCAAATATATCCTCAACACCCACGCCCATCTCGATCACACCGGCGGCTTTGCCGAGATCAAGCAGGAGACCGGCGCGCAGCTGATCGCCGGCGAGCGCGACAAGCCCCTGCTTGAGGGCGGCTATTATCCGGGCGACGAGAACAACGCCGATCTTGCCTTTGCACCGGTCAAGGTCGACCGCACCGTCAAGGAAGGCGACAAGGTGACACTGGGCGACGTGACGTTGACCGCGCACACGACACCCGGCCATTCGCCCGGCTGCACGAGCTGGGAGATGACAGTCAAGGACGGCAACCAGCAACGCAACGTGCTGTTCTTCTGCAGCGGAACGGTGGCACTGAACCGGCTGGTCGGCCGCCCGACCTATCCCGGCATCGTCGACGACTACCGCTCGACCTTCGCCAAGGTCAAGGCGATGAAGGTCGACGTGCTGCTCGGGCCGCATCCCGAGGTCTACGACATGCAGGCCAAGCGCGCGGAGATGAAGGACGGCGCACCGAACCCGTTCGTCAAGCCGGGCGAAAACGCCAGCTATGTGGCTGGGCTGGAGCAGGATTTCGACAAGCAACTCGCCAAGCAGACCGCTGCGTTGCAGAAGGCCAATTAGGGAGCACAGCGAAACACCATCCCGTCATCCTGAGGAGCGCGAAGCGCGTCTCGAAGGATCGACGGCCCCACTCAGGCCACGCATCCTTCGAGGCTCGCTCCGCTCGCACCTCCAGCGACAATGGCGACGCCTTTGCGCGGGGACGATGTGGAACACGCGCCGCAGTTTTTCAGCCGTTGCCGCGGCAACTATGGGTGCGGCGGCTTGACATCGTCAGGCAATCCATCGAGAGGTGGATTGCCTTTCCGCTTTTGCTCCGGGCAATGACGGAACGTAACAAGACAGTAATGGGAGCCGCCCGATGTCGTCCCGCAAACCCGCCGCCAGCAAAGGCAAGACCGTCACCGTCAAGGACGCCACCTTCGGCCTCCTGCGCGCGTGGGGCATCAAAAAGGTGTTCGGCAATCCCGGTTCGACCGAGCTGCCGTTCCTGAGCGACTGGCCCGACGACATCGACTACGTGCTCGGCCTGCAGGAGGCCTCCGTCGTCGGGATGGCCGACGGCTATGCGCTGGCGACGCGCAATGCCGGTTTCGTCAACCTGCATTCGGCGGCCGGCGTCGGCAACGCGCTCGGCAACATCTACAACGCCTATCGCAACCAGACCCCGCTGGTGATCACCGCCGGCCAGCAGGCGCGCTCGATCATGCCGCTGCAGGCCTTCCTCTATGCCGAACGCGCCTCCGAATTCCCGCGGCCTTACGTGAAATTCGCGGTCGAGCCGGCGCGCGCCGAAGACGTGCCCGCCGCGATCGCGCGCGCCTATTACGTCGCGATGCAGCCGCCCTGCGGGCCGACCTTCGTCTCGGTGCCGATCGACGACTGGGCGCATGCGACGCAGCCGCTCGACGCGCGCCAGGTCAGCCGCGAGGTTGGCCCCGATGCGGCCGCGATGCAGGCGCTGGTGGCCGCGCTCGGTGAGGCCAAGCGCCCTGCCCTCGTCATCGGCCCCGCCGTCGATCGCGCCGAGGCTGTCGGCCTCATGGTTGACGTCGCCGAGAAGACGAAGGCCGCGGTCTGGGCCAGCCCGTTCTCGGCGCGCTGCTCGTTCCCCGAGCGGCATCCGCAATTTGCCGGCTTCCTGCATGCCGCACCGGGCCAGCTCTCCGATGCCTTGCGCGATCACGATCTTGTCGTCGTGGTCGGCGCGCCGGTCTTCACCTTCCATGTCGAGGGCCATGCCGCGATCTTCCACGGCACGACCACGATCTTCCAGATCACCGACGATCCCGATGCCGCCGCGATGACGCCCACCGGCCACAGCATCGTCGCCACCATGAAGCCGGCGCTGACGGCGCTGCTCGAGATGCTGCCCGAGACCAGGCGCACCGCATCGCCGGGCCGCGTCCTGCCGCCAGCGCCCGCGGCCGGCGACCCGATCCCTGCCGAATACGCGCTGCATGCACTCTCGGTCGCGATGGGACCGCACGATGCGCTGGTCGAGGAGGTGCCGTCGCATCGCCCGCTGATGCAGAAGGCGATGCCGATGCGCGGCCAGGACAGCTTCTACACCATGGCGAGTGGCGGCCTCGGCTACAGCCTGCCCGCTGCGGTCGGCATGGCGCTCGGCCGCCACGAGGGGCGCACGGTCTGCCTGATCGGCGACGGCTCGGCGATGTATTCGATCCAGGCGCTGTGGACTGCCGCGCAGCGCAAGCTGCCGCTGACGGTCGTTGTGATGAACAATTCCGGCTACGGCGCGATGCGCTCGTTCAGCCAGGTAATGCAGGTGCGCAACGTACCGGGCCTCGACCTGCCCGGCATCGATTTCGTCAAGCTCGCCGAAGGCATGGGCTGTGATGCAATGCGGGTGACGAAATCGGCCGAGCTTCCGGGCGCCTACCGGCGCGCCCTCTCGCATCAGGGCGCCAGCCTGATCGAGGTGATGGTGGATTCCGCGGTGCCGCTGCTCTACGCGCAGAAGAGCTGAGTGGCGAGAAGGCCGATCCGTCGGATGGGTAGAGCGCAGCGAAACCCATCATCTGCGCCGCGGATGCAAATTGATGGGCTTCGCTTCGCTCTACCCATCCTACGAGACTACGACGAGAGTACGTGTTGCTCCTCCAGCACCCGCTCCGATGGCGCCGGCACCTCGCAGCCGGTGGCGCAGCAGCGGCCGGGCTGCTTCGAGACCCGCTGTCCTTCGTCGACAAGGCCGCGGCCGAGCAGATTCTCGACCAGCTCGGCCTTCTCCATGACCGGATAGTTGCGCCAGATCTCGCGCTTCATCGCCTCCGGCGAGCCGCCGCCGTGCAGCGAGATCACCGAGTACCAGCCGGCTTCGTGCGACACCGTGAGGTCCTCGATCAGCCGCGCCACCTCGGCGCGCTGCTCGGCCGGAATATCGGGCCGCCCGCCCATGACAGCGGCGAGCGAGGCGCGCGTCTCCGGATTGTGGTCCTCGTCAGGACCCGGCAGCGCGACGATCAACCCGCCGGAGACGTAGTGCGCGACGCGGTGCATGTCGTAGATCTTGGTCGCCAGCAGCAGCTTGCCGATGTTGGAGAATACCGCATCGGGCATCACCGAGCCGGCCGGATCCTTGGTGCAATAGACCGAGGACGCGACGCCGCAGGCATAGAAGCTCTCGGTGATGGTGATCAGCTCGACCATCGCCTCGCGGATATGCGCGTGCTTCTCGGCATCGAGCCCGTTGGCCTCGATCATCAGCGCGCCGGCGCCGATCAGGAGATCACCGAAGCCGGCACGCGCACCGATGCAGGAGTGGCGGTGATGCGTGGCGTAGGACGTGGTGAGGAAACCGCCCTCCTCGGTCTCGCCGGCGAGGAAGACGCGGTCATGCGGCACGAACACGTCGTCGAACATCACGACGCCGACCGACTGGCCATACTTCGCCGAGAATTTCGCCGATGCATCGCCGGGCCGGCCCGCCGGGCGCGCGACGATGGTGACGCCGGGCGCATCGACAGGCACGGCGCAACAGACCGCGAAATCCCTGTCATCGGGCACATGGGTGCGGCAGGGCATGACCAGGAATTCGTGCATGTAGGGCGCGCCGGTGACGATCGCCTTGGTGCCGCGGATCACGATGCCGTCGGGGCGCCGCTCCTTGATGTGGACATAGACGTCCGGGTTGGCTTGCAGGCCCGGGCGCTTGGAGCGGTCGCCCTTGGCGTCGGTCATGGCAATACCGAGCGTCAGGTCCTGGTCCTGCACCTCGTGCAGATAGTTGAGGAAGCGCTGGCTGTAGTCGGTGCCGTGGCGATCGTCGGCCAGCTTGGTCGCCTGATAGAGGCCATTGAGCGCATCGTGGGCGAGGTAGCGCTGGGCACAGCCCGACGTCCTGCACACCAGCCGCACCGCTTCGAGCTTGTACAGCAGGTCCTGCGAGCTCTCATTGATGTGGAGCATGCGGTTGACGGTCTTGCCCGAGGTACCCTGCCGCGCTGTCATGATCGGCACGTGCTCGGCGCGATGCGCGAAATCGTAGGTCACGCCGACGCCGGCCACGCCCGGCGCCAGCAACGGCTCGTCGGCAACGCTCGCGATCGCCGTGCCATTGACGAACACGCGCGGCTTGTAGCGGCGCAGGGATTCCCGGTAGTCCGCGGCCGTCATCAGCATGGCATTTCTCCCTTGCTCATTTATTTTAACATCGTTAAATTATCTAACGCTGTTAGAATTGAGTCAAGAACGGATTCGCCGATGCAGATGCGCGAGAGCAGGAAGGAAGCGGTCAGTCGCCATAAGCGGGAGCTGATCCTGGATGCCGCGCGAAGCGTGTTCGCGGAAGAAGGGCTCGAGGGTGCGAGCCTGCGGGCGATCGCGACACGGGCCGGCTACACCCCGGCGGCGCTGTATTTCCACTTCGATTCCAAGGAAGCGATCTATGCCGAGGTGCTGCGGCAATCGCTGGCCTCGCTCGGTGAAGCCGTCAGCGCGGCGGTCGCGACGACGCGCGGCGCCAAACAGAGGCTGCACGCCGCCGGCATGGGCTTCTTCCGCTATTATGCGGACCACCCGCGCGACCTCGATCTCGGCTTCTATCTGTTCCGCGGCGGCATGAAGCCGGCCGGGCTGGGCCACGACCGCGACCACGAGCTGAACGCCGCGCTGGAGGCGGCGCTACATCCGATCGCCGAAGCCGCCGAGGCGCTCGGGGCGTCCAGACAGAAGGCAAACACCGTGATGGTGGATTGCTTCGCCCACGCCACGGGCCTGCTGCTGTTGCTGCACACCGGCCGCATCAGGATGTTCGGCGCCTCCGCGCCCGATTTGATGGACGCGTATCTGCGCGACAAGATTGCGCAACTCGCGAGGGTGTGAGGCCACCTCACGTGAGGATGACACCGGCGGAAGTTTCGTAGCCCGGATGAAGCGGAGCGAAATCCGGGATTCACGCGTGCACGCTCGACCCGGATTACGCTGCGCTCCATCCGGGCTACGGATCCCAAGATTCCGGGTTCGCTTCGCGCCCCGGAATGACCTTCGGTTACTTCCCCTGCGCTTCCCGCATCTTGGCCTGAATCTTGGCCATGCCGCCGATCCAGCGGTCGTAGTTCTCGGTCTTCTTGCGCATGTAGCCGAGCACCTGCGGGTGCGGCAGGATCAGGAAGGTCTCCTGCTCGATACCCCTCAGCGCGTCCTGTGCGACCTGCTCCGCCGTGAGATCGCCGTCGCCGGATTGCGGACCCTTCGGGATCGAGCGCAGCATGTTGGTGTCGACGCCCTGCGGGCAGAGGATCGAGACCTTGATGTTGTCGGCGCGGTGCGAGATCGCGAGGTTTTCGGCAAAGCCGACCGCGGCGTGCTTGGTGGTCGAATAGGCCGGGCTGCCGACCTGCGACAGCAGGCCCGCCGCGGAGATCGTGTTGAGGAAATAACCGCCGCCGCGCGCCTTCATGCGCGGCACCAGATGCCGCGCGGCATAGACATGCGCCATCACATGGATCGCCCAGCTCCGCGACCACGGCTCGTCCGAGGTGCCGCCGGCATTTTTCGACAGCGGATCGAAGCCGCCGCCGATGCCGGCGTTGGAGCAGAACAGCGCGATCGGGCCGAACATGCGCTCGGTCTCGTCGATCACGTGCAGGATGTTCTTCTCCTGCCCGACATCGCATTTGAACGCGGCGCCGCCGACCGAGGCCGCGACCTGCTCGGCCGCCGCATGGTCGAGGTCGACCACCACGACCTTGGATGCGCCCGCGGCGTGGAACGCCTCGCACAGCGCCTTGCCGATGCCATTGCCACCGCCGGTGACCACCACGACCTTACCTGCCACCTGCATGGCCATCCTCCCGATATCTTTGCTTGCACACTGTCGCTTTGCTCACCCATCTATCTATCCCGTCATCCTGAGGAGCGTGGAGCGCGTCTCGAAGGATGCACGGCCCGGCTGGTGGCGTCGCCCCTTCGAGACGCGCGTACCGCGCTCCTCCAGCGACAACGGCTTCGCCGTTGCGCGGGGGTGACGGGAGAGAGCAGGACGGGCCTGCGGACTTATGATAGCCCATCCGCCGCAGATGGCGAGAAACTTCAGCTCGCCAGCACGACGTCGAACACCGCCGTGTAGTGACAGGCGGCCCCAAGCAGCACGAAGCCGTGCCAGATCGCATTCTGGAAGCGCAGCCGCCGCCAGGAGTGGAAGATCACCCCGAAGCTGTAGAGGATGCCACCCGCCAGCACAAAGCCGAGCGCCTTCGCCGGCAATGCCTTGACGACGGCGTCGTAGAGCATGACGCCGCTCCAGCCCATCGCAAGATAAAGCCCGACCGCGAGCCGGTCGAAGCGGCCGGGATAGGCGAGCTTCAGCCAGATCCCGACGATTGCCACGCACCACACGCCGATCAGCAGCGCGATGGCAAAATAACTGTCCTTCAGTTCCACGATGAACGGCGTGTAGGTCGCGGCGATCAACAGATAGATCGCGGAGTGATCGAAGCGACGGAGCACCCATTTGGCGCGCGACACCGGCCAGAGATTATAGGTCGCCGACAGCGTCAGCATCGCGAGCAGGCCCGCGACGTAGACCGAGACCACGGCAATATCGAACGGGCCGGCATAGACCGCGGTCAGCACGATCAGCGCGGTGGCGGCAACCAGCCCGAAACAGACACCGACGAGATGGACGACACCGTCGGCGATCAGCTCGGCGCGGTCGTAGTTCCACAGCGCGGCGCCGGCCGCGTGGATCGAGGTCGAGATTTGCTTCAGGCGAAAGACCGTCATGCAGGCTTTCCGGTGTGCCGATTTGACCATGGGGTAGCGTGACGCGTTCAATCCCCCTGCAATCCCTCGCCTGCAAAGGCGCCGGAAATGTGAAGCTTGATTTTGGCTCGATAATCGCCAACTTGCGGGTGATCGCCCGCCTTTTTTTGGCTCCTCCTGCCAGGTCTTTTCGTTAACCCTCCATGCCCCCCCGCTTCTCTGATATCGTCGAGGAAGCGCGTCTGTCGGCGCGGGCGCTGCTCGACTATAGCGAGGGCCTTTTCAAGCCGACGGTGCGGCTCGGCGTCACCGGCCTGTCGCGGGCCGGCAAGACCGTGTTCATCACCGCGCTGGTGCACGGCCTGACCCGTGGCGGCCGCTTCCCGGTGTTCGAGGCCTATACCTCGGGGCGGATCGCGCGCGCCTATCTCGCCCCGCAGCCCGACGATGCGGTGCCGCGCTTCGCCTACGAGAATCATGTCCGCACCCTGATCGAGGAGCGGAGCTGGCCGAGCTCGACCACCGACATCTCCGAGCTTCGCCTCGTGATCGAGTATCAGCGGCAAAATGGCGCGGACCGCACGCTGACCCTCGACATCGTCGACTACCCCGGCGAGTGGCTGCTCGACCTGCCGCTGCTGAACAAGAGTTACGAGCAATGGTCGGCGGAGAGCCTTGCATTGTCGCGCGAGCCGTTGCGCGCAAAGCTCGCGGCGCCCTGGCACACCCATCTCGCAACGCTGAAGCCCGAGGCCAAAGAGGACGAGCAGGCCGCACGCACCGAAGCAAGATTGTTCACCGATTATCTGCGCGCCTGCCGCGACGAGCGTTTCGCGATGAGCTTGCTGCCGCCCGGCCGTTTCCTGATGCCGGGCAATCTCGCCGAAACACCGGCGCTGACCTTTGCGCCGCTCGACGTGCCCGTGGACGGCAGCGCGCCCGACGGCTCGCTATGGGCAATGATGCGGCGGCGCTACGAGGCCTACAAGGACGTCGTGGTGCGGCCGTTCTTCCGCGATCACTTCGCGCGGCTCGACCGCCAGATCGTGCTGGCCGATGCGCTGGCCGCATTCAATGCCGGCCCCGAGGCGCTGCACGATCTCGAGGCCGCGCTCGCCGGCATCCTCGACTGCTTCCGGATCGGCCGCGGCACGATCCTGAGCGCGCTGTTCCGGCCGCGCATCGACCGCATCCTGTTCGCGGCGACCAAGGCCGACCATCTGCATCACCAGAGCCACGACCGGCTGGAAGCCGTGCTGCGGCGGATCGTGGCCAAGGCTGCCGAGCGCGCCGAATATGCCGGCGCTGCCATCGACGTGGTGGCGCTCGCCGCGGTGCGCGCCACGCGCGAGGCGCAGGTCGCACGCGGCCGCGACCGGCTGCCCTCGATCCTCGGCACGCCGGCGCGGGGCGAGGTCGCCAATGGCGGGACACTGGATGGCGAAACTGAAGTTGCGACCTTTCCGGGCGACCTGCCCGACAATCCGGAGGAGCTGTTCAACGGCGGATTCCGCGGCCTCTCGAGCGCCGGCGCCGAGGCCGCCGATTATCGTTTCCTGCGCTTCCGGCCGCCGAAGCTGGAACGAGGCGGCGACGCGGAACCGACGCTGCCTCACATCCGCCTTGACCGCGCCCTCCAGTTCCTGATCGGAGACAAACTGCAATGAACGAGAAGACGCCCCCGCGGCGGCCGGCGACGTTCAAGCTCGACGATCCCGGCGTGGTCGTGATGGATCCGGACGACAGCGGCCGCCTCACCCGCGGCACGATCCAGATCGTGCCCGAGGCCGAGCCCGCGCAGCTGCCGGTGCCGGTTGATACGCCGCTGCTGCCGGCACGCCGCGGCTTCCGCTGGGGCACGCTGTTCTGGAGCGCGGTCGCGGGCCTCGTGGTGCTCGGCACCGGGCTTGGCGTCATCAACCTGGTCGAGGATCTGTTCGCGCGCAACGAGGGCCTCGGCGTCCTCGGGCTCGGGCTCGCGGTCATCGCCACGGTGGCGCTCGCGGTCGTCACCATGCGCGAGCTGGTCGGCCTGGCGCGGCTGGCGACCGTCGAGAAGCTGCATCTGCGCGCCGCCGAGGTGCTGATCAGCGACGACCGCGCCGCGAGCCGCGCTGTTGTCGCCGACCTGCTCAAGCTCGCGCACCAGACCCCGCAGCTCGCCCGCGCCCGCAGCGCGTTGCAGAGCCACACCGACGACATCATCGACGGCGCCGACATGATCCGCCTCGCCGAGCGGGAATTGATGGCGCCGCTCGACGAGGAGGCGCGGCGGCTGGTGTCGACGGCGGCGCAGCGCGTCTCCGTCGTCACCGCGGTCAGCCCGCGCGCGATGATCGACGTGCTGTTCGTGTTCGTGGCGAGCTTGCGGATGATCCGCCAGCTGGCACGGCTGTATGGCGGCCGGCCCGGCGCGCTCGGCATGATCCGCCTGTTGCGTCACGTCATCGCGCATCTGGCGATCACCGGCGGCATGGCCGCGAGCGACAGCCTGATCCAGCAGATGCTCGGCCACGGCATCGCGGCAAAACTCTCGCAGCGGCTCGGCGAAGGCATGCTCAACGGCCTGTTGACCGCGCGCCTCGGCCTCGCCGCGATCGACGTGACCCGCCCGCTCCCCTTCAACGCGCTGCCGCGCCCCGCGCTGACCGATCTGGCGAAAGACCTGATCCGCAAGCGCGAGGAAGAGGAATAGGGGTCTTCGCCTCGCCCCGCTTGCGGGGAGAGGCCTGATCGCATCGCCAGATGCGATCAGGGTGAGGGGGAGTCTCCACGAGTCTGTCCCTCACCGTCACTGCGGAGACTCCCCCTCATCCCGACCTTCTCCGCGCAGGCGGGGAGAAGGAGAAGGCCAGCACGCGCCAGCGGAAGAACGTCGTGTCCGGCGGCGGCGACAGATCGGGTGTCCAGCCGCTGATCTTCTCCAGCGCATAGGTGTCCATCACCATGCCGCGCCAGCTTCGCGTCACACGCTCCAGCGGCTGGCGCACCGCCGATGTCTCGCTCCACAGCGGCAGGTTGTTCTCGGGCTCGCGCCCGACATAGATGCCGACGTGATCCCTCATCAAGTTCATGCCGGGATCAGCAAAGCCCTGGAAGCGGCCGCGCTCGTTGATTTCGACGACCGGCACCCGCCCGCGCAGCATCCAGCGCAGCATCGCATAGGTGCGGTAATCCGTGGTCGCGACCCAGGTCGCGCCGGTCGCCTGCACCTGCGCCATGGTATGCGCAGCCACTACATCATAGCCCGCCTCAGTGCCGATCGGATCGGTACGGCCGATCAGATTCCACGGCGCGAACATGTAATAGAGGAAGACGCAGACGACGAAGACGATGCCCGATGTGATCGCAGTCCGCGCCCAGGACACGGTCGACTTGATGAGCCCGACCGACCAGCCCTCGAACGGCATCCGCGTGACGTTGATGGCAACCGCCGCAAAGCCCGCCGGCCACAGAAACATCGGCCAGGTGTCGCCGACCCGCAAGGTCAGCGATTTCCAGAGGAAATATACGAACGGCACCAGCACCGTGGTTGCGAGCAGGATCGCGACCGGCTCGCGCCTGACATAGCCGCGCCATGCCGTCAGCACTGTCCCGAACAGCGTCACCGGCAGCAGCACGAAGCCGACCAGGCCGAACTGCATGCCGATGAACTCGCCGAGCGTACGGAACGTGAGATCGCGCTCGACGGTGGCGCGCACCGCCTGGAAGCGGAACGAGGCCCAGTCATGCTCGGCATTCCAGATCAGCACCGGCGAGAACACGACGATCGCGATCAGCGCGGCGAGGTAGGGATACGGACTGCGCAGCCAGCGCCAGCGCCAGTCCGGCACCAGCGCAAAGGCGAGCACCGCCGGCGCGAACATGATCGCGGTGAATTTCGACAGCAGCGACAGCCCGGCGAACAGCCCCGCGGCGAGCCACCAGCGCCCGTCATTGCTTTGCGCGAGCCGCACCAGCGACCACAGCATCGCAACCGAAAACGGGATCAGCGCCGTGTCGGGCGCGACCTTGGCCATTAACAATCCGTAATAGAGCGCCGCCTCCGGCAGCAGCAGCGTGAGCATCACGGCGCGGACATTGTTGGATGTCACGCGGCGGACGATGTCGGCGAGCAGCAGCTGGGTGGCCAGCATCGCCACGATGCCACCGAGGCGGACGCCGAGATTAGTGTCGCCGAGGATCGCTGTGCCAAAACGGATGAACCAGGCGACCATCGGAGGATGGTCAAGGAAGGACAGCACGTTTTCCTTCGACCAGGTCCAGTAATAGGCCTCGTCGGTGCGCAGATCGAGCGCATGGGCATAGACCAGCCGCATCGCAGTCATGACGACGATCACGGCGATGACGCCACGCCAATCCGGCGCGCGCGAACGGGCCGGCTTAACGCTGATGTTATCGGCTCCGGATTGGGCTGGGGCTATCGTCACGGCGCTTTTTGTTCGACTCTTAACGGAGTGTCAACGTGCCGCACGGCCAGCTACCGCGGCCCACCCGGACCCGCGGTGGTGTTCAGCTCGGGAATTAAGCACTAGAATTGCTGATATGAATCACATGGCCTCCCCCTCGCGCGAACATTTGCAGGACATGGCCCGCGGCATCGGCCAGCGGCAGGTTCGCCTGGTCACGGGGGCGATCATGTTCGCCTACCTGATCAGCCATTTCCTCAACCATGCGCTCGGCAATATCTCGACCGAGGCGATGGCGATCGGGGTGCATTACCACACCGAGTTCTGGCAGTTCCTGCCGGTCGCGATCGTGTTCTATTCTGCATGCCTGGTGCACACCGGCCTCGGCATCTGGGCGCTGTATCAGCGCCGCGAGTTCCACTGGAAGGCGATCGAGCCGCTGCAGCTGGTGCTCGGCCTGAGCATCCCGGTCTTCATCATCATCCACATCGTCGGCGTGCGGCTAGGCCAGACCCTGTACGGGCACGAAAAGCTCTACCCGCAGGAGCTCTATACCTTCTTCATCGCCTCGCCGGCCCGGCTGTGGCTAATGTTTGCGGTGCTGCTGATCGCCTGGGTGCATGGCTGCATCGGGCTGTATTTCTGGCTGCGGCTGCGCGCGTTCTTCCGGTGGGCTGCGCCGTTCCTGCTGGCCACGGCGGTGCTGATCCCGACGCTGGCAATGCTCGGCATCTATCAGGGCGGCCGCGCCACGATGGAGGACTATCAGGATCCCGACTGGCGGCGCGAGGAGCTGTCGGTGCAGAAGCTCGGCACGGCGGCCCAGGCTGCCACGCTCGAGAAGATCACAGGTGGCCTGACATCCGGCTATCTCGCCCTGCTCGGCCTCGTGCTGCTGGCGCGGGGCGCGCGTGCCCTGCTTGAGCGCCGCGGCGGCATGATCGCGCTGTCCTATGGCAACGGCCGCACGCTGCGGGTGCCAAAGGGATTGAGCGTGCTGGAGGCGAGCCTGCGCTACAACGTGCCGCATGCGAGCGTCTGCGGCGGCCGTGCGCGCTGCTCGACCTGCCGCATCCGCATCATCGGCGATCACGCCGCCCTCCCCGAGCCTTCCCCGCGCGAAGCCTTCGTGCTGCACCGGGTCGGCACCGACGATCCGTCGATCCGGCTGGCCTGCCAGTTACGGCCGACCACCGACCTGGCCTTCTTTCAGCTGTTCCTGCCGCACACGATGTCGGCCAATACGCACGCCTCCAATCCGACGCGGGTCGGCCAGGAGCGTTATCTCGTCAGCATGTTCGTCGACATGCGCGGCTCGACGCAGCTTGCCGAGAAGCGGCTGCCGTTCGACACCGTGTTCATCGTCAACCGCTTCCTCGGCGCGGTGTCGCAGGCGGTGCTGGAAGCCGGCGGCCGGCCCAACCAGTTCATCGGCGACGGCATGCTGGCGCTGTTCGGGCTCAGCACCGACCGGCAGCTGGCCTGCCGCCAGGCGCTGCGCGCGGCGGCGCTGATCGCAGCCAATATCGACGAGCTGAACCAGTTTCTCAGCCACGATTTGCGCGAGCCGATCCGCTTCGGCATCGGCATCCATGGCGGCGAGGTGATCGTCGGCGACATCGGCTATCGCGACCACATGGTGTTCACCGCGCTCGGCGACGCCGTCAACGTCGCGGCACGGCTGCAGGACATGACGAAAGCGCTGGCCTGCGAGGCGGTGATCTCCGACGAGGTGCGCGTCACCGCAGGGCTCGCCGACGATGCCCTGCCGGCGCAGGAGGTCGCGATCCGCGGCCGCAACGCGCCGATGACCGTGCGCACCGTCGAGGCGACGCGCGTCCTGTCCACGCTGGTCGATGACCGGCACGCTGTCGCGGCCTGACCAGTTCATCTCCCTCTTCACCGAATGTGACCTGCCGCACATCCGAAGCTGCGTTCAGCAGAGATGCTCGAACGTGCCCGGTGCCGGATGCGACTGACTGGCGATGGGTAACACTGCAACCGCGCCGCGACAGAGTTCAACGCGCATCTGAAGGAGACGACCATGCTTCGCAAAGTCACGCTTGCTCTCGCGACTGCCGCAACGCTTGCTGCCGCCGCGCTGGCGCCGACCTCGGCTTCGGCCAAGCCTTTCTTCTGGCATCCGTACCACCATCACTTCTGGGGCGGCCCCGGCATCTCCGTCGGCTTCGTCGACTCCGGCTGCTACGTCACCCGCCTGGTGATGACGCCCTACGGCTATCGCTATCGCACCGTGAACGTCTGCTACTGATCGAACCTTCTTCTCGACGGAAATGCCCCGGTCGTCTGATGCGGCCGGGGCTTTTCGTTGTTGCGACGCAGCGGCAGTGGACGCTGCGAAAGCTCAATTGACTTGCAGTTGCCCGATGCGACATTTGTCGCCGCGCGCATTCCATGATGCGTAGGCGCGCAAGCCAAGGTGAGCCTGGTGATGACCAGCTCACGACAGAACAGCTTCGGAGGAAGCGGAATGCTCGATCGACGAGACTTGATGAAGCGCGCCGGGTTGGCCGCTTTGGTGACGGGGCTGGGATCAAGGGGCGCATTCGCCCTCGACACCGTGACGCTGCCCTTCGGCAATGGCGAACGCCCGCTGGTGCGCTACCCGCTGAAGCGCCCGATGATCGGCCTGACCGCCCGGCCACCGCAGCTGGAAACGCCATTTGCGATCTTCAACGACGGTCCGCTCACGCCGAACAACGCGTTCTTCGTCCGCTATCACCTCGCCGGCATCCCCTACGATCTGGATCCGGACACCTTCACGCTCGAGATCAAGGGCAAGGTCGACAAGCCCGTGAGGCTGTCGCTGAAGGAGATCCGGAAGCTGAAGGCGACCGATCTCGTCGCCGTCAACCAGTGCTCCGGCAACAGCCGCGGCTTCTTCAATCCGCGCGTCGCCGGCGGTCAGCTCGGCAACGGCGCGATGGGCTGCGCGCGCTGGCACGGCGTGCCGCTGAAGACCGTGCTCGACATGGCCGGCGTGCAGGCCGGCGCCAAGCAGGTCACCTTCAATGGCATGGACGGTCCGGTGATGGACACGACGCCCGACTTCGTGAAGGCGCTCGACATCGACCATGCGCGCGACGGCGAGGTGATGCTGGCCTGGGGCATGAACGGCGAGGACCTGCCGTTCCTCAACGGCTTCCCGCTCCGCCTCGTGGTGCCCGGCTATTACGGCACCTATTGGGTGAAGCACCTCAACGAGATCACCGTGATCGACAACGTCTTCGAGGGCTTCTGGATGAAGTCGGCCTACCGGATTCCGGACACGCCGAACAATGCGGTCGAGCCCGGCACTGCACCAAAGGCGACGATCCCGATCAACCGCTTCACGGTGCGTTCATTCATCACCAGCGTTGCCGACGGCGCCAAGCTGAAGGCCGGCCGCACCACGCTGCGCGGCATCGCCTTCGACGGCGGCAAGGGCATCAAGGAGGTCGCGGTCTCGATCGACGGCGGCAAGAGCTGGACGCCGGCCAAGCTCGGCAAGGATCTCGGCAAATACGCTTTCCGTGAATGGAAGCTGAAAGTGGCACTTCCGGCCGGCGCCTCGGAGCTGAAGGTGCGCGCCACCAACAATGCCGGCGACAGCCAGCCGATGGATCCGTTGTGGAATCCCGCCGGCTATCTGCGCAACGTCGTCGAAACCGTGCGCGTCACCGCGGCGTGAGGAGAAGCATCATGACCAGCAAGCTGCTTCCCTCCCTCGCCGCGATCGCCATGCTGTCGATCGGCACAGCTGTTGCCGCGCCCGTCAACTACGCGCTTCCCGAGGAGACTGCGACCTTCAAGCCCGGTCCCAACCTCGACTTGGTGCAGAACAACTGCACCGCCTGCCACTCGGCCGACTACATCAAGACCCAGCCGCAGGGCGAGAAGTTCAAGAAGGACTTCTGGCAGGCCGAGGTGACCAAGATGATCAAGGTCTACGGCGCGCCGATCGACCAGGCCGACGTCGGCAAGATCGTCGAGTATCTTTCCGCGACCTATTGAGACGCGGCTGATCCATCCCCCGCGCGCCGGCCGAACGCCCGCGCGCGGGGCTATTGATCCAATTTGGTTCAGTGGAACGACCTTTTTTGCAGCGCATCAATTGACCACGAAACAGGCAATCCGCCGCCAAAACCTGCAAAGCGGGTTGTTTCCGGGCAAAAACACACCGTGGTTTGATCTACCCAGCTTTTTTCAAACTGCTATCCTGTGCGGTACGGACAAGCCGGTTTGTGCGGGGACCGACTGGTCTGTTTTCGATTGATTCCGTGGAGACGACTGGAATGCCCAAAGGTACAGTGAAGTGGTTCAACCCGACCAAGGGTTATGGATTCATCCAGCCCGCAACAGGCGGCAAGGACATTTTCGTTCATATTTCAGCAGTTCAGAAGGCCGGTCTTCAGAGCCTCAACGAAGGCCAGTCCGTTGAATACGAAGAGATTGCCAATCGCGGCAAGACATCAGCCGAGAACCTCAAGGTCTAGCGCACCGCGCAAGATCCAGCGGCGCACTCTCGGACACGATCCGGGAGTGAGGGCCGATCCAACATCACACGACGTGACGTTCGGCGGAGCGGGCACGGCGCCCGCGCGCCACGGCGTTGAACTTTTTTCGGCCGCCACCGATCGCGTGCCGCTATTGGCCATTTGACCATTACATCCGGCACTGCCCCATTGCTGTGGCCGGCCGCACGTCAGCCTCACAGACAATCGCGGGATGTGTCTCTCTCCATCATGCCCGGGCGGTGACGGAAAATGCTGCGCCGTGAACGCAACGCGCGCGGCGGGAACGTTCAGCCGCTCAATCTTCCGTCACCCATTTGGCGACGGTCATGACGTCAGGCGGTTGCAGATAGCCGCGGGGCCAGAGATCGACGGCCCATTCCACCTTGGTGGCGCGTTCGAGCAGAACGGCGGTGTTGTGCGGCGTTTGGCCCAGCGAAAATCCGCGATAGTGGGGATCCCCGACGTCATGGAACTTGAACAGGTTCCACGATTGCATCACCAGCATCAGGCTGGTCGTGTTGCGCGTCGTGTCCCAGCAATCGTAATTGTGCTTGTCGTCGTTGGCGCGGAAGTCCGCTTTCGCCACGCGCTTGTCGGTGCCGAGGATCGGCCCCATCCGACGGTCGAACCAGATCACGGCCTTCTGCACGGCCGCGCGTTCGGCGGCGGCGTTGGCGCGGCCCGTGGCCATGATCCTGGCCAAGGCCGCCCGGTCGGCTCCGCTGAAGTCGAGCATCTCGCGGCGCCGGCAGACGAAGCCGTAGCACACCGTCATCGCCGAGGCCGACGGTGGATAGATCGAGACCGATGTATAGAGCTGCATGATGCCGGAGCTGAACTCGGCCGCGCGGGACGGCGTCATCGCGGAGAGGGACAAGACGGCTGCGCATAACGCGCCGGCAACCCCGGTTCGCTTCGCACCTATCGGCTGATTGGCATCGTCCATGTTGCGGCCCCCAACTGAGGGCAGAATTATCGCGGGTGCGTCGCGATGCCAAGACATCCTGCGCATGGCTGTGGATCAGATCCGGAGCCCATCAGCCGACCGGAAGCGGCGCGTCGCGCTTGACTTCCTCCATCACCGCGTAGGTTCGCGTCTCGCGCACGCCCGGCAGCGCCAGCAGGGTCTCGCCGAGAAACCTGCGATAGGCGGTCATGTTGGCGACGCGCGCCTTGACCAGATAGTCGAAGCCGCCGGCCACCATGTGACACTCCAGCACTTCCGGCGCGATCTGGACTGCCTTGGCGAAGCGCTCAAACACATCGGGCGTGGTCTTGTCGAGCAGCACCTCGACGAACACCAGGAGGCCGAGGCCGAGCCGGTGCGGATTGAGCCGCGCGCCATAGCCCTCGACGAAGCCGTCGCGCTGCAAGCGCTTCAACCGCTCGCCAACCGAGGTCGGCGACAGGCCAATCCTCTCGGCCAGTTCCACATTGGCAATCCGGCCATCCCCTTGCAGGATCGAGAGGATTTTGCGGTCTATCTTGTCTATCTCTGTCATATATAAGGCAATACCTGACTTGATCCTTATTTTCTAAGGCAAATATGCTAATTTGTCTATCGAACTACGGTGCGACCGCGCGTAGGTGTTCCCGTGCAACCCCAAGGAATCGCCAAGGACCGCCAAGGAACCGCCATGCCAGACCCGTCCCCGCTCCCGCCCCCGTTCAGCGCGCCCTACGCCCCCGATGACACCGCGATCGCCGGCCGCCTGCGCCAGGACGCCAGGCTTGGCGCGGACCAGGAGGCCGGGGTCGACCGCACCGCGCGGCGCCTGATCGAGGCGATCAGGGCCAACGACGATCCGCTCGGCGGGGTCGAGGACATGCTTCGCGAGTTTGCGCTGTCGACCAAGGAGGGCCTGGCGCTGATGGTACTGGCGGAGGCGCTGCTGCGGGTGCCCGACGCGCGCACCGCCGACCAGTTCATCGAGGACAAGCTCGGCCAGGGCGACTTCGTCAACCACGAGACCAGATCGAGCGCGTTCATGGTCAACGCCTCGGCCTGGGCGCTCGGCATGTCGGCCCGCGTGATCCAGCCCGGCGAGACGCCGCAGGGCACGATCGGGCGGCTGACCAAGCGGCTCGGCGCGCCGGCAGTGCGTGCCGCAACCCGGCAGGCGATGCGGCTGATGGGCAGCCATTTCGTGCTCGGCGAGACCATCGAGGCGGCGCTGGCGCGGGCGCAATCACACACCGCGCGCGGCTCGCGCTATTCCTTCGACATGCTCGGCGAGGGCGCCCGCACCGCCGACGATGCCCGCCGCTATTTCGAATCCTACGCCCGCGCGATCGACGCGATCGGCAAGGCGGCCGGCGATCAGGCCCTGCCCGACCGGCCCGGCATCTCCGTCAAACTCTCCGCGCTGCATCCGCGCTTCGAGGCGGTCAGCCACGCCCGGGTGATGACCGAGCTGGTGCCGCAGCTCATCGATCTTGCGCGCCGCGCCAAGGCGTTCGACCTCAACTTCACCGTCGATGCCGAGGAAGCCGACCGGCTGGAGCTGTCGCTCGACGTCATCGCAGCCGCGTTCGCCGATCCGTCGTTCGCCGGCTGGAGCGGCTTTGGGCTTGCGATTCAGGCCTATCAGAAGCGCGCCACTGAGGTGATCGATTATATCGATGCACTCACGCGCGCGCTCAACCGCAGGATGATGGTGCGCCTGGTCAAGGGCGCCTATTGGGACACCGAGATCAAGCGCGCGCAGGAGCGCGGGCTCGACGGCTATCCGGTGTTCACCCGCAAGGCGATGACCGACCTGAACTATGTCGCCTGCGCGCGAAAGCTGCTCGCGCTGCGGCCGCGGCTGTTTCCGCAGTTCGCCACCCACAACGCGCTGACGGTCGCGACCATCCTCGAACTGTCAGACGATCCCGCGAGCTTCGAATTCCAGCGGCTGCACGGCATGGGCGAGGCGCTCTACGCACAGCTCGACGAGGACAGGCCGGAGATCGCCCATCGCACTTATGCGCCGGTCGGCAGCCACCGCGACCTGCTCGCCTATCTGGTGCGCCGGCTGCTCGAGAACGGCGCCAACTCGTCCTTCGTGGCGCTGGCCGCGGATAATCGCGTATCCATCGTGGACCTGCTGCGCCGCCCGGCCGAGATCATCGGCGTCGACAACAATGCTGCTCACTCCGGAATTCCGTTGCCCGCCGATCTCTATCGGCCGCAGCGCGAGAATTCGCACGGCATCGAGTTCGGCGAACGAAAGGCGCTCGACGCGCTGACGTCTTCGATTGCCATCGAACCCAAGGCGGCGTCAGGCATGGTCGCGACGTCGACGGTCGAACAGGCGAATGCCGCGGTCGCCGCCGCCCGCGGCGGCTTCAAGGCGTGGAACGGTACCCCGGCCACCGAACGTGCGGCGATCCTTGAGAAGGCCGCGGACCTGCTCGAGCAGCGGCGCGCGCGCTTCCTCGCCTTGCTGCAGAGCGAAGGCGGCAAGACGCTCGACGACGCACTCTCGGAGGTGCGCGAGGCGATCGACTTCTGCCGCTACTATGCAGCGCTCGGCCGGAAGCTGTTCGGGCAAGGCGAGGCGATGCCCGGGCCGACCGGCGAAAGCAACATGCTGGAGCTGCGCGGCCGCGGCGCCTTCGTCGCGATCTCGCCATGGAATTTCCCGCTCGCGATCTTCCTCGGCCAGGTGACGGCCGCGCTGATGGCCGGCAACGCGGTGATCGCAAAGCCGGCTGAGCAGACCCCGCGGATCGCGGCCGAGGCCATCGCCCTGCTGCATCAGGCCGGCGTGCCGGCAACGGCGTTGCATCTGGTTCAGGGCGACGGCGCGGCCGGCGCCGCGCTGGTCAGCCATCCCGGCATCGCCGGCGTGGTCTTCACCGGCTCGACGGACGTGGCGCGCTCGATCAACCGGACGCTGGCGGCCAAGGACGGCCCGATCGTACCGCTGATCGCCGAGACCGGCGGCATCAATGCGATGATCGTCGATGCCACTGCGCTGCCCGAGCAGGTCGCCGACGATGTCGTCACCTCCGCGTTCCGTTCCGCCGGCCAGCGCTGCTCGGCGCTGCGGCTGCTATTCGTGCAGGACGACGTCGCCGACCGCATGATCGAGATGATCGCCGGCGCCGCGCGCGAACTGAAGATCGGCGATCCCTCCGCACCGTCGACGCATATCGGACCCGTGATCGATGCCGAGGCCAAGCAGCGGCTCGACGCGCATATCGCGCGGATGAAGCAGGAAGCACGGGTGCATCTCGCCGGCGAGGCGCCGGCAGGCAATTTCGTCGCGCCGCATATCTTCGAGCTCTCGGCCGCAAGCCAACTGCGTGAGGAGGTGTTCGGCCCGATCCTGCATGTCGTGCGTTACCGTGCCGAGCGGTTCGGCGACGTGCTGGCGGCGATCGAGGCGACTGGATTTGGGCTCACGCTCGGCATCCACTCACGCATCGACGACACGATCGAGCACGTGATCGACCGCCTCCAGGTCGGCAACATCTATGTCAACCGCAACATGATCGGCGCGGTCGTCGGCGTGCAGCCGTTCGGCGGCAGCGGCCTCTCCGGCACCGGCCCCAAGGCCGGCGGCCCGCATTACCTGACGCGCTTCGCGACCGAGCAGACGGTGACGATCAACACCGCCGCCGCGGGCGGCAATGCCGCGCTGATGGCGGGGGTGGAGTAAGTGGGTGCGCACCCTCCCCTGGAGGGGGAGGGTCGACGCGAATGAAATGAGCGGCGGGGTGGGGTGACAGTCTCTCCACTCGAACGCCGCCCGTGTTGAGAGATCACCCCACCCCGTTTCGCATTGCGCTTCGCTCCATGCGAACCGACCCTCCCCCTCCAGGGGAGGGTGAAAGGGAGGGTAAGAAAGTGCCGTTGCATCGTGCCCCCGAGATGGGTCAAATGGCGGTCCGATCGGGATCATCGCACGCGATAATTCCAGCTACCGGAAAAACACCAACAAGCGCCACGGGAGCGACGGCACGATGGAAAAAGGCATTTTTGACGGGCTCAAGGTCCTGGACTGCGCGAGCTTCATCGCGGCGCCCGCGGCCGCCACCGTGCTCTCCGACTTCGGCGCCGACGTCATCAAGATCGAGCCGCCGGGCGCCGGCGACCCCTACCGCAATCTGCCCAATTTGCCCGGCTATCCTGCAAGCGAGCACAATTTCGCGTGGATGCTCGAGGCCCGCAACAAGAAGAGCCTCGCGCTCGACCTCACCAAGCCGGACGCGCGCGAGGTGCTCTACAAGCTCGTCGCCGAGGCCGACGTGTTCATCACCAACATGCCGCCGCAGGTGCGCCAGAAGCTCGGCATCACCTACGATCATCTTGCCCATCTCAACGACCGGCTGATCTATGCCTCCTTCACCGGTTACGGCGAGAAGGGCGAAGAGGCCAACAAGCCCGGCTTCGACTCCAACGCCTATTGGGCCCGCTCCGGCCTGATGGATCTGGTGCGCGCCGACGAGGATACCACGCCGGCCCGCTCGGTCGCCGGTATGGGCGATCATCCCTGCGCGATGGCGTTCTACGGCGCGATCGTCACCGCGCTGTTCCAGCGCGAGAAGACCGGCAAGGGCTCGCATGTCTCGACCAATCTGATGGCCAACGGCGTCTGGGCCAACGGCGTGCTGGCGCAGGCCAAGCTCGCCGGCGCCAAGTTCAAGAAGCGCAAGCCGCGCGAAGAGGCGCTCAATGCCGTCACCAACCACTACAAGTGCAAGGACGGCCGCTGGCTGATCCTGTCGCTGCTCAACGAGGACCGGCAGTGGCCGACCCTGGCGCGCTGCATGGGCCGCGAGGACCTCCTCGCCGATGCGCGCTTCGCCACCAAGGCGGACCGCCATGCGCGCTCGGTCGAGCTGATCAAGATCTTCGACGCGGTGTTCGCCGGCAAGGATCTCGCCGAATGGCGCGAGATCCTCGACGGCAACGGCCTGGTGTTCGGCGTCGTCGGCATCCTCGACGACATCCCGAACGACAAGCAGATGATCGAGAACGAGGTGCTGGTGCGCTTCGAGAACGACACCATGCTGACCGTCAACAGCCCGATCTTCATCGACGGCGCCAGGAAGGTGCAGCCGCGCAAGCCGCCCGAGGTCGGCGAGCACTCCGATGAGATCCTGCGCCAGGCCGGCTACGACGAGGCCGCGATCCAGAAGCTGCGCGCGTCCGGCGCGGTGGCGTAGCCAAATCGAACCTGGTCGTCATTGCGAGCGATGCGCGCGATCGCTCCGCACAACGACATCCGTAGCCCGGATGAAGCGAAGCGAAATCCGGGAAAGCATGATCCGCTTGCGAGACCTGCCCCGGATTGCGCTTCGCTCCATCCGGGCTACGTAGCTAAGCCCTTGCGCCGATCAGGCCCCTGATCAACGCAAGCAGGCTCGCTGCCATCTCTCGCCGAAATCCGCGGCGGGGCGTTGCGAGCTGCTGCAGCAGCATGCCGATCAGCGCGGACACGAACAATTCCGCATGCCGGCGCGGCTCCGCGGAGCCGCCCGCGCGCAAGGCGAGCTCGGCGCTTTGCCGCCAGATGCCGAACCACCCCTCGACCACGGTCCGGTAGCGCTCGCTGCGCGCGGCGGCCAGGAAGGCTTCGTAACAGGCGATGTGGATCTCGGCCCTCGTCTTCAGCTCGTGATCGTACCAGCCCACCAGGGATTCCAGCCACGCCTCGACATCGAACGCCTTGCCTTGCAGGCTGAGCGCCAGCGCTTGCAGGCGGCCCGTCTCGCGAGCCAGGGCAAAACGAAGGGCGCCATCGATCAGCGCGTCGCGCGTCTTGAAGTGATGGGTGATCGCGCCGAGCGACAGGCCGGCCTCGACCGCCACCGCCCGGTGGGTCACGCCGTCGAGGCCCTTGCGCCCGATGATCCGGAGCGTCGCCTCCATCACCGGACGCTCGCGGCCTCCACTCTCCGGTTCGCTCCGCTTCATCGATTGCCGCTCAGTCCTGCCATGCAGAATCGACAGAACAAATGTTCTGTTTTGCGGATTATACGTATCGTCGAGTAAGTCGACAAGGATCTAGCCCGGATGGAGCGAAGCGAAATCCGGGATTGCGTGATCGGCTTGCAAGACCTGCCCCCGGATTCCGCTGCGCTGCATCCGGGCTACCTGGTCCGCGAGTTCTCCATCATCGGAAGGCGTCCAACATGCCCCGCTACCGCCTGCACTACTTCCCGGAATCCGGCAACAGCTACAAGCTCGCGCTAATGCTCACGCTGTGCGGCGAGACGTTCGAGCCGGTGTGGACCGATTTCGGCGGCGGCGTCACGCGGACCGCGGAATGGCGCTCCACCGTCAACGAGATGGGCGAGATCCCGGTGCTCGAGGTCGACGGCGAGCGCCGCACCCAGACCGCGCCGATCCTGCTGCAGCTTGCCGAACAATACGGAAAATTCGGCGGCGAAACGCCTGCGGAGAAATTCGAGCTGTTGCGCTGGCTGTTCTGGGACAACCAGAAGCTCTCCGGCTACATGGCGACCTATCGCTTCATGCGCACCTTCACGCCGTCAGCCGATCCGAAGGTGCTGAAGTATTTCCGCGCGCGGCTCGACGATTTCCTCGGCATCCTCGACCAGCATGTCGGCAACAACGCCTTCATGATCGGGGCGCGGCCGACGGTGTCGGATTTCTCGATGATGGCCTATCTGCATTATCCGAGCAGCGAGACCGGCTACGATTTCGCGACCAGCCATCCCAACATCAGCGCCTGGCTCGGCCGCATCGCCGCGCTGCCCGGGTGGAAATCGGCCTATGATTTGCTGCCCGGCCCGCGCCTGAAGCACTACACCTAAGGGATCAGCGCTTCAGCCAGGACCAGACCAGGGCCACGACAATAATGCCGATGATGACCGCAAGCCCGATCGCCCAGCTGCTGACGCGGACGGCGCTGACCGCCTGACGCTCGGCCTCGTTGGCCGCGATCTCGCGGTTGCGCTGCTTGTCCTGCTCGGGAGCACTCATCCGCCGGTCTCCGCTCAAGGGCTGGGCTGTTCGGGTCGTGGTCGCGAACCGCAATGTAGCATCAAATAATGACGCGCAGCCGCTTCGGTTCCGGCCGGAATTACCGGCCCTTCACGAAGCACATCCCCATCCGTGAGATCTTCCCCGCGACCTGGCAGGCGAGGCCTTCGGCGCAGGTCCAGCCGCGAAAGCTGCGGTCGGTCTCGGCCGGCCTGGCGCCCGGCAGATAGCAATGCGCGCCCCAGCCGTCGCTGTATTCGGTGCCGGCAAGCTCGGCGCTGGCGCGCAGTTGCGGCCGGTTGGAGAAGCCGCGCGAAAAGTCCGGCGCCTTGCCGTCGCGGAAGCTTGCGAGGATATCGCGGCGACGTGGTTGGTCGCCGAAGAAATGCGGCGAGGCCGGCACCACGGTGGAGTTCGACGGTTTTGCCGCCATCCAGTCGACGCCGGGGAAATGGAAGCCGCCGATGCCGCGGGTCTGGTGGCAGCCGGCGCAGGTGACGTCGTTGAGGCGCCGCTCGAAGCCGGCCAGCGACTGGATGTTTTGCAGCTTCGTTCCGTCGGCCGCGGCCTTCTGCAACGCGCCGACGACGTCACCTTCCGAGAACACCGCTGTGCCGGGCGTCCCCTCGCCCTGCACCATCCCGAACTCCGGCTCCAGGTCGCTGACGTCGAAACCGGTCGGCGTCGGCGCCACCGCACCGGTCGCGAGGAATTTGTCGGGGATCAACACGGTGCCGCGATCGAGCTCGGCAAAATGCCTGGGATCGAGCAGCCACGCCTTGAAGTCGCGCTTCAGCGCCTCGTCGGCGAGAATCCGGTCACGATCGATCTGGTTCTCCAGCGGCGCCTCGACAAAGCGTTTTGCCGCGCCGTCATAGTCGAACACTTTCAGGACATAGTCGGTGCGGAAGTCGCGCACCGCGGATTTCGGCGCGTGCGCGATCTGCAAATTGGTCTCGATCCGATCGATATTCCCTGCATCGATCAGGTCGAGCGGGCCGTCCTTGCCGAACAGTCTGTCCATCGCCGGCGGCGTGCCGGCGGTCGCGAGCCAGCGCCGCGCGATCTCGCGGCAGCTGAGCGACGGCTCGTTACCGTTGCCCTTCGCCTTCAGCACCAGGTTCAGCGTCATCGGCAGCCGCTGCGACACCGCGTTCTCGCCGATCAGCGGCACGTCGGTGCGGGTCAGCCGATAGATCAGCCGGATCTCGCCGCAGCTGTTCGGCGCCACATAGGCGCGGTCCATGCGGTTGACGATGCCGGCCAGCACGAAGCGAACGTCAGGGGATTCAAACAGCGCGCGATCGAACAGCTGGAACGCAAAGCCGTCGCCGACGCCGATGCTCTCGTTCGGCAGGCCTGCCTTGTGCTTTCCGACATAGCCATTGAACTCGCGATCGAGCGCCTCGCGCACCGGCACCATCGCAGGCAACCCGAACAGATCGCGGTTCGACAGCGGCGTGTCGGCGGAACGTTCCGGCGCGAGCATCCGGCCGAGACTGAGGCGGCCATGATCGAGTTCGCGCAGGATCGCGGGATCGATCACCGCCGCGCCGCGCTCGAGCGCGCGATCCTCCGCGGCGCGTGCCGGCACGGCGCCACCGAGCAGAACGGACATCACCAGGAGGCATTTCAGCGCGCGGCTCATGCCCCACTAACACCGCACGGCAAACCCTATTCAAGAAAAAAGGCGCTTCACATCGCAGTGAAGCGCCTTGGTATCGTCGTGTTTCGCCGATCAACGCGAAACGATCAGGCCCTTGCTGGTGACGACCACCCAACGGCCGTCCTGCTTGCGGATGGCGTCGACGCGGCCGAGGCCGGGGACAGGATCGCCGGCATAAACCTCGTAGATGCCGCCGCGGCCCTCGATCAGCGCGCCGCCATTGCCGACGTCGCGCAGCGCCCAGCCGTCGACCACCGGCATGCGGCCGACCTCGGGCCTGGGGGCCGCAGGTGCTGCCGCGGCAGTCGCCGGCGGGATCGAGCCGGTCACCTCGCGGGCCGGCGTCGCAGCAGCGACGGTCGTCTGCGGGGCGCGGAGCTTGTCGACGGTCTCGCTGAGCTTGTTGAGCTTGGCGATCGGCTCGGCCTGGGCCTTCTCGACCTTCTCGATCCGGTCGCTGGCCTTGCTGAACTGGGCCTGGCCGGCCTTGGCGGTCTGCTCCACGCTGGCCTTCAGCGCAGTGACCTCGGATTCGAGCCGGGCGAGCGCGGCGTCGGCCGCTTCCTTGGCGGCGGCGTCCTTGGCAGCATCCTGGGCAGCCCTGACAGAGGCAGCGGCAGGGGCGGCGAGATGGCCAAGCCCGGCGGTCGCGAGCGCGCCACCGATGGCTCCTGCCACGGTCGCCAGCGCAATGACCGCGGCCATGGCCCCGAACCGGCGCGTGCCGGCCGGTTTGGCGGCCTGCTCGGCGCCCGGCTTGGAGGCGGATGCCTCTTGGTCCCAGGTCCGGTCACCGGGCGCCATGATCATCAGCTTGCCCGGGAAACGCGGCTCTTCACGCTTGCCGGTCTCGACCTTGGGCACGTCCATGTTGGTCGGCTCGATCTTGGCATTGATCTTGGCGTCGATCTTGGCCTCGATCATGGGATCGAGCCGGGACGGCTCAATCTTCGGGGATTCAACCTTCGGCGCGTCCATCCTGGGCGCGTCGGCTTTTGGCGACGTCTCTTCCTGCTCGGGCGCAAGCCTGACAGCCTCGACAACGGCCGCGGCCATCACGGGCTCGCTCTTCGCCGCCGTCTCGGCGCCGGCTTGACCGTTGACCGGCTCGCTCTGCTGCTCACTCACGTTCAAAGTCTCCAGACTGGGTTGACAATTCGGTAACTTTTATTGCTTGCGAAATGGTTACCCCGCTCCGCCATTACCTAAATTTTAGGGAGTTTTCCGGGCCGGATTTAGGCGATGTTGCCATGCGGCAATCTGCATCAGCTCCGTTTGCGCGCGGCGGTTTCCCGATTAACATACCGGCGTCTTCCAGCCAGAAGGCAGGAGAGCGCCATGACGATCGAGAAGTGCATCAACGAATTTGATGTCGATGACGTCATTTTTGAGGAAGGCTCGAGCGGCCGCGAGCTGTTTGTCGTGCTCGACGGCACCGTCGACATCGCCAAGATCAATGGCGGAAACAAGACGGTCATCGTCAGCCTCGGCAAGGGCGAGTTCTTCGGCGAGATGGCCGTGATCGACGGCTCGGCGCGCTCGGCAACCGCGATTGCCTCCGCGCCCGCGACGCGAGTGATGCGGATCAACCACGCCCGCTTCGTCTATCTGGTCAGCCAGCAGCCGGCGTTCGCGCTGATGGTGATGGATGCGCTCTCGAAACGTCTGCGCGCATCCAACGCCGTCACCTACCGAGCGGCGGCCACCCCATGAGCGAGCGCAAACCGAGCCCGTTCAAGACGCTGTTCGAGGCCGACGTCGCCACGCTGATCCAGGCGGCCGACGACGTCTACCAGATCCGCTTCAAGAACCGTGCGGCGAATGCCTATCTCGTGCGCGGCAGCAAGCGGACCATCATGATCGACGTCGGGCTGTCGACCAACTATCCATCGCTGGTCGCCTGTCTGAACCATCTCGGCATCACGCCCGCGATGATCGACATGGTGGTGCTGAGCCACGAGCATCTCGATCACATCGGCGCGGCCTATCATTTCCACCGCAGCGCCTACATCGCCGCGCACCGGCTCGCCGCCAACAAGATCATGCTGCGCGACGACTTCTCGATGCTGCGCAAGATGTTCAACGAGCCGAACGTGCCGATCGACATCGACATCTGGCTCGAGGAAGGCAATCTGATCGATCTCGGCAATTTCCGCCTCAACGTGATGTACACGCCGGGCCACACCTCGGCCTGCATTTCGCTGTTCGATCAGGACAAGGGGCTGTTGTTCGCCGCCGACACGCTGATGCCCGGCGGGGTGATGGGCGGCGTGTTCGGCTCCGGCTCGATCGCCGACTACATCCAGTCGCTGGAGCGGCTGAAGGGCCTCAATTCGAAGATCCTGCTGTCAGGTCATGGCCGGCTGTCCGACACGCCGCAGGACGATGTGCGGATCGCACTGCAACGCTCGCATGCCCTGCTCGAGGACACCGCGCAACTGTTCGACGCACTCGATGCGCGCTCGAATTTCGAGCCGATCATGCAGTCGGTGCGCGACCTCAACAAGCTCGACGACTAACTCCGCACGTGACGGGGCGCGTGACTTTGCCTTCATTCCAGGCCTTGCCCGAACTCTGCGTGAGCCCACGCGGCAGCAAGTCATTTGACAAATCCGCGGGTGGCCTGTTCAACAACTGCAAGAATGACGCTGAAGAACGGGGAGCGAGGACCATGAAGCTTTACGACTCGATCGGACCCAATCCGCGCATCGTGCGCATGTTCATGGCGGAGAAGGGCATCGAGATGCCCAAAGAGACCGTCGACCTGCGCAAGGGGGAGAACCGCGAGGAAGCGCATCTGAAGCGCAATCCGCACGGCCAGATGCCGGCGCTCGAGCTCGACTGCGGCAACTACCTCTCGGAGATCACCGCGATCTGC
The DNA here is from genome assembly GCF_038967635.1 of Bradyrhizobium sp. B124. Lineage (NCBI taxonomy): Bacteria > Pseudomonadati > Pseudomonadota > Alphaproteobacteria > Hyphomicrobiales > Nitrobacteraceae > Bradyrhizobium > Bradyrhizobium sp. B124. The sequence goes on along the minus strand of NZ_CP152413.1, from coordinate 7,213,721 downwards.
GAATATCTCGAGGAGAAGCACCCCTCGCCCGCCATGATCGGCACCACGCCGGAAGAGCGCGCGGAATGCCGGATGTGGACGCGCCGCGTCGATCTCAACATCGCCGAGCCGCTCGCCAACGGCTATCGCTTCGGCGAGGCGCTGAAGTTCTTCGAGAAGCGCATTCCGGTCGCCCCTGAGGCCTCGCCCGGGCTGAAGATGATCGCCGCCAACCGCATCAAATGGCTTGATGACCAGATGGCCGACGGCCGCGACTACATCTGCGGCAAGCGCTTCACGCTCGCCGACATGCTGCTCTATTGCTGGCTCGATTTCGGCAACCAGGTCGGCCAGCCGCTGGACCAGGCGAACGCCAACATCGTAGCCTGGTTCAACCGCGTCGGCGCGCGGCCGTCGGTGAAGGCGTAGGGGTCTTCTTATTCTTATCCTCCCCTGGAGGGGGAGGATCGGTTTGCATGAAGCGCAGCGCAATGCGAACCGAGGTGGGGTGATCTCTCCACTCGGGCAGCGTTCACGCGGAGAGACCTTCACCCCACCTCGCCGCTCATTGCATTCGCGTCGATCCTCCCCCTCCAGGGGAGGAGCACCGGACCAACCGTTGGTCGCTCAAATCACCACCGGCTTGTCGGGCAGCTCGTTCGGGCCTCCGGCGACATGCGGGAAATGCTGCGCCAGTTCCCGCGACACCGCCGCGATCCCCTTGATCACGCCCTGCTCGAACCGGCCCGCCCGAAAGTCGGTTTCCATCGCGCGGCAAATCGCTTCCCAACCGGCGCGGCCGACCTTCGCATCAATGCCACGATCGGCGACGATCTCGACGTCGCGGTCGGCGAGCAAGAGATAGATCAGGACGCCATTGTTGTGATGAGTGTCCCAGATCCGCAAGTGCGCGAATACGTCGAGCGCCCGCTCCCGCGCCGGCTGGTCGCGGAACAGCGGCACGCCGTCGAGCGCACCCTCGACGACGAAGCGGATCTGGCCGGAATGCGTGGCCTCGCCGGCCTTGATCGCCTGCTCGATCGCATCGAGCACGCGCGGCGGAAACTCCCGCCGCACGCGCCAGCGGTGTTCGAGCAGATGCTTGCCGATGCGCTTGATGCCCATGTGCCTACCAGCTCCCCGAAGCGCCGCCGCCGCCGAAGCTGCCGCCTCCGCCGCTGAAGCCACCGCTGTCGCTCGAGCTCGAGCCGCTGCTCCAGCCCCCGCCGCCGGACCAGCCTCCGGAATAGCCGCCGCCACGCCGGTACGGTCCCGAGCCGGCCGCCGGACCGCCAAAATTCAATCCGCCGAAGATCAGCGCCGCAACGGCGGCGAACAGCCCGACCACCAGGGCCGTGGCGAGCGAGCCGGCCACCATCCAGGCGAAGACGCCGACGATGCCACCGGTGGCGGCCGAGCCCAACAGCCGCCCCAGCATCGCGCGCAACACGCTCGCCACGATGATGACGACAAAGATCGTCACCGGATTGGCGAGATCGACGAGATTGGGACCCTGCCAATGCTCGGGCTCCGGCGCCGGCAGGTGCTCGCCATTGATCAGGCGGATCATGCGGTCGACGCCGGCCGAGATACCGCCGGCGAAATCGCCGGCCTTGAATTTCGGCGTGATGTCCTCGTCGATGATGCGGTGAGTGACGACGTCGCTCAGCACGCCTTCGAGGCCGTAGCCGACCTCGATGCGCAAATGCCGGTCGTTCTTGGCGACGACGAGCAGCGCGCCGTCGTCGACCTTCTTGCGCCCGATCTTCCAGGCCTCGGCAACGCGGATCGAGAACTGCTCGATCGTTTCCTCAGCCGTGGTCGGCACGATCAGGACCGCGATCTGGCTGCCCTTGCGGGTCTCCAGATCCTTCAGCCTGTCGTTCAGCGACGCAACGTCACTCGCCGACAGCGTCCCGGTCTGATCGACGACGCGGCCGGTGAGTTGAGGCACCGCGACCTCGGCCCGCGCCGGGCACACGAAGCCCAGCAGGAAGGCCAGCAGGAAGACGCGGGCGGCTGTCATCGCGTTGGTGGGCACGCCGGCGCTATTTCGCCGGCGCGGGCGCGGGCGCCGGATTGAAATCGACCTTCGGCGCGGTCGAAATCTCCTTCTCGTTCTCGACCGAGAAGTTGGGCTTCTCCTTGTAGCCGAACACCATCGCAGTCAGATTGTTCGGGAAGGTGCGGATGCCGACGTTATAGTCCTGCACCGCCTTGATGTAGCGGTTGCGCGCCACGGTGATGCGGTTCTCGGTGCCTTCGAGCTGCGCCATCAGGTCGCGGAACAGCGCGTCCGATTTCAGCTGCGGGTAGTTCTCCGTCACGACCAGGAGCCGCGACAGCGCGCTGGTCAGTTCACCCTGCGCCTGCGTGAACTTCTGGAACGCGGCCGGATCGTTGAGCACCTCGGGCGTCGCCTGGATGCTGCCGACCTTGGCGCGCGCGTTGGTGACACCGAGCAGCACGTCCTTTTCCTGCTGCGCAAAGCCCTTCACCGAGTTGACGAGGTTCGGCACCAGATCGGCGCGCCGCTGGTACTGGTTCACCACCTCCGACCAACTCGACTTGACCGTCTCGTCATTGGTCTGGATCGCGTTGTAGCCGCAGTTGGTCAGGCTCAATGTCGCCAGCGCTGCCAGCACGGTCCAAAGCTTGCGCATGAAGATGGTCCTCCCGGTGGATTCTCTCGTCACGGTAACAGATTTTCGCCCGACAATCCCGCGTGGCGGGATTCGCGGCGGATTTTGCCGATGATGGCCCTTGCCTATCCCTCCCCGCGCCGTTCATCATGCCAAGAAAATCGATCCTGGGAGGGTCCATTGGCGTCTGAACAATTCGAGACGATTGTCGTCGAACGGCCCGAGCCCGCGATCGCGCGGATCGTGATGAACCGCCCCGAGGCCCGCAACGCCCAGAATCTGCAGATGACCTACGACCTCAATGCCGCCTTCGACCAGGCGGTGCAGGACGACGCGGTCAAGGTCATCATCCTCGCCGGCAACGGCCCGCATTTCTCTGCCGGTCACGATCTGCGGCCAGTGGGCAAGAACCAGGCGGGCGTCGATTTCCCGCCAGTCGGAAATTGGGGCGGCTTCGCCGAACCCAATGCGCATGGGCGCTTCGCACGCGAGCAGGAGATCTACCTGCAGATCACAAGGCGCTGGCGCAATCTCGCCAAGCCGACGATCGCGGAGGTGCATGGCAAGTGCATCGCCGGCGGGCTGATGCTGGCCTGGGCCTGCGACCTGATCGTCGCGAGCAGTGATGCCGAGTTCTGCGATCCCGTGGTGACGATGGGCGTCTGCGGCGTCGAATGGTTCGTGCATCCCTGGGAGCTGGGCGCGCGCAAGGCCAAGGAGATGCTGTTCACCGCCGACGTCTGGAGCGCCGACGAGGCGCATCGCCTTGGCATGGTCAATCACGTGGTGCCGCGCGGCGATCTTTCCTCCTTCACGCTGGCGCTGGCGGGCAGAATCGCAGCCAAACCCGCCTTTGCGCTGAAGCTGTCCAAGGAGGCGGTAAACCGCTCGATCGACATCATGGGCCAGCCCGCCGCGATCGATCAGGCCTTCGCGCTGCATCAGCTCTGCCACGCCCATAATCTGCAGGAATTCGGAATGGTGGTGGACCCCGCGGGTCTGCATCCCTCCGTCAGAAAAACCGCCAACGTGAAGTAGACCAGATGGACCTCACTCTCAGCGACGAGCAGCGCCTGCTGCGCGAAAGTGCCGACCGCTTCGTGGCGGAGACCTTTACATCAGAGCATCGCAAGAAATCGGCGAACGATCCGCTGGGTTATTCGCCCGCGATCTGGAAAGAGTTTGCCGAGCTCGGCTGGCTGGCGCTGCCGATCGCCGAAGCCCATGGCGGGCTTGGCGGCGGCGCGATCGAGATCGGGCTCTTGATGGAGGCATTCGGCCGCGGCCTGGTGTCCGAGCCATTCCTCTCCACCGTCGTGATTGGTGCTGCGCTGGTCGCCGAATGCGGCACCGAGGCGCAGCAGCAGGCGATCCTGCCCAAGGTCGCCGAGGGCGCGTGCACGCTCGCCTTTGCGCATTCGGAGCGCGCCGCGCGGTTCGACCTCGGCCATGTTGACGCGGCGGCGACGAAAACTGCCGACGGCTGGCTTTTGAGCGGCAGCAAGATCGCGATGCTCGACGGCGCATCGGCCAACCAGATCATCGTCTCGGCCCGCGTTGCCAATGCCAACGGCGCATCCGGCAAGCTCGGCCTGTTCCTGGTGCCAGCTGGTGCGCTCGGCCTTACCCTGCGCGACTACGCGCGGCTTGGTGGCGGGCGCGGCTGCAATCTTGATCTGAAGGGTGTGCAATTGCCCGCCGATGCGCTGCTCGGCGACGGCCAGGATGTGCTGCCCGCGATCGAAACGGTGGTCGACCACGCGATGGCCGCGCTCGGCGCCGAGGCGGTCGGCATCATGCAGACGCTGCTCGACACCACGCTCGAATACACCAAAATTCGAAAACAGTTCGGGCGGCCGCTGTCGGCCAACCAGGTGATCCGCCACCGGCTCGCCGACGTCGCGATGCAGGTCGACGAGGCGCGCTCGATGGCGCTGCGCGCTGCGCTGATGGCCAATGCCGAGCCAGTGGCCCGCGGCCGTGCGGCGTCCGGCGCCAAGGCGAAGATCGGCAAATGCGCGCGCTTTGTCGCCGAGCAGGCGGTGCAGCTGCACGGCGCGATGGGCGTCACCGAAGAACTCGACATCGGCGCCTATTTCAAGCGGCTGCTCGCCTTCGACACGCTGTTCGGCGGCAGCGCCCATCATTATCGCCGCCACGCCGCGTTGAGCGGCCGCGCCCACGCCTAATGGAGAGCGCAAGATGAATCTCACCTTCAGCGCCGAGGAACGTGCTTTCGAAAAGGAAGTCCGCGACTACATCGCCGAGAGCCTGACGCCGGAAATGAAGCGCGCCACCGCGCTGACGCCGTCGGTGTTCTCCGACCCCGACATCGGCATGGCCTGGCAGCGCGCGCTGCACAAGAAGGGCTGGGGCGCGCCCGGCTGGCCGGTGGACCATGGCGGGCCGGACTGGACGCCGGCGCAGCGCTGGATCTTCGAGGCCGAATGTGCCCGCGCCGGCGTGCCGAATGTCAACGTGATGGGCGTCAAGATGGTCGGCCCGGTCATCATCGGCTTCGGCTCTCCGGAGCAGAAGAATTTCTATCTGCCGCGGATCCTCTCCGGCGAAGACTACTGGTGCCAGGGCTATTCCGAGCCGGGTTCGGGCTCCGATCTCTCGTCGCTGAAGACTCGCGCGGTGCGCGACGGCGACGACTACGTCATCAACGGCACCAAGATCTGGACCACGCATGCGCACCACGCCAACCGCATGTTCGCGCTGGTGCGCACCAATGAGGGCGAGCGGCAGCAGGACGGCATCAGCTTCATCCTGATCGACATGAAGACGCCGGGCATCACCACGCGCCCGATCCTGACCATCGGCGGTGACCACGAGGTCAACCAGGTGTTCTTCGACGACGTTCGCGTGCCCGTCGCCAATCGCGTCGGCGAGGAAGGCAAGGGCTGGACCTACGGCAAATATCTGCTCGAATTCGAGCGCGGCTCCGGCATTGCGTCGGCCAAGCTGCGCGAGGCGCTGAAAACGATCTCCGATCTCGCCGGCTCCGAGGTCACCGGCCGCGCCATCGAGGACCCTGATATCGCGATGCGGATGTCGGAGGTCGAGGTCGATATCGATGCGCTCGAAATGACCGAGCTCAGGGTGCTGTCGGCGCTGCAGACCGGGCAGAACCCCGGCGCGGTGTCGTCGCTGATCAAGCTGCGGGTCAGCGAGATCCGCCAGGCCGTGACGCGGCTTGGTGTCGACGTGATCGGCCAGGACGGCCTTGCTGTCGAACCGGCGCGGCCGTTCTACCGGTTGAACCACGAGCCGGCGATCCCGGAAGAGCTGCTCCCGGTGGTGCCGGAATATCTCAACGGGCGGGCCTATACGATCTTCGGCGGCTCGTCGGAGATCCAGCGCGACATCATCGCGAAGATGGTGTTGGGGTTGTAACGGTCACACTCTCCGTCATTCCGGGGCGCGCATAGCGCGAGCCCGGAATCCATTTCACCGCACAACGTGCGGCCCGATGGATTCCGGGCTCATCGCTTCGCGATGCCCCGGGATGACAGAAACCTAAGCCGCCCCCGCCTTCGCGTCCTGGATCGCCTGCCAGATCTTCACCGGCGTCAGCGGCGTGTTGAGCTGGGTGATCCCGACCTCGCTCAGCGCATCCATCACGCCGTTGGTGATGCAGGGCGGGCCGCCGATCGCGCCCGACTCGCCGCAACCCTTGGCGCCCAGCGGATTGGTCTTGCACGGCGCGGAGGGATCGAGCGTCACTGACATCGGCGGAACGTCCGAGGCGCGCGGGATGCAATAGTCCTGATAGCTTGCGGTCAGAAGCTGACCTTCCTCGCTGTAGGCCACGCCTTCGTAAAGGGCCTGGCCGATGCCCTGGACGACGCCGCCATGCACCTGCCCCGTCACCAGCATCGGATTGACGGCGACGCCGACGTCGTCGACCGTGGTGTAGCGCACCACCCGCGTCACGCCGGTCTCGGGATCGATCTCGACCTCGCAGATATGGGTGCCGTTCGGCCAGCTCGGGCCGTCGACATTACCCTCGCTCTCGACCGAGAGCTTGGCGCCGCTTTCCTTCTTTGCGATCTCGAACAGGCTGATGCGCTTGTCGGTGCCGACCACGGTGAGGAAGCCGTCGCGATACTCGATGTCCCCGACGGAGGCTTCGAGCAGGTGGGAGGCCTTGTCGCGCGCCTTGTTGATCAAGTCATTGCTCGAGACTGCAACCGCGGTGCCGCCGACGAACAGCGAGCGCGAGCCGACGCTGCCGAAGCCGGTGGCGAGATCGGTGTCGCCCTGGATGACGTCGATCTTGTCCATGGCAATGCCGAGCGTATCTGATATCATCTGGGTGTAAGTGGTGGCGAGGCCCTGCCCCATCGCCATGGTGCCTGAATGCAGGATGACGCGGCCTTCCGCGGTCGCATGCAGCGAGACGTTTTCGGTGTGGGCGCGGCCGCCGGTCCATTCGATGTAGCTGGTCAGGCCGCGGCCGTAGAGCAGGCCCTTCTTCTTCGCCGCCTTCTTGCGCGCGGCAAAGCCGTTCCAGTCGGCCAAATCGGACGCGCGCTCCAGCATGTGGGCGAAGGCGCCGGAGTCATACACCTGCCCGACCGCATTGGTGTAGGGCAGTTGTGCCGGCTTGATGTAGTTGACCTTGCGGATGGTGCGCGGGTCCATGCCGATCTGGCGCGCCGCGGCATCGAACAACCGCTCGACGATGAACACCGCCTCGGGCCTGCCGGCGCCGCGATAGGCGCCGACCGGCGCGGTGTTGGTCATCACCGACTTCACCTCGAAATGCACCAGCGGCAGATCGTAGACGCCGGTCTGCACGAACGGGCCGAGCACCAGCGGAATGATGTTGGCGGTGCCCGACGAATAAGCGCCGGTGCCGCCGATCGAGCGCACGCGATAGGCCAGCACGCGGCCCTTGGCGTCGAGCGCGAACTCGCCGGTCGAGGTCAGGTCGCGACCATGGGTGCCGCCGACGAACTCGTCGGTGCGGTCGCCGCGCCAGCGGATCTTCTCGTTCAGCTTGGTCGCGGCATAGGCGACGATGCCGTCTTCGGGATAGAGGCTGGTCTTCTGGCCGAAGCCGCCGCCGATATCGCCGACCAACACGCGCACGCTGTCCTTCGGCCGCTTCAGGATCGATTCCGCCAGCAGATCGCGGGTCGAGCCCGGGGTCTGCGACTGCACATGGAGAATCAGCCGGCCGGTCTTCTTCTCGATCTCGGCAATGGTCGAGCGCGGCTCCATCGCCGACGGCACCAGGCGCTGGCTGACCAGGTCGAGCGACACCTTGTGCGCGGCGCTGGCGAAGGCTTCCTCGACCTTGGCGGCGTCGCCATAGCTCATCGCGGCCACGATGTTGTCGGGCGCCTCCGGCCAGACCGCCGGCGCGCCCGGCTTGATCGCCTCGACCGGATCGACCACCGAGGGCAGCACCTCATAATCGACCTCGATCGCCTCGGCCGCCGTCTGCGCCAGCACGCGCGAGGTCGCGACCACAGCCGCAACACCCTCGCCGGCATAACGCACCACCTCATGCGCCAGCAGGCGCCGCGGCGGCACGGTCATCGGCGAGCCGTCGGGGCGCTTGAAGATCGCCAGCGTCGGCAGCGTGCCGATATCGTCCTTCACAAGGTCCGCGCCGGTATAGACCGCCTTGACGCCGGGCATCTCGAGCGCCGCTCTGGCGTCGATCGACTTGATGTTGGCGTGGGCATGCGGCGAGCGCAGCACGTGCAGCCAGAGCGCGCCGTCCTGCGGCTTGTCGTCGATGAAATGCCCCTTCCCGGTGAGCAGCCGCTGGTCTTCCAGACGCTTGACCGGCTGGCCCGCACCAAAACGCATATTGCCGGGAAGAATGTTCATCGGAGGATCCTTGATTTCAGAAATTTCGGCGGGTTTTAACGGATTTTCGGCGCGAGACAACACGCCCGGAAACGACGAGGTAATGCGCCTTATGCAACGCGCAAGCCAGCTTCAACCGAGATCGCGCAACGCGGCCTCGACGACCTTGCGCTGCTCGGCGGTGAGCGGCGCCTGCGGCGGCACGGGGTCGCCGACGTCGTAGCCCTGGCTCGCGAGCCCGGCCTTGATGCAGGCGGCGAGGTTGAAGCGGGCGAACGCCTCGTTGATGCGCCAGAGCTTGCGCTGCAAGGCCATCGCCTCGTCCCAGCGGGCGCGGCGGCACAGATTGTACAGCTCGACGCTCTGCCGCGGGATGATGCAGGCAGGTCCCGCCATCCAGCCATGGCCGCCGATCAGCATCACCGCGGCCGGAATATGGGCGGACGCCGAGAACACTTTCAGGCTGTCGCCGCAGCGGTTCATGATCGACAGCAGCCGGCCGGTGTTGGTCGAGGCGTCCTTGATGTAACCGATCCGCGGATGCGCGGCGAGGCGCGCGATGACGTCGAGCGTGAGGTCGGAGCGCTGGAAATTCGGATTGGTGTAGATCACGACCGGAATGTCGACCGCGTCGGCGATAGCGCGGAAATAGGATTCCACCTGGGCGTCACTGAGCGGAAAATACGCCTCCAGGATCACCAGAATGCCGGCAGCGCCGCGCTTCTGATAGGCCTTGGCCTGTGCCACCGCATCCGCCGTCGAGGTCGAGGCGACGCCGGCGACCACCGGCACGCGGCCCTGCGCGGCCTCGATCGTGGTCGCCACCACCTGCATGCGCTGCGCATTGTTGAGATAGGCGAACTCGCCGGTCGAACCGAGCGGCGTCAACCCATGGACGCCGGCCTTGACCAGATCGTCGCAGAGCCGGCCCAGCACCTCGGTGCGGACATGGCCGGCGGGATCGACCGGAGACACCAGATACGGAAAGACGCCGTGAAAGTCAGCCATTTGCGAGCCTCGTTGACGGCGAGACATAATCGGGATCGTGCGCAAAGGGAAGCGGCTCGCCGCTGCGCAGGGCGCCGAGCACCGCGGCAAAGTCGGTTACGGCGCGGAAACCGAGCAGCCGTTCGGCCTTGCTCGCATCGTAGATCCGGCCGATCGATTGCGGCAAATGCCAGCCTTGGCGCTCGAACAGCGCCGAAGCATCGGGGAAATGGCGCGCGATCACGCCGGCGGCGTCCGTCTTCAGATCAGCGACGTCGCTGCGCGCAAACGGCGTCGGCGCGCTGATCACAAAGACCTCGAAGCTGCGGATCTTCTCCAGCGCCACGACATGGGCATCGGCGGCATCCTCGACCGTGAGGCGGCGATACAGCAGCTCGGTCGCCTTCAGGTTCTCGCCGTGGATATCGCGGATCGTGTCGTCGTCCTCGGGGAAGAAGCGGCTGGTGCGCAGCACCGCGCAGTTCAGCCCATGCTCGCGGCTGAAGAGCCGGCACAGCCCCTCGGCAGCAAGTTTCGTCACCCCGTAGATGTTGCGCGGCTCGAGCGGCCCTGTCGCCTCGTCAAGCCACACCGCCGCATGGCCTTCCTCGTCGCGGATCGCCTGCGAGATCATCAGCGAGGTCGTCGAGGTGAACACGAAGCGGTCGTGGCCGGCGGCGGCGGCCGCCTGCAGCAGATTGAGCGTGCCTGATACGTTGACGTCGACAAAGGCCTGCGGCGCGAACCGCGCGATGTCGGGCTTGTGCAGCGCGCCGCCATGGATCACGGCCTCGATGCCGTGATCGCCGAACACCCGATCGATCACCGACCGGTCGACCACGGAGCCGACCACATTGGTCGCCTCGCCCGGGACGACGTCGAGGCCAGTCACGTCATGGCCGGCCTGTCGAAGCCGCAGCGCAAGGAAGCGGCCGAGCCAGCCGGAAGAGCCGGTCAACAATACGCGCATGAATTCCGCCCGGCCTTGTGCTCTCAGAACACCTTGGCGATCGCGGCCTGCGCGTCGCCCTGGATCTGTTTCAGATGATCCGGCCCGCGGAAGGTCTCGGCGTAGATCTTGTAGACATCCTCGGTGCCGGACGGACGCGCGGCAAACCAGCCGGCCTCGGTTTCGACCTTGATGCCGCCGAACGGCTGATCGTTGCCCGGCGCCTTGGTCCTGACCGCGCGCACGGGATCGCCGGCGAGCTCGGTCATGTTGAGCTGCTCGGGCCCGAGCGCCTTCAGCGCATTCTTCTGCTTCGGCGTCGCCGCGACATCGATGCGCTCGTAATAGGGAACGCCGAGTTCGGCGGTCAGCTCGTTGAACAACTCGCTCGGATCGCGACCGGTCTTGGCGATGATCTCCGCCGCCAGCAGGCCGAGGATGATGCCGTCCTTGTCCGTGGTCCACGCCGAGCCGTCGCGCTTCAGGAACGACGCGCCGGCGCTCTCCTCGCCGGCAAAGCCGAAGCCGCCGCTGCCGAGCCCTTCGACGAACCATTTGAAGCCGACCGGCGTCTCGACCAGCTTGCGGTTCAGCTTCTTGGCCACTCGATCTATGATCGAGCTCGACACGATGGTCTTGCCGATCGCTGCGGTCCCGCTCCATTGCGGCCGGTGCGCGAACAGATAGGCGATCGCGGTGGCGAGGAAGTGGTTCGGGTTCATCAGCCCGTTCGAACGGGTGACGATGCCGTGGCGGTCGGCGTCGGTATCGTTGGCAAAGGCGACGTCGAACCGGTCGCGCATCCCGATCAGGCTCGCCATCGCATAAGGCGACGAGCAGTCCATCCGGATCTTGCCGTCCCAGTCCGCGGTCATGAAACGGAAGGTGGGATCGACCGCCTCATTGACGACGGTAGCGTTGATGCCGTAGCGCGCGATGATCGGCTGCCAGTAATGCACCGCCGCGCCGCCGAGCGGATCGATGCCGATCTTGACGCCGGCGGATTTGATCAGCGCCAGATCGACGGTGTTGCCGAGATCGGCGACATAAGGGGTAATGTAGTCGTGCAGATGCGTGGTCGCGGCCTTGCGCGCGCGATCATACGGCAACCGCGCGACGCCCTTGAGGCCCGCCTCGATGTAACGGTTGGCGTTCTTCTCAACCACGGCGGTGACATCGGTATCGGCCGGACCGCCATGCGGCGGATTGTATTTGTAGCCGCCGTCCTCCGGCGGGTTGTGTGACGGCGTGATGACGACGCCGTCGGCAAGGCCCGTGCTGCGTCCCTTGTTGTAGCTCAGGATTGCATGCGAGATCACCGGCGTCGGGGTGTAGCCGCCCTGCCCGTCGATCATGATCTCGACGCCGTTCGCCGCGAACACCTCGACCGCGCTGGCCAATGCCGGCTCGGCGAGCGCATGGGTATCGATGCCGATGAACAGCGGCCCGGTCAGCCCCTTCTCGCGCCGGTAGTCGCAGATCGCCTGCGTGGTGGCGAGGATGTGGTCCTCGTTGAAGGAATTCTTCAGCGACGAGCCGCGATGGCCGGAGGTGCCGAAGGCAACCCGTTGGGTGGGATTGCTGGCGTCGGGCTTGCCGGCAAAATAGGCCGTGACCAGCCGCGGCACATTGGCAAGCGCTGAGGGATCGATGGGTTTGCCGGCGGCAGGATTTGGTGCAGTCACGTGACCTCTCAGATCTGGTATCGCCGACCATCCGCACAACGAGTGATACTCATTGCGTAACATCCTGGCGTGCTACCATGGCGGCTTACGTTCAATCAAGCCGAGGACTTTTCGTTCCCTGCGAAACGCAGCTATGCTCTACGACACATCGATCTGCTGCACCTTCTCGCGCAGCTCGTCGACCAGCACCCGCTTGTTCTCGGTATAGTCGATCGGCACCACCACGAGATGCACGCCGCCGCCGGAGAAGGCGCGCTCCAGGGTCGGGACGATCGCCTCCGTGCTCTCGATCCGCGAGCCCTTGGCGCCGTAGCTTTCGGCGTATTTGACGAAATCCGGATTGCCGAAGGTGAGGCCGAAATCCGGGAAATTGTCGACCGCCTGCTTCCAGCGGATCATGCCGTAGGCTGAATCCTCCAGGATCAGGATCACCAGATTGAGCTTGAGGCGGACTGCGGTCTCGAGCTCCTGCGAATTCATCATGAAGCCACCGTCGCCGCAGACCGCGAGCACGCGGTTCTTCGGATAGAGCATCGCCGCCATCATCGCCGACGGCAGGCCGGCGCCCATGGTGGCGAGCGCGTTGTCGAGCAGCAGCGAGTTCGCGAGCAGCGTGCGGTAGTTGCGCGCGAACCAGATCTTGTACATGCCGTTGTCGAGCGCGACGATGCCGTCCTCGGGAATAACCTGCCGCACATCGTGCACGATGCGCTGCGGCGTCGGCGGCCAACGACCCTCGGTGGCGCGATCGGTGATCTTCGCCAGGATGCCTTCACGCAGGCTGAGCAGCGCGCTGGCCGACGGCAGCTTTCCCGCGACCCGATCGGCCAGCAGTTCGAGGCTCGGCCCGACATCGCCGATCACCTCGCATTGCGGGAAGTAGACCTGTTCGACATTCGCCGCCGTATAGCTGACATGGATCACCTGCGGCCCCTTCGGGCCCATGATGAAAGGCGGCTTTTCGATCGTGTCGTGCCCGATCGCGATGATGAGGTCGGCGCGGTCGATCGCCTCATGCACATAGTCGCGCTCGCTCAGCGCCGCGGTTCCCATGTACTGATTGGTGCCGCCGGATACCGTGCCCTTGCCCATCTGAGTGGTGAAGAACGGGATCTTGGTCCGCCGCACGAAGTCGCCGATGCCGGCGGTCGAGCGCGGGCGCGATGCCGCCGCGCCGAGCATGATCAGCGGACGTTGCGCCTTCAAAATCATGTCGGCGGCGCGGTCGAGCGCGGCCGCATGCGCGATCGGAATTTCGATCGGGTGCGGCGGCACGATCTCGACCGGCGCAATCTCCTCGCGCGCGATATCCTCCGGCAATTCGAGCAGCACCGGCCCCGGCCGCTCCTGCGTTGCGATCCGGAAGGCGTCGCGGACCAGCGTCGGAATGGTGGCGCCGCTGACGATCTGCAGCGACAGCTTGGTCAGCGGACGGAATGTGTTGACGATGTCGACGATCTGGAACTTGGCCTGCCGGCTGCTCAAGATGCCCTTCTGGCCCGTGAGCATCACCATCGGCATCGCGCCGAGCAGCGCATAGGCGGCGCCGGTGGTCAGGTTGAGCGCGCCGGGACCCAGCGTCGTCATGCAGACGCCGGGCTTTCCGGTCAGGCGGCCATAGGTCGCCGCCATGAAAGCCGCCGCCTGCTCATGCCGGGTCACGATCAGCTTGATCGAGGATTTACGCAGGCTCTCGACGACGTCGAGATTCTCCTCGCCGGGAACGCCGAACACCCGTTCCACGCCCTCATTCTCGAGGGCCGCGACCAGCAAATCGGAACCTTTGACCATATCAGCCTCGCATCGTTGATTGCATGCCGCGCGCGGAGCATAGCCGCATCGCGCGCCGCCGGAAACTCTCTTGCGATCTCACGGCTTGTGCGCCCTGATCCAGGCGTCGGCCACGGGCAGCACACGCGCGGCGAGATCGGCCGAGATCGCGATCGCTTGCAAGGAGCGCGCCACCGTCACCCGCCCGCCGCTGGTCGATTGCGACGGGGCAAACGCGGCGAGCTGTGCCGCGTGGTCCTGATCGGTAAAATTGATCATGAAGTTCGGCACGAACTGGTCGCGGAAATTCGGCCCTTGCCTGGCCAGCAACGTATCGAAATTGGCCTGGACGAAGTCCCAGGCGAGCTGCGGATGCTCGCCTGCGGACGCAACCGAATTGATCATCCCTGTGACGATCGTGTCGGGCAATTCGTTGGTCAGCGTCAACCCCAGCGTCGCGCGCGCCAGCTCAGCATCGCGGGCGCTGGCCACGGCGAAATAATAGCGCAGCCGCTCATTGGTCGCCGTGCTGTTGCGTGCGAGCGCCAGCAGTCTGTCATATGTCGCCCGATCGGCCGTGATGCCGACGACATGGGTGACCGCATCGCGCAGCGTGGTCGGCAGCGATTTGGGATCATCGAGAAACGCCGCAAAGCGCCGCTTCGCCTCGGCGATGATGGCCGCGTCACCGAGGTCGCCAAGCGTCGAGATCAGGCTCGCGCGGAGCAGCGCAGTGTCGTCGTCACCCGAGCCGCCGCCATCCCATCCGATCCGGTCGAACACCGGGCGCAGTTTGGCGCGGGCATAGGCCTGGATCACACCCCGCTCGCTGCGGTCGCGCGACAGGCGGTTGAGCGTGGCAAAGGTCGAGATCACCTGGTCCCACACCGCGCGATGGTCGCCGGCATCAAGCGCGTCGAGCAGCGCGAGATAGGACGGCGCTTCGGCGCGGCCCGCCTGCACCAGCGCCCAGCTGTCGGTGACGACATTGAGCCGGTCGGCAACCTGCATTTGCGGGAAGGCGTTCAACAATGCGGCACGGTTCTTGGGGCCGTATTCGACCCTGAAATAGCCGACATCGCCGAGATTGACCTTGATCGCATCGCCGCATGCGCCGGCCGGAATATCTGTACTACCCTTCAGCAGGATCTCGTCAAACGGCTTGCCCTGCGCAGGTCCAGCTGCTACCGGGATCGGCCAGTCGTGGGCCGGCAGCGGCGGATCGTTGGCCGGGGCGATCACGAAACGGTCCTGCTGCAACGTCAGGCGTTGCGCGGTGCCATCGCAGGCCGTCTCGGCCATGACCAGCGGCACGCCATCCTGCTCCGTGAAGGAGGCGGCGATGCCGGTGATCGTCTTGCCGCCGGACGTCTCGAGCGCCTGCCAGAGATCGGCGGTGGTGGAATTGCTGTGGGCATGTGCGGCCATGTACTTGCGGATGCCGTCGCGGAACGCCTGCTCGCCGAGATAATTCTCGAGCATGCGGATCAGCGCCTGGCCCTTGTTGTAGGTGATGGCGTCGAACGCCGTGACGGCTTCGCTGTGGTCGGCGATCGGCTGCTGCACCGGATGCGAGGTGCGGCGCGCATCGAGCGCCATGGCAAACTGCTTCGCGCCGTAGCCGTTCAGCCAGCTCTGCCATTGCGGATAGAACTGCTCCGAGGCCTTGGTCGCCATCCAGCTGGCAAAGCCCTCGTTGAGCCAGAGATTGTCCCACCACGCCATGGTGACGAGATCGCCGAACCACATATGCGCCATCTCGTGCGCGATGATGCCGAAGATGCCGCGCCGCGCCGTCTCGGCATTGGTCGCGGGATCGAACAGCAGTCGGCTCTCGAAGAAGGTGATACCGCCCCAGTTCTCCATCGCGCCGCCGAACCCGCCGGGAACCGCGATCAAATCGAGCTTCGGCAGCGGATATTTGACGCCGAAATAGTCGTTGTAATAGGCGAGCAGCTTCACCGCGCTGTCGAGCGCGAACCGGCCCTGCCCGCTCTTGCCCTCCGTCGTCACCACGCCGATGGTGACGCCGCCGGCATCCGCCGTGACCCGCTCAAGTTCGCCGACGGTGAGCACGAACAGATAGCTCGACATTTTCGGCGTCGGCGCGAACGTGACCTTCCTAAGATCGCCGGCGGCCGGCTCCTCGCCCGCGATGGGCATGTTGCCGACCGCGAGCAGATTGCGCGGGATCACGACGGTCAGCGCGAAGCTCGCCTTGAACGACGGCTCGTCCCAGCACGGAAAGATCCGCCTTGCATCGGCCGGCTCCAGCTTGCTGGAGATCAACCGCTTGATCCCGGTCGGGGTCGGATAGTCGACCACAAACAGCCCGGTGCCGAATTTGTTGATCTGCGCCGTGAACGCGATGCGGAGCTTGTGCCGGCCCACCGCAAGCGGCTTGGCGAAGGTCAGCGTCGCGGTCTGCGCGGTGGCGTCGGTCACGACCTCCGCGCGCTGCGCGCCGTCATCGATCGTGGCCTCGGCGAATGTCGTGTTGATCGCGTTCAGCGTTAGTTGCGCCGTAGCCTCACGCACCTCGATGTCGACGGTCTCCACGCCAGGCAGCGCCAGGCTGGTGATATCGGGCGTCAGCTCGATCGCGTAGCTCAACGGGACAACCGTCTTCGGCAGCTTCCCAGGTGTGCCGTCGAACGAAAATGTCTGCTCGGCCTGCGCGCCTGCGGCCGTCGCCAGCAGCAAGCCGATTGCCGTGGCAAGACGACGCAGCAGCGCGGTTCGGACATGGGTCGCAGGCTTGTTCATCGCGCAGCTCACCGGGTTCTCGGGATTTGGGATGTCATTGCGGAAGGACGTAGCAGGCAATCTAGTAGAGAAGATGTCGCCACAAAACTGACAACTCCGCGACATCCGACATCGCAACGGGTCGCATCGATTGGTGCGCCGCTCGCTACCGCGGCTCGACCTCGCGGCCTTGTTGCTCAACCGCGGGGTGGAAGGTTAACCTGCGGCTGGCATTCCAGCCGCGGCATCCGGCGACGGGAGACAACAATGTTCGGAAAGTTCTCGCGCCGGCAGTTTGCGGGCCTTGCAGGCCTCTCGGCGCTCGGTTTGACCGGCCCTGCCGAGGCCGCGAACCACGCTCCGCGGCCTGACGGCGCGAACTTTCCCGCCGGCTTCGTCTGGGGCACTGCGACCTCGTCCTACCAGGTCGAGGGCGCGGTCAAGGAGGACGGCCGCGGCCCGTCGATCTGGGACACATTCACCCACACATCGGGCAAGATCGAGGACGGCTCTACCGGCGATCGCGCGAACGAGCACTACCACCGCTACAAGGACGATGTCCGCCTCATCAAGGATCTCGGCGCCAGGGCCTATCGCTTTTCGATCGCCTGGCCACGGGTGTTCCCCGATGGCACCGGCACGCCGAACCCGAAGGGCCTCGACTTCTACAACCGCCTGGTCGACGAGTTGCTCGCGAACGGCATCGAGCCGTACGCCACGCTCTATCACTGGGACCTGCCGCAGGCGTTGCAGGACCGAGTCGGCGGCTGGCGCTCACGCGACACGTCGAAGGCATTTGGCGATTACGCCGGCTATGTGGCGCAGCGGTTGACCGACCGGGTCAAGAACATCTTCACCCTCAACGAGGTCGGGCGTTTCCTCCCGTTCGGCTATGCACTCGGCGTTGACGCGCCGGGCCTGACGCTGCCGCCGGCCGAGGTGAACCAGGCGCGCCACCATGTCGCGCTGGCGCACGGGCTCGCGGTGCAGGCGATCCGCGCCAAGGGCCGCCCCGGCACGCGGGTCGGTCCCGCCGAGAACATCACCGCCTGCGTGCCCGCGGTCAACACGCCGGAGAACATTCGCGCCACCGAGACCGCGACACGCGAGCTCAATGCGGGTTTCCTCGGCGTCCTCCTCGAAGGCAAGTACACCGAGGGCTTCCTGCAATATGCCGGTGCGGACGCGCCCAAATTCACCGCCGAGGAGCTGAAGATCATCGCGCAGCCCAACGATTTCGTCGGGCTCAACATCTACGCGCCGCACTGCTATGTCCTCGCCACCGACACTGCCCCCGGCTGGAAGCCGCTGCCGATGCCGGGCTCCTTCCCGCATATGAATTCGGATTGGCTCCGGATCGCGCCGGAGACGATCTACTGGGCGCCGCGGATTGCGGCCAAGCTCTGGAACATCAAGAGCATCTATATCAGCGAGAACGGCACGTCCGGCGAGGACAAGGTGCAGCCGGACGGGCAGATCTATGACCTCGACCGCATCATGTTCCTGCGCAACTACCTCGCCCAATTGCAGCGCGCGACCGCCGACGGCGTCCCGATCCACGGCTATTTCCTGTGGAGCCTGATGGATAATTTCGAATGGATCTTCGGCTACGAGAAGCGCTTCGGCCTCTATCGCGTGGATTTCGAGACCCAGGCGCGGGTGCCGAAACTGAGCGCGGCATTCTATCGCGACGTGATCGCGCGCAACGCCATCGGCGTGTGATCTATCCGGCCTGCGGTCGCGCGCCCGACCACGCGCGCCGCAGCAAGTCGCTGATGCCACGCTCCTCGATCGGCCGCGGATTCCAGTAAGGATTTTTGGTGGCGAGCGCGGCCGCCTTTGCGATGCCGTCTTCGGGCATGCCGATCTCGGCGAGCGAACGCGGCGCGCCAAGCCTTGCCGACAGATCGAACAGGCCATCGGCCGCATCAGCGACGCCGAGCGCCCGCGCGGCGCGGCCGATCGCATCGCGTGCCGCCGGCGTGTTATAGGCGATGGTGTGCGGCAGCAGCACCGCATGGGTTTCGGCATGCGGCAGGTCGAACAGCGCGCCGACGGTGTGGCAGAGCTTGTGATGCAGCGCCATGCCGACGGTGCCGAGACAGACCGCGCACAGCCAGGCGCCATACAGGGCATCGGACCGCGCGTCGAGGTCGTGCGGCCCCGCGATCACGTTCGGCAGCGATGTCGCGAGTTTTGCGATCGCCTCTTCCGCCATCAGCGAGGTGATCGGATTGCCGTCCCGCGCATACAGCGCCTCGGCCGCATGCGCGATCGCGTTGAGGCCGGATATCGCCGAGAACTTTGCCGGCATCGAGAGGGTCAGGTTGACGTCGTAGATCACGGCCTCGGGCAATATCTTTGGCGAGGACTGGGTGGTCTTGACGCCGTCCACGGTCTCTCCGAGCACCGGCGTCATCTCGGAGCCGGCATAGCTGGTGGGGACGATCAGTTGCGGCAGGTCGGTGCGCAACGCAATCGCCTTGCTGAGGCCAGTCGCGGCACCCGCGCCGATCGCAACCACGCCGTCGGGCTTCAACTCGCGGACCATCTGCATCGCACGTTCGGTGACCGCGACAGGGGTGTGCACAACAGCGCCGTCGAACGCGCCAGCCATGCGGCCGCCGGTCAAGCCTCGGAGATCGCCGAGCTCGACCTGCTGCCGCCGGCTTGCGAGCACCAGCGCGCGGCTGATGCCGAGCCGGCCGAGTTCGTCCGCCAGCGCGGCAACCGTGCCGGTCCCGAACACGACCCGCATCGGGCTGACCTGATAGGTGAATGATTGTGACATCGTGACTTCCGAACTTTGCGTTAGCTCCGGTGCCAGTCGCGCGGCGTGCAGCCGAAGCGATGCCGGAAGCGCCGGGTGAAATGCGACAGGTCGGAGAAGCCCCAATCGAACGCGATGTCGCCGATCGCGCGCCCGGCGATCGCGGGATTCTTCAGATCGCGCGCCGCGCCATCGAGGCGACGGTCCATCACATAGCTTGCGAATGTGGTGCCGGCCCGCTCGAACAGCTTGTGGACGTAACGCTCGCTGATGCCGATCCCAGCGGCGACGGCGGCCACGCCGAGCCCGGGCTCGCGCAGCCTGCGGTCCACGGCACGGCGCAGCGCAAGCCAGGTTGCATCTGCAAGACCCGCACTCTCGGCAACACCAGCGCGACCGGACCGCGACAGGCTGAGCGCGACCAGATCGAGCAGCACGCCGAACAGCCGGGCGTTGTCCGTATCGGACGCCCTGAGTGCCGAATTGTTCAGCACCTGCGCCGTCTCCGCGATCAGATGGCCGACGAACGGATCGTCTGATACCCGCGCCGGGGCCACCTCCGGCGCCGACGGCAGCCGCTCATCGAGCGCCTCGGCCGGCACCCACAACGAGGCGACCTGCAGCGCGGGACCGCGGTCGTGCAGCAGCGAGAACCGCTGCCCGCTGTCGAAGATACCGACCTGCCCGGGCGAAAGGCTGATCTCGCGCCCAGCCTGCTGGATACGGCAGCGGCCGGCGAGCTTGAGATTGAGATAATAACAGCGCCGGCTGGACGCCGCGATATCGGCCGTCGAGCGCCGCACGACATGCTCCGGGAAACTGACCCGGTTGACCGCACCGTCGCCGAGCCCAACGGTCTCGACCCGGGCCAGGAAGCCCGGCGTCGCCGGCGGCTCCGGCGTCAAGTTCATGAAGGCCTGGCAGATCGCCTCGCGATAATAGGCGAACTGCTCGCCCGGCCGTGTGTCCGCGGTATTCCAGCTCAGCCTGCGCGAGCGATCCGCGGCGGCGATTTGCTGCATCAGTTCACTCCGAGCCCAATCCGGTTCGGTTACAGCCAAGCGCGTTCCGTGGCCCCGGGTCAATATCCATCAGGAATTGGTTGAGCTCGGCGCGTATCCCGGGCCTTCAGGGGCGCGGTGGCCGATCTCGCAAACCACACAGGGAGGTACAACATGTCGACCTATGTTCTCGTCCATGGCGCCTGGCATACCGGCGCCGAGTTTGAGCCGGTTGCGGCCGCCATCCGCAAGGCCGGCCACGTCGTCCACACCCCGACGATCAAGGGCAACCGGCCCGGCGACCGCAAGGACTCCGGCCTTGCCGAGGCCATCCAATCGATCGTGGATTATCTCGCCGAGCACAATCTGAATGACATCGTGCTGGTCGGCCACAGCTATGGCGGCATGGTCATCACGGGTGTTGCCGACGTCGCCGCCAATCGCATCCGGCGGCTGGTGTACTGGAATGCGTTCGTGCCGAACAACGGCGAAAGCCTCAACGACATGGTGCCGCCGCACTATGTCGACCTGTTCGATGCCATCTATGCCGAGCGCGGCGACGGCTCGGTGGTGCTGCCGTTCCCGATCTGGCGCGAGGCCTTCATCAATGACGCCGACCTCGAGACGGCGCAGCGGGCCTATGACAAGCTCAACCCGCATCCGCTCAAGACCTTCCAGGACAGGATCGCGCTGCGCAGCAATCCGGCCGAGATGCCGATCGCAAAATCCTACGTCAACTGCACCGAGGACACGGCGATGCCGCACGGCCTGCCCTGGCATCCGCGGCTGTCGGAGAAGCTCGGGCTATTCCGCCTGGTCCAGGTGCCGGGTAGCCACGAGCTCTGCTTCTCCAATCCCGAGCGTCTGGCGCAAGCCTTCCTCGACGCCGGCCGCGATTAGGCCACGGCCTCGTACATAGGCGCGGTCGCAAGGAAGCGCGCATAGGCGTCCGCGTCCGGCGGCGTGAATTTTTCGACGAACGGGTTGCGGCGCGACGCCTTGGTGCCGATGTCCGCCAACAGCTCGTCGAAATGCTTGAAGTGATACGGCGCGACGCAGAGCCCGCCATAGACGCCCGCCGCCGGCCGCTCGACGCGCTTGAAGTTCAGCATCATCGCGATGTTGTCGTGCATCTCGGCCGCGCTCGGCTGCCGCGCGAGCTGGCCGTCGGCGTAGCGCACCAGCCAGTTGGCGGCGAGATCGGCGCACAACACGGTGCAGAAGCTCGAATTGAAGCCGACAAAGCCCATGTCGGGCAGATCGGGGTTGGCGATCAGCCGGTAGAGCCGGTACTGCCCGTCGGGCTCGACCAGCTTGTTCTGATACTCCTCGGGCAGGAACGGCACGCCGAGCTTGTAGCCGATCGCGAGCACCGCGACGTCGGCCGCGACACGCTGGCCGCCGCTCATCACGATGGTCTTGCCCTCATAATGATCGAAGGTGCCCTGCACCGCCTTGATCCGGCCGTCGGCAACCATCGGATAGAAGCCGGGGGTCGCGATCGGCACCGAGCAGTTGACACCGTCTTCGATCCGCTCCTTCGGCACCATGCCGCACTGCTTCAGCTTGAGCTGCATCTTCAGCATGCTCTCGAGCCCGCGCCAGTTCGCCCAGACGAACGGCTTGGCCACGACATGCGCGAGGCGCGCCATCGGCCCGATGCCCCAGCTCGCGAACATCTGCTCCTGCGCGCGGATGTAGAGGATGCGCTTGAAGTTGACGAGGCCGCCGACGAAATAGGGGATCCGCCAGACCGGCTCGCGAAACACGATGGTGACCTCGCTGGCGCCGGAATTGACCGCATTCACGGCGATGTCGGTCGCCGATTTGGAGCCGCCGAGCACCACCACCTTGCGGCCCTTGGCGAGATCAGGATCGCTGTACTGCGACGAGTGCAGGATCTGGCCGCCCTGCGCCTTGAAGCCGTCCTCGCCGGAAAGCGGCAGCGAGTGCGGCTCGTTGAATTGCCCGGTGCAGACGGCGACGAAGTCAAAATCCTCGTGGCCGGTGGCGCCGTCGGTCGAGCGCAGTTCGAGCGTCCAGCCCGGTCTGCCATCGGCGCGGCGCGTCATGCTCTCGACCCTGGTATCGAACCGCATCGCACCGTCGAGCCCGTGGCTGCGGGCATAGTCCCGCAGATAGGCATGGACCTGTGGGCCCTTCGGCCATTCCGGATAGGACTCCGGCATCGCCTTGTCGGTGTAGCGATAGAGCTCCTTCGGGCTCTGGGTCTGGACGTCGGGGTAGGAGCGCGCCGGCTCCCAGACCCCGCCGAGATCGCCGCTGCGCTCGATGATGGTCACCTTGTGGCCGCGACCGGCAAAGGCCTTGCCGGCGGCGAGCCCGGAAATGCCGGCGCCGATGACGCACACATGCTTCTGCTTGACCATGAAACGTCTCCGCGATGAATGAACAGGCCCATTTCCCTAAGCGCACGCGTCCCCGTCATCGCCGGAGCCAACTCCGGCGATCGCTGTCTCGGGTGCGCTGTCTGTGTGCTCCGGCCTAGTCGTTGGCTTCCGGCGGCAGGAAATCCACCTCGTGTTCGGCGGAAATGCGCACCACCTCGACGGGGTCCTGCAGATTGTGCAGCTTGTCGAACAGCGCCTCGAGCTTCTGCATCGGCGACACCCAGAACAGCGCCCGCGCCGGCTTGTCGGACTTGTTGAAATAGCCGTGCGGGATGCCGCGCGGCATGCGCACGAGGTCGCCGGCCTTGGCCTGCACCCAGACGCCGTCGAGCTTGAGGTCGAGCACGCCCTCTTGCACCAGGATGAATTCGTCCTGGGTCGGATGGACGTGCACCGGCACGAACTGGCCGGGATCGCTGTTGGTCTCGAACGCGAAGGTGGAGTCGGTGACCGCCTTCGGATAGTAGACCTGGCCCAGGATATTCCAGGTTTTGCCGCCGTAGCCGGTGCCGGTTCGGGTAATGCCTTTTTCGAGCGTGCCCATGTCAGCCTCTCCAGTTTTGGATGCGTATTGCCGACACGGAGCCTGTCGCCAGCTGGAAGGGCTGTCTAGCCGATAAACGAATCCGCAGCCGGCACGATCATGCTGCAATGCGGGAGCGTCGAGCCCGCGGCTTCTGCCCAATGCTGCCGCATCCGCCTGCGCGCCGATCGGGCAGATTGCGCGACGAAACGGCGTTCCCCTTTGCCGGTGGATGCACTAGGCTGCATGATGTTTTAGACCTCAAACAACTCCGGACGGCCGGCGTGACTGCTGTTGGCAACGAGGTTTCGGCAAGAGGAAGGCTCAAGGATTTCGCGCGCGTCGCGACGGCGCGCGTCGACGACGCGGCTGAAGCGATCGGCCGCATCTTCTGTCCACACGAGCTGACGCCGGTCGATCGTTCTGAGCGTGCTTTCTCGGCGCACCACAATTGCGCCGGGTTCGACGGGTTCTCGGTCAACTATGTCGCCTATGGCGGATCGGTCGCGATCAACCCGGGTTACCTCGACCGTTTCTTCCTGTTGCAGATGCCGCTGTCCGGCTCGGCCACGGTGCGGACCGCCGCGCGCGAGCTCACCACCGGACCACGACACTGTGCCTCGCTGCTGTCACCGACGATTCCGACCGAAATGACCTGGCGCGGCGACTGCGCCCAGCTCATCCTGCTGCTCGACCGCAAGCTGGTCGAGCATCGCGCCGCAGCGCTTGGCGGCGTGGCGGTCCGGCCGGTCGAGTTCGATCCGGCCGTTGCACTGAGCGGGCCACTCGGGCAGACGCTCTCGGCCAGGATCGAGCAACTGGTGACGACCGCCGAGCAGATCGGGCCGCACAAGAGCTTGTCAGCGGTCGTGGCGGCCGATTGGCGCGAGTCGTTTCTCAATGTCCTGCTCAACGAGCAGCGGCACACCTTGAGTTCGGCGATCGATGTCTTCAACGGCCGCGCTGAGGCCCAGCCTGCGGCGCTGAAGCGCGTGCGGGCCTATCTCGAGACCCGCGCGACCGAACCGCTGGATCTCGCCGAGCTTGCCGAGATCGCAGGAACCGGCGTCCGCGCGCTGCAACTCGGCTTCCGCCGTCACTTCGGCACCACCGTTTCCGAGATGCTGCTCGACATCCGCCTCGCCCATCTCAACGCCCGCCTCAAGACGGCGCGGACGGGCGAACGCATCGTCGATATTGCATTCGACCTCGGCTTTACCCATCTGAGCCGAATGGCGAGCGCCTACCGCGCCAAGTTCGGCGAGAGCCCGAAGGCGACCCTGCATCGGCTGAGCTGAGCTGCGGTTCCGATCGGCGGGGCCGCGCCCTGCCCATCCGGCCAGTTTCACCGCCGGCCGCAACATCCCAGATTGAGGGAAGCCAACGGAGTTTCCCATGACCGAACCGACCACTCTCGCCTCGCTGTCATCAGCCCTTTCCGAGACCATTGCGCGCGCTGCGCCGGCAATCGTCTCCGTGCATTCGCACCGCGCGCGCGCCTCCGGCTTTGTCTGGAAGACCGGCCTCGTCGTCACTGCGGACGAAGCGCTCGCCGACGAGGGCGAGATCGAAATCCAGTTTGCCGACGGCAGCCGCAGGCAAGCTGCCGTCGCTGGGCGCGACCACACCACCGACATCGCGCTGCTGCGCGTCGACGGCGACGTCGCGCCGATCAAGCTGTCGACCGAAATCCCCGCGCTCGGATCGCTCGCGGTGATCGTCGCGGCCGACCGCGGCGCGCCGATCGCGCGGCTCGGCATGGTCTCGCGGTCCGGCGCCGCCTGGCGCAGCCTGCGCGGCGGCGAGATCGACGCGCGGATCGAGCTCGACGTCCGGTTGCGGCACAGCCAGCAGGGCGGGCTGGCGCTGAATGCCGCGGGCGTGCCGTTCGGCATGGCGGTGCTCGGCCCGCGCCGCGTGCTGACGATCCCTGCCGCGACCATCGAGCGGGTCGCAGCACAGCTCGAGAAGAGCGGCCGCATCGCGCGCGGATATCTCGGCGTCGGGCTGCAGCCGGTTCGTCTCGACGACGGCCTCGGCGCAATGGTGATGAACGTCGACAAGGCCGGCCCCTCGGCTGCCGCCGGCATCCGCCAGGGCGACGTGATCATTGCCGTCAACGGCGAGAAGCTGTCGGGCGTGCGGGCGCTGTCGCGCGGCCTCGGGCCGCAGAGCGTCGGCAGCGTGGTCGAGCTCACCGTGCATCGCGGCGGCGAGCCGTTGAACTTCAAGGTGACGGTCGGCGAAAGGCCCGAGACGTGAGCAGCGAGCCTGCCTCCGACATCATCATCGCACTCGAGATCGACGACCCCGCCCTCGCCGACCGGCTGGCGACGTTGCTCGGCAGCGTCGCCGGCCTGCGGCTTGCCGCGCCGGGCGAACAGGCAACGGCGACGCTCGTCGCACGCAACCGGGACACCACAGGCGGCGGCGACTTCGAGCTGACGCCGCGCGAGCTGGACGTGCTGGCGCTGCTCGCCGAAGGCGCATCCAACAAGATGATCGCGCAGCGGCTCGGGATTTCAGTCCACACTGCCAAGTTTCATGTCGGCTCCCTGCTCGACAAGCTGGACGCCACCGGCCGCACCGATGCGGTGGCGCATGCGGCGCGGCGCGGGGTGATCAATTTGTGAGGGCGGGACGTACAAGGTTGATGCTGGCGGATTGAGACCTATCCCTCCGTCGTCCTGGCGCAAGCCAGGACCCATAACCACCGTATTCGGTGATGAACCGAACTGCGGCCAACCGTCACGCACCAATTGAGATTTGGGGTAATGGGTCCTGGCTTTCGCCAGGACGACGATGAGGATGGTTCTCGATTCATGTCGAACAGCGCGGTGTCATCACCCGCGCATGCGGGTGATCCAGTATTCCAGAGGCAGCAGTGCTTGAGCCGAGAGGCCGCGGCGTACTGGATCGCCTGGTCGAGCCGGGCGATGACATATGAGAATGGGGATACACCTCAGCGTTCTCGCGACATGATCGCGCAACCACTGGACAACGACCCCAACTTAGTGATTGCGAAAATTCCGTGATGCGGACACTTAGACCAATTGCGTAGGTAGTCGTCCGGATACAGACGCCTCCTCGATCTGGTTATGCAATCTTCAGCCAACAAAAAGAAACGGCATGAAGAAGCTGATCGATCGTCATCGGGACATTCAATACACGCTCACCAACATCGAACCCGACCTCTGGAGCTGGTCATTCGAAATCAACGGCAAGATCAGGCAAGGCACCACACGCGCGCGGCTCGGCCTGCTGGCGCAGCGGCGGGTCTGCACGCTGATCGATCGCGAATTGAAAAGCGCGGAACGCGACAAGCCGAAGAAGCCTGACTAGGCCACCTGCGTCCTGGCCCCGCTTCTCGGCCGGGCGGGCGCCGCCGACTTTGGCTCATGACAAAGCGAACACGGCCGCAGCGACGTCGAGCCGTGGTCCGGCATATCGCCTGTCGTCCGGTCCATGCTGTCCGCACCCGACGCTCCAGAGCGCGGGCCACGAGAACCGCTCGAGCCCCGTCGCCGATATCGCGGCGAACGACGTCCAGCTGATGTCACCGCGGCATCGCCACAGCACGCCGCCCGGTCCCATGTCCGGATAGAAGGCGATGTCGAGGTCGAAATCCCGCTCATCGCCGAGATCGGGACCGACCCAGTAATGCGGACTACGCCCGGGCTCGCGCCCGAGGATCAGGGTGAGCGTCTGGTTCGGCCCGCGCAGGCCGAGCCAGAGCGGTGCGATCATGTCCGGCACAGGCGTGCACAGCAGCGTTTGCGGCGCGGCGCTTGCCGCGGCGGTGCGGCCCGATAATTTCAGGGCGACTACCGTCGCGGGCGCCGGCATTCCGGACAATGGCGCGGAGCTGGTCCCGTGCGGCAATGGCGACCACGCGGCGCGGTCGAGAGATGGCAACGGCCATGCGAGCTGCTCGCGCACGGCGCCTTCGGTGTCGAGCACCTGATAGCGAAGACCATCCCGATCGAGCGCCGCCTGCACGCAATGCAGATACTCGACGCCTTCGGGCATCCGGTGTGCGGTGCCCGCACCCGCCGTGCAGATCTGCAGCACGCCGCGATGGACCTGAACATCGAATGCGAGAATGTGGCTGCACAGATAGGCGGTCACGCCGGCGCCGACCAGGATCTCCCAGAAGCGCGCGCTGTATTCGTGGCCGATCTCGCGCTGATAGCTGCCGCTGAAGCCGTTGATGGGGTACACGGGATGATGACCCAGCACCAGCTTGTGCCGGGCATCCCTGTGCTGTTCGAGCACCGCTTGCAGCCAGTCGGTCTCGACATGCCCCTCGCCGCCCAGCCCGCTCCACAGCGTGTGCACGAACACCATCAGGAGATCGTCGCGGCGGACCCAATAGGACAGGCCCTCCTGACCCGGCGGACCATTGCGTGGCAGCTTGAGGACCTCGCGAAACACCGCCTCGCTCATCTCGTCATAGGTGGTGTGGTTGCCGGTCGTGTGCCACAGCGGCACCGCGCGCCGGTCGAGCCAGCCCATTTCGGTGTCGAGCCAATGCCGCCACTGCGCCCGCAACGCGTCGGCATCGGCGGTGAGGCCGATGATCTCGTCGCCGGGGAAGAGAATGAATTCGGGCGCAGGGTGCAGCCGGCGAACCACGTTGTTCACCGACGCGAAGGTACGCTCATGCAGCGCACCTGCTACCCCCGAGCAGGCGTCGGCATAGATCACGAACTGGTGGCCCGAATTTCTCGGCAACAGAGACGGAATTGCATCATGCATGGTCGGACCACGTCCTCGCGAGCCACATCATAGAGGAAGGCAGGCCGATCGCTCAAGACAGACACTTGCGCGCAAGATCGTGGCCGGCCAGCGCTTCTGCGACCGGACACACCAAGACGCGACGCTGCGGAAAAGCTGGTCTGCCGGCACAAGCTAGGCGGCGGCGCGCCAAGCTGCTAGCCTTTTGCGCTTCAGATTGGCCAAAGCGCGATGAATCGTCATCGCACTTTGGCTCATTGTTTGGGCATGATCTTTTCGGAAAACCGCTTCACACTTTTCCTGATCATGCTCCAGCGAGCCAAGGAACCGAAGCAAATGGACAACCGTAATGATGTTTGGCGCGGCGTCGACACGATCAAGCCGCGTTTCATCGAATTGAGCGACCGGGTCTGGGCGATGCCCGAGGTCTGCTACACCGAGGCGCGCTCATCCGCCGAACATCTGGCCGAACTGCGCCACCAGGGTTTTCGCATCACCGAGAACCTCGCCGACATTCCGACCGCGGTGATGGGCGAATGGGGCGAGGGCGGCCCGGTCATCGCTTTCCTCGGCGAATATGATGCCCTGCCCGGCCTCAGCCAGGAGGCCGGCGTTGCCGAACCTCGTCCGGTCGAGAGCGGCGGCCACGGCCACGGCTGCGGCCACAATCTGCTCGGCTCCTCCGCGCTGCTCGCGGCGACCGCGGTGAAGGACTGGCTTGCTGCCAACAAGGTGCCGGGCCGGGTGCGCTACTACGGCTGTCCCGCCGAGGAAGGCGGCGCGGCAAAGGCCTTCATGGTGCGGTGTGGCGCGTTCGAGGACGCCGACATCGCCATCACCTGGCATCCGCACAGCTTCTGGGAGGTGGCGGTGACGCCGTCGCTCGCCAACACCCGCGCCGATTTCATCTTCACCGGCCGGACCTCGCATGCGGCGGCCTCGCCGCATCTCGGCCGCAGCGCGCTCGATGCGGTGGAATTGATGAATGTCGGCGTCAACTACATGCGCGAGCACATGCCGAGCGATGCCCGCGTGCATTACGCGCTGCTCGACACCGGCGGCATTGCGCCCAATGTCGTGCAGGCCCATGCCCGCGTGCGCTACTCGATCCGCGCCCGCGACCTGCCCGGCATGAACGAGCTGGTCGAGCGCGTGCACAAGATCGCACAGGGCGCAGCCCTGATGACCGAGACCAAGATGGAGATGAAGATCATCTCCGCGGTCTCCAACATCCTGCCCAACACCCCGCTGGAGCAGACCCTGCACCAGATCATGGAAGATCTCGGCCCGCCGCATTTCGACGATGCCGACAAGGATTTCGCCGGCAAGATCCGCGCGACGCTGACCGACAAGGACATCGCCTCGGTCTACTACGCGATCGGCATGGATCCGACCGACCGGCCGCTGGCCGATTTCCTGGTGCCGATCGACGCCAAGCGCAATCCGCTGATCGGCTCGACCGATGTCGGTGACGTCAGCTGGGTGGTGCCAACGGTGCAGGTCCATGCACCGACGGTTGCAATCGGCACGCCGTTCCACACCTGGCAGGTTGTGGCGCAGGGCAAGACGCCGGCCGCGCACAAGGCGATGGTGCAGGCCGCCAAGGCGATGGCCGGCCTCGGCGTCAAGGCGCTGATGGAGCCGGAGCTGATCGCGGCCGCCAAGGCCGACCTCAAGAAGCGGACCACCCGAACGCCCTATGTCAGTCCGCTGCCGGCGAATGTTGCACCGCCGTTGGACATGTCGGTCGCCTGAGCGCCGCATCTGCGGCCGGGCCTGCGCGTCGATGCGCGGCCCGGCCAGCGCCTATTCTGATCCGATTGGAGTGGAGCGAGGGCTCTGCATTTTTGCTTTGACGCGCTTTCGCCACGCGAACCGGCGTCCGCTCCGCTCGAAAACGCGCGCGCGTGACAAAAAAGCATCTCGGAACAAAGGATAACGAACAAATTTTCCGCACTGCGAGGCGTGCGCAGGCGCGCTTTGGCGCCGAAATGCCGAACCGATGTGCGGCGCGGAGCGGTTCTGCACAAGCGATAGCCAAAAGATCTAGTCGCTGAACCTCGGGAGGCGTTGACCTGCGCGGTCATTCGGTGTGCCATCTGCCGCCAGCACGGCGGCCGGTTCCAAGGCCCGCCGCAATCACACGTGAGCCGGACCGAGGGGACAATGTTCGACAACAATCTGCGCGGGATGATCGACGACGTAAGGGACGGACGGATGGACCGCCGCGCCTTCGTCAAGCGAATGATTGCCGTCGGCCTCACCGCACCGTTGGCGAACCAGATTCTGGCGATCGGCGGCGTCGCAATGGCGCAGAGCCCCAACCCCTACAAGCCGACCAAACGCGGCGGCGGCGGTCCGCTGAAGCTGTTGTGGTGGCAGGGCCCGACCCTGCTCAATCCGCATTTCGCCACCGGCACCAAGGACCAGGACGGCTCGCGCATCTTCTACGAGCCGCTGGCCAGCTGGGACGTCGACGGCCATCTCAACCCGATCCTCGCCGCCGAGATCCCCTCGATCCAAAACGGCGGACTCGCCGCCGATGCCAAATCGGTGGTCTGGAAACTCAAACCCGGCGTCAAATGGCACGACGGCAAGCCGGTGACCGCCGACGATCTCGTGTTCAACTGGGAATATGCCAGCGATCCCGCGACCGCGGCCGTATCGATTGAGACCTATAGCGGCCTCACCGTCGAAAAGGTCGACGACCTCACGGTCCGTATCAATTTCAAGAAGCCGACACCGTTCTGGGCCAACGCCTTTGTCGGCGCTTATGGCTGCATCATTCCGAAGCATCTGTTCGCGGAGTACAAAGGCGGCAAATCCCGCGAAGCGCCGAACAATCTGAAGCCGGTCGGCACTGGCCCCTACAAATTCGTCGAATTCAAACCGGGCGATCTGATCCGCGGCGAGATCAACCCCGACTACCACATGGCCAACCGGCCATCCTTCGACACGATCGAGATGAAGGGCGGCGGCGATGCCGTCTCGGCGGCGCGGGCGGTGATCCAGACCGGCGAATATGACTTCGCCTGGAACATCCAGGTCGAAGACGAGGTGCTGCTGCGCCTGGAAAAGGGCGGCAAGGGCAAGTCGCTGTTCGCGGTCGGCGGCGACATCGAGTTCATCGCGGTCAACTTCACCGACCCGAACACCGAGGTCGACGGCGAGCGCTCGTCGATCAAGACCAAGCATCCGATCCTGTCCGACCCGCGCGTGCGCAAGGCGCTGGCGCTGCTGGTCGACCGCGAATCCATCAAGAAGGTGATCTACGGCCGCGCCGGCCGCGCCACCGCCAACTATCTCAACGGCCCCGAGGAGTTCGTCTCCAAGAACACCAAATGGGAGTTCTCGGTCGAGAAGGCGAGCGCGCTGCTCGAGGAGGCCGGCTGGAAAGTCGGCTCGGACGGCGTCCGCGAGAAGGACGGCAAGAAGCTGAAGTTCCTGTACCAGACCTCGATCAACGGCCCGCGCCAGAAGACCCAGGCGATCGTCAAGCAGGCCTGCCAGAAAGCCGGCATCGACGTCGAGCTGAAATCGGTGGTGGCGTCGGTGTTCTTCTCCTCCGACGTCGCCAACCCCGACACCTATTCCCACTTCTATGCGGACATCGAGATGTTCCAGATCCCGATGACCCAACCCGATCCCGCACTGCACATGCGCCGCTATCATTCGCGCAACGTGGCCACCAAGGAGAACAAGTGGCAGGGTCCGAACTTCCCGCGTTGGGTCAACAAGGATTTCGACGCCGCGATCGACGCGGCGGAGATCGAGACCGATCCGCTCAAGCGGGCAGACCTCTATATCAAGGGCAATGATTTGATGTGGCAGGACACGGTGATGATCCCCGTGATGCATCGCCTCGCGGTCGAAGCCTGCTCCAACACGCTGCGGCCCGCGCTGTCCGGCTGGGCCAACCAGACGGACAATCTGCAAGACTGGTATCGTGAAACCTGAGACGTCACGGGCTCGGGAATTGCTCCTCCCTCTCCCCGTTCTTATCGGGAGAGGGTTGGGGTGAGGGGCTCTATCCGCAAATGCATTGGAAGGTGAGTTCGTGGAGAGTGCCCCTCACCCGGAATTCAAGCTGTGCTTGAATTCCGACCTCTCCCCGCACGCGGGGTGAGGTGAAGGTCGCCTTTCGATTGGAAGCAAAATCAACGTGCTCTCAAGGTGCAAGCGTTAGTCAGATGATCTCCCGATGAGTCAGTATATCCTGCGCCGTCTGATGATCGCGATCCCGAGCCTGCTCGGGATCTCGCTCGTGCTGTTCGTCGTGCTGGCGCTCGCGCCGGGCGATCCGTTCAGCGAGCTCGCGACCAATCCGAACGTGCCGCCCGAGGTGCAGGCCGCGCTGCGCGCCAAGTTCGGCCTCGACGACCCGATCTATCTGCGCTACCTGCACTGGCTATCGGCGATGGCGCAGGGCGACTGGGGCTTCTCCTTTGTCAGCCGGATCAATGTCGACACGCTGATCCTGCAGCGGCTGCCGACCACGCTGTACGTGATTGGCTCGGCGCAGCTCTTGGCGCTGCTGATCGCGATCCCGGTCGGCGTCTACGCCGCCACCCGGCCTTATTCGCTGTTCGACCAGCTCGCCAACACTTTCGCCTTCATCGGCTTCTCGCTGCCGACCTTCTTCACCGGCATCCTGTTCATCCTGGTGTTCTCGGTGAAGCTGGACTGGCTGCCCTTCGTCTACACCGACGTGCCCGGCAGCGGCATCCCCTGGCTGCTGGAGATGATTCGGCAGGCCATCATGCCGGTGATGGTACTCGCCCTGTTCCAGGCGGCGTCGATGACCCGCTTCGTGCGCTCTGCGATGCTCGACGTGATCCGACTCGACTATGTCACCACCGCCCGCGCCAAGGGGCTCGGGCAGGCCAAGGTGATCGTCAAGCATGTGATGCGCAATGCGATGATCCCGGTGGTCACGCTCATCGCGCTCCAGATGCCTGCCGTGTTCGGCGGTGCCATCGTCACCGAGCAGATCTTCCGGATTCCCGGCATCGGCTCGCTCCTGATCTCCTCCATCCTCGCCAACGATACGCCGGTCGTGATGGCCGTGACCTTCGTGTTCGCGTGTCTCGTGGTGCTCTTCAACCTGATTGCAGATGTCCTCTATGGCTGGCTTGACCCTCGCATCTCCTTCCGCTGAGCGGCGCGGCTACTCGCCCTGGCGCGAAACCTGGCGGCGCTACCGCCGGCACCGGCCTGCCGTGGTCAGCGCCGTGCTGCTGCTGCTGCTGATCGCGGCCGTCGTGATCGGCCCGTTCATCTGGCGCGTCTCGATCAGCGACATCGACGTGGTGGCAGGCATGCAGGGCCCCTCACTGGCGCATCCGTTCGGCACCGACGATCTCGGCCAGGACCTGCTTGCCCGCATGATCTATGGCGGCCGCATCTCGCTCGCGGTCGGCCTCGCCGCGATGCTGGTCTCGGTGTTCGTCGGCACGCTGATCGGCGCGCTCGCCGGCATGTCGCGCGGCCCGCTCGGCTACGCGCTGATGTGGCTGACCGACCTGTTCCTGTCGTTGCCGCAACTGCCGCTGCTCTTGATGCTGATCTATCTGTTCCGCGACGGGCTCAAGGCCATGTTCGGCCCCGAGGGCGGCATCTTCATCCTGATCGTGCTTGTGATCGGCGGCCTGCGCTGGATGCCGGTCGCCCGCCTGGTGCGAGCCCAATTCCTGTCGCTGCGCGAAAAGGAATTCGTCGAGGCCGCGCGCGCGCTCGGCGCGAGCCCGACGCGGCAGGTGGTGCGCCACATCCTGCCCAATGCGCTGGGACCCGTGATCATCGCCGGCACGATCGATGTCGCCGCCGCGATCATCGCCGAATCGACGCTGTCGTTCCTCGGCCTTGGCTTCCCGCCTGATACGCCGACCTGGGGCCGCATCCTCTATGACGCCAAGGACTTTCTCGATATCGGCCCGCACTGGGCGCTGTTTCCGGGCGGCGCGATCTTCATCGCGGTCGTCGCCATCAACTTCATCGGCGACGGGCTGCGCGACGCGCTCGACGCGCGCAAGGTGATCTGATGGCGCTGCTCGACATCAAGGGCCTGAAAACCCATTTCACCACCGACGACGGCATCGTCCAGGCGGTCGACGGCGTCGACATCAGCATCAACCGCGGCGAGACGCTCTGCGTGGTCGGCGAATCCGGCTGCGGCAAGACCGTCACCGCGATGTCGATCCTGAAGCTGATCGCGATGCCGCCGGGCAAGATCGTCGCCGGCGAGATCATGTTCGAGGGCCGCGATCTGGCACCGCTGACCAGCCATCAGCTCGACGAGATCAGGGCCAAGGAGATCGGCTTCATCTTCCAGGAGCCGATGACCTCGCTCAACCCGGTGCTGACCATCGGCGAGCAGATCGCCGAGAGCCTGCGCCGGCACGAGGCGGTGACCAGGAAGCAGGCGCTCGAGCGCACCATCGAGATGCTGCAGCTCGTGCAGATCCCAAATGCCGCAGGCCGCGTGCATCACTATCCGCACCAGTTCTCCGGCGGCATGCGCCAGCGCGTGATGATCGCGATGGCGCTGGCCTGCCGGCCCAAGCTCGTGATCGCGGACGAGCCGACCACCGCGCTCGACGTCACCATCCAGGCGCAGATCCTCGACCTGCTGCAGGACATGAAGGAGCGCCTCGGCATGGCGGTGATGCTGATCACCCACGCGATGGGCGTGGTCGCGGAGACCGCGCAGCGCGTCGTCGTGATGTATGCCGGCAAGGTGGTGGAGGAAGCGCCGGTCGACGAACTGTTCGGCAATCCGAGCCATCCCTACACCCAGGGCCTGATCCGCTCGATCCCGCGCATCGATCTCGACGCCGAGCACAAGACCCGGCTGGAAGCGATCGGCGGCTCGGTGCCGATCCTGATCAACCCGCCGCCCGGCTGCCGTTTTGCTTCCCGCTGCAAACACGCCATGAGCATCTGCACCGAGCAGGAGCCGCGGCTGCGCGAGATCGCGCCCGGCCATCGCATGGCCTGCCACCTCGGAGACGCGTCATGAGCGAACCGCTGCTGCGCGTCAGCAATCTGAAGAAGCACTTTCCGGTGCTCGGCGGCCTCTTGTCGCGCGAGGTCGGCCAGGTCTATGCGGTCGATGGCGTGTCGTTTGCGGTCAACCGCGGCGAGACGCTGGGACTGGTCGGCGAATCCGGTTGCGGCAAGTCGACCACCGGCCGCTGCGTGCTGCGGCTGATCGAGCCGACCTCGGGTGAAGTCGTGTTTGACGGCCAAAACGTGATCGGGCTTGGCGGCGGCGACCTGCGCGCCATGCGGCGCAACATGCAGCTCGTCTTCCAGGACCCGTTCGCCTCGCTCAATCCGCGCATGACGGTCGGCGCAATCCTCGCCGAACCCTTCATCATCCATAACCTCGTGACCTCGGCCAGCGAGCGCGAGGACCGCGTCGCGCGCCTGCTGGTCAAGGTCGGGCTGAAGGCCGAGCACATGCGGCGCTATCCGCATGAATTCTCCGGCGGCCAACGCCAGCGCATCGCGATCGCCCGCGCACTGACCTTGGAGCCGAAGCTGATCGTGTGCGACGAGCCGGTCTCGGCGCTCGACGTCTCGATCCAGGCCCAGGTCATCAACCTGCTCGAAGATCTGCAGGCCGAGCTGAACCTAACCTACCTGTTCGTCGCCCACGATCTCTCTGTCGTCGAACACATCTCCGACCGCGTCGCGGTGATGTATCTCGGCCGCATCGTCGAGCTCGCCAAGGCCAGCGATCTCTACCGGAATCCGCAGCATCCCTACACCAAGGCGCTGCTCTCGGCCGTGCCGGTGGCGGATCCCAAGGCGAAAAAACTGCGCATCCGCCTCAAGGGCGACGTGCCGAGCCCGATGAATCCGCCGAAGGGCTGCCACTTCCACACCCGCTGCCCGATCGCCGAAGAGCGCTGCCGGCAAACCGCGCCGGAGCTGCGCGAAGGCAGCAACGGGCATTCTGTGGCGTGCCATCTGGCGTAGGTGGCGCGCCTGCGACGATCGAGGTATCGGCGCGCCCCACTCCCTCACCGTCACCCTGAGGTGGCCGCTTCTTCAGCGGCCCTCGAAGGGTCGACGGCCCGACTGGTGGCCGTGCATCCTTCGAGGCTCGCTGCGCTCGCACCTCAGGATGACGGACAAAAGCCTTTGCTCACCGCCGCTTCGTCGCAGTCTTTGTCTTGGCCTTCGCTTTGGCTTTCGGCTTGGGCCGCGCGGCAGGCACGTGCGGCGCATCCCTCACGTCGTCCACCTCACTCACCTCCGCGCGCAGCGTGTCGAGCAGCCAGTCGCGGAAGGCGCGCATGCCTGGCGTCACTTCCCGCGACTTCAGCCAGGTCAGCCAATAGGACCCCGCCGGCACTTCGGCCGCGAATGGCCGCACCAGCCGGCCGGAGGCCAGCTCATTGCCAAACATCGCAGTCGGCACCAGCCCGACGCCGACGCCGCGCGCCGCGGCCTCGGCCATCGCAACCGAACTGTCGAAGATCGGTCCCTGGATTTTCGGGCACGGCGCGCCGGCCACCGCAAACCACAGCGGCCATTCCTCGGCGCGGTAGGAGCGCAGCAGGAATTCCTGCGTGAGATCGGATGGCTTGCGCAGCCGGCCCGCCACCTCAGCGCAGCACACCGGCGAGAGCGGCGCGGACAGCAAATGGATCGCCTCGGTGCCGTGCCAGGAGCCGTCGCCGAAGCGCAGCGCAAGATCGAGCCCGTCGCCCGCGATGTCGACGCGGTTGTTGTTGGTGAGCAGGCGCAGGTCGATATAGGGATGCGCGCGCTTGAACCGGTCGACCCGCTGCAGCAGCCATCCGGTCGCAAACGTCGTGACGCAGCCGACGGTGACGACCTCGCGCGTGCCCTTGGCCTCGATGCGGTCGATCGCCGCACCGATCCGGTCGAGCGCGTCTGACAGCACCGGCAGCAGCGCCAGCCCCTCGTCGGTGAGCACCAGCCCGCGCGGCAGGCGGCGGAACAGGCTCGCGCCCAGGAGATCCTCGAGCTGCTTGACCTGGTGGCTGATCGCGGTCTGCGTCACGCGCAGCTCCAGGCCTGCGCGGGTGAAGCTCAATAGCCGCGCAGAGGCCTCGAAGGCGCGCAACGCGTTCAGCGGGAGGTGCCGGCGCACGGCGTCATGACCAAGTTTTCCTCATGCCTCGTTGTATAAATGATTGTTTGTGCTCCGTCACGCCGCCCGGCAGGTTCGCGCCGCCAACGGAGACGAGAGATGCTGACGAAACGGACATTTGGATTGCGCGCGCTGGGCCTTGCAGTTTCCTGCACTTTGCCGCGGTCAGGCGCAGCGGCCGGACAGAGCGCAGCGGCGGGACCAGGCGGACCGGCAAAACGGCTGCAGGAGGAGTTTGCACGCATCGAGCTCGCGACCAGCGGCCGGCTCGGCGTCGCCGCGCTCGACATGGAGACCGGATTGCGCGCGAGCCGGCGCGGTGACGAGCGGTTCCCGATGTGCAGCACCTTCAAGGCGCTGGCCTCGGCCGCGGTGCTGCACCGGGTCGACCGCGGCGAATCCAGCCTCGACCAGCGCGTGCAGGTTGAGGCCAAGGATATCTTGGCCTACGCGCCGGTGGCCAAGCAACACGTCGGATCGAGTATGACGCTGTCCGAACTCTGCGAGGCCGCCATCACTCTCAGCGACAATACCGCCGCCAACCTGCTGATGCGCGAGATCGGCGGGCCTGCCGGCTTCACCAGCTTCTTCCGCACCATCGGCGATAATGTCAGCCGACTCGATCGCTGGGAGGTGGCGCTGAATGAAGCCGTGCCGGGAGATCTGCGCGACACCACGAGCCCGGTTGCGATGCTGAAAAGCTTGCAGCGCGTGGTGATCGGTGATGTCCTGAAGGCCGCCTCGCGCCAGAAGCTCGTGGACTGGATGGTCGCCAACAAGACCGGCGACACGAGGCTGCGCGCCGGCGTGCCGCGCGACTGGCGGGTTGGCGACAAGACCGGCACCGGCGAACGCGGCACCTATAACGATATCGGCGTGTTCTGGCCGCCCGGCCGCAAGCCGATCGTGGTGACGGTCTACCTGACTGGGGCAAGTGCTCCGATGGAGAAGTGCAACGAGGTGATTGCCAACGTCGCGCGCGCCGTTGCCAATGCGAGCACCGGGCAGACCGGCTAGAGTGGCACAACGCCGCGCGGCTTGGCAGCATCCAAGGATCATGCGACGCTCAATCGGAATGGCCGACCTGTCAGCAGACCATACGGAGGACACGTATTGTTTCGCCGCATCGCTCTCGCCGTGCTGCTTGTTGCGGGCCACGTTCACAGCAGCTTTGCTGCGGCCGACCCGGCACGCTGCCGCGAGTTGATCCGCAAATACGAAACCGACAAGGCGCAGTTCAGCGCGGTCGAGATCTCGCTGACCTTGTTCGCGGCGGCCAATGCCGATTGCATCAATCTCGCCACCGAGCTGCTCGATGGCGGCGCCTCGGTCGATGCCCGCGACCGGCTCGGCGCAAGGCCGCTGAGCCACGCCGCCCGTTCCGGCCATCT
The DNA here is from genome assembly GCF_038967635.1 of Bradyrhizobium sp. B124. NCBI lineage: Bacteria > Pseudomonadati > Pseudomonadota > Alphaproteobacteria > Hyphomicrobiales > Nitrobacteraceae > Bradyrhizobium > Bradyrhizobium sp. B124. The sequence goes on along the minus strand of NZ_CP152413.1, from coordinate 7,175,175 downwards.
CGACATGGTCGACCTGCTGCTGGCCCGTGGCGCGCCGGTCGATGCGCGCAACCTCGCGGGATCGACCGCGCTGTATCTTGCCGCCGAGCGCGGTCATGTCGCGATCGTGCAGCGCCTGATCGACCGCGGCGCCGACGTCAATCTCACCGGACGCAGCGGCGCATCGGCGGTCGCGGCCGCCGCCTATGCCGGCCGGGACATGGTGGTGCGCATGCTGCTGGCCCGCGGCGCCGACGGCCGCAAGGCCGATGACACTGGCAAGCCGCCGGTCGTGTATGCGGCCGCCGGCGGCCAGATCGGCATCGTCAAGCAACTGCTCGCGCTCGATATCGACATCAACGCCCGCTACGCCAATGACCTCACGCTGCTGATGTGGGCAGCCGGGCCGGATGAGACCGTGCCGGAGGCGCAGGCGCTCGAGGTTGTCGCGTATCTCCTGGACGCGGGCGCCGGGGTCGACGAACGCGACGCGCGGGGACGCACGGCGCTGATGATCGCCGCCGAGGGCAACCACCCGGCGATCGCGAAAGCGCTGCTCGCTCACGGCGCCGACGCGGCGCTGGCCGACAAGGCCGGCAAGCACGCCGCCGATCTCACCGTCCTGTCCGCGCTGCGCGAGGAGCTGACGCCGCGCTGAAGCATGACGCGATGGACTCATTAGTTGCGGAAGGTCCGCAGGTCGGCTAAATTCTCCTCTACGAAGAGTCTCCGTGCTCATTCGTCCTATCGCGCGACTGGCGAGCTAACGTGGAATCGACCACGGGGAAGCGCGAAGGGTTTCAACGCCGATCGCCTGGGCAACCAATCTGCTGGAAAATCAGCGTGTTGAGGAGCCCGAGCATGCCGTCATTTTACAACGAACTGTTCATCAACGATCAAGAGATCGCTGCCGCCCTTATAGGGGAAGAGCGCCGTCAACAGGACGGCGTCGAACTGATTCCGTCCGAGAATTACACCTACCCGGAGGTGCTTGAGCTGCTCGGATCGGTCTTCACCAACAAATACTCCGAGGGCTATCCGGGACGCAGATACTACGGCGGCCAGCAATATACCGACAGCATCGAGAACCTCGCACGCCAGCGGGCCTGCTCGCTTTTTCGTGCCGAGCACGCCAACGTTCAGCCGCTTTCCGGATCACCGATGAATCAGGCCGTCTATCTCGGCCTGTTGCAGCCCGGCGACACGATTCTCGCCATGGACCTGTCCCACGGCGGTCATCTCACCCACGGCGCGCCGGTGTCCCACATGGGGCGTTTGTTCAACTTCGTTCGCTACAAGACGGCCCCGTCAAACGGCGCGATCGATTTCGATGAGCTGCGCGCGATTGCGCGTGAAGCACGTCCGAAGATGGTGTTGTGCGGCTACAGCTCCTATCCGCGCGACCTGGACTATGGAGCGTTCAAGAGTATCGCCGACGAAGTTGGCGCGCTCACGATGGCTGACGTGAGCCACTATGGCGGATTGGTTGCCGCGAACGTCATGCGCAATCCGCTTGATGCCGGCTTCGACGTCATGACGACGACATCCCACAAGACACTGCGCGGCCCCCGCGGCGGGATCATCCTGTGCCGGAAGGAGAATGCCGGTCGGATCGATGCTTCCGTCTTTCCAGGTTTGCAGGGCGGACCTCACATGAACGTCGTGGCCGGGATTGCCGTGACGCTCAAGAAGGCGGCGACCTCGGACTTCCAGGTTTACGCGCGGCAGGTTCTGCGCAATGCGAAGGTTCTTGCCGGCGCGCTGATGGATCGCGGGATGAAGCTGGTCACGGACGGGACGGATAATCACATGATGGTCGTCGATACGGTCGCGTCCGTCGGACTGGACGGGCGAGCAGCCGAGGACGTGCTCGATGCCATCGCCATCACCACAAACAAGCAGGTTATTCCAGACGATCCGCGCCCGCCGCTCAGGCCAAGCGGTATTCGCCTTGGGACACCGGCGGCGACCACGCGTGGCATGGGAGACCCCGAAATGCGCCGTATCGCCGAGTTCATTGCGGGGGCTCTGCAGGCGAACGGAGACGAGGCGGTCGTCGCGCGTATCAGGTCGGAGTGCATCGAGATGTGCCGTGCTTTTCCCGTTCCAGGCGTGGTGTCCGGGTCTCGACCGAACTGACCGGAACTTTGACGCTCAGATACGCGGAACGGGGTCGGGCGCTCGCGCCCGACCCGACCGCCAAATACGCATATGCGACAGCCTTGCGCTCGCGTGAGGGTCAACCTGCCCGCCGCTACAACCCCGCTAGGTAGTCCACCAGCGCGGCGAGGTCGTCCGGCGACGTCGCTATCATGAGGTCCGACATGCCGGGATTGTTGCCGCGCGCGCGGGTGCGGAAATCGGCGATGGTCTTGGCGAGGTAATCCCGTCCCATCCCGGCGAGCCGCGGCACCGTGCCGTCGCCCTGGAAGCGATCGAGGTGGCAGGCCGGGCAGCCGACCGAAGCGCTGGCACTGAGCGCCTTCGCTGCGACGTCCTTGGGCGCGCGCGGCTGGCCGAGGTCAGGCCATGGCTTCTGCGAGAAATACTCCGCGATTGCCAGCATGTCGTCGCGCTCGAACTGGGTCGCGATCGGCTGCATGATCTCGCTCTTGCGATCGCCGCGCTTGAAATCGCGGAGCTGGATGTAGAGATAGCCGGCCTGCTGGCCCCAGATCGTCGGAATGGTCTTGTCGACGGGCTTGCCGTTCTCGCCGTGGCAACCGGTGCAGACCTGCACCTTCTCCTCGATCGTCTCCGCGCGCGCTTGCGCCACCATCAGCAGCAGCGCGGCGCCGCACATCATCAATTTACCGAACATTGGCCCATCCGAAGAAAACAGAGGCGGGACCGAACCGGTCCCGCCTCGCCGTCAGTGCTTGCACGCGCGATGATGCATCCCGCCCCGGCTCAGTCGAGCGTGAAGGCGATGATGTTGTTGCCGCGCTTGTAATCGAGCTGGGTGTTGCCGCCGGCGCCGACCACGACGTATTGCTTGCCGCCGATCATGTAGCTCGACGGCGGCGCGTTGACGCCGGCGCCGGCGCGGAAGCTCCACAGCTCCTTGCCGCTCGACGAATTATAGGCCGCGAACTTGCCGTTGCCTTCGCCGGTGAACACCAGGCCGCCGGCGGTGGCGAGGATGCCGCCGATCATCGGCTCGGGCGTCTTGACCTGCCATTTGATCTTGCCGGTGTTGTAGTTCACTGCGGTGATGTTGCCCGACTGCTTCTCGCTCGGGATCACCTTGAAGGCACCGCCCAGCCACAGCTTGCCGTTTGGATAGGCCGAGCTTTCGACGTGGTAGGTCATCGGCTGGTGCAGGTTGATGGCGTAGGCCAGCTCCTGTCCCGGATCGGTCGCGATCGGCGACCATTCGACGCCGCCATTGGCGCCAGGCAGCATGCGCGCGCCTTCCTTGGTCGGCAGCACCCACATGTTCTCCTGCGGCACCATCGCCTCGGAGAAGCGGATCAGGCTGCAGTCCTTGCGATCGTGCACATAGATGTGCCCGGTCTTGCCGGCATGGATGACGCCGGGAATGGTCTTGCCGTCCTTGTCCTTGACATTGACCAGCACCGTCGGGCTGACCGCGTCGAGATCCCAGACGTCATGGGCGATGTACTGGAAGTGGCAGACATACTTGCCGGTATCGAGATCGAGCGAGACCAGCGAGTTGGTGTAGAGGTTGTCGCCGGGCCGGTTCGAGCCATCGAGGTCGGGCGACGGATTGCCGACGACGAAGTAGATCCGGTTGGTCGCCAGATCGACCGACGGATTCTGCCACACGCCGCCGCCGAGCTTGGCATAGGGATCGCCGATCTTGGCGAGCATGTCCTTCTCGGCCTGGATATTGCGATGCATGTCGCGGCCGGTGGCGTCCTTGGTCGCCCAGACGCCGACGGAGTTCTCCGGAATGGTGTCGAAATTCCAGAGCTGCTTGCCGGTCTTGGCATCATAGGCGCGCACGAAGCCGCGGATGCCGTATTCGCCGCCATTGGTGCCGATCAGTACCTTGTCCTTGACCACGGTCGGCGCCATCGTCTCGCTGTAGCCGAGCTCGGGATCGGCGATGTTGGTGGTCCAGACCACCTCGCCGGTCTTGGCGTTCAGCGCCATCAGCTTGGAATCCAGCGTCGCCAGATAGACCCGGTCGCCGAGCACCTGGACGCCGCGATTGTTGGGACCGCAGCAATAGACGGTGATCGGGCCCATCTTGTGGGCATAGTGCCAGAGCTGCTGGCCGGTCTTGGCGTCTAGCGCATAGACATGGCTGAACGACGTCGTGACATACATCACGCCGTCGACGACGATCGGCGATGTCTCGAGCGACTCCTTGACGTCGGTCTGGAAAATCCAGGCGACGTGCAGGTTTTTCACATTGTCCCGGCCGATCTGCTTGCCCGGATAAAACCGCGTCTGGGCGTAATTTCCGTTGGTGAGCAGGAAGTCCTTGCCGTTCTTGTCGGCGGCGTTGAGCTGCTCCTGGGTCACTGGAGGCACATTGGCGTTACCCAGGACCGACTGCTTCTCCTGCTTGACTTCTTGTGCGATGGCAGCACCGGACAACAGGCCAACGCCGACCGCTGCGGCGAATGCCGCAAGCCATTTCACGTACATAGTCTCCCCCGTTATTTCTTGGTTGCAGTATCAGGGATGATGTTTGCTACTTCCCCCTCGAGGCCTGGCCGCCGTAGCGAGCGCACACCGTGGTGGCCCTTGGTTGCGCTACAATAGGTGATCAAAAAAGACAACGACAGGTATCGATGGACGGGTTCCATGTTAGCGCTGTCCTTCACAAAGACAACCGATGCGCTCAATGCGAAACCGCAACAGCATGCGGTCGCGCGCCCGAAGTGCTGCGACCGCGGGCTTGCATCAACCTGAGCAATATCGGTGGCTTCCGGCGCCTTCGCGCATCGCCGGACACATTCGCCTTCGCAGGCGCAGCACGCAAAATGAGACTAAGCGTCAAGCGACGGCGTCGCGCGAGGGGCGGCGCCGGCTGAGGCCATTGGTCTCCACCGGCGCGATCGCTTCCTCCCGGATTACTCCCAAGCCCAGGTCGAGAAATCATTCTCGAACTGCGGCACGTCCTTCCACACGCCCTTCAGCTTCTTGCTGGCGATCGTGATCAATTGCGGCTGGAACAGGAAGCCGGCAACCGCATCGGTTGCCAGCATGCGCTGCGCGTCGCCGAGCAGCTTGGCCCGGCCGGCTTCGTCAGGCGTCGCCATGATCTGCTGATAGAGCGCGTTGAACGCCTCGGACTTGTAGCCGAGATAGTAATCCGGCTCGGTCAGCTTCACGAGGTCGAACGGCTCGACATGCGCGACCATGGTGAGGTCGTAATTGTGCGGGCCGGTGAAGACCTGCGACAGCCACTGCGCCCATTCCACGTTCTCGATCTTGGCAATGATGCCGATCTTTGCGAGCTGGGCCGCGAGCACCTCGCCGCCCTGTCGCGCGTAGGACGGCGGCGGCCGTTTCAGGCTGAGTTCAAGCGGCGTCTTGACGCCGGCCTCGGCCAGCAGCTTCTTGGCGAGTTCAGGATCGTAGGGATTTATGCCGGTGGTATCGACATAACCGAGCGATCCCGGCGCGTAGAAGCTGCCGATCGGCGTGCCGAAGCCGTCGACCGCGCCGTCGATCATCGCCTTGCGGTCGATCGCCGCCAGGATGGCGCGGCGAACGCGGACGTCGTCGAGCGGCTTCTTGCGCTCGTTGATGCCGACGATGGTTTTTGTTCGCGAGCCGCCGATCAGGACATTGAAGCGCGGATCGGCCTTGAACTGCGCCAGGCTGCGCGCCGCCGCAACCCGCGGAAACGCGTCGACGTCGCCCGACAGCAAGGAGGCGACCTGCGCGGCGGGATCGCCGATGAAGCGGATCGTCACCTTGGAAAGCTTGATCGCGGCGGCGTTACGATACTCCGGCCATTTCACCAGCGTGATCGACGAGCCCTTGGCCCAGCTGCCGAGCGTGTAGGGCCCGGTGCCGACCGGCTGCGTCACATCGGTCGGCGCGCTCTTCGGCTCGACGATCGAGCCCGACGCCTGGCCGAGCAGGAACGGCAGGTTCGGCTCGGAATACTTCAACGCGACGACGATGGTCTCCGGGTCGGGCGCCGTCACCGACGCGAAGGCCTGGTACAGGCTCCTGTCCTTGTTGGTCGAGGTCGGCGCCGCGGCGCGGTCGAACGTGAACTTCACCGCCGCGGAATCGAACGGCTCACCGTTGTGGAATTTGACGCCCTTGCGGAGCTTGAAGGTGTAGGTCTTGAGATCGGGCGACGCTTGCCAGCTCTCGGCGAGCAGCGGCGACACCGAGCCGTCCTCGTTGATCTTGGTCAGCGTCTCATAGACGTTGTAGAGCGTGACTTCGGCGATCGCCGCAGCCGCCGCGTTGGTGGGATCGAGTCCCGGCGGCTCCAGCGTCATGCCCATCACGACGCTGTCCTTCTTGCCTTGCGCGAGGCTCGGCAGCGGCGCTGCGGCGAGTGCGGCAGCGGCCGCGATGACGCACAATTTCCTCAACATTGGTCTGCTCCCCGGACGTGCTATTTCATCAGCCTGGGCTGGTCCCGCACAATAGACTAACCGGCCTCCGCGACCACTGGCGGCAACGTCATCACGGATTCGGCGTAATGGCAGGCAGCCAGATGGGCGTCTCCCACGCTGCGTAGCGCAGGCGCGGTCTCGCGACAATGCTGGTCGGCGAGCGGGCAGCGCGGCGCGTAGGGACAGCCGGTCACAGCGGACGCCTGCGAGCCGATCGCCTGCGCGCCGCGGCGGCGCCGGACGCCACCTGCCCGGGCGCGCGGAACCGCATCCAGCAGCGCGCGCGTGTAAGGATGTGCGCTGTGGGCGAACAGATCGGCAGGCCGGCCCTGCTCGACGATCCGCCCGAGATACATCACCGCGATCTCGTCGCAGAGCAGATCGACCACCGCGAGGTCATGGCTGATTAGGATGTAGCTCAGGCCGAACTCGTCCTGCAGGTCCTGCATCAGATTGAGCACCTGCGCCTGCACCGAGACATCGAGCGCCGAGACCGGCTCGTCGGCAACGATCAGCTTCGGCTGGGTGATCAGCGCCCGCGCGATCGCGATGCGCTGGCGCTGACCGCCCGAGAATTCGTGCGGGAACTTGTCCATGTCGGCATCGCGCAATCCGACCTGCCGCAGTGCCGTGGCGACGCGCTCGCGCAGGCTGCCGCGATCGATCCGCCCGAGCGCAGTCAGCGGCTCGGCCACGATCCGCGCGATGGTCTGCCGCGGATCGAGCGAGCCATAGGGATCCTGGAACACCATCTGGAAATCGCGGCGCGCGTGGCGCAGTTCGTCCGGCGGCATCCGGTTGAGGTCGCGGCCCATCATGACGACTTGCCCCGACGACGGCCGCTCCAGCGCCATCACCAGCCGCGCAAAGGTCGATTTGCCCGACCCGGACTCACCGACGACGCCGAGGCTCTTGCCCGGCATGACCCGCACCGTGACGCCATTGAGCGCATGCACCTGCGCTGCGGGCTTGAACAGGCTTTCACGCGGCAGGGTGTAGCGCTGCGCGAGGTCCGTCACCTCGAGCAACGGCGTCACGGGCGCGGGCTGGGGCTGATCGCGCACCGTCATGTGCCGACGCCTCCGGCGGTCATCGAGACGTCGGTCCTGATGCAGCGCACGCCATGCGCCGCGCCGACATCGACCACGGCCGGCAGCGCCGCGCGGCAACGCGCCTCGGCGATCGCGCAACGATCGGCGAAGGTGCATCCCGCGGGCAGGTCAGCCAGCTCCGGCACGGTGCCGGCGATGGTGGTGAGCCGCGTCCCCTTGCGCGCGCCGAGCCGTGGGCGGGCGCGGAACAGGCCCTGCGTATAGGGATGGCCCATCCGCGTGAACACGGCATCGGTGGCGCCGCTTTCGACGACGGTGCCGCCATACATCACCATCATGCGCTCGACATTCTCAGCGATCACGCCGAGATCGTGCGAGATCAGGATCATCGACATGCCGCGCTCCGCGACGAGATCGGCGATCAGATCGAGGATCTGGCCCTGGATCGTGACGTCGAGCGCGGTCGTCGGCTCATCGGCGATCAACACGTCGGGCTGGCAGGCGAGCGCCATCGCGATCGTGATGCGCTGGCGTTGGCCGCCGGAAAACTGGTGCGGATAGGCATCGACCCGCTTCGCTGCATCGGGCAGCCCGACGCGATCGAGCAAGCCAATGGCTTCCAGCCGCGCCTCTGTTGCCGAGACACCGGTATGACGCCGCAGCGGCTCGGCGACCTGGTGCCCGATCGTGTGCATCGGATTGAGCGCGGTCATTGGTTCCTGGAAGATCATGCTGATGCGGTTGCCGCGCAGCTTGCAATAAGCCGTGTCAGGCAGGCCGACGAGCTCTGCGCCTTCGAGCCGGATGCTGCCGCTGATCACAGCGCTGTCGGGCAGCAGCCCCATCAGGGCCAGTGCCGTGACCGACTTGCCGCAACCGGATTCGCCAACCAGGCCTAGCGTCTCGCCGCGGCGAAGCGCGAAGCTGACGCCGCGGACGGCCTGCGCCGGGCCGCGGCTGGTGTTGAGCCGGACACCCAGGTCCTTCACCTCGATCAGCGGCACGCCTACCTCACGCATGCTCAACGCTCCCGCGCCAGACGGGGATCAAGCAGATCGCGCAACCCGTCACCGAGCAGGTTGAGCCCGAGCACCGCGATCGCGATCGCAACACCGGGATAGACCGCGAGCATCGGCGACTGGAACAGCAGGGTCTGCGCATCGTTGAGCATGCGGCCCCAGGACGGCTGCGGCGGCTGGGTGCCGAGCCCGAGATAGGACAGCGCGGCCTCGGCGAGGATCGCGAACGCGAACTGGATCGTCGCCTGCACGATCAGGATCGACAGGATGTTCGGCAGCACATGCTCGATGGTAATGCGGACCGAGCCCTTTCCCGCGGCGCGCGCGGCCAGCACGAATTCGCGGGCCCAGATCGCATTGGCCGAGCCGCGGGTGACGCGGACGAAGGTCGGGATCTGGAAGATGCCGATCGCGGTGATCGAGGTCACCATGCCGGGGCCCGCGACCGCGGCCAGCATGATGGCCGATAGCACCGCCGGGAAAGCGAAGGTGAAGTCGCTCATCCGCATGATGAGCTCCTCGGTCCAGCCCTTGCGTGCCGCCGCGATCAGGCCGAGGCCAACACCGAAAGTCAGGCCGATGCCGACGGCGATGACGCCGACCATGATGGTGGAGCGCGCGCCGACCAGCAGCAGTGAGACGATATCGCGGCCGAGCACGTCGGTGCCGAGCCAGTGCGCCGCCGACGGCGCGTGCAGCTTCGAGGCGACGTCGATGTCGTAGGCCGACCACGGCGTCCAGACCAGCGACAGCAGCGCCGCGCCGAGCACGAGCAGGCTGAGCACCGCACCAAGCACGAAGCTGCGATGGCGCAGCGCGCGGCGCCAGAAGCCGGTCGCCGGCCGCGCGCCCGGTGCGATCGCCGCTGTGGCGGATGCGGTCAGCGGCGCGCTCACAGGTTGGCGACCTTGATGCGCGGATCGATGAAGGCATAAAGCACATCGACCACGAAATTGACTGTCACGACCATCGCGGCGAGCAGCATCACGCAGTTGCGCACCACGATCAGGTCGCGGTTGGCGATCGACTGGAAGATCAGCCGGCCGAGGCCGGGCAGATAGAACACGTTCTCGATCACGATGGTGCCGGCCAGCAGATTGGCGAATTGCAGGCCCATGACAGTCATGACCGGGATCATGGCGTTGCGCAGCACATGGCGCCACAAGACCTCGCGCTTGCCGAGCCCCTTGGCGCGGGCGGTGCGGACGAAATCCTCGCGCAGCACCTCCAGCACCGCCGAGCGGGTGACGCGGGCCAGGATCGCGGCCTGCACCACGGCGAGCGAGATCGCGGGCAGCAGCAGCGAGCGGATCCCGAGCCAGATGCCGTCATCCCAGCCGGCAAATCCGCCGGCGGACAGCAATTGCAGCTTCACCGAGAACAGCAGGATCAAGAGGATCGCGAACCAGAAATTCGGCAGCGCGATGCCGATCTGGGTCAGCGACATCACGCCGACGTCGCCGATCTTGTTGTGGTTGGCCGCGGTGTAGATGCCGGCGGACAGCGCCAGCACCACCGTGATCAGCATCGACATGATCGCGAGCGGGATGGTCAGCACCAGCCGCTCCGCGATCAGGCCGGCCACCGGCGTGCCATAGACATAGCTGTTGCCGAGATCGCCGACCGCCATGCCCTTGATCCAGAGCAAATAGCGAACCGTGAGCGGCTGGTCGAGCCCGAGCTTGACGGTGAGCGCGCGCACCGCATCGGGCGAGGCGTCGGCGCCCATCAGCATCTGTGCGGCATTGCCCGGCAACGCGTCGAGCACCAGGAAAATGATCAGCGAGGCCGCGAACAGCGTCGCCACCAAGGTCAGGATCCGCCGCAGGAAGAATACGCTCATGCCCGCCCGAAGGGTAAGGAACAGGCCGCAGGTTTCAACATGTTCGCGAACGAATGCAAGCCCTTCGCCGCGTCATTCATGACTTCAGCGCCGGCCAGCGGCCGAGCAGATCGCTCGCCTCTTCGAACAGCGCCGCAACGCGCAGCAGGTCCGCGTCGGCCCGGAAGCGGCCGACCAGATGCAGGCCGATCGGCAGGCCGTCGCGGCCGAAGCCGGAGGGAATGCTGACCGCGGGATGCCCGGTCATGTTGAACAGCATGGTCCAGGGAAACCAGTGCGGCCGCACGCTGTCGAAGCTCTGGCCATCGATGTCGATGGTGCCGAACAGATCCTGATCGATCGGCAGCGCCGTGCGGGTCAGGGTCGGCATCGCCAGCAGGTCGCCGCGCGCAAGCAGCGACTGCACGCGGCGGAACAGCGCAGTGCGGTCGAACATCGCCTGCTGGTATTCGACGCCGCTGACCTTTGCGGCGAGCGCGAGCTGCTTCAGGAAGGTGGGGCTGAGGTCATCGGGATGATCGGCCGCGAGCTTCTCGAAGCGGGTGCGCCAGACCGTGTGATTGATGGCTCGCCAGATCGGCTCGATGTCGAATCCTTCACCGGAGAATTCCTCGAGTTCAGCACCGAGGCTGGCCAGCCGGTCGAGGCTCGCCTTGAAGTCCGCGGCGACGTCCGATGTCACCGGGCGGCCCGGCGGCGACAGGCAGTACAGCACCCGCCTGCCCCGGAGATCGCCGCGCGGCGCCGCGCGATCGAGATAGTCAGGCACCGGCACGCCAATCGACCAGGGATCAGACGGATCCTCGCCGGCCATCGCCTGCATCATCAACGCGGTGTCGGCGACGGTGCGGGTGGTTGGCGTGACATAGGTCTGGTTGCCGAAGGCGTCCTGCACCTGGCTGTGCGGGATCACGCCGTTGCTCTGCTTGATCCCGACCACGCCGTTGCAGGCCGCCGGAATCCGGGTCGAGCCGCCGCCATCGGTCGCAACCGCCAGCGGCGCGATGCCGCTTGCGACCGCCACCGCCGCGCCGCCGCTGGAACCGCCGCTGGAGCGATCGGCGCTCCACGCATTGCGGGTGCGGCCGAACAGCGGCGAGTCGGTCAGGCACTTGCTGCCGAACTCCGGCGTCGTGGTCTTGCCGATCAATATTCCGCCCTGCGCACGGAGCCGGGCTACCGCCACGGCGTCATGATCGGGCACATTGTTCCGGTACGGCACCGCACCGAAGGTCGTGCGCACGCCCTTGGTGCTGACGATGTCTTTCACGGTGAAGGGGATACCGTGGAGCAGGCCGAGCGGCTCGCCGGCCATGATCTGGCGTTCCGCGGCCTTCGCCTGCGCCATCGCCTCGTCGGCGCACAGCGTGATGAAGCAGTTCAATTCGGGTTGCAGCCGCTCGGCGCGGGCCAGCACCGCAGCCGTCACCTCAACGGGAGATATTTCCCTGGCGCCGATGCGCGCGCGCAATTCGATCGCCGGGAGCAAACACGGATCTCCGCTCATCCCCAAACACGCTCCAAAAGCCGGCCAGCACGTTCGACCGCGTTGACAGGCAGAATGCCCCCCATGTTAACTCGGCGTCCAATACGAATTTAAAGGCCAACTCATACATTTTCGGTATGCCTATGGATTTGCGTCGGCTTCGTTACTTCGTGGCCGTGGCTGAGGAGCGCAGCGTTGGCAAGGCTGCCGAGCGGCTGCGGATGGCCCAGCCGCCGCTGTCGGTGCAGATCCGCAAGCTCGAGGCCGAGCTCGGCACGCCGCTGTTCCGTCGCGGCACGCGCGGCATGGATTTGACCGAGGCCGGTCTCGCGCTGCTGTCGCGGGCGAGCGAGGCGCTGGCGCTGGCCGAGGAAGGCGTCGAGGCGGCGCGCGCGATCGCCTCCGGACAGCGCGGACGGCTCTCGGTCGGCTACATGTTCGTGCTGGCGAGCGCGGTGCTGCCGCGCCTGGTGCCAGAGCTGCGCCGCTCGCTGCCCGGCGTCGATCTCGATTTCGTGGAGCTTTCCGCATCGACCCGCGAGACGCTGCTGCTCGACCGCGCCGTCAGCGTGGCTCTGTGCATGCCAGCAATCCATCACCCGGAAATCCAGGTCGCCCAGATCGGCACGCAGCCGCTGATGCTGGCGATGCGGGCCCGCTCGCCGCTCGCCCGCCTCCCTGCGGTACCGGTCAGCAGATTGCAGGGACGTCCGCTCATCGCCCTGCCGCGGCCGGAGGAGCCCACCTCGTCGGCGGTATCGGCGATGCTGCGCCGGCATCAGGTCGTGATGCCGATCGTCAGCCGGGTGGAGACCGTGCACTCGGCGCTCAGCCTTGTGCTCGCCGGCGAAGGGCTCGCGATCCTGCCGGCCTGCGCCAAGCTCGGCGCGCCACCCGGCATCGCGTTCCGGCGCTTTGTCGACATCGCCGACACGATCGAGATCGCGGCTTGTTGGCGGCGCGATTCCTCCAGCCCGTTGATCCCAAATTTCCTCAAGAGCGCCGAGAAGGTCGTTGCGCGGCTGTGACGCGAGGTCTTTTCTGCTGTGGAGCAGCTACCAGGTGTCCGCGGGCAACTCCCGGCTCCGCGGCGGATCAGCGCCGGCGCGCGTGCAGGTGAAGGCGGCGCATTTGCAGGCAAAGGACAGCGCGCGCGTGAGCTCGGCCGCGCTGATCTCGCGCAGACGTTGTCGCGCGATCCGATCCAGCCGATGCAATGCGGCGAGCAGCGCGGCCTGAAAACTGTCGCCGGCGCCGATTGTATCCACGACCTTTACGGCCGGCGATGCGACCTCGATCGGTCCGGCCTCGCGATGCCAGGCACAGGCGCCATCATTGCCGCGCGTAATGACGACGAGCGACGCCCCGCCGGACAGCAGCGCCTCGGCCCGCGCAGCATAGGCCTGATCGCCGAACAGATAGGCGAAGTCGACGTCGGACATTTTTACAATGTCGGCCTTGCCGCAGAATGCCAGCATGCGGGCGCGATAGGCGTCCTTGTCCTTGACGAGGTTCGGCCGGCAGTTCGGATCGAGTGAGATCGTCGCGTTCGTCCGCGCATCTTCGATAAAGGCCAGCGTCTCGGCTGCGCCCTTGTCATGGACCAGCGTGGTCGAGCCGGTATGAAGGCACGTGACGCCGTCAAGCGCGATCGCCTCACGCCGATAGGTCCAGTTCCGCGATGCGGTGTCGGCGTCATAGAACGCGTATTGCGTCTCGGTGCCGGTCACGCGGGCAAAGGCGAGCGTGGCCTGGCGATCGCTGCGCGTCGCGCGGCTGAGATCGACGCCGGAATCCGTGGCATGATCGGCGATCATCCTGCCGAACGTGTCGGTAGAGATGCCACCGACAAAGCCGGTGGGAACATCGAGCCGGGCGGCGCCGATCGCGATGTTGAGACAGGAGCCGCCAACGGCGGGCGTCAGGGCCTCGCGTCCATCCGCCGTCCGCGACGGCAGGAAATCGATCAAGGCATCTCCGCAACTCAGCAGCATGCAAACACCTCAACCCGGCGCCGCACCGGGCGCCCGCTTCATCGCCTCGCGGCTGTCGCGATCAAGCTGACGCAGCATCTTGTGCACGCCGCGCTTCTTGCGATGGAAATCGGCAAGCTCGGGCCTGGTCGGCTCGCTCAACCGCCCGAGCGCCGACATGCCGGCCATCGCCGCATTGATCGAGTTGTGCGCACCGCTGGCGACCGCACCCAGCATCGCGGCGCCGAGCAGAACCGGTTCCTGGGTCTGCGGCAACGCCACCGTGTAACCGGTGGTGTCGGCCATGATCTGGCGCACCAGGGGGCTGCGGCTGGCGCCGCCGCCGATCACGATGGTCTTGCCGCTGACGCCGTGGGCCTGCAGCGCCTCGATGACGTCGGCGAGGCCATAGGCCAGCCCGCACAGGCCGGCGATGAACAGCCGCTCCAGCGCCGACACATCGGTGTCGAGATCGAGCCCCGCGATCACGGCGCGCGAGCCGGGATCGGCGTAAGGCGACCGGTTGCCGAGAAATTCCGGCAGAACGTGAACGTTGCGCGCGAGGAGCGCGGCCGCGCCGGCATTGCCGCTGCGCGCCAGGATGCGCTTTTCGAGGTACTCGATGACATCGACGCCGTCGTGCTTCGCGGCAAGTAAAACCTCGGCATGCGCCGGATGCGATTTGAGCAGATGATCGATCGCGGCACCCGCCGCGGATTGACCGCCCTCGTTCAGCCAGAAGCCCGGCACCATGCCTTCGAAATAGGGGCCCCAGACGCCGGGCACGAAGCAAGGATCGACGGTCGTCGCCATGATGCAAGCCGACGTCCCCATGATGTAGGCCAATCGCTGGCAGACATCGACGTCGGCGCCGGAGCCATCACGGCCGCCGATCGCGCCGACGCCGCCGGCATGGGCATCGATCAGCGAGGCGCCGACCGCGGTTCCCGGCACCAGGCCGAGATCGCGCGCGGCATCTTCCGACAAACCCCGGCCGAGCGGCGAGCCCGGCGGCACGATCTCGGTGCCGATCCGGGCGAAGCGATCCGCTGCGAGCGCCTCGAGCCCGACCCGCTTCAGGAACGATTCGCTCCAGCCGCCCTCACCCGCCACATAGGTCCATTTGCAAGTGACCGTGCAGGTCGAGCGCGCCAGCGAGCCGGAGGCGCGGAACGAGAGATAGTCGGCGAGATCGAAGAAATGCCCGGCGGCCTCGAAGGTCGCGGGCAGATGCCGCTTCAGCCAGAGGATCTTCGGGATCTCCATCTCCGGCGAGATGGCGCCGCCGACATAGCGCAGCACGCGATCGCCGGTCGCGTTGACGAATTCGGTCTCATCCATCGCGCGGTGGTCCATCCAGACCACGACGTTGCGCGCGGAGTCGCCGGACGGGCTGACGGTGAGCGGCCGGCCTGCTCTGTCGAGCACGACCAGCGAGCAGGTCGCATCGAAACCGATGCCCTTGACCTGCTCGGCGGCGACCGCGGCCTCCCGCATCGCGTGACGCACGGACGTCACGCAGGCCGCCCAGATGTCATCGGACGATTGCTCGACGATATCGCCCGGCTCGTGCCAGACCCGGATCGGATGCCGGGCCGAACCCAGTAGCTCGCCGGCCTCGTCGAATACCCCCGCCCGGGCGCTGGTGCTCCCGACGTCCACCCCGATATAGGCTTGCCGCATGGCCGCTCCGTTATTTCCGGCGCAAGCTTACCAGCAAGTGTAGCCGCCATCGACCAGAACGATGCTTCCGGTCATCAGGCTCGCCGCCTCGGAGGCCAGGAACAACACCACCGAGGCGATCTCGTCGACCTGCCCCATCCGCGCCATCGGGGTTCCGCCGATCCAGGCGTCGTACATTCGCGGGCTGTTCTTCACAAAGGCGTTCAGCGGGGTCTCGATATAGGTCGGCGCCACGGCGTTGACGCGAACCCCGCGCGCGCCCCATTCGGCGGCGAGCGATTTGGTCAGATGATGCACCGCGGCCTTGGATGCATTGTAGAAGCACTGCTCCTGCGGCTTGTTGACGATGAAGCCGGACATCGAGCCGACATTGACGATGGTGCCGGACTTCGCCTTCAGCATGTGATTGCCGAACGCGCGGCAGCACCAGAAGGTGCCGTTCAGATTGACATCGATGACGTTGAGCCAGTGCTCGTCGGTCACCGTCTCGGCCGGGGTCTCGCTGCGCGCGATGCCGGCATTGTTGACGAGGATATCGACCTTGCCGTACTTGCGGACCAGCTCGTCGGCGACCGCGGAGACGCGCCCGGAATCCGTCACGTCCATCAGCGCGATATCGGCGTCGAAACCCTTGGCCTTCAGCGCCGCCTGCGCGTCATTGGCCGCCTTGGCGTCGCGGTCGCCGATGACGACCTTGGCGCCGGCCTCCGCCAGTGCCTCGGCGCAGGCGAGCCCGATGCCCTGACCGGCGCCGGTGATGATGGCGGTCTTGCCGCCGAGCCTGAATTTCTCGAGATACATTTTCTTCTTCCTTACGCGTGGATCGACTTTCCGCTGTCGTCGAAACGATGGATGCGCGCCGGATCCGGGATCAGCGACACCTTGTCGCCGGGATGCAGGTCGAGCTCGCCGACATAGCGCGCGGTCAGCATCCCGAGCGGTCCGGCATCGACGTAGAGAAAGGTGTCGCTGCCGAGATGCTCGGCGACCGCCACCGTCCCCTGCCAGCCGCCCTGCCCGTCGCGCTCGACCTTCAAATGCTCGGGCCGCACCCCGATGGTGGTCGCGCCCTGCTGCTTGGCGAGTTCGCCGGTGACGAAATTCATCTTCGGCGAGCCGATGAAGCCTGCAACGAACAGGTTGTTAGGCTTCTCATAGAGCTCGAGCGGCGAGCCATATTGCTCGATCTTGCCGCCGTTCAGCACCACGATCTTGTCGGCCATGGTCATGGCCTCGACCTGGTCGTGGGTGACGTAGATCGCCGTGGTGCCGAGCTGCTTCTGCAATCGCGTCACCTCGAGCCGCATCTGCACCCGCAGCGCGGCGTCGAGATTCGACAGCGGCTCGTCGAACAGGAACGCCTTCGGCTCGCGCACGATGGCGCGCCCGATCGCGACGCGCTGGCGCTGGCCGCCGGAGAGCTCGCGCGGCTTGCGCTCGAGATAGGGCGTCAGGTTGAGGGTGGCCGCGGCGGCCTCGACCTTGCGGTTGATCTCGTCCTTGGCGACCCCGGCCATTTTCAGGCCGAACGCAATGTTGCCGCGCACGCTCATATGCGGATAGAGCGCGTAGGACTGGAACACCATCGACAGCCCGCGCTTGGCCGGCGGCACATCGACCACGTTGCGTCCGTCGATCAGGATGGCGCCGCCGGTTACATCCTCGAGCCCGGCGATCAGCCGCAGCAGCGTGGTCTTGCCGCAACCCGACGGACCGACGAAGACGACGAAGGAGCCGTCCGTGATCTCGAGGTCGGCGCCCTTGATGATGTGGACCGGCCCGAATGATTTTTGCACACCCTGCAGCGTAATCTGACCCATGGCGAAAGCCTTTCTGCTACTTGACCGCGCCGAAGGTCAGGCCGCGGACGAGCTGCCGCTGACTGAACCAGCCGAGCACGAGAATGGGCGCGATCGCGAGCGTCGACGCCGCCGACAATTTTGCCCAGAACAATCCTTCCGGGCTGGAATAGGATGCGATGAACACGGTGAGCGGCGCGGCCTCGAGGGTCGACAAATTGAGGGTCCAGAACGCCTCATTCCACGCCAGGATCAGATTGAGCAGCAAGGTCGAGGCGAGCCCCGGCACGGCCATCGGGGTCAGCACATAGATCAGCTCGCGCCCGATCGTGGCGCCGTCCATCCGCGCCGCCTCGAGGATGTCCTTCGGGATCTCCTTGAAATAGGTGAACAGCATCCAGATCACGATCGGCAGATTGCCGAGGCACAGGATGAAGATCAGGCCGCTTCGGGTATCGAGCAGGCCGAACGTTCGGTAGATCAGGTAGATCGGCACCAGCACGCCGACCGGCGGCATCATCTTGGTGGACAGCATCCAGAGCAGCACATCCTTGGTCCGCTTGGTCGGCGAGAACGCCATCGACCATGCGGCCGGAATTGCGATCAGCATCGCGATCAGCGTCGAGCCGCCGGCGATGATGATCGAGTTGAGCGCGTGGTGCAGGTAGTCGCTGCGCTCCTGCACCGTGACGTAGTTCTCCGTCGTCCAGTGGAAGAACAGGAACGACGGCGGGATGGCGAAGGCCTCAAGCTCGGTCTTGAAGCTCGCCAGCACCATCCAGAGGATCGGGAAGAAGATCAGGAAGCCGACCAGCCAGGCCGCCGCCGTCGAGATCACCTTGTTCCGTGTCGTGACCATCCGCGCCATGACGTTACGCCTCCAGATTCCGGCCGACGATGCGAACGAGGAAGAACGCCACGATGTTGGCGAGGACCACCGCGACCAGGCCGCCTGCCGAGGCGCTGCCGACGTCGTACTGGATCAGCGCCTGCGAATAGATCAGGAAGGCGATGTTGGTGGTCTGCAGGCCGGGGCCGCCGCCGGTGGTGACGAAGATCTCGGCAAACACCGTGAGCAGGAAGATGGTCTCGATCAGGATCACCACCGTGATCGGGCGCGCCAGATGCGGCAGCGTGATGTAGATGAAAGTCGAGATCGCACTCGCGCCGTCCATCTCGGCCGCTTCCTTCTGCTCCTCGTCGAGCGATTGCAGCGCGGTCAAGAGGATCAGGGTCGCGAACGGCAGCCACTGCCAGGAGACGATCAGGATCACCGAGAACAGCGGCGCATCGTTGAACCAGTCGATCGCCGGCAGCCCGAACAGATGCGCGATCCAGGCGAACAGGCCCGACACCGGATGCATCAACAGGTTCTTCCAGACCAGCGCGCTCACCGTCGGCATCACGAAGAACGGCGCGATCACCATCAGCCGGACGATCGAGAGCCCGACCACCTGCTGGTCGAGCAACAGCGCCAGTGGCACGCCGAGGATGATCGTGATCGCGAGCACCGAGCCGACCAGCACCAGGGTGTTCTGCAACGAGGCGAGGAAAGCCGGATCGGTCAGGAAGTAGCGGAAGTTCTCCAGCCCGACGAAGGATTCGGAGCCGGGATCGAGCAGGTTGTAGTGCAGGGTCGCGAAGTAGATCGTGAGCGCCAGCGGCACGATCATCCAGATGAACAGCAGCGCCACGGCGGGCGTGAGCAACGTGCGTGCGAGCAGTTGGGTCTGCTGGGTCGCCATCCCCGCCTCCTTCTCTCGAAAGGAGCGACCATCCCGCTGCGGGACAGGATGGTCGCAAGTAGCCCAGCTCGGGAGGTTTGAGCTAGGTCGGGCGGCCAAGGCGCGTGCTGCGCCCTGGCTTTGTCTGGGCGTGGCTTATTTGATGTAGCCCGCGCGCTTCATCTCGCGCTCGGTCACGGACTGCGCAGCGGTGAGCGCCGCATCGACGGTGGTCGAGCCGGACAGCGCGGCCGAGAACTGCTGGCCGACCTGGGTGCCGATGCCCTGGAATTCAGGGATCGCCGCATACTGCACGCCCACGTATGGCACCGGCTTCACCGTCGGCTTGTTCGGATCGGCGGCGTCGATCGAGGCCAGGGTCAGCTTGGCGAAGGGCGCGACCTTCAGATAATCGGGGTTCTTGTACAGCGAGGTGCGCGTGCCGGGCGGCACGTTGGACCAGCCTTCCTTCGACGCGACGAGCTTGGTGTAATCCTTGCTGGTCGCCCAGGCGATGAACTTCTCGGCCGCATCGACCTTCTTCGAGCCGGCGGGGATCGCGAGGCTCCATGCCCACAGCCAGTTGGCGTTCTTGCCGAGCCCGGTGTTCGGGGCCAGCGCGAAGCCGACCTTGTCGGCAACCTTGGAATCCTTCGGGTTGGTCACCATGGACGCCGCCACCGTGGCATCGATCCACATCGCGCATTTGCCGGCGCTGAACAGCGCGAGGTTCTCGTTGAAGCCGTTGGATGAGGCGCCGGGAGGTCCGGCCTGCTTCATCAGGTCGACATAAGTCGTGAGCGTCTTCTTCCATTCCGGCGAATTGAACTGCGGCTCCCACTTCTCGTCGAACCAACGCGCGCCGAACGAGTTGGACATCGCGGTCAGGAACGCCATGTTCTCGCCCCAGCCGGCCTTGCCGCGCAGGCAGATGCCGTAGACGCCGCCCGACTTGTCGGTCAGCTTCTTGGCCGCATCGACCACGAAGTCCCAGGTCGGGCTTTCCGGCATCTTCAAGCCGGCCTTGTCGAACAGGTCGGTGCGGTACATCACCATCGAGCTCTCGCCGTAGAACGGTGCGGCGTAGAGCTTGCCGTCGACCGAGACCGCATCCTTGATCTTCGGCAGCAGGTCGTTGACGTCGTAGTCAGCGCCGAGCTTGTCGAGCGGCACCAGCCAGCTCTTCTTGGCCCAGATCGGCACCTCGTAGGTGCCGATGGTGAGCACGTCGAACTGGCCGCCTTTGGTGGCGATGTCGGTGGTCACGCGCTGGCGCAGCACGTTCTCCTCGAGCGTCACCCATTTCACGGTGATGTCGGGATTCTTCGCGGTGAATTCGCTGGTGAGCCCCTGCATGCGGATCATGTCGCTGTTGTTGACGGTCGCCACCGTCAGCGTGGTCTGGGCGATCGAGGGGGCAGAGATCAAAAGAGCAGCCGCGCCCGCAACGGCGCAAAGGACGTTTTTCAAGGTGACCTCCCTTATGTCACGTTGAGCATATGCCCACGTGTTGAGCGTATGTTCATCCCGTCGTTAAAATTTGTCAAGCACGCGACTACGCCGTCCCGCGCGATTGCGGGTTCCACTGCAGCCTGGGATGGAGGTTTGTGCGGAGGTGAAGGGAGGCGACAGCGCCTGGGAATGCGGCTCGCATCGCGACGGCAACGGGACGGCGCTCCCTCGCCCCGTTCTTACGGGGAGAGGGCTGGGGTGAGGGGCTCTCTCCGCGCATACGAAATCAAAGGAATGCGCGGAGACTCCCCCTCACCCGGAACGCATCTGACGATGCGTTCCGGCCTCTCCCCGCGCGCGGGGCGAGGCGAAGCGTAGCGCGTGGTTCGTTCAAATGAACTGATGCAGCGCGCTCTAGCGATCCAGCACCGCGCGCGCCGTGGCCTCATCCGTGATGAGGCCGTTGATCACCCGGCCCGCCAGCGCAGCCTTGATCGACGGCACCTTGGCGGCGCCGACGGCCGCCGCGATCGTGGTCGACACCGCAGGGATCTGCGGCGGAATGCTGGTCAGGCGCTTGTTGGTGCCGCCCTTGATCAGGCGGCCCTTGGCGTCATAGGCCCAGCCGGTCACCTCGCCGATCGCGCCGAGCCGCATCATCTCCAGCAATTCTTCGCGGGTGACGAAGCCGTCGACATGGACCTGGGCCTTCTGGTCCATCTGGCCGATGCCGATCAGGCGCAGATCGGCCTTGGCGGCGACCGCCCTCACCCGCGCGATCGGATCGATGCGGATCATGCGGTTGCGCTCGTCCTCGCTCGACATCAGGAACGGCAGCGGCATCGGGTAATGGCGTGCACCGGTGCGGTCGGCGAGCCGTCCGACCGTGTCGTAGAAGCTCGC
This sequence comes from Bradyrhizobium sp. B124, assembly GCF_038967635.1. Classification (NCBI taxonomy): domain Bacteria; kingdom Pseudomonadati; phylum Pseudomonadota; class Alphaproteobacteria; order Hyphomicrobiales; family Nitrobacteraceae; genus Bradyrhizobium; species Bradyrhizobium sp. B124. The sequence continues at coordinate 7,153,702 of NZ_CP152413.1, read as the reverse complement.
CGAGCCGTCGGCGGAGATGTTGCCGACCAGCGAGACGATCTGATGATCGGGCCGCTCGATCGGCGAGACCCGCTCGACCGCGGCGCGCACCGCGCGGCCGGTGCCGAGCGCCACGATGACCGGCGTCTCCGAGCGCAGCGTCAGCTCCAGCAGATTGGCGCTGCGCTCCGCAATCCCGGCATTCGACAGCGGCGCCGCCGGATCCGATGGCACGACGTCGCAATGCACCAGATCGAACCGCTCCTTCAGCCGGGACGCGAGCTCCATGCAGGCCGCAATGGGGTGCTCGAGACGAAACGTGATCAGCCGTTCGGCAAGGCACAGCGACACCAGGCGCTGCGCCGAGGCGCGCGACACCTGCAGCATTTTTGCAATCTCGTCCTGGGTGTGGCCCGCGATGAAATACAGCCAGCCGGCGCGCGCCGCATCGTCAAGGCGAGACTTTTCGTTGTCGGGCGCAGCCATGATCGTACGTCAGCCTTCGTTCCAGAAATCGGTCATCGCGGCGAAGATTCGATCCGCCCCGGCCTGCTTCAGCAGAGCACTGCCGTCCGTCAACCGATAGTGGGCGCCGCCGACAAATCCCCACACTTTCATGCCAGCGGCCTTTGCCGCCGTCACCCCGCTGACGCTGTCCTCGATGACAAGCGTGCGGCGCGGCTCGGCTCCCATTTTGCCGGCGGCAAACAGGAATAGATCCGGCGCCGGCTTGCCACGCTCGACCATCTGCGCGGTGTAGAGCCGCTGTCCGAAGCTCGCCGCAAGACCGGTCAGCTCCAGCGAGAACCTCACGCGGTCAAGATCGCTCGATGAGGCGACGCAATACGGCAGGTGCAATTCCGCGAGCACGGCGGCGATGCCCGCAATCGGCTTGAGCCGCGAGCGGAAGGTCTCGCGCACCTGGTGCGCCAATTCGGCTAGGAAGGTCGCAGGCAACGGCTTGCCCACGCCCCGGCAATAATCGATCAGGGCCGTGGTGCTGCGCCCGAGGAAGAGTTCGAGCGCCCGCTCGGTGCTCATCTCGATGCCGGCCTTCGCCATCGCCCCGGCGAGGCAGCGGCAGCTCAACTCCTCGCTGTCGACGAGCACGCCGTCGCAGTCGAAGATGACCAGATCGGTCTTGGGCAGCCGCGGATCCATCTCGGCATGAGATCATATGCTCACGCCATGAGCAATAGATCACCATTCCGCGCGCGGAATGCCGCGCCTCAAATGGTCGCGGTGCACCGTCAACCATGCTGTGCGACAAGGCGAAATGCCGCATGACACACCTCTGATCGCGACCATCGTCGCGGGCCTCGGACTCGCCTTCGTCTTCGGAACCATCGCCCAGCGCTTTCGGGTTCCGCCACTGGTCGGTTATCTGCTCGCGGGTGTCGCCGTCGGTCCGTTCACGCCCGGCTTCGTCGCCGATCAGGCGCTGGCAACCGAGCTCGCGGAGCTCGGTATCATTCTCCTGATGTTCGGCGTCGGCCTGCATTTCTCGCTGAACGACCTGCTGTCGGTGCGCGCGATCGCGGTGCCCGGCGCCATTGCGCAGATTGCGGTCGCCACACTCTTGGGCCTCGGCCTCGCGCTGGTGATGGGCTGGACCGTCGGTGCCGGGCTGGTGTTCGGGCTCGCGCTGTCGGTCGCAAGTACCGTCGTGCTGTTGCGCGCATTGCAGGAGCGCCGCCTGATGGACACCGAACGCGGCAAGATCGCGGTCGGCTGGCTGATCGTCGAGGACCTCGCCATGGTGCTCGCGCTGGTGCTGTTCCCGGCGGTCGCGAGCTTCCAGGGCGGCGACGGCGCGGCCCTCACCTCCGACCCGCTCGCCACCCGCTTCGGGCTTGGGCTGACCGGCGTGCTGGTGCTGACGCTGGTCAAGATCGCCGTGTTCATCGCGCTGATGCTGGTGGTCGGACGCCGGCTGATCCCATGGGCCCTGCACTACATCGCGCATACCGGTTCGCGCGAGCTGTTCCGGCTGGCCGTGCTTGCGATCGCGCTCTGCATCGCGTTCGGCGCGACCAAGCTGTTCGGGGTGTCGCTCGCGCTCGGCGCCTTTTTTGCCGGGATGATGCTGCGGGAATCGCCGCTGAGCCAGCGCGCCGCCCAGGAGACCCTGCCGCTGCGCGACGCATTCGCGGTGCTGTTCTTCGTCTCGGTCGGCATGCTGTTCGATCCGCTCAGCGTGGTGCGCGAACCCTGGCCGTTTCTCGCGACATTGTTCGTGATCGTGGTCGGCAAGTCGCTCGCCGCGCTCGTGATCGTTCTGCTGTTCCGTCACCCGATGGCGACCGCCCTGATGATCTCGGCGAGCCTTGCCCAGATCGGCGAATTCTCCTTCATCCTGGCCGAGCTCGGCGTTGCGCTCAATCTGCTGCCGAAGGCCGGCCGCGACCTGATCCTGGCCGGCGCGATCTTCTCGATCATGCTCAACCCGCTGGTGTTCGCGGTGGTCGACTGGCTGACCTCGCGGCTCGAGAAGCCGCAGGCTTCCTCGCCAACCGTTGCAACCGCTGAACCGATCCCGATCACCGACTTGCAGGATCACACCATCCTGGTCGGCTACGGCCGGGTCGGCAGCATCGTTGGCGATGCGCTGCATCAGCGCAACGCGCCGTTCCTCGCGGTCGAGGCATCCGACGACATGGTCGCAAAGCTCAGGCAGCGCGGCATCCAAGCCCTGATGGGCAACGCCGCGCGCGCCAGCGTGCTGCGCGCAACCAATCCGGCCGGCGCCCGATCGCTGGTGATCGCCATTCCCGAGGCGTTCGAGGCCGGACAGATCGTCGAGCAGGCGCGCGCGGCGAATGCCGCCATCCAGATCATCGCGCGGGCGCATTCCGACGCCGAGGTCGATCATCTGAAGGGCCTCGGGGCCGACATCGTGATCATGGGCGAGCGCGAGATTGCCCGCGGCATGATCGAGGAGCTCGACCGCAAACACTCTGGTGCGGTTACGCAAAATGCTGCGAGCGCAAGGGAAGATTCCGCAGCCTAAGGTAACGGCGCCCGCTGCGCGACGAAAGGAGATCAAGACATGGCGTTCAAGAGCCCGCACGTTTCGCTGGTGTCGTTCTCGATCGAGCTCGGCGCCGAGGCCACCACCAATGTGATGCAGATCGAGACCGATTTGCATCTGAACACCCGTCATCCGAGCTATGACGCCGCGGCGATCGAGCGTCTCGTGCGCGACGCGCAGGCCTATCTTGCCGGCAATGCCGACCAGATCACGCAAATCCGGCTGGTCTCCAACCGCAGCGGCCAGACCTGACGAAATCAACCGCCGAGGAATGCCGGCGCCAGATCTTCCTGCACGATGATGTTGGCGGCTTCCGTCGTCAGCTCGCTGCCGACAAGGTCGAGATTTTTCGCGGCCTCGAACAACATCGCGCGGACGTCGTCCGGCGTCAGCACGCCCTTTGCGATCAGCTTACGCACCAGCGCCTGCAAAATCAGAACGTCGATCTCGCCATGAGCCAGCGGCGTCGGCTTGTCCGTCATGATGGTCTCCCGGGACCGAGGTTCGCCGTAAGCGAGGCGGCTAGCGCGGCGATGACGCGATATCCTTGTGCAACTCTTCGAACGCCCGGCGCAGGCCGTGCAGTTGGTCGACCAGATGGAGGATGACGTCGATCCCCTCGTCGTTGACGCCGAAATCACCTTTCAGATCCCGGATCAGATGCGCGCGCGCCAGGTCGGTGTCGGAAAAGCTGATCTCGTGCGTCGTCTCGTCCGGAACGAGCCATTGCTGCTCGATCCAGAACTCCAGGGTCTGCACCTCCAGACCCGCATCGATCAGGAACTGCTGCTTGTTCATGATGCACCATCATCGCGTGGATTGAATCCCTTGCGATCCCAGTTCGACACGAACGCCTCGAGCGCGGGATCGGGTCCCTTGGGCAGGACCACCTTGAGTTTGACGAACTCATCGCCATGACCACCGCCGGCCCGGGGCGCGCCCTTTCCGCGCAACCGCAGCGTCGTGCCGGTGTTCGAGCCTTTCGGAACCGTCATAGTCACGGCGCCGGTCGGCGTCGGAACGTTGACCTTGCCGCCGAGCACCGCCTCTGACAGCGAGATCGGCAATTCCAGCGAAATGTCATCGCCCTCGCGGGTGAAGCGCGGATCGGGCCTGATCTCCACTTCGATCAGCGCGTCGCCGGGGCCGCCCTTGCCGGTGCCGGGCATGCCCTTGCCGCGCAGACGAATGACCTGACCGTCGATCAGTCCCGGTGGGATCGTCACATCGAGCGTGCCGCCATCGGGAAGCGCCAGGCGCTTGCTCGCGCCGGCGATCGATTCTGCGAAATCGATCACAAGGCTGTAGTGCAGGTCGCGGCCGCGCCGGTTGGCACGCGCCTGCTCGGTGCGGCGTAGCAGCTCGGCGAACGCGTCGTCCTGGTCCATGTAATCGGCGTAACCGGAACTGTCGGCGTAGGAATGCCCCCCATCCGCGGTGGCGAAATCCCGGTAGTAGCGATGCTGCGGCCGCTCGGTGCCATCAGCGTCGATCTCGCCGGCGTCGAAGCGCTTGCGCTTGTCGGCATCTGAGAGCAGATCGTTCGCCGCAGCTACTTCCTTGAATTTTTCTTCAGCCGCCTTGTCACCCGGATTGAGATCCGGATGCAGCTTCTTCGCCAGCTTTCGATAGGCCTTCTGGATATCGGCCGAGGACGCCGTCGGGGCAACGCCAAGAACCTCGTACGGATTTCTCACAACCTGCTCCGCAACACCGTGAGTGCACCTGCAATCATGAGGGCGCAAAAGCAGCCGATTTGCAAGTGCGCTCGCACATCGCCCGGCAATGGGCGACGCAGCATGCGCTCAGATCGCGGCCCGCTACGAGGTATGTCCGGGATCGAGATAGTTCGGCATGTTCTTTTTCTGCTGCGGCGTCATCCTGGCGGGATCCGGCTTGCCCGGCACACCCCGCGGGCCAAGCAGGGCTCGCTGCATATCGTCCTCGCTCAGGCGTGGCTTGCCGTCGTCAAGCTGTCCGCTGCCACCGTGACTCTGTGCCATGACCGACCTCCAGTGATGATCGCCTGCGCGCGGGCAGAAGAGAGTGCGCGCTCCGCCGGAACGAGCCGGCGGAGCGCGATCTTACCTCAGCGTTGCTCCTGGCGCTTCTCCTCTGCGGGGTGACCTGCGGCCGGCGCAGCATGCGGCGGCGCCTGAACGTGCGGCGCGGCCTGAACGTGCGGCTCCGGCCGTGCCGCCGGCTGCGGATGCGCCTCAGGGCGTGCCATGGTCTCCGGCCGCGCTTCCGGCCTTGCCGCAGGCTCCGGTCGTGCTTCAGGCCTTGCTACCTGCTCCGGCCGCGCGACCGGCTTCGCGGCAGGCTCGGGCCGCGGCTCCTCCTTGCGCACCTCTTCAGGCCGCCTCTCCGGTGCGGCAGGACGCGCCGCTTCCGTTGCAGGCCGCGGCTCAACCTTCGGCTCGGCGGCAGGCGCTGCGCGCTTTTCCTCGACCGCAGGCCTGCTCACCTCGGCGGGCGGATGCGCCGCAATCCCCTTCTCGGGGACCGGAAGCGCATGGGATTCGGCAGGCGCCGGTGCAGCGGGATGCGGCTCAACCTTCGTCTCGGGAGTTGCGCGCTTCTCCTCGGCCGCAGGCTTGGTCTCCTGAGCGGACGGATGCGCCGCCGGAAGCTCCTTGCCCGGCACGGGGAGCGCATGGGAGTCAGCCGGTGCGGTTGCGGCGCCTGGCCGCGCCGGCTCCCCGGCTGCCGGCCGTGCAGCGTTGGCAGGCACCACCTCACCGGCCGGCCGCGCGCGGACCACGCCCGGTCCCTTCAACTCGCCGGGCCGCGCCGTTGCGGCGACCGCGGGAACGCCGTTGTTGGTCCGCTTGAACAGGCTCGGATCCTGGCTTGCGGTCTCGACCTGCTTGCGTTGCAACGGCGTCGCCGCGAAATGCTGTTCCTTGGCGACCGCACGTTCGGCCGGAGTCGGCCGCACCTCGATGCCGCCGCGGCCGCCATTGTAGCTGACGTTGTTGATGGTGGTCTGGTTGATCGTGACGTTCTTCTCGTAGACGTTGGTGATACGCGCGCCCTGCAGATTGTTCACGGAGCGATTGTAGAAGAAGTTGCCGTGATCCCAGCGGCCGCCTTCATAGCCTGAACCGCCGTAGCCGAAGCCGTAATTGATGCCGCCGTAGAAGCCGACGCGATCGCCCCAGTAGCCCTGATGGAAAATGAAGCCGCCGCCGAATGCGCCCCAATAACCGGGAGTCCACAGCAAGCCGACCCGCGGCGGCTGCACCCAGGTGCCCGGCACCCAGTAATAATCGCCGCGATCCTCGTCCCACGACCAATTGCCCGGCGACCACATGTAACCGGGCCCCGGCACCGGCGGCTGATCGTAGGTCGGCAACGGCGGCGGCGCGGTCTCGACGGCAGCGACCGGCGCGCATGCCGCATCCTGCGCGATTGCCGGCACGGCGGTCGCAGTGAACAGCGCCGTGGCAATCGCAGCGCACGACGCGGTCGAAAGAAGACGAGTGATCATTGGGGGAGCCTCTTCGATGAGCACGTTCAACGTGAGAACCGGAACAAAAGTTCCGTGCATCGGCAACGCACCGACACACTTTCATCGCTAGCGCCTTGACCTTACATCAACCTGAAACAGCGCCAAACGCATCACGCAGCCATTCATCGACGGTTCAGAGTGTGCAGTGACTCATCATCGCGCGATTCAGTGGAACAGCGCGACGCACGTCTGCATCATCGCGTGCATTCCGCGAGGTGCGAGATCACAGTTACTGAAATCGCGAACATGACTTCGGCTCTCGCATGATTGCAACCATCCGGGCTCGTCGGGCCGCTCATTCCGCAAGCATCACGATCAGCCGAGCCGCCGTCGGCGTGATGCCGGACCCCGGTTTGTCGGCGCGTCCGTAGCAGTGCCTCCGGATGAGTGCCAGAAGCCAACACTGGCAGTCGCAACACCTCAAAAGCGGTATGCCGGCGGCCGCGCTCCGCGATTGACACTCCCCTGAAACGACCACACGATGCGAGCAGCGGTGGCGTCAGGCCCGCGGTTCTCCGCCAGGCACGATTGGACGCCTGTCGCATGATGGATGTCATCGTTCCGCCATCTGTCGCCGGCGGCAATGCGTGGCATATTGGATCTCGACGAGCCTGTGCTGCCTTGAGGTGCCACGATGAACATAGAAAAATATACCGATCGCGTCCGCGGCTTCATTCAGTCGGCACAATCGCTCGCGACGCGCGAAGGACACCAGCAGTTCTCGACGCTCCACGTCCTGAAGGTGCTGCTCGACGACAGTGAAGGCCTCGCAGCAGGCCTGATCGACCGCGCCGGCGGCAACTCGCGCGCGATCCTCAAGGCGACCGAAGACGCGCTGGCGAAGGTGCCGAAGGTGAGCGGCGCCGGCTCCGGACAGATTTACCTCGCGCCCGAGACCGCGCGCGCCTTCGCCGCGGCGGAACAGACCGCCGACAAGGCCGGCGACAGCTTTGTCTCGGTGGAACGCCTGCTGCAGGCGCTGGCAGCCGACAAGGACAGCGAGGCCGGCAAGCTGCTCGCCAAGGGCGGCGTCAGTCCGCAGAACCTGAATGCAGCGATCAATGCGCTGCGCAAGGGCCGCACCGCCGACAGCGCGACCGCCGAAAACGCCTACGACGCGCTGAAGAAGTATGCCCGCGATCTCACCCAGGCCGCGCGAGACGGCAAGCTCGATCCGGTGATCGGCCGCGACGAGGAGATCCGGCGCACGATTCAAGTTCTGTCACGCCGCACCAAGAACAATCCCGTCCTGATCGGCGAGCCCGGCGTCGGCAAGACCGCGATCGTCGAAGGTCTGGCGCTGCGCATCGTCAATGGCGACGTACCGGAGAGCCTGCAGGACAAGGCGCTGCTCGCGCTCGACCTCGGCGCGCTGATTGCCGGTGCAAAGTATCGCGGCGAGTTCGAGGAACGGCTCAAGGCGGTGCTGCAGGAGGTGACGTCCGCCGAGGGCGGGATCATCCTGTTTATCGACGAGATGCATACGCTGATCGGCGCCGGCAAGGGCGACGGCGCGATGGACGCATCGAACCTGTTGAAACCCGCGCTCGCTCGCGGCGAGTTGCACTGCATCGGCGCCACCACGCTCGACGAATACCGCAAGCATGTCGAGAAGGATGCGGCGCTGGCCCGGCGATTCCAGCCGGTGTTCGTCTCCGAACCGACGGTCGAGGACACCATCTCGATCCTGCGCGGCCTCAAGGACAAATACGAGCAGCATCACGGCGTGCGCATCGCGGATTCGGCGCTGGTGGCTGCCGCCACACTGTCGAACCGCTACATCACCGACCGCTTCTTGCCCGACAAGGCCATCGACCTGATGGACGAGGCCGCGGCGCGACTGAAGATGCAGGTCGATTCCAAGCCTGAGGAACTCGACTCGCTCGACCGCGAGATCATCCGCCTCAAGATCGAGCAGGAGGCACTGAAGAAGGAGACCGATCTCGGCTCCAAGAGCCGTCTGCAAACCCTCGAGAAGGATCTCGTGGATCTCGAGAAGAAGTCGGCGGACATGACGTCGAAATGGCGGTCGGAGAAGAGCAAGCTCTCCGACGCGCAGAAGATGAAGGGTGAGCTCGAGCAGTTGCGCACCGAGCTTGCCAACGCGCAGCGCAAGGGCGAATTCCAGAAGGCGGGCGAGCTGGCCTATGGCCGCATTCCGGAGCTCGAGAAGAAGCTCGCTGCCGTCGAGGCCAGCGAGACCTCGTCCGCCAGCGAGACCGTGACCGCCGACAATATCGCGCAGGTGGTGTCGCGCTGGACCGGCGTGCCGGTCGACAAGATGCTCGAAGGCGAGAAGGACAAGCTGCTGCGCATGGAGGAGATGATCGGCAAGCGCGTCGTCGGCCAGGCCGAGGCCGTGCGTGCGGTGTCGACCGCGGTGCGCCGCGCCCGCGCCGGCTTGCAGGACCCGAACCGGCCGATCGGCTCGTTCATGTTCTTAGGTCCGACCGGCGTCGGCAAGACCGAACTCGCAAAAGCGCTCGCCGAATATCTGTTCGACGACGAGACCGCGATGGTCCGTCTCGACATGTCCGAGTTCATGGAGAAGCACTCGGTCTCGCGGCTGATCGGCGCACCTCCCGGCTATGTAGGCTACGACGAGGGCGGCGCGCTGACCGAAGCCGTGCGGCGCCGGCCCTACCAGGTCGTGCTGTTCGACGAGATCGAAAAAGCGCACCCCGATGTCTTCAACGTGCTGCTGCAGGTGCTCGACGACGGCCGTCTCACCGACGGCCAGGGCCGCACCGTCGATTTCCGCAACACGCTGATCATCATGACCTCGAATATCGGCGCGGAATATCTCGTCAACCAACCGGAGGGCCAGAGCACGAGCGCGGTGCGCGAGCAGGTGATGAACATGGTGCGGGCGCATTTCCGGCCCGAGTTCCTCAACCGCATCGACGAGATCATCCTGTTCCACCGGCTGCAGAAGAGCGACATGGGCCGCATCGTCGAGATTCAATTCTCGCGCCTGCGCAAGCTGCTCGAGGATCGCAAGATCGAGCTGGAGCTCGACCCGAAGGCGCGCGACTGGCTGGCGGAGAAGGGCTGGGATCCAGCCTATGGCGCCCGTCCGCTGAAACGAGTGATCCAGCGCAGCGTGCAGGATCCGCTCGCCGAGATGATCCTCGCCGGCGACGTCCGCGACGGCTCGCGGGTGAAGCTCTCCGCCACCAAGGCCGGCCTCACCTTCAACGGCAAGAAGCCCGAGAACGCTGCCGCAGACGAATTCGAACCGGTGTGAGAGAAGCCCGGATTGCCAACGGCGCGCCGTCATCGCCGCGTCGTCCGGGCGCATCATATGCAAGCTGAATATACAAGCCGACCTGCAACCAGGGAGAGCGCCATGACGCAGCAGAACATCAAGGACAACATGGAGGTCATCGGCGCCGATGGCGTGCATGTCGGCACCGTCGATCACGTGGAAGGCAACCGCATCAAGCTCAAGAAGAGCGAGAGCGACGGCTTCCACAAAGGCCATCACCACTATATCGAGCTCGGCTTCGTCGCCGGTGTCGAAGGCTCCAAGGTCCGGCTCTCCGCCAACGCCGCCATTGCCGTGACCCTTGAGGAGGAGAAGTCCGGCAAGCCGGTTGGTCCGTCCGCGGAAGCCTAGCGATCCGGGCTCTTGTAAAGGCTCCGATGGCATGCTCCTCTGCCCTGTCTGGACGTCGATCCGGCGTCCAGTCGAGACCTTTTTCGCGTGAAAGTGCCGTTAGTTAAGGAGAGATGCGTGCCATCAGCCGTTCCGCAACCGGTCGCTGCGAAGCTGACGCGCGCGGCCATCTTCCTTGCGGTCACGATCAAGCCCAATCCGGAATTTGATACCGTGGTGCGGTCGCTGTGTGCCGATCTGGCTGCGCTGGTGCGCGCGGTCGGCTTCCGCGATCTCGAGGGCCGGCTGTCCTGCGTCATGGGCATCGGCTCGGAGGCATGGGACCGGCTGTTCGGTGCGCCGAAGCCGCAAGGTCTGCATCCGTTCCGCGAGATCAACGGCGTTCACCACGCCGTCGCAACGCCGGGCGACCTGCTGTTTCACATCCGCGCCGTGCCGATGGACCTGTGCTTCGAGCTCGCGACACAGATCATGTCACGGCTCGGCGATGCGGTTGCCACCTCGGACGAGGTGCACGGATTCAAATATTTCGATGAGCGCGACCTGCTCGGCTTCGTCGACGGCACGGAAAATCCGGAGGACCAGGCGGCGACCGAGGCCACGATCATCGGCGACGAGGATTTAGCCTTCGCCGGCGGCAGCTATGTAATCGTGCAGAAATACCTGCACGATCTGAAGAAGTGGAACGAGCTGCCGGTCGAGATGCAGGAAAAGATCATCGGCCGGACCAAACTGTCCGACATCGAGCTCGACGATGCGGTGAAGCCGAGCTACGCGCACAATGCCCTCACGACGATCGTCGAGAATGGCGAGGAGCTCGATATCGTCCGCGACAACATGCCGTTCGGCAACATCAGCAAGGGCGAGTTCGGCACCTATTTCATCGGCTATGCCAAGTCCCCGCACCGGATCGAGCAGATGCTGGAGAACATGTTCGTCGGCAAGCCGCCGGGCAATTACGACCGCCTGCTCGACTTCAGCCGCGCCGTGACCGGCATGCTGTTCTTCATTCCGTCGGCGACCTTCCTGGAGGAAGTCACCAGCGAGCCACCTGCGGCCGCGCCGGCTGAGCCGTCGCTGGATGACGCCGGGGCTGACGAGACCCCTGCACAAAAAATACCGCCGTCCGACGGATCGCTCGGGATCGGCTCACTCAAAGGAGAGGCTGGACATGAATAATCTTCATCGGGGACTGGCCCCCATCTCGGACGCGGCATGGGCCCAGATCGAAGAGGAAGCCTCGCGGACGTTGAAGCGCCATCTGGCGGCGCGCCGTGTCGTCGACGTCGATGGTCCGAAGGGCACGGATTTCTCCGCGGTCGGCACCGGCCATCTCAAGAAAATTGCGACACCCGGTGACGGGGTCGAGGCGACGCAGCGCGACGTCCGCGCGCTGGTCGAGCTGCGTGTGCCGTTCGAGCTCTCGCGCCAGGCGATCGACGACGTCGAACGCGGCTCCAATGATTCCGACTGGGATCCGCTCAAGGAAGCCGCGCGAAAGATCGCCTTCGCCGAAGATCGCGCGGTGTTCGATGGCTACACGGCTGCCGGCATTCAGGGCATCCGTCAGGGCACCAGCAACCCGGTGCTGAAGCTGCCGTCGAGCATCAAGAACTATCCCGCCGTGGTCGCGCAAGCGGTCAGCCAGTTGCGGCTCGCCGGCGTCAACGGTCCCTATACGCTCCTGCTCGGCACCGAGCCCTACACCGCGATCGGCGGTGCGACCGACGACGGCTACCCGGTCCTGCAACACATCCAGCGCCTGATCGACGGCAAGATCATCTGGGCGCCTGCGATCGAGGGCGGCGTCCTGCTCACCACCCGCGGCGGCGATTTCCAGCTCTCGATCGGCCAGGACCTTTCGATCGGTTATCTCAGCCACTCGGCGACCTCGGTCCAGCTGTATTTCCAGGAGACCATCACCTTCCTGATGCTGACCAGCGAAGCGTCGGTGGTGCTTGCGCCGGAGGCGAAGAAACCTGCCTAGACCCGCCGGCGTAGACTCTTCCAGGAAGCCTCCGGCCAATCTGTGCCGGAGCTTCCGTTGAACTTCAACGGAGAGGAGGCGCGCAATGGACTACGATCTCTACATCAACCCGAAGAAGGCGTCGGTCGGACTCTACGTCCGCAAGGGCGCCGGCCTTCCCGATCTCGGCGACGCCAAGGACTGGGTGTTCGACGGCACCTCGGCGCAGGCCAATCTGCCGCCGCAGCTCGTGAAGGAGATCGAGGCCAACGGCCACGCCTTTCGCGACATGGACTGAGCCCAGCGGTTACTTCTCGCCGACCTTCACCGGGGCGGTCTCGGGCATCAAGCTCATGGCCACGATGCCGACCGCTGCCGCGAGCAGCAGATACCAGGACGGCGCCAGCGGATCTCCTGTCGCATGAAGCAGCCATGTGACCACGAGTTGCGCGGTGCCGCCGAAGGTCGCGATCGCGACCGCGTAGATCGTGGCGAACACGCCGCCGCGGATGTTCTGCGGCAGCGCTTCGGTGAAGGCGGCATAGAATGCCGTGAACGGCAGCGATCCGATGAATGACAGGATGCCGAAGCCGAACAGCAACGACCACGCGCCGGGGTCCCGGACGATCCACAGGAAGGCCGGATAGGTCAGCACCAGCACGACCAGCTGCGGCCAGATCATGACAGGCTTGCGTCCGAGCCGGTCGGCAAGCCAGCCGCCCAGCACCGCGCCGATGATCTGAAGTCCGTTGCTCACCAGCGAGACGGTGAACGCCAGCGACGGCGACACATGCAGCGTATTCTTGGCATAGGTCGTCATGTATTGCGTCACGTAGGTCGAGATCGTGCCGCTGGCCAGGATCATCACGGCCAGCACGATCACCCGAAGATGCCGGCGCGCCAGCATGACATGGTTCGAGCGCTCGACGCTTGCGGCATCGCGCTCGCCGTGAGGGACCGTTTCCGGCAGCGTGCGGCGCATCCATATGCCGAACGGCAGGCACACCGCCCCGAGCAGGAACGCGACGCGCCATCCATACGCCTGCAGCATGTCTGGCGCCATCGTGCTGCTCAGGATGACACCGACCAGGGCGCCGACGGTCGCTGCGACCTCCTGGCTGGCGGGCTGCCATGCCACCACCAGGCCGCGATTCCTGGGTGCCGCGATCTCGATGAGATAGGCCGTGGTCGGTCCGACTTCGCCGCCGAGCGCGAAGCCCTGCACCATCCGCGCCAGGATCACGATGATCGGAGCCACGACGCCGATCGCGGCATAGGACGGCGTCAACGCGATGGTCAGGATCGCGCCACCCATCAGCGCAAAGCTCAGCAGCATCGCCGGCCGCCGGCCGACCCGGTCGGAGAAGATGCCGAGCACGATGCCGCCGATCGGCCGCGTCAGGAAGCCGGCGCCGAAGGTCGCAAGCGACAGCATCAGGCTGCCGTATTCGCTATGCGCGGGAAAGAAGGTGCGCCCGATCTCGGTTGCAAAGAAGCTGTAGGTGATGAAGTCGTAGAACTCCAGCATGTTGCCGATGGTCGCGGCAAAGGCTGCACGCTTGACATCGAACTGTTCCCTGCTCGCAATGTCCGGCAACGCTCTCGATTCCTTAGGCTTGGCTGTCCGGAGCGAGTATCATTCCTCGGGCCATGCAAGGCAAGGCATGGCGTTCCGCGCGATCCTGAATCAGAGGCCGCGCAAGGGCCGCATGGGTTCATCGAGCCGGAGGAATGATCGCGCGGAGGATGTCCCTGTTCCAGCGTTGCCGGGCGCCGTCGAATGCCGCGAAATCGTGATCGAATTGCCAATAGGCCCACGCCCAGCCGAAGCTTTCAGCGCGCCTCGCCACGAACGACAGGTACTTCGCCCGGCTCTCCGCCGGCGCGTGCTCGTAGACGCCGAACTCGCCGAGATAGATCGGGCGCTGCTCCCTCTCCGACCAGGACCTGACCTTGTCGAAATCCGCGGCGGCCTTGGCTTCGTCTTCCGCCGAGCCCCAGCTCAGCGGGCCGATCTTCGAGAAAGTCGCCGACCACGGCGCGCCTTGATGGGTGAATTGCAGCGGCAAATAATAGTGGAACGTGACGACGAGATTCCTGTCGCCGGCCGGCAGCGTCAGCTGCTCGACCGGCAGCTGCTCGGTGTTCAGGATGGCGACAACCACATTGCGCTTCGGATTCGTGCCCCTGACGATGGCCAGGCATTCGCCGAGCAGCGCGTTCCACTCGGCCGACGTCATGTTCCCGCCGGGCTCATTCAGGATCTCGAACACCAGCGCCGGGTATTTGCCCGCGTAGCGCGACGCAATCTGGCGCCAGAACGCCTTGAGCTTTGCGGTGCATTCCGACACGTCGCGTTGGCAGAGATCGGTGTCGTGCTCATCGAGGATCGGGATCAGCTTGCTCGCCAGCACCTGCTCGATCACGGCATCGAGGCGCCGCAAGACGGCGTCATCCAGAATGTTGCCGGCATCCATGTGCTTGAAGCCGAAGAAGTTGATCCGGACGTGTGAAAAGCCTGCCTTGCGGATGGCGGTGAGGTTTTCCAGGCGAAAGGGCGCGTTCGGGTAACCGTCCCAGATGCCGTCATAGCCAAGAATATTGATGCCGCGCCCCAACGCCGCGGCGTCCGGAGACGCCCCCTGCCCGGCCGCACGCGCGGGCGAGATCAGCACGGCAGAAAGCGCCGCCGCCAGCAGCACGCCTAAGGCTCTTTGCGGAACAAAACGAAACGCGGTCATGACGGCTCCAGCTCGCGCAGCTGCAGGCGCTGCGACGGCAACGAGCGGCAAGCGGCGAGGAAAAAGGCGATCAACAGCACCGATGTGAACATCGTCGAGCGCAGGAAGACCGTTTCGGTAAAATTGGTCTGGCAGTTGAGGAAGACGAACCCGACGATCAGCGCGCAATGCAGCCGGTCGATCGCCCGCTCCGCGATCAGGCAGAGCATCTTGTAGGAAAACAGAAAGACGCTCGCCATGAACAGGAAATAGCCCAGGAATCCGGTTTCGACGAGAATGGCGATGTAGCCGTTGTGGTAATTGTCGAGCACCCAGCCGTGGTTCTGGTTGAAATAGTCGTAGATCTCCGGTCTGGTCCAGAACCCGTTGATGCCAAATCCGAACAGCGGCGCATCATCGAAATGGCTGATGGCGTAATGCCAGATGAAGGTTCTCTCGGTAAAATTGATCATCGTGTCGAACACGTGGATCGAGTCGTATCCGGTCGCATAGAAGTACAGCATCAGCAACACGGCAGCGACGCACATGGCACATGGCAGCACCGCGTAGACCCGCATGCACTTGACCGACCACAAGGAGGTCAGCAACAGCGCACAAGCGACCAGCGACAAGGCGCCGGCGCCGCGCGACTCCGAAAAGACGACGCAGGTCGAAGCGAGCGCGAACGTGATGAGGAACGGCAGCCATCCCTGTCCGGTTGTCTTTCGATAACAGGCAAAGAACATGAGATAGGCGCCAGCGAAGCCCAGGGTCTGCTTCGACTCGAAGACACCCTGCCATTGCCCATTGTGCATCCAGGTCTGGTCCACGCCGATGTCCGGGAGTGCGACCGCACAAAACGCCGAGCCCGCGATCAGGACGAAGAGGCCGCGGGTGGTCGATTTCACGATGTCGTCGATGTCGACGCGGCTGACCATGCAGAACGCGCCCAGCGTCGTGACCGCGAGCGCCGCGGCCTTCATCAGGGCCGCCGCGTCCAAATTGCTCCAGAGCACCGAAATCGTGGCGAACGCGTAGAATGCGACGATCACCAGCGTGTCGAGATTGAACGCCAGCCGCAGGCAGGGACGGATGAACAGGCTCGCATAGATCAGCAGGCCCCACATCAGCAGGGCGACGGCCTGCTGAACCAGCGTCACCTCGGTCGGAAGCAGCGCGGGGTGGAACGTCCCCATCGACATGATCACGTTGACCGTGATCGACCAATTGACGACGGTTCGCGCGAAATTTTCCGCATCAACGCCCGGCGCCCGCCAGACCGAGCTATCGACTGCTCGACCGTCCATATCAGTTGTACTCCGCTCATTGATGAGCTCGCCGCTCCGGTGGATCGGAGCGGCACATTGCACTCGGTACGGACTCAGTCCCTGGTCGCCGAGGACCGGGTCCGGTTGAACAGCAGATAGAGAGCGTGCGGATTGGTCGTCAGATAGCGCCAGAACAGCCGGCGCGGCTCGAGCCAAAGACGCCAGGCCCATTCGAGCCCGACGATCTGCATCCATCTCGGCGCGCGCGGCCGCGATCCGGACAGGAAGTTGAACAATCCGCCCGACGTCTTGATGACGCCGACATTACCAAGCTGCGACATGAATTCGTCGACGAAGGCCTGCTCGTAGGGCACGCCAAGCGCGACCCAGAGAAAGTCCGGCGCCAGGGCGTTGATCTCATCCACCTTGGCCCGAAGCGCGTCGCCGCGCAGATAGCCGTGCGAATGGCCGACGATCTTGAGAGCCGGATAGGCCCGGCGCACATTGGCGATGGCCGCCTTGTTTTCGACCTCGTTGGCGCCAAACAGGTAGAAGGTCAGCCCGAGTTCTTCGGCCTTGCGCGCGACGTCGTGGAACAAATCCGTGGTCGCAACGCGCTCGGGAAGCGGGTTCGGCGAGCGCAGCTTCGAGACCATGACCAGCGGCTGCCCGTCGGCATTGATCAGGTCGGCGGCACGGAACAGCCGATCGGTCATCGGCTCGGTGGAGCAGCGCGACAGCACCTCGCCATTGGCTGACGTCAGATACAGCGGCCGATTGATACGCCGGTTCGGATACACCGCCTCGACCATGAAATCCGCGGTCTGCTCGCGATCGAGCACGGCGAGCCGTAGCCCGCCGATCGTAGCGCGAGCAACGCTGGCGGTCGCAGCCCTGCCGACAGGATTGGTGCGCCGCTCCGGCACGCCGTTCGGCATCGTTGATTCGGCTGGCCCATCCGCGAAGGAAACCGGCTGCCCGGCGCTCGAAGTGTTGCAAATCCGGACAGCTGGAGCAGCCATATCCGAATCGAGACGCCGCGGCCGCTCGCGATCGGCCTGCAGGGGCGAGATTGCGTCGGAAACGCGGGCTTTTTGGCTGTTAGTCAACATTTCAGCAGGGGCTCCAGTGCTTACGTGCACCTAACTGCAATATCCGGTCCAGACGGATGCGATATCACGCGGCAGCGTGACGTGAGACGGACCGTAAGGGATGGTTAACGATGCCGGCGCTGGGCGGAGCGACAGCATCACACAAGATTCCGCAAGGCCGGCGACGTTTGAGCAGCAACACTGCGCAAAGGTCGAGGGACTACATTAATACAAATCGTAATCTACCGGTGCCCGAGATCATCAGCCTTTGCTATAAGGAGATCACGGCGGCTCGACCGGCGCTTTGAAAACCCGTTTGTTTGGTTTCACATGAATAAGAATGATGACGCGTTCGGTGTTTGCATCGACGACGCATTCGACTTCCTGTCTGAAGAATACGCGACATTGTTCGAAGGCTCGGACGCGACCGCCTTCCAGCATCCGCTGTGGCTCGACAGCCTCTATCGCAAGCTCGCTCCCGCCGCGGCAGCGAAGCCGCTGGTCGTCGTCGTCCGTCATCGCGCGAACGGCGCGCTTGCGGCCGTGCTCCCGCTGCTCCGCGTGCGGCGCGGCCCGATGCGCACGATCGAGTTCGCGGACCTTCGCGTGTCCGACTATTTGTCGCCGGTCTGCGCCGCCACGACATTCGCCGACGTGCTGCAGGACCGGCAGGCCTGCGAGCAGCTTCGCAAACTGGTCCGGCCATTCGATCTGCTGCGCATACCCAAGCTGCTCGATGCCAGGATGCCGATCGAGAATCTGCTCGGGGCGCCTCACCGCAGCCTGATGGATACCAATGCCTATGCGACGGTCCTGTCCGCGCCGTTCGAGCAATGGGAGCTCAACGCGCTGGGAAAATCCTATCAAAAGGAACTGGCAAAGAAATGGCGCCAGATCCACAAGAAGGGCACGCTCACCTTCGCATGCTGCAACGACAGCGCTTCCATCGGCGAAGCCATGGACGTGATGAGGAAGTTTCGCGGCCCGCGTTTCCAGGCACACGGCGACGGTGACCTGCTGCAGCGTCCGGAATATTTCGATTTCTACTCGAGCGTGGCGCTTCGCGGCATGGGCTCGTTTACCCGGCTCTACGCCATGAAGATGGATGACGAGGTCATCGCCACCGCCCTTGGGCTGGCTCACCGCGGCAGCCTGCTCGTCGTCATGACGGCTTTCGACATCGAGGGATACAAGAGCCAGTCGATCGGCGCGCTGACGTTCGAGAGTGTTGCCAAGGACTGCATCGAGCGCGGCGACCGGGTGCTGGATTTCACCATCGGTGACGAACCCTACAAGATGCAGTTCGGAGGCCAGCCCACGCCGATGTCGAGCATGACGCAGGCCGGCAGCGCGGCCGGATCGCTTGCACTGTTTGCGCTGAAGCAGGCGCCCTGGATCAAGCAGGCCGCCAAGCGGGTGACCGACCTCAGGCCGGTCCGCACCTCGACCGGCACGCGGTAATGCCGCCTGGGAAAAGCCTTACTGCCGCTTAGCGGAGCGCGCTACGAACGCGCATGACCCATCCCGGATGAATCCGGTCCACCTGATGCGTGATCATGCGACGCAGGAAGTGCAGCTTCCGCTGCATGGTCCAGCGCACATCGGTGTTGGAGGTCAAAGCCTGGCGGAAGCGCGCCAGTTGCAGCGAATGCAGGTCGGCGGCGAGCTTGTCGCGATCGGAATAGAACTGCGCAATCTTCTCCGTACCCATGCCGTCGGTCTCGAGCCAGCGCGGCACATATTCGGTGCAAAGACGCTCGACGTCCACCAGCAGGCGGCTCACGCCGGTTCCGGCCGCAGGACAGTTGGTCTGGTAGGCATCGCCGATCAGCACGACGCCCGGCTGCAGATGGCCCTCGGTCACGGACAGGTCCATGACCCAATTGTGCACCTGGCCGACGATCTGGAAATCGCCAAGGTAGCGCTCCAATCCCGGCATCAGGCGAAGCAGCGTCCGTCGGGTGTCGCGGCGCAGCTCACGCATGATCGGATCGGTCGGATCGCGGAACATGAACAGGTTCGCGCGCATGCCGCCCGACATCGGAAACAGGCTGAGATAGTCGACGCCGTCAGCCGCCTGCTTGCCGTAGCAGGTCAGCGCGTCGAAGCCGAATGGCGCGTTATCCGGCCGCGCGATCGTGAAGCCGAACGTCACCGAGTGGCGCGCGGCGATCATCTGCCGGCGCATTCCGAGATTGTAGCCAAGCGCGCCCGCCATGCCGGTCGCCAGAACGACCAGGCGCGAGACGACGCGTTTTCCGGAGGCCAGCGTCAGTTGCTGACGATCCTCGCTGCAGCTGACATTGATCACCTGGTCGAGCAGGAAGCTGGATGTATCAGGCGTCAGCCCGCGGGCCATGTCAACGAGGTTGGCATAGGAAACCCCGTAGGACCGGCCGACGCCGATATCGACCAGTCTGCCGTCCCTGATGTTGAGCACCCGGTCATAGGACGAGGCGACGGCCTCGACGTCGTCGATGAACCCCAGGCGGCGGAAGATATCGATCTGCCGCCCGGCGATCTTTTCGACGCGGAATTCATCCGGCGGGATCGAGCGCTTGTCGATCAGGACGACCCGATAGCCAGCCCGGGAGAGGACGGCCCTCGCGAGCGAGCCCGCCAAACCGGCGCCGACAATGGCTACATCCGCGTCGATCGTTTCAGCCTCGCAGGTTGCGATTGGCTGGGCCATGCTTTCCTCGGCAATCATCTTTGTCCGCTCCGACGGCTAATTGGTCACGGAACTGCAATTTCCTTGCCTGCACTGCCGCTGCGCAGGACGGGCACGACGAGTTCCAGTATTGAGGTTAACGACACCGCCCCCACCGCGATCAGCCCGTTCCCGGCACATGGCTTGCAGCCACAGCGGTCATGAAACCGACGTTTTGGGCGCTCCACGGCAGGCTGGCGGGGCAACTGCCAGGCCATGGAGCTTCGACGGATGCCGTTGACGCGCTAACGCGGCTTCAACCAGCGCGGCCCACGCTGTCGAACCGGGCGCCAGGCAAAAAATCCGATCTGCGCCGTTTGGACACAGCGAGGACGGCAGCGTTCCAGAATGGAGCAGCGCGACATATTGGCCGTAGCGCCTCAAGCCCCGCTGGAAGGAACGGAATTTTAGCAAGAGAACATTAACACTCCAGACCTCACCGGTTGCTAAGGTCAGTAGTCCGACAGGATATTGAGACGTCTCTTGTGATTGCCTCTGTTCTCCAAATGCTACGGCGCGATGTGACGCGCGGCGTTGCCGGGACCATCCTCCTCAAGGTTGGCAGCGGCGGGCTCGCGTTCGCCCTGTTCTCGCTGGCGGCGCGGACGATGACGCCTGACGCGTTCGGAGACTTCGCAACCTTGCTCTCCATCGCCCAGATCGCGGCGGTCGTGGGCCTGGTCGGTCAGGAGCTGCTGCTGGTTCGCTTTCTCAATGAGTACGAGGTGCGCGGCCAGGCCGAGTTGACCAAGGGCGTGCTGCTGTCGAGCCTGAAGTACTCGGCGATCGGAATGCTGATCTCGATCGCCGCGATCGCCGCGGTGGCAGGCATTCGCGGCGAATGGTGGCTCTTGATCCTCTCGGTCTCGGCGTTCACCGCCGTCAATGCCGGGTTGATGCTCGGCAGCCAGATCGCACGATCACTGGTCAGCATCCTGATGGGCGAAGGTAATCGCGAATTCTTCTGGCGGGTCGCTGTGGTCCTGGTCCTGATCGCGGCGCTGTTCGGCCACCGCCAGCTTACCCCGGCCGAACTGTTCACCGCGATGACGGTCGCGATGGCGTTGGGGCTGATCGTGCAGATCGTGTCGATCGTGCGCGTGCTGCCGAACCTGCGCACGGTCACGGCGCTCTTCGAGACATCGCGCTGGAACCGCAGCGCGTTCCGCTTCTGGCTCGCCTCGATTCTCGAAGCAGCGAACCAATATTTCGACGTCATCCTGGTCTACTGGATGCTGGATCCAGCCACTGCGGGCGTCTATTTCGCCGCCTCGCGTCTGGCGAACATCTTCGCGATGCTTTCCGCTGCGCTCTACACGTTCGGCGCGCGCCGGTTGCCGTCGCTGTATTTCAGCAAGAATCACCGCGAGCTCGAACATACGCTGAAGCTGATGGCCGAGGTGACCGCGCTCTGCGTGCTCAGCGGGCTCGTCATTGTCTGGGTCGGCGCTCCCTACCTTCTCGGTCTGTTCGGACCGCATTTCGCCGCGCAGCAGTGGGTGTTGATCGTGCTCGCGATCGGAACGGCCTTCCAGGCGGCAGGCGGGCCGTCCGCCGCGGTCCTGCAGCTGACGGGGCATGAGCGCGATTATGTTCCTGTTGTCGCCGCCAACGTGGCGTTGCGGCTGATCGGATTTGTCGTGCTGATCCCCTGGCTCGGCGTGCTCGGGGCGGCGATCTCGGCGACGGTTTCTCTGGTGCTCGCCACCATCGCGCTCAATGTGCTGTGCCGCCGGCGGACCGGCGTCGACCCGTCAATTCTGGTGCTGTCGCATCTGTCGTCGTCGAAGGCTGGCGCTTACGCAGTCCGCGTTGCGGATACCAAGGACTAGAGCGTCTTCAACCGAAAGCCTGTCCCGCACTTGATGCGGGATGGACGCCGCTTCGCGTGAAGAAAACCCGTCAAACAAGAGACCTTCAGCTTGCCAATCCCAGGGCTTCGCGCTGAGGGTTGCTGACCGCGGCATTGGCCGCCACGCGATTGACGACGAGCGCAATCGGGACCGAACCGAAGCCGGACAGATCGGTCCGCGCCTTGCCGATCGCAGCCGGGTCGGCGGCGCCCTCGCGAACCACCAGGATCACCAGGTCAGCCTGGGCGGCCAGCGCGACCGCGGCCGGCTGCATGGCAAGCGACGATGCGTCGACGATGATCAGGCCGAAATCGGCGCGAATGTCGTCCTGGGGATAGGGCGGCGCCTTGCTGCTGGCGCCCAGCAGTTCGACGACCGACGGCAGATCGGCCTTGATGATCCCTGAGCCTTGCGGCGGCGCGGCTTCGGCGCGCCTGGTTTCCATCTCGATCAGGACGCTGAGCATCCCGTTCTTGACGGCGGACCGGTTGAGCGACCGTGCGACGGTGCTGCCGCCCGCACCGGTCTCGACCGACAGCAGCAGCGCCACCTTGCCGTGCTCACCCGGAAGCTGCTCGATGTTCTCGATCAGCAATTGAAGATGCGGACTGAGATCGGGCTCGGCCGCCGTCGAAATCGGAGTCTGCCAGACGCTCCTGACGGCATCTGACGACACCATGTTGGGAATGCGGGCCAGCACCGGCAAGCCCGGCGGGAGCGCAGATTGCGGCGCGGCCGGGGCCGGTGCCGGCGCCTCGGCGCGGCGAATCGGCGCAATGCTTTTGATCGGGAGCTGCTTCAGATCGAGACCAGGCACGGCGACGATCGCCGTCGACGTCAGCAGCGAGACGATCGCGAGCGCGACGAGCAACAGCGGCAGCGGCGGAAGCGTCGAACGCACCGGCGGCGTCGCGGGCGATGCCACCTTGGTCTGCGAGTTCTGAAGACCGCGCTGCTCGTCGGTCGTCCTGTAGCGCGACAGGAACTGCTCGTAGATATTCTTGTTGGCATCGGCATCGCGCTGCAATTCCTGCAGCTTGACGAGCGCTTGACCATCGACAAGAATCTGCTGCTCGGCCGCCTTCAGCTGGTCTTCGAGCGCCTTCTGCTGATCGCGCTGCGCCTCGTATTCCGACTTCGCGGTTTCGATGTTCTTCTTGCGCTCGATCTCGATCTGCCGGTTGAGATCGCTCAACTGGCTGAGCGCCATCACGAGGTCGGGATGACGATCGCCGAGCACGCCGCGCTTCTGCGCAATCTGGTCGTTGAGCGCGGAGCGCTGGGCCCGCAGCGCGCTCAGCAGGTCCTGCTTGACCGGGCCGTCGACATTGGCCTTCAGGTCGCGTTGCAGCTGCTCATAGCGCGACTTGGCCTCCTCGGCACGGGCGCGCGCCGCGGCGACCTGTTGCGTCAGGTCGGTAACGCGCAATTGCTGCGTGGTGGATTCCTTGCCGGCGTTGACGATCCGGTGCTCGAGCTTGAACTTGGCAACGGCATCTTCCGATGACCGCAGCCGGTCGTTCAAGGTCTTGAGCCGGCTCTTCAGCCAATCGGCGGCCTCGTCGGTTGCCACACTGCGCGTCCCGCGCTGGCTGGCGACGAACGCCTCGGCCACCGCATTGGCGTAGTACGCAGCGCGCTGCGGATTATTGGACGTGAACTTAATGGCGATAACATAGGTTAACCCGCGCCTCGAGATATCGAGCCGGTTGCGAAACCGGTCGAGCAGGCGCGTGGCGTCGGTCCTGCCGCCGGCGATGTCGCTGTCCTCTGCGACCTTGAGCTGATCGATCAGCGGCCCGAGAAATCCATCGGATTTGGCGATTTCGACGTAGCTTTGCAGAGCTGCGGCATCTTGACCGATGCCGGGCAAGACGTCCTGGTCGGCGGTCACGCGCTGCTCGCGCGGATCGAGCACGACGAGCGCCGTCGCGGCGTAGCGCGCCGGAATCAACATCAACAGGATCACCCCGACCGCGAAGATGACCGCGGCGAGCATCAGGATGCGTTGACCCTTCTCGCGAAAAAAGGCCACCACACCCGGAATGCTAAGCACGCCCTTGGTGGTTTCCGCGGAGGATTGGCCAGCCGGTACGCCGGCAGTTTCCCACGACGCTGCGGGTTCCGTGACTTCGGAACGTCTCGGGCCTATCCGGCTACCGAACTTCATGGGTTCTGACTCGAATTCAACTGACAGTACTGCGCCAACGTAAATATCCATGGTTAATCGCCGGTTACCCCCTCTTCGCGTTGCCGTAACCAATTAGTTAACGAGCCGGCTGTACCCTATCTGTGAGATAATAGCTCTCGATTGCCGACACATGTCTGATTGCTAAATGAGCAGTAACCTCAACACGCGCTACTCGATGCACGAGCGCGCCTCGCGTGATAGCTACGCGCGCAAAAATGAAGGGGACCAATCCACCCCTTCGACGGGTGAGGACTCCGTGCTCCAGCACACGCCAAGCACAGAATTGCGCGAGGCATCGACCGCATCACGCGATCAACCGAACGAGAGCAAGCGAAAGCTGCGTGTTGTCCTGGTGCAGACCCAGGCCGAGAACGCCGGCGCGCAGGAGATCTCGCGGCTGCTCGGCGCCGGCCTCACCGCGCGCGGCTACGACGTCGCCAACCTGTTCTTCTTCCGCAAATCGGATTCCTTCGACGAGCCGCCCAATACGTTCTATTGCGCGCAGACCCGTCCGGGAAATCCGGTGGCGCTGCTGCGCATGCTGTGGGCGCTCGCCGGCCATCTCAGGACCGTCAGACCCGATGTCGTGCTGACCTTCCAGCACTTCGGCAATGTGATCGGCGGAGGCGTGTCGCGCCTCGTCAGCCGCGCCCCCGTGATCGCCAACCAGGTATCCTCGGCGCTGTCGATGAGCATGCCGGTGCGTGCTGCCGACATCATCATGGGCTCTACCGGTTTCTTCCACTGCATCACGCTGAACTCGCGGGACATGGAGCGCGAATATGCGCGCTATCCGGCTCCGTACCGATCGCGCATGAAGCACGTCCCGCACGGCTTCGACGACAAGTCGCACAGCCTGCCGAAGGACGTTGCGCGGCAACAGTTCAAGCTGCCGCCGGACCGCACCCTGCTCGGCTGCGCGGCACGGCTGCACCCGCACAAGCGGCTCGATGCGGCAATCCGCCTGCTGGCTGCCGATCCATCCTGGCACCTTGCGCTCGCCGGCCAGGGCGCGGATGAAGGGCGGCTGAGAGCCTTGGCGGACGAGCTTGATGTCTCGGACCGGCTGCACATCATCGGCGAGATTGCGCCGCGCCAGATGGCCGATTTTCTGGCCTGCCTCGACGTCTTCGTATTCCCCACGCAGGCCGAAACCTTCGGCCTTGCCGCGGTCGAAGCCGCGAGCGCCGGCATTCCCTGCGTCGTCAACGATCTCCCCGTGCTGCGCGAGGTGCTGTCCTACCAGGGACAGCCTGCCGCGGTGTTCGTTGACGCTTCGAACGAGGCCGAATTCGCAGCGGCCGTGTCGAAGGTCCTGACAGATCGTGTGTTGAGCGCTCAGCTGCGGCAAAGCGCCGTGGGCCTGAAGTCGCGTTATTCGTTGGATGCCATGATAGAGGAATACGTCCGCATTCTCGGCGACGCTGTGGGGGCGGACGCGCACTAGGAAGTTGGGCTGGCCATGATTATCGAGTTTCGCTGCGATCGCGCGCAGCCGCGGCTCTGGATGAGCCGCGAGTCGCTGCGCGTCAACGATCAAGATATTCCCGTTCAAATCGCCTGGACCACGACGCCGGAGCCTCGACCCGCCGGCCTCGACATGCTGTTCGAGCTCGAACGCATCGTCCTGCGCAAGGGCAAGACCGGCGAAGCCGACCGGCTGAAGGCGATCCCGGAGCGTCCGCGCGCCGGCAACCCCGACGTGGTGGTCGACTTCACCAGTGCCGCACGGGACCCGAACTGCTCCGCCAAGCTCTATCTCCGTCCACGG
The DNA here is from genome assembly GCF_038967635.1 of Bradyrhizobium sp. B124. NCBI lineage: Bacteria > Pseudomonadati > Pseudomonadota > Alphaproteobacteria > Hyphomicrobiales > Nitrobacteraceae > Bradyrhizobium > Bradyrhizobium sp. B124. The sequence continues at coordinate 7,127,989 of NZ_CP152413.1, read as the reverse complement.
TTCAACGGGCACGCGGGAGAAAGTGCAGTACTTTCGGCCATTCTCGCCGGCGATCTGCCGGTGATCGAAATCGTCAATGAGCTCGACGGCTCGGTGCTGGACCGCGGTCATCCCTCGGCTGAAATCGCGGCCGGCCTGAGCGGCGGGCTCGAAACGGTGATGGCACGCACCCTGTCGATGCTGCCGCCGATTCTGTCGGGGGCTCCGCGGTTGGTGCCGCAATTGGCTGCCTCGGCGAATGGCAGCGTACCGCGAAATCCGGCGCCCTTTGTCATGCGTGGCGTGGCGACTTCGATCGCGAAGGAAATCTATCGCCTGTGCTGCTACGCGCCGCACTGGCATGTCGGCTGGCGCTTTGCCGACAACACGGATATCTGGCGCACCGGCGACCTGTCGGGACCTGCCTGGAACGTGCTCGGCGATGCCGGCAACCACTTTTATGCCGATCCTGTCCCGGTGAAATGGCAGGGCAGGACGTTCGTGTTCTTCGAAGACCTCGACCACCGGACCGGCAAGGGCATCATTTCCGCGATCGAATTCGACGGCAGCGGGCCGATCGGCACGGTGATGCCCGTGCTCGAAGAGCCCTGGCATCTGTCCTACCCGTTCCTGATCGAGGATAGCGGCGAGCTCTGGATGATCCCGGAAAGCACCGCGCATCGGGACGTTCCGATCTACAAATGCATCCGCTTTCCGGACAAGTGGGAGCGGCACTCAACGCTGCTGTCCGGTCTCGAACTTGCCGACGTGACGATCACGCAGCACAACGGCCTCCACTACATGTTCGGGGCCTGGCGCGACGGCACCGGCGGATACTCCGACACGCTCGCGATCTATTACGCCGGGCAATTGCTCGGCCCCTGGGAACCGCACGCGGCCAATCCGATCCTGATGGATCGCGCGACCACGCGGCCGGCGGGCAACTTCGTGACCGTCAATGGGAAGCTGTGGCGGCCGGTGCAGGACTGCACCAACGGATACGGCGCGGCACTCGGCCTCGCGGAAGTGCTCGAATTGTCGCCGACGACCTACAAGCAGGCCGTCCGGCATCTGCTCAGGCCCGGGCCGCTATGGAGCGGACGCAAGCTGCACACGCTCAACCGGTGCGGTCAGCTCGAGGTGATCGACGGCTCGCGGGTGCAGCCGAAGACCACGGCGTTGCTGGCGAGCCTGCGGTCGAGCGATCGCTCATCGCAATGGGGCTGGCATAGCCCGCTGGCGAAGCCGATCGCACGACGGCTCCACTAGCGCGATGCGTTGGTTATCCCGGTGACGGCTCAGTTCGGCTCGGCGCTCAGCACGCCGCCGAACTGCTCCCACGAGCTCCCTGTCCAGCGCTGCAGCTGAAGCTGCGTATAGGCCATGCTGTTGTCCGGCCCGGTGTTGACCGTGATGCCCGGCATCAGCGTCGGCAGCACAAGCCCCTTGATGTTGCGCGCCTGCCTCACGATGTTCTCGCGCGACAGGTCGTCGCCGCACTGTTTCAGCACCTGCTCCAGGATCTGGCCCTGCTGGGTCCCGAACAGATAGTTGCTGTCGCCGATATCGGCACCGGGAAGATACTTCTCGAAATGAGCGCGATACCATTTGATGCCGGGATCGTCGGCCCACCTCTTGTCGTTCGGATCCTTCGCGATCGTCGCCACGACGACGCCCACCGCCTTGTCCGCTCCGGCCGGCACGATGGTCGAGGACACCGAGCTCGACACGTAATTCACGATGGTGAGCGGTGACCAGCCGATCTCGCTCGCCTTCTTGATCGCTTGCGCGGCGAATTTCGGCGTACCCGCGATCAGGAATGCCTGGGCGCCCGACGCCTTCAGCGTCACGACGCGTGACTCGATCGTGGGCTCGGTGACCTCATACGGAGATGTCACCACCTTCTTGTCGAACTCGCCCTTCAGGGTTTCCTTGAACGCGGCCACGAAGTCACGGCCGAGATCGTCGTTCTGGTAGAGGATCGCGATCTTCGCGTCGGGCGCCGTCTGAGCAATATACCTGGCGTAGATCTTTCCCTCGGTGTTGTAGCTGGGCAGCCCGGTGGTCGTCAGCGGAAACTCGGCGAAGTTCGCAAACTTGGTCACACCGCTGACGACGAAGAGGTGCGGCACCTTCTTCGCGGTCACATACTTGATGGTTGCGCCGATGCCGGGCGTCCCCAGCGGGCTGAACAGGAACGCCACCTCGTCGCTCTCGATCAGCTTGCGGGTCTGCTCCACCGCCTTGGGCGGCGAATAGGCATCGTCATAGGTGATGAGGTTGATCTTGCGGCCGTTGATGCCGCCGCGATCGTTGACGGAATGGACGTAGGCGATGAGGCCCTTGCCGGTATTGCTGAGCGGGGATGCCGGGCCGCTGAACGGGAATGTCGCCCCGATTCTGATTTCCGATTCCGAGACGCCGGGCGTTTCGGCGCGGACCGCAGTGGCGGCAACGGCCACGAGCAACGCAATCGACACAGCAAACGGCTTCAACGACATGAATTCCCCCTGAGCTTATGAATTGAACGGCGCTTGCGACCGCCGCGCGACGTCTACCAGGCTTCGCCGAACGGCCTGATCTCGACGTTGAACGACCACGCGCTGCGGTCCTGATGGGCGACGTGCCAGACCTCGTCCGCAATCGCCCGCGGCTTGATGAAGAAGTCGTCCGGCCGCTCCGGCCAGCGCTTCCGCGTCCATTCCAGGTCGATCACCGCGTCGATCACGAGATAGGCGACGTGGACGCCTTGCGGCCCGAGGTCACGCGCCATTGCCTCGGCCAGAATGCGCTGCGCCGCCTTGGTCGGCGCGAATCCCGCGAAGCCGGCCTTGCCGCGCAATGCCGAGGTGTTGCCGGTCGCAACGATGGCGCCCTTGCCGGCGCTGATCATCGCCGGCGCAAACCGCCGCGCCAGGTACAACAGGCCCATCGTGTTGACCTGGAAGTTGCGATTGAGAATCTGCGGATCGATCTCGCGGAAAGTGCCGAACGCGCCGCCGACGGCGTTGTGGACCACGACAATGGGATGGCCGAGATCGCGCTCCACCGCCGATGCCACCAGCTCGACCTGCACCGGATCTGACACGTCGCATCGATAGGCCTTTGCCCCCGGCAGCTGCTTCTCGAGCCCGGCGAGGCGCTCCTCGTTCCGGGCGAGAAGCGCGACCCGATAGCCGCCTTCCGCGAACCTCCTGGCGAGCGCCGAACCGGTGCCGGGCCCAACGCCGGATATCAGACAGACGGGTGCGGTCATGCAGTCAATCCTCCGCGTTGCGGCCAATCGTTCTCGAGATCAGGCCGCTGCCTTCGACAGCAACTTCTCGACGTAAGGCTTGAGGTCCGGCCTGATGTGCTCGTGCCCGACCAGCCGGGCGAAGTGCGCGAACATCAGCGGATATTCATCCCTTACCCCCGGGTGCAGAATTCTCTCCAACCCCTGCTTGCGCAATTGCTCGGTCCGCGCATGCTCATTCATGAACAGTGCGAGTTCGGCGGCAAGGCAGATGTCGGCAATCGAGATGCCGTTCCCGACCAGCGCCTCTCGCCGTGGCGACAATGCCTGCTCAATCCCCGAGGCATAGATCGCGAACGCGTCCTTTGCGCGCGCGTGAATAGCGGCATCGACCGTGCCGCCCGACAACGCCAGCAGATAGATCTGCGTATCCCGCGCAAAGACCAGGCTGACATCGAGGAAACTGTCGATCCTGGACGCCTCATAGGCGTCACGTCCGTAGAGCGGGAACGCCGCCTCACCGAGCCGTGCCACCGCGCGCATGATGCTGTTCGATTCGAAGATCCCGACCTTGCCATCGGCGCCGAACGCGGCCGGCACGTTACCGAACGGCTGCGCTTCCATGAACGCATCGGTCTTGAAGAGCTGCGCGCCCGTCAGTCCGACCCGGCCGGTTCGCGCCAACGACGACAGCGCAGCGCGTTCCTGCTCGGTAAGAGGATGGGCATCGTAATCCCACAGCCAGTCGCGCAATTCCTTGCCGGAGGCGCCCCTGACCTCAACGTCGACGCCGCAGAACCGCGCGGCAATGGTTGCCTTCCAGACCCGCGGGTTCGGCAGATAGGAGAAGATGCGCAAGGCGGCCATGGTGGGCTCCTCCAGGTGCTGTTGCTTCAGGCGGCCAACTGCAGGATCTTAACGACGTCGCCTGGCTCGCGGATCGGCTGCGGGTTGGCGCGGGTGAAGATCGACAACATGGCGTTCCGGCCGATCAGCTCGAAGCGATCTTCACCGACTCCGACATCGGCAAGCCGCCGCGGCAGGCCGAGCTCCGCGATGAAGCCGGCGAACGCCTCGCTCGCGTCGCGACCGGGCGCGCCGAGCGCGGCGGCAATCGCTTGCTGGGCCGCTTCCGTCGCGGGACGGTTGTAGCGCAGCACGCTCGGCATCATCACCGCCGTGCAGAAATAATGCGGCACGTCGCAGGTACCACCGAGCACGTGGCCGATGGCGTGGCTTGCACCCATGAGCACCCGCGACTGCAAGCCGAAGGCCGACAGCCACGAGCCGAGCTGGCAGCTCAGCCGCGCCGCCTCGTCGTCGGGATTGGCCTTGGTGCGTAGTAGGCCGTGATGCAGATAGCGCAGCCCCTGCTGGCACACCGCATCGACCAGCACATTGGGCCGGCTGGAGCAGATCGCCTCGATGCCGTGGTCCATCGCGCGCGTGCCGGAGCCGAGCCAAAGCTTCTCCGGCGTATATTTGGTAATCGCGGGATCGAGGATGATGCTGCGCGGCATCATCATCGGGTGATTGAAAATCTGCTTCAGCTTGCGGCTGGTGTCGGTGACCAGCGCACCGGAATTGTACTCGCCGCCCGAAAGCGTGCTGGGGATCGCGATCATCCGGACTTTTGGCGTGCGGAACGGTCCGAACCGGCGGTCCGGCGTGGTCTCGAAGCCGTCGAGGCCATCAGGTTCGAAGATCTCGTGCTCCATGCACATCAGCACGATCTTCGCCGCATCGACCACCGAGCCGCCGCCGATGGCGACCACGAGGTCCGCCTTGGCTTCGCTGGCCTGCCGCGCGATCTGCGTCACCACATCGCGCGTCGTGTGCTGCGGCACGCCGTCGAAGGTCGCAGCATGGCGATCGCCGAGTCCTTTGCGGATCTTCTCGATCTCGTCGGTCGTGGTGTTCAGCGTCCGGCTGGCGATCAGATAGACGCGCTTCGCGCCCAGCCGTTCGGCCTCCTCGCGCAGCGCCTCGGCTGCCGGCTTGCCGTAGATCACGGATTCCATGCTGGGATATTGATGGCTGCCGACGACGCCCATGCTTTCCACTCCCTCGATGTATCCGTGAACTCCCGGCGGCTTCAGGCCGACAGTTTTGTGAAGTCCGGTTGGCGCCGTTCGGCGAACGCGGCAAAGGCCTCGCGCGCTTCGGGCGTCGTCAGGCGCTGCTTGAACAGCACGCCTTCCGCGGCGATCTGGGCCGCGATCCGCTGCTGCTCGCGCATCAGCTGCTTGGTCATGCTGAGCGAACCGGCCGGCCGCCTGGTCAGCGCAACTGCCGCGTCATGCGCCTTCTTGCGCAGATCGGCCTGCGGCACCACGGCGTTGGCGAGGCCGGATGCCAGCGCGCCCGCCGCATCCATCGGCTCGCCGAGCGCGAACATCGCATAGGCGCGCGCATGCCCGATCCTGAGCGGCAGCAGCCAGCTCGACGCCGCCTCCGGCACCAGAGCGAGATTGACGAAGGGCGTGATCAGCCGCGCGGTCTCGGCGACATAGACCAGGTCGCAATGCAGCAGCATGGTGGTCCCGACGCCGACCGCATTGCCCTGCACGGCCGCGACCAGCGGCTTGCCGACCTTGCTGATGGTTTCGATGAAGCGATGCGCGGGGCTATCGACTGCGCTTTCGCCGCGCGCCTGGCTCGCGAAGTCGGCTAGGTCGTTGCCCGCGGTAAAGCTGTCGCCGTCGCCCTGGAACAGGATCACGCGGACGGCTGGATCCGCCTCGGCCTGCTTCAGCGCGTTCGACATCGCGTCATACATGGCGCCGGTCAGGGCGTTCTTCTTCTCGGGCCGCTGCAACGTCAGCGTCATGACGCCGGCAGCGATTTCGACTTTGACATGCTCGGTCATGGCACGCTCCCGTCAGGCGACCGCGCGGGCCGCCGTGGTTTCAAACCTGCCGTCGAGGAAGCCGGTCAGCCGCTGCCGGATGATCGCTTCGGCCTCGGTCATGATGCGGTCGATCAGCTCCTTGACGGTCGGGATGTCGTGGATCAGGCCGACCACCATGCCGCAGCTCCAGGCGCCGGCATCCATCTCGCCGTCGATCATCACCTTCGGGTAGACCCCGGCGACCTGCTCGTGGATGTCCTCGATCTTCAGTTTGGCGCCCTTCTCGCGCTCGATCTCGAGCAGCTCATCGACGCCCTTGTTCTTCAACACCCGCTCGGTGTTGCGCAGCGCCCGCATCACCAGGCGCGTATCGAGCTCGTCGGCATCGAGCAGCGCCTGCTTCACATTGGCATGGACCGGCGCTTCCTTGGTCGCGATGAAGCGCGTGCCCATATTCATGCCGGCCGCGCCCATCGATAGCGCCGCGACGAGGCTGCGCGCATCCGCCATACCGCCCGAGGCCACGAACGGGATCGTCAGCTCGTCCGCCGCGCGCGGCAGCAGGATCATGTTCGGGATGTCATCCTCGCCGGGATGGCCGCCGCACTCGAAGCCGTCGACGCTGACCGCGTCGCAGCCGATCTTCTCGGCCTTCAGCGAATGCCGCACCGAGGTGCATTTGTGGATCACCCTGATGCCGGCGGCCTTGAGCGCCGGCATGTACTGCTCCGGGCTGCGGCCCGCGGTCTCCACCGCCTTGACGCCGCCCTCGCGGATAGCAGCGATATATTCGGGATAGGGCGGCGCTGTGAAGCTCGGCAGGAAGGTGAGGTTCACGCCGATCGGCTTGTCCGTCATGTCGCGGCAGCGCGCGATCTCCTTCGCCAGCAGCTCCGGCGTCCGCTGGGTCAGGCCGGTGATGATCCCAAGGCCGCCGGCGTTGGACACCGCGGCCGCCATCTCGGCGAAGCCGACATAATGCATGCCGCCCTGGATGATCGGATGCTGGATGCCGAACAGTTCAGTGATTGCTGTCTTCACAAGTCTCTCCCGCGTTTCCGATCAGTGGACGATTTCGAACAGGCCCGCCGCGCCCATGCCGCCGCCGATGCACATGGTCACCACGCCGTATTTCGCCTTGCGCCGCCGGCCCTCGATCAGGAGGTGGCCGGTGAGCCGCGCGCCGGTCATGCCATAGGGATGGCCGATCGCGATCGAGCCGCCATTGACGTTCAGCTTGTCCGGATCGATGCCGAGCTTGTCGCGGCAATAGATCACCTGCACCGCGTAGGCCTCGTTGAGCTCCCAGAGATCGATGTCGTCGATCTTCAGATTATGCCGCTTCAACAGCCGCGGGATCGCGGCGACCGGGCCGACGCCCATCTCGTCCGGCTCGACGCCGGCGGCGACGAAGCCACGGAAGATGCCGAGCGGCTTCAGCCCCTTCTGCGCGGCAATCTTGTCGCTCATGATCACGCAGGCCGAGGCGCCGTCAGAGAGCTGGCTGGCATTGCCGGCGCTGATGGTCTTGCCCTCGAACACCGGCTTGATCTTGGCGAGCCCGTCCGCCGTGGTATCCGGCCGCGGGCCTTCGTCCTTCGCCAGTGTCACTTGCTGAAAGCTGACTTCCTTGGTGTCCTTGTTGACCAGGGCCATTTTGGTCGCGAACGGCACGATCTCGTCGTTGAAGCGGCCGCCTTGCAGCGCGGCGCCGACGCGGCGCTGGCACTCGAGGCTGTACTCGTCCTGCTTGTCGCGGCCGATCCCGTAGCGCTCGGCGACGACTTCGGCCGTCTCCAGCATCGACATGTACATCTCGGGCTTTATCGCCATCAGCTCGTCGTCGACGGCGTGGAACCGGTTCATGTGCTCGTTCTGCACCAGGCTGATCGACTCGATGCCGCCGCCGATCGCGATCTCGACGCCGTCTGATATCACCGAACGCGCCGCGACAGCGATCGCCTGCAAGCCGGAGGCGCATTGCCGGTCGATGGTGGTGCCGGCAACCGTCACCGGAAGTCCGGCGCGGATGGCGCCCTTGCGCGCAACGTTCATCACCATGGTGCCCTGCTGCATGGCGCAGCCCATCACCACGTCCTCGACCTCGCCGGGCGCAATGCCGGCGCGCTTGACGGCTTCGGCCATCACGTGGCCGGCCAGGGTCGGGCCGTCGGTATTGTTGAGCGCGCCGCGATAGGCCTTGCCGACGCCGGTGCGCGCGGTGGAAACGATGACTGCATCCTGTGACATGCTTGCCTCTCTGGCTTATGCGACCGCGTCGAGCTGCGCGAAGCGCAGCACGTGATAGGCGGGATCGCCGAACTGGATGTTGATGGAGGAAATCCGCTTGAAGTAGTGGCCGACATTGAGCTCGTCGGTCATGCCCATGCCGCCGTGCAGCTGTACCGCCTGATCAGCCACGAACTTGCCGGCATAGCCGATCTTGGACTTGGCGCCCGACGCCAGCCGGGAGATTCCCGCCTCGTCGTCGCTGAGGCTGAGGCTGAGATGCTGCATCAGGGACAGCGCCTCCTGATGCGCGATGAACATGTCGACCATCCGGTGCTGCAGCACCTGGAAGCTACCGATCGTGACGCCGAACTGCTTGCGCGTCTTGGAGTAGTCGAGCGTCGCGTCGTTCAGCTCGCCGATCGCGCCGACCGCTTCGGCACAGAGTGCGCCGATGGCGCGGTTGCGGCAGGCTTCCAGCGCGGCGACGCCCTCGCCTTCCCTGCTCAGCAATTCTCCGCGTACGCCGCGCAGGCTGATCTCGGCCGCCCGGCGGCCATCGATCGTCTTGAAGCTCTGCAGATCGAGGTTGGCGGCGCGGCGATCGACCACGAACAGGCTGACGCCGCCGCGATCGTGACGATGGCCCGAGGTGCGGGCGGAGACGATCAGGTGATCCGCCCAGGGTGCGGCCATCACCGCCGTCTTCTCGCCGGTCAGGACATAGTCGTTGCCGTCGCGGCGCGCTGTCGTGGTGACCGTGGCGAGATCGAAGCGCGAGCCCCTCTCGGTCCACGCCAATGCCCAAAGCTTGGTCCCCGCGATGATGTCGGCGATGTAGGCCTGCTTCTGCGCGTCGGAACCTGCCTGCTCGAGCAATCCACCCGCAACGACAACAGTCTCGACGAACGGCTCGACCACGAGATGGCGACCGAACTCCTGCATGATGATCATGGTCGACAGCGGCCCGCCGCCGAGCCCGCCGACGGCTTCGGAGAATGGCGCGGCGAACAGACCAAGCTCGGCGAACTCGGCCCAATGCTTGCGGCTGAAGCCGTCCTCGCTCGCGACGATCTTGCGGCGCGCATCGAAGTCATACCGTTCACGCAGCAGCCGCTGCACGCTGGACCGCAACAATTCCTGCTCTTCCGTGAACTGGATATCCATCCGATCCTCTCGTGCCGCTGTTGCTAAAGCGCGATGCGATGCGCTTTGGCTCCCTGTCCAAGCTTCATGCTCTAGAGACCAAGCACCGCCTTCGCGATGATGTTGCGCTGGATCTCGTTCGATCCGCCGTAGATCGAGAGCTTGCGCGAATTGAGATATTTCTCCGACGCCGTGTGGCCGTAGTCCGGACCCGGCATGAAGTGATTGGCGCTGACCGGATGCTCGCGGATCGCAAGGCCGTCATTGCCGATCGCCCGATGCGTCAGCTCGGTGATGTCCTGGAATATCTCGGTGCCGCGGATCTTGAACAGCGAGGCCGCTGGCCCCGGATCGATGCCGCGGGCCATCTGCGCGACGACCCGAAGCTCGGTCGCCTCCAGCGCCAGCACGTCGAGCTCGACGCGGGCGATATCCCTGATGAATTCGAGATGCGCCGGATCGTCTTCCGGGATCTCGGCCTTCACGATCTTCTTCAGCCGCGCGATGTAGCGCGTCGAGCGGCCGATTCCGGCCATGCTGGTGCGCTCATTGCCGAGCAGGAATTTGGCGTAGGTCCAGCCCTTGTTTTCCTCGCCGATCAGGTTCTCGACCGGAACGCGGACATCCTCCAGGAAGACGTCGTTGACTTCGTGCGAGCCATCGATGGTGATGATCGGGCGCACCGTCACGCCCGGTGACTTCATGTCGATCAGCAGGAACGAGATGCCGGATTGCGGCTTGGCGGCCGGATCGGTGCGGACCAGGCAGAAGATCCAGTCGGCGTGCTGAGCCAGCGTGGTCCACGTCTTGTGCCCGTTGACGATATAGTGGTCACCGTCGCGCACCGCCTTGGTGCGAACGCTGGCGAGGTCGGAGCCGGAGCCCGGCTCCGAATAGCCCTGGCACCACCAGTCCTCGCCGGACAGGATGCGCGGCAAGAATTTCTTCTTCTGCGCATCGTTGCCGAACGTGTAGATGACAGGGCCGACCATGGTGACGCTGAACGCCAGCGGCGGCATCGTGCCGGCGCGCGTCGTCTCCTGCTCGAAGATGAAGCGGCGGGTGATCGACCAGCCGGGCCCGCCATATTCCCTGGGCCAGAGCGGCGCGATCCAGCCCTTCTCGTGCAGGATGCGATGCCAGAGCAGCATCTGCTCCTTGGAGAGATCGGTCTCCGGATTGGGGACGCGCATCTCCGCCGGATAATTGTCCTTGATGAATGCGCGGACTTCGTCGCGAAACGCCGCGTCTTCAGGAGATAGCGCGAGCTCCATCTGCCGTGCTCCCTACCACTTCTCGCCGAAGGGCCGGATTTCCAGCTCGAAGGTCCAGGCGCTCTTCGGCTGCTGGTAGAGCTGCCAGTAGGACGTGGCGACCGAAGCGGGCGGCATCAGCAGGTCCGGATTGTCGAGCGCGTTCGGGCCGAGCGCCTCGATGCGGCGTTGCCGCACCCATTCGGTGTCGACGCCGGAATCGATGATCAGATGCGCGACGTGGATGTTCTTCGGTCCAAGCTCACGCGCCATCGCCTGCGCCACGGCGCGCAGGCCGAACTTGGCGCTGGCAAAGGCGGCATAACCGCTGCCGCCGCGCAGCGACGCGGTCGCGCCGGTGAAGAAGATGTTGCCCTCTCCACGCGCCGTCATCAGCCGCGCCGCCTCGCGCCCCGCGAGGAAACCGGAGTAGCAGGCCATCTCCCAGACCTTGCGGAACACGCGCTCGGTGGTCTCCAGGATCGGGAAGTTGACATTGGCGCCGATGTTGAAGATGCAGACCTCCAGCGGCGCATGCTTGTCGGCGTCGTTGAGGAAGGAGATGATCTCCTCTTCCTTGCGCGCATCGAGTGAACGCGCGTGGATCTCGCCGCCGGCGGCCTCGATCTCCTTGACCAGCGGCGCGAGCTTGTCGCCGTTGCGGCGGCCGGCGAAGACCGTGAAGCCTTCGGAGGCGAACTTCTTGGCGATCTCGCCGCCGATGAAATCACCGGCACCAATGACGGCGACCGTCTTGTTTCTCTTCTGCATGGTGTACTCCGGTCTTGTTTGAGTGAACTGGCTTGCGGCGGCTCAGCCTCAGCTGCGCAGCGACTCCGCGAGCTTGTGCTTCAGGAGCTTGCCCGTCGATGTCGCGGGCAGCGCGTCCATCAGGATAATCTTGGATGGGCGCTTGTACGAGGTGAGTTGCGGGGCAATATGGGCCATCAGGTCCTGCACGGTGGCCGTCGAACCCTTGATCAGCTGCACAAACGCGATGATTTCCTCATTGCCCTCGACCGGCCGGCCGACCACGGCGCACTGCACAACGGCGTCGTGCGTGCTCAGCACAGCCTCGATCTCGGCCGGATAGACGTTGAACCCGGAGCGGATGATCATCTCCTTGGTGCGCCCGACGATGTAGAGAACGTCATTCTCGAAGCGCGCCAGATCGCCGGTGTTGAACCAGCCGTCGGGATCGATCGCCTTGGCGGTCAGATCAGGCGCGCGGTAATAGCCGCGCATCACGTTAGGGCCGCGAACATGCAGCTCGCCGACTTCGCCCGATGCAACCGGCTTGAGGTCGCGGCTGACCAATTTCGCCTCGAGGCCAGGCATCACGGTGCCGACCGCGTGGTCGGCCCGCGGGTTATCGGGCCGGACGCCGGAGATGCCGGGCGAGCATTCGGTGATGCCGTAGCCGTTGAGCAGCGGCAGCCCGAGTTCCTGCTCGACTCGGGATTTGAGCTCGAGATCGAGTGGCGCGCCGGCCACCGAGATCACGCGCAACCGGCCGCGATCGAGCTTCGGCAGGCCGGCGTTGCGCCGGTATTCGAGCAGACGCTGATAGGTCGCGGGCACGCCGTTCAGGATCGTGATGCCCTCCTCGGCCATCGCCCTGACCAGCGCGGCCGGATCGTACTTGGCGACCAGGCGCACGGTGGCGCCGACCATCAGGGTCATCGTCAGCAGCGAGATGCCGACGATATGCGAGATCGGCAGCACGCAATATTGCACGTCGTCGGCCGCCATCTTGCGGAAGCCCGCGGTGCCCCGGGCGCTGAACAGGAGATTGCGATGAGTCAGCATCACGCCCTTCGGCGTGCCTGTGGTGCCGGACGTGTAGATCAGGACCGCGACCTGGTTGGCGCCGTCGGCCTCGACCGGCTCGGCCGTGGTCGCGAGATTCAGGCCGGTGACGGCAACGCCACGGAGCGGGCCGACATCCTGCACGGCAGCCTCATAGCGCGCGGCATGGGTGGCCGCCTCTTGCGAGACGTCAGCAGTCAGCAGCACGCGGCGGGCGCCGCTGTGATCCCTGATCTGATCCAGCTCCCGCGGCGACAGCCGCGGATTGACCACGATCGACCAGACGTCCAGCCGGCTCGCCGCCAGCAGCAGGCAGGCCAGCGGAATCGAATTCTCGCTCACGATCATCATGCGGTCGCCGGCGCGGATGCCGAGCCCCTGCAAGGCCTCGGCGACACGGCCGACCGTTCGATCGAGCTCGCGATAGGTCAGCCGCCCCTTGTCGTCGATCAGCGCCGGATGATCCGGCGTCGCCGCGACGTGGTGATCGATCACCTCGTGGAGGCGGTTCGGCAAGCCTTCCACACTTCCTTCGATAATCCGGATCGGCGCCTGCACTCAAACCTCCCTGTCGCTGCCCTTCGGGCTTGTGTTGAGGAATTTCCGCTCAGGCGGTCTTGCGCTGCCCCGCAGCCAGCTGCGCGACGATCTCTTCCTCGACTTCGCGCACCTTGTCCTTACCGAAGAAGATCTCGTTGCCGACATAGAACGTCGGCGATCCGAACGAGCCGCGCGCGACCGCATCGCCGGTGTTGTCGATCAGCTTCTTCTTGACGTCATCCTGCTGGGCGCGGGCGATCAGACGATCGATGTCGATACCCGAGGACAGAAATGCCTCGCGGAAGACCTGCGGGTCGTCCATCTTCTTGGGTTCAACCCACATGTGGTTGTAGGCAGCCCGGAAATAGGGCTCGAACACGCCCTCGAACTGCGCGGCCACCGCGCCGCGCATCAGCGCCAGCGTATTCACCGGAAAGAACGGATTCATGGTGAACTTCGTGACGTTGTGGCGGCGCAGGAAGCGCTCCGTCTCGAGCGCGTTGTATTCGGGTTTGTTCTTGATCCCGCGCAGCGACTCGCCGGGCGACATGTTGCCGGTCGCCTTGTAGACGCCTCCAAGCAGCACCGGGATGTAGTCGAACTTGACGCCGGTGCGCTTCTCGATCCCGGGCAGCGCGAGTTCGGCGAGATAGGCGTTGGGGCTTCCGAAATCGAAGTGGAATTCGACCTTGAGCGGAGCAGCCATGGAACGCCCTTCCCTTCGATGGGCGGCAATCGCCTGTTGCCGCCGGTTGATCGTGGTCCGGACCATAAGTTCTATTTTAGAACTGTCAATATGATATTTGTCATCCAATGACCGTGCGGCAGCCACCGCGCAGGCATCCTATTGAAATGACGTCAGTTCTGTTTTAGAATTTTATATGCGATGCCGTCGCAAATCGCAGGAGACGCCGATGAAATGGGATACCCTCGAGGAGGAGCCGTGCTCGCTGGCCCGCACCGTCGCTGTGATCGGCGACCGCTGGAGTCTGTTGATCCTGCGCGAGTGTTTCCTGCGCATCCGCAGGTTCGATGACTTCCAGGCATCGCTCGGGATCACCCGGCATCTGCTCGCCGACCGGCTGAAGAAGCTGGTGCGCTTCGGCGTGCTGCGCAAGATTCCCTATCAGGAAGCGCCGAAGCGCTACGAATACATCCTGACGCAGAAGGGTCTCGACCTCTATCCGATCATCATGTCGATCGTGCACTGGGGCAACGTCCATATGGTCGACGCCCGCGGCCGGCCGTTGCTGCACGAACACAAGACCTGTGGGAAGATGTTCGATCCCGTCATGGTCTGCTCGGAATGCGGCGAGCCGCTGAGCGCGAAGGCGGTCCATGTGCATCCAGGCCCCGGTGCTCGGAAATCGTCGCCGGTGCACGCCAGCGCGCGGGAGCGCGCCAAGCGCGCCGCCGAATCGACCTAGAGATCAGCTCGCTTCAGTGTGACGGCGCGGCCATCAGCACGACATTGCCGCCGAGCAGGCAACCGACAGGACGGCCACCGGCAAAGCCGATGCGGACGCGGATTTCCGACAGACGCCCCATCGCCCTGCCCTGCAGGATTCGAATCTCCTCGTCGTTCGGCGCGACCAGGCCGTTGTCGAGCAAGCCGAATGCCAGCGCCGCGGCCGCGATGCCGGTCGCGGCATCCTCGCGATAACCGGACGAGCGCGGGAATTGCCGCGCCTCGAACAGACGCGCCTCGCGGTCGATCAGCGCGAACGGATAGAGCCCGGTCGAGCCGATCCGGCCGCAGACCGCCTCGACGGCATCAGCCGACGGATCCAGCGCATTCAGCGCCTCCGGTGAGCGCATCGGGATCAAGGTCTTGACCCGCGATGTGACCGCATTGCAGGGCGCAGCCCCGCCGATCGCATCCGGCCCGATTGCGAGCGCCCGCAGCACGTCATCGCGTTGCGCATCGGTGAGCGGAACAGTCTTCCCCGCCGGCTGGGTGATCTCGACACTGGGCTCGCCGCTGCGATCCCGGCTGATGAAGCCGGTGACGGGGCCGCTGCGCGTCGAGATCCGGACCGTGTCGCCGGGCAGCTTTGCATGGCGCGCCAGCAGCCAAAGCGCACCGATGGTTGCATGGCCGCACATCTCCATTTCGTGGTTCGGAACGAAGAAACGGAACGTGGCGTCGAAATCGTCACTCTGCGCCGGCAACACGAATCCGGACTCGTGACCATGGCGGCGGGCAACGTCCTGCATCTCGGACGCGCTCATGCCGCTTGCATCGGCCACGATCGGACAGGGATTGCCGCCCTGCCCATCGACCGTGAATACGCTGACCATCTCGGCTGTCGTCATGATGTCGTTCGCTTGTCCCACCAACTCTTATTTGACCAGCGTCGCGCCGGTTTCCGGATGCTGCAACCAGCCGAGCAGCGCCGCGTGGAAGCGCGCCGGCGCCTGGATCTGCGGCGAATGGCCGAGGTCGGGGAATTCGATCAGCTGCGCATGCGGAATCCGCTTCGCGGCCTCCTTGCCCAGCACCGGATAATTGCCGAGCGTCTTGCGGATTTCCGGCGGCGCGGTGTCCTTGCCGATCGCGGTGGTGTCTTTGTCGCCGACAAACAGCAGCGTCGGCGGCTTGATCTGCTCGAACTCGTAGAACACCGGCTGGGTCGCGATCATGTCGTAGAGCCGCGCCGAGCTCGACGCCACCGCGGCGCGGCCCTCCCCGCGATACATGCCGGCCAGCATCTGCACCCATGTCTCGTAGGACGGATCCCAGGTGTCGGCATAATAGGTGGCGCGCTCATAGGCCCGGATGCTGTCCGCGGTGACGCGCGTCTCGCGCTGCATCCAGCCGTCGAGGCTGAGCCACGGCACGCCCTTGGCCTTCCAGTCCTCCAGCCCGATCGGATCGACCAGCACCAGGCGGTCGGTGGCCTCCGGATACATCAGCGCGTAGCGCATCGCCAGCATTCCGCCGGTCGAGTGGCCGACCATGATCGCGTGTTCGATCCCAAGCGAAGCGAGCAGCGCGCGGCTGTTGCCGGCGAGCTGCTGGAAGGTGAATTGATAACGCTCCGGCTTGCTGGATTTGCAGAAGCCGATCTGATCCATCGCGATCACGCGATAGCCGGCGCCGCTGAGCGCCTTGATGGTGCCGTCCCAGGTGGCGGCACAGAAATTCTTGCCGTGCAGCAGCACCGCGGTCTGCCCGTTCGGCGTCGCCGGCTTGACGTCGAGATAGGCCATGTCGAGCTCCTGCCCCTGCGAGCTGAAGCGATAATGCTCGACCGGATAGGGATAGTCGAAGCCCTGCAATTCCGGTCCGTAGGCCGGCTCGGCCGCGGATTGCGCCGACGCGCTGCACGAACCGAGCGCGACGGTCGCGGCGACGGCAAGATGAAACAGGGCTTTCAGGTGCATCTCGGCAAATCCAGAACTCGGGGACGACGTCGTGATGCCGTAGCCGAACGGTCGGGCGCCATCCAGCGCCCAGCGATGATTTGTTCGTGATCCGGTGGTGAAATTACGCCGGATCGAACGCCCGGATCGGCGGCAGATTGCCGTTGAAACGCTCGACCTCGACAGTCGTGAGCTGGCCGGTACAGCCCTGCGCGAAGGATGACGTGCCGATGTCGCGGGTCAGCACGTTCGGATTGCCGTGGACGCAGAGCGGCGCCTCCTCCTCCGGGTCCATCGGGTCGTACCAGGCGCCGGTCGGCAGCTGCACCACGCCGGGCGCGATGCCGTCGGTGACATGCACCGCGGCGAGGCAGGCGCCGCGGGCGTTGAAGATCCGGATGATGTCGCCGTCGACGATGCCGCGCGCCTTGGCGTCGCGCGGGTTCATGCGCGCGACCTCGCGGCCGCGATGCTTGGCCTCTTGCGAGTGCCCGCCGAAATCGAGCTGGCTGTGCAGGCGCGTCACCGGCTGGTTGGCGACAAGGAAGAACGGCGTATCCGGCTTTGGCGTGTCGGTCTTCTCGAGCCAGACCGGATGGCCCGGGCAATCGGCATCGCCGTGATCCGCGATCTTCTGCGAGAAGATCTCGATGCGGCCGCTTCGTGTCGGCAACGGCCGCGCCACCGGGTCCTCGCGGAAGCGGCGCAGCGAGCCGCCGTCGTCGAGATGCTGCGGCACGACCAGGCTGCCACGCTCCCAGAATTCCTCGAAGTGAGGGGCCTCGAGCCCGCGCGCTGCGAGCGCCTTGCGGGTCGGCTCATAGAGATGTTCCAGCCATTGCCGCGACGTGCGCCCTTCGGTGAAGGGCTCGCGGGCGCCAAGCCGCTCGGCGAGATCGGCGAAGATGTCGTAGTCGTCGCGGGCGAGGCCGAATGGCTCGGCGATCCGGTGCATGGCGACCATCAGCGGATCGTTGCTGGAATAGCCGATGTCCTCGCGCTCCAGCGTCATCGTCGCGGGCAGCACGATGTCGGCGTGGCGCGCGGTGGCGGTCCAGGCGAGCTCGTGCACCACCAGCGTATCGAGCTTCGCAAAGGCCTTGCGCAGCCGGTTGAGGTCCTGATGATGGTGGAACGGATTGCCGCCGGCCCAATAGACCAGCCGGATATCCGGATAGGTCCGCGTCTCGCCATTGTAGCGATAGGTGGTGCCGGGATTGAGCAGCATGTCGGCGATGCGCGCCACCGGAATGAAGTCGGCGACGCCGTTGCGGCCTTGCCCCAGCGTCGGTCCGGGCACCGCGTTGACGCGACGCCCGTAATAGCCGATCGCGCCCAGCGAATAGGCATAGCCGCCGCCGGGCAGGCCGATCTGGCCGAGCGCTGCCGCCAGCACCATGCCCATCCACACCGGCTGCTCGCCATGCTCGGCGCGCTGCAGCGAATGCGACACGGTGATCAGCGCGCGCCGGCCAGGAAGCCGACGGGCGAGCGTCCTGATCGCGTCGGCCTCGATGCCGCAGATCGCGGCGGCCCATTCGGCGCTCTTGGGCTCACCGTCGGCCTCGCCGGTCAGATAGCGCAGGAACACCGGCCAGCCCTCGGTGTAGCGATCGAGGAAGGCCTGATCGTGCAGGCCTTCGCTGACCAGGGTGTGAACGATGCCGAGCATCAGCGCGGTGTCGGTGCCGGGCACGGCAGTCATCCATTCGGCGCCGGCCTCGACGGGCAGATCGTCGCGCAGCGGGCTGACCAGGATGAATTGGCAGCCGCGCCGCTGCGCCGCCTCCATCGCGCCGCGCTCGACATGCTTGCTGATCGAGCCGCCGGCCACCATGGAGTTTTTCAACGCCATGCCGCCGAACGCCAGCACGATGTCGGTCTCGGCAGCGATCTGCTCCCAGGTGACGTTGCGCTTGGTGATGTCCTCGTAGCCCGTCAGGATCTGCGGCAGCAGCACCGAGGACGCGCCCGAGGAATAGGAGTTCACCGAACGGACATAGCCGCCGAGTGCGATGTTGAGGAAGCGATGCACCTGGCTCTGCGCGTGATGGAAGCGGCCTGCGCTGGACCAGCCATAGGAGCCGCCGAACACCGCGCCCGGGCCGATCGTGTCGCGGACCCGCGCGAGCTCGCCGCCGAGCAGGTCGATCGCCCTTTCCCAGCTGACCGAGACGAACTCATCGCGGCCGCGACGATCATCGGGACCAGGGCCGCGCTCGAGCCAGCCGCGGCGGATCGCAGGCTGGGCGATGCGCGCCTGGTGGCGCAGCGCGCCGGGGAAGTTGTTGATGATGCCGTTCGGATCGGGATCGCCGCGATAGGGCCGGACTTCGAGACCCTGCTTGCCGAGCCGGGCCGAGAACACGCCCCAATGCGAGGTATGCGGCTTGAAACCATCGGACAGATCGAGGCCGGGATCGGGGTAACCAATGGTTTCGCTCATCGAGTTTCCTTCATCCGCGGGCCGGCGGTCAGGCCACGCCGGTCGCAACGCGTCGGCCAGTATAGTGATCCAATCGGCGCGCGGTACCCGCTGACCGGATATCGCCCCGTGCCTTGCCGGCATAACTGCGGCGACGGTGGCGGAGCACCCGCCGCAGGGGCGCGCAGCCAAAATATCGAAAACAACCCCATGCACAGTAGGCGGTGGCTGCCGACGCTCGACGAGGCAACTTGACACGTCGGGCAACTCAGGGGTACATTTCCAATATTCCGAAATCGTGCAAGCGCCCCTTCGCCCGCAACAGCGGGCGCGACGGATGCACTTGCGACCGACCCCCTCCCCACAATTGACATCGCACCGGCTCCCGCAGCGAGCGATCGCCTGCGCGTGCCGCGCGTGTTCCGGAGACCGTCGACATGACACCTGCGCTTGAAACCACCGCGCCGACCACGGCCGCCACAACCGCCCCGAGCCACGCCACCGCGACGCCGCGCATAAAACTCTCGCGGCGCGGATTCGCGATCGACCATCCCGACCGGAAGCTCGGCGAAGCGCTGATGGCGAACGCGCTGGGCGCCGCCGATCGCGACGCGATGGACGGCATCCTGCGGCAATTGGTCAAGGCCAGCGTGAGCGGCGGCAAGCCCTGCGAGGTCAACCTCGCCTTCATGATCTCGATGGTGAAGAGCATTGGCCCGCGGGATTCCGTCGAGGCCATGCTGGTGGCGCAGATGGTGTCGGTGCATGTGATGGCGATGCGCTGCGCCCATCACCTCGCGCATGCCGACGACCTCGCCCAGCACGACAGCGCCGCGCGGGCGCTCGGCCGGCTCACCCGCACCTTTCCCGCCCAGATCGACGCGCTGACCCGCTATCGCAGCCAGCGCGAGCCCGCCATCACCGTGCAGAACGTGAAGGTGGAGGACGGCGGCAACGCCATCGTCGGCAACGTCACCCAGCATGCGAGCGTGATCGTCTCCGACCAGACCCCGGCAGCCGCGGCGCGGGCATTGAGGCCCGCGGGCGCCAGGAGACGGCATGATGCCGCCGATGCCAGGCAAGACGCACAGGCATGAACGATCACACCAGAACCACCGGTCCGATGCTGGCGAGCCCGCGTTGCGGCGCCAAAATCCGCTCGGGCGGTTCGTGCCGCGCGCCGGCGGTGCACGGCAAGACGCGCTGTCGCATGCATGGTGGCGCCGAGGGATCCGGCGCGCCAAGGGCAAACCGGAACGCGCGCAAGCACGGGCTGTTCACGAGGGATGCGATCGAAGAGCGGAGGGAGATACGGGCGTTGCTGGGGGAAGTGCGGAAGGTGCTGGAGGGGATGACGTGATGTTGCGGTTCGGTGCACCAACATAATTTGCGCAAGTGAGAGGTAAATCCGAGTGTGCTCACCCCCGCATGTGTTGCGAAGTTGTGATTGAGATGGATCACAGCGACGACAGATATTTGAGTGCATTGTCACCGTAGTTCCGATGGGGAAACTCTACTGTGAGAGCTGCAATTCATCGTGCGCTGCTCAACTGAAATTGGCTTCAGGTGCTAGGATAGCCGCTGCCGACATCGCCGAATTGATCGAATACCGGGAGTAAGAGGAAGAACGACATGAGCCAGGACATCATCGATTTTGTGGAAGCCGAAGAGGACCTCCTCATCGATTTTCAGTTCCTTGTGCAGGACGTTCTTAACGCGAAGGGCGTTTCGAAGACCGAACT
The DNA here is from genome assembly GCF_038967635.1 of Bradyrhizobium sp. B124. Taxonomy (NCBI): domain Bacteria; kingdom Pseudomonadati; phylum Pseudomonadota; class Alphaproteobacteria; order Hyphomicrobiales; family Nitrobacteraceae; genus Bradyrhizobium; species Bradyrhizobium sp. B124. The sequence goes on along the minus strand of NZ_CP152413.1, from coordinate 7,107,414 downwards.
CGCCAAACGGACCGGGATTAGCAAGGCGCGCCTTTCCCAAATCCTGAGTGCTGAGGCGAATCCCAGCGTCAAGACGTTTGCGCGTCTCTTTCACGCCCTGGGCGTAAAAGTGGAGCCGAAAATTGCCTCCCATCGAAGCGACCCCGCCTCCGTCCCGCAACAAAGAGGTGACGGGCAGTGGGAGATCGGTCATGTGTCTAAAGAGGCCCGTCTTCCGGCCCGGCAATTGGCGCGCGCCCGCGAGCGCGGCAACGACTGGTCTGGCGCCTCCAATGACAATTACATGTCCGTTGACGGAAGCGTGCGCTCTTTGAAGCTGAAAGCCGCTTAAGAAGACAATGCCAGACATTGAGAAAATCGAAGCGCTGGCGCCCGGAACGCCGGTGCTCGATGGGGCCGTAACCGAGAACATTCGCCAGTACAACAAAGCTACGCGACTCGCGAAGCTGTCTTCAATTGTCTTGGAGAAGGTTGATTTCCGGGTCTTACCGGCCGCCCTTCGCGTTGAGGCGGCCGCGTTAAAGCGCGAGTTGAACGTTGAAACTGAATTACTGCGCTATGACCCCGCCGATGGCGAGTGCATCGCTACAATTAGCTGGGACATAGTTCTGCGCGACAAGCGTAAAAAGGTCGCGTGGTGCAAGGCGAGCTATGTGGTCTTTTACTACGACCTAAAAGACTTCTCAGAAGACATCATAAAAAGGTTTATCGACCACGTAGGTAAAACAGCCACCTATGCATACTTTCGAGCGCTGTACGCTCAGCTTGATTGGTCTGCGAACCTAGGGTCTCGGCCTCTGCCCGTCATGTCGTTCGTGGTGACCGCAAAAGACATGCGTTCTAAGGACTCGGAAGCTTAGCGGCGCCATCTCGTTTTGGCCGCAAGCTGTGCGATTGCTCTTGTTTTTTGGCAGATAGGCTTTCTGCCCTCGCCTTCCCGCCCTTCTTCCCCAATGCCACCGCAACCCTCTCCCTCTGCGTTACGGTGAGAGTGCCCTTAGTTTCCATTCTCGGAATCGTCCGCGCGTGGCGTTGCCGCGCAAAGCGACGCGGTTCGGTCAGTCAGGAATGACGACACTTGCGAGGCGGGATGACCGCGTTACAAGCAATGGTATCAGGCATCAATTGAGTGCACTGTCACCGTAACGCCTAGTTTTTATGAAGACTGCGGGCCTTTAGAATTAGTCATTTTGGGAAAGCGAGAAGCAATGCACCTGCGCAGGGACAGCCTTCGGCCCTCTCAGAGACCCGTTCGAAAAGCGTAGGCTTGGCTCTCCCTACCGGAATCAAACCCCTGTTTCCGCCCTGAGGGGCTGCACCTTAGCCGCGAGACAAAGGGACCGTTCAGACGGAGTCAATATCTTGACGTCCGGCCGGTCGAGATAATAGATGATATTCATCATATAAAATGACCCGCCGCCCGGGCAGTCTCGCGTCCCGGCCCTGCCGGTTCACACCAAGGGCGCGACAGGAGAACCATGCGTCGAATTGTTGTGACAGGCCTGGGGACGGTGTCCCCGCTGGGCTGTGGTACCGAACTGGTCTGGTCGAGGCTGCTTGCGGGGCGTTCCGGGCTTGCGGCATTGCCGGCGTGGGCGGCGGCGCTGCCGGCGCGCGTCGCAGGACAGGTCCCTGACAAGGCCTCAGATGCCGAGGGCGGGTTCGATCCCGATCTCGCGGCGCCGCGCAAGGACCAGAAGAAGATGGACCGGTTCATCCTGTTCGCGCTGCTGGCCGCGGCGGAAGCGGTGGCGCAGGCCGGCTGGATGCCGGCCGAGGCGCGATCGCAGGAGCGCACCGCGACCGTGATCGCATCGGGGATCGGCGGGTTTCCCGCGATCGCGGATGCCGTGCGCACCGCGGAGACAAGCGGGCTGCGCCGGCTGTCGCCGTTCACCGTTCCCTCCTTCCTGGCCAATCTCGCGGCCGGGCACATCACCATCCGCTACGGCTTCAAGGGTCCGATCGGCGCGCCGGTGACCGCCTGCGCGGCGAGCGTCCAGGCGATCGGCGATGGCGCGCGCTTGATCAGGTCGGGCGAGGCCGACGTTGCGATCTGCGGCGGCAGTGAAGCCTGCATCGATCCGGTGAGCCTTGGCGGCTTTGCGGCGGCGCGGGCGCTGTCGACGTCGTTCAACGACACGCCGGCGCGGGCGTCGCGGCCGTTCGACCGCGACCGCGACGGTTTTGTGATGGGCGAAGGCGCGGGCGTGCTCGTGATCGAGGAGCTCGACCACGCGCTGCGGCGCGGCGCGAGGCCGATCGCCGAGCTCACCGGCTACGGCACGACGGCGGACGCCTATCACATCACCGCGGGTCCCGAAGACGGCGAGGGCGCGCGACGGGCGATGGAGGCGGCACTGCGGCAGGCCGGGTTGCGGCCCGATGAGATCCAGCATCTCAACGCGCATTCGACCTCGACGCCGGTCGGCGATCTCTCCGAACTCGAAGCCATCAAGCGCGTGTTCGGGCGCGAGGGAAGGATTGCCGTCAGTGCGACCAAGTCGGCGACCGGACATCTGCTCGGAGCTGCCGGCGGCGTCGAGGCGATCTTCACGATCTTGGCGCTGCGCGATCAGGTCGCGCCGCCGACGCTCAACCTGGAGAACGCCGATCCGGCCGCGCTGGGCATCGACCTCGTCGCAAACGTTGCGCGGCCGATGGCCATCGAACACGCGATCTCGAACGGCTTTGGATTTGGCGGCGTCAATGCCAGCGTCGTCTTTCGACGGTGGTCTTGAACCGACTTGCGGCTCACCTCTCCCCGGCGGGGTCGAGACGAGCGAAGCTCGCTCTGAGGTCGATTTGCGGAGCAGATCGGGTGAGGGGCCGCAGGTCTCACGAGGGACCGTAACCCCTCACCCGGCGCTGCACGCCGACCTCTCCCAAGGGAGAGGTGGACCTTCGACGCAGCTCCAACGTCTCATGCACCTCACGCCTTCGCTACGCTCGCATCGATCACGAGCTTCGCCACCGCGAGCGCCGACTGCGCCGGCCCCTCCTCCGACTGCTGGCCGGTGACGTAGATGCCTTCGATCAGCAGCAGCAGGGCGTCGCCGAGCACGGCGGGGTGACGCGCGCCCATGCCGGCTGCGAGCTCGCGCAGGCGCTTGCGAAACAGCTTCTTGTGCGCTTCGGCGACCTGCCGCGCGGGATTGTCCCGCGCCGGATATTCCACGGTCGCATTGCTGAGGCCGCAGCCGCGATAGCCCTTGCGCACGGCGCGCGTCGACAGCTCACGAATGTAGGCGAGCACGTGTTCGCGCGCATCTGAATAGGATTTTCCGCCGGGCTTCTCGAACCTCTCCCAGAAGTCCAGCTCGTAGTCGCGCATATAGGCAGCGGCGAGATCGTCCTTGGATGCGAAGCTGCGATAGAGGCTCGGCTTGGTGACGCCGGCCCGGTCGACCACCTCGTCGACGCCGACGGCGCGGATGCCCTCGCGATAGAACAGCTCGGCCGCGGACGCGCGGATCCGGTCGGCGGCGCGCACAGGGCGTTCCGCGGATGGTTCGGCGGTTTTCTTCATGACGGCTCCCTCCCGATTTTACACACGGCACGCTTGACAATGTTACTGACCGGTACGTATACACACCGCATCGCAATACGTACCGGTAAGTAACATGCCCAATGCCTCCATTCAACCCGCCCCCGTGTCGAGACGGCCATTCGGCCAGAACTACGCCTTCGTCGTCGTCGCCGTGATCTTTCTCGCGCTGCTCGCGTCAGCCGGCCTGCGTTCAACGCCGGGCGTGCTGATGCTGCCCCTGCAAAAGGCGTTCGGCTGGGACGTCGGCGTGATCTCCTCATCCGCCGCGGTCGGCATCTTCCTCTACGGCCTCGCCGGCCCGTTCGCCGCGGCCGTGATGCAGCGCTTCGGCATCCGCCGCACGGTGCTGGGCGCGCTGGTGCTGATGTCGGCCTCGACCGGCGCCAGCTACTTCATGACCGCGCCGTGGCAATTGTTCATGAGCTGGGGACTGCTCTCCGGCATCGGCTCGGGCGCGGTCGCCAACGTGCTCGGCGCCACCATCGTCAATCGCTGGTTCACCACCAATCGCGGCCTTGTCATGGGGCTGCTGACGGCCAGCACCGCGACCGGCACGCTCATCTTCATGCCGGGCCTCGCGGCGCTGGTGGAATGGGGCGGCTGGCAGCCGGTGGTGCTGACGGTGGCCGCGTGCTGCGCGGCGCTGATCCCGCTGGTGTACTTCCTGGTGCCCGAGCGGCCCGCCTCGGTCGGCCTGCGCTCGTTCGGCAGCCCGCACGACGATCACGCGGCGCCGCCGGCGCAAGGCAACCCGTTCGTCGCCGCCATCAGCAACCTCGCGCGCGCCGCGAAGACGCGGGCGTTCTGGTTCCTGTTCGCGACCTTCTTCATCTGCGGCTTCACCACCAATGGCCTGGTCGGCACCCATCTGATCGCGTTCTGCGGCGACCATGGCATCGTCGAGGTGCAGGCGGCGAGCCTGCTGGCATTGATGGGATTCTTCGACCTGTTCGGCACCACGCTGTCGGGCTGGCTCACCGACCGTTTCGATCCGCGCAAGCTGCTGTTCCTGTATTACGGGCTGCGCGGCCTGTCGCTGATCTATTTGCCCTACTCGGATTTCTCGCTGGTGAGCCTGTCGGTGTTCGCGGTGTTCTATGGTCTCGACTGGATCGCGACCGTGCCGCCGACCGTGCGCATCGCCAACGAGGCGTTCGGCGACAAGAACGCACCGCTGGTGTTCGGCTGGGTGGTCGCAGGCCATCAGCTCGGCGCCGCCTGCGCCGCGTTCTTTGCAGGCTTCATGCGCTCGGCCCAGGGCGATTATCTGCAGGCCTTCATGATCGCAGGCTTAACCGGCATCGTCGCGGCCGTGCTGTCACTGACGATCACCCGGCGGCCGGCGCAACCAGTCCTGGTCGCAGCGTAAGCACGCGCTGACCTCGATGCGACCCTGCAGCATGTCCGGGGTGGGCTGGCGCTCTACCCCGGAATACAATTGCGAACTCATATACAATTGAAATTGCTTGTGATTTTGTCTGACCCCATGATCCGTCGGCCGCCAGCGCCGGCTTCGGCCTCACGCGCTGCAGCAGGGCATCTCAATACTTCTCCCGACAGCATGCGCCTTGGATAGCTTTGGGATCGGAGTATTGTCGACGGGAGTTGTCGCAACTTTGAGACCGGGGATTTCGCGGACGCGCTCGATCGCGGTCAAGGCTGTGGCGCTCGAAGCGATGCACTCCAGAATCAAGCTGATGATCGCGGCTGCGATCGGACGGCGCGGCAAATGGAGGACATGATGGCTTGGCGTGACGACAAGGCCCGTTCGATCCTGATCCGCGATGCAGCGGGAAGCGTGCAGCCGGGCAAGGCGCCCCGGAGCTTTGCCGAACTTCTGTTCGGCTACACCAATGTCGAGGACCTCGCCAATCACGATGCCCAGTCGCTGGCCTTCCTGGCGGAACAAGCCTGGGAGCACGTGCAGCAGCGTACGGCCGGCAGCGCCGATATCCGTGTCGTCAATCCGATGATGCCGGACGGGCGCGAGATTTCCGTGCTCGAGATTCTCAACGACAACATGCCCTTCCTGTTCGATTCCACGACGGCGGAGCTGGCCGAGCAAGGCATCGAAGTCACCCTCGTCGCTCACCCGATCCTCGCGGTGGAGCGCGACAGCCAAGGCAAGCTCCTGCGCTTCCACGGCGAAGCGCTGCCGGAGGGAGTAAACGGCACGCGGGAAAGCCTGATTCACCTCCACATCACCCGCCTGGACGCCGATGCCGATCGCCAGAAGCTGATCGACGGCCTCACCAGGACGTTGAACGACGTCCGCGCCTGCGTCACCGACTGGCGTGCCATGCGCGACCGGGTCGAGGACGCGATCAAGACCTTTTCTTCCAATCCGCCGCCGCTGCCGATCGACGAGGTCGCCGAGGCCAACCAGTTCCTGCAATGGCTGTGCGCGGACAATTTCACCTTCCTCGGCGTGCGCGAATATCGCTTCTCGCCCGACAGCGATGCATCCGACGACATCACGACCGGCAAAGGCCTCGGCGTCCTCCGCGATCCGGATGCGAAGGTGCTGCGCCGCGGAAGCGAAATGGTGGTGATGACGTCGGAAATACGCGAGTTCATGCACGACCCCACCCTGCTCATCGTCATCAAGGCCAACGTCTCCAGCCGCGTTCATCGTCGCATTCGCATGGATTATGTCGGCATCAAGCTCTATACGCCCGACGGCCGGCTGGAGGGCGAATTGCGGGTCGTCGGCCTGTTCACCTCGGGCGCCTATACCCGCTCCGCACGCCAGATCCCTTATGTCCGCCACAAGGTGACGCGCGCGCTGCAACGCGCCGGCTTCGACCCGAACGGCCATTCGGGCAAGGCCCTCATGCATATTCTCGAAGAATATCCGCGTGACGAACTATTCCAGGTCGACGTCGACACGCTCTACAATTTCGTCATGGAGATCCTGATCCTCTACGAGCGTCCGCGCGTCCGCGCACTGGCGCGGGTGGACAAGTTCGATCGCTTCGTCTCCATCCTCACCTTCATTCCGCGCGAGAAATACGACACGAGCGTCCGCACCCGCGTCGGGGCCTTCCTGTCGCAGGTCTACAAGGGAACGCTGTCGGCCTCCTACGTTTCCTTCCCTGAAGGGGCGCTTGTGCGCGTCCACTACATCATCGGACGCTATGACGGCAAAACTCCCGTCGTCGAACGCACCACGCTCGAAGCCGGGATCAGCGCCATTGCCGCGACCTGGGCCGACAAGCTGAAGGCCGCGCTCACTGCCTCCACCGACGGCATGCGGGCACGCATGCTCACCAACCGATATGCCCAGGCGTTTAGCGGCGGCTATACCGAGGTGTTCAGCGCGGAACGGGCGATCACCGACATCGCCACCATCGAAAAGCTTACGCCAACCCGCCCCGTGGCGATTTCGGTTTACCGTGACGAAGGCGAGGCCGATCCCAAGCGCTTCGGACTGAGGGTGTTTTCGCACGGCGCGCCCCTGTCGCTGTCCTACCGCGTGCCCGTGATCGAAAATCACGGCCTGCACGTGGTCAACGAACGCACCTATCAGATCGCGCCGCGCGCCACGCCGACGCCTCCGCCGGTTTGGCTCCACGAGATGACCATCGAGACCAGCGACGGCCAGCCGATCACGATCAGCCCCGAATTCAGCCATCGCCTTGAAGCCTCGATCATGGCCGTGGTCCGCGATCACGCCGAATCCGATGGATACAACGGCCTGATCCTGCGCACCGCCCTGGGCTGGCGGGAAGTCTCGACCATCCGGGCACTGTCCCGCTACCTGCACCAGATCCGCGCGCCGTTCACCCAGGATTATATGTGGGAGACCTTGCGCAAGAACGCCGCGATCACGGCCAGCCTCGTCGCGCTGTTCCAGACCCGCCTCGATCCGCGCCTCGCCTCCACGGAAGCCGAGCGCTCGGCACGCGAGACGGCCCTGCTTGCCGAGGTCGAGGAGCAACTCAAATCCGTCGCCTCGCTGGACGAAGACCGCATCCTGCGCCGTTTCACCAACCTGGTGCAGGCGACGATTCGCACCAATCTGTGGCAGATCGGCGAGGATGGACATCCGCGTCCCGTGATCTCCTTCAAGTTCGACGCGCGCCGGATCGACGACCTGCCGGCTCCACGACCTCTCTACGAGATCTTCGTCTATTCACCTCGTGTCGAAGGTATTCACCTGCGCTTCGGCAAGGTTGCGCGCGGTGGCTTGCGCTGGTCCGACCGGCCGCAGGATTTTCGCACCGAGATCCTCGGCCTCGTGAAAGCGCAGCAGGTCAAGAACGCCGTGATCGTGCCGGTCGGCGCCAAAGGTGGCTTCGTGCCCAAGCGCCTGCCGCCACCTTCCAATCGTGACGCCTGGCTCGCGGAAGGCACCGAAGCCTATCGCATCTTCGTTCGCTCGCTGCTGGAGCTCACCGACAATCTCGACGGCGACATCGTCGTGCCGCCCGAATCCACCGTGCGCCATGACGGCGACGACCCCTACCTCGTTGTCGCCGCCGACAAGGGCACCGCCACCTTCTCCGACATCGCCAACGCGATCTCGGCCGAGAAAAACCATTGGCTCGGCGATGCCTTCGCTTCCGGCGGCAGCCAGGGCTACGACCACAAGAAGATGGGGATCACGGCGCGCGGCGCCTGGGAAGCGGTCAAGCGCCACTTCCGCGAGCTCGGCACCGACATTCAGACCATGCCGTTCACCGCGGTCGGCGTGGGTGACATGTCCGGCGACGTTTTCGGCAATGGCATGCTGCTGTCGCCAGCGACAAAGCTTGTGGCGGCTTTCGATCACCGCGACATCTTCATCGATCCCTCGCCTGATCCTGCGATCAGCCTCGCCGAGCGCAAGCGTCTGTTCGACCTGCCGCGATCGAGCTGGCAGGACTACAACAAGTCGCTGATCTCGGCGGGCGGCGGCGTGTTCTCGCGCCAGCTCAAGGCGATCCCGCTCGCTCCGGAGGTACGCGCCCTGCTCGATCTCGACAAGCCGCAAGCGACGCCTTTCGAGGTGATGACGGCAATCCTGAAGGCGCGCGCGGATCTGCTGTGGTTTGGCGGCATCGGCACCTATGTCCGCTCCGCCGCGGAAAGCGACGATCAGGCCGGCGACCGCGCCAACGATCCAATCCGCATCACGGGCAGCGACGTGCGGGCCCGGGTGATCGGCGAAGGCGCCAATCTCGGCGTCACCCAACGCGGCCGCATCGAGGCGGCGCAGAAGGGCGTCAAGCTCAACACCGACGCCATCGACAACTCGGCCGGCGTGAACACGTCCGACGTCGAGGTCAATATCAAGATCGCGCTGGCGCGGCTCGAGCGCGAGGGACGGCTCAGCCCCGCTGACCGCAACAGCCTGCTGGCCGCGATGACCGACGAGGTCGGCACGCTGGTGCTACGCAACAACTATCTGCAGTCGCTGGCGCTCTCGCTCGCCGAACGCAAGGGCGTGGCCGAGACCGGCTTCCTCACGCGCCTGATGCAGTCGCTCGAGCAGCGCGATTTGCTCAGCCGCACGGTGGAGTTCCTGCCCGACGACGCAGCGCTCACCGAGCGCACACGGCGCGGCCAGTCCCTCGCACGGCCCGAGCTTGCCGTGCTGCTCGCCTACGCCAAGCTGACGCTTTACGATGACCTGCTCGTCACCAGCGTGCCGGATGATCCCTATCTTGCCCGGGAACTATCTCGGTATTTTCCCCGGGAGGTTCAGGACAAATACCCGAGAGCGATCGAATCCCATCGCCTGCGGCGGGAGATCATCGCGACCAGCCTCGCCAATGCGGTGATCAACCGCGGCGGCCCGGCCTGTGTCGTGCGGCTGATCGACGAGACGGACGCCGATATCCCGACCATCGTCATGGCCTATGTGGCGGTCGATGAATGCTACGGGCTCAAGTGGCTCAGTGACGCGATCGATGCACTCGATACCTGCATCGACGGGCGGGTGCAGCTGTCCCTCTACGCTTCTGTCCAGGACCTCCTGCTCTCCCGCATGGTCTGGTACGTGCGCAATGTCGATTTCAAGGACGGGCTGGAGGCCGTCGTCGCGCGCTTCGGCCCGGCTATCCGCCAGGTCGTCGCCGGGCTCGACACCGCGCTGCCGCCGGACTTGCAGGCCGCACGTGCCAAGCGTCGACAGGACCTGACCGATGCCGGTGTCCCGGCCGGCCTCGCCGGCGAACTCGCCGATCTCGATGCTCTGGTCCCGGCACCCGATATCGTGACGGTTGCCGAGCGCACCGCCCGCCCCATCGGCGACGCCGCCGCGACCTTCTTCGCCGCCGAAGCGAATTTCCGCCTCGACCGCATCGTCGCCGCCGCGCGCAGCGTGCCGGCAAACGATTATTTCGAACGTATGGCGATTGATCGCGCCGTTGAGCAGATCGCTGGCGCCGAGAGAAGATTGGCCGCGGACATGCTGGCGACCGGGCAGTCCGGCCAGCACGCTGTCGAGACCTGGCTCGCGGCCCACCCCGAAGCGACGCGCATCCGCCGCTCGGTCGAGGAGATCGCGGCCAGCGGCCTGACGCTCGCCAAGCTGACGGTGGCGGCGAACCTGCTGGGGGACCTGGTCAAAGCCTGAGGCGTGCGAGGCGGCGATGTGAAACTCCAGGAGCAATGCTGGCGCAGGTTGTTAGCCGGCGAACGGAGGAATCCAATGATCCACGCGACTTGCCATACCGCCGATAATGTCCGCTGCATCGAGTTCGATGCCACACCCTGGTTCAGCGAGGCTGACGCTCCGAGCATCATCGATTTGGCCCAGCGAGGATGGGCCAGCACCGCGATTGCAGATTCCCTTGAGCGCCGACGAGGCTATGAACGCTTGCACGACCTCGTTGAGTATGCGGCGAAGCGACTGCAACCGGAATCCCTGGAGGACCCAACCTGGGAAACCTTCGCGTGCGTTGTCGATGGACCCGACGCCGTGGCCTGGCTCGAGAGCAACCGGCCGGAGGTTGTGGCAAGGATCCGGAACGCCACGGGAGGCACCAGCAATTGCGACGATTGATCGGCGGTATCGCACGCGAAGCGGAAGTGGCGCGCCACCCGGAACAGAACAGCGAGCCCCTGTGCGATCGAAATTGCAATGCAACCTTTAGCAATACGATTGAGGCGCGCGTCCGCGCTTTCAATTCCCCTCGGCCATCAGTGACCGACGGAGCGTCGGTTCATTTCCTCCAGGGGCTCGCGCAGGGCATCGAACTGCGTGCCGAAACCTTTCCAGTCTCCGGCCTTCAATCGCTCCACCGCCTGATTGTAGCGATCGAGCGCCTGCTGCGCCGGGCTCGCCGCCCCGCCCGCAGGGGACACCGCGTCCGTTGCGTTTGAAACCGCCGGCACCGCACCGGGCTCTGCGAACAACGCGGCCAGGGCATCAGCGAGCGTCTCCTTCATCACGACATGCTCACCGTAGGCTGCGATCACGCGTTTCAGCTCCGGCAGGTGTCCAAGCTCGGCGCGCATATAGAGCGGCGAGACATAAAGGATCGAGTTCTCGATCGGGATCACCAGCAGGTTCGCACCGCGTATCACCCGCGAGCCCATCTGATTCCACAGCGTGAGTTGTTGCGAGATCTCGGTGTTCTGGTTGATCCGCGCCTCGATCTGAAACGGCCCGTAGACAAGCTTGTCCTTTGGGAATTCGTAGACGATCAGTTTGCCGTAGTCGGGGGCGTCGCAACGCGCAGCGAGCCACGCGATCATATTGTCGCGACGACTCGGCACCATGGGAAGCATGAGGAAGAACTCGGCCTGCGGCTCGCCGGGCAGCCGCATGATGATGTAATAGGGGGTCATCACCGAGGTGCCATCGCCGCCCGGCTGTCGCGGAAACTGCCAGAAGTCCTCTCGGTTATAGAAAGTTTCGGCCTGCTCCATGTGATAGGTTTGATAGAGCCGCGCCTGAATCAGGAACAGATCCTCCGGATAGCGAATGTGCTTCTGCAAATCCGCCGGCATGGCCGTGAACGGCTTGAACAGGCTCGGAAAGATACGCTGGTAGGTCGCTGCAATGGGGTCGCGTGGGTCGATCAGATAGAAATCAACCGTCCCGTTATAGGCATCGACAACAATTTTCACCGAATTCCTGATGTAGTTGAGATCGAGCTCCGGCACGGGCTGCGCGGAGGGGAAATAGGAGCTCGTGGTGTAGGCGTCCTGCATCCAGAACAGCCGCCCGTTGCTGACGACCAGATAGGGATCATGATCGAGCCTGAGGAATGGAGCGATCGTGCGCACGCGTTCCGTGATATTGCGCCGGATCATGATCCGGCTGTCGGCCGTGATGTAGCTTGAGAGGACCAGATTCGCGTCATTGAAGTAGTAGGCGAACAGCGTTCTCCATCCCAATGCTCCGATCGGAACACCGCCACTGCCGTCATAGGCCGCATAGACGTTGTCTTTCCCCTTCGGATAATCGAACTCCGGGATGCTGGCCTTGACGATGACGTAGTCGTCGCTCTCTTCGCCGAAGTAGATGCGCGGTTCCTCGATCTTGGGACCGCCGTCCGCAACCGGCGGAATATCGCGCAAATAGAAGAACGGCAGTCCTTCTGGGCTCTTGCGGGTGACCGGGCTCATCACCGCACCATTGCCGTGCGTAAACAGCACGTGGCGATTGACCCAGGTCTGGGCGTTTGCCGGCAGCAGGGAGGCCCGCAGTTCGCGGGCCGAGAGCATCACGCTCTGGTAGGAGCCGTCGAGCCAGTAGCGATCGACGTCAAGATCGTGGAATTTGTAGTAGGTACGGATCTCCTGCAGTTGCGCGTAGGTATTCGACAGCGGCAGCCAGTCCCAGAGCCGGATATTGTCGATGGTGGCCTTGTTCGCTTCCAGCGTCTTGAACGTCAGCCGCTGTTCGGCGGCAAACGGCTTGGCTGCGATCCGGTCGAGATTGTAGGCCTGCCTGGTGAGCGCGATGTTGCGTTCAATGTACGGCTTCTCGAGCTGCAACTCCGTCGGTTTGACGACGAAGTGCCGGAACAGCGAAGGGACGACGCTCGACAGCACGACAGAGCCGGCGCCGACGAGGATGAACCCGGCGGCAAGAAGCCGGTAGGTGCGGGCGCGCAAATTGGCCCATGCGATGAACGCCGCGATAATCGAAAGCCCGATCATCAGCCACAGCGCCGGCAGCCCCAGATGGACATCGGTGTAGCTTGCCCCGACCACGACACCATTGTCGCCGTAGAGCAGCAGATAGCGGTCGAGCCCATAGGACCAGGCCTTCACCGCGAACAGAAGGCCAACCAGCGCCGAGCCATGTGCGATGACCGTCGGCGAGATTGATCGGTTGTGAACATCGTACTCGATGTCGCCGTGCGCCCAGTAGATCGCTCCGGCAAACAGCGCACTCAGGACGATTGCGAGCAGCATCCAGTTCTTGATCGCGAGATAGGCGGGTAGTGCAAAGAGATAGAAGCCGATGTCCCTGTTGTAGAGCGGATCCTCCGCGCCATAGGGCACATGGTAGAGAAACTGCAGGAAGATGCCCCAGTTGCCGGCTTCGCCTGCGGCAACCAGCACACCGAGCAAACCCGCACCGAGCGCGACAAACCACGGCCGTGTTAGTCGATCGCGCAGCATTGCGGACAGATCGGGCGGCGGCGTAACACCGGCCACCTTCCACGGGGCAGCCGGAATCCGTCGCGGCTGCTGCATGGCAAACCGCGCCGCCAGCACTCCGTTCAGCCAGAGGACGACGGCGGTCGCCGTCAAGACCGCGGAAAAGACGATTGCCTTGGCGCCGATCGCCGTCAGGAAAACCTCGAGATAACCGATCGAGGAGAACCAAAGCCAATCGACCAGGAAGTCGCTCGCGAACGAGAGCAGGATCAGGCAAATCGTGATGACGACGGCCGCAACGATCAGCCTGACCACGCCACTTTGCCGTGGTACCTTCCGGCCGGGTCCGGTAATCCCGATCGTCATGGCTTGATCATAGCGGAAATCAGGGACGCTCGCCGCTTGATTTACGGGCCGAACTGCCCGCCAAGGCGGGCGACGCGGATGCTCAAAGCTCCGTCGCCGGGACCGCCAATGAGCACAAGCGCCAAACTCAGCTGATACAGGCCGGCACGATCAATCAGCTATCGAGCAGGAGGACGCTCGCGAACGGAGTCGCGTCGTACAATGTCGCGGAAAAGCGAACATTTGGCGCTCCCTAGGGGAATCGAACCCCTGTTTCAGCCTTGAGAGGGCCGCGTCCTAACCGCTAGACGAAGGGAGCGTTGAGGGGAAGGCAATAGCCTTGAAATCGGCCTGCCGCAAGATGGCTTGTGCGCTGCGGCAGGGATTTTGTCATCCATGCTTACCATGCCGTGCCGGCGATTTCGGCACCGGAGCGGCCCCGGAACGCCCCCTGCGCCCTGCGGGGCTTCAGCGCACGGACCAGCGATGCGGCCGCGCCGTGCGCATGATGGCCACCTGCGGATGTCATGTCTGCATCGTGCACGGCCCTGCTTTCGCCAAACGGAAATGCAAAACACCTGGCTGTGAAGTCACCCGACGGCCTGCCTCTGCTAACATCGCAGCTCTTCACCATGCTGCGCCGGGCAAGGCGCTCGAGACGCGAGAGGAGTGCTTGGAACAAAGCGCAAGCCCGCAGGCACGATAATTTGGCTCACGAATATCTTGGCAAAAACAAACATCAACGCGGCCGCAGGCCATGGAAGACGTTCCGCCCTGCCCGCACCGGTCAATAGCTTAAGCAGAGCGAGGACAGACCATGATCAAACTAAAAATCAACGGCCAGGAACAGAATTGGGACGGCGACCCGGATCTTTCGCTGCTCTGGTATCTCCGTGACGAAGCAGGGCTCACGGGCACCAAGTTCGGCTGCGGCCAGGCGCTGTGCGGCGCCTGCACCGTGATCATCGACAAGGAGGCGGTGCGCGCCTGCATCACCTCGGTCTCCGACGTCGCCGGCCGCGAGGTCACCACCATCGAGGGGCTGCACCCGACCGGCGACCATCCGGTGCAGAAGGCGTGGCGCCAGGTCAATGTTCCGCAGTGCGGCTATTGCCAGGCCGGCCAGATCATGCAGGCCGCGGCGCTGCTGGACCAGAACCCGAAGCCCAACCACGACCAGATCCGCGAAGCCATGTCGGGCAACATCTGCCGCTGCGGCTGCTACCAGCGGATCGAGAATGCCGTCCATCTCGCATCGACGGGAGTGTGACATGAACATCCGCACCAACATACCGACCAATTCTCGCAAGCTCCGCGGCTTCGAGAAGCACGTGAAGGTCGAGAACCTTTCGCGCCGCAGCATCCTCAAGGGTCTCGGCATCGCCGGCTCTTTCGTGCTCGCCGCGCCCGTGATGACGCGCCAGGCGTTCGCCTATGAGACCGGCGCCGGCAAGATGCCGCACGGCGTCGTGGTCGACCCGCGCGTGTTCGTCGCGATCGCCCCCGATGGCGTCGTCACTATCCTGGCGCACCGCGCCGAGATGGGCACCGGCGTCCGCACCAGCCTGCCCTTGATCGTCGCCGAGGAAATGGAGGCCGACTGGTCGCGCGTCCATGTCCAGCAGGCGCATGGCGACGAGGTCAAGTTCGGCAACCAGGACACCGACGGGTCGCGCAGCACGCGGCACTATCTGATCCCGATGCGCCAGATCGGCGCCTCCGCGCGTTCAATGCTGGAAGCCGCCGCCGCCAAGAAATGGGGCGTGCCGGTGACCGAGGTGAAGGCGCAGAACCATGAGGTTGTGCACAGCTCAAGTGGACGCAAGATCGGCTTCGGCGATCTCGCCGGCGATGCCGCCAAGGAGTCGGTGCCGAGCGTTGAAGGCCTCAAGCTCAAGGACCCGAAGGACTTCCGCTATCTCGGCAAGGGCCAGGTCTCGATCGTCGACCTGCACGACATCACGACTGGCAAGGCGCATTACGGCGCCGATACCCGCCTGCCCGGCCTGAAATATGCTGTCATTGCCCGTCCGTCGGTCACCGGCGGCAAGGTCAAGTCATTCGATGACAGCGCGGCGATGAAAGTGCCCGGCGTCGAGAAGGTGATGGAGGTCAAGGGCTGGCCCTGGCCGTCCAAGTTCCAGCCGCTCGGCGGCGTGGCCGTGATCGCGCGCAACACCGGTGCTGCGATCAAGGGCCGCGACGCGCTGAAGATCGTCTGGGATGACGGCGCCAACGGCAAGTACGACTCCGTCACGTATCGTGCTTCACTGGAAGAGGCCGCGCGCAAGCCCGGCCTCGTGGTGCGCAAGGAAGGCGACGTCGATGCGGCCCTGAAGAGCGCCGACAAGGTGATCGTGGGCGAATATTATCTGCCGCATCTCGCCCATGTCAGCATGGAGCCGCCGGTCGCGGTTGCCGACGTCAAGGGCGACAAGGCCCAGATCTGGGCGCCGGTGCAGAGCCCCGGCGGCACCCGCGAGGATGTCGCCAAGACGCTCGGCATCCCCGAGGACAATGTCACCGTCAACGTGACACTGCTCGGCGGCGGCTTCGGCCGCAAGTCGAAATGCGACTTCGCGCTCGAGGCGGCATTGCTGTCGAAGGAACTCGGCGCGCCGGTCAAGGTGCAGTGGACCCGTGAGGACGATGTGCATCACGACTTCCTGCACACCGTCTCCGTGGAACGGATCGAGGCCGGTCTCGACAAGAGCGGCAAAGTCATCGCGTGGCGGCACCGCAGCGTGGCGCCGACCATCGCCTCGACCTTCGCCGCCGGCGCCAACCACGAAGCGCCGTTCGAGCTCGGCATGGGCCTGATCGACAACCCGTTCGAGATCGCCAATCTGCAGTGCGAGAATCCGGAAGCGGCCGCGTTCACGCGGATCGGCTGGTTCCGCTCGGTCTCCAACATCCCGCGCGCCTTCGCTGTGCAATCCATGGTCGGGGAAATCGCGCATGCGACGGGTCGCGACCAGAAGGAGATGCTGCTGGAGCTGATCGGAAGCCCGCGGATCGTCAACCTGTCCTCGGTGAAGGATCCCTGGAACTACGGCGAGCCCTATGACAGCTATCCGATCGACACCGCGCGGCTGCGCAAGGTGGTCGAACTGGTCGCCGAGAAGGGCGAGTGGGGCCGTACCGTGCCGAAAGGCCATGGTCTCGGCATCGCCGTGCATCGTTCCTTCGTCAGCTACATCGCGACCATCGTCGAGGTGGCGATCGACGACAAGGGCAAGCTCACGGTGCCGCGGGTCGACACCGCGATCGATTGCGGCACTTACGTCAACCCGGAGCGGATCGCCTCGCAGATCGAAGGCGCTGCGATCATGGGGCTGAGCCTCGCCAAATATGGCGAGATCAGCTTCAAGGACGGCAAGGTGCAGCAGAGCAATTTCGACGACTTCCCGGTGATCCGGATCGACGAGTCGCCTGTGATCACCAACGTCTACATCGTGCCGCCTGGGGCGGACACCCCGCCCAGCGGCGTCGGCGAACCCGGCGTGCCGCCGTTCGCACCGGCCCTGAGCAACGCGATCTTTGCCGCCACCGGAAAGCGCATCCGCGCCCTTCCGATCGGCAAGCAGCTGGAGACGTGAGACAGGAACGTTAGCTGAAGCGGGCCGTTCTCATCGATCCGAGGCATGATCCGGAAAAGTGCGAAGCGGTTTTCCGAGAAGATCATGCCCCAGCAAATCAGCTAAAGCGCGATCTAGAGCGGTTCATCGATTAATTGAATCGGGAGGGATTCCGTCGGGCGGCGGTTTGTGATTCAAGATGCTGGCTGGATCGGAGGCCAGTATCGGATGGTCCGACCTCTTTCGAATGATCTGCGTGAGCGAGCCGTAAAAGCGGTGGAATCCGGCGAGAGTTGCCATGCTGTGGCGGCCCGGTTCGATGTTGCAGTGTCGTCCGTCGTGAAGTGGCGGCAGCGCTATCGCGCGACGGGTTCGGTGGCGCCGGGCAAGATGGGCGGTCACCGTAAGCCGGTTCTGGAACCGCATCGAGCGTTCATCGTGGAGCGGATCAGGCAGACGCCACATCTAACGCTGCACGGGCTGAAGGACGAACTTGCCGCGCGAGGCGTGAAAGTCTCGCACCATGCGGTATGGACCTTCCTGCGACGCGAAGGTCTCAGCTTCAAAAAAAACACTGTTCGCCCTTGAGCAGGGCCGCGCCGACGTCGCGCGGCGGCGGCAGCGCTGGCGCAGCTTGCAGGATCGCCTCGATCCAAACCGCCTGGTGTTCATCGACGAGACCTGGATCAAGACCAACATGGCCCCGCTGCGCGGCTGGGGATCCAAGGGCGAGCGGTTGCGCGGCTTTGCGCCGCACGGTCACTGGCGAACTCTGACCTTCCTCGGTGCCCTACGCTCCGACCAGCTCACTGCGCCTTGCGTATTCGACGGACCGATCAACGGCGAAAGCTTCCGCGCCTATGTCGAACAGCAACTCGTCAAAGTGCTCAAACCGGGCGACATCGTCGTCATGGATAATCTTGGTAGCCACAAGTCGCCGACCGTCCGCAAGATGATCCGGAAAGCCGGCGCAAGGCTGTGGTACCTGCCACCGTACTCACCCGACCTCAACCCGATCGAGCAAGTCTTCGCCAAGATCAAGCACTGGATGCGCATCGCACAGAAACGCACGATCGACGACGCTTGCGACCACATCGGCCACATTGTCAGAAGCGTTCTGCCCGGCGAATGCAGCAACTACTTCGTTAATGCCGGATACGCTTCCATCAAAAAATGAAACGCTCTAGATCGCGCTTTAGAGGAGCAGATCGATGAGAACCCCACCTCGAAAATTCCAGACGCCCGCGGCGATCTTGTCCGCGGGCGTCTTGCTTTTTGCGACTCAGGCAGCGTTTGCGCAGACCGCCTCGCCGCCGAGCACGACCGCGACGCGTCCAGCGAAAGTGCTGCCCGACCAGACCTCGGTTCCGAGCAGCGGCCCACCTTCGACCACGGGCCAAACCACAGGCGAGGCCACCCGTGATCCCACGATCAAGAAGATGAACGAGGACGAGAAGCAGAAGGTCGACACCAAGGGCAAATAGCGCATGATCCGGAAGGATCATGCTGAAAGCCAAGGCGGACCGGGAAGCGGCGGTCTCCCCAACCGCCGCTTCCCGATCGCATCGCCCCCTATCGGTTGGCGCGTTTTCTAAAGCTTCGGTTCTGCTTCAATGGAACCGAAGCTCTGATCGTGCGCCCTACTTCTTGTCGAGCGCGAACACCCAGATCACGCCGCCTTGCGGGACGTTGTTCTCGAAGCCCGCAACCTTGCCGGCGAGCGCGTCCTGGATGCGCTGCGCGTCGACGCCCCAGCCCGACTGGACCGCGATGTACTGCGTCCCGTCGACCTCATAGGACATCGGCATCGCCATGATGCCGGAGTTGGTCTTCTGCTCCCACAACAGCTCGCCGGTCTTGGCGTTGAAGATGCGGAACATCCGGTCATTGGTGCCGCCAGCGAGAACCAGGTCGCCCGCGGTCGCCGTCACCGAGCCGAACAGCTGCGAAGTCTTGAAGTCGTGCTGCCAGACCTTCTTGCCGGTGGCCGGATCCCACGCCTGCAACTCGCCGAAATGATCGGCGTTCGGTGCCGGCGTTAGCCCGATGTCCTCCGGCTTGGTGCCGAGCCAGAGTTGGCCGGGAACCAAGGGCTGCTTCTCGCCCGTGAAGCCGCCGCAGAAGTTCTCGTTGGCGGGAACGTAGACGAGCTTGGTGCTCTGGCTGTACGCCGCCGACGGCCAATCCTTGCCGCCCCACAGCGACGGGCAGAACTCGACCCGCTTGCCGATCACCGGCTTGTGCTCGGGATCGACGATCGGCCGGCCGGTCTCGGCCTCGATGCCCTTCCAGACATTGGTCTTCACGAACGGCCAGCCGGACACGTAGTTGATCTTGTCGGGCTTGTTCTCGAGCACCCAGAAGATCGCGTCGCGTCCCGGGTGGATCAGGCTCTTGAACGAGCGTCCGTCACGCTGCAGGTCGACCAGCATCGGCGCATCGACCTCGTCCCAGTCCCAGGAATCGTTCTGGTGATACTGGAAGTGCTTCTTGATCTTGCCCGTCTCGGGATCGAGGCCGATCACCGAGCTGGTGTAGAGGTTGTCGCCGGCGTGAGCCGAGCCCGGCCACGGCGCAGCGTTGCCGACGCCCCAAAGGATCGTCTTGTTGTCCTTGTCGTAGGTGCCGGTCATCCAGGCCGATCCACCGCCCGACTTCCAGTCGTCGCCGCTCCAGGTCTCGTGCCCGGGCTCGCCTTCGCCGGGGATGGTGAAGGTGCGCCAGAGCTCTTTGCCGCTCTCGGCATCATAGGCGACGACATAGCCGCGCACGCCAAACTCACCGCCGGAGCCGCCGACGATCACCTTGCCGTCGACCACCAGCGGCATCAGCGTCAGATATTGACCCTTCGTGTAGTCCTGGACCTTGGTGTCCCAGACCACCTTGCCGGTCTTGGCGTCGAGCGCGACGACATGGTCGTCGGTGGTAGCGAAGTAGACCTTGTCCTGCCACAGGCCGACGCCACGGCTGGTCGGATGCAACTGGAACAGATCGTCGGGAAGCTGCCGCTTGTAACGCCAGTATTCCTCGCCGGTCTTGGCGTTGAGCGCGATCACCTGCCCCATCGGGGTCGCGGCGAACATCACGCCATTGTTGACGATCGGCGGCGCCTCATGGCCCTCGATGACGCCGGTCGAAAAAGTCCAGACCGGCTTGAGGTCCTTGACGTTGGAGGTGTTGATCTGGTTGAGCGGACTGTACCCCTGTCCGTCATAGGTGCGGCGATACAGCATCCAGTTGCCGGGTTCGGGATTTTCGAGACGCGCTGAGGTCACCGAACTGTAGTTTTCGATCGGCCCCGCGACGGCATAGGTCGAAATGAGGCATGTGAATGCGACACAACTCGACAGTAACCACTGCTTGCTTGTCATGAGATGCTACCTCCCTGCTCTGTTTTGATTTTTTCAGTTTAGGTCATGCAGAAATCCCGGTGTGGCCTCATCCTCCTTGCTGAGCACCCACCTTCCCGACGAATGGCGCTGCGACCGTGATCGCGCCGTCGGCAACCGTCAGCGGCAATGCCGCGAGGCGACGTGGCGCCGGCCCGAACACGACCTGCGCATTCTGCCGCGGATCGTATTCGGAGTTGTGACAGAGGCATTTCAGAACGTTCTTGTCGCCCTGCTCTTCCTTCAACCAGGCAGTGATCGGACATCCGGCATGCGTGCAGATGACCGAGTAGCAGACGATGCCGTCAGGCGCGCGGGCGCGCGTGGCATCGTCGAGTTCGCTCGGATCGAGCTTGACGATCACGACCTCGTTGAGCCGCGAGCCCTTGCGGACGACCGAGGTCTTCGGGTCCTGCGGCCAGGCGCGAATGGGCGGTCCGCCGAGTTTCAGATCATCCGACTTGATGACCTGGCCGGCCTTGTCGCCTTCGGCGCGCACCAGCACGTCGGCTTTTTGCGGTCGCTCACTGGCGCCGGGCTGGTCTTCATCGTCGGCGGCTGCGGGTTCGATCGCGGCGAGACAGGCGCAGCCCGCAAGCGCGGTCAACACCGCGCGACGCGTCGGGTCCGCGAACGAACCCGATGCATCGGATTCAACTCTCTGTTCGACGGAAGCGCTGGGGTTGGACTCCGACATGGCGCAAGCTGAGCGTGCAACTCAGCCGAAAAGATGGCGGCACACATTCTCGATGCGCGAACGCATGCGCAAAAAATACGCTGCAGCTTTTGGTTGATCGACCGCACCGCTTCGCGATTGCTTCGATCAGGGCTCGTTGACGAAGCTCAGCCTGCCGACAGGTTTCAGTGTCTTTGCATCAAATGTGCGGATCTCTGTTGCACCGCCTATATCGAGCGTGAGGACCAGCCGTTCGCCGGCGACGCCGGTTGCGACGATACGGGCGCCCTTCGGCAGCGCAGCAGTGACGTCGGAGACGGAAACGGGGCTTCCCTCGCTGCGATAAAGGCGGTAGCCGATGGCAATCAACACGACGGCCACGGCCAAGGCCGAGGTCAGGCCCGCGATCAGCATCATGCGCCGCACCCGCGCGATCAGCGCGGCCTGGTCGGGGGTCGGTTCGGTCACAGCGGTGTCGGTCATCACAAGGCTCTATCTTTGCAACAGGTCGATTTGAATCAGGTTTCTTCGAATGGCGGTCGGAAGCTGGAGGTCATCGTCGCAGGCGACGAGGGCTCGGCCCGGCTTGACCGCGTGCTCGCACAGCGCACGCCGGAGCTGTCGCGGTCCCGGCTGAAGGCGCTGATCCTCGCCGGTTCCGTGGCCGTCAAGGACGCCATCGTGCGCGACCCCGCTTATCATGTCGCCAAGGGCGATACGATCATAATCGACGTGCCGGAGGCCGTGCCCGCCGAGCCTCAGGGCGAGGACATCGCGCTCGATATCGTGTTCGAGGACGACGACATCATCGTCATCAACAAGCCGAGGGGCCTCGTCGTGCATCCCGCGGCCGGCCATGCTACGGGAACGCTCGTCAACGCGCTGATCGCGCATTGCGGCTCGAGCCTGTCGGGTATCGGCGGGGTCAAGCGGCCGGGCATCGTGCACCGCCTCGACAAGGATACCACGGGGCTGATGGTGATTGCCAAGAACGACCAGGCGCATCAGTCGCTGACCGCGCAATTCGCCGACCACGGCCGCACCGGCCCGATGGAGCGCGGCTACATGGCGTTCGCCTGGGGCGTGCCGAACCGGCCCCACGGCACCATCGACGCGCCGATCGACCGCCACCCGCATGCCCGCGAGAAGATGGCCGTGCGCCAGGGCGGCCGCGAGGCGATCACCCATTTCGAGGTGCGAGAGAGTTTTGCCGGCCGCGACGGCAAGGCGGTCGCCTCGCTCTTGGCCTGCCGGCTCGAGACCGGGCGGACCCATCAGATCCGGGTCCACCTCGCCCATCTCGGCCATCCCCTGATGGGCGACAGCGTTTACGGCGCCCACTTCAAGACCAAGGCCGGACAGCTGAGTGTGGAAGGTAAGCACGCACTTACCGCGCTCGACCGGCAGGCCCTGCACGCCTATCTGCTGACTTTGGAACACCCCCGCACCGGGGAACTTTTACACTGGGAGTCGGCCTTGCCGGAGGATTTGCTTCTCCTGCAGCGGGCGCTGGCAGCGGCGGTATGACGCACCCCTCCCGGAAAAGCTCCGTTATGACAACAGGTTATACCTGCCACACGGGGACGTGACGTCAGCAATCCTTCCCTATCACGGACAGTTTGGTGTATGTTGCACCTGCGTTGAATATCCAACGCGGAACATCGCAGCCTGGCCGGCTTTAACCCAGCGGCCACCTGCCGGGCCCGCCGCTATCGGGGGCCTGAACCACTGGAGGGCGCAAGTAATGGCCCGTACAGCTACGTTGCCGGTCCTCAATGGAGAATCCGGCCTTTCACGTTACCTCGCCGAGATCCGCAAGTTCCCCATGCTGGAGCCCCAGCAGGAGTACATGCTCGCTAAGCGTTGGCGCGAGCATGACGATCGCGACGCGGCGCATAAGCTTGTCACCAGCCATCTCAGGCTCGTGGCCAAGATCGCCATGGGCTATCGCGGCTACGGCTTGCCGATTTCCGAGGTCGTCTCGGAAGGCAATGTCGGCCTGATGCAGGCGGTGAAGCGATTCGAGCCCGAGAAGGGCTTCCGTCTCGCCACATACGCCATGTGGTGGATCAAGGCGTCAATACAAGAGTACATTCTGCGTTCCTGGTCGCTCGTGAAGATGGGCACCACCGCGAACCAGAAGAAGCTGTTCTTCAACCTGCGCAAGGCGAAGAGCAAGATCTCCGCTCTGGAAGAGGGTGATCTCCACCCCGACCAGGTGAAGTTGATTGCCAAGCGCCTCGGCGTGACCGATCAGGACGTGGTCGACATGAATCGCCGCCTCGGTGGCGACGCGTCGCTCAACGCCCCGATCCGCGACGACGGCGAAGCCGGCGAATGGCAGGACTGGCTGGTCGACAACTCGCCCAACGCCGAAGCCTTGATGGCCGAGAGCGAGGAATTCGATCATCGCCGCCAGGCCCTGAACGGTGCGATCGGCGTGCTCAACCCGCGCGAACGCCGCATCTTCGAGGCGCGGCGTCTGGCCGATGAGCCGATGACGCTGGAAGACCTCGCCGCCGAGTTCGGCGTGTCGCGCGAGCGCGTGCGGCAGATCGAGGTCCGCGCGTTCGAGAAGGTGCAGTCGGCCGTCAAGGGCACGATCGCCCGGCAGGAAGCCGCACTCGAAGCCGCGCACTGATCGCGCGGCGGCAAGCCACAGACACGAAAGCCGGCGGCAACGCCGGCTTTTTTGTTTTTGTCTGCAGGATGGGTGGCGCGCAGCGATACCCGGCATCCTGCCGCGCTCTTGGCCATGTCGGCTAGGGGGCAAATGCTGACATGCAGGTGGTGCTGGCGCGCTGGCGCTTCGAAGGCAGCACTGGTCGCATCTCACGATCGCCCCGCTACCCCTTCTGGGTAAGCAACGTTTGCAGGACAACGCAGTTTTCTATTCGTCAGGATTTTGCACTTTACATCCTGGGGCTAGAGCCAACGCTGCCCGTGTGTATTTTAAGCGGGCGGCGTTGTGCCCTGGTCGTAACCGGTGCGCGGCAAGATGGACCCGGCCGAGACAAGGCTCGACAAGTGAGAAGCGATCAGCATCGCGAAGCTTGTCTCGTGTGAGGAGCGCGTGCACGCCGGAAGTATCGCAGAGCCATGAGCCGCCTCGCCGCTAAGCTCCAGCGCACTCCCAAGCCCCGGCGGACCGTCTCGCAGGATTCGCCAGAAGCGTCCCGATCTCCACAGACTGCTCTAAGCGCCTCGCCTTGCCGTAGTCATCATCAGACTTTCAAGCTCTCTGACGGCCGCTTCTTCGGTGACGCCGTCGACAACGGCAACCTCTCCCGAAAGGCGTTCGAGCGCAGCCGTATAGAGCTGTCGTTCGCTGTAGCTTTGGCTGGAATTGAACTCCGGCCGATAGAGATCGCGCATCGCCTCTGCGATGGCGAGAATATCTCCCGACTTGATCTTGCTCTCATATTCCTGAGCAAGCCGGGACCAATTACCACGCGCTCTGCGAGGCGCTTGACTCAGGATACTTCGCGCTTGCTGGATGGCCGCCGGATCGGAAAGCTCACGCATCCCGACACTTGCCGCCTTTCTTGTCGGAACTCGCAGCGTCATTTTGCTTTTCGCAAAATAGACGACAAAGAACTCAAGCTGAGCTCCTGCCACCGCCTGTTCCTCGATCGCGACAATCTGCCCGACGCCGTGAGCCGGGTACACGATCAGATCGGTTGCCTTGAATCCAAAGCGCGTCTCGATGCAACGGCTCCCACTCGTTTGATCGACGGAGGGTACCGGTATGGAATGCGCAGGATTCGAACGATTGGATTGCGCTTGATCGCTAAAATTCATTTCGCGATTTGCCCCGCAGCTCTAGGAATGGCTCCACCGCCATTTCCCGCCGTGATCAATCAGTACGTCAGAACCAAAATGCTCGACTCAAAATCATAAATTGCAGTCCCTCACTAATAGGCCGCGAGCGAGAGCGTCGCCACGAGAAATGCGATCAGCTGGCATTCCCTTCGATAGCTGTGGTTTCTTGGCAACTTGTTCCCTATCGAGGAATCAACGGATCTCCTTTGGGTCAACAGGCGACGCCCGGTGGCAGCTTCAGAAATCTGCTGCGGGCGATAGTTCTCGCTCCGCAAGACTTCCAGAAGAATGAAGGGCCGATCAAAACGTCCGCCCGGAGTGTCACCTGTTACTTGCAGCCGCGGCAAATCGTAAGCTTGCTCTTTAGCTTGTCATCGTCGCCGGGATCGACCGGTTGGTGGTCAGAGACTCGATCAGCTTCTTGATCGAGCGCGGGATGCTTTGCCCGGTGCGACTTGGCGGGTCGCGTCGGCCGGCTTGACGTGTCGTCCTCGATGCCGACGCTAAAACCATCGTAATCGGGGACAGGTCTAGCCGACGGCCGCGACCTGTCGATCACTTGTGCCTGCGAAACGCTGTCGGGCTCTAACGGCGTGTGCTCGACAGTGGCAGATCGTGGGGCAGTCGGGCGTGGCGGCAAATCTTTAGCGGCACGGGGCGCCGAATTCTTGGCGGTCGCCGGCGATGGCCAGACGCTGTTGGTTGCGGCCGTAGATGCCGTTCCCTCATTCGACGGCGGCGGCGCAATCGAAAGCGGAGGAGAAAGCGAGGTCTGACATCGCGCGCCGTCTTGTGACCAAACTCCCGCCGCCAACAAACCAAGGGCAAACAGTGTTGCGTTCTTCATAACCCGTCCTGCAAATCATTTGGAATGAAAACATTGATCACGTGGCTGCGATCGCCACGCTTCGGCAAAAATTCCACATCTGACATGGCGATCAAAATTGACGAAAGTGGGGAGCCGTGGGCGGATTCAGGCGTGCTTCGGCCCACCCTCGCCGCTCGCCCGATGCGCTCCTGGCCATGTCGGCCAAGGGCCAGAAGCAGCCGCAGGCATGCCCGCTCTGCCTATCGGGTTGAGGGCGTCCCCTCGCTCGGTGGACACTCCCGATAGCCGAAGCGCTCAATCAGCACGTGACCTTCCAGCATATGGAATGCATCGCTATCCATATGATGGCCTTCGAGCAGATAGCGCCGCAATCCTTCGTCATACTGGGAAAGTAGCGCACGGCTCGCAAGCGTATCGGGACCGGTACGGTTTTCCGCGAGGTCGTGGCCAGCGTGAAACATCAGTTGAGCATCGCGCTGAACACAGACATTCCGGATGCCAAGGAACAGCGTGCAAGCTGATTTGCAAATCCCTTCGATGCGAAATTCATCGCCGCTCGCGTTGTATTGACGAACGATCTTCAAGAAGTCCGGAATGTAGCCACCGTCGGCAAACGGCACGGACGACCCTGCCGACCACGCAGGGGAAGCCAAAGCGCACAGTATCGCGGTACAAATCCAAAACCATCGAAGCATCGAGCGCCGCCAAGTTCGATGACCACCCATAGCCTGATCGAACGCGATAGAGCAACGAATGTCGGCGGCGGGTCAAAAGCCGCTCATAGCGACCGAACCGGGGGACTTCCAGTCCAAGCCGGAGAGCCGAACGTTTCATTTTTCGGCCAGGATGGGGGCAGCTTGTGCCGGAAGCACGATCACCTTCGCTCCGACCTTCACCCGATCGTAGAGGTCCACGACGTCCTCATTGGTCAGCCGGATACAGCCGGACGAAACCCGCTTCCCGATCGTATCGGGCTTGTTGGTGCCGTGAATTCGATATTCGGTATCGCCCAGATACATCGCCCGGGCGCCGAGCGGATTGCCGGGGCCCCCTGCCATGAACCGCGGCAGATAAGGCTGGCGCGAAATCATCTCTGCCGGCGGACGCCAGTCCGGCCATTCTGTCTTGCGGGCCACGGTCTGTTCACCGGACCATGTGAAACCTTCGCGGCCAACGCCGATGCCGTAGCGCATCGCCTGCCCGTCGTTCAGAACAAGATAAAGGAATGTGTTTCCGGTATCGATGACGACGGTGCCCGGCGTCTGGTGGCTGGCGTAATCAACCACCTGCCGAACAAATCTTCCGGGAGCGTCAGCGGCTTTTGGTGTTTCGATCCGGGGCGCGGGCGCTGGAACCGGAATTGGAACCGGAGCTGGCGCTGGTGCCTGCACTGGCGCCGATACGTGAATAGGAGTCGATGGTGCGGGAGTCGACGGCGTAGGACTAGATGGCGCCGGGACCTGGTGCGCGGCTTGCTTCCGTATCGGTTGAACGCTCGCCGGCCGCCACAGCAAGCCGTACCCCAATGCGACAGCCGCCACGGCGCCAATTGCAACTCTTCCCGCCACCGGTAGCGCGAGCGCTTCAGTCTTCCTACGTTTGGCCCGCTTTGCCATGTCTTCCCCCGATCCCTGTGCTTCGAACAGGTACCCAGCAAATTTTAACAAGCTTCGAAGCGATTTCGTTCAGGCCGGAAATCGCCAAGCGTCGTTAACGCCGGCGCTGGTTCTGGAAAGGCTCAGCGAAAGCGGGGAACCCGGTACGCGGCGGCGTCAAGCCGGGCGATGACAGCTGTCTGCTGGGCCGAGCGTCCTCGTCCAAGCATGACGACTACCCGCCCTACTCACCCCACTCTCGCGCCATGGTCGCGAGCGCGCAGCCTTCGCAATAGCGGGCGTCCTTGAAGTCGATCCAGTTGTGCGCATAGACCCGCTCCAGCGGGATGCCGTAACGCGCGCGCAGCAGCTTCACCAGAACGCGCCAGGCGGCGATCTGCGCATCGGTCGGTCCCTTGGTGACGTCGGGATAGTTGCCGGCGAACTCGACGCCGATCGAGGTGTCCTTGTTCACCTGCCGATAGGTCTTGCTGTTGTTGATGTACTTGTTGTCGTTGCGGTCGGCACCGTCGGTATGGGTTGGGATCAGATTGTCGGCGACCGCCCAATAGACCGTGCCGTCGGTCTCAACCCAGACCATCACGCCGCGGCGGGTCGGGTTCTTGTGCTGCTCGGCGGCCCCATTTCGTGCCGAGCCGGCCGGGCCTTCGGTCTGGTGCACGATGATGTTGCGCCACGGGTGGGATTTGGCGACATCGCCCCAAGGCGACAGCCACACCATCTTCAACCCGGGAATCTCGGGCGTGCCCTGCGATCGCGCGATCGCTGCAAGATCGGTTTCGGCTGATACGGCGGAGGACAGCACGAGCGCAAGGAGTATGGTGAGCAGGCGAGGCGTCATCGCGGAAGTATCCAGTATCGCCCCTCGTTAGCATGCTCAGGCGCGCTTGCGCAGGGTCGCCTCCAGCACATCGACCATCTCGGGCGGCAGCTTCGGCTCATAGGTCGCATAGCCGTTCTTGCCGCCCTTCTTGGCGTCGTAGAGCGCATGGTCGGCGGCGGCGACCAGGCGGTCGGGATGCTGGCCGATCTCGCGGGTCCATTGCGCGACGCCGATCGAGACCGCGATCGGAATGTCGTTGCCGGTACACTGCTCGGCGTCGGCGCGGCAGACTTCCAGCACGCGGCGGGCAATCATCGCGCCCTCGCGCAGCGTCGAGGACGGCAGCACGATGCAGAACTCGTCGCCGCCGGTGCGGGCCAGCATATCGCCCGGGCGGAGCCTTGTCTGCGCCATCAGCGTGAAGTGCTGCAGGCAGGCGTCGCCGGCGGCGTGGCCATGGGTGTCGTTGATGCCCTTGAAGCCGTCGAGGTCGATCACCAGCAGCGCGAAGGCCTCGCCGTTGCGCTCGGAGCGCGCGCATTCCTCGGTCAGCCGCTGCAACAGATGGCGGCGGTTGCCAACGCCGGTGAGATCGTCGAGCAGCGCGAGGTCGGCGACCTCGTTGCGCAGCCGGTCGATCGCCATCAGCAGGAAGCCGAAATTGAGCGCCATCGACAGGAATATCATCAGCAGGATCACCAGCGATTGGCCCGCGTTGAAGCGAACGAAGGAGAACTCGCCGGGCTGCAGCAAGGCGCCGACGAGGCGCAGCCCATAAATGCCGATCAGCACGGAGGCGACGATGCCGGCAAGCCGCGCGCCGGGGTTGACGCGGCCGTTCTCGGGCGACAGCAGCAGCTTCAGCGTCAACGCAAGCGGCGTGACCTGGGCTATGGTGTAGACCAGGATGCGCATCGGCATGCTGTCGTAGGCAAAGATGAAGACGCCGAGGCCGACGCAGGCGAATGCGGTGGACAGCGCGGTGCTGCGCCAGCCGACCGGCTTGCCGTAGAAGCGCTCGATGCCCATCGCGGCAAGGCCGGCGGCGAACACCATCAGCGTCCCTGCCGCAAGCAGCGGCAGCAGCGAGTCCGTCATCATGACGCGGAGCATCGCGCAGGCGGCGCCGGCGGACGCGACGAAGGTGGACGCGGTCCAGAACCGCGCCGCACCGAAAGCTGGATAGCTGCGCGCGACATAGGCCCAGATCAGGCCGAGCGCGAGAAAATTGATAACGAATACCGTCCAAAGCGTCGGAACGCTCAACATCGCCCCTGTTCGAGACCCGTATCGGCCTCGCCTCTCCTGAAATGACCGTCCGCCCCTGGGGCGTTTCTCCCAATGGCAATCCCCGTTGCCTTGCGGGACAGGATGCGGCCGCGCCGCTTAACGGACTCTCACCCGCCACGCGCCAATCCGCGCTGTGGTTTTGAATTGATGAAGATCCGCGCACCGGCCGTTTGCGCGTCGTTAAGCATGACGGATGCGACGCCGCCGCGACGCGTGACGCGCGCGCACTGGCGAAAAACTGGCGAAAACACGTAACAGCTGTGGATAACACGATGACAGCGCAGTGACAGCACGCGGCAGCAGCCTCCGAATCTGCTGAGTTTGATACTGAGGATGTTGCGAGGCTGGCCCTCCGCCAAGCATGCCTCGGAGTCGCGTTCAATCCATTAAACCCTGAGAGGATACTATGGCTAAGAAAGCGAAGAAGGCGAAGAAGGCGAAGGCGAAAAAGGCCACCAAGAAGAAGGCCGCCAAGAAGTAACCAATTTTCTCGCCCGGGTAGCGGCTCCTGCCCTGCCCGGGCACCCGATCCGGACCATCCAGGCAGGGACGCAAGGCAGCAGGCGCAAGGCCTGCTTTTTTATTGCCTGCCGCAAGGCGCGAAGGAATGCGACGTCAGCGCTCCGCGAAGGCGAGCTTGGCGCCGAGCAGGGCAAAGCCCGCGGCAAAGCTTCGCCGCAGCCAGGCCATCACTTTCGGCCGGGTGATGACGCGGTCGCGCACCGACGCCGCGAACAGCCCGTAGACCGCGAACACCGCAAAGGTCATCGCCATGAACACACCGCTAAGTTCGACCATCCGCGCCAGCGGGTGGGGTTCGTCGACGGCGATGAACTGCGGCAGGAAGGCCAGGAAGAAGATCGACAGCTTTGGATTGAGGATGTTGATCAGGATGGCGGTCACGATCACCCGCCCGCTCGAGCGCGGCTTGATCTCGGTGTCGACGGCGAGCGCGCCGCGCTCGCGCAGCGCCTGCCAGGCCATATAGAGCAGATAGACCACGCCGCCCCATTTCAGCGCCGCAAACGCCATGGCGCTGGTGTGCAGGATGGCGGCAAGGCCGAGCATCGCCGCGATCATCTGCGGCACGATCCCGAGCGTGCAGCCGAACGCCGCCGCCACGCTCGCGCGAGAGCCCCGGGTCAGCGCCACCGCCAGGGTATAAAGCACGCCGGTGCCGGGCGAGGCGACCACGATCAGGGTGGTCAGCAGGAAGGACCAGGTCATTTCAAATCCTCGGAGGGGAGCACGTCATGGGGCACGTCCATTGGGGGCGCGTCATTGCAGATGCTGCTTCAGATAGTCCAGCACGCGCGGAAATGCATCCTTGCGCGCTTCGGGATCGGTCCCGATCACGGGAATGGCGCTGTCCCGCATCGTATAGGCCGGCAGCTCGGTGCGCGGCAGATTGGGCGCGTCGAAGGCGTGCACCGCGCCGGGATAGCTCTTCAGCTGGACCGGGTTGCCGCGCGCCTTGGCCGCCGCGATGAAGGCATCGCAGGGCTTGAACGGCGTCCAGACGTCGGCCTCGCCGATCAGCACCAGCAGCGGCACCCTGGTGGTCCAGCTGTTCGGCTCCACATTGGTAAAGGGCCTCGATTGGTAGATCTCGGCGCAGGCGCCGGGATAGAACGACACCGCGACGGCGAAATCCTGCGCCAGCGCGGCCGGCCGCCCGATGCTCTTGTCATTGATGGAAAGCAGCGCCACCCCGCCGCCCTGCGACCACCCCATCAGCGCGATCCGATCGGGCCTCACGAACGGCTGCGCCTGCAAATACTGCAGCGCGCCGTAGGCATCCTTCGGCCGCTCGCGCCACATCCGGAGTCTGTCGGGGCCGCTCGAGCAGGTCTGGCCGAACCCGCGCGGCGTCGCGCTGTCGACGATCAGCGTGACATAGCCCTGCACCGCCAGCGCCCGCGCCCAGGCGCGATAGAGGCCGAACATACGGCCCTTGTTGTCGTTGAGACCGGAGCAGCCGTGCATCAGCACCACCGCCGGCCGCGGCGCGTCGCCCTCGCGACGGTCGAGATGACCGATCAGGTCAGTCGTCCCATCGAGCGAGGGGAAATTGACCAACGTCTCCGCCGCGGCAGGCACCGCGGCCGCGCCCGCCATTGCGGTCGCGAGCGTGAACCAGACCAATCCGATGGCCGACCACGGGCGGGGCATAAGCCGCCAATATCACGGTGCCCGGGTCGGCGGAAGCCGTGCCCGGGCCGGCGGAAGCAGCCGCCGGCGGTCCGCGTTTCGGCCGCGCTGACAGCTCAGTTACGCGAGCCCCTGCCGTGTCAGGACCTGCGCGACCCGCGACCCGACAGCTCCGACGCCTTCATCTCGGCGACGCGGATGACGTCCAGCGGCGCCCAGGGCTTGGGCCAGAACAGGGTGCCGTCAGGCAGGCGCTGCCGCAGCGGCTTGCCGGAGGTCACGATCACATCGAGATCGGGGCTGTATTTCTTCGCGACATAGGCGAGCTCGACGCCGGTCATGTTTCCGGCCAGCTCGACATCGGTCAACATCAGCACGACGCTGTCGCCGTTGCTCCGCAGCACCAATTCTGCGGCCTCCGCGCTCTCGCAGGAGATGACCTCGAACTCGCTCTCCGCAAGCAGCAATTCGATCATCTCGCGCTGCATCGGGTCGTCTTCGACAACCAGGGCCTTCGCACGACAGGGTCTCGATTGTCCCATGGCTGGGCCTCCCTTGGATTGAATGCCTCGGTTTGAGAAGTGTGACGAAGGTCAAACACCTGGGCGCTGGATAGTTCGGTTCCAATCTGAGAAAATTGGGGAAACCGGCCGTGTTCCTCACGGCTCCCGCCACCCCTCGTTGAGATGGAGCTGACCTGACATGACCGCGATCTCTGGATCTG
Source organism: Bradyrhizobium sp. B124 (assembly GCF_038967635.1). Taxonomy (NCBI): domain Bacteria; kingdom Pseudomonadati; phylum Pseudomonadota; class Alphaproteobacteria; order Hyphomicrobiales; family Nitrobacteraceae; genus Bradyrhizobium; species Bradyrhizobium sp. B124. The sequence continues at coordinate 7,075,075 of NZ_CP152413.1, read as the reverse complement.
CCGCCGCCGTAACCGGGGCCGCCAGCGGCATCGGCCGCGCGCTCGCGCATGAACTGGCGCTGCGCGGTTGCGATCTGGCGATCGCCGACCGCGACGAGGCCGGCCTGCAGGCCGCCGCCGCCGAGATCGCCAAGGCGAGCCCGCGCAAGGTCACGGTGCATCGCCTCGATGTCAGCGAGCCCGGGCAGATCACGGCGTTTGCCGAGGCCGCCGGCGCCGCCCATCCCGGGCTCAACATCGTCGTCAACAATGCCGGCGTCGCGCTGCTCGGCCAGTTCGACGAGATCGAGCAGGCGCAGATGGAGTGGCTGTTCAACATCAATTTCTGGGCCGTAGTGCACGGCAGCCGCGCCTTCCTGCCGCTGCTTTCGCGGCAGCGCGAGGCGCATATCGTCAACATCTCCTCGATCTTCGGCATCCTCGCGCCGCCCGGCCAGAGCGCTTACTGCGCGGCCAAGTTCGCGGTGCGCGGCTTCTCGGAGAGCCTGCGCCACGAGCTTGCGGTGGCGAATAGCCCGGTGCGGCTCTCCGTCGTGCATCCCGGCGGCGTCGCCACCAACATCGCGCGCAACTCACGCACCGGCACCGGCATCACTGACAATGCCCGCCGCTCCGAAGCGATCGAGCGTTTCGACGCGCTGGCCAGGACCACGCCGACCACAGCCGCGCAGCGCATCATCGCCGGCATCGAGAAGAACCAGCCGCGCATCCTGATCGGCAAGGACGCCCGCTTCATGGACCTGCTGCAACGCTTCCGTCCTGCGACTTACTGGAAGGTGATGCAGCGGCTGATGGAGAAGACGGCGGCGCGGCGGCTGGCGCGCGAGGCGGCGAGGGCCGGTTGAATGTGCGGCGTCGCGGGGTAATCGGGTGTCATCGCCCGCGAAAGCGGGCGATCCAGTATTCCAGAGGCGTCTGTGCGTGAATCGAAGGGCCGCGGCGGACTGGATCGCCCGGTCGAGCCGGGCGATGACAGCTGTGATTGAGAACAAGCTCGGCGCAATCCGCCCTGCGAAACCGGATCACCCCAACTGCTTCTTCACCCCAAGCGCCAGCTGGAACAGCGGATCGCTCCGCTCCGACGGATAGAGCGCGCTTCGCGTCACCTGCGGAAAATTGTCGTTCTTCCAGAACGAGGCCGGCGCGAACGAGAATTTTGCGACCAGCCGCCGGCCGAAATCCATCTCGTAGGGGAAATAGTTTTCCCTCTCGTCGGTGCCGGATACTTCAGGATATTCGCCGAGCAGATAACCCTCCTGGATATGCGGCCGCACCGCCGCCGGCGGGCAGACGCTGGAGAGCCGCACGATCTGCAGGCCGGCCTCGGCGCTCGCGGTGATCGCGCCGCTGAGGTTCGGCACACCGAGCACATAGAGGAAGGCGGTGCCGGTCTCCGCCAGCGAAGCGAACGACGCGGCGATCCGGATCGAATGGGTGACGTCGAGCAGCGGCGTGGTGCAGACCTCGTAATGCTGCAGGATCGACCAGCGCAGGATGCGATGCCGCTTCAGCCGCTCCAGCCCGAGCAGCTTTGCTTTCGCGTAGTCCGCAATCAGGATCTGCTCGGCGCGGGCCAGCGCCGCGAACCGCGCCGCCAGCGTCTCGCGGTCCGGATTGCCACGGCCGGCGCGGAACAGCGTCGGCTTCAGCGACGAGTTGCGCTTGACGTTCCTGAAGTCGGCGCCCTGGCCGCGAAACAGCAGCACATGGTCGCGGTTGAGGAATTGCAGCTCGGCGATCTTGGTCGCGAGCTCGAGATAGGAGGCGACGCGATGGCCCGGCCCCTCCCGCACCGCCGCGTTCTTCGCGATCTGGCAGCCACGGCGGTCGAAGAACGACCAGATTTTTTGGCTGCCGATCGTTTCCATGGGGGCTCCGCATCAAGCGGTCAGAACGTAGGGCGGATTAGCCGAAGGCGTAATCCGCCGATCGCGCGTGGGATGGCGGCGGATTACGCTACGCTAATCCGCCCTGCAAGAGCCCTCACCGCCCAATGAGCTGATCGGCAAAGTACCCGATGGTCTTGCGATAGATCACCGCCCTGTTCCACTCGCGCATCGCCTCGAAATTGGCGCTGCCTTCGCCGTAGGGCGCGCCCATCTTGAAGCCGCTCGTATGCAGCAGGTTCGCGGTCGAGGCCAGCACGTCCGGCACCGAGTGGCGCAGATCGACATGGCCGTCGCCGTCGAAATCGACGCCATACTTGATGTAGGACGACGGCAGGAATTGCGTCTGGCCGATCTCGCCGGCATAGGCGCCGATCATGTCGTTGAGCCTGAGGTCGCCGCGCTGCAGGATCTTGAGCGCGGCAAGCAGCTCGCCCTGGAACAGCTCGGTGCGGCGGCAATCATGCGCCAGCGTGGTGAGCACGCGGAACACCGGCAGCTTGCCCATGTCGCCCTTGCCGAAATCGGTCTCCAGTCCCCAGATCGCGACCAGGATCTGGCGCGGCACGCCGTATTGCTGCTCGATCTTCGAGAGCAGCGCGGCATGCCGCTGCAACATGGCGCGGCCGCCATTGATGCGCCCGGAGCCGACACGGGTCGCGACATACTGCTCAAAGGTCTTGTTGAAGGTGTAGCGCTGCCGCCGGTCGAAGGCGAGCACCCCGCCATCCTGCTGCACGCCGCCAAGCGCCTGCGCGATCACGTCCTGCTGGATGCCAGCCGCGGCCGCCTCCTGCGAGAACGACTGGACGAAGGTCGGGAAACTGCCGCCGCAGCGGGCGGCATAAGAGGGGGTGGCAAGCAGCAAGGCGCCGAACACAACCGCCAAACGACACCTCAGCATGCAACAATCCCTCCTGCTTCGAATGGCCGATCATGCCACGGAGCAAACGAAGCAGTCAAAGCGTCGGCACCGCCACTTGACCTCTCACGGGCTCGACGTCGCCCCGGGCTTGCCGGTGAACTTGGCGATCCAGGACATGTTCTCGGTCGCGAGGATGTTCTCGCATTCGTTGACGAAGTCCGACCATGACGAGCGCGGCCGATTGGTGCAGTCCTCGAGCCGCCGCGCCGTGGCACGATAGGTGGTGACCAGGAAATCGTAGCGCGAAGCTTCGACATGGGCGAGCACGGCACCGCCGAGCGTGGTCAGCACGGCCGTGAAGGCGACCATGTCGAACGGAACACCGGCTATCACAGGCTTGGCTTCCACGCCGGCAACCGCGGTAAGCAGGGTTGCCAGTGCGGCGAGCGCGAATTCGACGTGCCGCAGGCGCGATGCAATGACCTGATAGCGGGCGGCCCGCTTCGTGAACCAGCCGATGTGCCCCTGCACGCGCTGCGTGATGTATTGCTGCTGTTGCAGGCCCTGGCGGGGCAGCGACCCCTGCCCCGCGGCCTGGACCAGCTGCGGCAGCAGGTCCTCGCCATCGGCCTCGATCTTTCGACCCTCATCGTCAAGCAAGGCGTCCGCCTTGGCTGCGTCGTCATAGGGGGCTGCGCTGGCGGCAAAGCGATAGGCCTCCCGCTTCAGACGCTCCGAGATCGCGCGCGCACGCACCCAGGACGAGATACGATCGGCGCCGAGCAGCCGCTGGGTGAAGAAGGTCGCGATGGCAAGGCTCACGGCGCCTGCGATCGCAACCGTGGTGCGCGGCGCCGTCGTGTTGTCCGGCAGCTGGCTGGCCACCGCGGCCAGGACCGCACCGAGCGACGACAGCCCGAACACCGACCAGCGCGCCCGGTCGATGGTCGATTTAAGCTGGTTTGCGGTCTCTGACCACTGCGCCTGGCGGTTCGCAATCGTTTCCAATATGGCCATCGCAAATATCCTCGAGCAACGCGCAAATTTATTTCAGGACAGCATCGGCTCCAGCAGCATGATCACAAAACAGGTCTTGGAATAATCGATATCCATGCTCGTTTCCAAATATCGTCGAACAATTCAAAAGATCATTCTCATCCAATAACAACCTTTGGTCAAGACAACCGGAGCACGAAATCCTGGCGCGCGGAAGACACCGATCGGCGGCCCGCGGCGGTCGAAAGCGCCACGGTGTATCGGAACAGCACAAAGGGATTGCGGTGGAAGCTCAGTCCTTGAGCTGCCGCTCCAGATCGACGAAGTCGATCTCCGCCCAGCGCTCGGAGATCTTGCCGTCGTAAATCCGCCAGAACGTCATGCCGCGGAATTCGACATGGCGGCCGGTCGGGGCAATGCCGCGCCACGGGCTGCGGTGCCGGCCGCGCCAGACGAAGCGGCCGGCGACGATGTCGCGCTCGGCCACCAGGCATTCCGCCACCGCCGACAGATCGGCAAAGGTCTCGTGCATGGCCGTCGCATGCGCGATCACCTCCTCCGCGCTCATCCGCTTGCCGGCGGCATGGTCGAAGAAGTCGGACGCCAGCTGCGCGCGGATCGCATCGGGATCGAGCCGATTGGTCACGGCGTCGTAATGCGCGAGCACCAGCGCCTTGTTGGCGTCGAGGGTGGCGTTGGACATCGGCGGGGCGCCTTCGATCAATGGAAAAGTTGCAGAAAAGGAAGGATGCGCCTCATACGCGAATCGGACCGGACGGTGCAAGTGACGATGGTCAGAAAAAACCGCCGCTTTCGACCGGCGCGCGTTTCAATTCCGAAGCGAAAGGCGGTTGCCGGGAAAGTGCGATGACTTGCGTGCAGGGCTGCCGCTCCCGAAGCCAGCCGATGCGTACGGCATAACCAGCCGGCATGCCAGCGGTAACATCATCCGATGGCTTGACCATGCCGGTGGCATGCAAGCGGCGGCGCACGGCATCCGGCGGCGCCTGCGCTGGAGCAATTCGAGGCGCGATGCGTGAACGCCGGAGGCGCTGGCGGCGACCAAGAAGCACGAATTCGGCTCGCCGGTTCCGCGCCACGCGCGACCGGCCGCCGTGTCTTGTTCATGCAAAGGCGCGCCGCTAAAGCGTCGTGAGCCTGATGCGACGAGGCCATCATTTGCGGGGAATGCGATCGGATGACGGACGGCACGATGAGGATGCGCCATCGATGACGATCACCGGGGGTTTCGTACGCGCGTGCAGGGCTGCCGCATCGCTTAGTATCATCTTCGCGCTCGGCGCGGCACTGACCGGAACAGTCGGCACTGCCACCGCGCAGGATGCCCGCGCCAAGCGAGCGCCGGCGCAAGGCACCGGGAGCACGCAGGCGGTCACCGCGCAGATGAAGAACGCGATCGCGCTGGCGCGCGGCGGCAAGTTCGACGCGGGCTACGCGCAACTGCTTGCCGCGCTCGACGCCGCCGACGGGCTCGACGACGCGCAGTTCGTCATGGAGCAATATTTCGACGCGACGGCCACGCTGCGCGCGGTGAAACGCGACGACCTCGCCGAGAAGCTGTTCGTGCGGGCGTTCCAGGGCAAGGCGGCCGCGCAATCGCCGCCCGGCAATGCCGACGTGCTCCTCATGTACGCCATTCTCCTATCCGACCACGCCAGGATCGCGGAGGCGGTACCGCTCTACATGAAGGCGGTCGCCGCGTTCAACGCCTATTGGGGCGAGGGCTCCGAGGAATCGCTGATCGCCAACGACAAGCTCGCGGTCGCGCTTTCGGCCAACGGCTCGGCGGCGTCGGCGACCAACCTCGGCCGGCACAATTTCGAGCTTTCCGAGAAGGCGCTGGGGCCCGACCATCGCACCACCTGGAAGCTCGCCAACAACTATGCCGACATGCTGCGCGAGATCGGCGCACCGGCAAAGGCGCTCGAGCTCGATCTGTTCGCGATCGAGAAGCGCGCCAAGCATTACGGCGAGAACCATCTCAACACGCTGGTGACGGTCAACAACGCCGGACAGGATTTCCTCAATCTCGGACGCTTTGACGACGCCCGCCGCTATTTCCGCCGCCATCGCGCGATCGCGATCGTGCTCGCGCCGAAGGATCCGAGCTTCGCCGGCCAGGCCGATGCGTGGCTGTTCTACACCGACATGCTCGCCACCGGCGACGCCGCGATGTCGCCAGCCGACCTGGAGCGACTGGAGGCGATCGTCGCCAATGAGGCGAATTTCGCGGATTTCCTGCGCATCAAGGCCGCGGTGCTGGCGGCCGGCAAGCGCGAGCAGCGCGGCGAACGAGATGCGGGCATGCGGCTGCGCGAGGCCGCGCTGGCGATCTCGACCCGCGCCTTCACCGCGCAGCATCCGCTCAGCTTCGAGATCAAGCTCGGCATCGCGGTTGCCCTGATCCCGATCGATCCGAACCGCGCCGTGCGCGCGTTCACCGCGCTCGACCGCGAGATGTTCGACTGGATGAAGCGCGAGGTCGGCACATCAGGCGATCGCGCCGTCGCGGAGGCGATCCGCGCCCATGCCGACCATCTGCTGTTCGCGTTCGGCCGTTTCGCCACCTCCGCCGGATCGTCGGTGGCACAGCCGGCCTTTGCCGCCGCCGTGCTGCGCTGGAAGACGCTCGGCGGCGGCGACGCCACGGCGCTGCGCCAGCTCGAGACGCAAATGGCGGGCAAGGACGAGGAGACCGCGGCGCTGCTGCGCGCGGCGTTGCGGCTCAACGGCGAGAAGCAGGAGCTGTTCTCATCGGGCAATATCGACGACTGGGCGAGGTCCGTGTGGCAGCGGCAGGACGCGGCCGAGAAGGCGCTGGGCAAGCGGCTCGACGCGATCGGCGTGAAGCTGCCGCAAGACCCGATCCGTCCGTCACAGCTGCTCGCGCCGCAGGAAGCGGTCATCGACTATTTCATCACGCGGCAATGGAAGGCGGATCGCCAGTCCAAGGAGCCGCTTGCCGCGACCGTGCTCTACGCCATCGTCGAGACCGCAACGAGCGAGCCGCGCGTGGTCGATCTCGGCGATCCCGGCCGCATGGTCGACACCGGCGTGCGCACCGAGATCGCGCGGTTGCGTACGACGCAAGCCGTCGCGCCGGATCACGACGCCAAGACAGCGGACGACAAGACAGCAGACACCAGGGCGCCCGACGACAAGGCGCTCGACAACAAAGGCCGCTTCCAGACCCTGCGCGCGCGGCTGTTCGCGCCGCTGGAGCCTGCCCTGAAGGACAAGACCACGCTCTATGTGGTGCCGGACGGCTTCCTGTTTGCCGTGCCGTTCTCCCTGCTGCCCGGCGCCGACGGCGGCCTGCTGGAGGACCGCACCACGATCCGGATGCTGACCAGCCCCGACGCGCTGATCGCGATCCATGCGCGCGAGACGCTCGACCGGACGGGCGCGATGCTGCTCGCCGGCGGCATCGAATACGGCCAGCCGGGGCCGATGCCGCTGCCCGGCACGAAGACCGAGATCGATGCGATCGCAAAACTCGCCCGCGCGCGCGGCGCGCCGGTCGAGATTCTGACCGGGCGCGGCGTCAGCGAAGCCGCGCTGCGCGCGGCGATCAGCAAGGCCCGTATCGCACATCTGGCGACGCACGGCTTCTATCACGACAGCACGGCGTCCGGCCTCGATACGCTCTGGCAGAGCGGCATCGTGCTGTCCGGCGCCGGCGACAGCCGGTGGCCGCTGCGCGACGAGAAGGACGGCTATCTCTATGCCTTCGAAGTGATGGACTGGGACCTGTCCGGCCTTGACCTGCTGGTGCTCTCGGCCTGCGAGACCGGCCGCGGCGACGAGAGTTTTGTGAGCGGCCTGCGCGGCCTGCCGACCGCGCTCGGCATCGCCGGCGCACGGCGTGCGCTCCTGACGCTGTGGCCGGTCGCCGACGAGGGCACCGCGAATTTCACCGTGCGCTTTTATGAGCACCTGGCGAGGGCCTGACCTATTCGGATGCGCTGCGCCAGACCCGGCGCGATGCGCGCGACGGTAAGGTCGCGGGCGCCAGGGACGCGAGCGTGTGGGCGGCGTTCGTGCTGTTCGAGGGCTGAGGCATGCCCGTATCGGCTTAGGATCGGAGCCGCAACACAAATCGCTGGCACTACCCAATGGCAGCGCTCGCCTGGGCAGAATCGGCCGGAATCTGCGATAGGCATTGTTCGATCCGCTGAGGAAAAACCGCTTTCAATTTGAGTAGGCAACCGATCGTCCACTCTCTGATTTCTGCCAGCTGCTCAGAATCAGCGTCGATATTCCCGTCGTGGTAAGTGGCAATCCGACAGCCTCGCCGCTCGTCGAGACGCTCCCATGTTAGCTTTGATCCGAAATCATTCTCAATTGCTTCTTCTTGACCTCGCAAGCAATCGAACAGCAGCTCGTTTTTCGACTTGTCACCGCAGTCCAAATAGACCTCTACGCGTACTCGGTCGCCATTGGCGAAGCTCGTGCCGTACTTGTAGATGCGTGAGTTATCGGAGGCAAAAAAATACCAATTCTGCGGCTGCCCTGCACGAGCGTTGGTGAATCCGTACTTGGTCCGCAGCTCATCGATCAGAGTCTGAAAGTAGATACGATATCGCTCACGCGTTTCAGATATCGTCTGGCCGCTATCACGCGCGGCGATCGTCGGCTCTGTAGGTTGCGAGACGATATTGAGAACGAACGCGGGCTTCGAATCGTCGATACGCATAACAGAAGCCTCTAGAGCATAAAGCTGTAAGCTCTCCTTCAGATTCTGATTGAGAAAATCAATCGCAGCCTTGTGCTCTGTGCGGATGTTTTCCGCAATCCAAACAACCACGCCGGCCCCGAGGACTGACGAGTAGGTTATCAGCTGCCCAAGATGACGGTGATCCGTGTTTCCGAATTGGTTTTCAATAACTACTAGGTGGTTAGTGGATAGATCTCTTGCAACGATGTCCGCCGCGAACTCTCCAGCAGAAGCCTCAGTCCTTTCAAGTTCGAGGTCCATCCCTAGCTTCTGCGCTAGGATATCCAAGTTTTGAGAAAGCCACGGTGTAAAATGCGTGGCTTCTCCAGACCAAAGGTCCTTCAACGGGACCGAATTGATAACTCCCAACTCTAGCATACTGCTCCCCAAAGACTTTCTCAGCGTTTGCTCGCAGGTCGCTATCGGGCAACTGCGAAATCTCGTTATAGCGAATTAGAGCATAGTATCTAACACAAGCGTCGTGGCAACCCACGGATGCATCGGTGCGCAATTGCGTCGTGACCGCTTTGCAAGAACCTTTATTCTCCACTAGCGCAGGGCAGATCGGCGCGGAGATCCGTGCGATTTGCTTTGACAGCGGCGGCCTGATCGGGGACAAGCCGCCCATGCCGAAAAAACCCGGAACCAATCCCAAAGGCGAATTCGCCTTCTTCAACGTCTTCTATGAAGACGGCTCGCAGCGCTCCAACCGCCGCGTGCCATCGGAGCTGCTGGGCGGGCTGGACGGCGACGAGCCGGTGCGCGCCTTCCTGCGCGAGCAGGACCGCGAGATCGCCGAAAAGGGCGGCCGCCCGCAGCTCGAGATCAAGACCATCGAGCGCGTCGGCGCGAAGAAGAAATAGCGGCGCGGGTCCCGCCGTTTGCGACAGACGCCACGCCGCATCTCTCCCTCGTCATTCACCGGTGCGCAATTGCGTACCTGAGGCGCGCGAAGCGCGAGCCCGGAATCCATTTCACCACGAAACCTGCGGCCCGATGGATTCCGGGCTCGGCGCTACGCGCCGCCCCGGAATGACGACGGTGTTGGTGACCGGACAAACAAAAAACGGCGGGCCTGGGCCCGCCGTTCTTGTTTCGATGGATGCCCGGGTCAAGCCCGGGCATGACGACCCGAATTAGTTGTCGAGGAACGACCGCAGCTTCCGCGACCGCGACGGGTGCTTCAGCTTGCGCAACGCCTTGGCTTCGATCTGGCGGATGCGCTCTCTCGTCACCGAGAACTGCTGGCCGACTTCTTCCAGCGTGTGGTCGGTGTTCATGCCGATGCCGAAGCGCATGCGCAGCACGCGCTCCTCGCGCGGGGTGAGCGAGGCCAGCACGCGCGTCGTGGTTTCGCGCAGGTTCGACTGGATCGCGGCGTCGATCGGCAGGATCGCGTTCTTGTCCTCGATGAAATCGCCGAGATGCGAATCCTCTTCGTCACCGACCGGGGTTTCGAGCGACAGCGGCTCCTTGGCGATCTTGAGGACCTTGCGGACCTTCTCCAAGGGCATGCCGAGCTTCTCGGCGAGCTCTTCCGGGGTCGGCTCGCGGCCGATCTCGTTCAGCATCTGGCGCGAGGTGCGGACGATCTTGTTGATCGTCTCGATCATGTGCACGGGAATGCGGATGGTGCGGGCCTGGTCGGCGATCGAGCGGGTGATCGCCTGCCGGATCCACCAGGTGGCGTAGGTCGAGAACTTGTAGCCGCGGCGATATTCGAACTTATCGACCGCCTTCATCAGGCCGATATTGCCTTCCTGGATCAGGTCGAGGAACTGCAGGCCGCGGTTGGTGTACTTCTTGGCGATCGAGATCACGAGACGGAGGTTGGCTTCCACCATCTCCTTCTTGGCCTGACGGGCCTCGCGCTCGCCCTTCTGCACGCCGTGCACGATCTTGCGGAATTCGCCGATCTCGAGCCCGGTGAGCGCCGCCAGCGACTGGATCTCGTGGCGCAGGTCCTTGATGCGGTCCTTCTCGTGATGAACGAAGTTCTTCCAGCCCTTGGCCGACAGCTTGGAGACACGGTTGAGCCAGCGCGGATCGAGCTCCGAGCCCTGGTAGTTGCGCAAGAAGTCCTCGCGCGCGACGCCGTGGCTGTCGCCGAGGCGCAGCAGGCGGCCCTCGAACGAGACCAGCTTCTTGTTGATGTCGTAGAGCTGCTCGACCAGTGAATCGATGCGGGCCTGGTTGAGGCGCAGCGACTTCACCTCGACGATGATCTCGTCCTTCAGCTTCTTGTACTTGCGCTCCTGCGAGGGCGACAGCGACTCGCTCTGCAGCTGGTTGGCGATGTCCTGCTCCTGCAGGCGGCGCAGCTTCTTGTATTCGGATGCGATCTTGTCGAAGGTCTCGACCACCTTCGGCTTCAGCTCGGCCTCGATGGCGGCGAGCGACATCTGGTTCTCGAACTCGTCGTCGTCCATGTCGGACTCGGCGGCGGCTTCGGCCGGATCCTTCTCCTCAACGCCGGCTTCGCCACCGGCGGGCGCGGCGCGGAACGGGGTCGGCGCCGGCGGCGCTGCGGGCGGCGCGACATGGGCCGGCGCGCCGGCCTGCACGTCGCCGCCATTGCCTTCAGCGGCGGCGCCCTCGGCACCGTTGTTGCCGATCAGGTTCGGATTGATGCCGCCCTTCGACTCAGGGCCCGCATAGGTGGCTTCGAGATCGATGATGTCGCGAAGGAAGATCTTTCCTTCGTTGAGCTCGTCGCGCCAGATGATGATGGCCTGGAAGGTCAGCGGGCTTTCGCAGAGGCCCGCGATCATCGCCTCGCGGCCGGCCTCGATGCGTTTTGCAATGGCGATTTCGCCCTCGCGGGAGAGCAATTCCACCGTGCCCATCTCGCGCAGATACATGCGCACGGGATCGTCGGTGCGCTCGCCGGGCTCCGACTTCTTGACCTCGGTGACGGCCTTCTGCGTGACCTCGACGAGCTCGTTGTCGGTCTCGTCGTCGCCGTCGTCCTTCTCGTCCTCGCCCTCGCTATCATCCGCCTCGGTGACGTTGATGCCCATGTCCGAGAGCATCGACATGATGTCTTCGATCTGTTCGGGCGAGGTCGTGTCGGAGGGCAGCACTTCGTTGAGCTGATCGAAGGTCACGAAGCCGCGCTTCTTGGCCTGCTTGATCATCTTCTTCACCGCGGCATCCGACAGGTCGAGCAACGGCGACGGCGCGTCAGCGGCATCCTTCTCAGGAGCATCCGCTGCCTTGTCGTCTTTTTCCTTGTCCTTAACCTGCAGCGTCTTTGCCTTGGTGGCCATTCACTAAGCTCCCGAAACGCGGTCATGCAAAATGGCGCCACGCACGCGCATCCGCACGAAATCTAGATTTACTCTCTCGACGCACAAAGGGCGGCGCATAATCTCGCCACCCCTCTGATCCGTCTCGACGGTTTCCATCTTGAAATAGCCGCGAGGCTATTAAGTTTCGCTTAACCCTGTTTTTGCAGCCAAACCATGGATTTGGCGAGTCTTTTTGCGGGTGCGGCCAGCGCCGTCCGCAGCATTTTTGTTATCAGACATTACGCTGGAACCGGCCCGATAATTCGCCGAACCCTTCAATCAGGGCTTCGGTCCCATCGGCTTCTGCCATCCGGGCCTGGATATCCTGCAACCATGCCAGATTGGCCTCGCTGGAGTCTTCAGCCAAGGCGGCTTCCGCATCTTTTCTTTCCCTAAGTAAGGCGTGGGTTTTCTGATGCAAGGCAACGAGTTGACGCCAGGTCGATAAAACATCCTCGCGCGCGGCGCCGATCTGCGCCGCCCACACCGCCTGGGTTGTGATCGCCCGCTCAACCCTTTGAAGAATCTGCGATAATCCGCCTGCCTCGAGGTCGGAGCGCATCTTCTCGGCCTGCTCCTCGACGTCCGGAGAGTGGTGATGGTCGTGGGCAAAGGCGGCGATAATCGCGGCCCGCAGCTTGTGGGCCTCGGGATGGGCGAGCTCGAGGGCCGCCACCTCCTCGAGATGGTCGTGCAGCAGCCAAGGGTGATTGATCAGGGATTGCAGGATCAGGGCCTCGCGGCTCGAGATCGCGCTGCGCTGGCCGCGCATGATCGGGCTGTTGGCCAGTTGCTGGCTCGCGGCCTGATAGGGGCCCCGTGAAAACCCGGGGGTGCCGCCGCCCTTGGCGCCGAACCGGCCGCCCTGACCCGGGCCGCGGGGGGCAAACTGGCGGGGTGATTCGCCGCCGCGGCCACCGCCGAAATTGCCCCTGTTGCCGTAGCCGCCGCGGCCATAACCACCGCGTCCCCCCTCCGGAGCAAAGTTGCGTTGCAGCCGCTCCTGCAAATCCTGCCGGTAATAGCGGCGCACGACCTCGTCGCGGATGCCATTGGTGAGCTCGCCGATCCGTGCCTCGAGTGCTGCGCGGCGCTCGGGCGTGTCGAAATTGCCGCCCTCGATCTCGCGCGACCAGATCATTTCGGCGAGCGGCCTCGCGGCGCCGATCACATCCTCGATCGCGCCGCGGCCGCCCGAGCGCGCGAGATCGTCGGGGTCCTGCCCTTCCGGCAGCAGCGCAATACGCAGGCTCTTTCCCGGCCTGAGCTGGGGCAAGGCAAGGTCGGCGGCGCGATAGGCAGCCTTCTGGCCGGCGCGGTCGCCATCGAAGCAGAGGATCGGCTCGTCCACCATCTTCCAGAGCATCGCCAGCTGGTTCTCGGTCAGCGCGGTGCCGAGCGGCGCGACGGCGCCGGGAAAGCCCGAGGTGACCATCGCGATGACGTCGACATAGCCCTCGACGACGATCAGCTGCGCGCCATCGTGCGCGGCCTGGCGCGCGGTGAACAGATTGTAGAGATTGTCACCCTTGTGAAACAGCGGGGTTTCCGGCGAATTCAGGTACTTTGCCGGAACGTCCTTCTCCAGCGCGCGGCCGCCGAATGCGATGACGCGGCCGCGGGCATCCGTGATCGGGAACATGACGCGGTCGCGGAAGCGATCGAACGGCACCGGCTTGTCCTCGCCGGACACCAGCAGCCCGGCCTCCACCATGTCCTCGGTCGAGATACCCTGCGCGCCGAGATGCTCCTTCAGCGCAAAACGATCCGGCGGCGCATAGCCCATCCGGAACTGGAGCTGGGTCGCCGGCGAGATGCTGCGGTCGGCGAGATAGCCGCGCGCCTTGGCACCGTTGCGTGAGGCCAGCGTGTCGGCAAAGAACTTTGTCGCCAGTTCCATCACGTCGTGCAGGGTGCGGCGGTGCTGCTCGTGCCGCGCCGCATCGGGCGTCACGGCCGGCAGCGGGACACCCGCCATCGCGGCGAGACGTTCCACCGCCTCGGGGAAAGTCACGCCCTCCGTCTTCATCAGGAAATCGAAGATGTTGCCGTTCAGCCCGGACGAGAAGTCGAACCAGGCCTGCTTCTGGTCGTTGACGAAGAACGAGGGCGTCTTCTCCTGCTGGAACGGCGACAGCCCCTTCCACTCCCGCCCAGCCTTCTTGAGCTTGACGCGCCTGCCCACGACTTCCGAAACCGGAAGCCGGGCGCGCAGCTCATCGAGGAATTCGGGCGTGAAACGCATCAGGGTGATTCTGGGCTCGGGCGACGAATCGCGGACAACCGGTTAGCCATATAGCGGCACGATCGGGCATGCCGAACAATGTGGGGCTTTTCCGGGCTATTCACAGGCCTGGTCTGTCACGGCTCCGTCGAGCGGGCTACCCCCGAATCCACGGTGGAGAGCTTGCACGGCAAGCTTGCCCCCTCCCCGCTTCCGGGATTGGATAGGCCATGTTCACGACATTCAGAGGCGGACAGAGCGGCGGCTGGCAGGTCACGTCCATCACGCGGGTGAAGGGCGAGACGCTGCCGAAGGTCCCGGCGCTTTCGATCGTTGCGAGCGACTCGATCGCGCTGCCGCTGTTGCCGGCGCAGACCTCCTGGCGGCTCGCCGGCGTCGCCAGCTATTTGCGCTACACCGAGAAGGAAGAGCGCGAGAAGCTCGCCGCCGTGCAGGCCGGGCTCGGCCGCAGCGAGGCGACGCACGCGGCGCTGATCCCGATCAGGAAATCCGCGGCGTGGTGGGAGCTGACGCAGCCGGAGCGCCGCGAGATCTTTGAGGACAAGTCGCACCACATCGCCGGCACCTTGAAATTCCTCCCCGCGATCGCCCGCCAGCTGTTTCACGCCCGCGACCTCGGCATGCCCTTCGACTTTCTGACCTGGTTCGAATTCGCGCCTGAGCACGCGAGCCTGTTCGACGAGCTGGTCGGCATGCTGCGCGCGACCGAGGAGTGGAGCTATGTCGAGCGCGAGGTCGACATCCGCGTCGAGCGGGAAATCTGAGATCTTGTGCCCCGGACGCTGCGCAGCACGCAGTGCGCCCGGGACACGAGCGCTAGTGCTCCAGAAACTTCCCTGACGTGATCCGCGGCAGTTCGGTGACAGGCCAGTTGTAGAGATAGGTCCACGCCTCGCTCACGCTGCCATCGGCGCGCGTGACCTTGAGCATCTCGCGAACATATTCAGTCGGCGGCGGAAAGCCTTCGCCGCAGGCTTCGTACATGTCGAATTCGCGCAGCATGGGCTCGCGCTCGCGGAGGCGAAACAATTGGCCGTGCACGATGTCGGCGGGATCGTCCGATACGACGAGGCCCGGATAATGCTTCACCAGATAGAGCCGGCCGCGGCACTGCGCCGGCCCGAGGAATTCGGCATTGCCGGCGAGCAGCTTGGCCATCGGATGGTCGAAGCCGCGCATCAGCGTGCCGTAGACGAAGAGAAGGTCGGAGGTCATGTGTTTAACGAGTCATTCCGGGGCGATACGAAGTATCGAACCCGGAATCTCGAGATTCCGGGTCTGGTGCTGACGCACCATCCCGGAATGACAGAAAAACCCGGGGGACGCTAGGCCACCACCTCATCGGTCACCACGACGAACTTCGTCAGCGTCATGCGGCCGAAGCTCGTGGTGAGCGCGACGTCGGCGGCGTCGCGGCCGGTCGCCATCAGGATGCGGCCGATCCGCGGCGTGTTGTGGCGGGCATCGAAAGTGTACCACTGGCCGGACAGATAGACCTCGAACCAGCCGGAAAAATCCATCGGCGCCGGATCAGGCGGCACGCCGATGTCGCCGAGATAACCGGTGCAGTAGCGCGCCGGAATGCCCATGCAGCGGCAGAAGGTGAGCGCCAGATGCGCGAAGTCGCGGCAGACGCCGGCGCGGCCTTCGTAGACGTCATGCGCCGACTTCATGTGATGGGCGTGCTCGTAGCCGAACGTCACATGGTGGTGCACGAAATCGGTGATCGCCTGCACCCGCGCCCAGCCCTGCGGCGTGTTGCCGAACAGCGACCAGGCGACATCGGTCAGCTTGTCGGTCTCGCAATAGCGGCTCGGCATCAGATAGAGCAGCATGTCGTCAGGCAATTGCTCGATCGGAACCTGCTGTGCCGCCGGATTGACGATGTCAGCCAGCCCGGAATCCCGCACCAGCGCGCTGCCGCGGAAGGTGACGCCACCGCCAGGGGCGACCAGCCGGCCGCAGACATTGCCGAAGCCGTCGCGATAGAGGCCGATCGGGACATCCGGCTCGGTCGCAATGCTCTCGGTGCCGACGATGTCGGCGTAGCGCGATGGATGGATCGACAGCATGATCACCATCGGGGTCGGCTGCGGAGCCGTGTACGTGATCTCGAAGCCGACCTTGATCTGCATCGTCAGGCCGTCTCCCGCTCCGCCGCATTCTCACCGACCGAGACGACCTTGATGTCGACGTCCAGGCCGAGAAAGGCATCCGCGGCGCCGAGATAGACGCCATGCAGCGGCACCGCCTGGCGCGGATCGCGCGCCACCGCGACGCGGATCAGGTCGCGCGTGCCGACGATGCCGTTGGTCGGATCGAACTCGATCCAGCCGGCGCTCGGCAGATAGACCTGCACCCAGGCGTGGGTCGAGCCGCCGCCGACATAGCCGTGCGCGCTGCCCGGGGGCATTGCGAGATAGCCGGAGACGAACCGCGCGGCGATGCCGAGCCGGCGCAGCGCCTCGATCATGAACAGCGCATAGTCGCGGCAGGTGCCGGACTTCGTCCGCAGCGTATCGAGCGGATGCTGGGTGCCCTGCTCGTAGCGCTTGCGATAGCTGAACGCCTCGCGAATGCCATGCGTCATGTCGCTCAAAATCTTGAACGTCAGCGTCGGCGCCTCGACATCGAGGAAACGCCGCGCCCAGGCCGACACTTCGCCGTTGGGGTCGCCATATTGCGGCGTGATGAACTGCTGCAGATCGGGGAATTCCTCGTCGTCGTAGAGGAATGGATAGAAGTAGGCGGCGTCGTCCGGCGTCAGCGCGAACCTGTCGGCCGGATTGTGATCCACCGTCGCGGTCGAGACAAACGACAGCGTGTCGGCGCGCTCGTCGAAGGTGGCGATCGCGACGCTGTTGCCGAACACGTCGTGGATCCAGCGCAGCGACATCGGCTGCGGGTCGATCACAAGTGCGCTGTCGAGCACGCGCAGATCATGGCCGTCGCGGGGGCGCAGCATGATGCGGTGTTCGCCGAACGCCACCGGGCGCGCATAGCGATAAACGGTCTTGTGATGGATAGTCAGGAGCGGCATCTTCAAACAATCATCGTGATCTGGGCCGCTAAATCTATAGAGAATGCTGCTTGATTCCAAACCAGCATGCCCCTTGAATAGGCAAAGTTGAGGAAAAAGCCCTTGAATCACGCCGGTGGCCCGTTCTTTCTGCTGACAAACACCGATGTTTCACCGGTTCTTGAACATAATCCTGGCGGCCGCTCGCCGTTCCTTCTGACTTGCGATCATTATGGCAGGCTGATTCCCTCCCCGCTCGGCGACCTCGGCCTGCCTGAAAGCGAGCTCGTCCGGCACATTGCCTGGGACATCGGCATCGCCGGCGTCGCGACCCAGCTCTCCGACCTGCTCGGCGCGCACCTGATCGCGCAGCGCTACTCGCGGCTCGTGATCGACTGCAATCGTCCGCCGCATGTCGCAAGCGCGGTCCCGCTGATCAGCGAAGCCACCACCGTTCCCGGCAATGAAGGCCTGTCGCGCGAAGCCGCCGAGATGCGCCGCGCGCAGATCTTCGATCCCTATCACCAACGCATCGACGAGATCATCGACGAACGTACGCGTCAGGGCATTCCGACGGTGCTGGTGTCGTTGCACAGCTTCACGCCGGTCTACGCCGGCATCGCGCGTCCCTGGCACATCGGCACGCTCTATCACCGCGACAAGGCGCTGCCGCCGCTGCTGCTGAAGCATCTGCGCAGCGAGGGCGATCTCGTGGTCGGCGACAACGAGCCCTATGCAGTCAGCGACGAGACCGACTACACGATCCCCGTGCATGGCGAGAAGCGCGGCCTGATGAATTCCGGCATCGAGATCCGCCAGGACCTTATCTCCGACCAGGCCGGCGAGACGGCATGGGCCGAACGGCTGGCGCGCGTGCTCGGCGAGATCGAAACGACGCTGCGCGCGGAAGCGTTGATCTAGGCGTCGAACGGGCAGCTAGGGTGTGTATTCATAAAGGCCCGCTTCTGAAGGTGAAGCGGATGCTACTCGGCTCGGCCGCCGTCGACGGCCTTTGACCCGTTTCAGATAACGCTGCCGCAACCGGAGCCCGCCGCAACCCCTTGTAGAGGCGTGTACCGCGATGTAACCTAAAACTCCGATGTAACCTGAAGCTCCAAAGCGGCAAACTGCGCCTGGTTTTTGGCGGCTGCGTAGCACGTTGGCAGCCAAGCGTTCGGACGATCAATAATCAATAGAAGCTACTTTTCTGGGAGTGATCGCTATCGTTCACGCCGATCCTTGGTCATATGGCAACGTCGGATAACAAGGGAGGGAATTCATGAACACATTCGCCCGCGCCCTGAGAGTGTTAGTGGCCGCCCTGACGGGCTCGATATGCACATTGACGCCGAACGTGTCGCTGGCGCAATGGCCCGACATCCGTGAGGCCAAGGCCATCGCCGAGGAAGGCTTCATCTACGGGCTACCCATCGTGATGAACTACGCGGTGATGTACGAGTATTCCGTGGACAAGAACTCGGGGCAATACAAGGCGCCGTTCAATCAGATCAAAAACGAGGCGCGTGTCTATACATACAAGGACACGGCGGTCGTCACTCCCAATAGCGATACGCCGTATTCCTTGTTATTCATGGATTTGCGTGCTGAGCCGATCGTGTTGTCCGTCCCGGCCGTCGAGACGACGCGCTATTATTCAGTGATGCTGTGCGACGGCAACACGTTCAATTACGGATATATCGGCAGCCGCGCGACCGGCAGCGAGGCCGGTGACTACATGGTCGTTGGACCAGACTGGCAGGGTGCAACGCCCCCCGGTATCAAGAAGGTATTCCGGTCCACGACGCAGTTTTCTGCCGCTGCCTACCGTACGCAGCTTTTCAATGCTGCAGACATGCCGAATGTCGAGAAGGTCCAGGCCGGCTACAAGGTGCAGCGGCTGTCGGCCTATTTGAAGCAACCGGCTACGGTCGCCGCAGCCGCAGTGGACTTTCCCAAGATCGACAAGGAGATGGTGAAGAAAAATTTCTTTGAGTATCTCGACTTTGCTCTCCAATTCGCGCCGGCGGGACCGGAAGAAAGAGAAATCCGCGCCAAGCTCGCGCGCATTGGGGTCGGGGCCGGCAAGACCTTTGACTTCAAGGACCTTCCGCTGACCCACAAGATCGAAATCGGGCTAGGGATGAAGGACGGCGAAGAGAGGGTCGAGAAGTATCTCGCCAGCGGTGAGAAGGACGTCAACGGATGGAAAATCGGGTCGCTGTTCGGAGACAGGCAATTCTACAGCGGCGACTGGCTGAAGCGCGCTGCCGCCGCCAAGGGCGGCATCTATGGCAACGACGCGGCCGAGGCCGTCTATCCAATGGCGAAGACGCTTGCTGACGGCGAGGTCCTCGACGGATCAAAGCACCAATACACACTCACTTTCCCCGCCGGGCAGTTGCCGCCAGTGGACGCCTTCTGGTCGGTGACCATGTACGACGGCAAGACGCAATTGCTGATCGAGAATCCGATCAACCGGTACCTGATCAATTCGCCGATGCTGCCGGGCATGAAGAAGAATGCCGACGGTTCGTTGACGCTATACATCCAGAACAAATCGCCCGGCGCCGACAAGGAATCCAATTGGCTACCCGCGCCGAACGGGGACATCTATCTTGTCATGCGCCTGTACTGGCCGAAGACCGAAGCCCCGTCGGTTCTGCCTCCCGGTAACGGCACCTGGAAGCCGCCGGCAATCGCGGTGGCAGCCAACTAGGCGCATCCAGCGCCGAACAGCGAGATGGAGGGGTCAGACATGAAAGCCATTACTCGAAGAGGCTTTATGGGCGCGGTTGCCGTGCTCCCGGTGGTCCACTTCACGGCAGCCAACGCACAAGTTAGCGTCAATCCTGCGGAGGCGCGTGCCATTGCCAAGGAAGCCTACGTTTACGGCTTCCCGATCGTTGACAACTACCGAATCCAGCATGCCTATTGGGTCGATAAGACGACCCCGGAATACAAGGGGCCCTGGAATCAGATCTGGAACAGCGCTCGTGTCTTCACGCCCGCTGACACGGCGATCCAGACACCCAACTCGGACACGCCTTACTCCTTTGTCGGCGCGGACCTGCGTTCCGAACCTCTCGTACTTACCGTGCCGGCGATGGGAAAGGAGCGCTATTTCAGCGTCCAGCTCATCGATTACTACACCTTCAACTTCGACTACATCGGAACCCGAACGAGCGGCAACGGAGGCGGCAGCTTCCTGCTCGCAGGACCGGGATGGAAGGGTGATGCGCCCAAGGGCGTCGAGAAGGTCTTTCACTGCGAGACCGAACTGGCGTTCCCAACGTATCGCACACAGCTCTTCGATCCGGCCGATATCGAGAACGTGAAGAAGGTCCAGGCCGGCTACAAGGTACAGACGCTCTCCGCGTTTCTCGGGCAACCGGCACCCAAGGCGGCGCCGGCAATTGATTTCATCAAGCCGCTCACGCCCGCAGAAGAGAAGACCTCGCCACAGTTCTTCAATATCCTGAACTTCGTCCTGCAGTTCTGCCCGACGGTCCCGTCCGAGGAGGAACTCATGGCGCGCTTCGCCAAGATCGGCGTCGGCGCGGGCAAGACCTTTGACGCGAGCAAGCTCTCGCCCGAGATCAAGACGGCCATCGAGCAGGGCATGGCCGACGCTTGGGCTGCCCTCGCTGGCCTGAAGAAAGATGTTGAGGAAGGGAAGGTGTCCTCCGGCGATGTCTTCGGTACGCGGCAGTATCTGAAAGGGAATTATCTCTACCGCATGGGGGCGGCCGCACTCGGCATCTACGGCAATTCGAAGCAGGAGGCGATGTATCCGACCTATTACGTGGATGCAGCGAAGCAGAAGCTGAACGGTGCCAATCGTTACACCTTGCGCTTTGCGCCGGGCCAGTTGCCACCCGTCAACGCGTTTTGGTCGCTGACGATGTATGATGAACCTCAGAGCCTGCTCGTCGCCAATCCGCTCAATCGCTATCTGATTAATTCACCGATGCTGCCGCAGCTCAAACGCGACGCCGATGGCGGGTTGACGCTGATTGTCCAAAACCAATCCCCCGGCAAGGACAAGGAAGCCAACTGGCTGCCCGCGCCAAAGGGGCCCTTCTCCATGATCATGCGTCTCTACTGGCCGAAAGAAGCAGCAACGGAAGGCAAGTGGACGCAACCGCCGCTGCAGCAGACCGGGTGAGATTTTGCGGAAATTTAGTAGCGCGGCGTTTTAGGTAACTGGCGACTTCGAGACATGGCAAAACCGTTAGAAGCTGTTGCGGATGAATAAAGCCTGTACTTCAATGACGAACTGCGGCGTCACTCCAAACTCCTGTGTTTTTCGACCTAAAGGGTGCTGGGCCATGAAATGTACCAAGCGGTCGGTTGCCTTCATCTGCGTACTCTTCGCAGTGTTTCTGTCATCGAGCACGGGAACACTCAACGCGCGCGACGCCGATCTCGCCTCACTCACCTTCGCTGCGGCGCAGACCGCTAAACGGCAATGCACAAATACCTGTCGTGCGCGATATCGCGACTGCCTGTCCTTGAAGCAAATACCATCCTCCGAGTGTCGGGGCATTTACCAGGATTGCACCCGCTACAATTGTAATGCTGGTCACGCTGGTCGACCGTCTCGGCCGGGGTTTTCGTCGTAATTGATCGCGAAGGCCGCCCGCGCTTCTCGCCCTAGTCGCTCGGACGGCGGGGACGAAGCCGCCGCTTCTTCGGCGAGCGTCGGATCGATGCCGCCTCGCGCTTCTTGACCGGCGCCGGCGCGACTCTGGATTTGCGAACGACCTCGATCGCCGTCGCCGAACCGACGCAGCCGTGGCAGATGATCTGCGGTGCTCGCACCGGCGCGATGCCGCACGCCAGGCATTTGCGTGGCGGCGATTGCCTGCTCGATTTCCCGCTCGATTTCCTGGTCGACTTGCCGCGCATCTCCGCGGTTGAGACACCGCAGGGATGCGCATATTCCGATCAATTCGGCCGGCGCCGCCAGATGAACAGCAGATAGAGCAGCACGGGCAGGCCGAGCGCCACCCAGGAGACGGCATCCCACCAGCCGTCTCCGACCAGCGCGCTGATCAATCCCACCGTGCTCACGATCGCAATGACGAGCGGAGCGGCGAAGATCTGGCTCAACGAACGATGTGCGACCATGCTGATGTCACGACGTGAGCGCGGGGTTGTCGATGGAGGCGGCGTTGGCGATGGCGCGGTCCTGGCTCACGCCGGCCTTGCGCCGGCGCAGCCACAGATACACGCCGGTGACGAGGATGAAGATGGTGAGGATGTCGAGCAGCGCCCAGACGATCTTGAGCGGCATGCCGCCGTAGTCGCCGAAATGCAGCGGCTGTGAGACGTAAAGCGTCGACACATACCAGGGCATGTCGCGGCTGTCGGTCAGATCACCGGTTTCCGCATCGATCAGCGCGGGCTTCAGCAGCCGCGAGGTCAGCGGCGTATCGCCGTGCAGGAACACCGCGTAGTGGCTCTTGCTGCTGAACAGGGTTCCCGGGAACGCGACGAAGCTCGGCGTCATTCCCGGCACCGCATGCCTGGCAACCTCGACGGCCCCATTCAGCGAGGTCAGCTTCGACGGCACCGGACGGTCGCGATACTGCGCGGTCATTTCAGCGAGCTGGCCGGACTGCCACATCTTGAGCACGAGGTCGGCCCAGGTGTTGATGACGCCGGTGAAGCCAACCACCAGCGTCCAGGCGACCAGCAGGATGCCGGCGAGATTATGGATGTCGAGCCAGCGCACGACGCGCCTCCGCTGCGCGCGGTAGGCGCCGAAGCGCAGCTTTCGCATCGACGGCGCGTAGACGACGATGCCGGAAATGATCGCGACGCAGAACAGGATCCCCATCAATCCAAGGAACAGTTTTCCGGGCAGGCCCGCGAACATGTCGGTGTGCAGCTTCAGCATGATGTAGGTGAAGCGGCCGGTCACGTCGGGGGAATCGAGATAGGCGCCGGTATGCGTGTCCATCCGGACCAGGAGGTTGTTGGTCGGATCGGCGTCGATCGTCGGGCCGACGCTGACCCAGATCGCGCCGGGCTCGTCGCGATCCCAGATCAGGAAATGGGGCACCTTGCCCGGCGCCTGCGCGAGCGCGTTGGCGAGCAGATGATCCAGATTGGCCGGCGGCGTGCCCGCCGCCGCCTCGGCCGGCTTGACCTGGCTGTGCAGGAGATCGTCGATCTCGTCATGGAAGATCAGCGGCAGGCCGGTGATGCACAACAGCAGCATGAACAAGGTGCAGATCAGGCTGGTCCATTTGTGGACGGCGCCCCATCGCCGCAGGGATTTGGTCGTCGCAGTCAACTTCGCTACCTATTCCAGTCTCCATTCCTGTCGTCACTAACACGATGAAGGATGCACGCAGCCACGCGGCGATTAGAACCCGTCCAGTGTTGGACTTATCGTTGATCGTGTTGCGCTCTCGCAACGAGCGCGTCCGGGACCTGCGACGATGCGTCCCGGCTGTCAGCGCGATTTCCTGGGATCGTTCTAAATTGGATCGCGGCGTTCAACCGGCCGACGCCGCGCGGACGGGATGCTTCGCACGCCATCTGGGGCCCGGCCCGCGCATGTAGTGCAACTCGGGCCGGTAGGGATCGCGCATACGCTCGATCAAGTTCTGCCAGCCGGTCGTGATCGCGTTCAGGCCGCGGCGCAGAGACGTCAATGATGACTGCAGCGACAGCATGGCTCGCTCTCAGTGCGGTTTGCCGAGAACGAATGCGAAGGGCAGGATGACGATCTCCTCGCCGTCCTCGTCGCTGACATGCACGGCCCAGTCGCGCCAGTCTTCCAGACTGACCGTTGCGACCAGCGAGCGCATCATGCGGGTCGCCGCCTCGCAGGCCTCGGCGAGGCTCGTCACCGAGGTGCCGCGGCGATCCATCAACACGCCGCGCGTGTTCGAGCAGTG
The DNA here is from genome assembly GCF_038967635.1 of Bradyrhizobium sp. B124. NCBI lineage: Bacteria > Pseudomonadati > Pseudomonadota > Alphaproteobacteria > Hyphomicrobiales > Nitrobacteraceae > Bradyrhizobium > Bradyrhizobium sp. B124. The sequence goes on along the minus strand of NZ_CP152413.1, from coordinate 7,051,125 downwards.
GAAATAGACCTGCGTCATGTCCGTATCCTCGCAAGCTCCGGGCGATCGGGCTCGCCCTTGCACGACGAAACTTTACGCAGCCGGCGCGCGACGATCAGTGATGCGGCTCACACAGGCGCGGGACGGCCGCCAGGCGGCCGCGCCGCCCTCACCAAATCGCGATTTGACAGTTCTCCTATATTTGTCAAAATCGTCAAATGGGACCGAAAACCCGCATTCTCGACGCCACCATGCTGGTTTTCCGCCGGCACGGCTTTCGCCGCTCCTCGATCGAGCAGGTCGCCGAAGCGGCCGGCCTGACGCGGCAGGCGCTCTATCATCATTTCGAATCCAAGGAAGCGCTGTTCCGCGCCGTGATCGAGCGCGTGCACGAGTCCGCGATCGGGGCCGAGGAGGTTGCCGTTGCCGAGACAGAGACGGCGGGCGGCAGTCTCGGCGACATCCTTGCCGCAGGCATGACCGCGCGGATGTCGACCATGATCGCGTCGCTGGACGGCTCGCCGCATCTCGAGGAATTGTATTCGGAGCATCTCGTGCACGCGCGCGACCTCTACCAGACCTATGCCGCACGCTATGCGGAGCGCATGGTGGCCACCATCTCGCGGACCGTGCGCAAGCGTCAGCTTGCGCTGCCGCAGGAGCTCTCGCCGGCCGAATTCGCTCGGCTGGTCGAAATGTCGGTGTACGCATCGAAGTCGCAGTATCCGGCGATGCAGCCGGCGGATGCGTTCCTGAAGGACATGGCCATGATGGTACGAACGCTCTGCGCGGGCGCGGTGCCGAAATCCTTGCCAAGATCTTTGCCGAAATCCGGGAAGCCGCCCGTCAGGAAGGCGGCGATCAGGGCAAAGCCGACACGCCGCAAGACAGGAGGATGTCCATGAGCACGACGACCATCAACGGCCGCGTTGAATCGCTGCCCGATGATCCCGATTCGCTCTTGATCGACATCGTGCGCGACCAGCTCAAACTCACCGGCACCAAGCTCGTCTGCGGCGCCGGTGTCTGCGGCGCCTGCACGGTGCTGGTCGATGGCGCGCCGGTGGCAAGCTGCCTGATGCCGGCGCACGCCGCGGCCGGCAAAGCGGTGACGACGGTGGAGGCCATCGGCGCCGCCGGGCTGCATCCGGTGCAGAAGGCGTTCATGGCGCATGATGCCCTGCAGTGCGGCTTCTGCACGCCGGGCTTCATCGTGGAGGCGACCGCGTTCTGCGACCGCTGGCGCGCGACCAAGGGAACGGCTGTGCCGTCACGCGAGGAGATCGGCGCGGCGCTGTCGGGCCATCTCTGCCGTTGCGGCGCCTATGACGGGATCTTCCGTGCGGTGGCGGATGCCTGCGCCGGCCGTTTCGACGGCGACAATGTCACGGCGCCCCGCATCGAGGCGCGCGACAAGGTGACGGGCGCGGCAAAGTACACCGTCGACATCAATCATGACGGCCAGCTCGAAGGCCTGATCCTGCGCTCGCGCGAGGCGCATGCCCGCATCACCGCGCTCGATCTGGCTCCGGCGCGCGCGATCGCCGGCGTCGCCGCGGTATCGCTGATCGGCGACGATCGCATCGTGCGCTATGTCGGCGAGCCGATTGCGGCGGTCGCAGCGCGGGACCGCAAGACCGCGCTGGCCGCGCTCGCTGCGATCAAGCTGACCAGCGAACGGCTGCCCGCTGTGGTCGGGCTCGACGCCGGGCGCAAGGACGGCGCGCCTGTGGTGTTCGACAAAGCGAGCCGCAAGCGGGCCGGCAACGTCTCGGAGGCGGCCGGCGGGCCGGCGCCATGGAAGCAGAACATCCGCGGGCCGACCGCGGTGTTCTCGACGCGCGCCAAGAAGGCCCGCAACTGGGTCGAGGAGGCGCGCCAGGCCAACAACCGCCTGCTCGTCGAAGCGACCTTCCGCACTGCCACGCAGCAGCATGCATGCCTCGAGCCGCATGCCGCGGTGGCGCGCTTCGACGGCGACCGCCTGACCCTGCACGCCTCGACCCAGCAGGTGTTTCATCTGAAGGAGCAGATCGCAAAGCGCTACAAGCTCGATCACGACAAGGTCCGCGTCATCGCCGATCATGTCGGCGGCGGCTTCGGCTCGAAGGCGAGCCTCGGCACCGAGACCATCGCCGCGATCGAGCTCGCGCGCGAGGCGAAGGCGCCTGTGAGAGTTGCCTACGATCGGCAGGAAGAGCTCTCCGTCGCCGGCTATCGGCCGGCCGCGGAACTGAAGGTCGCGCTGCTGCCCTCCGACAGGGGCGGCCTGAAAGCGCTCTCCGTCACCGCGCATGCCGATACGGGGGCCGCGACCAATTCGACGATCGCGGGCCTGGCGCGGCTGATCTATCCGGCCGAGGCGAAGGACCTTTCGGATTTCGACGTCATCAGCAATTTGCCGCCCGGCGCGGCCTTCCGCGGCCCCGGCGGTCCGCCGATGGCGTTCGCGGTGGAGCAGGCGATCGATGAGGCCGCGCTGCGGCTCAAGGTCGATCCGATTGCCTTGCGCAAGCGCTGGGATCCCGATCCCAACCGCCAGCGACTCTACGACTGGGCATCCGGGCTCGAGATCTGGCGCAACCGGAAGCCCGCGCAGAACGGGCGCTATCGCCGCGGCATCGGCATGGCGACCGGCTACTGGCTCTATCTCTGGCAACCCAACGTGAAGGTCGAGGTCGCGGTCAAGGGCGGCCGGATCGTCGCCAGTACCGCGACGCAGGACATCGGTACCGGCACCCGCAGCGTGCTTGCCGACACGATCGCGCGCGAGTTCGATCTCGAACCGGCTGACATCGACGTGCGGATCGGCGATTCATCGCTGCCCGAAGGGCCGGGCTCCGGCGGCAGCCGCGTCACCGCCTCGGTGATGCCGCCGACGCTGCAGGCGGTGCGGAAACTGAAGGCCGCGATCCTCAAGCAGGCGACACGAAAGCCCGTGCCCGGCTCGAACGCGCCCTGGCGCGAGCTGATCGCGCGCTCGCCCGACATCGCCGTGACGGAGACGCGCGGCGAGGACGGCAAGAACACCGCGCCCGGCATCCGGTCGCCGCTGCGCGAAGTCGGCCTGATGGGCATGGTGTTCGGTTGGATGATGCGCCGCTTCTCGAACATCGCGGTCGGCGCCGGTGTGCCGAGCTCGGTGCAGGTGATCGAGGTGGAGGTCGACACCTGGCTCGGCCATGTCCGCGTGCTCAACGTGCATACCGGCATCGCGGTCGGCAAGATCGCAGCGCCCGCACTGGCGCGCAGCCAGGCCTGCGGTGCGGTGATCCAGGGCCTCGGCTACGCGCTCTACGAAGCGCGCGAGCTCGATCCGACCAGCGGTGACGTGCTCACCGCGGGGATGGAGGATTATCGCATCCCGGGGATTGCCGACACGCCCGAGATCGATGTGCATTTCGACGAAGCCGGCTTCGACCATGTGCTCGGCAACAGCGTCGGCATCGGCGAGGCATCGACGGTGCCGACCTCGGCCGCGGTCGCGAACGCGATCCACGACGCGATCGGCGTCCGCCTCACCGAGATTCCGATCCGGCCCGACCGCATCGTCGCCGCGCTGAAAGGGAGGGATGCCGCATGAGTGGCGCAATCGCAGAGGCACTGTCCGCGCCCGAATTCCGTGCCGCCGGCACCGATCTGTCGGAGCGTCGTCGCAGCGGCCTGTCGTGCGGATCGATCATCGATCTCACCGCCAGTCCCGATACGATCGGTATCGCATGGGGCGCGGACGGCGCGGCACGCATCGGCGCCCTCACCGCGATCGCGGCGATCGCATCCGACGCGCGGCTCGCGCAGGCCTATCCCGGCATCACTGCTGCCGCGCAGGGCCTTGCTACGCCGCAGATCCGGCACATGGCGACGCTTGGCGGCAACCTCGCGCAGCGTTCACGCTGTTGGTATTTCCGCAATCCGCAGATCGCCTGTCTCAAGAAGGGCGGCTCCGACTGTCCGGCGCGAGCGGGCAACCATCTCTATCACGTCGCGTTCGATCTCGGCCCCTGCGTGGCGCCGCATCCCTCGACCATGGCGATGGCGCTGCTGGCCTATGACGCGAAGATCGTCACCGACCGGCGCAGCGGACTGTCGATCATCGATCTGCTCGGCGACGGCAGCGACGGCACGGCCGACAATCTGCTCGCATCGGGCGAACGGATCGAGCGGATCGAGCTCCCTGCCCCGCTGGCCGGCGAGCGCGCGCTCTACAAGCGCGCGATCAGCCGGACGCATGCGGAATGGCCGCTGGTCGAGGTCTGCGTGCGGGCCGTGATAGAAGGCGGCGTATTCCGCGAGGTCCACATCACCGCCGGCGGCATCGCCCCGGTCCCGGTGCGTCTTGCGGCAAGCGCTGCGGCGCTGCAGGGAAAGCCGGCCAACGCAGCCAGTGCGGCGCAAGCCGCCGAACCGGCAACAGCGGGCGCCAAGCCGCTGACGATGACGGGATACAAGCTCGATCTGCTGACGGGCCTGGTGCGCGACGTGGTCGAGCGAATTGTGGCGTAGCGCGCGGGCTCAGCGCGCGCGGGTGAGCGCCAGCCAGATGCCGCCGCCGATCATGAAGCCGCCGGATATCCGCGACATCAGCCGCGTCCGCTCCTTGGAGAAAAACTTTCGGGCGCGGCCGGCCGCCAGGGCGTAGGCGGCGTCGGTCAGCACGGCGGTCGCCATGAAGGTGACGCCGAGCAGCGCCACCTGCGGAATGTGCGGCTTGTCCATGTCCATGAACTGCGGGATGAAGGCGCCGAAGAACACCAAGACCTTCGGGTTCGAGAGCAGCACCAGAAAGCCCTGCAGGAAGAAGCCGCCGCGTGGCGGCGGCGGCCGATCGTCGGTGCCGACGCCCTCGACCGGCGAACGGATCAGCTTGATGCCGAGCCAGACCAGATAGGCGGCGCCGGCAAAGCGCACCCAGTCGAACCAGTAGCCCATCGTCGCCATCAGCGAGGTCAGCCCGACCGCGACGATGCCGATCACGATCGCGAGCCCGACCTGCGCGCCCAGCACATTGGTGAGCGCGGCGCGCGTGCCGTAGCGCAGCCCGTTGGCGATCACCATCGTGACGATCGGACCGGGCAACAGCGCCAGCGCGATGCAGGCGGCGACGAAGGCGAAATAGGCTTGCAGGGACATTGGGGGCCCGTTTGTTGCTTGCGTCATTATGCATGCAAGAGCCGAACATGGAAGCGGTCTGCTCCCTCGCCTCGCTCTTGCGGGGAGAGGGTCGGGGTGAGGGGCTCTCTCCGCCAGGCGGTGCGAGTCGTTAGACCTGTACCCCCTTAACCCGGATCGCAAGCGCGATCCGACCTCTCCCCGCAGGCGGGGAGAGGTGAAGAGCCAGTTCTAACTCAACGCCCCTCCATGGCCCCAATCATCCACGCTCTGATCTCTCGCCCCTCCAGAAACTTTAACGTCGCGCCCTGTACGCGCGCCGTATCTCCCCCGCCCTGCGCCGCCACCGCCATGAGATCGCAGCGATGCGAGGCCGCGATGCCGATCGCGATGCGCTTTCCCGTGGGCATCTCGATATCATACGCCCTGATCCGTCCGGGCATATCGGCGACATCGACGACATCGCCGGCCTTCAGCGGCACAAAGAGCGGGCTGATCATGTCGACATCGGAAACGCGATCGACCTCGTCGTCATCGGCGACGCCGCTGTCGCAGTTGCAGAAGCCGAGCTTCGGCCGGAGATAGACCTCGACCTCGGCGCCGCACTCGGCCGCGCCGCACCGAAAGGCGCGGCCAGCGGGCCAGCCGTCACGCGGAAACGGCCAGGCGATCTCGCGCCATTGCGCGGGGTGCGGCGGCGCCATCTCGTAGCCGGCCACGGCCGAGAGGCCGCCGAGCGCCAGGAACATCGCCGCGATGACCGGCCACGAGCGTATCATCGCCCGCTCACGGCAGACCGGCGACGGCCCGCGCCGCGCCGGTCAGTTCGAGGGTGTGCAGGCCGGTGTTGGCGCGGTCGACCGCGTAAATGTAGCCGCGCTCGTCGGTCTCGACATTGTTGGTCTGGATTGCGACCTTGCAGCGGTCCTTGCCGTCGATCGTGACGCAGCGCTTGTCGGTCGCCGCGGTGATGGCGGGAATGAAGTACCCGACTTCCCTGGGGTGATAAGGATCGCGGATATCGAGCGCGCGGACGCCCGCGTTGAAGAAGGCGATGAAGGCCAGCTTCTTGTAATAGACCGGCGCCATGCTCTCGTTCGAAGAATGCGAACCGAACCGGCCGCCGCGCTCGCAGAATGCGCCGGAGGCCTCGGGCACGGTGTAGCTCGAGATCATCATCGGCCGCGCTTCCGTGGTGACGTCGGCGAACCACACCATCTGCCGCGCCTCGCCGCACTCGTTCTGGATCGCCTCATCGACGATCATCACGATGTCGCGGCTCTTGCCGTCCTTGTCATGGGCGAATTCCGCGATCGGCATGTCCGGCATCGGAAACACCGTGTGCGCGCCGTTCAGCGCGGACAGCGGCATCCGCGCGATCTCCGGGAATTTCAGATTGTCCGGCGTCGGCTGCTTCGGCCCGTTCAACAGCTTCTCGCGATCGACGATCTGCAGGAAGCCGCCCTTGTCGGTGCCGTAGCCGAAATAGACGCGATTGCCCTGCGGCCCGGTCGAGATCGGCCCGTGCAGTTCGGTCGGCACCGCGCCGGTCGCACCCGGCTCCTGCCCGGGCAGGCCGAAATCCCTGATCTTCTTTGGCTGCGCGGGATCGGAGAGATCATAGATTTGCGTCATGCGCCGCGTGCGCCAGTCCGGCGCGCCCGACACCAGGAACGCGATGCCTGTCTCGCATTCCCAGAAATTCTTGTGCGTGTCCTTGAGCCCTCCGATCCGGGTGACGAGCACGGGATTGGCGGGATCGGCGACGTTCCAGATCTCATGCGCCTCGCTGCCGAAGGTGCGCAGCATGTAGACCGCGCTGCGATCACCCTTCGGCAGATCCTTGCCGTCGCAGATCCGCACCATCTGCGCGCCGCCGGATTCGTATTTGCCTTCCTGTCCCGGAATGTGCCGCAGATATTTCGGATGCGCAGGATCGGTGACGTCGACGATCGAGGTGCCGTTCGGCTCGGCCTTGCCGGTCATCGGATTGATTGGATCGGGAACGTCGTCGGTGCCGCCGTGATGGCCGATATAGGCGATCCATCTGTCGCCCTGGCGATGGATGGTCGGCTGATAGGCGCCGCGTGCCTGCAGGTCGCTGGTTCCAACCAGCCGCATGTTGGAGGCTTCGGGCGGGTCGCCGATCTTCTGCTGGGCGCTCGCAGCATTCGCGAGCAGGACAAGAAGAGACGTGCAGCAAACTGCCGTAACGCGACCACCCATGCGCATCACCCCGAGTTCCACGCCAATCTGCGTTGGCTGCGCGGAACGCTAGCACGGCGATACCAACGCCCAAACACACGCTCTTGACATGCAACCATTTGGTTGCCTATTATCTGACCCATGGACGAAGTCTTCAAAGCCCTCGCGGATGCCTCACGGCGGACGCTGCTTGACCGACTTCACGATCAGAACGGGCAGACGCTCGGCGAGCTCTGCGACGGCCTCGACATGACGCGTCAGGCCGTCACCAAGCACCTTGTGATTCTCGAGGAGGCCAACCTCGTCACCACGATCAGGCATGGCCGCGAGAAGCTGCACTACCTCAACCCGGTTCCGATCCATCAGATCGGCGAGCGGTGGATCAGGAAGTTCGAGCGCGGGAAGCTCGCCGCGCTCAGCGAATTGAAACGGCAATTGGAGAAGCGTGATGAGTAAGCCGGATTACGTCTACGTCACCTATATCGAGACCACCGCCGAGAAGCTGTGGCACGCGCTGACATCGAGCGACTTCACCGAACAGTTCTGGTTCGGCTATCGGGTCAGCTCGGACTGGAAAGTCGGCTCGCTCTACCATCTAACCAAGGATAGCCGCCGCGCCGTGCAGGGCGAGGTGCTGATCGCCGATCCGCCGAACAAGCTCGCCTATAGCTGGGACGTGGTGAAGGAGGGCGCCGCACGCGAACAGGCCTCGCGCGTGACCTTCGACATCGAGCCGCACGGCAGCGTGGTCAAGCTGACCGTGACGCACGACAATCTCGGTCCGAAGACGCTGCGCGACATCTCAGGCGGCTGGCCGATGGTGATTGCAAGCCTGAAGAGCTTCCTGGAGACCGGACGCGAATTGCCGGCCGACCTGCTCACGAGCGGCGCCAAGGAGGCCTACCATGCCTAAGCCCGAATTCGTCTACGTCACCTATATCGAAACCACGCCGGACAGATTGTGGGACGCGCTGACCAACAGCAGATTCACGCGGCAGTACCGGTTCGACACCGAGCTGAAATCGGACTGGAAGGTCGGCTCGCCGCTGGCGCTGGTGATGGACGGCAAGACCACCGACACCGGCGAGATCCTCGAGGCCGATCCGCCGCGGCGTCTCGCCTACACCTTCAAGCACGTGCTCGACGAGGACATGCGCAAGGAGCCGGCGACCAAAGTGGTCTTCACGCTCGAACCCCATGGCAAGATCGTAAAGCTGACCGTGACCCATGAGGGCTTCGGCGCCGGCAGCAAGCTGCTCGACGGCATTTCCAGGGGCTGGCCGGCGATCCTGTCCGCGCTCAAGAGCCTGCTCGAGACCGGCAAGGCGGTCACAATCCCGCCTGCCGCGCTCGGGATCGACGGCTTCGAATGACGATGAAAATCTATCGACGGGTGCGTACAGACATGAACATCGGGAAATTCAAGCCGGCGATCGTCTATGCGATCTACATCGCAGCCACACCCGAGAAGGTATGGCAGGCATTGACCCAGGCCGAGTTGAGCCGGCAATATTTCTCCGGCAACGCGGTCGAGGTCGATCTTCGGGTCGGCGGCGCCTACATCGTGCGCACGCCCGACGGCGCGCTGCATATCTCCGGCGAGGTGATCGAGTGCGATCCGCTGAAGCGGCTGACCGTCACCTTCAACGTCAACTGGCCGCTGCTCGTCGAAAAACTCGGGCCGACGCTCGTCACCTACGAGATCGAGCCAGCCGGCGACGGCGTGAAGCTGACCTTGCTGCAATCGCATGACCGCCCGATCAGCGACGACATCCTGTCCGGCGGCCGCACCGGCTGGCCGGCGATCCTCTCCAGCCTGAAGAGCCTCGTGGAGACCGGCAAGGCCATGGTGATCCCGATGCAGCCGCCGCAGCGCATGCTGGCCGCGCTGAAGGAACTGGGGGTTCCGATGCCGTCGTAACTCACTCCCGCCGCAGGATCGGGTCGGCAAAGGAACCTATGGGAACGACGACGCGGCGGTAGAGATGCCATGTGGTGTGCCCGAGCACCGGAATCGTCACGAGCAGGCCCAGGAAATACGGAATCGCCGAGACGATCAGCAGCACGACGATCACCGCCGCCCACCCAATCATGGGCAGCGGGCTCGTCACGACCGCACGCACGCTCGTGATCATCGCGGTCACGAAATCGACTTCGCGATCCAGCAGCAGCGGGAACGATATTACGGTCAGCGAGAACAGGATCAGCGACAGCGCCGCCCCGTCGGCATTGCCGATGACAAGGAACAACAGGCCCTCATTGGTGGTGAGCACCACCGTCAGGAATTCGCGGAAGCTGGAAAAGGAAACGTTGAGCCCGAGCAGGAGCGCGAGCAACAGCCTCACCTGATACATCCAGATCACGAACACAAACAGCGTGACGAACGCCATCCAGCCGATTTCGCCACGCGAGCGCAGCTTCGACCAGATCACGCTGAGCGAAATCGGCTCGCCCGTTTCGCGGCGCCTGCTGATCTCGTACAGACCGATCGCAACGAACGGGCCGATCAGCGCAAACCCCGCCGCGAGCGGATAGGCCAGATAGACCATGCCGAGCGCGGTCAGGCACAGCAGGATCGCGTTGCCTCCAATCATGTAGATCGCACCGAACATCAGTCCGTAGAGCGGCACGGCCTGGAAATCGCGCAGCCCCTGCCCGAGCGCCTCCGCGATGTCAGCCACGCGGATCTTGCGCACCACCGGATCGAGCTTGCCAGATATCGACATCAGCCTTGCCGCAAATGATTGAGCGGGCATCGATGCAGGCGACGGCGAGAACTGCATTGACGCCGATCAATATTGTGTCGCGGCCTACCCCAGCGCCCGCAACTCCCGCCGCAGCACCTTGCCCGTCGCCGTCATCGGCAGGCTGTCGGCGAACTGCACGAAGCGCGGATATTCGTGGGCGGCGAGCTGGACCTTGACGAATTCCTGGATCTCGCGCGCCAGCGCATCGCTCGGCGCATGGCCGGGCCGCAGCACAATCCAGGCCTTGATCGATTCGGTGCGGATCGGATCGGGAATGCCGACCACCGCCGACATCGCGACCGCCGGATGCTTCATCAGCGTGTGCTCGATCTCGGACGGGCCGACGCGATAGCCGGCCGTGGTGATGACGTCGTCCTCGCGGCTGACGTACCAGAAATAGCCGTCCTCATCCTGCACGCCGAGATCGCCGGTCAGCAGGAATTCGCCGGCATACTTCTTCGCTGTCGCTTCCGGATTGCGCCAGTACTCGATCATGGTGCAGGGGCAAGGCTGGCGCACACCGATGATGCCGCGCTGTCCCCGCGGCAGCTCCTCGCCCCTGTCGTTGACGATGCGGACGTCGAAGCCCGGCGTGGCGCGGCCCATCGAGCCCGGCCGGATCGGAAACAGGTTGGAGTTGCTGCCGATCACGAGATTGCATTCGGTCTGCCCGAACACCTCATGGGCATCGATGCCGAAGGTCTCGCGCACCCAGCCCAGAAGCTCGCCGCCGAGCGACTCGCCGCCGGTGAAGATGCTGCGCAGCCTGACGCCGGAATTTTTCACATTGGCCTGCCGCATCAGCTTCAGCGCGGTCGGCGGCAGGAACACGTTGCGGATGCCGAGCTCGGCCATCATCTGCATCGCGGCCTGCGGCTCGAACTTGCGGGCGCGGTGACCGACCATCGGAATGCCATGGTACCAGAACGCGAACAGGCCGTTGATCAGGCCGCCGATCCACGCCCAGTCGGCCGGCGTCCACATCAGGTCGCCGGGCTTGGGCAGGAAGTTGTGGCACATCTCGACATTGGGCAGATGGCCGAGCACGACGCGGTGCGCATGCAGCGCGCCCTTCGGATTGCCCGTGGTGCCGGACGTGTAGATGATCAATGCGGGATCGTCGGCCGAGGTGTCGACGGTGGCAAATTCCGGTGATGCCGACTTGATCGCGTTCCAGAATGACTTCGTACCGGCCGGCGTCTTATCGCCGACGATGTAGACGCTCTTCAGCTCGGGCAGGCGATCGCGGATCTTTGCGATCTTCTCCCAGCCGGCCTCATCGGTGATGACGGCCTTCGCCGCCGAGTTCGACAGGCGGAATTCGAGCGCATCCTCGCCGAACAGCGCAAACAGCGGGATCGAGATCAGCGCCGCGCGGAACGCCGCAAGATGCGCGACCGGCAATTCGAGCGATTGCGACAGGAACACCGCGACGCGGTCGCCGCGCACCAGGCCGTCGGCGTTCAGGACATTGGCGAAGCGGCGCGAGGCGTCCGCGACCTCATCGAACGAGGTGCGCGTGGTGCCGCCATCCTCGTCAACATAGATCAGCGCAAGCCGGCCCGTACCGTCGGCATGGCGGTCGCAGCAGGCGGTCGCCATGTTGAAGCGCGCGGGGACATCCCAGCGGAAGTTGCGATAGAGCTCGTCGTAGGTTTTGGCTTCCTGAAGCATGGCTACAGAGTAGACCATCGCCGTCGGACCACAAACCCCTCCTTGCGGGGAAAGCGGTCAGGCTGCCGCCCGCTCCATTGTGATCTCGGCCTCAAGGCTTTCGCGGTCGCGATAGATCGACGCGACCGCGAGCACGCGCCCGCCGCGCTTGTAGCGGAGCATGCAATCCCTGCCGGCGATGCTGCCGTTCACCGCGATCTCGTCCCACTGCTCGGCGTGGCCGACATAGTTGATCGGCACGTCGTAATGCTGGCTCCAGAAGAACGGCACCGCATCGAACACCTCGCGCTGCCCAAGCATATTCCGCGCGGCGGTCTGGCCCTGGCGCTCAGCCACCACCCAGTGCTCGACCCGGATGTTCTCGCCGCTGTGCGGATCGGGCCAGCGCGCGATATCGCCGGCCGCGTAGATGCCGGGGACGCTGGTCTCGAGACAGGCGTCCACTGTCACGCCGCGATCGATCGCGAGCCCGGCTCCCTCCGCCAGCGCCAGCCGCGGCTTCACGCCGACACCGAGCACGACGAGGTCGGCATCGAGCACCGGCCCGCTCTTCAGGCGCGCGCGCTTGCCGTCGATCGCGGTCACGGTGTCGCCGAGGTGGAAGACGACGCCATGCTCCTCGTGCAGCGCGCGGACGAAATCGCCCATCTCAGGCCCGAGCACGCGCTCCAGCGGCCGCTGTTCCAGCCCGACCACGTGAACTTCGATATCCCGCGCGCGCAACGAGGCCGCAACCTCGAGCCCGATGAAGCTTGCGCCGATCACAACCGCGCGGCGCGCTCCGCTGGCCGAAGCGATGATCGCCCGGCAATCGTCGAGGGTGCGCAACACATGAACGTGGGGCTGGTCCGCGCCCGGGATCGGCAGCCGCACCGGCTCCGCGCCGGTCGCCAGCAGCAGCCGGTCATAGGGAATTGTTTCGCCGCCGGCGAGCACGACGTTGCGGCGGCCGGCGTCGATCGACTGGACCTCGGTCCTGAGCCTGAGATCGATCGCCGCGTCGGCATAGAAATTGTCCGGCTTCAGCGGCAGCCAGTCTTCCGGCGCGCTGCCGGCGAGAAAATCCTTCGACAGGTTCGGCCGATCCACCGGCGGCGTAGCCTCGCCGCTCAGCATGACGATGCTGCCGCGATAGTCCTGCCGTCGCAGCATCTCGGCGGCGGCAAAGCCCGCCGCGCCTCCGCCGACGATCACGATCCTGCCGGGCGCATCGACCGGGCCCTTGAGGCGGGGCTTCGGCTGCTCGCGCTTCTCGCGCACGATGATGCGATCGCCGTCGCGCTCGACCTTCCAGACCGCGAGCGCGTTGAAGGCGGGCGCCGCGGTCGCTTCACCGGTGCGAATGTCGAAACAGGCGTGATGCCAGGGGCAATGCACGGTCTCGCCCTCCACTAGGCCGTCGGCGAGCGGGCCATGATAATGGCTGCAATGCGCGTCGATGGCGAAGATATCCGCCCCCGAACGCACCAGCAGCACGTCGTCGTCGCCGACATGGCCGAGCAACATCTTGCCCGGGAATTCGGCGAGTGCCACGCCTTCTGTCAGATCCGGACCGGAAGGAGCTTGCTGATCGGCCATGGCCTGTCTCCAGTTTTTCCAGAACCTCACCTCGAGGGCGCCGCCTTCACCGGGCCTTGGTGCCCCTTTGCGGCAAGCCGATCTCAGCTTCCCTGCATGTAGCGGACCGGGTTCTCCTGATCCGCCTTGAAGATCTCGGCGGCCTCGGCGAACAGCGCCGCAACGGCAGCCGCCTTCAGATCAACAAACGCCTCGAAACTGAAATTGTTGCCACCCGCCCGTAATTCGCCGAGCTTGCCGGCGTAGCAGGACACCAGCGGCTTGCCGCCGCGGGTCACGGCGACATAGACGCTGATGTAGTTCTTCTGCAGCGCCACCCCGATCACCGGCCAGACAGCCGTCTTGCCGGACTTGATCGCATAGCGAAACTGACCGTAGCCGATCATGTTCATGCGCATGCCGGCCTCACCGGCCGGCGTGCCCGCATGAAAGTGCCGCTTGAGCGAAGGCGCGGCCTTTCGCATCACCGCATGCAGTTGTTCGAGATCCGCGGTGCGGCCGGGATCAAAGGCGAGGTAGGCTTCCAGGCTGTCCGCCGCGACACGAAACATCGGAAGCCTCCGCCGCTATCCCGCGAGCGCCGCCTTCACCAGGCCGCTGGCCTTGCCGAAATCCATCTGGCCGGCGTATTTCGCCTTCAGCGCCCCGATCACCTTGCCCATGTCCTTGATGCCGGCCGCATTGGTCTCGGCGATAACAGCCGCGATCGCGGCCTTCACGTCGTCATCGGACATCTGCTTCGGCAGGTAGGCGGAGATCACGGCGATCTCCTCGCGCTCCTGGGCGGCGAGCTCGGCGCGGCCGCCCTTGTCGTAGAGCTCGACCGATTCCTGGCGCTGCTTGATCATCTTCTGCAGGACGCTCAGAAGGTCGGCATCGGACAGTGGCGGCTTGCCCTGCCCGCGCGCGTCGATGTCCGCGTTCTTGATGGTCGAATTGACCATGCGCAGCGTGGAGAGCTTGCGCTCATCCTTAGCCTTCATCGCTTCCTTGACCGCAGTGTTGATATCGTCGCGCAGCATCCTGGTGTCCTTAAACTGGCAATCCCCTCATGTAGGCAGTTTGCAGCGACTGGACAACCTAGTTCCGCAACCACTCAACCAGCGCGTCCGCGCAGGCCTGCGGCTGTTCCAGCTGCGGCAGGTGACCGCAATTGGCGAGCACCACGAGCTTTGCCCCGGGAATGCCATTGGCCATCTCGTCCGACAATAAGTTCGGAACGGTGTTGTCGGTATCCGACGTCAGCACCAGGGTCGGGCACTTGATCCAGGCCATGCTCGGCCGCGAATCCGGCCGGCTGAGCACCGCGTTCTGCTGGCGGATGAAGGCTTCCGCGCCGACATCCTCGCTCATGTCCTCGACGATTCGGCGCAGGTTTGCATCGCCCTGCCGCGACGGATGCACGAGGCCCGGAAACAGCTCGTCGACCACGCTCCGGTACTGACCGGTTTTGGCACGCTCGATCATGCCGCGGCGGCGTGCGGTTGCTTCCGGCGTGTCAGCCCTCGCCTGGGTGCTCATCAGCGCCAGTTTCGCCACCCGCTCGGGCGCCTGGCGCATGATCTCGAAGGCGATGTAGCCGCCCATCGAATGCCCGGCGAGCGCAAAGCGCGGCGGTGCCTCGGCCAGGATCCGGCGGGCGATCGCGCCCATATTGTCGTCCCTGACATGGTTGGCGACCGTGACCGGCCCGCACCGCCACAGCGCCGGGATGACCGGGGCAAAGATCCGCGGTGAGCAGATGAGGCCCGGGACGAGCAGGATCGGCATCGTATTGTCCATGCGGGAGCTCCGGACCGGGTCATTTTCGGCAAGCAAACGGCCGCTTCAAGGAACTTTAGATTAAAAGGCCGTTCAGGCCTGTCAAATCGGCGGGTATTGCCGTGTGAATCCGTGCCCTTTCGCTTTGACGCCGCAGGGTGCGGCGACTATTTAAAGGGCTCATGACAACCCCCGAAAACGCTCCCGCCTGGCCGGACCACAAACCGACCGCGCTCCTTGTGCTCGCCGATGGTACCGTGCTGGAAGGCTTCGGTCTCGGCGCGGAAGGCCACGCCGTCGGCGAGGTCTGCTTCAACACCGCGATGACCGGCTATGAGGAGATCCTCACCGATCCGTCCTATGCCGGGCAGATCATCACCTTCACCTTCCCGCATATCGGCAATGTCGGCACCAATGAGGAAGACATCGAGACGGTGAACATGGCCGCGACACCCGGCGCGCGCGGCGTGATCCTGCGCTCGGCGATCACGGATCCCTCGAACTACCGCGCCACCAAGCATCTCGATCAGTGGTTGAAGGCGCGCGGCATCATCGGCCTCTCCGGCATCGACACGAGGGCGCTGACCGCGCTGATCCGCTCCAAGGGCATGCCCAACGCCGTGATCGCGCACGCCAGGAACGGCGAGTTCGACCTGCACGGCCTGAAGGAAGAGGCCCGCGAATGGCCGGGCCTCGAGGGCATGGACCTGGTGCCGATGGTCACCTCCGGCCAGCGCTTCACCTGGGATGAGACCCCCTGGGAGTGGGGCAAGGGTTTTGGCCAGCAGACCGCGCCGGAGTTCAACGTGGTTGCGATCGACTACGGCATCAAGCGCAACATCCTGCGCCTGCTCGCCGGTGTCGGCGCCAAGGTGACCGTGGTGCCGGCGACGACGGCGGCCGAGGATATCCTGGCGATGAAGCCGGACGGCGTGTTCCTGTCGAACGGCCCCGGCGATCCCGCCGCGACCGGCAAATATGCCGTGCCGGTCATCCAGAAGGTGATCGCTTCGGGGACGCCGACCTTCGGCATCTGCCTCGGCCATCAGATGCTCGGCCTCGCCGTCGGCGCCAAGACCATGAAGATGCACCAGGGCCATCACGGCGCCAACCATCCGGTCAAGGACGAGACCACCGGCAAGGTCGAGATCACCTCGATGAACCACGGCTTCGCGGTGGACCAGGCGACGCTGCCCAAAGGCGCGACCCAGACCCATATCTCGCTGTTCGACGGCTCCAATTGCGGCATCGCGCTCGAGGGCAAGCCGGTGTTCTCGGTGCAGTACCACCCCGAGGCCTCGCCCGGCCCGCGCGACTCGCACTATCTGTTCCAGCGGTTTGCCGATTTGATGCGGAAGAAGAAGAGCGCTGCCTAGAGTTCGATCGTCATTGCCGGGCTTGACCCGGCAATCCATCCCTTAAAGAAAGTTGGATGCCCGGACCACCTGGTCCGGGCATGATCTTTTGTCACACCTTGCGTGAGCGGTCTCTGCCAAGCTACTCGTCATATGATGACGATCATCGAGCAGCAGGATTGCCCGACATGACCGATAGCGCCACCCCAAAGCCCGCATATGGCGTGACCTCGATCGAGCTGATGGCGTCGATGCCGGGGCTCGACTTCGTGCGCGGCATCTTCGCCCGCACCCTGCCGGAGCCGCCGATCATGGAGAACGTCGAGCCGTTCGACTGCACCGCCGAGCCGGGTCATGTGGTGATCCACAGCATCCCCGGGCTGCGCCACTACAACCCGATCGGCTCGGTGCATGGCGGCTATGTGGCGATTCTGCTCGATTCCGCAATGGCGCTCGCGGTGCAGACAACATTGCCGAAGGGTTCGGGCTACACCACGCTGGAGTTCAAGATCTCCTTCGTCCGCGGCATGAGCCAGGACACCGGCAAGATCCGCACCGAGGGCCGGGTGCTCAATGCCGGCCGGCGCGCCGCGACCGCCGAAGGCCGCATCACCGATCAGAACGGCAAGCTGATCGCGCACGCCACCACGACCTGCATGGTGTTCGAGCTTCCCAAAAACGCCTGAAGGCAATCGCGTCTTGGCGTAAGGTCCTGGCGCAATGGAGGCATGACGAAGCGCGCTGGATTGGCGGCAGTGCTCTGTGATTGAGTTTCCCTGACCGAGATCAGGCCACATGATCCGGCCTGGAAGGAAGGAAACGCCCGATGACCTCAACCAATCCGGACATGACCATCCGCGACATCCGCGTCACAATGCTGCGGCTGCCCTGGGCCGACGATCGCTGGCTGAAGGGCGCAGCGCTGGGCGCGACGCGCGACATCCTGATCTGCGACGTCGAGACGTCCGGCGGCATCACCGGCATGGGCTATCTGTTCGTGTTCCGCCCGGCGATGCAGTCGATCGCGGCCTGTCTCGACGAGTGCATCATCCCGCGCGTGATCGACAAGGATGCCACCGCGATCGAGGCGATCTGGCGCGATCTGTGGACGGCGACGATGACCTATGGCCGCGGCGGCATCGCCGCGATGGCGATGTCGGCGCTCGACATCGCGCTGTGGGATGCGGTGGGGAAACGCGCCGGCCTGCCACTGCACCGGCTGTGGGGGCACTATCGCTCGGAAATCCCGATCTATGGTTCGGGCTGCTTCCGCGGCGCCGGCGGCGACGGGATGATCGAGAAAGCGCTGCATTTCGTCAAGCAGGGCTACAAGGCGATCAAGATGCAGGTCGCGCATGTTCACACGCCTGCGCAGGACCTCGACAATGTGCGCCGCATGCGCGAGGCGCTCGGGCTCGACATCGACATCATGATCGATGTCAACATGGGCTGGAGCGCCGATGTCGCCATCGAGATGGGACGCAAGTTCGAGAAATACGATATCTACTGGCTGGAGGAGCCGGTGCCGGCCGATGATTTCGCCGGCTATCAGCGCATCGCGGCGGCGCTCGACATGCGCGTCGTCGGCGGCGAGACGCATTTCACGCGCTACGATCTGCGGCCGTTCTTCCTCAATCCGTGCCTGCCGATCCTGCAGCCCGACCCGATGCGCGGCGGCATGACCGACCTGCGCAAGATCGCGGCGCTCGCGGACACCTTCGGCATCACCATCGCGCCGCATCTGTTCCCCGAACTCAATGTGCACTTGCTGGCGTCTATCCCGAACGGCATCTGGTGCGAGAACATGGCCCTGATCGACGACCTCTGGGTCGATCCGCCGGAGATTGCCAATGGCATGATCACCGCGCCGGAGCGGCCGGGGCATGGGCTCAAATTCAAGGACGAGGTGCTGAAGTTCAAGATCTAGCGGGAACGGTTTCCGGACCGACGGTTTGATATCACCGCCCCTCGCAACGCTGGAGAGCCGCCATGCCGGTGGTGAGTAAGGATGCCGAACCCCAGACCTTCGTCTTTCAAGACGACGGCCTGGTGCCGAACAATCCGATGCCGTTCCTGGTCTACAAGGCCGCGGTCAACGTTGGCAAAAATCCCGAGGCCACGATCGAGCAGCTGTTCGGCGACAATGGCTGGGGCGCGATGTGGCGGAATGGCGTCTACGACTTCGCGCATTACCACGCCACCGTGCACGAGGTACTGGGCGTCGCCCGTGGCAGCGCGCGCGTGCGGTTCGGCGGCGAGCACGGGCGCGCGCTCGAGATTGCGGCCGGCGACGTCGCGATCCTGCCGGCCGGCACCGGGCATCAATGCCTGTCGGCGAGCAGCGACTTCAGCGTGGTCGGCGCCTATCCGCCGGGCCCGCCGATGGACCTGCAACGGCTGACACCGGAGAACCACGCCCGGGCGCTGAAGACGATCCCGCTGGTGGCGATCCCCACGACCGATCCGGTGATGGGCAGGAACGGGCCGCTGGTGCGGCTGTGGAGACGGTGATGCTTCCAGCGAGCGCTGCTCCCTTCCCTTCTCCCCAGGTGGGAGAAGGTGGCGCGGATGAAACCCGCGACGGATGAGGGGTCTGCATCCGCGGATAGAGACCCCTCACCCGGCTTCATCTCGCTCCGCTCGATTGCGCCACCCTCTCCCACAAGGGGAGAGGGTGAAACTCAGGCTGCGTTGCTGCCTTCCTGGCGGCTTGCCTCGAACAGGAACCAGGTGCGGCGCTCGGTCTCGTCGATGAAGGTTTCGAGCAGGCCGGCGGTGCCGGAATCCTCATGGTCGTCGGCGAGCTTGTGCGCCTTGCGCATCGCTGCCGCCATGTGCTTGTTGTCTTCCATCAACTCGCGCAGCATTTCGCGCGGCGGGACAAAGTTCTCGTCATTGTCCTTGATGGTCTGATGCTTGGCGATATCGCCGATCGACCTCAGCGTCGCACCGCCGAGCTTGCGTACCCGCTCGGCGAGCTGGTCGGTGGTCGCGAAGATCGCGTCCGACTGCTCGTCCAGCAATAAATGGTAATCATGGAAATGCCGGCCGCTGACGTGCCAGTGAAAATTCTTGGTCTTCAGGTAGAGCGCGAAGGCGTCCGCCAGAAGCGTGTTGAGCGAGGCCGAGATCGTATCCACCGCGGCTTGCGGGAGATCGTTCGGCGTGTCGAGATCGGGCGATATCTTGTCAGTCTTAGCGTCACTCTTGGCTTTGCTCACGTTGGACCTTCCTGTTAGGAACCCCGTATTTCGGCGCATTGAACATTGGCCGCCGGACCGCTAACGCATCATCAGCCCACCTGTTCCTGGAAGTCAGGAACCCGTTCTGCCGGATACCAAACGCGATGGATGAATGGATCGACTATTACGATTCCACGCATACGATCTATGCCAGCCGACTGCACCGCGACCTGCATTTCCAGGTCATCGCAAACGACATCATCGGCTACATCACCTCGCCCGACGCCGTGGTGCTGGACTATGCCTGCGGTGAGGCGCTGTCGGCGGCCAAGGTCGCCAATGCCTGCGCCCAGCTCTATCTGGCGGAGCCGGCGCCCGGCGTGCGCGGCCGCCTGGTCGCGCGCTTCGCATACGACACCAGGATCCGCGTCCGCTCGCTCGATGAGCTGAAGAACATGGCGGCGGATTCGATCGACCTCGTGGTGATGAACTCGGTGGCGCAATACATGACGCCGCAGGAGCTCGACTCCGCGTTCGACGTGATCCACCGCCTGCTGAAACCCTCGGGCCGTTTCGTGCTCGGCGATATCCTGCGGCCCGAAGTCGGCATGGCCAGGGACGTCATCGCGCTGCTGCGCTTCGCGGCGACCCATGGCTTCCTGCGCGATGCCCTGGTCGGGCTCGCCTCGACCGCACTGTCCGATTACCGGCAGCTGCGCACCAGGATCGGGCTGCAGCGCTACCGCGAGGACGAGATGATCGCGAAGCTCGGCGCCGCGGGCTTTGACGCCACGCGCGCGCCGCGCAACATCGGGCACAATCCGTGGCGGATGACGTTCGTGGCCCACCACTGATCAGAGGTTGAACAACATATTAGGGTTAACCAAAAGTAAACGTAGCGGCCGCTGAAATAATCAGCAATGATCCACTCGGCCCGGTGGCGGAAGCGTCGACGCGGCAGTGGTGCAACACTGTTTATCCTGGTTCAACTCCAGGCCGGGCCTCCACGCTTCGCCCTGACGGGCTACGCGTGGCGCAGCCACGCAGGACCGGCGGGGCAAAGCGTGTCCGGCGTAGCTTGAGCGTAGCGAAAGCGTAGACGGACTGGGCAGTTGGCCCCCCGCGTCCTGAGCACCCCAGCCGGGTATGGGTCGAATACGGAATTTCCCCCAGAATCGCAGTTGATTGGGCATTTTTGGGGGTTTCGCAGGTGCGGAAACTGGTCTAAAGACCACCCGCGCGCGAGGGATCGCGCTTCCGGCGCTACAAGATGTGGCGCATGGCTCGAGGGACGCGCGGGACGCGCGCCCTTTTTTTGTGCCCAAATTCCAGTCCGCGAGAGCTGATGCCCAAAAGAACCGACATCTCCACCATCCTGATCATCGGCGCCGGTCCCATCGTGATCGGCCAAGCCTGCGAATTCGACTATTCCGGCACGCAGGCGGTGAAGGCTCTGAAGGAAGAGGGTTACCGCGTCGTCCTCGTCAATTCCAATCCGGCCACCATCATGACCGATCCGGAACTGGCGGACGCGACCTATATCGAACCGATCACCCCCGAGATCGTCGGCAAGATCATCGAGAAGGAGCGCAACGTCATCCCGGGCGGCTTCGCGCTGTTGCCGACCATGGGCGGCCAGACCGCGCTGAACTGCGCACTCTCGTTGCGCCGGCAGGGCACGCTCGACAAGTTCGACGTCGAGATGATCGGCGCCACCGCTGACGCCATCGACAAGGCCGAGGACCGCCAGCTGTTCCGCGAGGCCATGACCAAGATCGGGCTGGAGACGCCAAAATCGCGGCTCGCCAACGCCTCGGCGCTGAAGAAGTCCTACCGCGACAAATACCTTGCCGAGCGGGAGAAGCTGTCCGGCGAGGCGCTGGAAGAACTCGAGCGGCAGTGGACGCTTGGCGAGAACGAACGCCGCAAACGCTATCAGGAGCACGCGTTCGGCGAGGCCTTGATGGCGCTGTCGGAAATCGGCTTGCCCGCGATCATCCGGCCCTCCTTCACCATGGGCGGCACCGGCGGCGGCATTGCCTACAACAAGGAAGAATTCCTCGACATCATTGAGCGCGGGCTCGACGCCTCGCCGACCAACGAGGTTCTGATCGAGGAAAGCGTGCTCGGCTGGAAAGAGTACGAGATGGAGGTGGTGCGCGATAAAAAGGACAATTGCATCATCATCTGCTCGATCGAGAACCTCGATCCGATGGGCGTGCATACCGGCGATTCCATCACCATCGCGCCCGCCCTGACGTTGACCGACAAGGAATACCAGGTCATGCGCGACGCCTCGCTGGCGGTGCTGCGCGAGATCGGGGTCGAGACCGGCGGCTCCAACGTCCAGTTCGGCATCAACCCCGTCGACGGCCGCATGGTCGTGATCGAGATGAATCCGCGCGTGTCGCGCTCGTCGGCGCTGGCTTCCAAAGCCACCGGCTTCCCGATCGCAAAGGTCGCAGCCAAGCTCGCGGTCGGCTACACGCTCGACGAAATCGCCAACGACATCACCGGCGGCGCCACCCCCGCCTCGTTCGAGCCGACGATCGACTACGTCGTCACGAAAATTCCGCGCTTTGCGTTCGAGAAATTCCCCGGCGCCTCCTCGACGCTGACCACGTCGATGAAGTCGGTCGGCGAGGTGATGGCGATCGGCCGCACCTTCCAGGAGAGCCTGCAGAAGGCCCTGCGCGGGCTCGAGACCGGCCTGACCGGCCTCGACGAAATCGAGATCGACGGGCTCGGCCGCGGCGACGACAAGAACGCGATCCGCGCCGCGCTCGGCACCCCGACGCCGAACCGCATCCTGCAGGTCGCGCAAGCGATGCGGCTCGGCTGGACCGACGAGGAGATCTTCAACTCCTGCAAGATCGACCCCTGGTTCCTGGCGGAGATGCGCGCCATCGTCGAGATGGAGGACAAGGTCCGCCGCAACGGCCTGCCGCCGAACGCGTTCGCAATGCGAACCCTGAAAGCAATGGGCTTCTCCGATGCGCGGCTCGCCGTGCTCACGGAAACCACCGAAGCCGACGTCACCGCCAAGCGCCACGCGCTCGGGGTGCGCCCGGTGTTCAAGCGCATCGACACCTGCGCGGCCGAGTTCGCTTCGCCCACCGCCTACATGTATTCGACCTATGAGCGGCCGTTCGCGGGCGAGCTTGCCGACGAGAGCGCGCCGTCCGACCGCAAGAAGGTGATCATTCTCGGCGGCGGGCCGAACCGCATCGGCCAGGGCATCGAGTTCGACTATTGCTGCTGCCACGCCTGCTTCGCGCTCGAGGACGCCGGCTACGAGACCATCATGGTCAACTGCAATCCGGAAACGGTGTCGACCGACTACGACACTGCGAACCGGCTGTATTTCGAGCCGCTCACCGCCGAAGACGTGCTGGAGATCGTCGCGACCGAGCGCAAGAACGGCACACTGCACGGCGTGATCGTGCAGTTCGGCGGCCAGACCCCGCTGAAGCTTGCCCGCGCGCTCGAAGCCGCCGAAGTGCCGATCCTCGGCACCTCGCCGGATGCGATCGACCTCGCCGAGGACCGCGACCGCTTCAAGCGCGTGCTCGACAAGCTGCGCCTCAAGCAGCCGAAGAACGGCATCGCCTATTCGGTCGAGCAGGCACGCCTGGTGGCCGCCGATCTCGATCTGCCGCTGGTGGTGCGCCCGTCCTACGTGCTCGGCGGCCGCGCGATGCAGATCATCCGCGAGGAGACCCAGCTCAACGATTACCTGCTCGGCACCCTGCCCGAGCTGGTTCCCGCCGACGTCAAGGCACGCTACCCGAACGACAAGACCGGGCAGATCAACACCGTGCTCGGCAAGAACCCGCTGCTGTTCGACCGCTATCTGTCTGATGCGACCGAAGTCGATGTCGACTGCCTCTGCGACGGCAAGGACACCTTCATCGTCGGCATCATGGAGCACATCGAGGAAGCCGGCATCCATTCCGGCGACTCCGCCTGCTCGCTGCCGCCGCATTCGCTCGATGCGAACACCATCGAGGAGCTGGAGCGGCAGACCCGCGAGCTCGCGCTCGGCCTCGACGTGGTCGGCCTGATGAACGTGCAATACGCCATCAAGGACGGCGAGATCTACGTGCTTGAGGTCAACCCGCGCGCGTCCCGCACCGTGCCGTTCGTCGCCAAGGTGATCGGCATGCCGGTCGCCAAGATCGCGGCGCGGATCATGGCCGGCGAGAAGCTCGCCGACTTCAAGCTGAAGAAGAAGAAGCTCGACCATGTCGGCGTGAAGGAATCGGTGTTCCCGTTCGCGCGCTTCCCCGGCGTCGACACCGTGCTCGGACCGGAGATGCGTTCGACCGGCGAAGTGATGGGCATCGACCGCTCGTTCGAGGTGGCATTCGCGAAGAGCCAGCTCGGCGGCGGCACGCGTGTGCCGCGGCAGGGCACGGTGTTCGTCTCGGTGCGTGGCGACGACAAGATGCGCATTGCGGATGCGGTGCGGCTGTTGCACTCGCTCGGCTTCAAGGTGATGGCAACCTCGGGCACGCAACGCTATCTCAGCGATCACGGCGTGCCGACGGAAAAGGTGAACAAGGTGCTCGAAGGGCGTCCACACATCGTCGACGCCATCACCAATGGCGACGTCCAGCTGGTCTTCAATACCACCGAAGGTCCGCAGGCCCTGGCGGACAGCCGCTCGCTGCGGCGGGCTGCCCTCTTGCATAAAGTGCCATATTACACCACTCTTTCAGGCGCGGTGGCGGCCGCGCGGGGGATCCGGGCCTATCGGGACGGGGACCTTGAGGTCCGCACGCTTCAGAGTTACTTTTCCGAAAGCTGACCGCTGCCCGGGCTGACGGCCCGAAGCGGTCAATTAGCCGAATGGCTGGAACTCACCGCGCGATTGGATGTTGTCACGGCCCTTAGCGGGGCCGAAAATCACTGGGCTTCCGGGCGCGTTCGCGTCCTGATTCCTGCGTTAGCTGAACTGGATATTCGTGCACGGCCGCCGGGCGCGCACGATGAAGGACGAAGATGATGGATAAGGTTCCGATGACCGCGGGCGGATACGCCGCGCTGACGAACGAGTTGAAGCATCGCCAATCGGTGGATCGTCCGCGCATCATCGAACACATTGCGGAAGCGCGCTCGCACGGCGACCTCTCTGAGAACGCCGAGTATCACGCCGCCAAGGAAGAGCAGTCGCACAACGAAGGCCGCATTGCCGAGCTCGAAGACAAGCTCGCGCGCGCCGACATCATCGACATCTCGAAACTGTCCGGCGACACCATCAAGTTCGGCGCCACCGTCACGCTGATCGACGAGGACACCGAGAAGAAGGCGGTGTGGCAGCTCGTCGGCGAGGTCGAAGCCGATGCCAAGAAGGGCCGCATCTCCATCACCTCGCCGCTTGCGCGCGCGCTGATCGGCAAGAAGAAAGGCGCCACCGTCGAAGTGATGGCACCGGGCGGCGCCAAGGCCTACGAGATCACCAAGGTCGAGTGGCGGTAGTTACCTTGACGTGACTGGTGCAAAAAGGCCGCGTGTTGCACGCGGCTTTTTTTGTGCCCGCGTTTCCCCCCGTCTGACAGCAATGTGAGTGGAGAGCGGGTAGGCGGCATACTAGTGAGGCCGTGACATGTTTATGCAGTATAATCATGTCGAGGACCGGGGGCGGAGCCGATGATTGCGTCGCAACACGCATCGTGGCGTGTCACCGTGTCGCTGCCGCGTTCTCTCGCAACTTCCGTGGAGCGAGGAATGATTCCAGGCGCAAGGTGTTGACATCACACTCGGGTGGCGAACACCGTGTGTTGTGCAATGTTCCAGCGTGTCAAACAGGGGGTTAATGACAATGGACCAGATGTTTTCCAAATGGCAGCCGACGGCGCTGAGCCTGTTCCGGTTCATCACTGGACTGCTGCTGTTTCAGTACGGCGTCGCGAAGATCTTCAAGTTTCCCGTGCTCGCCTACTTCGCCAATATCCCGCCGTTGATCCAGGCCGCGGGCTGGCTTGAACTGGTGCTCGGCGCGCTGTTGATGCTCGGCCTGTTCTCGCGGCTGGCCGCGTTCATCCTGTCGGGCGAGATGGCGTTCGCCTATTTCCTCGGCCACATGTTGAAGAACCCGGCCGAGCCGGTGTTGCTGCCGCTGCTCAACAACGGCACCGCAGCGATCCTGTTCTGCTTCGCCTGCCTCTACCTCGCGACCTCGGGCCCCGGCCCGATCAGCGTCGACGCGGCGATGGGCAAGAAGTAACAACGCTGAGCCCGTCCCGTTCAACCGGGAGGATAGTCGGAGAGCATGGGGACGCTGTCCGAGCGCGATGGGACAAACCCGAAGAGCGTTGCAAAGATGGAAGAGGCGCGGGTCCGGTGGACGATCTTCCTAGCGGTCCAAAAAAGGCATCTGAAGCCCGCTACATACTGAAGGTCAGTTGCTGCTCGCAGTTTCTGGCTGCTTTGCGAGAAAGTCCAGCATCAGCCCAGTTTAAATACGTTTTGGTGGGCTCGAACTTGTATTCCGTACCTGTTCGCATTGGATGCCAATGCAACCATCTGCCCCTTCATCTGAAGAAATCTCGGAAGCGTTCCCGATAGCGGCTTTGCCCAAGTGCAGCCGCTAGGTGGTCCTTGGTGGGAAAACTAACGATCCGAAGCGAGTTGCACCGTTTGGCGCCCGCCGTTCATGTCTCTCAACTGATTTACGTATTCCTCAGGCTTCAGCAAATGGAACGGAGCCTTCAAACCCATGAAGTTGGCAATACGACCAATAAAAGCCGTACAATTGGTCGTTTCCGCGTTCCAAACAGGTGAACTCGCCTGAAGCTCCTTGATATATGCAAAGACCTTCTTCGCGTCGGCCTCACTCAAGTACACGCGATAGCTGGCCGTTAAGTACTGCTCGTCAAGATCGCCGTAGCTGGCGCCCGTCTCGGAAGGTACCCACGTAAGATGGCCAAGCACGTAAGGCAGGACGTCGCCTGCCGGGTGCAACCCCGCAACTTCGACCTGCTTCTGGCTTGACTTGCCGTACCAGACAAACGCATGCCCATAAGAAGCTGCTGTGCGGGCACGAAAGTCCACGTAATACGGCCCTTTGGCCATGGACCTTCGAACCGGTTTCACGTCTGCTCCAGAAGCGGAAGCGCTCGGTCCAGCAGCGGCCGCTGCCATAACCGACCTTGACGACGGCTTAAGCGGCTTATCCTGTTGCAGCGGGGCTTGATCGGTCTGCGCAGCCAATTGCTGCGCATGACTGATGCCGGCTTCCAGAGTCACGGAAGCCACAATAACACCAACTCCGGCAAGCAGCCTCAGGCCGCTCCGTTTCCGATTCACTTCAGGCACCTTCAAACCCTCACCAGGGCAAGACGTCAGCCCCAAGCAGCGCCTTCAGCGAAAACTGAAGGGGGCGCGCTCTAGGCGATCCTTGAGCTAACCCTTCGTTACGATCGGAGCAGGCGCCTTTCCAACCGGGTACTTGCCGACCGGGTACTTGCCAACCGGATACTTGCCGATTGGCATCTTGCCAATCGGAGCAGTTTCAGCGACCGGCTGCGGATGAGGAAGGTCGGCGGCGCTGGCAGCGGCCATGAACCCGAAAGTCGCAACTCCAACAACCAGAAACTTCAACATAGTGATCTCCGATATGGGTAGCTGAGCACGAACAGCTTACCCTCTAATGGCTGCGACGCAATTAACGCTGTATCTAAGCTGGTGCTCCTGCCATCGTTTCTTTGCCGGATGTGACAAAAACGACACGGAGCGATTGCTTTGCGTGGTGTTGGATATGGACGGCGAGACCGATCTCGTACAGCCGGCTCAGAACGGCCCCGGTATAATGCGTCCGGTCCGCGCCATATATTCGCGATACTCGTCGCCGAACGTTTCCAGCATCATCTGTTCTTCTCTGGCAACCCGGCCGAAAAACAACGTTCCAAATCCGATCAGTCCAGCGAAACCGGCTACCAAATTCGGCAAGAGCAATGCTTGAGCGACAGCCCAAAGCCAGAATGCGGAATACATGGGGTGCCGGATTTTTTGATAGATTCCATCCGTGATCAGGCGGTGATTTTCCCGCACGTCGAGACTTAACGACCAATTCCGACCCAGGGCCCGATGGGTTAGCCGGAACATGACCAGCGCCGCAACCGCCACGAAAACGCCCAGCCAGGCTTGAACCGGCCGGAACACGTACGATGCGAAATGAGGCAGGGTCGTTACAATGTAGATGAATGGCACAACACCGAGACCCGTGAGCGATATTAGCAGCAGGGTGTTTTCGCGAGGACCTCGCGCGCTCCTCAAGACCTTTTCACGGCGAGCACGACGTGCGTATCGGTAGCGGATGAGGTACCAACCGACCGCCATCATGACAAATACGAACTTGGCAATGTCAGGTGTCATCGTGGGCCAAACGCTAGTTTCGCTGGCGCGTCATCTTTGCCGAACATTGAAAGAGCGCCAACCTTAGCGAGCGTTAGAGACTAGACTGATCCACAGATCAGCATGAATCAATGATACAAGGCGTGCGGATCGTTTCCACTGATAAATTGGCAGTGCGACCGGCAGAATCCAAGGTGGCTGCGTGGCTGGGCGCTCTTGTGAGAGGATGGCACAACGCGTGGGCGGGTGTAATCGCATTGGCCGTACTCTTGCTGGAACTGTCTCAAATAGCACCCGCTGAGAAAGACATTGACGAGACATTCTTCCCCGTGTCCGGCCATAGTCTGCGATCGACAGGATTGCGAGCGCCGACCGGTTGCCATAGCAAGGCTTTTTCTATCTCGCACGCGGCGAAGTCACGATGGCTCTCTGGTCTATCATCGCCAACACTCGCGGGAGTAACTGCGACGCTATGAAAGCATGACCGTCAGCCGTGAGGTGAATGAAGTCAAAAGCGTAATAGCGCGGAGGAATCTCTTCGTCGTACACGATGCTTTTGATGGCGCGGTCACGCAACCGCCGCTCCATCGCCGCGATGTTGGCCGCCCGCTGCTCCTTCGTCACAAAGAAACGCCTATCATTGCCTCCAGGCTGCAAGATCACGATGTCGGTTCCCTTTGGCACGTCGCTATCAATGCGCTTGAGCATGCCGGCCGTGGTATCGAAGGGAACGCCGGCGTTGACGACGTTCGCATTGACGCCCTTCTCTCTCAACAGGACTTCCAACTTAGCTGGGTAAGCGCCTTGCTTCCCAAGGTACCAACCTTGCGTGTTGCTTGCGCCGACCGCGACGATATGAATCGGCTTTGTAAAGGCGGCGCACACGGTCGCAAAGATACACATCGCTATAGTGATTGAGAATTTTCTAAACGTCGTCACCAGCGCCCTCCGGACTGAAGTGCGAACAAGAATAACACGGACACCGGGCCCCAAGGCGCAGCCCAGAGCCCTGGACCTGTCCTCCGCATTTTGTTGATCAAAGCCAATCTCAATGAGTGCGACCATCACGGCAGAGTGGTAATTTAATAAGGTATATCGGCCTCATCCATGTCAGGTCCACCAAGGATTCGGGATCAACGTGGTCCGAGTTCCCTAGTACAGTGTCTATTCGATTTCCCAGAATGAGTGGCAACCAGTCCATGCAGATTTCGAGTTGCTAGATGATTCGACGACGGCACGTCTTCCACGTTGGCGGTTACGATCCCGTCACTCCGGAACAGCAGGTCGAACGCCTGCGCCGCTCGCTATCGAGCTTCGATAGGATTTGGGGCGCTTCTTCACGGCTGTCGGAAACCTCGAACACATCTGCAATCGATGCTTCATGCAACGTGGAGGCGTGGGGTCCAAACTGGAAAACCAGCATTACCTTCGAGATGCTGCGCTGGGATGATCTCATTCGGTGCGATTCGAAAGTCGGGCTCGTGCCTCGTCTTGTACAGTCCGCGAAAGCGCTGTTCGACTTCATGATAACGGGAACACTGTTCAGATATGCGATGGCGAGTTGGAAGTACGCCCTCTTTTTCGTCTTTCCATATTGTTGTTTGCTGCTGATCGCATTGTGCAGCGCTGGGCTATCGTATCTGGTGATCGGGCCCTTACACGCTACACTTTGGGTGGAACTGCTGCTTGGCAGTTTTTTGTCGCTTGCCATCTTCGTCAGCGCTGTACTCTGGATCGGACCGAAGGGTCGCATAAACCACATTCTCGATGATGCCATTTTCTCCCACGAGTTCCTTTACGGGCGCAGAAGCGAACTTGATGCGCGACTCGACGACTTTGCGGAGCTGATCGCAAAGACAGCTCAGGCTGCAAAAGTTGATGAAATTCTCGTTGTTGGCCATTCTCTTGGCGCCGCACTCACAATAGCGGCGGTCGCGCGCGCGCTAAAATTGGATCCCCTGCTTGAAACGCGCGGACCGAAGCTGTGCGTTCTCACAGTGGGCGCCACTATTCCCAAATTCGCATTGCATCCGATGGGCGGCCAAATTCGGGAAGCGGCACAACTTGTGGCCGGAACGTCTGCCATCGACTGGGTCGAATACCAGGCACGAGATGACGCGATCAGCTTCTATCGCTTCGACCCCGTCACGCTGAAACGTACCAGCCGGGACTACTCAGGAGTGCACCCCAAGATTCGGCGCGTCCAAATACACTCGATGATAAGTCCGATCCGCTTCAGACGTCATCGATTCGACTTCATGCAGATCCACTATCAGTTCTTGATGGGGAACGATCAGCGCTCGGTTTACGACTATTGCATGATTACTTGCGGGCCGCTCGAGTTCGACGTCGCGACCTCACCATCCGGGGCAGTTGAACTATTCGAGGCAGACGGTTCGGCGATGACTGCCCGAAGTTGACGAGGAGCCTCTTCACCCCAGCTCAAACATCGGATGCCAGCGCATCGCCCGAAATGACGCGCCACGGCGCGCTACCCCGCCGCCTTCAGCCCCAACGGCACCGCCGCTTCGTATTTCGAATTGTGCAGCACCAGCGACGTCCTGACGTTGCGCACATGCGGCGCGGCCGTCAGGTGGGTGACGAAATCCTGGAAGGTCGCCATGTCGGGAGCGACGCATTTGAGGATGAAATCGACTTCGCCCGACAGCATCCAGCATTCCCGCACCAACGGCTCGGCGCGCACGAAATTCTCGAACGCGCGGAGGTCGGCGTCGGCCTGGCTCGACAGATGCACAGAAGCGAACACCGTGACGTCGTAGCCGAGGCGGCGCGGATCGAGCAGGCCGCGGTAGCCCTGGATGTAGCCCTCCTCCTCCAGCGCCCGGACCCTGCGCAGGCAGGGCGGCGGCGAGATCCCGACGCGTTTGGCGAGTTCCACATTGGTGATTCGGCCATCGGCCTGGATCTCGGCGAGGATTTTGAGGTCGATCTCGTCAAGGTTCTTCGACACGCGACTTGGGTTCCCTCAGGGTTCGGAAGGTTTGGCAGGTCTGCCGGCAACTCTCATAGCGCAGGCAGCCGGCATTGCGCAATTTTATTGCGCGTGCAGCGCACGATTTCGCGAATGTGACTTCAGTTCCGGGGAAAAATCGCTGCCATGGATTGCAAATCTTGCATAGCTTCCCAGATATCCTAGACTTGGATTTGACACTTTTGGCGCCGCCGTGACGCGTTTCCGGGGCGCTTCCCGCACAAGTCCTTGATCAAAATCCCCAAAACAGAGGGATCTCACAATGCCCGCGCCTACCCATGCCAAGGTCGTCATCATCGGGTCCGGCCCCGCCGGTTACACCGCAGCGATCTACGCGGCGCGCGCGATGCTCGAACCGATCCTGATCCAGGGCATTCAGCCGGGCGGGCAGCTCACCATCACCACCGACGTCGAGAACTACCCCGGCTTCGCCGATGTGATCCAGGGCCCCTGGCTGATGGAGCAGATGGAGAAGC
Source organism: Bradyrhizobium sp. B124 (assembly GCF_038967635.1). Taxonomy (NCBI): domain Bacteria; kingdom Pseudomonadati; phylum Pseudomonadota; class Alphaproteobacteria; order Hyphomicrobiales; family Nitrobacteraceae; genus Bradyrhizobium; species Bradyrhizobium sp. B124. The sequence continues at coordinate 7,019,709 of NZ_CP152413.1, read as the reverse complement.
AGGCGGCCCACGTCGGCACCAAGATCGTCACCGATCTCGTCAACAAGCTGGAGCTCGGCCACCGCCCGTTTCGTCTGACTTGCGATTCCGGCGACGTCTATCTCGCCGAGACGGTCATCCTCGCCACCGGCGCCCAGGCGCGCTGGCTCGGACTGCCCTCGGAAGAGAAGTTCCAGGGCGGCGGCGTGTCGGCCTGCGCGACCTGCGACGGCTTCTTCTACCGCGGCAAGGAGGTCGTGGTGGTCGGCGGCGGCAACACCGCGGTCGAGGAAGCGCTGTATCTGACCAATCATGCCTCGCAAGTCACCATCGTGCATCGCCGCAATCATTTCCGCGCCGAGCGCATCCTGCAGGAGCGGCTGTTCAAGCATCCCAAGATCAAGGTGGTGTGGGATTCCGCGATCGACGAGATCTGCGGCACGGAGAACCCGAACAAGGTCACCCATGTGCGGCTGAAGAACGTCAAGACCGGTGCGCTGACCGACCTCAAGACCGACGGCGTCTTCGTCGCAATCGGCCATGCGCCGGCGACGGAGCTCGTCAAAGGCCAGATCAAGCTGAAACCGTCGGGCTATGTCGAGGTGGCGCCGAACTCCACGGCGACCTCGATGCCCGGCCTGTTCGCCGCGGGCGACGTGGCGGATGAAACCTTTCGGCAGGCGGTCACCGCCGCCGGCCTCGGCTGCATGGCGGCGCTCGAGGCGGAACGCTTCATTGCTCTTCGCGCGAGCGATCGCGCAGCGGCGGAATAATCATGGCACGCTCTCGCGACGGATTTACGGATATGGATTGGGACAAGCTGAAGGTCTTTCACGCGGCGGCGGAGGCTGGCAGCTTCACGCATGCCGGCGAGCAGCTCGGCCTGTCGCAATCGGCGGTCTCCCGCCAGGTCAGCGCACTGGAGCAGGAGCTCTCGGTCTCGCTGTTTCACCGCCATGCGCGCGGCCTGATCCTCACCGAGCAGGGCGACCTGCTGTTCCGCACCGCGCATGACGTCTTCATGCAGCTGCAGGCGGCGCGCGCAAAGCTCACCGACAGCCGCGAGCGGCCGAGCGGCGATCTCAAGATCACGACGCCGCCGGCGCTCGGCATCAACTGGCTGATCCCGCGGCTCGACGAGTTCGTCGCGCTCTATCCGGACATCCGGATCTCGCTGATCGTCACCGACGAGGATCTCGACCTGTCGATGCGCGAGGCCGACGTTGCGATCCGCACCCGCAAGCCGACCCAGCCGGACCTGATCCAGCGCAAGCTGTTCTCGATCGGCTTCCATGCCTATTGCTCGCCGGAATACATCAAGCGCTTCGGCACGCCGCGGACGCTGGATGATCTCGACTCGCACCGCATCATCATGCTCGGCGACTCGCAGGTGCCGCCGCATCTGCAGAACCGCAGCTGGCTGATCGATGCCGGCCGCAACGGCTCCGGTCCGCGCGAACCCTACTTCAAGGTCAACAACATCCTTGGCCTGGTGCGCGCCTGCCAGCAGGGCCTCGGCATCGCAGCGTTGCCGGACTATCTGGTCGAACAGAACAACCTCGTACAGCTGTTCGGCGAGTCCGACTCGATCGCACTCGACACCTACTTCGTCTATCCGGAAGAGCTGAAGACAGTGGCCCGGGTGCAGGTGTTCCGCGATTTCGTGGTCAGCAAGGCGCAGCGCTGGCCGTCCTGATTAAGCCGCCCTTATAGGGCTGGTTTATAGGCCTTCCGCGCTGCCCGAAGAGGCCCCTGAATCTCCGCATGACTGACATGCGACCTGGATAGTTGCTGCAGGGCGTCGATGGGGATCATAGTGCTTACACGCTGAGCGGTCGCGTCGCGCATATGTCCCCCTCCTCCAGTGGCGCGGAAGTTCAGTAATCCCTCTTGGAAGGTGATTGTGTCGGCCTCACGTGGCCAATACCTTAAGCCGGGCTCACGCGAGCCCGGCTTTTTTTCATCTCCAAGTCTTTCACCTGCATGTCTTTCACCTGCATGTCTTTCACCTCTACGTCTCTCACCTTGATGTCATGCTCGAACGTGCCGCACGTCACGGTCAGCGGATTGACAACAACCTCGCAGCGCAGCATCATTGTCCAATGATCACGACTTCGTGCGCCGTTCTGTCGTCGAAAAAAGCTCCCCTCCCGGGGACACGAGATCGCGCGCGATAAGATCACCTTCGCATTCAACCGATCCCGAAACCCCGCCGCCTGGACGGGGTTTTTTTGTTGGTCCCGTCTCCGGCTTTGCCCCCTGAGGAGATGGAACATGACTGAACTACACCAGCAATTGCAGGGCCTCTGGCTGCCCCTGATCACGCCGTTCCGCGACGGCGAACTCGACGTCACCTCGCTGCGCCGCCTCGTGCGGCACTATGCCGACGGCCCCGTCGACGGCTTCATCCTCGGTGCAACCTCCGGTGAAGGCATGGCGCTCAGCACCGATGAGCTGGAGGGCCTGGTCAGCGTCGTGCTCGACGAGCTCAGTGCCAACTCCCGCCATTTGCCGGTCTGCCTCGGGCTCTCCGGCGCCTCTACGGCCAGGATGAAGGATGCGCTGGATGATACGGCCGACTGGCCGATCAACGGCTACCTGATCGCGAGCCCCTATTACATCAGGCCCTCGCAACGCGGGCTCGTGCAGCACTTCAACGCGCTGGCCGATCACGCGTCGTGGCCGGTCGTGCTCTACAACATTCCGTATCGCACAGCGGTGAACCTGACGAACGAGACGCTGCTGACGCTCGCGGAACATCCCAACATCGTCGGCATGAAGGATTGCTGTGCCGACCGCGCGCAGTCGATCGACTTCCTCAACCGCCGGCCCGCCGGCTTCCGCGTGCTGACCGGTGAGGACGCGCAGACATTCGATGCGCTCTCGGACGGCGCCGACGGCGCGATCCTGCTGTCCGCGCATCTGGAAACCAACACCTTCGCTTCGATCCGCACGCTGCTGCGGCAGGGTAAGCGCGACGCGGCGCTGGCGGCCTGGCAGAGCGTCGTCGGCCTGACCCGGCTGCTGTTCGCGGAACCAAGCCCCGCGCCGGCCAAGCACTGGTTGTGGCGGCAGGGGCTAATCGACAGCCCCGAGGTGCGGCTGCCGATGGTCGAAGTCAGCGAGGATCTCGCAACCTGGCTCGATGCCGAGATGGAGCGGCGCGCACAGCTTCTGCTGCCGGCGTGAAGGCCGCGGCCACACTCTGCTCCCTCGCCGCGCTCTTGCGGGGAGAGGGTTGGGGTGAGGGGCCGCTTCCGCAATATCGGAGGGAGATGGATTCGCTGAGAGTCCCCCTCACCCGGATCGCATCTTACGATGCGATCCGACCTCTCCCCGCAGGCGGGGCGAGGTAAGAGACGCCTAGTCCAGCTGCACCCTCGACAGCCGCAGCGCGTTGCCGATCACGCTGACCGAGGACAGCGCCATCGCGGCGGCGCCGACCATCGGCGACAGCAGGATGCCGAAAAGCGGATACAGCACGCCGGCCGCGATCGGCACGCCGGCGGCGTTGTAGACGAAGGCGAACGCCAGGTTCTGGCGGATGTTGCGCATGGTTGCGACCGACAATCGCCGCGCCCGGACGAGGCCCATCAGGTCGCCGGTGAGCAGCGTGATGCCGGCGCTCTCGATCGCGACATCGGTGCCGCCGCCCATCGCGATGCCGACATCGGCCGCGGCGAGCGCCGGCGCATCGTTGACGCCATCGCCCGCCATCGCGACGGTGCGGCCCTCGCCGCGCAGCCGCTGCACGACCTCGCTCTTGCGCTCCGGCAGCACGCCGGCCTCGACCTCGTCGATGCCGAGCGTTTTCGCCACCGCGCGCGCGGTGGTCTCATTGTCGCCGGTCAGCATCACGATGCGCAGGCCTTCGGCACGCAGCGCCTGCAGCGCATTCGCCGCCGACGGCTTGACCGGATCGGCGATCGCGATCACGCCGGCGACGCGCCCATCGACCGCGACATAGATCGCCGTCGCGCCATCGCGCCGCGCGGCCTCGGCAGCCTGGTCCAGCGTTGACGTTATGATCTTCAACTCACCCATCAGCACCGCATTGCCGAGCGCAACCTGCCTGCCCTCGACCGTACCGGTCGCGCCCTTGCCGGAGGGCGAGGCAAAATTGCTGACGGTCGCCGATGCCAGCTTGCGTTCCCCGGCGGAAGCGATGATGGCCCGCGCCAGTGGATGCTCGCTGCCCTGCTCGACACTGGCGGCAAGACGGAGCACGTCATTCTCGTCGAACCCTTCGGCGGCGATGATGCGCACGACCTTCGGCTTGCCCTCGGTGAGCGTGCCGGTCTTGTCGATGACAAGCGTGTCGATCGCTTCCATCCGCTCCAGCGCCTGCGCGTCGCGAATCAGGATGCCGGAATGCGCGCCGCGGCCGACACCAACCATGATCGACATCGGCGTTGCCAGCCCCAGCGCGCAGGGACAGGCGATGATCAGCACCGTCACCGCGGCGACCAGCGCGAAGGTCAGGCGCGGCTCGGGGCCGAATACCGTCCAGGCGATGAAGGCCAGCACGGCAGCTGCGATCACCGCCGGCACGAACCAGCCGGCGACACGGTCGGCGAGCCGCTGAATCGGCGCGCGCGAGCGCTGCGCCTTCGCCACCATGTCGACGATCCGCGACAGCATGGTGTCGCGGCCGACCTTCTCGGCACGCATCACGAGGCCACCGCTCTGGTTGACGGTGCCGCCGATCACCCTCTCGCCTTCCGCCTTCGTGACCGGCATCGATTCACCCGTGACCATGGATTCGTCGATGACCGCGCTGCCCTCGATGACGACGCCGTCGACCGGCACCTTCTCGCCCGGGCGCACGCGCAGGCGGTCGCCGACCTTGATCGCGTCGATGTCGATGTCCTCGTCGCCATGATCGGTAATGCGCCGCGCGGTCTTGGGCGCGAGACCAAGCAACGCGCGGATCGCGCCCGAAGTCTGCGCGCGGGCGCGCAATTCCAGCACCTGACCGAGCAGCACCAGCACCGTGATCACGGCCGCCGCCTCGAAATAGACCGCGACCGCACCATGCATGTCGCGGAACGCCGGTGGGAACAGCTGCGGCGCCAGCGTCGCGACCACGCTGTAGAGATAGGCGACGCCGACGCCCATGGCGATCAGCGTGAACATGTTGAGGTTACGCGTGACCACCGACTGCCAGCCGCGCACGAAGAACGGCGCGCCGGCCCACAGCACGACGGGCGTCGCCAGCACGAACGAGATCCAGTTCGACCAGCCCTGCGGCACCAGATGCATCAGCCCGAGATGGCTGCCCATCTCGAGCACGAACACAGGCAGCGTCAGCGCCAGCGCGATCCAGAACCGCCTCGTCATGTCGATCAATTCGGGACCCGGCCCATCGTCGAGCGAGATCTGCTCCGGCTCGAGCGCCATACCGCAGATCGGGCAGCTCCCGGGACCGACCTGGCGCACCTCGGGATGCATCGGGCAGGTGTAGATCGTGCCGGCCGGCATCGGCGGCTCCGCCTCGCGCGGCTTGAGGTACTTGTCCGGCTCGGCCTCGAAACGCTCGCGGCAACGCCCGCTGCAGAACAGGTACTCCTCGCCCTTGTAGCTGAAACGATGCTTGGCGGTCGCCGGGTTGACCTTCATGCCGCAGACCGGATCGATCGCGAACGTCGCCTCGGCCGGCGTCATGTGGTGATCGTGCTTGCCGCCGCAGCAGGAATGCGCAGCCGCGCCATGATGGTGATGATCCGCGTGCGAATGATCGTGCTCTGCGTGTGCCACGAGACTCTTCCCGGCCGCTATTCCGGCCTCTTGATTTATATACCCTAGGGGGGTATATGAGACCTATGAGAGACGAGGTCAAGACATCCTGTTTAAAACGGCTCAAACGGATCGAGGGTCAGATCCGCGGGTTGGCCGCCATGGTCGAGGAAGACCGCTATTGCATCGACGTGGTGACGCAGATCGCTGCCGCGCGCGCGGCGCTGCGCCGCGTCGAGGAAGAGGTCCTGCGCGATCATGTCGCCCATTGCGTCGAGCATGCGATCTCGTCCGGCGACAAGGCCGACCAGCGGCGCAAGATCGCCGAGCTGATGGATGTGATCGGCCGCGCGGACCGGTGAGCGCTCTTTGGCTTTGCCCGCCGCACACTCGGTGTCGTCCCTGCGAAGGCAGGGACCCATAACCACAGGACGTGGGGATGAAGCGAGCTGGGGCCACAGCATCGCGCAACAACGGTGCCCTGTGGTTATGGGTCCCGGGTCGCGCTTCGCTTGCCCGGGACGACGAATGGAGAAACCGACGCTAGACCGCGATCAGGTATTGAACCTGAAATGCATGACGTCGCCGTCGGCGACGACGTAGTCCTTGCCTTCGAGCCGCAGCTTGCCGGCATCGCGTGCGCCGGCTTCGCCGTTGCCGGCGATGTAATCCTCATACGCGATGGTCTCGGCGCGGATGAAGCCCTTCTCGAAATCGGTGTGGATCACGCCGGCGGCGGCGGGCGCCTTGGTGCCGCGATCGATGGTCCAGGCGCGCGCTTCCTTCGGGCCGACCGTGAAATAGGTGATGAGGTCGAGCAGCTGGTAGCCGGCGCGGATCAGCCGGTCGAGCCCGGCCTCTTCAAGGCCCAGCGTCTCCAGGAAGTCGACACGCTCCTCGCGCGACAGCGTTGCGATCTCGGATTCGATCTTGGCCGAGATCACGACCGCGACCGCGCCCTCTTCCTTCGCGCGCTCGAACACCGCCTTGGAGAAATTGTTGCCGTCCTTGGCCGAGCCTTCCTCGACATTGCAGACATAGAGCACGGGCTTCGAGGTCAGGAGCCCGAGCATGCGGAACGCACGTTCCTCCTCCGGCTTGCGCTCGAGCGCACGCGCCGGCTTGCCGTCGCGCAGCAGCACCAGCGCACGGTTGACGAGCTCGAGCTGCTCCTTGGCTTCCTTGTCGTTGCCCTTGGCCTTCTTCGAGAGGTTGTCGACGCGCTTCTCCAGGCTGTCGAGGTCGGACAGCATCAGCTCGGTCTCGATGGTCTCGATGTCGGCGAGCGGCGCGATCTTGCCCTCGACATGGGTGATGTCGGAGTCCTCGAAGCAGCGCACCACATGGGCGATCGCATCGACCTCGCGGATGTTGGCGAGGAACTGGTTGCCGAGGCCTTCGCCCTGCGACGCGCCGCGCACCAGACCTGCGATATCGACGAAGGTCAGCCGGGTCGGGATGATCTGCGCGGACTTCGCGATTGCCGACAGCTTCTCAAGCCGCGGATCGGGCACCGCCACTTCGCCGACATTCGGCTCGATAGTGCAGAACGGATAGTTCGCCGCCTGGGCGGCCGCCGTCTCGGTCAGCGCATTGAACAGCGTCGACTTGCCGACGTTAGGCAGCCCGACGATCCCGCATTTGAATCCCATGTTCGTCCCGATCTCTCGCGCTCACGTTGCGCGGCTGAAACTGAGTGGGGTCGTCATACGCGGGCTTGACCCGCGTATCCATCCCACTGGAAAGAGTGGATCGCCGGGTCATCCCCGATCAGGTCGGGGACAGGCGCCCGGCGACGACGAGGGTCTACGGCTCCTCGTCCTTGGTGTCGAAAAATCCCTTGGCCTGCATCGTCAGATGCACCTTGTTGGCGAACGAGGCGTCATGCCCCGCAGCCAGCAGGCCGGCATTGTCGGCGACGGCCTGGCACAAGGCCTCCACCCACGCCCGGTCGCTCTTGGCGAAGTCCGACAGCACGTGGCTGTGCACGAGCTCCTTGACGCCGGGATGACCGATCCCGAGCCGCACCCGGCGATATTCGTTGCCGATATGCGCGGAGATCGAGCGCAGCCCGTTATGGCCGGCGATGCCGCCGCCGATCTTGACCCGCACCTTGGCGGGCGGCAGTTCGAGCTCGTCCTGGAACACGGTGATGTCGGCGGAGGCAAGCTTGAAGAAGTTCGCCGCTTCCTGCACCGCGCGCCCGGACTCGTTCATGTAGGTGGTCGGCTTCAGCAGCACGACCTTCTCACGATCGACCACGCCTTCGGAGGTCTCGCCCTGAAAGCGACGGCGCCATGGTGCGAAACCATGACGCCGTGCAATCTCGTCGACCGCCAGAAAACCGATATTGTGCCGGTTGCTGGCGTATTTCGCGCCAGGATTACCGAGACCGACAAAAAGGCGCATGGCGCGGCATCCCGCGTCGGCGCGCCATCACACGATCGCGCGCCGACATGATCGATTACTTCTTCTTGTCGCCACCGCCGGCGGGAGCCTTGGCACCCGCGGCCGGAGCCGCAGCACCCGCAGCCGGAGCCGCCGCAGCGGCCGGAGCTGCAGCACCCGCGGCCGGAGCCGCGCCACCAGCAGCCGCCGCAGCTGCGGCCTTCTGCTCTTCGGCGTAGCCGGACGGCGGCACGATGGTGACCAGCGTCGCGTCCTCGCGGGTCAGCGACTTCACGCCCTTGGGCAGCGTGACCTCGGAGAGATGCAGCGAGTAGCTGATCTCGAGGCTGCCGACGTCGACTTCGATGTATTGCGGAATGTTGTCGACCGCGCACTCAAGGTCGAGCGCGTGGGTGACGATGTTCACGGTGCCGCCGCGCTTGATGCCGGGGGCGGTTTCCGCGTTCACGACGTGCAGCGGCACGCTGACGCGGATGGTCGCGCCTTCGCCGAGCCGCATGAAGTCGACATGGAGCGGGAAGTCCTTCACCGGGTCGAGGTGGAAGTCGCGCGGAATCACGCGGTGCTTCTTGCCCTCGAGGTCGATGTCATAGATCGTGGTCAGGAACCGGCCCGCCAGGATGCGCTGGCGCAGTTCACGATCGTCGACCGAGATGGTGACAGGGGGTTGATTGTCTCCGTAGATCACTCCGGGAACTCTCCCGGCGCGACGCTCTGCCCGGGCGGCCCCCTTGCCGCTCTTCGGACGCGCGGTCGCCTTCAATTCCTTGACGGTCGCCATAGCGTTAAGTCCTTGTATTTAAAAAGTTAAAGGCCGCAGCGCGGCCCATGCTCAGGTCCACAGCAAGCCTCCAGGGGTGCGGGGGCCGCGGACGTGGCGGGCTTTTAGCCCCAAAGGGCCGAAATGACAAGGAAATGAAGGGATTTTTCTTGGGTTACCGAGGGAGGATCGTAGCCCGGATGGAGCGAAGCGAAATCCGGGGCTATCACCTCAACGGGGCCAGCCCCCGGATTGCGCCTCGCTCCATCCGGGCTACGCGGCGTCCGTCAACCGGCTGAACCGCCCAGCTTGGCTTCCAGCGCGGCGATCCTCGCCTTCAGCGCCTCGTTCTCCTCGCGCGCCAGACGGGCCATGTCCTTGACCGCGTCGAATTCCTCGCGCTTGACCACATCGAGGTCGCGCAGGATCCGTTCGGCCTGGTTGCGCATGACCGTGTCGACCTCGCGCTTGACGCCTTGGGCTGCGCCCGCGGCGTCGTTCATCAGACGGCCGATCTCATCGAAAAACCGGTTGCTGGTCTGGGTCATCTGGCAAAACTCTCCGCGTTCACTGAATCGCCAGAAGACAATGGCGATCCCCGCCATCCGGTTCAAGTCCGCCGCGAATGGCAGACCTTACGGGCGCTTGCCTTGTCATGCTCCGGTTTCCTTGCAATCGTATGAACTCACAACAGAAATCGCACACATAACGCGAGCAGAAGCGCCATGATCGAGCAGACCGTCGAGATCCCGACCAAGGACGGCAAGACCACCACCTTCATCGCCCATCCCGAGCGCGGCGGCCCCTTCCCTGTCGTCATCTTCTACATGGACGCGCCCGGTATCCGCGAGGAGCTGCGCGACATGGCGCGCCGGCTCGGCACGTCAGGCTACTATGTGATGCTGCCCAACATGTATTACCGCGCCGGCGCGATGGAGCTCGGCCCGATCAATCCCGATCCGGAATCGCCCGAGCGCAAGCGCATGTTCGAGCTGATGCACTCGCTCAACATTCCGCTGGTCATGGAAGATACCAAGGGCCTGCTCGCCTACGCCGAGACGCAGAAGGCCGCCAACACCAGGATCATCGGCACCGTCGGCTACTGCATGAGCGGCCGCTATGCGGTGAACGCGGCGACGCATTTCAGCGATCGCGTCAAGGCCGCCGCCTCGGTCTACGGCACGCATCTGGCGACCGACCAGCCCGACAGCCCGCACCTCGCAGCGCAGAAGACCAAGGCCGAGCTCTATTTCGCCTGCGCCGAGACCGACATCTACGCCCCGGCGGAGATCATCGAGCAGGTGAAGACGGGCATGAAGGGCTCGACCAACGAGGTCGAGATCTATCCCGGCACCCATCATGGCTTCGCCTTCCCCAAGCGCCCGGTCTACGACCGCGACGCCGCCGAACGCCATTGGGAGCGGCTGCTCGCGCTCTATCGCCGCAACCTGGTCTGAGGCCCAAAGAAAACGGATGGCGGAGGCAGCGCGCATTCGAGACTACCGTAGCTCCGACGCCGACGAGGTGAACCGGCTTGCGGTGACAGCCTTCGAGCAATTCCGCGACGCCTTCGACGACTGGCCGGCGATGCGAGCCGGCCTGTCAAAAACTTCTGAATTGAGTTCCGGCGGCGAGATCATCGTCGCCGAGCTCGGTAACCGGCTGACCGGCGCGGTCGGCTATTTTGGGCCCGGCGTCAAAAAGGCCGCATTCTTCGATCAGGCATGGCCGATCATTCGTATGCTGGTGGTGGACCCGGTCGACAGGGGCAAGGGACTCGGGCATGCGTTGACATCGGAATGCCTCGCCAGGGCGCGGCGCGACCGGTGCCGGACCATTGCGCTTCACACGAGCCCCATCATGACGGTCGCCTTGCCGATGTATCTCAGGATGGGCTTCAGCAAGGTGCATGACGCTCCGCCCATTCATGGCGTGCCCTACGCCGTCTACACGAAAGCGCTCTGATCCCGATGCCGTTCCTGCTGATCGACTTTCCGGTGTTCAACCCCGTCGCGCTCGCGTTCGGGCCGATCGTGATCCGCTGGTATGCGCTAGCCTATATCGTCGGCATCGTGCTGGGCTGGATCTATGCGCGCTCGCTGATCAAGAAGCAGCGGCTGTGGGGCGGCCCGGCGCCGATCACGCTGCCGCAGCTCGACGATTTCATCCTCTGGGTCACCATCGGTATCATCGTCGGCGGCCGCACCGGCTACGTGCTGTTCTACAACCTGCCCTTCTTCATCGCGCACCCGTCCGAGATCCTGGAATTGTGGAAAGGCGGCATGTCGTTCCACGGCGGCTTCCTCGGCTGCGTCGCCGCGGTGATGCTGTTTGCCCGCCGCAACAACATCCCGATCCTGTCACTCGGCGACATCACCACCGCGGTCGCGCCGATCGGGCTGTTCCTCGGCCGGCTCGCCAATTTCATCAACAGCGAATTGTGGGGCCGTCACGCCGATCCAAGCCTGCCCTGGGCCATGATCTTCCCCAATGGCGGACCGCTGCCGCGCCATCCGAGCCAGCTCTACGAAGCCGGGCTCGAGGGCATCGTGCTGTTCACGGCGCTGGCGATCATGATCCGGATGGGCGCGCTCAAGCGGCCCGGCCTGATCCTCGGCAGCTTCATTGCGATCTACGGCATCGCCCGGATTATCGGCGAGCATTTCAGGGAGCCCGATCCGCAGCTCGGATTCCTGTGGGGCGGATTAACCATGGGCATGCTGCTGTCGGTGCCAATGATCATTGTGGGCGCTATCATCATCACGGCCGCCATTCGCCGCAGGGCGAACGGGCCGGCGCCGAGTTCAACATAAAGCAAGTGCAATCCAAGGAAGGCTGTGAGCGAACCCACCCCACTGCTGGATGAGATCAGGAAGCTGATCAAGCTGTCCGGGCCGATGCCGGTCTGGCGCTACATGGAATTGTGCCTGATGCATCCGCGCTACGGCTACTATTTGTCGCGCGATCCGCTCGGCCGCGAGGGCGATTTCACCACGGCGCCCGAGGTCAGCCAGATGTTCGGCGAACTGCTCGGGCTGTGGAGCGCCTCGATCTGGCGCGCGATCGGCTCGCCGGACACGCTCCGCCTGATCGAACTCGGGCCCGGCCGCGGCACCATGATGTCGGATGCGCTGCGCGCGTTGCGCGTGCTGCCGCCGCTGTACCAGTCGCTCAGCATCCACCTCGTCGAGGTCAATCCGGTGCTGCGCGAAAAGCAGCACGCCACGCTGACCGGCGTGCGCAACATCACCTGGCACGACAGTATCGACGACGTGCCGGAGGGACCGGCGGTGATCCTCGCCAACGAATATTTCGACGTGCTGCCGATCCACCAGATGGTCCGCCGCGAGACCGGCTGGCACGAGCGCACGGTCGGGATGGATGCCAATGGCAACCTGTATTTCGCGCCCGCCGCCGAGCCGACACCGCATTTCGAGGTGCTGCTGCCGCCGCTGGTGCGCGCCGCCCCGCTCGGCGCGGTGTTCGAATGGCGGCCTGACAGCGAGATCATGAAGCTCGCAACGCGCCTGCGCGACCAGGACGGCGCCGCGCTGATCATCGATTACGGCCATCTACGCAGCGACGCCGGCGACACCTTCCAGGCGATCGCGCGCCACAGCTTCGCCGACCCGCTGAAGAACCCGGGACAGGCCGACGTGACGGCGCATGTCGATTTTCAGGCCCTGGCGCGGGCCGCCGAGGATGTCGGCGCGCGCGTCCACGGGCCGGCGACGCAGGGCGACTTCCTCAAGCGCCTCGGCGTCGAGGCCCGTGCCGCCGGACTGATGGCGAAAGCTTCACCCGAGGTCTCCGCCGATATTGCCGGTGCGCTGAAACGCCTGACCGATTCCGGACGCGGCGGGATGGGCTCGATGTTCAAGGTCATGGCCATCTCCGATCCGCACCTCACCTCGATCGCTGGCCTCAGCGATCAGCCTGACGAGACCGAACAATGACATTGGGATCACCGCTGCTGTCGGCCATTCCGGGCCTGCGCCACGCCTTCTTCTCGCGCGAGGGCGGCGTCTCCGAGGGTATCTATGCCGGCCTCAATGGCGGGCTTGGCTCGCACGACGATCCGGCCAAGGTCGCCGAGAATCGGCGGCGGATGGCGGAGCAGCTCGGCGTGCCGCTCGATCACTTCATCAGCGTGCATCAGGTGCACTCGCCTGACGTCGTGACCGTGACTGGTCCATGGAATGGCGCTGCGCGCCCGAGGGCGGACGCGCTCGTCACGCGCACCGAAGGCCTCGCGATCTCGGTCACGACGGCCGACTGCGGCCCGATCCTGTTCGTCGATCCCCATGCGCGGGTGATCGGCGCGGCGCATGCCGGCTGGAAGGGCGCGCTGACCGGCGTGCTGGAATCGACCATCGATGCGATGGAGAAACTCGGCGCCGAGCGCGGCGGCATCGTCGCCGCCATCGGTCCGCTGATCCGCAAGGAATCCTACGAGGTCGGAAACGAATTCATCGAACGCTTCATCGAGGCCGATGCCGAGAACGGCATGTTCTTCATGCCCGCCGAACGCGACGGCCACGCGATGTTCGATCTCGCCGGCTTCATCCGGATGCGGCTGGAAAATGCCGGCGTGCTGATGATCGACGATCTCGGCATCGACACCTATTCCGACGAGCGCTGTTTCAGCTACCGCCGCTCCGTGCACCGCAAGGAAGCCGATTACGGCCGGCACGTTCACGCCATCACGCTGGAAGGCTGACGCCGGGCGACTCTACCGTTTTTGTGCGACAAGCGCCTTGACTCTCCACCTGCTGGAGACCGGACAAGCGGCGCATGACACAACGCACCTACAGCATCGGCGAGGCGGCGCGGCTCAGCGGAATTTCGGTCCGGAAGCTCCGCTTCTATTCGGACCAGGGGTTGCTGCCGCCGGCCGGCCGCACCGCGAGCGGCTATCGCGTCTTCACCGACGATGAACTGGTTCGCCTCGACCTGATCCGTTGCCTGCGCGATGCGGGGCTCGGGCTCGACTCCATTCGTGAGGTCCTGAGCAAGGAACTCTCGCTGGTCGAGGCGCTGAAGCTTCGCCTCGAGACGCTCGAAGCGGAGATCGCGGCACAGCGCCGCGTCGCCTCGGCCCTGCGGGCTGCGTTGCGTTCACCGCAACTCACCGAAGCAGATCTGAGGAGATTCCTGACCATGACGCAGCTGTCCCGCACTGAGCGCCGCAACGTCGTCGAACGCTTTTTCGAGAGAGTGTCCGACGGCATCAACATCGACCGGACGTGGATCCGGCAGATGATCGAGACCAGCGTACCCGAATTGCCCGACGAGCCGACGCCAGAGCAATGCGATGCGTGGATCGAGCTTTCGGAGATGCTCAATGATCCCTCCCTCGTCGCCAACCTCCGCGCCAACGCGGAGGATGTCTGGAATCACCACGTGCTGGATCTCGCTGCCTGGCAAGCGGCCAACGAAACCGTGCTGGCCAAGGCCAAGGAGATCATCGCGCGCGACCTCGGGCCGGCGTCGGAGGCGGGCCAGGTGCTGGCACGCGACTGGCTGGCGACGTCGGCGCGATTGCTGAAGCGAGAAGCCGACCTCGAATTCCGCAACTGGATTCGCGGCAAGTACGCGCTGCACGACGCCCGTGCGGCCCGCTACTGGGAACTCGTCGCCATCATGCGCGGGCAGTCGCCGGACGCAAGCCCGAACCGCGAGTGGGCTTGGATCACCGAAGCCATGCGGCATCATCTGGCCGACTGAGCTGGAAATATCGAGAAAGGAATTCGGTCCTCTCCCCGGATCGTTAAGTGCTGTGGCCGTCCTGCCCTAGACGTTAAGCCGTTTTAACGATATCGCAGGACGCAATGAGGGAAGCGTCAAACCACCAGTTTCAAACTGGGACAGTCGTGCGTGCCGCGATCGCAGCCACATGGCTGGCGATTGGGTCCGCGCTCGGCGGATGCGCGGCCGGCGGCAACGTGGCCGACTCCTACGCGATGGCGACGCCCGCGAGCGGCGGCGCAACCGTCGCCTTCGAATCGATCGACGGTCCGCCGCCCCAGGTATTCGACCGCATGGTGGGCGTGCTCGACAGCGAATCCAAGCTGCGCAGCCTGTCGATCGTGTCGCGCCAGGCCACGGCGGCCTATCGCGTGCGCAGCTATCTCTCGGCGCAGGTGGTGCGCGGCCGCACCATGATCGCGTGGGTGTGGGACGTCTACGACAGCAACCAGCAACGGGCGCTCCGGCTGTCCGGCGAAGAGCCCGCCGGCAAGGCCGGCCGCGACGCCTGGGCCGCCGCCGACGATCTGGTGCTGCGCAAGATCGCCCAGGCCGGCCTCAGCGGCCTCTCCGGCATGATCAATGGCGGCCCGGCGCCCGGCCCGGCACCGGAGCTCCGTGGGCCAGCGATGGTCAGTGCCCCGGCCCCCGCCGCGCCCGAAACCGTGGCACTCAGCTATTCCGCCAACTAACCCCCGGAATCTCCCGGGGAAAGGCGCTTTTTGCCCAGGAAAACGTGGGCCGAAGCGCCTAATGGGTTGCCATCGGAGCCGCCTGCCTGATATTCCCTCGCGCACCGAAAACCCGCCGGTTCTGTAAGGACTTGAGATGCTGAACGTCGTATCCAGCAAGGCGCGGGGGGAAGCATCGATGTCGGCAAAGAACGGATCAATCAAGCTCGTCGCCGGCAACTCCAATCCTGCGCTGGCGCAGGACATTGCCAAGGGACTTGGCATCGAACTGACCAAGGCCGTGGTCCGGCGCTTCGCCGACATGGAGATCTTCGTCGAGATCCAGGAGAACGTCCGCGGTTCGGACATGTTCATCATTCAGTCGACGTCGTATCCGGCCAACGACAATCTGATGGAGCTTTTGATCATCACCGACGCGTTGCGCCGTTCCTCGGCGCGCCGCATCACGGCGGTGGTGCCCTATTTCGGCTACGCCAGGCAGGATCGCAGGTCCGGCTCGCGTACGCCGATCTCGGCCAAGCTCGTCGCCAACCTGATCTCGCACTCCGGCGTCGATCGCGTCATGACGCTCGATCTGCACGCCGGCCAGATCCAGGGCTTCTTCGACATCCCGACCGACAATCTGTTCGCGGCGCCCCTGATGGTGCGCGATATCCGAGAGAAGTTCGACCTCGCCAAGGTGATGGTGGTGTCGCCCGACGTCGGCGGCGTGGCGCGTGCCCGCGGCCTCGCCAAGCGCATCAACACCCCGCTGGCGATCGTCGACAAGCGCCGCGAGCGCCCCGGTGAGTCCGAGGTGATGAACGTGATCGGCGACGTCGCCGGCTACAATTGCATCCTGGTCGACGACATCGTGGACTCCGGCGGCACGCTGGTGAACGCGGCCGAGGCGCTGATCGCGCACGGCGCCAAGGAAGTCTCGGCCTACATCACCCACGGCGTGCTGTCCGGCGGCGCCGCCGCGCGAATCGCCTCGTCGCGGCTGAAGGAACTGGTCATCACCGACTCGATCCTGCCGACCGAAGCCGTCAACAAGGCGCCGAACATCCGCCAGATCTCGATCGCCGGCCTGATCGCCGAAGCGATCGGCCGCACCGCGGCGGAAGAGTCGGTTTCCAGCCTGTTCGATTGAGGCCCACCGTCGTCCCGGCGAAAGCCGGGACCCATAACCACAGGACTCCGTTACGGAGCAAACCTGTAGCCACAGCCCTTCGCAATAACAAACATCGTGGTTATGGGTCCCGGCTCAAGGCCGGGACGACACTGAATATGCGGCCCCACCACCTCAAAACCCCGGCCGCGGCACGTGGCTCATCAGCGTCCGCGCATAGCCGCCGTCGACGATGATCTCCTCACCATTGACGTAGGACGCGCGGTCGCTCGCCAGGAACAGGGTCGCGTCGGCCATGTCCTGTGGCGCGCCGATCCGGCGCATCGGCACCACGGCGGTGCGCCGCTCGGTGACCCCTGGCGTATCATAGAAGGCCTGGCTCATCGGCGTGACGACGAGGCCCGGGCTGACCACATTGCTGCGGATGCCGTGCGGCCCCCATTCGGCGGCGAGTTGCTGCGAGAGCATCACGACGGCGGCCTTGCTGACGCTGTAGGCGCCGCTCTGCCCCTGCGCATTGCTGGCGGCGATCGAGGCGACGTGGATGAGGCTGCCGCGTCCGGTCTTGCGCATCTGGCGGCCGAACGCCTGCGCGCAGATGAAGTAGCCGGTGAGATTGATCGCCAGCACCGCATTCCATTCGGCGAGCGGCAGCGTATCGAGCCCGCCGGGGCGCAGCACCGCCGCGGTGTTGACGAGGATGTCGCAAGAACCAAGCGTGCGCGCGACCGCATCGGCGGCAGCCGCGACGTTGTCCTCGCTGGTCGTGTCGCAGCTCGCGACGAGATGACCGTCGCCGAACTCGCGAAGCTTTGCCTTGGTCTCGGCCAACCCACGCTCGTCGCGATCGAGCGCGGCGACCCTGACGCCGGCGCGCGCGAAACTGACCGCGGTGGCGCGGCCGATGCCGCCGCCTCCGCCGGTGACGACGGCAACGCGGCCCGACAGGCCGAGCCAGTCGGAAGATTGTTGTTCGGTCATGGGCGCCTCCCGCGCGTTCTGATTATGCCGGCAAGCATAACCGAACGCGCTGGCTGCGACAGCGATCCCGGCACGCATGCCGGAATCGCTTTTGCGCCGGGCCTTGAACTAGCCAGGTATTCCCGCCGCGACCTGGCCGCGCAGCCGTTCGAGGCTGAGCAGCGTGTTGGCGCAGGCCTCCGCGACCTCGATCCCCTTGATCACGAAGTGCTTGCGGAAGAAGTCGTAATGCACCTCGGTCTCGTGGAATTGCTGCGGCGTCAGCACCGCCGAGAACACCGGCACCTCGGTGCGCAACTGCACATCCATCAGCGCCTTGATCACGGTATCGGCGACGAATTCGTGGCGGTAGATGCCGCCATCGACAACGAGCCCGGCCGCGACGATCGCGGTGTAGCGGCGGGTCTTCGCCAGCAGTTGCGCATGCAGCGGGATCTCGAACGAGCCCGGCACTTCGAACACATCGACATTGGTGATGTGGCGCGCCTCGATCTCCTTCAGGAAGGAGATGCGGCACTCTTCCACCACATCGCGATGCCAGGACGACTGCACGAAGGCAACGCGCTGCGGCTTTGCGAAGTGCGGATGCTCCGGCGCCGGCGGACTAGCCGGCGTATCGGGAAGGCTTTCTGCTTGGGAGGTCTGGACTTGAGAAGCTTGAACGTCTTGGTCTTGCAACATCTGATTCATGGCTTTCCTCTTTCAGGACCAGAATCAGGGCACACGGACAACGACACAAGCCCACGCGAAAATCGCGTTGGCTGCCGCAACCGTTCTCTTTCATCCGGACTGTAACCGTCGGCTTCGGAATTGCACCGAATCTGCTGACCCTTCCTCCGGCTTCGCGGAAGAAGGCGCTCGCGGGCTTGGGCTCGTCACCCTTTACCGCCGGTGGGGATTTTCACCCCGCCCTGAGAACATCGGCACGCCCGGGATGGACGTGCCTGAGGCGAAATATGACCAAACCGCGACAGCGGGGCAAGCACCTTTGGCATGGGGAAACGGCATGTCCCCATGAGCGCGCCGCGGCTCTTGCAGAGTGATGTGAGTGCCCGAAAGGCTGATTCACGCGTGCGGCGAAGCGCCTGCCAATGGTTAATAAATCGTTACGCGAACGCCTAGATTCCGATTTGTTCGCAAAATCACAAGTGTGGCGGAGATCAGCTGTGGACGATGCGCGCTTTGGCTGTGGACGGACTCGGCGTGCGGTTGCGCGGATTCCGCAAATCACATCACTTCATCGGCGTCAGGTCCAGGGGCATCCGGAAGCCCGGTCAAGGAACTGCACTCGGCCACGACGCAGTATGTCGCAAGTGCCGGCTTCCGTGTGCGTATCAAGCGATCATAAGAACAAGGTCCGAGACGGCATGTCCCTCCTCGAAAGCATTATCGATTCCCGGAACAACCCGCTTGCGGTGGTCGAGGATATCGCCACCGACAACAACTGGGCGTTCGAGCGTTCCGGCGAAGACGAGGTGACGATCGTCTCCAAGGGAGACTGGATCGACTATCAGCTCTCCTTCACCTGGATGGGAGAGATCGAGGCGCTGCATCTCGCCTGCGCCTTCGATATGAAGATGCCGCAGGCGCGCCGCGCCGAGGTGCAGCGGCTGGTCGCCGCGATCAACGAGCAATTATGGGTCGGCCATTTCGACCTGTGGACCCACACCGGCATGGTCATGCATCGTCAGGCGCTGGTGCTGCCCGGCGGCCTCACCGCGTCCACCGCGCAATGCGAGGCCATGGTGGTCAACGCGATCCATGCCTGCGAGCGCTACTATCCTGCGTTCCAGTTTGTGGTGTGGGCCGGCAAGTCGACCGCCGAGGCGATGGCCGCCGCGATGTTCGATACCGAGGGCGAGGCGTAAGCGCATCCTCAGTGTCGTCCCGGCGAAGGCCGGGACCCATACTCCGCGGCCGCGGGGCCTGAGCAAACTGCTTGTGGCTCCTTCCTCGCTTCACTAGAACCACATGTGGTTATGGGTCCCGGCCTTCGCCGGGACGACGAGCGGTGACACCTGTGAACACAAGCAGCGCATTGACGAACACTTCCGGCACCATCGCGCTCGCAGGCGCGGGCAAGATGGGCGGTGCAATGCTGACCGGCTGGCTCGCGCAGGGCCTCTCGCCCAAGCAGGTCGCGGTGATCGATCCGCATCTTTCGCCTGAGATCTCCGCGCTTGCCGCGAAGGGGGTAAGGCTCAATCCGCAGGCGATGGAGCTCGGCACGGTCGACACGCTTGTCGTCGCGGTGAAGCCGCAATCATTCCGCGACGCCGGCGCCGCGCTGAAGGCGCTGGTCGGTCCGTCGACACTCGTGGTCTCGATCATGGCCGGCACGACGATGTCAGCGCTGGAAGACGTGGTCGGCGGCGCAGTGGTGCGCGCGATGCCGAACACACCGGCGGCGATCGGCCGCGGCATCACGGTCGCGGTGCCCTCAAAGCGCGTCACCGCCGCGCAGCGCGCCATGACCGATGCGCTGCTGAAAGCGACCGGGCTGGTCGAATGGGTCGACGATGAGAGCCTGATGGATGCGGTGACCGCGGTCTCGGGCTCCGGCCCGGCCTATGTCTTCCTGCTCGCCGAGGAGCTCGCCCGCGCCGGCGTCGCGGCCGGCCTGCCCGAGCAGCTCGCGACCACGCTGGCGCGCGCGACCGTCGCCGGCTCCGGTGAGTTGCTGCATCGCTCGGATCTGCCGTCGGCGACACTGCGGCAGAATGTCACCTCACCCGGCGGCACCACCGCGGCCGCGCTCGAGGTGCTGATGGCGAGTGACGGCCTACAGCCGCTGATGACCCGCGCCATCGCCGCCGCGACCCGGCGCTCGAAGGAATTGGCGAAGTAGTCTTTCGCCTACTGCGCTTGCCCCGAGGTCCCGGCGAGCCGCTTGTTGAAACTCTCGACATTGATCAGGCCGCGGGCGTGGCGGCCTTCGCCGAGCTTGCGCGTGCCCTCAAAGGCCTCGACCGCGAAGCGGATCACGCGGCGCTCGACCGCGATCACCCTTGCGGTGGTCCGTACCGTGGCGCCGACAAGAGCGGCGGCGAGATGGCGGATATCGACCTCGGTCCCAACCGTGACCCAGCCGGGCTGCAACGCACCGCGGATGGCATCGCCCGACGCCATCTCCATTTCGAGGATCATCATCGGCGTCGCATAGACCATCGGCATGCCGGGCACGAAATGCCCGACCGTGCGCTCCGGCGGCACCACGAGCATGCGCTCGGCGCTCATGCCGATCCTGATGAAGTCGCGTGCGTCCATCGGTGCCTCAAAACAGACGTCGTCCCGGGCAAGCGAAGCGCGACCCGGGACCCATAACCACGAATTTCAGTTGGTCGATGGCTGGGGCCGCAGCCTTTGCCAATCACCGGCATCGGTGGTTATGGGTCCCTGCTTTCGCAGGGACGACGAAGTGAATGTGATTACTTCTTCGCGGCGGCGGCGCGCTCGACGAAGGTCTTGCCACCCTTCATCTTGTGATGCAGCGGCGCTTCATTGATCTGGATCACGACGGCATCGGCGTCGACGCCGAGGTTCTTCACCAGCGCCTGGGTGATGTCGCGCATCATGCCGGCCTTCTGCTCGTCGGTGCGGCCGGCGGCCATGCTCACGGTGATCTCGGGCATCGGAATAACTCCCTTGTTGTTGTTGACGTGCGTCTGCCGGTCTGGCTGGCGCGCCATCTTTTTGAAGATGGATGCGCGGGTCAAGCCCGCGCACGACAAACCAGCTATCCCCAGTTCACGTCGTGGCGCGCGAGCACCTCGCGTACCTTGGCGACCAGATCGGCCTCGGCGCAGGAGAACTGCGCGGGGCGCGTTTCGCGCCATTCCTGATTGGACGCGATCGCAGCCGCCGCCTTGGCGCCCTCGATCAAATCCTTGATCTGCACCTCGCCGCGCGCCTTCTCATCCGAGCCCTGGATGATCACGCAGGGCGAGTGGCGGCGGTCGGCATATTTGAGCTGGTTGCCCATGTTCTTCGGGTTGCCGAGGTAGAGCTCGGCGCGGATGCCGGCCTGGCGCAGCTCTGCGACCATCTTCTGGTAGTCGGCGACGCGGTCGCGATCGAAAACGGTGACGACGACGGGCCCGAACTCGGCCTGCGTGTCGAGCTGGCCGAGCATCGTCAGCGCGGCCTGCAGGCGCGAGACACCGATCGAGAAGCCGGTCGCCGGCACCGGCTCGCCGCGGAAGCGCGAGACGAGACCGTCGTAGCGGCCGCCGCCACCAACCGAGCCGAACCGCACCGGGCGGCCCTTCTCGTCCTTGGTATCGAGCAGCAGCTCAACCTCGTAGACCGGGCCGGTGTAGTATTCGAGGCCGCGAACGACGGTGGGATCGATGCGGATGCGATCTGCGCCATAGCCGGACGCCGCGACCAGTTTCGCGATCTCTTCGAGCTCGCTCACGCCAGCCTGACCGACTTCACTCTTCGCAAGGTAGGTCTCGGCCGCAGCGATGGCGTCTTTCCAATCGTCGCGCTTCTGCGTGACGGCCAGAACGATATCGGCATCCGCCGGGCTCAGCTCGGCGCCCTTGGTAAAGTCGCCCTTGCCCTCTTCGCCGCCATCCCATCGCCCGGGACCGAGCAGCTTGCGAACCTCATCGGCAGGAAACTTGTCGAGCTTGTCGATCGCGCGCAGCACCGTGAGCCTGCGACCTGCATTGTCGTCGCCGCCGAGACCGATCGCCTCGAGCACGCCATCGAGCACCTTGCGGTTGTTCACCTTCACGACATAGGAGCCGCGCGGAATCCCCAGCGCTTCCATCGTGTCGGCCGCCATCATGCAGATCTCGGCGTCGGCCGCCGGCGTCGCCGAGCCGACGGTGTCGGCATCGAACTGCATGAACTGGCGGAAGCGGCCGGGACCCGGCTTCTCGTTGCGGAAGACATAGCCGAACCGATACGACCGATAAGGCTTCGGCAGCGCGTCGAAGTTCTCCGCGACATAGCGCGCGAGCGGCGCGGTCAGGTCGTAGCGCAGCGAGATCCACTGCTCGTCATCGTCCTGGAACGAGAACACGCCCTCGTTGGGACGGTCCTGGTCGGGCAGGAATTTGCCGAGCGCATCGGTATATTCCATCGCCGGCGTCTCCACCGGCTCGAAGCCGTAGAGCTCGTAGACGGCGCGGATCTTCTCGACCATCGCCCGCGTGGCATTGATCGCGGCCGGGCCACGATCTTCCAGCCCGCGCGGCAGGCGCGCCTTCAGTTTCTGGGGTTTTTTGGGTTTCTCGGCCATTGGCGGCGTTTACCAGCGGACGCGCAAGGCGGCAACCCGGCTCTGCGCCTCAGCCGCCGCCGAACACCGGTCCTCAGGGCTGCTCCATCCGCGCGCGAAGCGCGTCGGCGTCGGCCTTCGACATCGATTTCAGCAGCGGCTTGATGGTCTCGCCGCCGACGATCTTGCCGTTGCGCATGAACATCCAGTCGGAGATATCGGCCTGCTTGAACTCGGCGAGGTCGCCGGCCCGCTTGCCCGGCAGGTCGCGCGGCTGGTTGGCGAACCGGCCGGAATAGCCGCCGCTCGGCAGCTTCTTCACCTCGCGCATCCAGATGTGCTCGCCCTCGTTGCGATGGGTCGGAAAGCGGACCTTGAGCGAGTGCTGGGTCTCCGACGGCTTGGGCGCCTCATAGGAGGCCCAGAACGCCGGAAGCGTCTCGCGCGCATGGCTGATCGCGGCGTTCATCTCCGGGTCAGCCGTACGGACATCGATCACCGGCGAGCGGTCCTCGGCGCGCACCGAGTCGGTTCCGGTGAGCGCGAACGCAGCCGCAATCAGCACGGCACAGGTCAGACGTGTTACGGGAGTTTTGGTCATGTCATCACGCAAATGGGGATTGATTGAAGCGGAAGGCGAGACTTGGTCGCGCGCTCGCAGCAGGCCGTTCATGCGGAGACGGCCGACAACACGGAAAAATGACGACCGAGGCGAAGCGTCAGCTTGCCGTATTCCAAAGCGAGAGCGCCTCTCCCTTGCACAGGAAGAGGCGCGAGATCGAAGCAGGTCAGCGGTGGAACCGCGGTGTCAGGCGACGTTCCTGATCCAGTTATGCGGGTCGTTGGTGCGACCGTACTGGATGTCGACCAGCTTCTTGCGCAGGCCCATCGCGACCGGGCCGGCCGCGCCGCCGCTGATCTGGAAGTCGCCGCTCGCCGAGCACACCTTGCCGATCGGCGAGATCACGGCCGCGGTGCCGCAGGCGAAGGCTTCCTTCAGCTTGCCGCTGGCGGCGTCGGCACGCCACTGCTGGATCGTGTAGGGCTCCTCGCGCACGCGCGTGCCGGTATCCTTGGCAAGCGCGATGATCGAGTCGCGGGTGATGCCGGGCAGGATGGTGCCGAGCGGCGGCGTCGAGAGCGAGCCGTCGTCGAACGCGAAGAAGATGTTCATGCCGCCGAGCTCTTCGATGTAGCGGCGCTCGACCGCATCAAGGAACACGACCTGGTCGCAGCCGCGCTCGATCGCTTCGGCCTGCGCGCGCAGGCTTGCGGCATAGTTGCCGCCGCACTTGACGGCGCCGGTGCCGCCGATCGCGGCGCGCGTGTAATTCTCCGACACCCAGATCGACACCGGTGCGGGACCGCCTTTGAAATAGGAGCCGACCGGCGATGCGATGACGGAGAAGATGTATTCCGCCGACGGCTTCACGCCGAGGAAGACCTCGCTCGCGATCATGAACGGCCGCAGATAGAGGCTGCCCTCGCCGCCCGGGATCCAGGCGCGATCGATCCGCACCAACTGCTCGACCGCCTCGATGAAGACGTCCTCGGGCAGCGGCGCCATCGCCATGCGCTCGGCCGAATCGTGAAAGCGCCGGGCATTGGCGTCGGGACGGAACAGGTTCACACCGCCATCGTCGCGCCTGTAGGCCTTGAGACCTTCGAAAATCTCCTGGGCGTAGTGCAGCACCGCGCCGGCCGGATCGAGCGGAAAATTCGCGCGTGCTTCGACGCGGGCGCTGTGCCACCCCTTGCCCTGGCTGTAGCGGACGATCGCCATGTGGTCGGTAAAGACGCGGCCGAAGCCCGGGTCCACGAGCTTCGCCGCGCGATCCTTGTCGGACGTAGGATTCGGCGAAGGCTGGATGTCGAATTTCAAAGTCATTTTTCTTGCTTTCCGCTGTCGGAACCGGCGCCATACCGGGCGACGGCCTGTTTCCCCCGGAGCCATCAGGCTCGGCTGGTGCGAACTTCACCACCGCCGGCAACCCGGCCGGTTTCCATCGCCAACATGCCGTTTAGACATGCTTTTGCGGAGTGCTGAAGTCCAGTATGTTTGCCGAAATGCCGCTCGACAATCGCACGGTAGTCCAATTTGCGGCCCAAACCGCCTCACAGGCTTTTTCAGGCCGCCTCAAACGCTGTCGGGGACGGAACGATCTAATGTTTCGTCGTGACAGGCAGTTTTGTAACATTGAACCCAAGATACGTCAATATGACTGACATAAATATCTCAGGCATGGCTGCCAAGCCCGATTCGCAGGGAGATGATCATGCTCCTGCGGCGGGCGGCCGCGACCTGCGCTGGGACATCATCGAGCTCTTGTTCTTCGCCTACCGCGACTTTGTCGGCGACGCCGACCAGGAACTGGAGGCGTTCGGCTTCGGCCGCGCCCACCACCGCGTCATCCACTTCGTCACCCGCTATCCCGGCCTGAAGGTCGCCGACCTGCTCGACGTCCTGCGCATCACCAAGCAGTCGCTCGGACGCGTGCTCAAGCAACTGCTGGATGAAGGCTACATCGTGCAGAAGACCGGCAACAACGACCGCCGGCAACGCCTGCTCTACGCAACGCCGAAGGGCGAGGCGCTGGTCGCCAAGCTCGCAGGGCTGCAGACCGACCGCATCAACCGCGCCATCGCCGGCATCGATCCGGCCGGCGTCGAGACGGTTCGCCAATTCCTGCGCGCGATGATCGACCGCGACGATCCCGACAAGGTGCTCGAAGCGATCTTCGGCGGCGGCAGAAAAACAAGGGAGTGAACCTGGTGCAGGCTGCAACCCTGGTGCGCACGCCGGTCGAGCCGGCCGACGATGCGCCGCATCTCCTGCTGGTCGACGACGACCGGCGCATTCGCGACCTGCTGTCGCGCTTTCTCTCCGGCGAAGGCTATCGCGTCACGACGGCCATGAGCGCCACCGATGCGCGCGCCAAGCTGCTCGGGCTGCATTTCGACCTGCTCATCCTCGACGTGATGATGCCCGGCGAGAACGGCTTCGACCTCGCCCGCTTCATCCGCACCTCCTCGACGGTGCCGATCATCATGCTGACCGCCCGCCATGAGGCGGAAGCCCGCATCGAGGGCCTGCAGATCGGCGCCGACGACTATGTCGCCAAGCCGTTCGAGCCGCGCGAGCTGGTGCTGCGCATCGGCAATATCCTCAAGCGCACCGCGCCGCCGCAAGTCACTGTCGTCGAGCAGATCGCGTTCGGCCCCTACATCTTCCACATCGAACGCAGCGAGCTGCGCCAGGGCGAGGAGATCATCCATCTCACCGACCGCGAGCGCGAGATGCTGCGTATCCTCGCAAGTGCCCCCGGCGAGACCGTGCCGCGCGGCGAGCTGACCAGCGGCGGCACCGTCAACGAGCGCGCGGTCGACGTGCAGATCAACCGCCTGCGCCGCAAGATCGAGCACGATCCCGCCAATCCGCTATTCCTGCAGGCGGTACGCGGCATCGGCTATCGCCTGGTCGCCTCGCCGTAAGATGCAGCCATGAGCACGCTCGACACCGGCCTGACCCTGATCAAGAACGCTTCGCAGCGCGTCTCGAAGGCGAACGGCTGGATGGGCAATGCGTTCAAGAGCTGGATGCCGACCGGCCTCTACGCCCGCGCACTGCTGATCATGATCGTGCCGATGGTGATTCTGCAGACCGTGGTCGCGTTCGTGTTCATGGAGCGGCACTGGAACACGGTGACGCGGCGCCTGTCGGCCGCGGTGGTCTCCGACATCGCCGCGCTGATCGACGTCTACAAGAATTATCCGCAGGACAAGGACCGCGCGCAGCTGCGCCGCATCGCCCAGAAGCTGCAGCTCGTGGTCGACTTCCTACCCGCCGGCGACATGCCGCCGCCGGGGCCGAAGCCGTTCTTCTCGCTGCTCGACCAGACCCTGTCGGTGCAGCTCGGCCGCCAGATCAGCCGTCCGTTCTGGATCGACACCGTCGGCAAGTCCAACCTGGTCGAGATCCGCGTTTCGCTCGACGATTCGGTGATGCGGATCTTCGCCCAGCGCAGCGCGGCCTACGCCTCCAACTCGGAGATCTTCATCTTCTGGATGGTCGGCACCTCGTCGATCCTGCTGATCGTCGCCGTGCTGTTCCTGCGCAATCAGATCAAGCCGATCCTGCGGCTCGCCGACGCCGCCGAAAGCTTCGGCAAGGGCCGCGAGGCGCCAAACTTCCGGCCGCGCGGCGCGCGCGAGGTGCGACGCGCGGCACAGGCCTTCATCGAGATGAAGGCGCGCGTCGAGCGTTCGATCGAGCAGCGCACCGCGATGCTCGCCGGCGTGTCGCATGATTTGCGCACCATCCTGACGCGCTTCAAGCTCGAACTCGCCTTGATCGGCGAAGGCCCCGAGATCGACGCGATGCGCAAGGACGTCGACGAGATGTCGATGATGCTGGAGGACTACCTTGCCTTCGCGCGCGGCGATTCCGGCGAGGTCGCGCAGCCGACCGACATGGCGATGGCGCTGGAGGAATTGCGCAGTGACGCCGAACGTCACGGCCACACCGCGACCGTCGCATTCCACGGCCTGCCCGTCGTCACGGTGAAGCCGGCCTCGTTCAAGCGCTGCCTCGCCAACCTCGTTTCCAACGCGGCGCGCCACGCCAACACGATCTCGATCACCGGCCAGCGCGACCATCGCTATCTCAACATCACGGTCGACGACGACGGCCCCGGCATCCCCGCCGACATGCGCGAGGAAGTGTTCAAGCCCTTCCTGCGGCTCGACGACGCCCGCAACCAGGACGAAGGCGGCAGCGGCCTCGGACTTGCGATCGCGCGCGACATCGCCCGCTCGCATGGCGGCGACATCATGCTCGGCGAAAGCCCGATGGGCGGCCTGCGCGCGGCGGTGCGGATACCGGTATAGCTACCAGCGGTAAGACAGGGTGCCGATCACCTGACGCCGTTCGCCGGCATAGCAGTAGCCGGACTGGCAGGTCTGGTAGCGCGTGTCGAACAGATTGGTCGCGTTCAAGCGCGCGGTGGCGCCGAGCAATCGCCGATCCAGCTTGCCGAGATCGTAGTCGATCACGGCATCGAACAACGTTCTCGCCGCATTCTGGAACGTATTCTGGTCGTTGCCGAAGTTGGTCCCGATATAACGGACACCGAGGCCAAGCCCGAGCCCTTCGACGGGGACGCCGGACTGGAACGTGTATTTGCCGAAGGCGGCGAAGGAATTCCTCGGAATGCCGGAGAGCTCGTTGCCGGTCGTATCCGGGTTGCCCTGCGTGATCACGACGTTGAGATGGGTGTAGGCGGCAGTGAAATCAAATCCCTGCTTGAGCGCCAGCTTCGCCTCGAGCTCCACGCCCTTCGATTCGACCTGCCCGGTTGCCGCCTGGAACGCCATGTTGCTCGGATCGGTGCGCAGCACATTGTCCTGCGTGATGTCGAACACCGCGGCGGTCAACAGCACCGGCACCTGCGGCATCTGATACTTGATGCCGATTTCCTTCTGCTCGCCGGTGGTCGGCTTGAACGGCGATCCCGATGCGTCGACGCCGACCTGCGGGGCGAATGCCGTCGCGTAGCTGACATAAGGCGCAATGCCGTTGTCGAAGACGTAAGCGAGGCCCGCGCGGCCCGTGAAGGCGGTCGCCTTCTGCGTTGACGGCATGCCGTCCAGGCCTGCGGTCGTCGTCTGCGGGACCCAGCTCTGGCGGCCATTGAGCGTCAGGATGAAGCCGCCGAGCCTGGCCTGCTCCTGCGCATAGACCCCTACCTCGTCGGTCGACTGCTTGTTGAAGATCGAGAATGCCGGCGACGCGATCGCCTGGGCACCGTAGTTCATCGTCAGGAGATTGAGATCGGGAGCCGGCCCGTAGCCGATCTTGTCGTTGTAGTAGGAGTGGCCGTAGTCGACGCCGAACAGCGCCGTGTTCTTGATCGCGCCGAGCATGAACTTGGCTTCGGCCTGATTGTCGAGCGTCACGGTATTGAAGCTATCCAGGATCCGCCAGGCGGAGCGCGACGCGAGATTGGTGCTGCTGTCGATGGAGTCGATCTGGGTGTATTTCGCGTCGGTGTCGACCTGATAGAAGCGGAAGCTCTGCCGCACCGTCCAGACGTCGTCGACATTGTGCTCGAACGCGTAACCGATGCGATATTGCTTCTGATCCATGGCGCTGAAGGCCGGATCATTCGAGTAGATGTTGGTCAATCGTCCGTCGGGCGCGCGGAAGTTGCCGATGCTCGCGGCGGTTCGGCTGCTTTGATACTCGCTGAGGATCGTGAAGGACGTATCGACGTCCGGCCGCCAGGTCAGCGCAGGCGCGATATAGGCGCGATCGTCGTCGTTGCCGGGATACCAGGTCTTCGCGTCACGGAGCAAACCCGTCAGCCGGTAGTACAGCTGATCGCTGCCGGGCACCGGACCACCGACATCGAAGCTGCCCTGGTAACGGTCGTAGGTGCCACCCTGCAGCTGTATCTCACCGAATGTGGTCAACGGCGGCCGCTTGGTGGTGACGTCCACGATGCCGCCCGGAGAGCCAAGGCCGTAAAGACCCGAGGCCGGGCCACGGAGGATCGACACGCTGTCGAGACCGTAAGGTTCGATCTTGGGAATGGCGAAGTTGCCGCCGCCCTGGCGCAGGCCGTCGCGATAGATCCCAGTATAGGTCGCATCGAAGCCGCGGATGTAGAAACTATCGAACCGGGGATCATAGCCGAACGCGGTGGTCGTGACGCCGGGCGTGTAATTGACGGCGTCCTTAAGCGTCTGAACGTTACGATCCCTGAGCTCCTTTTGCGTGACCACCGAAAGCGACTGCGGCGTCTCGATCAGCGCGGTGTTGGTCTTGGTGCCGGCCGTGCTGCCGGTCGCAACGTAGCCGGTCGTCGTACCGATCGTGCCGGCCGCGCCTTGCGACCGCGGAGCCTGGTTCTGAGCGGGCGCCGCAGCAGTGCGGCGTCGGCTCACCACGGTGGTGCGCGAAGACCTGGTGTTCCGACTTGAAGCGACGGCGCTACGCTTCCTTGCAGCGCCAGGTTCATCCACGGTTACGGCTGGAAGCACGCTGACATTGTTCTGCGGAGAGCTCGCTTGTGCCTGAGCGCTGGCGACGTTTGCATCCATCGGCACAAGCATGACCGAACCGAGAAACGCTGCGTTGATCGCAGCCGTTGATGCAAGCAAGCTGCGCTTGCTCCGCGACGAAGCCATTCCCACCAAGCAATCCCACATTTCCCCAGGCCGATCGAGCCGCGTGCTCGTCATTGAGCGGGCTCGATTGGGGCGGACTTCTATCGACGGGATGCGCGAAATTCCACACGCGCAAAATAGAATCCATTGAAGCGCGCGATGCACGACACTGGAACGATTCAAGATGCGCGACACTGGAGCGATTCAAAAAGACATGTTGTCGCAGCAAGCTTTTCAGCACGAGGAATTCGCTGCACGTCCTCGCTCTCTCAGAGAGTCTCACGTGCGAGGCACGCAGCGATCATTCAATGATGTTGATGTCGCCCCGCAATGCCGTCGTGCATTGGGCGCGGCCGCGACCAACACCGGACATCATGTTTGACATCCAATCCATTGAAGGTGAGAGGCCGCCGTGCGCCGAGACGCGCGCTTGACGTCAACGGTCGGCGACAATGGTTAAGCGAATACGCCTACGTGACGGAGTTGGCGCACACGGTCCAACGGCATCATTGCAAGAAAGGTCGCCAGAACGCACGCCCGATGACAGGCAGCGCAAAACCGCTTGGCAATCTTGTCACGGGCTGCTCGCAATGATGGTGGTGCAAAACGGCACGTCCTCTCAACATGAAAGAGGACGTGCTCAGGGCGCGCGGCGACAATCGAAGGCGCTGCGCCTACTTCTGCTTGGGCAGGAGGCCCTTCAGCTTTTCCATATCCTTGACGTTCATCTTCATGCCGCCGGGCATGATGATGTCACCGGGCTTCTGGTCGCTCTTGCAGGCGCCGAGCCATTTCGCCTCGATGGTCATCGTGGTGTCGCGGGAGCCGGCCGCGCCGCCCTCCGCGTGCGAGCTGCTCTTGACCGTGTAGGCGGAATTGAAATCGCCGACGATCTCGGCATGGCTCTTCATCGACATGCCGGCGACGCTGCACACGCTGTCGCTGACATAGCCGGTCGCGGTCTTCTGGATGTCCTGCTTGGAGCAGACTTCCTTGGCCATCGGCGAGGCCGCCGCGCTCATCTCCTTGTCGGTGGTCTCGTCGGTGCAGTGCTGCATGGTGATTTCGGGCATCGGCCCGCCGGTGCGCACCATCTTCATCTCCCACAGACCCGCCTTGCGGGTCGGCAGGTCGAGGGCGCTCGCAGCACCGGTGGACAGGACAAGGCAAACAGCAGAACCAAGCAAGGCAAGCTGTCGGGTCATGCGGTGAGCTCCCGGCTGAACGATCGAAGGATTTGGAGCGCGCTCAGTAGAGCGTGCGCACCGGCCTCTGGGCCGAACCATAGGGTACCCAGCGGCAGGCAAAGGAGATGTAGCCGCCCGGATAGCGCTGCATCGCAAGGAACTTGACCACCTTGCCGTAGGAAGCGCAGTGATCGACGGCGAGCTGCCGCGCGTCGGTCTGGGCCGCCAGCGAATAGGCGATGATACCGCCGGTATCATTGCCCTTGAACGGCGGCACCGGCTGCATCCAGTCGGCTTGCGCCGGACCAACGGCCAGCATCCCGCTAACGGCAACCAGGCACGCGGCCAATTTCGTTCGCATCGCAGACTCCATTTCGCTGGCGACCAACATAGAGTGCGCCGGCGACCATGGAAAGAACGAGCCGGCTGCTGGAGGTGGACTTCTCCGCAGGTGTTGCCGCGCTGCACTTGACCTTGCCGGGGCTTCACGGCACCGTTCGCCGCATCTGATCATCGGGTGGATTCCCATGCGCAACCTGTTCAACTCCCGCAATAAACTCAACCATAAGCTCGGCCTCGGCGCCGCGCTCGTGGTCGGCCTTCTGGCGTTCGGGGGCACGGCTCAGGCCGCCAATCCGTTCGAACTGAATTTCGGCCTATCCGGCCCGCGCTATGACGGCAATGTGGCCCCCTGCGAACGGGCGCTGCCGGTCATCAGCTCACAATTCCAGGAAAAGGAAGCCACCTTCTGGAATTCGCCGCTCGTGATCACCGGTTTCAACCGGATTCACGAAACCGCCTTCCGCCCCTGGCAGTCAGACAATATTCCGCGCCGCTATTGCTCGGGCGACGCGATGCTGAGCGACGGCAAGGTGCGCAAGGTGCACTATTCGATCATCGAGGACGGCGGTTTTGCCGGCGTCAGCGACTGGATCAGCATCGCTCCGGGCGTCGAATGGTGCGTCGCCGGGCTCGACCGCAACTGGGCCTATAACCCGTCCTGCAAGGCCGCCCGGCCCTGATCTCCGACCAGTTCGGTCAAAACGGAAGCCGCCGCCATCCAGCCGGCGGCTTTTTGTTCTTGAAATGTTCTAGCGGCCTGCTAGGCTCTGAATGGTCGCGTGAGGGGAGCGTTTGATGCCTCGGTTGGTCACAATTTCCCGATTTCTGATTTCAGTTGCCTTTGTTCTGTGTGGTGCGATGGGGGCCTCGGCCCAGGATCGCCGGCAGAATGCGCCCGGCGAGTTCGATTTCTATGTGCTGTCGCTGTCGTGGTCGCCCTCGTTCTGCGAGGCGGCGAGCGAGCGCGGCAACAACGGCCGCGGCACGCAGGCGCAATGCGGCGGACGGCCATACTCATTCGTGGTGCACGGGCTGTGGCCACAATATGAGCGGGGCTTTCCGGAATACTGCCAGCGCCCTTCGCCCCGCCTCGCCCGCAACATCATGACCTCGATGCTCGACCTGATGCCGGCGCCCGGGCTGATCTACAACGAGTGGGACAAGCACGGCACCTGCTCCGGCCTCGGCGAACGGGCCTATTTCGAAGCCATCCGCAAGGCCCGCGCCGCGGTGAAGATCCCCGAGGAATTCCTGCAATTGACGGAGCCGAAGACGATCGCGCCCGACGAGCTGGAGACGGCGTTCATCAAGGCCAATCCGGGGCTCAGCAACTCCGCGATCTCGGTGACCTGCGACAGCAAGCGGCTCAGCGAGGTGCGGATCTGCCTCAGCAAGGATCTGCAATTCCGTTCCTGCGAGGAAATCGATCGCCGCGCCTGCCGCCGCGATCAGGTGCTGATGCCGCCGGTTCGCGGCGGCTGAAGTCTCGTCCGCGTCACGGCCGCGCAAACGCGCGTTGTCGCGCCGAGTGTCCCGGCCATGGACGCCATCACGAAACTAACGAGATAAGGCATAGATGCCCGGGACAGGCCGGGCATGACGCAGTACAACATGCGCACCCTCTGGAGCGCAGCGTCATCGCATGAACTATCGTCACGCCTTTCATGCCGGCAGCTTTGCCGACGTCATCAAGCACATCGTGCTGGTGCGCATGCTCACCTACCTGCAGGAGAAGCAGGCGCCGTTCCGCGTCATCGACACCCATGCCGGCGCCGGCCTGTATGATTTGACGTCGAGCGAAGCGCAGCGCGGCGGCGAATGGCTGACCGGCATCGCGCGACTGATGCAGGCGCGGCTGTCCGACAAGGCGTTGCCGCTGATCGCGCCCTATCTCGACATCGTCAGAGCATTCAACCCGCGAGGCGAGCTGAAAGCCTATCCCGGCTCGCCGTTGATCGCGCGGGCGCTGCTGCGTCCGCAAGACCGTATGACGGCCTGCGAGATCGAGCCCGTTGCGCGCAAGCAATTGATCGATGCATTGCGACGCGATGTGCAGGCGCGCGTCGTCGATCTCGACGGCTGGGTGGCGCTGCCCGCATTCGTGCCGCCGAACGAACGGCGCGGCCTGGTGCTGATCGATCCGCCTTTCGAAGCGAAGGACGAGTTCGAGCGGCTGGCGAGTGCCTTCACCGAAGCGTTTGCGAAGTGGCCGACCGGCACGTATCTTTTGTGGTACCCCGTAAAAACCCGGAGAGCTACCGACGAGCTCGCGCGCAGCGTGGCTGCAGCAACAGCGAGCAGTCGGCCCGCGGGCAAATGCTTGCGTTTGGAATTCAGTGTGGCGCCGCAAGAAACCGGCGCAGGCCTCGTTTCCACCGGCCTTTTGATAGTGAATCCGCCGTGGACGCTGGCGGGCGAGCTGAAGATCATCTTGTCCGAACTCGAGAGACCGCTTGGTCAAGGCGGCGCCGGACGCTTCAGACTCGAAACGCCTAAACCTTGATCGGTAGCACCCACTGAAAAGTTCTATTTGAGCATAGGCAACGCGCGCGGAACCGTATTATGCTCATCCTGTTACGACTGGCTTTACGTTCCGCTTCCGCGAATGGTTGCGGCGGAGTGACAAGGCCGAAATAAATCCAGGCAGACCGGTGGCGTGACGCCGGCCTGTTCAGGTGGCCAAGCTTCCGACAAGCGAATGTCGGTCAACCGCTACGCGGCGTGCGCGTAGCGGTGGAGCAATACGGGGGAGGAGTTTCCCGATGGCCATGACTGGGACAGTCAAGTTCTTCAACGGAGAGCGTGGCTACGGCTTCATCAAGCCTGATGATGGCGGCCGCGATGTGTTCGTTCACATCACAGCTGTCGAGCGTGCAGGATTGAAGGACCTGACTGAAGGACAGCGCATTACGTTCGAGGTTGAACCCGACAAGAAGGGCAAGGGCCCGAAGGCGGTCAACCTGGTGGTTTCATGATGAGCGCGCGGTGCGCGACTCGTCGTGAACGGCGAATGAAGCGTTGCGTGTGAGTTGACTGCCGGGCGCGTGGCTCGCGCTCGCTGCACGACCACCTGCATGATGCGGACGCGATTGACGGTGCCCGCATATCCGGTGCGTGCGGCCGTCCGACTGGTTTCGCGGACGCCGCGGCGTTCATGCAGTTGCGCGTGATGTCGGCGTGCTCAGCACAAAGAAAAACCCGGCCGCGCGAGGCGCAGCCGGGAGTTGATGTCAGACGTTTTCTTGTTCTCAGAAGTGATAGTTGATGCCGGCGCGAACCAGGCTGAAGCTGTAGCCGTTCGGCGCGCCGCCGGTGATCGTGAAGTTGCTGTTGGCGAGATCGACGTAGAGATATTCGATCTTGGCACTCCAGTTCGGGGCAAAGCCCATTTCGGCGCCGGCGCCGACGGTGAAGCCCGCATTGGTATGCGACTCCGATATGCCAAACGTCTCGCCGCGCAGTTCACCGAAGGCGAGACCACCGGTCGCGTAGAATAGCACATTGTTGACCGCATAGCCGGCGCGGCCGCGTACGGTGCCGAACCACGGGTTGGAGAACTTCCAGGGCGCGAACCGATCGTCGGCGGTGGTGCCCTGGATATCGGCCTCGATGCCGAACACCCAAGGCGAGCCGTTCTGGAAATTGTAGCCGGCCTGCACGCCGCCGACGAAACCGGACGGCTTGGTCGGGTTGTTCTCGACCGAACCCCAGCCGTAGCCGACGTTGCCGCCGAGATAGGGGCCGGCCCAACTGTAGGCATTGAGCGGCTGATAGACGGTATAGGGCGAGCCGTAGTTGAGGTCGGCCGACGCCGCCGAAGTCGTCCAGCCTGCGACGATCAGTGCCAGCGCACGCGCAACAAACCGGGTCATGGGTACTCTCCACACGCAACTGCCGCAGCCCGCAGGCCCAGGGCCGGCGTGGTTACGGAATTCCACTTTTTTCGCTAAGGTTTATCGAGAGTTTTAAGTTAAAGGGTTGTTAAGCCCGGTTAGCGGCCCGCTCATCAGTCTTAACAATGTGTTACCGACCCGCCCTGACCGGCCGCGCTGGGCCAGTAACGCCCTGCAATCGGGTTCTTTTTCCTGCGCCGCCAGCGCTGGCGACCAGTCGCCCAAGCGCTTAATTTACGGCCCATGGTTCACGATTCTCCCGAGCGACCGACGCCGGCCCCCAAGACCGACCCCAAGGCTGATCCCAAGGCTGCCCCCAAGGCGCGGCGCAGTGCAAAGTCCGATCTGCCTCAGGACGACCTGACGCTCGACACGAGCGACGTCGATCCGGAAACCTCCGGCACCGAGGAGGAGGATGACGCACGTCTCCCCGAGGCATCGGAGGACGCCACCGAGACAATCGCCGAGGGAACGCTCTCGATCGGGCATGAGGCGATCGAGAACGCAGTGCGCCTCGCCCCGACCTCGCCCGGCGTCTACCGCATGCTCAACGCCGCCAACGACGTGCTCTATGTCGGCAAGGCGAAGAACGTCAAAAAGCGGCTGTCGTCCTATGCGCGGGCCAACGCGCCGCTGCCGGCGCGCATCCTGCGCATGATCGCGGCGACCACACATGTCGAGATCGTCTCGACCACGACCGAGACCGAGGCGCTGCTGCTCGAAGCCAATCTGATCAAGCAGCTCCGCCCACGTTTCAATGTGCAGCTGCGCGATGACAAATCGTTTCCATATATTTTGATCTCGGGCGATCACTGGGCGCCGCAGATCCTCAAGCATCGCGGCGCGCAGTCGCGGCCCGGGCGCTATTTCGGCCCGTTCGCCAATGCGGGCGCGGTCAACCGCACAATTACGGCGCTGCAGCGCGCGTTCCTGATCCGCTCCTGCACCGACGGCTTCTTCGAAAGCCGCAGCCGGCCCTGCCTGCTCTATCAGATCAAGCGCTGCGCCGGCCCCTGCACGCGCGAGATCGATTTTCCCGGCTATACCGAACTGGTGCGCGAGGCGACCGAATTCCTTTCCGGCCGCAGCCACGCCGTGAAGCAATTGCTCGCGGCCGAGATGGAGAAGGCCTCCGGCGAGCTCGAGTTCGAGACCGCGGCGCTGTACCGCGACCGCCTCGCGGCACTGTCGGCGATCCAGTCGCAGCAGGGCATCAACCCGCGCACGGTCGAAGAGGCCGATGTGTTCGCGATCCACCAGGAGGGCGGCTATTCCTGCGTCGAGGTGTTCTTCTTCCGCACCGGCCAGAACTGGGGCAATCGCGCCTATTTCCCGCGCGCGGAAAAGAGCTTCACGCCCGAGGAGGTGCTGTCCTCATTCCTCGCGCAATTCTACGACGACAAACCGCCGCCGAAGCTGATCCTGCTGTCGCACGAGATCGAGGAAAGCGCTTTGCTCGCCGACGCGCTGTCGGTGAAGGCCGGATCCAAGGTCGAGGTCTCCGTGCCCAAGCGCGGCGAGAAGAAGGAATTGATCGGCCACGCGCTCACCAACGCGCGCGAGGCGCTCGGCCGCAAGCTCGCCGATACCGCGACGCAAAGCCGGCTGCTGGACGGCATGGTCACGACGCTCGGCCTGCCGCATACGCCCAAGCGCATCGAGGTCTACGACAATAGCCACATCCAGGGCACCAACGCAGTCGGCGCGATGATCGTGGCGGGACCCGACGGGTTCATGAAAAACCAGTACCGCAAGTTCAACATCAAGTCCGAAGGGCTGACGCCCGGCGACGATTACGGGATGATGCGCGAGGTGCTGGAGCGCCGCTTCAAGCGGCTGCTGAAGCCGCCGGAGGGCGAGGCTGCCAAGGACACTGCAAAGCCAAAAGACAAGGCGGACGACGAGTCGTTCCCGCAATGGCCCGATCTCGTCATCATCGACGGCGGCCGCGGCCAGCTCAACGCGGTCCGGGAGATTTTCGAGAATCTCGGGCTGACCCAGGTCTCGCTGATGGCGGTGGCGAAGGGGCCGGAGCGCGATGCGGGGCGGGAAACCCTGTTCATGCCGGACCGCGAGGCCATCAAGCTGGAGCCGCGCGACCCGGTGCTCTATTTCATCCAGCGGCTGCGCGACGAGGCCCACCGCTTCGTGATCGGCTCGCACCGCAAGCTGCGCAAAAAGGACATCCGCGAGGCCGGGTTGCAGGAGATCCCGGGCATCGGCCCGTCGCGCAAACGTGCCTTGCTGCACCACTTCGGAACGCTCAAGGAGATCGAGCGGGCCTCGATCGCCGACCTCGGCAAGGTTCCCGGCGTCAGCGCCGAGAGTGCCCGCAAGATTTTCGAGTTTTTCCACGCCCAGCCGGGTTAAACCAAAGGCGAGTCATCAGGGCGTCGCCTGCGACAGGGCATCTAGGGCATGATGCGGAAAAGCGGCAAGCAACGTTCCGAAAAGAACATGCATAAACAAGGGGCTAAGGTGCCATGACGATTCAGCCTAATCTCGCCGTGCTTTGGCGCCCGCACGGTTGACCTTCTGGCTTCAGCGGTATTGGTAGAACGGATGAACATCGCGACGACCCGGGGACAGACCAAGACCATGTCCCTCCCGAATATCCTGACCTACGCCCGGATCGCCGCGATCCCGGTGGTGATCGGCTGCGTCTACTGGCAGTCGATCCTGGACGGCCCGTTGTGGCTGCGCTGGGTGGCACTGGCCGTGTTCATTGCGGCCGGGATCACCGACTATCTCGACGGCTATTACGCCCGGATGTGGGACCAGCAGTCCGCCTTCGGCCGGATGCTCGATCCGATCGCCGACAAGCTCTTGGTGGCCTCCAGCCTGCTGATGCTGGCCGCCGACAATTCGATCCATGGCTGGACGCTGTGGGCGGCGATCGTGATCCTGTGCCGCGAGATCCTGGTCTCGGGCCTGCGCGAATATCTCGCGGGACTGCGGGTCAGCGTTCCCGTCACCAAGCTTGCGAAATGGAAGACCACGATCCAGCTGGTGGCGATCGGCTTCTTGATCGCCGGCGAAGCCGGCGAGCAGGTGTTTCCGGCCACTACCCTGATCGGCATCGTGCTGCTCTGGATGTCGGCGATCTTCACGATCTACACCGGCTGGGATTACTTCCGTGCCGGCATCCATCACCTCATCAAGGAGGATGAGGGATGAAGCTGAAATATTTCGCCTGGGTGCGTGAACGCATCGGCAAGACCGAAGAGATCGTCGAGCCGCCGGCCGAGGTGCGTACCGTTGGCGAGCTGATCGGCTGGCTTGCCGCGCGCGACGACGGCTACGCCCACGCCTTCGAGAAGCCCACGGTGATCCGCGCCGCGATCGACCACGCCCATGTCAAACCGGACGCCGCGATTTCCGGCGCCCGCGAGATCGCGTTTTTTCCGCCGATGACCGGCGGCTGAATCTTCTCATGGCTATCGCAGCGACCATCCGCATCCAGCAAGCCGACTTCGACGTCGCGCAGGAGATTGCCGCCTTAAGCAAGGGCCGCACCGATGTCGGCGCGGTCGTCAGCTTCAGTGGCATTTGCCGCGGCAGCGAGCAGGGCGAGCCGATCGCCGCGCTGACGCTCGAACATTACCCCGGCATGGCGGAAGCCGAGATTGCACGCCACGCCGACGAGGCGCTGGCGCGCTGGCCGTTGCAGGGCCTCACCATCATCCACCGCTTCGGCCGCATCGCGCCGGGCGAGAACATCGTGCTGGTCGTGACCGCCTCGGCGCACCGGCAGGCCGCGTTCGAGGCAGCCGAGTTCCTGATGGACTATCTCAAGACCAACGCACCGTTCTGGAAGCGTGAGGAGAGCGCGCGCGGCGCGAGCTGGATCGAGGCGCAGGGCCATGACGACGCGGCGGCCGCGCGCTGGACCAAATCCTGATGGCGAAGCGCAGCAAAGTGCCGGCCAGGCGCAGCCCCGCCGTGCCGAAAGCGCCCAAGGTCGGCGCCGGCGAGCTTCACACCCTGTTCGATTTCCTGCGCTACGCGGTCAGCCGCTTCAACGCGGCAAAACTCGTGTTCGCGCACGGCACCACCGATCCGGTGGCCGAAGCCGCGTTCCTGATCTGCGAGACGCTGCATTTGCATCCCGACCAGTTCGAGACCTTCGCGACCGCGCGCGTCACCGTCGCCGAAGGCAAGCAGATCCTCGACCTGATCGAACGACGGATCGCGACGCGAAAGCCGGCCGCCTATCTCGTCAACAAGGTCTATATGCGCGGCCTGCCGTTCTATGTCGACGAGCGCACCATCGTGCCGCGCTCCTTCATCGGCGAATTGCTGGATTCGCATTTCGGCGGCGACGAGGACGGCACCTCGCTGATCGGCGATCCCGAGCAGGTCGAGGGCGTGCTCGATCTCTGCACCGGCTCCGGCTGCCTTGCGATCCTCGCCGCCCGGCATTTCGCCAACGCCGCTGTCGACGCGGTGGATATCTCAAAGGATGCGCTCGAAGTCGCCGCGCGCAATGTCGCCGACTACGGCCTCGACGACCGCCTCACACTCCATCGCGGCGACCTGTTCAAGCCGCTCGGCGACGTCAGCTACGATCTCATCATTTCGAACCCGCCCTATGTCGATGCCGAGGGCATGGCCGCGCT
Source organism: Bradyrhizobium sp. B124 (assembly GCF_038967635.1). Taxonomy (NCBI): domain Bacteria; kingdom Pseudomonadati; phylum Pseudomonadota; class Alphaproteobacteria; order Hyphomicrobiales; family Nitrobacteraceae; genus Bradyrhizobium; species Bradyrhizobium sp. B124. Next base: position 6,979,855 of record NZ_CP152413.1, on the reverse strand, counting down.
GCCGCGCGAGTGCCGCGCCGAGCCGAAGATCGCGTTCGACGGCGGTGCTGACGGGCTCGACATCGTCCGCCGCCTGCTCGATGAGGCCAAGCAGCATCTGACCCCGCAAGGCGGGCTGCTCTGCGAGATCGGCCGCGGCCGCGACAATCTCGAGGCCGCCTATCCCAACCTGCCGCTGCTCTGGCTCGACACCGAGGACTCCGAGGGCGAGGTGTTCTGGATCGCGGCCGCCGACCTCTGACCGGCACGCCGCGGCCGGCTCCGGTCTATTACGGAGCCCGACTTCGAGGCCGACCAAGACGAAGCGAAAATCGTGTGCAGTTCCAGCCGGTTCGGAAGATCGCTGGCCCGTCGAATCAACAATGGTGCTAAACTTGCGCTCCGGGGACGTTCGGAGAGAGGGCGCGGGCGCGCGACATGATTCGCATTTCGACGATCTTCATCGCCATCTGCATGGTGCTGGTCGCAGCCTCGCTCGGCTTCGTGCTGTATTCGGTGGCGGGCATCAGCGGATCGGAATCGGCGATCGTGGCGCTCACCGCCCTCACCTGCCTGATCCTCTACAACGCCGTCTCGATGCGGCTCCGCGACCGCAGCGACGTCGGCGGCCAGATTGCGGATCTGTCGCGCGGCACCGCCGACCTCGCCCGCCAGGTCGCCGAATTCGGCCGCCGGCTGGCCGCGGTCGAAGGCCGCGTCGCCTCGGCGAACTCCACCGGCGCCGACCGGATCCAGGGCATGGCCGGCGAGATCAACGAACTTGGCGGCCTGGTCCGGCAGCTTGCGGCGTCCGTCGCCCATCATGAGGATTTGCTGGCGGCAGCTCCCGTAGCGCCGCCGGTCGCCGCGCCGCGCGACGATCTGCTGCAACCGGTCCCGCCGGCTCCGACCGTCGTGTTTGCGCCCGCGCCGCCGGTTGCGCCCCCATCGCCGATCTCACGCAGCCAGACCCAGCTCATTGCCGCGGTCAGGCACGCCATCGACGAGAACCGCCTCGACATCTACCTGCAGCCGATGGTGACGCTGCCGCAGCGCAAGGTGCGCTACTACGAGGCGGTGACGCGGCTGCGCGACGAGCGCGACCAGGTGCTTGCCGCCGACGATTTCATCGAGGCGGCCGAGATCGGCGGCCTGATCGGCCGCATCGACCACATGGTGATGCTTCGCTGCGTCCAGGTGCTGCGCCGCCTGATGATCCGCAGCAAGGATGTCGGCGTGTTCTGCAACGTCTCGGCGGCGACGCTGTCGAGCCCCCAGCACTTCACCCAGTGTCTCGACTTCCTCGAGGCCAACCGCGCGCTGGCACCCTCCTTCGTGCTCGAGTTCAAGCAGGCGACCTTCCGCAATCTCGGCCCGGTCGAAAGCGAGAATCTCGCGGCGCTGTCGCAGCGCGGCTACCGGTTCTCGATCGACCACGTCAGCGACCTCCGCCTCGAGCCGCGCGAGCTCGCCGATCGCGGCGTCCGCTTCATCAAGGTGCCGGCCGCGCTGCTGCTCGACGCCAGGCAGAGCGCGACCAGCGACATCGATCCCTCCGATCTGTCCGACCTGCTCGGCCGCTTCGGCATCGACCTGATCGCCGAACGGATCGAGGGCGAGCGCTCGGTGGTCGACCTGCTCGACTACGATGTTCGGTTCGGCCAGGGCTTCCTGTTCGCCCCCCCGCGACCGTTGCGGCCGGAAGGGGCATCTGCTACCGCCGAGGCACCGCAGACCAAGCCCCAGGACCTCAATGGCGCCGGCACTTCCGCACCCGTCTCCAGCCCCGCAGCGCCACCGCGCGCAACCGGCAGCGCCGCGCTGGCGCGCCGCGCGCTCGGGCCCAACTGACCGGCAGTTCGCATCATGACATCGCTGCGTTTCGTGGAGCGGCTGCGCGACCTCACTGGCGACGTCGACGTCGTGCTGTCGGACATCTGGGGCGTCGTGCACAACGGGCTCGAATCCTTTCCCGAGGCCTGTGAAGCGCTGCACACGTTCCGCCAGCAGGGCGGCACCGTCATCCTGATCACCAACGCGCCGCGTCCAGCTGACTCAGTACAGCGCCAGCTGCGCAAGCTCGGCGTCGCCGACGAGACCTATGATGCGATCGTCTCCTCGGGCGATCTGACGCGCCACTTCGTGGCCGATCATCCCGGTCAGAAAATATTCTGGATCGGCCCGGAGCGCGACAGCTCGATCCATCGCGGCCTCGACGCCACATTGGTGCCGCTGGAGCAGGCCGACTACATCATCTGCACAGGCCTGTTCGACGACGAAACCGAATCCGCCGAGGATTATCGCGACACGCTGCTGAAGGCGCTCGAACGCAAGCTGACGCTGGTCTGCGCCAATCCGGACATCGTGGTCGAGCGCGGCGACCGGCTGATCTATTGCGCCGGCGCGGTTGCCGAACTCTATCGCGAGCTCGGCGGCGAGTCGGTGTTCTACGGCAAGCCGCACCGGCCGATCTACGAGCGCGCCATGGCGCTGGCCGCGGAACGTCGCGGGCGTCCGACCGAACTCAGCCGCGTGCTCGCGATCGGCGATTCCGTGCGCACCGATCTCACCGGCGCCCACGGCTTCGGCATCGATCTCCTGTTCGTCACCCGCGGCATCCATTCTGAGCAGTTCGAGGGCATCGAGCAGCTCGACCCCGCCTCGGTGAAGGAATTGTTCGGCCATCCGCCCCGCGCGCTGATGCGCGAGCTGAAGTGGTAGCGGCTAGCGCTGCTGCGCTCCCTCGCCCCGCCCTTGCGGGGAGAGGGTTGGGGTGAGGGGCCGCTTCCGCGAACTCTGAACGCCGTGAGACCTGTACCCCCTCACCCGGATCGCATTTCGCTACGCTGCATGCGACATAGCCGAAGCTCTGCTTCGGCGTTCTTAGGCACGGCCGCCGCAGGCGGCCTATGCCTCTCCCCGCAAGCGGGGCGAGGTGAAGGGGCGCGCTGCCAAAATATCGAAAACAACCCCATGCAAAGTAGCCGGCGGCGGCCGACGTTCGACCAGCCGACTTGACTCGTCGGGCAACTCAGGGATATTCTTCTAATATTCCGAAATTATGCAATGCTTCAGTCCGTCATCCTGAGGAGCGCGCTCTAGCGCGCGTCTCGAAGGATGCACGGCCACCAGCCGGGCCGTCGACCCTTCGAGACGCCGCTTCGCGGCTCCTCCAGCGACAACGGCAAAGCCGTTGCGCGGGGGTGACGGTGAGGCGACGCTGGGCATTCGCTGACGCGCAATGAGATGAGGATGAATTGTGATGCGACGGACGAGCGTCTTACGCCGTCGCCATGTCCGGGAAGACCGCCTCGATCTTGGTCTTCAGCGTCGCCGCGTTGAACGGCTTGACGATGTAGTTGTTCACGCCGGCCTTCTTGGCCGCGATCACGTTCTCGGTCTTGGATTCCGCCGTGATCATGATGAAGGGCGTGGTCGCGAGATTGGGATCGGCGCGGACTTCCTTGAGCAAGTCGTAGCCGGTCATCGGCTCCATGTTCCAGTCGGAAATCACCAGGCCATACTTCTTGCCGCGCATCTTGTTGAGCGCCGCAGAGCCATCGGAGGCGTCGTCGATATTCTCGAATCCAAGCTGCTTGAGAAGATTCCGGATGATGCGGATCATGGTGCTGTAATCATCAACCACCAGAACCGGCATGGACAAATCAACCGCCATCTTTCCCCCCAAAACCACTAACGCAACTTGGCTTCTGCACAAACGCAGCTTTCCGCCAACGACTAACAGCAGGCGTTAAACAGCGCGTTAACCGGCTGAATCCGGATTGTTACGGATTTGACGCGATTTTCGCTATGCTTGACTTCCACGCCGCCGCCGCGTCACGGTCCGGCCCGCACCAATCATGCTTAAGAATCCTTGAAGAATACCTGACATGAGCACCGGCTTTACCGTTATCCGCGACAACACGCCCGAAAGCGCAATTCCGAAGGGCGCCGTGGTCGCGATGGGAAATTTCGACGGCGTCCATCTCGGTCACCGCGCCGTGATCGGCGCGGCGCTAGCGATGGGCAAGACGCACGGCGTGCCCGCGCTCGCCGTGACCTTCGAACCGCATCCGCGCAGTTTCTTCAGCCCGAACACCCCGCAATTCCGTCTCACGGACGAGACCAACAAGCTGCGGCTGCTCGCGGCCACCGGGCTCGCCGGCGCCGTCGTGATGACCTTCGACAAGTCGCGCGCCGGGACCACGGCGCAGGACTTCATTCACCATGACCTGATCGGCCGGCTCGGCATCAGCGGGATCGCGGTCGGCTACGACTTCCATTTCGGCAAGGGCCGGGTCGGCTCGCCGAGCCTGCTCGTCAGCGAAGCGCCGCGGCTCGGCATCGAGGTCGATGTGCAGGCCCATGTCGACATCGAGGAGCGCCCGGTCTCCTCCAGCGCCATCCGCATGGCGCTCGCCGAAGGCCAGGTCGACGACGCCACCACGATGCTGGGCGGGCCGTGGTTTGCGACCGGCAAGGTGATCCATGGCGAGAAGCGCGGCCGCGACCTCGGTTACCCCACGGCCAACATCCGCCTCGACAAGCATTGCGGCTTGAAGCACGGCATCTACGCGGTGCGGGTCGGCAAGGCCCAGAGCAAGGACAAAGGAAACGACAAGGTGCGGTTCGATGGCGTCGCAAGCTTCGGACGCCGGCCGACCTTCGACAACGGCGCGCCGCTGCTCGAAGTGTTCCTGTTCGACTTCAAGGGCGATCTCTACGACACGGTGCTCGATGTCGCCTTCATCAGTTTCATTCGCGAAGAGCTGAAATTCGACACCATCGAGGCGTTGATACGCCAGATGGATGACGACAGCGCCAGGGCGCGCGCGGCATTGGCCGCAGCGCCGGACGCGTTCCCGCAGCTCGGAGTGATTGATTGAAGACAGAGAAAGAGAAAATGCTGGCGGGCGAGCTCTATCGCCCGGATGCAGAGCTCGCCGCCGACCATACCGCGGCGGAACATTGGATGGCGCGCTACAACGCCTCAGGCGCATCGTCCGCAGCCGAGTTGCACGCGCTGCTTTCCGCGCGCTTCCGAAAGGTCGGCAAGGACGCCGTGATCCGGCCGCCGTTCTTCTGCGACTACGGCAGCAATATCAGCCTCGGCGACGGCGTGTTCCTCAACTTCAATTGCGTGATCCTCGACGTCGTCGAGGTCACGATCGGCGATCGTACCCAGATCGGACCCGCGGTGCAGATCTATACCGCCGACCACCCGCGCGACGCTGCGACCCGGCGCGCCGGGCTCGAGTTCGGCCGCCCGATCCGGATCGGCAGCGACGTCTGGATTGGCGGCGGTGCCATCATCCTGCCCGGCGTCACGATAGGCGACGGCGCCCTGGTCGGGGCCGGCAGCGTGGTAACGCGGGACGTCGCCCCCGGCGCCACTGTGGCGGGAAATCCGGCCCGGCCGCGGCAGGCTTAGGGCGGCCCGGCGGGGCTGGATTTGCCGACGGCGGGGGCTTTGCGATTTCCCCGTCCGGCTGCTATGGAAACCCCATGTTTTCGCGGCGCATCATACGGATTAGCGGCCCGGCTTCCGCCTGAGCTTGAAGGCTCGGCGCAAGACCGGGACTTCGTCGTTTCACCCGCGATTGATCGCGTTTCCGCGCCCGCACCTGCCAAATCAGAGCTTTTATGTCCGACAAGCCGCAAAAGACCGACGCCCAAAAGACTAACGTTAGGGACTATTCCAAGACCCTTTACCTGCCGCAGACGGAATTCCCGATGCGCGCCGGCCTGCCCCAGCGCGAGCCGGAAATCCTGAAATACTGGAACGACATCGGCCTCTACGACAGGCTCCGCCGGGAAGCCGAGGGCCGCGCCAAATTCGTGCTGCACGACGGCCCGCCCTACGCCAACGGCAACATCCATATCGGCCACGCGCTGAACAAGATCCTCAAGGACGTCGTGACCAAGAGCCAGCAGATGCTCGGCTTCGACTCCAACTACGTGCCGGGCTGGGATTGCCACGGCCTGCCGATCGAATGGAAGATCGAGGAGGAGAACTACCGCTCCAAGGGCAAGCAGAAGCCCGACTTCCGCGACTCCGCCGCGATGGTCGCGTTCCGCAGGGAATGCCGCGCCTATGCGACGCACTGGATCAACGTGCAGCGCGAGGAGTTCAAGCGGCTCGGCATCATCGGCGACTGGGACCATCCCTATCAGACCATGAGCTATCCGGCCGAGGCGCAGATCGCCCGCGAGCTGATGAAGTTTGCCGCCAACGGCACGCTGTATCGCGGCTCCAAGCCGGTGATGTGGAGCGTGGTCGAGAAGACCGCGCTTGCCGAAGCCGAGGTCGAATACGAGGACTACACCTCCGACATGGTGTGGGTGAAATTCCCGGTCACCTCGCCGGCGCATGGCGCGCTGGCCAATGCCTCGGTGGTGATCTGGACCACCACGCCGTGGACGCTGCCCGGCAACCGGGCGATCTCGTTCTCGCCGAAGATCGCCTACGGCCTTTACAAGGTCACGGATGCGCCCGCCGACAATTGGGCGAAGACCGGCGATCTCCTGATCCTGGCCGATGCGCTCGCCGCGGAAGTGTTCAAGCAGGCGCGCGTCACGTCCTTTGAGAAGGTCCGCGATATTCCCGGCGACACGCTGGACGCGGTGGAATGCGCCCATCCGCTGCGCGGCTTTGGCGGCGGCTACGAATTCACCGTGCCGCTGCTCGCCGGCGAGCATGTCACCGACGACACCGGCACCGGCTTCGTGCACACCGCACCGAGCCACGGCCGCGAGGACTTCGACGTCTGGACGGCCAACACCCGCGAGCTCGATGCCCGCGGCATCCCGACGGCGATCCCCTACACGGTCGACGAGAACGGCGCCTACACCGCGCAGGCGCCGGGCTTCACCGGCAAACGCGTGCTCAACGACAAGGGCGAGAAGGGCGATGCCAACGAGGCGGTGATCAAGGCGCTGATCGAGGCCGGCAAGCTGCTGGCGCGCGGCCGCCTCAAGCACCAGTACCCGCATTCCTGGCGCTCCAAGAAGCCAGTGATCTTCCGCAACACGCCGCAATGGTTCATCGCGATGGACAAACCCATCGTGGACGCCCCGGGCAAGCCCGGGGCTATGGACATCGCGGAGAATGGCCATGCCAAGAAGGGCGACACGCTGCGCGCCCGCGCGCTGCAGGCGATCTCGGTCACGCAATGGGTGCCGCCGGCCGGCGAGAACCGCATCAACGGCATGATCGCCAACCGCCCCGACTGGGTGATCTCGCGCCAGCGCGCCTGGGGCGTGCCGATCGCCGTGTTCGTGCGCGAGAACAGCGACGGTTCGGCCGAGATCCTGCAGGACGAGGTCGTCAACCAGCGCATCACCGAGGCATTCATGGAGGAAGGCGCCGACGCCTGGTACATGGACGGCGCCCGCGAGCGCTTCCTCGGGAGCCGCGCGTCGGAAAACTGGAAGAAGGTCGACGACATCTGCGACGTCTGGTTCGATTCCGGCTCCACGCACGCTTTCGTGCTGGAAGACCGCCAGAACTTCCCGCAGCTCGGCAACATCGTCCGCAAGATCGACGGCGGCAATGACACCGTGATGTATCTGGAAGGAAGCGACCAGCATCGCGGCTGGTTCCACTCGTCGCTGCTGGAGAGCGCCGGCACGCGCGGGCGCGCGCCTTACGACATCGTGCTGACCCACGGCTTCACGCTCGACGAGAACGGCCGCAAGATGTCGAAGTCGCTCGGCAACACGGTCGAGCCGCAGAAGGTGATCAAGGATTCCGGGGCGGATATCCTGCGCCTCTGGGTCTGCGCCACCGACTATGCCGACGACCAGCGCATCGGCCCGGAGATCCTGAAGAACACCATCGAGACCTACCGCAAGCTGCGCAACTCGATCCGCTGGATGCTCGGCACGCTGCACCATTTCAAGCCGAGCGAGAAGGTCGCCTTCGCCGAGATGCCCGAACTCGAACGGCTGATGCTGCACGAACTAGCCGGCCACACCGAGACGATCCGCAAGGCCTATGCGGCGTTCGACTACAAGACCGTGGTCGCAAGCCTCGCGGCCTTCATGAACTCCGAGCTGTCGGCGTTCTACTTCGACATCCGCAAGGACACGCTGTATTGCGACCCGCCGTCCTCGGTGGCGCGCAAGGCGGCACTGACCACGATCGACCTGCTCTGCGACGCGATCCTGAAATGGCTGGCGCCGATCCTGAGCTTCACCACCGACGAAGCCTGGCGGATGTACCGGCCGAACGCCGAGCCCTCGGTGCATCTCACGCTGTTCCCCGAAGGTCTCGAGCAGTTCCGCGACGACGCCCTCGCCGCGAAGTGGGAGACGATCCGCAACGTCCGCCGCGTCGTCACCGGTGCGCTCGAGCTCGAGCGCGCCGCCAAGCGGATCGGCTCGTCGCTCGAGGCCTCGCCGGTGATCTACATCGCCGACCGCGAGATGCTGGCCACGTTGTTCGACATCGATCTCGCCGAGGTCTGCATCACCTCGAACTACGAGGTGCGCGAGGGCGAGGCGCCGGCCAATGCCTTCCGCCTCGATGCCGTGCCCGGCGTCGCCGTGGTGGTCGAGAAGGCGATCGGCACCAAATGCGCGCGCTCGTGGAAGATCCTGCCTGATATCGGCGAGGATCCCGAGTATCCCGACGTCTCGCCGCGCGACGCGCAAGCGCTGCGCGAATGGAAGGCGCTGGGGGTCACGGCTTGAGCTCGCCGGTTCGCGCCGGTGTGCTGGTGGCGGTCATCACCCTGATCGCCGACCAGGCCTCCAAGCTCTGGCTGCTTTATGTCTTCGGCATTGCCCACCGCGGCGCGGTCGAGGTGACGCCGTTCTTCGACCTGGTGCTGGCCTGGAATCCCGGCATCAGCTTTGGCTGGTTTCAGAGCGAGACCCCGGCGGCCCAGATCCTGCTGATGGTAATCAAGGCCGCCGCCGTGATCGCGCTCGCGATCTGGATGGCGCGGTCGCGGACCTGGCTCGCGACGGTGTCGCTCGGCCTGATCATCGGCGGTGCGATCGGGAACGGGATCGACCGCTTCGCCTACGGCGCCGTGGTCGATTTTGCCCTGTTTCATGTCGAGATCGGGGGAAAAACCTTCAATTGGTACGTATTCAACCTCGCCGATGTGGCGATCGTTGCTGGCGTGGCGGCCCTATTGTATGATTCCGTCATGGGGACCCCCGCCGTAAAAGCGCCCTGATCCCGGCCGATACGAACCGGTCGGCGGCCGACCTGCACCTAGCGGAACTGAGCGCTAAGCCAGTGATCGCTTTGGTGAATTTTGAGATGGGAATAGCGCGATGCGCAACACCAAAGTCCGCGGTTATCTGATCGAGACGTCCCGGCTGCCGCTGATGCGCGGCCTGCGTCTGGCGTTCGTTGCGGCCGGGATCGGCCTTGCGATGACGGCCGGCCCGGTGCGTGCCGGTGACGATGAAGATGACGGCGATGACGGCCTGACCTTCGAAGAGCGGATCATCGACAATCTGATGACCGGGCTCGGCGCCAAGAGCGCCGCCAGCAAGGGCATCGATTATCGCGAGCGCTCGCCGCTGGTGGTGCCGCCGAAGCTCGACCTGCCGCCGCCTGCCACAGCCGCCCAGGTCAACGCGCCGAACTGGCCGAAGGACCCCGATATCGCGGCGCGCAAGGCTGCGATCGCGGCGCGCAAGAAGGAAGTCAAGAAGGAGCCGTGGCAGTCAGCGGTGGCGTTGACGCCGGCCGAGATCGAGGCAGGCCGCAAGCAGCAGACGGCCACCGAGGGCCGCAAGGAGCCGCTCGAGCCGGGCACCAACACCAATCCGTCGCTGATGCCGAGCCAGCTCGGCTACACCGGCGGTCTGCTCGGCATGTTCAAGGGGAACAGCAGCGAGTCCAAGCCGTTCCCGGGCGAGCCGACGCGCGAATCCCTGACCGAGCCCCCTCCGGGCTACCAGACGCCGTCTTCAGGCTTTGCCTATGGCACAGGCCCGATGAAGCCGAAGGTGAACGAGGGCCAGTACGACGTCATGACCGGAAAACCGATCCAGTGACGCTTGGCCTGTTTGGGCGAAGGCTGACATGAGCAAAGCTTAATGCGGAGGGACATCCGTCTCTCCGCTTCGTGACGACTGGCACGGACTGCACCGTGTACGATGGCGTCTTTCATGCCCGGCCATCTGTTCAGGCTTCCATAAGGACCATGATGCCCTCACGCCGATCGATTGCCCTGTTCGCTGCTGCCTTCGTTTCAACCGTCCCGCTGTCGGGCACCAGCCTCCGTGCCCAGACCACCGTCACCTCGGAACGCCCTGCGAGCTTCACGCTCGACAACGGCCTGCAGGTCGTGGTGATCCCCGATCACCGCACGCCGGTCGTCACGCAGATGATCTGGTACAAGGTCGGCTCCGCCGACGAGACGCCGGGCAAATCGGGCCTCGCGCATTTCCTCGAACATCTGATGTTCAAGGGCACCGCCAAGCACCCGGCCGGCGAGTTCTCGCAGACCGTGCTGCGCGTCGGCGGCAACGAGAACGCCTTCACCTCCAACGACTACACCGGCTACTTCCAGCGCGTGCCGCGCGAGCAGCTGCCCACCATGATGGAGTTCGAGGCCGACCGCATGACCGGCCTGATCCTGAAGGACGAGAATGTGCTGCCCGAACGTGACGTCGTGCTCGAGGAGTTCAACATGCGGGTTGCCAACAACCCGGATGCCCGGCTCACCGAGCAGATCATGGCCGCGCTCTATCTCAACCATCCCTACGGCCGGCCGGTGATCGGCTGGCACCAGGAGATCGAGAAGCTCGACCGCGAGGATGCGCTCGCCTTCTACCGCCGCTTCTATGCGCCGAACAACGCGATCCTGGTCATCGCCGGCGACGTCGACGTCAAGGACATCCGCCCGCTGGTCGAGAAGAATTTCGGCCCGATCCCGGCGCAACGCGCGATCGCCGAGAAGCGCGTCCGGCCGCAGGAGCCGACGCCGGCTGCACCGCGCACCGTGACGCTGTCTGATCCCCGCGTCGAACAACCGAACCTGCGCCGCTACTATCTGGTGCCGTCCGCGACCACGGCGGCGGCGGGCGAGAGCCAGGCGCTCGATGTGCTGGCGCAATTGATGGGCGGCGGCGCCAACTCCTACCTCTATCGCTCTCTGGTGATCGACAAGGGCCTCGCGATCTCGGCCGGCGCCGGCTATCAGGGCACCGCGCTCGATCCGTCGCAATTCTCGATCGCGGTAACGCCCAAGGCCGGCGTCGAGTTCGCGCAGATCGAGGACGCGATCGACAAGGTGATCGCCGATCTCGCGCAGAACCCCGCGCGCGCCGAGGATCTCGAACGGGTCAAGACCCAGCTGATCGCGGAGGCGATCTACGCCCAGGACAACCAGGCGACGCTGGCGCGCTGGTATGGCGGCGCGCTGACCACCGGGCTCAGCATCGACGACATCAGGAGCTGGCCGGATCGCATTCGCGCCGTCACCGCCGAGCAGGTGCGCGCAGCGGCAGCCACCTGGCTCGACAAGAAGCGGTCGGTGACCGGCTATCTGATCAAGGATACTGCGCCGAAACGCGAGGAGAAGCGCTCGTGACCTATTCCATCACCCGCCGCGCGGCGCTGATCGGCGGCGCCTGTGCCGCGATGCTGACGCTGACGTCAGTGCCCTCGCAGGCCGCGGCCAAGATCCAGCGGCTGGTGTCGCCCGGCGGCATCGAAGCATGGTTCGTGCAGGACGCCACCGTGCCGCTGATCGCGATGGAATATTCCTTCGGCGGCGGCGCCAGCCAGGATCCGCCCGGCAAGCCCGGCGTCGGCAATCTGGTCGCCGACCTGCTCGACGAGGGCTCCGGCGATCTCGATTCCAAGACCTATCACGAGCGGCTCGAGCGCCGCGCCATCGAGCTCAGCTTCCAGTCCAACCGCGATCAGTTCCGCGGCTCGCTGCGCATGCTCAAGGACAACAAGGACGAAGCCTACGACCTGTTGCGGATGGCGCTGACCTCGCCGCGGTTCGAGCCCAAGGACGTCGAACGCATCCGCGCCCAGGTGATCTCGAACCTGCGCCGCGAATCGACCAATCCGTCCTCGCTGTCCGGCCGCAAGTTCCTCGAGCTCGCTTTCGGCGATCATCCTTATGGGAGGACGGCGACCGGCACACTGGAGAGCGCGCCGACCATCGAGATCGCCGATCTGAAGGACTATGTCCGCCGCATCATCGCCAAGGATACGCTGCGGATCGCCGTGGTCGGCGACGTCGATCCCGATACGCTCGGCAAGCTCCTGGACAACACCTTTGGCGGCTTGCCGGCCAAGGCCGAGTTGACGGCGATTCCCGACGTCGTGGCGACCAAGCCGCCGCAGCGCGCCTTCGTCCCGCTCGACGTGCCGCAGACCGTCGTCACCTTCGGCGGTCCCGGCATCAACAGGCACGACCCGGACTTCATGGCCGCCTATGTGGTGAACCACATTCTCGGCGGCGGCGGGCTGTCGTCGCGGCTCTACAAGGAAGTGCGCGAGAAGCGCGGCCTCGCCTATTCGATCTATGAAGCGCTGCTCTGGATGGATCACTCCGCGCTGTTCATCGGCAACACCGGCACCCGGGCCGACCGCGCCGGCGAGACCGTCGATGCGATCGAGGCGGAGATCCGCCGCATCGCCGAGCAAGGTCCGACGCAGCAGGAGCTCGACGAGGCGAAGTCCTATCTGAAGGGCTCGCAGATGCTGGCGCTCGACACCTCCTCCAAGCTCGCGCAGGCAATGCTGCAATACCAGCTCGACAAGCTGCCGATCGATTACATCGAGAAGCGCAGCGCCATCGTCGATGCGGTGACGCTCGACGACGTCAAGCGGGTCTCCAAGAGGCTGTGGGGCAACGGCTTGCTCACCGTGATCGTCGGCCGCGCCCCGCAAGCCGCAGCGCAGCCGGCATCGGCGCCGCCGAAAGCGAACTGACGCGGTTCGGCGCGCACCCGCATCTTCGTACTCACCACCGTTGTGGCCACCCCTCTCCCCGCCCCTCCCCCGCAAGGGGGGAGGGAGCCTGAGAGGCGTGCTCACCTCACACGGTGCCAACATGGTGCCGATGCTTCGATTGACGCTTCGATCGTTAGGGACGCGCAGGCGGATGGGCTCCCTCCCCCCTTGCGGGGGAGGGTTGGGGAGAGGGGGGGCCCCGCGCTCCGATCGCCGATGTAGCGAACCCCGCATCAACACCGCCCAAGCACGCCCAGCGCAAACCCGCTATCCTGCGGCCGCCGATTCTTCCCTCCACGGGTGATGTCATGCTGCGGCTGTCCCGCGACCTTACGATCGACGAGAACGACATTGAGATCGTCTTTGTCCGTGCCTCCGGTCCGGGCGGACAGAATGTCAACAAGGTCTCGACCGCAGCCCAGCTTCGCTTCGACACGCACAAGATCGCGCTGCCGCCGGACGCGGCACAGCGGCTGGCGCGGCTCGCCGGCAGCCGCATGACCAAGGACGGCGTGATCGTGATCCAGGCGTTCCGCTTCCGCACCCAGGAGCGCAATCGCGCGGACGCGATCGAGCGGCTCTTCGAGATGCTGAAGGAAGCGATGGTGCGGCCGACACCACGGCGGCCGACCAGGCCGACGCTCGGCTCAAAGAAGCGCCGGCTCGAAGGCAAGAAGCGCCGCAGCGACATCAAGGCCGGCCGCGGCAGTCAACGGCTCGACGATTGAAGCTTGGCCCGGAAAAGTGCGAAGCGGTTTTCCGAAAAGATCATGCTCAAACAAGGAGCTAAAGCGCGATGACGATTCAACCTGATCTCATCGCGCTTTAGAGCGTTTTCGAGCGAAGTGGATACCCGGTTCGCGTGAAGAAAACCCGTCAAAACTAGAATCCAGAGCCCCGTTTCGATTCAATCGGAACGGAAAAGGCTCCAGGGAGCACCGGACGCAGCGCAGGCGCGGCGCTGCATCCGGGATCCGATCATCGCGGGATCAATACTTCTTGGTTGCAGGCGCCATCTCGGAACCGCCAGACTTCGGTGTGGCGTGGCCGCTGCCGACCGTTCCCTTGTTGCCCGACTTGGCGCTGGTGCCGCTCTTTTGCGTCGGCGAAGTCGGTTGCGCCGCCATTTCCTCATCGCCGCTGCCGGACATGCCGCCGCCCTGCTGCATGGTACCTCTGCCCTGTGCACCGCCGCGAAGCTGGGTGTCCGGCGTCGTCGCGCCCTGTGCCAGGACGGGACCGGCCATCGCGGCCGTGATGGCAAGGGCGAGCACGCTGGTTCTTGCAAACGTCATCTATTTCTCCAGGACTTTGATTGACGATGGACGGAGCGGCGCGGGTGTGCGCCGTTTGCAACGCCGACCCTGAACCCCATCGTGCGAGACTGAATTTTCCGCAAACGGCGCACGCGCAATGCAAGCGGCGGCGTGTGGTGATCGTGCAGGGATTTCGCGGTCATTTTGCGGATTTGTCGTCCGCATATGCGGCAACCATCGGTTCCGCGCCAGATCAGCGCCCAGCTTTGTTCTGCCGTGAAACAGCCCGCTACTACCAACGGCCGAATTCAGCCTCCTACAGTCACCGCACAGAGGCGGTAATGTATATGACAAAGCTGCGTGCGAGGTGGACGTTGGCGCTGGGATTTTGCAGCGCGATGTTTGCAGTGCAAATGGCGGCTGCGCAAATGCCGTTGCCTGCCGCCAAGCCGCCCGATGGGGCGACTCTGTTCAAGCAGCAATGCGCGACCTGCCACGCTACCAACATGTCGGATCCCGTCCGGCAAGGGCCGTCGCTCTACAAGATCGTCGGCCGCCATGCCGGCAAGGCTGACGGATTCAAATATTCCGCGGGCTTCGCCAAGGCTGACTTCGTCTGGGACGACTCCAGGCTCGATGCCTGGCTGACCAATCCACAAGAGGTGATCCCAGGCACCGTGATGGCCTACCGACAGGCCAAGCCGGAAACCCGCGCCATGATCATCGCCTATCTGAAGGAGCTGAATTGAATGGCGAAACCCGTGCATTCGATGATCCGCGTGTTCGACGAGGCTAAAGCGCTCGACTTCTACAAGCGCGCGTTCGGGCTCGAGATCGCGGACAATCTGCGATTTGGCGATTTCGCGCTGATCTATCTGCGCCATCCCTCCTCGCCTTTCGAGGTCGAGCTCACGGTCAATTTCGACCGCAAGGAACCCTATGCGCTCGGCGACGGCTACGGCCATCTCGCCGTCGTAGTCGATGACGTCGATGCCGAGCACGCGCGCTTCGATAAAGAGAAGCTGTCGCCCGGGCCGCTGCGCGACTTCAAGCATGACGGCAAGACGCTGGCGCGCTTCTTCTTCGTCTCGGATCCCGACGGCTACAAGATCGAGGTGATCCAGCGCGGCGGGCGCTTCGGCTAATCCAATCAGAAAATAAACTACGGAGGAAACCCATGAGAGAAATCGATCGACGCAGCAAATATGACCGGCGTGTGTTTCTCAAGGGCGCGGCTGCCACCGCACCCGCAGTCGCGATCGCGACGTCCACCGGGCTTGGCATCACCGATGCGTGGGCCGACGAGGCGGGCACGCTGACGCCGGCCACGATGAAGACGCTGCTGAAGGTGGCGCGCGATATCTATCCGCACGATTTCCTCGGCGACAGCTACTACATCACTGCGGTCAAGCCGTGGGATGACAAGGCCGCCAAGGATCCGGCTGTCAAATCGCTGATCAATGACGGTGTCGCAAGGCTGGATCAGGCAGCCAACGACCGCCACAAGATGCCTTATGCCCAGATCGCCTGGGAGAACGATCGCGTCGCGCTGCTGCAGCAGATCGAACAGAGCGCGTTCTTCCAGAAGATCCGCGGCGACCTCATCGTCTCGCTCTACAACAACAAGGAGGTCTGGCCGCGGTTCGGCTACGAGGGCTCCTCCGCCGAGCATGGTGGTTACATCAAGCGCGGCTTCGCTGACATCGACTGGCTGCCGAAGGCTTGAACTGATAACGCCCAGGAGGAAACAATGGCAAAATTTGATCTGAATGACAGCGGCGTTGTCGTGATCGTCGGCTCCGGTGCCGGCGGCGGAACGCTCGGCAATGAACTGGCGCAGAAGGGCGTCAAGGTCGTGATCCTGGAAGCCGGACCGCGCATCGAGAACCAGGACTTCATCAACGACGAATGGGACAGCTTCACGCAGCTCGCCTGGTCCGACGCGCGCTCGACCTCGGGCAGCTGGCGCGTCCACCAGGATTTTGCGGGCCTGCCGGCCTGGATCGTGAAGGCGGTCGGCGGCTCGACCACGCATTGGGCCGGCGCCTCGCTGCGCTTCGACGAGCACGAGTTCAAGATCAAGTCGGCCTATGGCGGCATCCCCGGCGCCAATCTGCTGGACTGGCCGATCACGCTCGCCGAGATGGAGCCGTGGTACGCGAAGGCCGAGGACAAGATGGGCGTCACCCGCACCAACGGCATTCCCGGGCTTCCCGGCAACAATAACTTCAAGGTGATGGAAGCCGGCGCCAAGAAGCTCGGCTACAAGGAAGTGCACACCGGGCGGATGGCGATCAACAGCGAGCCGCGCGACGGCCGCGGCTCCTGCCAGCAGATCGGCTTCTGCTTCCAGGGCTGCAAGTCGGGCGCCAAATGGTCGACGCTCTACACCGAGATCCCGAAGGGCGAAGCCACCGGCAATCTCGAAGTGCGTCCCGGCAGCATGGTGATCAAGATCGAGCACGACCAGTCCGGCAAGGTCACCGGCGTGGTCTATGCCGATGCGACCGGCGCGATGCAGCGTCAGAAGGCCCGCGTGGTCGCGGTCGCCGGCAACTCGATCGAGAGCCCGCGTCTGTTGCTCAACAGCGCCTCCAGCATGTTCCCGGACGGCCTCGCCAATTCATCGGGCCAGGTCGGTCGCAACTACATGCGGCACATGACCGGCAGCGTGTATGCGAGCTTCGAGAAGTCGGTGCACATGTATCGCGGCACCACGATGGCCGGCATCATCCGTGACGAGGCCAAGAACAATCCGAGCCGCGGCTTCGTCGGCGGCTACGAGATGGAGACGCTGTCGCTCGGCCTGCCCTTCATGGCGGCGTTCCTCAATCCCGGCGCCTGGGGACGCAGCTTCACCAGCGCGATCGAGGGCTATCCGCGGATGGCCGGCATGTGGCTGGTCGGCGAGGACATGCCGCAGGAGACCAACCGCGTCACGCTGGATCCAAAGATCAAGGACAAGTTCGGTCTGCCGGTCGCCAGCGTGCATTTCGACGATCATCCGAACGACGTCGCGATGCGCGATCACGCCTACAAGCAGGGCTCCGCGGTCTATGAAGCGGTCGGCGCCACCGTGACCTACCCGACGCCGCCCTATCCCTCGACCCACAACATGGGCACCAACCGGATGAGCGAGAAGCCGCGCGACGGCGTGGTCAACAAGTTCGGCCAGACCCACGACGTCAAGAACCTGTTCGTCTCCGATGGCAGCCAGTTCACGAGCGGAGCGGCGTGCAACCCGACGCTGACGATCGTGTCGCTGGCGATCCGGCAGGCCGATCACATCGCCGGCGCGATGCAGCGCAAGGAGATCTAGAGCGTGATGAGATCAGGTCGAATAGCGGCCGCGACGGTGCTGCGCTCCCTCGCCCCGTTCTTATGGGGAGAGGGTTGGGGTGAGGGGCTATCTCCGCGCACTCGGCGATGGCTGCGTTTGCGGAGGCTCCCTCTCACCCGGAACGCATCTAACGATGCGTCATAGCCGGAGCTCCGCTTCGGCGTTCTTGAGAACGGCCGCCGAAGGCGGCCTATGCCTCTCCCGCACGCGGGGCGAGGTGAAACGGAGTGCGCTGCTCGATTCGAAGTAAACTCATCTCGGTCTAGCAAGAAAATCCAGTTCCTCTCTCACTGAAGCGGCCTTGCCCAACAGGACAAGGCCGCTTTTTCTTCCTGTGTGATGGGTCGGAGCGACGCTATTCCGCGGCATCCATGATCGCCGCCGTCTCGCGATAATCCGAAACGACCGCCGGCGCATTCGCCCTGGCACGGTAGATCAGGCAGGAGCAGCGCAGCAGCGACGCGAAATTGTTCACCTCACCGTGATGGTCGAGCACCTCGTTGTGCAAGGTGGTGAGGAACTTGGCCAGGCTCATGCCTTCCTTGGCCGCGATCTCCTCCAGCGTGTCCCAGAACGACATTTCCAGCCGGATCGAGGTGCAGTGGCCGTCGATCCGCAGCGATCTGGTCTGCGATTCATAGTCACGCTGCGGCTGGTGCGCGAAAAGATGGCACATGGCGTTCCTCCGGCGAGAACTTATAATTTTTCTAAACGATATACCTGTGTGTGCGGCCCCACAATCGCGACGTAGGGCGTAACGGGCCGGGCGCCGAAGACGAGCGTCTTCAAGGCGATAGGCCGGAATCATCCCCAACGCGCAGCTGATGGCCCCAGCGCTCCCATGCATTTGCCGGGGCGGTGACTTATAGTAACGGCAAGCCTCGAATCGCTTTTTCCGACGTTCAATCCATGCCCGTCCGCCAGCTTCCCGAACAGCTCGTCAACCGCATCGCCGCCGGCGAAGTGGTCGAACGCCCTGCGAGCGTGGTCAAGGAACTGGTCGAGAACGCGATCGACGCCGGCGCCAGCCGGATCGACGTTTTCACCGATGGCGGCGGGCGGCGCCGGATCGGCATCACCGACGACGGCGGCGGCATGACGCGGTCAGACCTCGCGCTTGCGGTCGACCGCCACGCCACCTCCAAGCTCGACGACGAGGACCTCTTGCGCATCCGCACGCTCGGGTTCCGCGGCGAGGCGCTGCCGTCGATTGGCGCGGTCGCAAAGCTCGGCATCACCACGCGTCATGCCAGCGAACCGCATGCCTGGTCACTGTCGGTCGAGGGCGGTGAGAAGTCGGAGGTCATGCCGGCCGCGCTCGGCCAGGGCACCCGCGTCGAGGTCAACGAACTCTTCTACGCGACGCCGGCGCGGCTGAAGTTCCTCAAGACCGATCGCACCGAGGCGGAGGCGATCCGCGAGGTGGTGCGGCGCCTCGGCATGGCGCGGCCCGACATCGCCTTCACGCTGGCCGGCGAAGAGCGCGCGCCGGTGACCTGGGCCGCCGCACTGCCCGGCGCGGCCGGCCGGCTGACGCGGCTCGGCGATATCCTGGGCGCAGACTTCCGCGCCAGCGCGATCGAGGTGCGCGCCGAGCGCGAGGGCGTCGTGGTCGAGGGCTTTGCCGCCGCGCCGTCGCTGACCCGCGCCAATGCGCTCGGGCAATATCTGTTCGTCAACGGCCGCCCGGTGCGCGACAAGCTGATCCTCGGCGCGGTGCGTGCGGCCTATTCCGACTATCTGCCGCGCGACCGCCATCCCGTCGTGGCGCTGTTCGTCACCTGTGACCCGCAGGAGGTCGACGCCAATGTGCATCCGGCCAAGACCGAGGTGCGCTTCCGCAACGCCGGCCTGGTGCGCGCGCTGATCGTGCACGCGTTGAAGGACGGCCTGGCGCGCGAGGGCAGACGCACCGCCGCCAACACCGCCGACGGCGCGACGTTACAGGCGTTCCGCCCCGCCTTCACGCCACCGCGCCCGGGCAATTGGGACTGGCGTGCTTCGCCGTCCTATCCGGTCAATCCGATGCGCGCATTCGACGGCGCGGCGGCGCCCGCTTTCGCCGAGCCCGGACAGGCCGCCTTCGACGTCGGCACGCCGACCGCCGATGTCCGCTTCGAGGCCGCGGCCGCGCCCGATCTGCTCGACCGGCCGCTCGGCGCCGCGCGGACCCAGATCCACGAGACATATATCGTCTCGCAGACCCGCGACGGCCTGATCGTGGTGGACCAGCACGCGGCGCATGAGCGCATCGTCTATGAGAGACTGAAGGCCTCGCTGGCGAAGAACGGTGTGCAGCGGCAGATCCTCTTGATCCCGGTGATCGTCGAGCTCGATGAGGCGACCGTCGAGAAGCTGCTCGATCGCGCCGAGGAGCTGGCGTCGTTCGGGCTCGCGATCGAATCGTTCGGTCCCGGCGCGGTTGCCGTGCGCGAGACGCCCTCGCTGCTCGGCAAGGCCAATGCGGCCGGGCTGCTCCGCGACCTCGCAGAACACATGGCCGAGTGGGACGAGGCGCTGCCGCTGGAGCGCCGGCTGATGCACGTCGCCGCCACCATGGCCTGCCACGGCTCGGTCCGCGCCGGCAGACGCCTCAAGCCGGAAGAGATGAACGCGCTGCTGCGCGAGATGGAAGACACGCCGAACTCCGGCCAGTGCAACCACGGCCGGCCGACCTATGTGGAATTGAAGCTGAGCGATATCGAGAAGCTGTTCGGGCGGAGGTGAGGCAACTGTCATCGCCCGGCTTGACCGGGCGATCCAGTACGCCGCGGCTGTTGTGATCGAACGAGAGGCCTCGGCGTACTGGATCACCCGCATGCGCGGGTGATGACAGCAGAACAAGTGGCAATGTCACGCATCGCGACAGAACACGAACTCGGTGTCGCCATAGCCGCAGGATGGGTTTCGCTTCGCTCTACCCATCCTACGAATACTTGCGGGCGAACACGTCCTGCGCCGTCCGAAGCTGCGCGATCCATTCGTCGCCATCCTTGAAGCCACCTGCCGCGATCCGCGTACAGACCTGATCGAGATCATCGCCTTCGGCAGCGCGCTTGCCGACCTGCCGCACGATCGCGGCATAGCCGTCCACCAGCAGCACGAGACCGGGCGCGTTCGCCGCGCCATACTGTCCGCGCGCATCACCAAACAGCTGGGACGCGTCGTCGTACCGACCAAGCGCCAGGTCAAAGGCCCCGACCAGCCAGATGCCCGTTGCCACGCGCAGAGGCCCTAGCTCGAGCTTCTCGACAAGGCGCAGCGAGCGCTCCGCGAGTTCGCGCGCGGCGAGCAGATTGTCCTGATTGACCGGCTTGTCGGAAACACTCCAGCCCGGCCAGCAATCGGCCGCCGCGTTGAACGTCCACCGCTGAACCATCATGAGCGCTTCACGCGCGTCACCATCCTGCGCGCCGCGATGGCGCTCGATCTGGTCGGCGGCGTCGCGTGCGGCTGCGAGCAGCGCTGCGTCATCACCCCCGCCGCGCAACGCCTTGACCTGCGTCTCCAACTGACCGGCCAGTCCGGCAAGAGTGTCGGCCATGGTTCGCGCTCCGCAAACGGCGTTGAATCAGTCTCGGGGTGGAGAAGGCGCAACCACCATAGAGTCAGCGGATGACGCGGACACCCATGCGCCCTACACTTTTTCGCGAAGGAACACGAACTCCGTGTCGTCATAGGCGCGCCGCTCGAGCTCCTCGAACCCTTCGGGCGCCGCGAACGCCGCGGCCTTCGCCTCCTCGACGACGAGCAGCGCGCCCGGCGTCAGCCAACCGCCGTCGCGCAGCGAGGCGAGCGCCTTGTCGGCGAGCCCCTTGCCGTAGGGCGGATCAAGGAACACCAGCGAGAACGGCTCGACCGGATGCGCAGGTCCGAGATCGGTGGCATCGCGGCGATAGACCTTGGTCGTCCCGCCAAGGCCGAGCGACTCGACATTGTTGCGCAGCAGCGCCCGCGCCTCGGCGCCATTGTCGACGAACAGTGTGAACTTCGCGCCGCGCGAAACCGCCTCGATACCGAGCGCACCGGTGCCGGCAAACAGATCGAGCACACGGGCATCCTCGATCGGATTGTCGTAGGCGTGGATCAGGATATTGAACACGGACTCGCGCAGGCGGTCCGCGGTCGGACGGATGTCGCGGCCCGACGGCGACGCGAGATTGCGGCCTTTCAGCCTGCCCCCGACGACGCGCATCGACCCTTACTCGTCCTTCGGCGTGAGATCACGCTTGCCGTGATAACCGCGTTTGGGACGGCGCGGCGGGCCGTAGCCGTTGGCCTCGTCCTCGTTACGGGCGCGCGCTTCCTCGCTGCCGGTGCGTTGCACCAGCACGCGGCGGCCCTTGCGATCGTTGATCGTTTCGCGCTTGCTGGGCTTCGGCTTCCTGGCGGGCGCATCGTCGCCGGCGTCAGCTTCGCGCTGCTCCGGCCGCGTGAAGTCCGCACCTGCGACCTTGGCGATCTTCTCGCCGAGCTGCTCGCGCAGCACCCGCGTCTTGACCTCCTCGACCTTGCCCTCCTCGAGCTCGCCGAGCTGGAACGGGCCGTAGGAGATCCGGATCAGCCGGTTCACCTCGAGCCCGAGATGCGCCATCACGTTGCGCACTTCGCGGTTCTTGCCCTCGCGGATCGCGAACACCACCCAGACGTTGGCGCTCTGGTCGCGCTCCAGCGTCGCATCGATCGGCCCGTATTTGACGCCGTCGACCTCGACGCCGTCCTTGAGCTGGTCGAGCTGGCCCTGCGTCACCTCGCCATGCGCACGCACGCGGTAGCGGCGCAGCCATCCGGTGTCGGGATGCTCCAGCGTCCGCGCCAGCCCGCCGTCATTGGTCAGGAGCAGCAGGCCCTCGGTGTTGAAATCGAGCCGGCCGATCGAGATCAGCCGCGGCAGGCCCTCGGGCAGATTGTCGAACACGGTCGGCCGTCCCTCGGGATCGGCATGCGTCGTCATCAGCCCGCGCGGCTTGTGATACATGAACAGCCGCGTCCGCTCGCGCGGCGGCAACGGCTTGCCGTCGACCGCCACGACATCGTTCTCGGTGATGTCGAGCGCCGGCGAGTTGATCACGCGTCCGTTGACGGTGACCCGGCCCTGGGTGACGATCTCCTCGGCATCGCGGCGCGAGGCGAGGCCGGCGCGCGCCAGCACCTTGGCGATGCGCTCGCCCGCCTTCTTCGGCTTCGGCTCGGGACGCTCGCGGCGATCATCAAAGGCACGTTCGCGATAGGCACCGCGGCCGCCGAAGGCCGGGCGCTTGGCAAAGACCTTGCTGTCGTCCTCATTCTCGCGGCGCGGCCGATCGCCGAAACGGCCTTCGCTGCGCGGATGCTCCTGCCAGTCGGTGCGGCCTTCGGGGCGCTCGCGCCGGCGGTTGTCGCCACCAGCCTCGTCGCGCTCCCAGCGCGGCCGGCTGAACTTCGGCCGCTCGTGGCGATCGCCCTGCTCGCGATCGTCGCGGGAGCGCGAGAACCGCGGCCGCTCGCCGCCGCCGCGATCATCGCGCGGCCTGTCGAAATTGCGCGGGCCGTCGCGGAACGGACGCGAACCACGCTCTGGACGATCGGAACCGCCTTCGCGCTTCTGCCACGGCTTGGATTCGCCGCGCGGCGGCCGGTCGCCAAAGTCCTTGCGCGGGCCGCGATCGCCCCCGCGATCACGATCGCCGCCGCGCTTGAACTTGCTGTCGCCGCCGAATTTCCGCGCGGGCCGGTCGCCATCGCGCGAAGGACGGTCGCCGAACGATCGCTCGCCACGCGGCGTATAGGGCCGCTTCTCGCCGTCACGCTCGCGCGGCGCGTAAGGCTTCCGGTCGCCGAACTTCCGATCAGAAGACCGCCCCGCCGGGCGCGCATCATCGCGATCACGCCGCGGCGGGCGATCGTCGCGATTGAAGTTCGGACGGTCGCCGCGGGGCGTGTAGGGCCGCTTTTCGCCGCCGCGATCTTCGCGCGGCTTGAACGAACGCTTTTCGCCATCGCCGCCGCGATCAAATCTCGGCCGGTCGCCGCGCGGCTTGAACGTGCGCTTCTCGCCATCGCCGTCGCGGGCCGGGCGATCGCGGAATGGCCGATCGCCACGGGCGTCATCGCGGTTGAACCTCGGCTTGTCGCCGAACTCGCGGCGCGGCGGACGGTCCTCGCGATCGCCGCGATAGGGCCGCTTCTCGCCATCGCCCTTGCCGGCAAACTTCTTGTCGCCAAAGCTGCGCTTGGCAAATTTCTTGTCCGGTCCACGGGCGGCGCCGGAGCGGCCCTTGCCACCGCCGGCGCGGCCCCTTCCGTCGCCGGCGCGGCCCCTTCCGTCGCCGGCGCGGCCCTGGCCACCGCCGGGCCGATCACGCCGGCCGCGGGAATCGTTGTTTTTGTCGCTGTCGCGGGGCATGAATAATCTCGCTGGACGTTCAATTGGGGTGCAAGGGCAGCCGGGCGTACGCGCCCTGTTGGCAGCGCATTTGACGCAAAACCGGCATCCACTTTTGCTGAAGGCGAAGCTACTAGCAGGTTTCTTCCGATGATACGAGGCATGTCAGCCCCTTCTTTCATGGATTTGGCGCTGAAAACGGCCGAAAACGCCGGAAAAGCCGGCGAAGTTCCGATCGGATGCGTGATTGTCCGGGGTTACGAGATCATCGCCACCGCCAGCAATCGCACCCTCACCGACCGCGATCCGACCGCCCATGCGGAAGTCCTGGCGATCCGGCAGGCCGCCGAGGCCATCGGCACCGAGCGGCTGGTCGATTGCGACCTCTACGTGACGCTGGAGCCCTGCACCATGTGCGCCGGCGCGATCTCCTTGGCCCGTATCCGCCGGCTGTATTACGGCGCCGCCGACCCCAAGGGCGGCGCGGTCGAGTCAGGCGTGCGGTTCTTCGCACAGCCGACCTGCCACCACGTGCCGGAGGTCTACGGCGCAGTCGGCGAGACCGAGTCCGCGCGCCTCCTGCGCGAGTTCTTCAGGGAGCGGCGCTGACGCTTCCGTAGCCCGGATGAAGCGCAGCGCAATCCGGGGAGCTTTCTCCGCGGAGACCATCCCGGATTTCGCTTCGCTTCATCCGGGCTACTAAGTTCTCCGCTGTTGATCCCGTCATCCTGAGGCGCGAGCAGAGCGAGCCTCGAAGGATCGACGGCCACCGGCCGGGCCGATTCATCCTTCGAGGCTCGCCGAAGAGGCTCGCGCCTCAGAGTCTGACTCCAAATGAGCTGAGTATTTTCAGGGCATAGCGAGGCGTCTGGTCAAGAGCCTGAGATGGGCTACGAGGAGCCAGGCGACCTCAGTTGAGGCGGAGCCCTCGAAATCTCTGGAGAGGCGGCGACACCTGCCGAACCACGCGAAGGTGCGCTCGACGACCCAGCGTCGTGGTAAGAGCTGGAAGCCTTTGACCCCAGGCGGCCGCTGAACGATCTCAATGGTCCATGGCCCGCAATGGGAGAGCGCGCCAACAAGCTGCTTTCCGCGATAAACCCGGTCAGCAAAGACATGACGCAGCTTCGGAAAGCGCTCTCGCACGCGCTCCAGTAAGGGGACTGCACCATGCACGTCCTGAACATTGGCTGGGTGAACGTGGACGGCCAGCAAGAGACCGTTGGTATCGGTGACGATGTGCCGCTTACGTCCGTTAACACGTTTGCCCGGATCGAAGCCGCGCGGGCCGCCGGCTTGTGTCGTCGAAGCGCTCTGACTGTCGATGACGGCCGCCGTCGGTGTCGGCTTGCGGCCGAGTTTGCGCCGTGCCTGTCGGACCAGAGCCTTCACGATCCTGTGCCATCGGCGAGTATCGCGCCAAGTATAGAAATAACCTTGCACCGTCGAGTACGGCGGGAACTCCCGCGGCAGAGCGCGCCATTGGCAGCCGGTGGACAGAATGAACAAAATCGCCTCGACCACCTTGCGCAGATCAACCTTCCGCGGTCGGCCCAATCGACGCCGACCTGGCAACTTCCTGGCTATCAGACGCCACTCCGCGTCGGTCATGTCGCTTGCATAGCGCAGTCCGTTCCGCAGATACTGAGCACGAGTGATTTTGGTCCATGGCATGGTGCACTCCCTCGAATCTTCGCAAATCCGAAGGAATCACAGCCGACTGAAATCACTCACTGCTTTTTCGGTCAGGCTCTCAGGATGACGGTGCGAGAGCGGAGTCACTCCGCCAGGAAAAACCCCCGCAGCAGCTTCGCCGTCGCGTCCGGATTTTCCTCGGGCAGGAAATGCCCCGACGCCACCGGCGCGCCGACGACATTGGTCGCCCAGTTCTTCCACGTGTCGAGCGGCGTCGTTGCGGCGCTGGCAACCCCGGCATCGCCCCACAACGCCAGCATCGGGATCGTGATCTTGTTGCCGGCGTCGACGTCGGCCTTGTCGATCTCAAAGTCGGCATAGGCGCCAGCGCGATAATCCTCGCACATCGCGTGGATGCGGGCGGGATCGCGGAACGGCGCAAGGTAATGCGCGAGCGCACGCGGATCGATGGCGTCCAGCGTCTTGGTCCTGGTCTGGCTCGCCATCTTCTCCTTGAGGAAGAATTCGCCATTGCTCGTGATCAGCGTCTCCGGCAGCGGATAGGGCTGGGCCAGGAACGCCCAGTGGTAGATCTTCAGCGCCGAGAGGCGATTGAGCTTCTGCCAGTAATCATAGTTCGGCGCGATATCGAGCACCGCGAGCTTCGACAGCCGGCCGGGATGATCGAGCGCGAGCCGGTATGAGACGCGGCCGCCGCGGTCGTGGCCGGCGAGTGCGAAATGCACATGGCCGAGCTGCTCCATCGCCTCGACCATGGTCTTGGCCCAGGCCCGCTTGGTGTAGGGCGTATGGTCCTTGTCGCTATCAGGCATGTCGGACCAGCCGTAGCCCGGCAGATCGGCGATGATCAGCGTGAACTTGTCATCAAGCTTCGGCGCGACCGTGTGCCACATCACATGCGTTGAGGAAAACCCGTGCAGCAACAGCAGCGGCGGGCCCTTGCCGCCGACGCGGGCGAAGATGCGGCCCTGCGCGGTGTTGATCCATTTCGATTCATAGCCGGGAAAAAGATCAGCGAGATCAGGCATCGGTGGCTCCCCCGGTCGCGTGCGCCGTGCTTCAAACTTTGTTCGGCGTTGCCGCTGGTCCAAGTGAGGTTTATGCCATTCTCAAGCCCAAGCAACAACAACACGAAATGAGGAAGTGCCATGTCGATCGATTTCGAGATTCCCGCTGAAGCCAAGGCGATCCGCGAGAAGGTCCGCAAATTCGTGCACGACGAGTGCATTCCGGCGGAAAAGGAACTCGACACCAAGCCGCTTGCCGAGGTGCTGGGACCGCTGCGCAAGAAAGCCCGCGCACAGGGCCTGTGGTGCCCCTTCGTGCCGAAGGAGTATGGCGGTATGGGCCTCGGCCCGCTCGCCAACGCGCTGGTGCAGATGGAGCTCGGCGAGAGCATGCTCGGCGCGCTCTCGATGAACACGCAGGGGCCGGACGACGCCTCGATGATGACGATCCTGGCGCACGGCACCGAGTACCAGAAGGAGAAATTCCTCAAGCCCCTCCTGAACGGCGAGAAGCGGATCTGCTTCTCGATGACCGAGAAGGCTGCCGGCGCCGACGCCACCGGCATGCAGACCACGGCGGTCAAGGACGGCAACGAGAACTACATCCTCAACGGCGAGAAATGGTTCTCCTCGTCGGCGAGCGTCGCCGACATGGCGCTTGTGATGGCGAAGACCGATCCGAACGCACCACGCCACAAGCAATACTCGACCTTCATCGTGGAGCTGCCCAACCCGGGCTACCGCATCAAGCGCAACGTCGCCAACATGGCGATCGAGGGCCCGCATGACGACGTGATCCATGGCGGCCACTCCGAGATCGAGATCAAGGATCTGAAGGTGCCCGCCGACAATCTGCTCGGCGGCGAGGGCAATGGCTTCAACATGGGCCAGCACCGCCTCGCCTACGGCCGGCTGCGCCACGGCATGCACAACGTCGCCAAGGCGCAGCGCGCGCTCGACATGGCGGCCGCCCACGTCACCAAGCGCTCGACCTTCGGCCAGCTGCTGGCCGACCGCCAAGCGGTTCAGTTCATGCTCGCCGACTGCGCGAGCGAGCTCTATATCGGCCGGCTGATGCTGCTGCACATCGCCTACAAGGCGGAGAAGGGCCTCGATATTCGCCAGGAGAACTCGATCGCCAAGATCTTCCACGCCCACATGGTGCACAAGGTGATCGACACCGCGATCCAGCTCCACGGCGCGCTCGGCTTCAGCCAGGATACGCCGCTGGCGAAATGGTACACCCAGGTGCGTTCGCAGCGGCTGGTCGACGGCCCCGACGAGGTGCACAAGTGGAAGATTGGCAAGAACGTCATCAAGGCGTTCCGCGAGCACGGCACCACCGCGAGCGCGGCGGGTGGGGATTTGCTGTAGTCGGCAGCAGCGTCCCACACACCCATCGTCATTGCCGGGCTTGACCCGGCAATCCATCTCACGAAGAGACTTTCTCGAAGGCGATGGATGCGCGGGTCAAGCCCGCGCATGACGAGCGAAAAGTGCGGCGCGCGCTAGCCCGTCGGCTTTTCCGCCTCCACCGCCTGCCAGGCGATGTCGCGGCGGCAGAATCCCTCGGGCCATTTGATGCGATCGACGGCCTGATAGGCGCGGTCGCGCGCTTCGGTGACCGTCTTGCCCATCGCGCAGACGTTCAGCACACGGCCGCCATTGGCGAGGATGGCGCCATCCTTCGCCACCGTGCCGGCGTGGAAGATCTCGACGCCCTCGACCTTGGCGGCGTCATCGAAGCCGTCGATCCGCGTGCCCTTGATGTAGTCGCCGGGATAGCCCTTGGCCGCCATCACCACCGTCAGCGCCAGGTCCGGGTACCAGCGCAGATCGAAATTCTTCAACTGCCCATCGATGGAGGCGAGAAACGCCGGCACGATGTCCGACATCATCCGCAGCATCAGCACCTGGCACTCGGGATCGCCGAAACGGACGTTGTATTCGAACAGCTTTGGGCCCTGCGCGGTCAGCATCACGCCGGCATAGAGCACGCCCTTGAACGGCGTGCCGCGGCGCTTCATCCCGGCGACCGTCGGCAGGATGATCCGCGCCATGATCTGGTCGTGCACCTCAGGCGTCACGAACGGCGTCGGCGAATAGGCGCCCATGCCGCCGGTGTTCGGCCCCTTGTCGTGATCGAACACCCGCTTGTGGTCCTGCGCGGACGCCAGCGGAATAGCGGTCTCGCCATCGCACAGCGCGAAGAAGCTGATCTCGCGGCCCGACAAGAACTCCTCGATCACGACCTCGGCGCCGGCCGAGCCGAATGCGCCCTCGAACATCATCGCAACAGCGGCTTCCGCCTCGAGCAAGGTCTGCGCCACCACGACGCCCTTGCCGGCAGCGAGCCCATCGGCCTTGACCACGATCGGGGCGCCCTGGGCGCGGACATAGGCCACCGCGTCCTTCGCATTGTCGAAGCGGCGATAGGCACCGGTCGGAATGTTGAACTCGCTGCAGAGGTCCTTCGTAAAGCCCTTGGAGCCCTCGAGCTGCGCAGCCTGCTTGCTCGGCCCGAACGCCTTGATGCCGACGGCGGCGAGATCATCGACGATGCCGGCTGCGAGCGGCGTCTCCGGCCCGACCACCACCAGATCGACCGCGCTGCGCCGGCAGAATTCGATCACCGCGGCATGGTCGGCCACATTGAGCGCAACGCACTCGGCCTCGCGCGCGATCCCGGCATTGCCCGGCGCGCACCAGAGTTTCGTCACCAGCGGAGATGCGGCGATCTTCCACGCCAGCGCATGTTCGCGGCCGCCGGAACCGAGCAGGAGGATGTTCATCAGACACAGGCCCAAAAGGGTGCAAGAGCTGTGTCGGTCGCACGAATCCCGGCCGGCCTGCAAGGGGCGACGGGGCCGATTCCCCCGTCATTCCGGCTCACGGCTGCTTGCCGGCGATGATCTCCTGCAAGGTCGCGACATGGCGGGCGAAGGCGCCGCGGCCGGCCGCGGTCGCGGTCACGGTGGTCTGCGGCTTCTTGCCGACGAAGGCCTTGTCGACCGCCACATAGCCGGCCCGCGCCAGCGTCTCGATATGGGCGCCGAGATTGCCGTCGGTGGCGCCCGTCAGCTTCTTCAGCCGGGCGAATTCGAGCCCGGTCGAAACCGGCAGCGCATTGAGCGCCGCCATGATCCGCAGCCGCAACGGCTGGTGGATGATCTCGTCGAGCTCCGCCATCGATCAGATCCGGCGCATCCAGAGGCCGCCGAGCACCAGCGCGCCGCCATGCACGACCGCCATCCACAGCAGCAGTGCCGGGCCGGCGTGGAAATAGCCGATCGCGATCAGGGCACTGGTGCCGAGCGCGATCACGATGAAGGCATAGCCGAACCACAAGCCGGCGAGCGCGTAGAACAGCATCGTGAAGAGCGGCCAGAACACCAGCATCTGGCGCGGTCCAAAATGGCCCAGCACGACCGAGCAGAAAATGCCGAATGCGATGAACAGCAGGAACGCCATCAGCAATCGGATGGCGAAGGCGCCCGCCCCCGGACCGACACCGCTGAACGCAGCAATCCCGATCGAGCCTGCGATCCCGATGAGATCGACGACGGCCCAGATCGCGTAGCCCTGAGGCGGCCATGTGTAGTTGGCGATGTAGCCCAGGAACACCAACACGCCCCACATGATGATGATGAGGCTGGCCGTCTGATAGATCTGCGATTGGCGGACGCGCTGCACGACGTGGTTGATGTCGTTCAGCGCCGCGCTGGCCTGCTGGCTGTCGATCATGACGGCACCCCACTCTGCTCCGCGAGCTTGGCGGACACCGGTGGCGCCTCCGCCGGCGGACGATATTTGGCGATCAGGACGTAGGCGACCGTCATGGTCATGATCGACAGCACCAATGCCACCAGCCCGACCTGCCCGCGCGTCGTCAGCGGCAGCAGACGCGCCATGATTTCCGTTGCCGCCGCTGACGTCAGCGACACGTAGGACCAGGAGATGAAGTAGTAGTGCTTCAGTCGCCAGTTCGCCGGGCGCGGGCTACGCAGCAGCGGAACAATCGCGGCCACGATGCAGGCGAAGTTCACGATCGCGCCGACATGGAACAGGTTGAGAGTGCCGGTGAACCGATAGACCAGCATCGCGGTCCCGTCGGCGACCAGCATGGCGTAGACGTAGAAATAGCCACGCGCCCGGTGGCCCGCGCCGCGCTTTGGACGCAGGAACTGGATCAGCCCGACACCGATGCACAGCACCGCCACGACGGCATGAACAGCGCCTGCCGCGGAATGGACGAAACCTGCCAACGTCAACTGCGGGATCATCGGTCAGCCCTCCAGCCAGGTCACCATCACCCTCAATACAGAGAACTCTGTACTACAGAGTATATGGACAAACAAGCCCGCGCATTGGCGATGGCGGGCAAAAGTCCCTACGTTGCGCTGAAGCTCACAAACAGCCGAATCACCTGCAAATGACTGCTGCCGCGCCAAATCTCGTCAACGCGCCTGAATTCACCGTCTCGGAACTCTCCTCCGCGCTGAAGCGGACGGTGGAGGACCGCTTCGGCCATGTCCGCGTCCGCGGCGAGATCTCCGGCTTCCGCGGCCCGCACTCCTCCGGCCACTGCTATTTCGCCCTGAAGGACGAGAGCGCCAAGATCGAGGCGGTGATCTGGAAGTTCGCCCACGCCCGGATGCGCTTCAAGCCCCAGGAGGGCCTCGAGGTCATCGCCACCGGCAAGCTGACCACCTATCCGAACTCCTCGAAGTACCAGATCGTCATCGACTCGCTGGAGCCGGCCGGCGTCGGCGCGCTGATGGCGCTGATGGAGGAGCGCAAGAAGAAGCTCGCGGCCGAGGGCCTGTTCGACGAGGCCCGCAAGCAGCTCTTGCCTTGGCTGCCCGAGGTGATCGGCGTCGTCACCTCGCCGACCGGCGCCGTGATCCGCGACATCCTGCATCGGCTGGAGGACCGCTTCCCCCGCCGGGTGCTGGTCTGGCCGGTCAAGGTGCAGGGCGACGGCTCGGCCGAGCAGGTCGCGGCCGCGATCCGCGGCTTCAACGCGCTGCCGGAGGGCGGCAGGATCCCGCGGCCCGATCTCTTGATCGTCGCGCGCGGCGGCGGCTCGCTGGAGGACCTGTGGTCGTTCAACGAGGAGATCGTGGTCCGCGCTGCGGCCGAGAGCCATATCCCGCTGATCTCGGCGGTGGGCCACGAGACCGACATCACGCTGATCGACTTCGTCGCCGACAAGCGCGCGCCGACGCCGACCGCGGCCGCCGAGATGGCGGTGCCGGTGCGCAGCGAACTGTTCGTCGAGGTCGCAGCGCTCGCCCGCCGCACCATGGTGTGCTGGCAGCGCGGCCAGGAGGCCCGCCGCAACGAACTGCGTGCCGCGACGCGCGCGCTGCCGGCGGCGAACGAACTGCTGGCGATCCCGCGGCAGCGGCTCGATCATCTCGCAGCCGGGCTGCCGCGCGGACTGAAGGCCAATACGCACGCGCATTTCCGCCGCTTTGCCGCGTCGAGCTCGCGCCTCACCATCGGTGTGCTGCGCGGCCAGGTCGCGCATGCAAGGCAGCGGCTGACCGTCTCGGGCGAACGCATCACGCTGTCGGCGCGCTCGCTGCTGCATCGCCGGCGCGAACGCTTCAGCGGGCTCGAGATCCGGCTCAAGGCCTCGAAGCTCGCCAACGCCAAGGCCCAGCGCAACGCGATCGCGCGCGATCTCGAGCGCACCCACCGCCTCGCCGAGCGTGCCCGCCGCGCGCTGCTGACGACGCTGCAGCGGCTCGAGGCGCGGGTCGCCCATCGCAGCCAGTTGCTGTCGGCGCTGTCCTATCGCGGCGTGCTGGCGCGCGGCTTTGCACTGGTGCGCGACGCGCAGGGACACGCACTGCATTCAGCCGCGGCGGTCGGCCCGAACGCCAATTTGTCGATCGAGTTCGCCGACGGCCGCGTCGCGGCCACGACGAATGCCGATCAGCCCGCGGCGACGGCGACGCCGGAGAGCCCGCCGAAGCCGCGTGAGGCGAAGCCGGCGGCGCCGAAGCGCGTCACCAAGCCGGTCGATCAGGGCAGCCTGTTCTAGCGCGCCAGCCACTCGGCGACTTGCTTTTGCGCGTCCTTGCGTGCGCTCGCATCGGTGCCGATGTGACCGGGCTCCGTGATGTCGACATCGGACGAGGCCGCGACCGCGTGCAGCGGCAGGTTGGCGCGGTCGAAATCGTGATAGGCCTCGGGATAGACCACGATCCGCGCCAGCGCGCTGCGGCCGCGCGCGCCGTCGACCATCTGGTGGCAGGCCGACGATGACGTCACATCGTCGCGCGCGCCGATCAGGACCAGCGTCGGCACCCGCGCGCTCCAGCCAAGGCCTGACGAGGTGCGGCAATCCGGATAGAACGCGACCGCCGAGCGGAAGTCCGGCTCGACGTTGCGCGACCACATCTGCGGCCGCACCGCCCACAGCAAGGCGGCCGCGCCATTGCCCCAGCCGATCAGGCTGATGCGGCTCTTCGCAACCCATTTCTGCTGCACCAGCCACTGCCGCGCGGCGTTGATATCGGCGACCCGCGCACGGCGGGTCTGGACCTGATGCTCCCTTATGCGGCACTGCGGCCCGAGCTCGCGCGAGCCGTAGCTGTCCGGCAGCAGCACCGCATGGCCTGATGTGAGCAGTTGCTCGGCCCAGTCGCGATAGCGCGGCAGCACCGCCTCGGAACGGCCGGCGAGACCGCCGCAGGCGTGCAGCGCGATGACCGTCGGGAACGGGCCATCGCCGTCGGGCCGGTAGAGCTGCGCGTGCAGCGTGATATTGCCTTCGGGAATTTCGACCTGATGCGGCGCCGGAAGCGGCGCCGCGGCCGCGGCCGGCACGGCAAGCATCGCGAGGCACATGAAAACTGACGTGAAGCGCATCCGATCCGGCCGGCTCGTTATGGCGCTGCCAACACAGCGGACCACAGCTGCAACGCTACCATGCACGTCTGCCGCCAAATCATCACAAGTCGGTGGTTTAACGGGCGGACATGACCCCCTATCTGTGATAGACGGCTTCATGAACATTAGGGCTGCCTCATCGGAGGCAAGGCGGAGAGCTCAAACGTGCTGAACAAGTTCGGTCCCTCGGGCCATGGCGAAGCGCAAGTGCAATATCTCGACGGCGATTTCCGCGTGATCTCGCCTGGCACCTTTGTGCGTTGTGCCATCACCGACGTCCGGATTCCGCTCGACGAGCTGAAGTACTGGAGCGTCGACCTGCAGGAAGCCTACGCCACCCCGACCGCCGTGCTGCAGCGCCACCATCCCGGCGTGCTCAAGTCGCAGGCTTAAGCTCAAGACGGGGCTCACGCGCGCAGCCTCCTGTTCCGTGCCTTGAACAGCTGATCGCTCACCAGGCGCCGCAGCGCGGCAGCATCCTCGAATTGCAGCGTCACCGCGAACGGCACGATCGCCTGTGCCCAGGCCGGCATCCCGGCCGGTCCGCGCAACCGCGCCAGATCCTTTTCCGTCGTCACCAGCGTCAAGGCGTCAGCTCTCGCATCGGCAACGAGCTGCGCGATCTCGTCCTTGGTGAAGGCATGATGATCGGCGAAGGCCGTGTTGCGCACGACGTCGACGCCACTGGCGCGCAGCGTGTTGAAGAAGCGCGCGGGATCGCCGATGCCGGCGAAGGCGAGTACGCGCTGACCGCGCAACGCACTCAACGAGGCCTCATCCGGCTTCAGATGCGCCGACAATACCGGCTTGCCACGGGACGCGAGATCGGCCGCAATCGTTTTCGCTGCACCCCCCTCGCCGACCACGATCAGCGCGTCGGTGCGTTCCAGCTGCGGCAACAGCGGCGCGCGTAACGGTCCGGCCGGAATGACGCGGCCATTGCCGACGCCACGCGTGCCGTCGATCACGATCAGGCAGGTGTCCTTGATCACGCTCGGATTCTGGAAGCCGTCATCCATCAGGATCACGCTTGCGTCCTGCGCGCGCGCCAGCGCCAGGCCAGCGGCACGGTCGCGCGAGACCACGACCGGCAAGGTCGCCGCCATCATCAGCGGCTCGTCGCCGATATCGGCCGCCGTGTGGTGGTCACGATCGACCTTGACCGGCCCGGCAAGCCTGCCGCCATAGCCGCGGCTGAGCACCACCGGCCGCTCCTCGAGCTGACGTAGCAGCTTTGCCAGCGCCAGCACGGTCGGCGTCTTGCCGGCGCCGCCGACGTGGTAGTTGCCGACGCAGATCACGGGAATGCCGGCATCGACGCCGGAGCCCTGCATCCGCCGCGCGGCCACCGCACCGTACAGCGCGGCAAGCGGTCTCAACAATTGCGATGTCCAAGACGATGGCCGGTGCCAGAAGGCCGGCTCACGCATTGGCGGCTCCCATCTCGAGCTGCAGCTGCAACAGATAGGGCTCGAGAGCGGTCACCGTGCGCTCCAGCGCACCGCCGAGCTGTTCGACGACGCGCTCGGAGGCCGCAAGCGACGTATCGCGTGCCGCGGGGTCGGCGAGGAACTGGCCGAGCTGCTTGACCAGCGCTTCCAGATCGTCGGCGCGCCGCGCGCCGCCGGCACGATCGAGCGTGTCATAGACTTCGGTGAAATTGAAGACGTGGGGGCCGTGCACGATCGCAGCGCCGAGCTTGATCGCCTCGATCGGGTTCTGGCCGCCATGCGCGACCAGCGAGCCGCCCATGAACACGATCGGCGCCAGCCGGTAGAACAGGCCGAGCTCGCCCATCGTATCGGCGACATAAATATCGGTGGTCGCGACCGGCAGATCCTCATGCGAGCGCAGCCCGGGGCGCAGGCCTGCTTCCGTCACCAGCCGCGCCACTGCCTCGCCGCGCGCGGCATGCCGCGGCACGATCACCGTGAGCAGCCCGGGGAAGAAGCCGGCGAGCGATTTGTGCGCCTCGATCAGGAGCTCTTCCTCGCCGGGATGGGTGGACGCGGCAACCACGATCGCGCGGCCGCGCGTCACCGACATCAGCCGCTCCAGCTTGGCTGGATCGGCCGGCGGCGCCGCGACGTCGAGCTTGAGGTTGCCGGTGACCATGACGTTGGGGCTGCCGAGCGCGGCAAAACGTTCGGCGTCGGTCTTCGACTGCGCGAGGCAGATGTCGAACCGTCCGAGCAGCGCCCCGATGGTGTTGGAGACCCGGCGCCAGCGCGGAAACGAGCGCTGCGACATCCGCCCGTTGATCAGCACCATCGGCAGCCGCCGCGCGGCGCTCGACAGGATCAGGTTCGGCCACAGATCGGATTCGATGAACAGCGCCAGCGACGGACGCCAATGATCGAGGAAGCGCGCGACATAGCGCGGCGAGTCATACGGCACGTATTGATGGATCACGTCGGGTGGAAAGCGCTTGGCCACGATCGCGGCCGAGGTCACCGTCCCTGACGTGAGCAGGATGCGCAGATTGAGCGCGCGCAGCCGCTCGATCAGCCCGACCGCCGCCAGCACCTCGCCGACGCTCGCGCCGTGGATCCACACCAGCGGTCCCTGCGGCCTGGTATCGGCGCTGACGCCGCGCCGCTCGCCGACGCGTTCGGGATCTTCCTTGCCGAACTTGAGCCGCCGCTTGATCAGCGCAGGCGCGAGCGGCACTATCGCGGACGACAGCTTGCGGTAGATGCGCAACGTCATCGGTAGCGAGCTAGCCAAGCGTTGCCTCCGGCCGCCCGACGGCTGCATAGGCGCGCCGGGTCGCTTCGTTGAGAAGATTCTCCACGTGCTGCCGAAGCCTTTCCATCGTCGCGGCATCGGCATCGGG
The DNA here is from genome assembly GCF_038967635.1 of Bradyrhizobium sp. B124. Lineage (NCBI taxonomy): Bacteria > Pseudomonadati > Pseudomonadota > Alphaproteobacteria > Hyphomicrobiales > Nitrobacteraceae > Bradyrhizobium > Bradyrhizobium sp. B124. The sequence continues at coordinate 6,943,571 of NZ_CP152413.1, read as the reverse complement.
CGGCACATAGACCGGCTCAATACCTACCACTGCGCCGCGCCCGAATGGCAAATTGATGGTCGTGGAATCCCAGTTTTTCAACCGGATGAATCGGCTGGTGACCATCGCAAAGGGGATGATCGGCCGGCCGGTTTCCCGCGCCAGCATGATGGCCCCGAGACCCGCCACCCGCGCCCGCTTCGGCACGTCGGCCGTCGTAGCCATGTTGCAGCCGTCTTCCAGCGTCCGAACCATCTCCAGGAAGGCGCCGACGCCGCCCTTGCGATGGAACGCGCCGGAATGGTCGCCGGAACCCCTGATCGTGCCGATGCCGAGCCGCTCGACCGCCAGCGCGTTGAACTCGCCGTCGCGGTGGCGGGAGATCAGGACCTTGGCGCGGTAGCTGTCCTTGGTCTTGATGAACGGCGTCATGAAGTGCTGGCCGTGCCAGAACACGAAGATCGCCGGCATCAAGGGCTCGACGATCCCGTATACGTCATGCGGCTGATAGATGAAGCGGTTGGTGTACCACACCAGCCGCAGGTACTCGGCCGCAAGCACACCCAGCGCGCGCTGCACGAAGCCGCTGCGCAGCAGATCGCGAAGAAGTCGTTTCAATGGGAGTGCTTCGTGTCCTGCTCAGGATCGAGCAACCGGTGGAGATGGACGACGAAATAGCGCATCTGGGCGTTGTCCACGGTCGCTTGCGCCTTCGCCTTCCAGGCCGCATAGGCGGTCGCATAGTTCGGGTAGACGCCGACGATCTCGACTTCGTCCAGATTCTTGAAGGTGTTGTGCTCGAGATCGGTCAACTCGCCGCCGATCACGAGGTGGAGCAGCTGTGGCTGGGCATTGTCTGACATGATGGTTTTCCTAACGAGATGCCCGGCAAGCAAATGAAGTCGTGGTCGTCACAGGTCTGGTCGTCACGAGTCTGGTCGTTACAAGTCTGATCGTTACAAGTCTGATCGTCACAGGTTTGTCGTAACAAGTCTGGTCGTCACAATCGGAAACGCGGTGCGGATCGGCGGGGCCTCACGGCAATGGACGGTTGCGAAAATGCTCGACAATGCGTGCATGACGTTCGCGTCCTGCTGCCACCAGCACCCCATGCGTCACCTCCCGGCGATTGTACTCAATCGCATCCCCCGAGAGCGCGGTCATCTTACCACCCGCTTCCTGCACGATCAAATTCGCGGCGGCAAGATCCCAGTCGCGGCTTTGCCCGCCCGCAAAGGCGGCGTCAAGTCGACCTTGTGCTACGCGGCACAACCGCAAGGCCAGCGATCCGATCCGCGGAAACAGCGTGATCTCGTCCGACGTCGGGCTGAGCCGCTGCACCAGCGGTTTCGGTCCGGCCATGCGGGGAAAATCGAACTCGGTGCCCGCGGTCGCGTGCACGCCGCTGTCGTTCAGGGTGGCGCCCTGGCCGCGGGCGGCGAAGAAGAATTCCTCGGTCACCGGCGCATACACCGCCGCGAGCACCGGCGATGCATTTTCAACCAGCGCCACACTGACGCACCAGTCCTCGCGGCCGGCGAGATAGGCGCGGGTGCCGTCGATCGGATCGACGATCCAGGTGAAGCGCCTGTCGAGCCGGGTCGCGTTGTCGGCGCTTTCCTCCGACAGCCAGCCGTAACCCGGCGTCGCCGAACGCAGCTGCTGCTCCAGGAGGTCGTTGACGGCGATGTCGGCCTCGGAGACCGGCGAGGACGCGCCCTTGATCCAGTTCTTCAACTCGGTGCGGAATAGCGACGATGCGAGCCGGCCCGCCTCCTGCACCGATCTGGTCAGCAAGGCGGCGTCGCGCGCCTTGGTCCAGTCGTCCGTATCAGCGTCCGCCAAGCGTCAGGCCCTCGATGCGCAGCGTCGGCGAATTGACGCCGTAGCGGAATTCCAGATCGTTGGCAGCGACCAGCGACTTGAACATCGGCAGCAGATGGCCGGCGATGGTCACTTCGCTGACCGGATAGGTGATCTCGCCGTTCTCGATCCAGAAGCCGGACGCGCCGCGGCTGTAATCGCCGGTCACGCCGTTGACGCCGGAGCCGATCAGGTCGGTGACATAGAAACCCTGCTTGATGTCGGAGATCAGCTCCTTCGGCGTCACCGCACCCGGCTCGAGATGCAGATTATAGGTTCCGGGCGATGGCGAGGACGACACGCCGCGATGCGCATGCCCGGTCGTGACCAAGCCGAGCTCCCGCGCGGTCGCGGAGTCCAGCACCCAGGTGGTCAGCACGCCTTCGTCGATCAGCGCGATCTTTTTCACCTCGACGCCCTCGGCGTCGAAGGTCTGCGAACGCAGGCCGCGCACGCGCAGGGGATCGTCGATGATACGGATATCCCTGGAGAACAACTGCTCGCCGAGCTTGTCCTTCAGGAAGCTGGTCTTGCGCGCGATCGAGGCGCCGTTGATGGCGCCGACCAGATGGCCGACGATCGAGCCCGCAACCCGCGGGTCGAACACCACAGGCACCTTGCAAGTCTCGACCTTGCGCGGATTCGACCGCGCCACCGCGCGCTCACCGGCCTTGCGGCCAACGGCCGTGGGTGAATCGAGATCGGACGCATGCGGCGCGCTGGTGAAATCGTAATCGCGCTCCATGCCGGTGCCCTCACCGGAAATCGCCGTCGTCGAGATGCCGTGACTGGAGCGAAGATAAGAACCGTGGAAGCCGGTCGACGTCACCAGCACCATGCCGCCGATCCCGGTCGAGGCCGATGCACCGCCGGACTTGGTGACACCCTTGACCGCGAGTGCCGCGGCCTCCGCTTCGATGGCGCGCTGCTCGAGCTCGGCCGTGGTCGGGACGGTGCGGTCGAGCAGATCGAGATCGGGGAAATCATGCGCATGGAGCGCGGGATCGGCCAGGCCGACATATTTGTCGTCGGGCGCGACGCGCGCCATCGCGACCGCACGCTCGGCGAGCTTTGCGATCCCGTCGCCGCTGACGTCATTGGTCGAGACCACCGCTTGGCGCTGGCCGACGAACACCCGAAGGCCGACATCATCGCCTTCGGAGCGCTCGGTTTCCTCGACGCGGCCGTCGCGGACTTCGACGCCTTGCGAGACGCCCCGCACCGCGATGGCATCGGCCGCATCGGCGCCGGCGCGCTTTGCGGCCTCGACCAGACGCTGCGCAAGGTCGCTCAGGCCGGACTGATCGAACAGATCGGAGGTATCGCCGTGTCGCGATGCAGATGGTGAAGAGTTCACGAACGAATTCCTGCGGATTGAGGGGGGCCCGGAATGGCGTCGACAGACCTAACCAGATGTGCCGGTTTCACAGGGAATTCAAGCACTTTGCACCGGCGGGCAACAAAGATTTGAGTGATCGGCGCAAGGCTTCGTCAATCATGCGGGCCAACCTCTTGTCAATCATGGCGCCAGGTGAGGAGCGGTTAACCAGGCTTTTTAAGCCGAAACGGCCATCGCTCGGCTAGGCTCTCACACATCGACCGGGAACATAATCCCGGCGGGGAGACTAGGGCTTTGAGGCGTCAAACACCAACAAGCGGAATCAATTCCGCCGGGTCGAGCCGCGCACTGCGGCTCGACCCACTTTCCCTTCCGCTCAGCTTCCACGCGCAGGATGCGCGCGCGGATGGCGGCATGCGGCAGGTCGAGCTTCATCGCGAACATGTCGTGCTGCGCCGTGCCGTTCTCGGGATGCGGATGGCGGTCAATGTTCGCGTCAGCGATTTCCTCGGTGTCGCGCTGCGCGGCATCGACGACGCGCAGATGCTGGTGCTGGTTCACCGCGATCCCGCGCTCTCCATTCCGCTCGGCACCAGTTCGGATGCCGAAGAGATCAGCTCCGCCTGGCAGATGTGGAGCGACATCTTCCATCTCCCGCAACTGACCGAGCCGGCGCCGCGCCAGCCTGCCCCGCGCCGCCGCCGCCGCAACGCAATCCGCGCGCGCCGCCCGAAATTCCTGGTCCGCCGCCGCGCCGGCGTCAGCCTCAACGGCACCAGCGTGCATCGCGACGAGCGCGAGATCATCGCGCGGGATTGAGTACGTTTCGCCGCTCCACGACTCTCACCTCATGGTCGTCCTGGTGAAAGCCAGCACCCATAACCACCGCATTCGGTGATGAACGGGATCGTGGCCCCGGCGACGCGCAACAATCGAGATTTGGGTAATGGGTCCTGGCTTTCGCCAGGACGACGATGAGGATGGTTGTCGATTCAAGTTGCCACACCACGCGGTGTCATCACCCGCGCATGCGGGTGATCCAGTATTCCAGAGACGGCTGTGCTTAAGCCGAGAGGCCGCGGCGTACTGGATCGCCCGGTCAATGTGCGCAATTGCGCACAGGCCGGGCGATGACAGCTGAGGATGGGGACGCAGCTTCGCATTCTCGCGACCTAAGCCGCGCGCAGCATCGCATCGACGACCAGGCTCGCGAACAGGATGAAGCCGGCGTCGCGGTTGGACTTGAAGATGCGCAGGCAGAGCGCGGGGTCGCTGGTGTCGAGCCGGCGGACCTGCCAGGCGAGATGCAGCGCGAACGCCGCAAGGCCGATCCACGCCGGCCAGCGTGCGCCCGCAAGCGCGAACGCCGCGCCGATCAGCAGCACGGCGAGACCATAGAAAATCACCAGCGCGCGATGGGTGCGTGCGCCGAACAGGCGCGCGGTGGATTTGACGCCGATCAGCGCATCATCCTCGGCATCCTGATGGGCGTAGATGGTGTCGTAGGCGATCACCCAGGCGATCGATCCGGCGTAAAGCGCGATCGCAGCCGCATCGATGCGCTCGAGCGTCACCGCAAATCCCATCAGGGCGCCGTAGGAAAAGGCGAGACCGAGCACGACCTGCGGCCACCAGGTGATCCGCTTCATGAACGGGTAGATCGCGACGATCACGAGCGAGGCGATGCCGGTCATGATCGCAAAGCGGTTGAACTGCAAAAGCACCGCGAGCCCGATCAGCGCCTGCAGGACCATGAAGATCACCGCCTGCGTCACCGTGACCTGCCCGGCGGGGATCGGCCGCGACCGCGTGCGCTCGACCCTGGCGTCGAGATCGCGATCGGTGATGTCGTTCCAGGTGCAGCCCGCGCCGCGCATCACGAAGGCGCCGATGAAGAACAGCAGGACGACGAGCGGGAGCGAGCGAACATCATGTGCGACGCCGGCGGCCAGCGCCGCCGACCACCAGCACGGCATCAGCAACAGCCAGGAGCCGATGGGCCGGTCGTAGCGCGCAAGCCGCAGATAGGGCCGCGACCAGACCGGCGCATGGGTATCCACCCAGTTGCCTGTGGAGTCGGCAACGCGGGCGGAGACGTCACTCATGCGCGGTCAATCATCGGGCGCTCGATCATCGGGTGAGAACGTTGCCGTTCAGCGTGTCGAAGGTGCTGCCGCCCTTCTTGGTCGGCGTCGCTTCCGGCAGCGAGGCGGACGAGCCGAGCACGTCGCTCAGCGACGGCCCCGCGGGCCCGCGCGGCTGCGCCGCCGCCTGCTCCGCGACGTTGCAGACCTTCTTCAGCAGCGCTTCGGTATTCTTGTGGCCGTTCTTGAGCTGATCGGAGATCTGCGGCGGGATCCCGCACTTCGCCGCGTTGGTGTCGACGTATTTGATCATCCTGACTTCGGCCTGGCTATAATTGCCGATCAGCTTGCAGGCCTCCTGGGGGCTGGCGTGCCGGTCGCTCGCCGCCTTGATCGCCTTGCCGCGCTTCTCGGTCTCCTCGCGCAGCGGAACGAAATCCTTCATGCAGGCGTCACCGGCGGCGCCGCCACCGGCGCCGGGCGGGGGCGGCGGAGACGACAGGCCGCCACCGGCGATGGGAGCCGCACCATTGGTTGGAAATGCCGACGGCGTGGCGCCGACCCTGGCCGCCGGCGCGCCGTTGACCGGCGGGAACGCAGGATCCGAAGCGCTGCCGGCCTGGCTTGGACGCATGCCATTGACAGGCGGGAAAGCGGGATCCGAGGCGGTGCCGGCCTTCCCTTGTTGATTGGGCAGCGGTGCCGGAAAGGCGCTCTGGGCAGCGGCGTACCCCGCGGACAGGGCGGTCGCGGCAACGGTCAGCACGATCAGTCGGCGGATCATCGAGGGTGTTTCTCCGGCAAAAGGTCCAGGCAACCCCAGCGCAACAAAACGAAGCAACGAAATTTGGGGGCGTTTTACGATTCCTGTGAGCCCTTAACAACCCGTGGATTTGGGCGACAGCGCGGCGTAGGGCCACACCGGCCACATTAAATTGTTCCCCGATTTTAAGCCTTTAGGCCGCGAACGGCGGTAAATCCGGGCCATCAAATGTGCCTGAACGAGATTTTCGGTCATGCCTCAGCTCGAATTTGCGGGCCCACACCGACCGAAACGCAAAAGGGGCCGCGTGCAAGCGACCCCTCGGACTTCAAAAATGACTTGGTGACAGAAGCAATATATCGACACCCCTGTAGTAGTTGGCCGGAGCGGTCCTGACGAGTCCGCGGGACTACGGTGTCGCCCGGCTTGGTTAACTTGCCTCGCCGCATGGAAGCGGCCTTAGCGCCGGCGCCCGACGCCTATTACGGTGTCTGCCGATCCTCTCCGATCGCAATCAACGGCAGCGGGCAATACTTGGCAGCACCTTTGGGCTAGAACGCGGCTCAGGAACCTAGGACATGCCTGAACTCGATTTTCGTAGCCCCCGCCTGTTTGTCGATGCCCCGCTCGGAGCCGGCGCGACCGTTTCGCTCGAACGCGACCAGAGCAACTATCTCGGCAACGTGCTGCGGCTTGGCGCCGGCGACACCGTGCTGGTGTTCAACGGCCGCGACGGCGAATGGCGCGCCGAGATTTCCGGCCGCAAGCGGGCCGACACGCTGACGATCACGGCGCAGACCCGCCCGCAGGACCGCCTGCCCGATGTCATCTACGTATTCGCGCCGCTGAAACATGCGCGGCTCGACTACATGGTGCAGAAGGCGGTCGAGATGGGCGCCGCACGGCTCGTGCCGGTGCTGACACGCTTCACCCAGGTATCGCGGGTCAACAGCGAGCGGATGCGCGCCAATGTGGTTGAAGCCGCCGAGCAATGCGGGATCATCTCGCTTGCCGAGGTCGCCGATCCCCTTCCGCTCGAACGTTTCCTGGCGGGGCGCGATCCGGCACGGCTCCTGGTGTTCTGCGACGAGGCGGCCGAAGTGGCGAACCCGGTGCAGGCGCTGCAGGCAACGACCGCCGCAAACGGCGGGATCGACGTGCTGATCGGCCCCGAGGGCGGCTTTGCCGAGGAGGAGCGCGCGCTGCTGCTGCGCCAGCCCAACATCCTCCGTCTCGCACTCGGGCCGCGCATCCTGCGGGCCGACACCGCCGCCGTCGCGGCGCTGGCGCTGGTGCAGGCGGCGCTGGGGGATTGGGGAGCAAAGGGCTAGCCGGAACGGCGGCCCGCGGGCCGGCGGTCTATTCGCCTGACAAATCCAGCTCTCCAAGAGAGCGCGCGGCATCGATGACGCGCATGATGCGCACGCCGCCTGGGATAATCTCGTAAAGCGCCAGCCACCGCGAAATCACCAGCATCCTCGCACCATCGGCAACGTCGGGACGCGCCGGGCCCGATTCAGGGAATTGCGCCAACTGGCCGCAGCGCGCTTCAATGCGATCGATCCAATGGTCTGCCGTCGCGGGTCCTTTGTCGGATGCGATGAGAAACCAGATTTCGGCGAGGTCGCTTTGCGCGAGCCGAGAAAGGCGAACCTTTCCCAATTTACTTGCCCGCTGCCTTCAACCGGGCTCGTCCCTGCGCCTTGATTTCAGCGAAGTCAGCCGGACCCGCGTCGCCGCTCGCCTGTCCCGCCGCCCAGGCATTGCGGAGGAATGCCAATCGCGCCTCTTCGGTCTGCTCCATGATCCGCAGCGCCTCTCGCACGACCTCGCTTGCCGAGGTGTAACGGCCGCTCGCAACCTTGGTTTTGACGAACTCGCTCAACTCGTCGGTCAACGACACGTTCATATTCATGATGGGACCCTCTCCCCAATTATGGGAGCGACCACAGGCTTTAGCAATGTTTGCCATAAGCCATCGAACGTTCCGGTTCCACCTAGCCAAGCCGTCGTAAAATCGTTAACGCACGCAATCATTAAGCCACTTGGTCGATCGCTGTCGAAACCGTGATACGGCCATGGTAAGGGCTGCCCCGAACCACCCTTGGAACCAGTGCCGGTACCCGAATCCGGACCTTTGGACGTCGAGATGAGCGAAGCTGCCGCACCACGACCCGCCGCCGGATCCGCCCCAGGAGCGGCTTCCTGGGCGGATGCGCTGCTGGCCTCGTTCGCGCAGGCCGGTTATCTCAGGTCCGAACCCGCGATCCTGCAGCCGGCCGAGCCGTTCCTCGACCTATCCGGCGAGGACATCCGCAAGAGCCTGTATCTGACGACCGACCCGAGCGGCGAGGAACTCTGCCTGCGGCCGGATCTCACGATCCCGGTGGCGCGCGACTACCTCGCCTCGCCCCGCGCCGGCCAGCCGGCCGGCTTCAGCTATCTCGGCCCGGTGTTCCGCTATCGCGACGGCCAGCCGAGCCAGTTCCTGCAGGCCGGCATCGAATCCTTCGGGCGGCAGGATCGCGCCGCGGCCGACGCCGAGATGCTGGCGCTGGCGTTGGAGGCAACCACGGCCTTCGGGTTGACCGATGTCGAGATCCGCACGGGCGACGTCGCGCTGTTCAACGCGCTGATCGATGCTCTCGAGCTCTATCCGGTGTGGCGGCGCCGGCTGATCAAGGATTTCAACCGCAAGGTTTCGCTGACCGACGACATCGAGCAGCTGACCTTGGCGACCGCGCCGGGCCGCAACGAATACGAAGGCGTGCTCGCAGCGCTGGCCGGATCCGACCGCAAGGCGGCGCTGGCGCTGGTCACCGATTTGATGTCGATCGCCGGCACCACCAATGTCGGCGGCCGCACCGTCGCCGAGATCGCCGACCGCTTCCTCGAGCAATCGACGCTGAAGGGCGGCGCGCTGCCGCGCGATGCGCTCGCCACCATCAAGCGCTTCCTCGCCATATCGGGCGATCCCGACGACGCAATCGCGCAGCTGCGCGCGCTGGCGTCCGACGCCAGGCTCGACCTTGCCGCGGCAATCGACCAGTTCGAGAGCCGGGTCGGCTTCATGGCCGCGCGCGGCATCGACCTCAAAAAGACGCGGTTCGCGACCGCGTTCGGCCGCGGCCTCGACTACTACACCGGCTTCGAGTTCGAGCTGCACGCGAAGGGCAACGGCGCCGAGCCGCTGGTCGCGGGCGGCCGCTATGACGGGCTGATGACGCAGCTCGGCTCGGCCAGTCCGATCCCCGCGGTCGGCTTCTCGGTCTGGATCGAGGCGATGACCCGGCATGGCAAGGCCGGCGCCAACGGAGGCGCCCGATGAGCACGCCGTTCGTCGTTGCCGTTCCCTCCAAGGGGCGCTTGCAGGAAAACGCGGAGAGCTTCTTCGCCCGCGCCGGGCTGACCTTGTCGAAAGCCGGCGGCGCGCGCGACTATCGCGGCACCATCGCCGGCGTCGACAATGTCGAGATCGCCTATCTGTCGGCCAGCGAGATCGCGGCCAACCTGGCGCGCGGCTCGGTGCATCTCGGCGTCACCGGCGAGGATCTGGTGCGCGAGAGCATTCCGGATGCCGACAAGCGCGTGCTGATGATCGAAGGCCTCGGCTTCGGCTATGCCAATGTCGTGGTCGCGGTGCCGCAGGCCTGGATCGACGTTCGCACCATGGCCGATCTCGACGACGTCGCAAGCGGCTTCCGCGAGCAGCACAATCACCGCATGCGGGTTGCGACCAAATACATCAACCTGACGCGCGGCTTCTTTGCCAAGCACGGCGTCGGCGACTACCGCATCGTGGAGAGCGCCGGCGCCACCGAAGGCGCACCCGCGGCCGGCACCGCCGAGCTGATCGTCGACATCACGACGACCGGCGCGACGCTCGCGGCCAACGGCCTCAAGGTGCTCGACGACGGCGTGATGCTGCGCAGCCAGGCCAACCTCGTCGCCTCCCGCGATGCCGACTGGTCGACCGGCGCCCGCGAGACCGCGCGCGTCATCCTCGACCACATCGCCGCGCGCGCTCGCGCCAGCAAGTACCGCGAGGTGCGAACCCGGTTCGCCGGCTGCAACGACGCGCTGCTGTCCGAAGCGCATACCCGCTTCGGCGTGGTCGCCCCGTTCGGCAGCCCGACCTCGTCGGGCATGCTGACGCTGCACTGCCCACCGGGCAAGCTTTACGCGCTCGGCAGCTTCCTGCGCGAGCACGGCGCCGAAACCGTGTCGGTGGTGTCGCTGGACTACGTGTTCGACCGCGAGAACCCGCTGTTCGCCAAGCTCGAGGCATTCCTGCGACAATGAGCAGGCGGGGCCGTTCATGTTGGCGACAGCCGGCCGTCGGTACCATATTGTGTTCATGATCTCTCGTTGCGACGCGTTTTCTTTCACGCGAACGGAACCCGATTTCGCTGGAAAACGCTCTAGTTCTGGAACCTGACCGATGATGCTGGGCTCTGACGTTTCCAGCCTGACCACAACCGCCAAGACCGCCGCCGCGCAGGGTCTGTCCATCGTCGTGCCCGTCTACAACGAGGCCGACGGGCTTGTGGCGCTGCACCAACGGCTGATCGACCTCGCCAGCTCACTGCGCGCCCGTTACGGCCTTAACTGCGAAGTGGTCTATGTCGACGACGGCAGCGAGGACAACACGCTTGCGATCGCGCGCGGCCTGCCCGCCGACGGGCTCGACCTCCAGGTGGTGTCGCTGTCGCGCAATTTCGGCAAGGAGGCGGCGCTGATGGCCGGCCTCGACCACGCCCGCCGCGGCGCGGTGCTGTTCATGGACGGCGACGGCCAGCATCCGCCGACCCTGGTCGAGCAACTGGTCGCGCACTGGATCGATGACGGCTACGACGTGGTCTACACGGCGAAGGCGCACCGCGACAATGAATCGGCGTTGCGGCGGCTTTCCGTGCGCGGCTTCTACGCGCTGATCAACTGGGGCGCGCGGCAGCGGATTCCCGAGGATGCCGGCGACTTCCGCCTGCTGTCGCCGCGCGCGGCCGCGGCCTTGCGGCAATTGCCGGAGCGCAACCGCTTCTTCAAGGGCCTCGCCAGCTGGATCGGCTTCAGGCAGATCCGCGTCGACTACGAGCCGGCGCCGCGTGCGCATGGCGTCACCACCTTCAATGCCGGCCGGCTGATCGGCCTGTCGATCGAGGGCCTGACCTCGTTCTCGGTGGCGCCGCTGCGCTTCGCCAGCCTGCTCGGCGCGCTGCTCGCAGGCGCGGCCTTCCTGTTCGGCCTCTCGATCCTGTGGGAAGTGCTGACCACCGGCAAGCAGGTCCCCGGCTATCCCTCGCTGATGATCGGCGTGATGACGATCGGCGGCGTGCAGCTGATCATGATCGGCATCGTCGGCGAATATATCGGCAAGATCCTCTCCGAATTGAAGGCACGGCCGATCTACTTCGTCGCCGAGCATACCGAGAAGCACGCCGACGGCGGAACGGCGCAGAGCGCCACCGAGCGGACCGCCGCCGAATGAGCGAAGTTTTGCCGCGCCGGATCTGGCTGTGTGCTGACGATTATGGCTTGAGCGATGGCGTCAACCGCGCGATCCGCGACCTGATCGAGCGCGGCCGCCTCAATGCGACGTCGGTGATGATGGTGACGCCGGCGATCGGCCGCGAGGCTGCGGCCGCGCTGCAGGCTTCGGTAGCGAAAAGCCCGCGCTGCGCGATCGGGCTGCATGTGACGCTGACTGCGCCGTTCCGACCGCTGACGATGCATTTCCGTCCACTCGACGGCGACATGTTCCTGCCGTTCCCGCGGCTGCTTCGCGCCGGACTGATGCACCGGCTCGACGCCGATCTGGTCCATGCCGAGGTGCTGGCGCAGCTCGATGCCTTCCACGATCTGTTCGGCCGCGCGCCCGATTTCGTCGACGGCCATCAGCACGCGCAGCTGTTCCCGCAGGTCCGCGACGGCTTCCTGCGCGCCGTGAAGGAGCGCGCGCCAGGCGCCTGGGTGCGGCAGTGCGGACGCGAAGGTCCGCTGGCACGCCAACTGACGGCGCCGAAGGCTTTAGTGCTGAACGTGCTCAGCACCCAATTCCGGATCAAGGCCCAGCGATCGGGCCTGCGCTTCAATCCGGCTTTCGCCGGCGCCTACGATTTTACGCGTGGCAGCGAATTCGGAGCGCTGATGCAGGGCTTCCTCGACGGCCTGCCCGAGGACGGGCTCGTGATGTGCCATCCCGGTTTCGTCGATGAAACACTACAGAACCTCGACCCGCTGACGACGCAGCGCGAGACCGAGCATGCCTATCTCGCAGGCGAGCATTTCCCCGCGCTGCTGGCCCTGAATAAAGTTACACTCGGCTGACCCTTGTTTTGACGCGCTTTCTTCACGCGAACCGGGACCCACCCCGCATCAAGTGCGGGGCAGGCCTCGCTCGAAAACGCTTTGGGTTCACGAAAAGCCGCCGGTCGTATTGTCGCATACAGAAATTTAATTCTGGCCCCCACTCCTTGCGCCACAAAGCCCGTCCTACATCAGCCGCGCGCCGATTCGATCGACGCGATGGAGAACGCCATGACACCGCAAGAACGCCAACTGATTGACGATCTCTTCGACCGGCTCGCCAAGCTGGAGAATGCCCCGCGCGACGGCGAGGCCATGTCCGCGATCATGCAGGGCCTGCGCAGCGCGCCGAATGCGGTTTACACGCTGGTGCAGACCGCGCTGGTGCAGGACGAGGCGCTGAAGCGCGCCCATGACCGGATCCAGGAGCTCGAGGCCGCGGTCGGCCAGCAACAGCCGGCACAGCAGCAGGGCGGCGGCTTCCTCGATTCGATGCGCGATGCGATCTTCGGACAGGGCCAGCAGCAGCCGCACGGCTCGGTGCCGCCGGTGCGCCCGCCGGATGTCGGCGGCAGCCGCCCGGTCTGGAACTCGGGCCAGGCGATGCAGCAGGCGGGCGGCTATGGCCAACCGCCGCAGCAATACGGCCAGCCCCAATACGGCCAGCCCTACGGCGGCCAGCAGCCCCCGCCCTTCGGCGGCGGCGCGCCCGGCGGCGGTGGCGGCTCGTTCCTCGGCACTGCGGCTGCGGCCGCGGCCGGCGTGGTCGGCGGCGGACTGCTGCTCTCCAGCATTCGCGGCATGATGGGTGGCGGAAGCCATCAATCGCTGGCCGACGCCGGCGGCCTCGGCGGTGGTTCGCGTCCCTGGGGCGGCGACCAGTCGTCGAGCAACCTTGCCCGTGACGCCGGGATCAACGATGTCAGTTCGTCCGGTCGCGACAGTGATTCCGGCTCGCGCGCCGGCGCGTTCGACCAGGCGCAGGCCGACCAGGACAGCGACGATGATCAAGACGCCGACGATTTCGACGACAACGGCGGCGACGACAACAGCGATTACGCGTAAGCGCGATCGCTGAAACGACAACGGCCGCTCCAATCGAGCGGCCGTTTTGATTCCGTCGTCCCGGCGAAAGCCGGGGCGACACCATCTTTAGAGCAGCTGCTTCAAAACCACACTTACATCACGACGACCTTGGCGCCGACATTGACGCGGCCGTAGAGGTCGATCACGTCCT